>NZ_JBIVTU010000019.1:0-33817 GCF_044756845.1 Streptomyces sp. NPDC091416
ACAGTTCCAAGCCCGGATCAGCCACTACAAACGACGCGGCCACACACCACCAGAAACTGCCCACACATCAGAACAAAGACCGTTGCAGTACTAGGACGCCGCGGATCGAAGGGCGACGGTTCACGGGCGCTCCCTGTGGGGGGTGGGTGCCGAGAGGATGTAGAAAGCGCTTTCCGGACGCGCTTCAGGGTAGGGTCACGCCTTCCGCGGGGTCAATGGGCCCGTATGGGCCGCGTTCGCCGTCTCACCCGCCAAGGAATGCGCTGATCCGGCCCCGCAGGCCCTTCGGGTCCAGAGCGTGTGCCGCGAGATGCTCGTCCATCTGCCCGTAACGCCGCAGCTCCTCGCGCGATACGCCGAGCCCCAGGATCCGGTGGGGGAGTGCGGCGAGCGCGTCGTTGGCGGCGCCCGTCGAGGTGCCCGCCAGGTACGGCTCGACGATCACCACGTCGGCGGTGGCCCGGCCGCCGGCCGCCCGGCGCAGCCCTCGGCCGTCGAACGGCCGCACGGTGGTCGCGTACAACACGGTCACGTCGAGTCCCTCCGTCGCGGCGAGGACGTTGTCGAGCATCGGGCCGACGGCGACCACGACCCCGCCCGCTCCCTCCCGCACGGTGGAGAACCCGCCCGTGCCGCCGACCTGGCGCCCCCGGCCGTTGGACTGCAGCGACAGCCGCACATACACCCGGCCTTCCCCGGCGGCCGCCTCGCGCAACAGTGTCTCCGCCTCGTCGGGATGGCCCGGCACGTGCACGGTCCAGCCCTCCAGCGTGTCCATGAGCGCCACGTCCCCGGGCGCCATGTGGGTGAACCCGCCGGCCGGCCAGTCGTACGAGCCCCCCGCGCTCACCAGCACCCCGCCGACCCCCTGGTGGCCGAAGTCGAGCTTCACCTGCTCGAACGGCCGCTCCACCAGGAAACTCGCGAAGGTGTGCAGGACCGGCCGCAATCCGGTGAGCGCCATCCCGGCGCCGGCCCCGACGAGCAGCTGCTCACGGATGCCGACGTTCACGACCCGGTCGGGATGGTCCCGCTCGGCCCGGCCGAATCCGTCGCGGCTGATCTCGGCGAGCACGAGCGCCAGGCGGGGGTCCTCGTCGAGCAGCTGGGTGGTGGTGGCGATGAAACGGTCACGCATCGTGTCCATGGGGATGTTCCTCTGCTTCCGTTCAGGGGTTTCGTCGAGGTCGGGTCGTGCCACGGCTCAGTGCTTGGGGTCGACCCGGGCCACGACGGCCCTGGGCTGCCCGGGGTGCGGTGCGGTGAAGGCCGCGTACAGCGCCTCGTGGTCCCGCCCGTCCACGGAGGCGACCGACCAGCCCGCGGTCGCGAACCGCTCCGCGATCCCGCCGGGGCGTCCGTACGTCGCCGAGGCGTTGTCGATCACCACGGTGTGCAGCTGCTCCAGCCCGGCCGGTCCTGCGTAGGCGATCGCCTCGTGATTGCTGCCCTCGTCCAGCTCGGCGTCGCCGGTCAGCACCCATACCCGCGGCCCGGTCATTCCCTGGGCCCGCAGTCCCAGCACGCTCCCCACGGCGAGCGGCAGCCCGTGCCCCAGCGAGCCGCTGCCGATCTCGGCGCCGGGCACCAGGAGCCGGTCGGGGTGGTGGCCGAGCGGCGATCCGTACGAGCCGAAGCCCGCCAGCAGCTCCTCGCCGAAGAACCCGTGCGCGGCGAGGACCGCGTAGTACGCCATGGGCCCGTGCCCCTTCGACAGCAGGAAGCGGTCCCGGTCCGGCGCGTCGACGGTCTCCGGTGTCACCCGCAGGACCCGGTCGTACAGCACCCAGAGCGCGTCCAGGGTCGACGTCGCGGCAGGGCCGTGCTTCTCGTCGCCGGTCATCAGGCTCATCAGCCGGGGCAGGTCGCGGTATGCGGACGCCTGTGCGGCGGTCGTGTTCGTCATGCGGCCCAGCGTTCAACATCAAGCATGGTTGAGGTCAAGCGGCGAAAGGTGTTCGTGACCACCGGTCGAAGTGCGGTATTGTTCTCATGCGCCTTCAGCCAGGGGGAAACCCCAGGTCAGACAGGCAGCGGGACGTGGCGCAGCTTGGTAGCGCACTTGACTGGGGGTCAAGGGGTCGCAGGTTCAAATCCTGTCGTCCCGACTGGAGACAGTCGAGGTTAGGGCCGGTTTCGGAGCAATCCGAAACCGGCCCTTGATCGTTTTTGGGGACCAGTTGGGGACCAGCTGGAGGTCCGGCGTCCTTGACCGGGGCAGCGGGTCAGCGGGTCATGACGATGGGCTCGGGAACGAGCGTGGAGCGTCGCCCCGGCGGCCGTGATCTTGTGGACGTCCGGGTGCAGGTAGCGCTGTGAAGTTTCCCCGTGATGTTGGACACTCGTTCGTTATGCCGCGAGGGCGTGTTGGTGTCGCTGCCGGGTCTCGGCTGGGGTGAGGTAGCCGAAAGTTTTATGTTTGCGCAGGCGGCGGCGGTTGTAGAAGGTCTCGATGAAGTCGAAAACCTCACCGCGGGCGGTGGCCCGGTTGGGTCAGGTGTGGGTGCCGACCTCCTCCTTGAGTAAGGCCCATAAGCTTTCCGCAGCGGCGTTGTCGAAGCAGGATCCGGTGCGCCCGCAGCTTTGCCGTAGTCTCAACTCGCTTATTTGGTACCGGAATTGAGTCGATGTGCACTCGCTGCCGCGATCGCTGTGGATCACGCAGCCGGGCGTCAGGTCGCCCCGGCCGTGGGCCATGTCGAGGGCGTCGACGACTAGTTCTGCGCGGTGGTGGTCGGCCATGGCGTAGCCGACGACCTCGCGGGGTGGCCAGGTCGAGCCAGCAGGCGAGGTAGAGCCAGCCCTCGACGGTGGCCAGGTAGGTAATGTCCCCGACCAGCCTGGTGCCGGGGCGCTCAGCGTGAAAGTCCCGGCCGGTCAGGTCCGGAGCCGGCTTCGTCTTCACGTCCGGCCGGGGCAGCGAGCGCCGCTTTCGGCGGGTGACGCCGCGGATGTCGCGCTCGCGCATGACGCGCGCGATGCGCTTGCGGTTCACCCGGCGCCCCAGACGCCGCAGTTCGGCATGGATGCGCGGGACGCCGTAGGTGCGACGGGAAGCGATGTGCAGCACGGTGATCTCGTGCGCCAGTGCGTCGTCGGCAGTCTGCCGGGCATGGCGGGCGGCCTCGCCCTCGCACCAAGCGTAGTAGGAGGAGCGGGCCACGTGCAGCACCCGGCACAGCAGCACGACCGGGTAGTTCGCCTTCTCCGCGTGGATCAACCGGTACAACGCGCTCACCGGTCGCTCTCCTTCGCGAAGAAGGCTGTCGCTTTTTTCGGGATCTGATCGTCTGCTGCTGTTCGCGGTTCTCCTTGCGCAGCCGCCGCAGTTCCTCGCGCTCGGCACCGGTCAGCTCGCCGGGCTGCCCTCGCCTCGGTCGGCCTTGGCCCGGCGATACCAGCCGCGCAGGGACTCGGAACTGATGCCGAGTTCCTGGGCGACCGCCGTCACCGCCTTGCCTGAGGAGTCGACGAGCGCGATCGCGTCCCGCTTGAACTCCTCGGTGTACCGCTTCGTGTACTTGCTTCCCACCTGGCGCTACTTCCTCTGGAACCTCAGATTCCAGTCTCCAGGTGTCCACCATCAAGGGGAAGCTTCACATGATGCCTTCCACCCACTGGGAGTTGGGCGGACCCTTGTCGGCCATCTGCACTCGGTGTGGCAAACGGGGCATCTCACTTCGGCAGGAGGCAAGGCCCGTGGCGCTCATGGAATGAAGGTGCCCCTTACGCAGGAGTCAGGCCTCGGGGCGGCCAGACGGCGCCGTTGAGTCGGCCAGCGGAGCCAGCCGTTCGAGCAGCTGATCACGGGTGTACTGAGCTTCCTCGTAGATCTTCCGCGCCTCCTGGAGCAGCTCACCGACCTTCTTGCCCGGTTCCACGCCGAGGGTTTCAATGATGTCTTTGCCGGTGATGGGCAGGAGTTTGGAGATCTCGGCGAGCAGAACGCGCTCGATGCACTGGCGGGCGGCGAACTCCAGGTCGGACTCGTTTGTGATCCGCAGAGCCTTCCTGATCTCGTTTTCGCTCCGTTTGAACAGTGCGACCGGGTCGACAGTGTTCCGCCCCATGTCGCTCGCGACGGTGGAGACGATCGTGTGGAAGCGGTGGGCGGGCCAGTCGCGCGAGATTCGGTCCTCCCATTGCTGACAGATCTGGGAGCGTGCTTCGTCAGCCCGGATTTGCTCGACCTGCTTGGTGAGCTGGCTGACGAACTCACAGGCCTCTCCGAGCAGGGAATGAAGGGCCCTTTCCCAGTCCTCATTGGAGCTGGGGAGTAGAACGGCAGACACCTCCTCGAACCAGTCGGAGCAGGTCTTGAGGATCCTCCGGTCATGGTTGCCGGAGGCTGGGTTAATGGTGTGCTGGGACCACGTGCGCAACGCGTGGACGAGGCGTTCGTGTGAGCGTATTTCGGGTAGGGACTGGACGGCTGGGCGGTCCATAAGGAACTTGACGCCCACTCTCCCGGTTTCCTTGTAGTGGCAGTAGAGCCAGCTTGCGGTCCTGATGAATGCGAGCTCCGGGGCGGCGTCGACGTTCGGGGTCGGCAGGGAGACGGCCCCGAACACCGGGGTCGCGCTGGAGAGCAGTGCGCGGGACAGATCGTCGATGCGCTCGCGGAGTCGAACGAACTCCACCAACTGGTCCTTGGGAGTGCGCGCGGTCCATGGCAGCACGGGTCAGCGCTCCTGTCGCCTGGTGTGGAGGAAGGGCTCTGGGTCGGCGATGATGCCCAGCAGGTTGAAGCCGATGTGGAACTTTCCCAGGTTGGCGCCGAGTCTGAGGTCGCGGCCCTTGAACTCAGACGGAATGAAGATCACGCGTCGACGCAGGCTCTCGACGTAGACCTCCCCCCGTCGCAGGTCGCGGGAGAGCCGGGCGATCTCGCCATTGAAGAGCTGTGGGTTTCCGTGACTTTCTGACGCCAGGTAGGAACGGATGATCCGCCGCCGTCCCTTGACCTCGTCGGACCGAGTCTCGAGGTCGGAAAAAGTTGAGAAGGCCGCACCGAGCTCTCCTCGGTGGAATTCCGCGATGCCCCGGATGAAGGCCAGGGGGATGTCCCGGTAGGTGCGTCCGGTGTCCTCGATCGCGGCGATCAGTCGAAGAGCCTCCTGCCACTGCCCCTGGTTGAACGGCAGACACTCCCGCTCGTCACTGAACAGACGCCTGCCGGCATTCTGGAGCCACCACAGATCCAGTTTCAGGTTGAGGCACCTGCTGTCCCCGGATACCAACTCCTTGTGTGTGTCGAGATAGGCCAGGGCGTCAGAGATCCTTTGATGGGCCGATGAATCAAGCGTCTCCCTGAGGGCCGTGGGGTCCGCGATCGCCCGCGCCCTCAGATAGACGCCTGCCCCCGACCCGCGGTCCGCGAGTGCCTGGAAGGCTTCGTCTGCCAGCGTGAGATTGTTGGCCTCAGTGGCGAACTCCAGGCGCCGCCTGTGGTAGTTCTGGACTTGGCTCGGGTCGAGATCTTCGGGTGACAGCGTCTCAAAGGCGCTGAGAACGTCCACGATCGCCTCGGAGCGCTGTTCGTCGGTCAGAGAACCAAGAACGTTGCGGGTTGACCAGGCGAGGACATCGACAGGGTAAAAGCTCTCTTGGTCCAGTTCCCGTGCCAGCGCGAGCTCTTGTCTGGCTTGCTCGAAGAACGCGACTTCCTCTGCTGCCCGGTGCTCGCTGCGCATGCCTTGGGCCTGGGCGGCGTACGTGGCCGCCAGCTCGACCCTCAGTTTGCTCCTCAGCGGAGACAGAGCGTCGGGCTGGAACTGGTTTAGAGCGATGTGAAGGATCTCCGTCGCGGTCCGCAGTGCCACGGTCATACGCGCGAAGTCGTAAGTGCCGTCACTCTGCTGGTTGTTGCGTGACCGGATTACGAACTCCCTCAACAGATTTGCTTCCTGCAGCATCAGTCGGGGGTTCTCCAGGCCGCGTTCCTCGCGCAGCTCGCGGAGTGCGTCGGAGATGAGCGGGAACTCCTTGCGGAAGCGCTCGGGTTCGGGGCCCTGAGCGCCCATGGCCCGGACTAGGTCGGCCACAAAATCGATCTCTCGGGAACCGGAGATCGCGTAATCGGAACCACGAGCCTCGACGATTAGGCGCTTTGCGTAGTCCGCTTCGCGGGCGGTGGACCCAAGCCGACTGGTTGCGATGAGCTGGGCTTCCAGACGGCTGCGCGCTCCCAGCCGGAAGTTCCCCTCGTGGTCCTCCTCCCAGCGCACCAGATCCACGTCGTCGAAGAGGCGGGCTACATTGAAGTAGCCCGCCTCACCAGTCGACCGGATCAGTAGCTCCAGTGGCACAGACAGGCCGAACTGGCCAGCCACCATGATGAGCGCCGTCAATTCCTCCACCACTGTGAAGTTTTCGAGCTCAGTTGCGCTGGCGGCTCTGCCGTCGAAGGGCAGTTGCGGGATGAGGCCCGCCTCCAGCAGGGCGTAGCCAAGCGTGGTCTTCGGAGTGTCCCTGGTATCCGGCTTCGATGCTCGTTTGACCAGGCTCCGCTCAACCTGCTCCAGCTCGCGGACCACACCGCTACGGACAGTCGCCCGAGTTGGGGGGAGCAGGCGATAGAGGAACGCGAGGAAGCTTGCTTCCAGGCTGAGTCTGCGCTCGGCGATCTGGGCGAGACTGGCATCGAGGCTGGCCAGGAAATCGGCTATCCGCCGTGGCTCGTCGGCCGTGAGCACGGTGGGCGCCTCAACGTAACCCTTGCGGCGTTTCGACGGGATCTTGGTCGCCTCGATGCGATATGTGCTGCCGACGAGGACCACGCGGCGCCCGCGTCCAGAGAAGCGCCGGGCGATATCCGCGTACCAGTCCATGTCTCGCATCGCGTCCCAGACGATGACTGTACTGTCCGCTCCCTCGCTCTCGGCCCACTGACAGAAGGCATCAAGCGCGGGCATTGCAGAGGTACCTACACTCTGGCCGAGGTGGATCACTGGGTAACGGCGACGGCTGGCGAGGGTGTACGCCACGCTGGCGAGTGCCACACTCTTGCCCGTCCCGGTCGCTCCGTGCAGGACGAGTGGCTGGTCCGAGATCTCCCTCCGGGACGCGCGGGTCGCGATCCAATCCTCGAGCCGCCGCTCGAAGTCCCGGTGGAACGCGAAACCTCGCCCGATGCCCTCCCAATTGATGCTGGCTGACGATGAGCCAAGGAACTGGCGGAACGCGGAGTAGCGGGCATCCGCTGAGACGGGAGTTGGTGTGACGAGCATGGCTTCGCTCAGCAGCTGGGCGCTCGACGACAACGGCACCCACAGGTCCCGGGGTACCGAATGACTACCGTTGCCGAAGCTGACGAGTCGCTGGAGATCACCCCGCTCGACAAGGGGGTCCGCGGTGATGAGCCCAGCGGAGGAACCCTCCTCGAGCACCAGGGCGAGCGGTTGGTCGTGGACGACCAGGTGCCCGTCAGCGGCCAGATCCGCGAGCATCGAGTTCTTCAGCAGATCGTCCGTGACGGAGAAGAGATGACACTGTCCCTTCTGCATCTGGAGCACCAGCCCGGCCAGGTCCTCGTCCGTGAGCCAGTCGCCGCCAGCGTAGCCGTCGATTGCCAGGGTGCCGAGCGGTCCGAGTGCCTCGATCATCCGGTAGGCGAGGGCGTTGGCCACGGTCCGCCGCTTGAGCTTTTCGAGCCGGGACACCGGGAACCGCTCCTCCGGCTCCGTTCTGGCCGTGCATCCGTAGAGATAGGTGCAGTGGAGGCGTCGTCGGTTGCGGGGGTCGCTAGGCCTGTAGCGCTCACTGAAGATGCGCTGGACTTCTCGCCAGGGCTTTTCGAACACTGTTGGCCAGATGCTGTCGATGGCTGAGGACCACACGCCGACCCACGGGTAGTCCGAGATGGCGTCAAGATGCTCGGACGGAGCGAGCTGGCTGCACCGTTCGTCCAGCCAGTTGGCGAAACCTGGGCCGGCCTCGCCTGCAGTGAGAAGGACGTCGTACGTGTCGACGTCTCCACCGAGCTTCGTCTGCGCCAGCGAGAGGAGTGGGTCTTCTAGGCCGCCGAGACGTAGATGGCTCTGACCGAGCAGAAGTCCGGCCGGGCCGTGGTTGATCCTGTCGATGAACGCCTGGATTGGACGGTCCATTCAGGTTTCTTCCCAGCCTGAGTCTGACACTATTCCGCGCAGCCTAGCGTGCAGAAGATCGCCATGGGACCCGTTCGCTGGGGAGTGGCATCGCAAGGTTGTCCAGTACCGAGCTAGCTCGAACCGGGAGCGGGTGGCGGCTCTGGCGTCTAGGGACATTCGTCGCTGCGCAGCCCTATGCTCGCAAGGCAGGAGAAGGGGGAGTTGTGCGCGATCGCATGCTGACAGCCGACGTACCGCTCGGGCCGTTCGAGGGCACCAAGATCACCGTGTACTCGGCGAAGGGCAAGAACGCCAGACTGCATGTCCGGAGGGAATGCAGTCAGCTCCGTACGACCAACGTGACGACGACCGAGGTTCCGTTGAACGCGGACGTGGTGGACAGGTTTTGCTCCGGTTGCGCGGACTGGGGCCCGAGGATCCGGCCGTCATCCGGACTGGGCATCTTCATGAACGCGCTCGGCGGAGCGGGACTGCTCCACCAGCTGCAGGCCTATGCGGAGCCGGACGAGGACGTGTACTGGACCCAGGACGAGGTGCGAGCTGCAGCCGAGCTCTTGCACTCGGAACGGGGTGCTGCGGACGAGGACGATGATGATGAGGAGGACGACGGGTGGTGGGAAGCGCTCAGGGAAGCCGAAGAGCTGCAGGAGCGGGTCTTGTCTCGCTGGCGTCATGCTGCGGGGAGCCTTAACCGAGCGCAGGCAGCCATCGCCCACTTTCCTTGGCTGACGGACTGGGCTCGGCCGCACGTGTCGGCGAAGGAGAGCTACCTCGAGGTTCTGCGGGCGCACGTGGCCCTCTTCGTGGAGCCGTCTGGTCTCGTGGTAGCCGCTGCGGCGGCGACGCTGGAGAAGCGTTCGCTGCCGATCGACGATCCTGCCTTCGCGGTGCTCGGCAACAGCAGCCGGATCTCCGCAGGCCTGAACGCGCTCTGGCGCAGCTGGCAGTACTCGGCGGAGCGGGGCTGGGAAGGGCCTGAATCACGCTCGATCAGCCGCTATGACCTCGTGCACGGCATCCGGCCCAACAAGAAGGGGCACGCGGAAGCTCTGGAAGGAGCCGCCCGCCTGATCCAGTCCTGGGAGGACGAAGCCGGCGCCTGTGCTGCGGCGGCGGATTCGACACCGACGGTATGGGTCACGGCGCGCTTGCCGGAGGCCACGGAGGAGCCTTCGCGCGGAGGTGCGCCCGGGTTCCTGGACGGCCTCGATCGGTGGACCGTTGGCGTAGTGGTGACGTGGACCGTGACCGCCGAGTGGGGTCGGCGCACGCTGACGCTGAGAGTTCCGGCCCTCGTCGCCGACAGACTCCTGGACCCCTCGGGCAGCCTCGCGTGCGATCCGGGCGGTTCCGAAGCCGTGGCTACCGAAGCGGGCCAAGGGCAGCCGGACTCTATCCGGCCCGGGGTTTTCGACGACACGGCTGTCTTCGACCGCCAGCCCGTTACCCCCGCTCACCTCCGTGCGCTGCGGACCTTCTCGTATACCGCCGACCAGCTCTACATCGTCTTCTCGACGAGCGGGGGAGTGGAGGTTTTGCCTCTCGAGGTCATTGGGAGGCGACTCGCCCAGGGCTGGCTTGGAGTCATCGTCGCCGGCGCGTCGGACCTCCCCGAGAGCGTGATCAGTCCGTGGACCAAGGAGGTCGTCCCCGCGCCAGAGGCTGACGATGACCCGTCCTCGGGCCACGACTATGTACGGCAGGATGACCACTTTGGTGTTGCCCTGGGCCTTGCAGCCGGGGCTAAGGAAGTCGCCCGGCGGACGTATCGGGAGCATGACAAGGAACACAATCTGCGCATGCTCGCCATGGCACGTGGTGTTTCCGACTTGCGGAGCCTCGACACCGGCCGCTCCGGCATGCTGCCCCTTGCGGTGTGGGAGGGCCTGCTGGCGCCTGCTCCCTTGGACCTCTCACCGTTCCGGCCGCCCAGCACCGACCGCTGGCGCAGCGGTAGAGACCTTCCACTGGGTGTCCTGGGTCAGGCGCAGATCTACGCCACGAACTCGGATCCCAAGTTCGAAGGCAAGGGGCACTCACCCCTGTGCCGGCATACACGGGATCGAGGCCTCGCGACGAGCGACGACCTCCTGACCCTGGCCGACCTGCTGGCCCGTGACGACTGGGACTGGTGCAGCAGGTGTGGCGGCTACGCCGTACGCCGGCTGACCGACACCCAGCTGTCCTACTACCGCGCTGCTCACCGGCTGCACAACATCGCAGGGCAGCTCGACGACGAGCGTACGCACCGTGTACCTGTCGATCCGGATGTCCTGCTCAAGCGGCTGGACGAGCTTGCGGACTGGGAGCCCGGCGGGCACGAGGCCTGCGACTGGGACGGCTCCTGGCGTTGGTATGAGGTCATTCGCGACCTGCGACGTCGAGCCGAACGGAAGCGGGGCCACGCCGCTTCCTGAGCCGCTTTTCCCCGGGTGACCGTCTGCGACGGCGGGCGGGTCCGAGGGTCAGGTGATGCCCCTTGGGGACCAGTTGGGGACCAACGCCCACGTCGATGGGCGCACAGCCTGTACGGATGTGCACGCTGTGCGCCCTGAGATTATGCCGTATGTCATGATTTTCCCTCCGCCCCATCGATCTGGGGGTCAAGGGGTCGCAGGTTCAAATCCTGTCGTCCCGACCATGCGGAAACGCAGGTCGGAGGCCGTTCTCTCATCCGTGAGAGGGCGGCCTTTCGTGCATTCCGGGGCGTGGTGGTCGCAGTGTGGTCGCGCGCCCGCGCGCCGGGGTTGTTTCGCCTGGTATCGGGTGGTGCGGGGGAGCGGGGTTCGGGGAGGGCTGCGCGGAGGCGGTGGATGTGGTCGCGAGGTGGTCGCAGCCACCCCGGTCCGGGCAGGCGGGCAGCGGCTCGTGCGGCCGTGGTGAGGTTTGGCCGACGGTGTCGATGGCCCGGTGTGCGGCCTGTCGGGTGAGGTGGCTGTAGAGGTTCGCGGTGATCCACGGGGTGGAGCGCCGCAGCTTCAGCGAGGTCGAGGAGAGCCGCAGCCGGGCGTCCGCCCGCGTGCGGTGAGCCGCGCGCCCGGCCGCCCGTGTCGGCCCACGGAGCAGCCTTCCCGGTGGTCCAGGCGTGGACCACCGGGCCCGGAGGAACGTCCTCAGGGGCATTCCGCCAGGAGGCTGTACCCCTGGCGGGTGCGGTGCCGGGTGGGCGGCCGGGCCCACGCGTCGGGATCGGTGGCGAGCGCCGAACGGATAGAGGGGGAGCCGTCACCCGGATTTCGTCTGGAGAGGCTTCGAACATCGTTACGCTGCACCGAAGTTACCGAGATCACGGAGGGCTGCGGTGGGGGAGCCGACATTCGGAGTCCTGGGGCCGCTCCAGGTGAGGGCGCACGGAGTCCCGGTACGGATCGGCGGGGCCAAGCCCCGGGCCGTACTGGCGACTTTGCTGCTCCAGCCGAACGGCTTCGTCTCACTGGACCTGCTGACGGAGGTCCTGTGGCCAGGTGGCGCACCTCGGTCCGCGGTCGCCAATGTGCGCACGTACGTACGGACGCTGCGGTTGCGGCTGCCCCCGACGGCGGTCGACGGACTGCGTACCGAGCCCTCCGGTTACTCGCTGGGCGTCGAACCCGGGGAGGCGGACATGCTGCTCTTCGAGCAGCATCTCGCCTCGGCCCGCGCCGCTCGCGACCGCGGTGAGGACGCCGCGGCACTGCGTGCCTACGAAAGGGCCCTGGGGCTGTGGCGCGGTGGGGTGCTCCAGGACGTGCCCTCCAGCGTGGTGTGGGACCCGGCCATCACGCGCATGGAGGGGTTGCGGTCCATCGCTGTCGACGAGTGCCTCGAGTTACGGCTCCGGCTCGGGGACTACGCCCACCTGGTCTCCGGCCTTCGGTCCCGGCTGACCGAGAGCCCTCTGCGGGAGGACCTGTGGCGGATGCTCGTGCACGCGCTGAACGGCGCGGGGCGCAGCGCCGAGGCGCGGTCCGCGTACGCCGAGGCCGAGCGGGTGATCGCCGCCGAGCTGGGGATAGAGCCCAGCGAGCCGCTGCGGGCCATCGGCGCCGAGGTCAACGGATACCCCGGCCGCCGTCGCGCGGCAACGCCCGTGTCCGTCTGCCAACTCCCGATCGACATAATCGACTTCACCGGACGCGCCGTCGAGGTCGCCGACCTGGAGGAGTTACTGTCCACCGCCGGCCGGCAGCCCGTGGTCGCGGCGGTGTCGGGCCCGCCGGGTGTCGGGAAGTCCACGCTGGCCGTGCATGTCGCCCACCGGGTGCGTGACGCGTTCCCGGACGGGCAGCTCTTCGTCGACCTGGCCGGAACGAGCGAGTGCCCCCGTGAGCCGGCGGACGTCCTGGCCGAGATGCTGCGCGGCCTGGGCGTCATCGACAGTGCGATACCCGGTGAACCGGGCGAACGCGCCGCGATGTTCCGTTCCCGCCTGGCCCAGCGGCGCTTCCTCATCGTGCTCGACGACGCCCTGGACAGCGCACAGGTGAGCCCACTGCTCCCGGGCACCGGTGGTTCGGCGGTGCTGGTCAGCTCGCGGCGCCGGATGCCCGGCCTCCCGGCGCGCGCCTGCCCGCTCGGGCTGATGCGGCACGATGACGCCCGCGCCCTGTTCGGGGCCATCGTCGGCGCGGACCGGCTGCGCCGGGAGGGCGCCGACGCCGACCGTGTCCTCGCCGAGTGCGGGTCACTTCCGCTGGCGGTACGGATCGCGGCCGCCCGGCTCGTGAACCGGCCCGGCTGGAGCGTCGGCACGCTGGCCGACTCGCTGCGCGACGAGCGCGGTCGCCTCGGGGCGGTCCGCTTCGGCGAGCTGGAGGTGCGGGCCGGCGCCGAACTCAGTTACCGCCATCTGCCCGAGCCCGCCGCCACCGCCTTCCGCACGTTCGGAGACCTGCCCGACGACGCCGTCCCGGGCTGGCTCGTCGCCGTTGCGACGGGGCGCGACAGTGAGACGGCGGGGGGTCTGGACATCCTGCTCGACGAACACCTCGTCGAAGTCGTCGGCAGAGACCGTCTCGGTCTGAACCGTTACCGCATGCACGACCTACTGCGGTGCTACGCCCGGGAATTGGTACTGACGGACGATCAGGACATACGGTTGCGGCGGCGCCTGCGGGTCATCGACGCGCTCACCGACCTCGCCCGCTCCGCCAACGCCGCCATGCCCACCCGCTTCCTCGGTGTGCTGGGCGAGCCCGACGAGCGGGGCTTGCCGGACGGACCGCCGCACGATGTCGTCCGCATGGTGCGCGCCCGGCCCGTGGACTGGTTCGAGAGCGAGCACCGCAACCTCGTCGCCGCCGTCGACGCCGCAGTCCGGCTCGGGCGGACCGACAGGGCCGCCGACCTGGCGATCGAACTGGCGGGCTTCTTCGACATGCGCGGCTACTACGGCGACTGGCTGCGGACCCACCGGCTCGTGCTCGACGCCATGCCGCACCACGACGACGTCAGGGCCGCTTCCCTGCTGCGCAACCTTGGCCAACTTCATCTCTACCAGGACAGGTATCCGGACGCGCTCGCCTCCTTCGACCGGGCCAGGGCGCTCTTCGCTGAGCTCGGACACCCCACGGGGGAAGCGATCGCCGCGGTGGGTTCCGGCTCGGTCCACCGGATCATGGGTGATCTCGGCGCCGCGCTCGGAACGTTCACCGCCGCGCTCAAGGACTTCGCCGCGTGCGGCGACCGGCACGGCGAGGCGGTGGCACGCAACGCGATCGCCTCCGTCTGGCTGGAGCGCAAGGACCCGGAGGCCGCGGACGGCTGGCTGCGAGGGGCCCTGGAACTGTCCCGTGCCGACGGGGACCGGCATCGCGAGGCGCAGGTGCGCCGCAGGGTCGCCATGCTGCACGAACTGCGTGGCGAACCGCAGGCGGCGCGTGGCGAGCTGGAGCGAGCCCTCGGCATCTTCGACGAGTTGGCCGACCTGCACTGCGCCGCGTACGTGCAGCAGAGCATCGCGGAACTGTGCTTGCGGCAGGGCGACGCCGGTGGCGCGTCGGCGCTGTTGATCGGTGCGCTCGCTGTGCAGCAGCAGCTCGGGGACCGCCGCGCCGAGGCCCGGGTGGCGGGCCTGCTGGGCGAGTTGCACGACGCGACCGGCCGCAAGCAGACAGCGCGGCACTACTTCCACCGATCCCTGGCGACCTGGCGCCGTCTGGGCCTGCCCGATGAGGCCGGACTGGTGGACGCCAAACTCCGGTCCATGCGCTGAGAGGTTGTCGGGTGACCTCCGGCCGGGCGGCCGGCACGCACGCTTCCCGTGTTGTCGTCAGCCGGCGACGCGCCGAGTCGCCTTCCTCTCCGCCCTGGAAAAGCACGCACCGAGCCGCGTTCGCGTTCGGATCGGAGGCCACCCGATGGTCTCTGAGCGGCACCGATGGAAACAGATGTGGGTGCGACCGCCGTCGCACCCACACCTGGTACAGGGGGTCACCGGGTGCCGGTCGGTCCTCCCGCCGACACCCGGAGGTGTGTCAGCATCTGTTGTTGCTGACCTGGTTGCGCCTGAGGTAGTCGCTCCACGTGACACCCTGGACGACTGCCACGACGACCGCTCCGTCGTGCTTCTGCTCGTAGTGGAGGTGGGGGGAGATGTCGTAGAGGGCCGAGGTGTTGCCGACCTCACCGATCAGCTGGCCCACGTTCACCGTGGCGCCCGCGGCCACCGAACGAGTCCTCAGATGGGCGTACCGTGTCTGCCAGCCGCCCCCGTGACCGATGACTATCGTGTTCCCGTACCCGGCGCCCGTCGAGTAGTACGACTCGAGGACCGTGCCACCGGCACTGGCGAACACCCGGCGGCCCAGGTCGTCCGGGGTGCCGTTCGCGTCGTAGTGGTTCCAGTCGATCGAGTGCGCGGGACTGTGCCCCGACCAGTTGTTGCCGAGCCATGTCTGGTTGCACTCGAAGGGCATCTTGAAGGCGGGCCGTGCGGCAACGGCGGCTTCCGACAAGTTCGCGACCGGCGCCGCGACAGCGGTGGGAACGGTGAACACGGTGGCCGCGACCGCGCTCATGGTGATCAGCGACCGGCGGAAATTCCTGTGCATGGTTCTCCCCTTGTCGTCTTGCGTCGGGTGACACGGCGATTCAAGGAGGCGGGCATACACGGCGGATACATTCCGCCCGTCGACCCCGCACAGTTGCTCCCTCGCCGGCCCAGAGGTGCGCAGGGCTGTGGCGGAATCCCTCCGCGTCACAGGCGTCCGCGTCCCGGAGCGAGGGTGGCCGGGGGGCTCGATCGGCTTTGACGGACATGCGGGATCCGGGGTTCAGCACCGGCAGGATGTCCGACATGGAGAGCTTGGAGAATGTCCGAAAGTACTCCGGACGCGCACTTCTGGGGGGCAAGGGGGCGAGGTTTGAATCGTGTCGTCCCGACTCGGAAGAGTTGTAGATCAGGGATGGTTTCGGAGTCATCCGAAACCATCCCTGATCGTTTTCGGCCGATCCAACGTTTGGCAACCGGCGGGCGTGCGCCCCTTCCCGCCGAGTGGTGCGGGGCGAGCCTGTCGAAGATCGCTCCGAAAGGGCGAGGGCCGACCTCACGGTGAGGAAGCGGCCGATGGGTACCTCGGACGGCTTGGGGCAACTCGCGGGTGACCACGAGCGGGGTGGGGGATGGTGCAAATCCTCTCCTGCTGAGAAGGCGCGTCACAGAAGCCGAGAGGTGACGGCTTCCAGAACGAAGCGGACCACTCCGGAGACGACGCCTGTGATGACAGTCCTGCGCAGGCCGTTGTTCCCCTTGCGGAACTCGCGGAGGCGTCGGGTCGTCATGCGATGGCGGGACATGGCGTTCTCCTGACTGCGTGCCCGGAACGAGCCGGCTGGCTCGACAACCACAGTGCTCGCCCCTGCGGCCCGGACTACGAAGTGCGATGAGGAACCGGGCGCTCATGCCGAAATCACTGGTCAGAGACTTCGCTGGGCCCCGAGATCCCGATTCTGCGACGAGATGCGACGACAGGTCACGGCGTCCAGGGGTGTGCGACGCTGCCGTCGGGCTCCCAGCCGTACCGCAGCAACTCGTCGGCCTCTACGGACCGGTTCGCTCGACGGAGAACCGTGACCGCGGCCGGATGAGCCATGGCGTCGCCGCGGCGGGCCGCCTCACGGTAGGCGTCCAGCGCGGCGTCCACATCTCCGGCGTCCGCCAGCAGAGCGGCGGAATGGTTCAACGCGGTCAGGCCGGCGCCGTTGCCCGCCTCCTGATACCACGTCAGGGCTTCGTCCACCCGGCCGGAGCCCACCAGGAGACCTGTGGCTTCGACCAGTGCGTCTTCGTCGCCCTGCTCCCCGGCTTCACGGAACCATGTCAACGCCTCTTCGAGACGGCCGGCTCCGTTCAGATGACGCGCGGCGCGTACCAGGGGTGTGGAGCCCAGGTGCGCGGCTGCCTCCCTGAACCAGGAGAGGCCCTCGTCCAGCCGCCCGGCCCTTGCCAGCGCGCCTCCGGCGCTGAGCAGCGCGCCCGGTGTCCCGCGGTCGGCGGCGCGCCGGTAGAGCACGAGCGCCATGTCCAGATGGCCGGCGTGGTCGAACTGAGCGGCGCCGGCCGTGAGGGCCTCGGTGCTCCCGTCCTCGGCCAGAACCTCGAACCAGGTCTGAGCCTCCTCCAGCCTGTCCGCGCCGATCAGGCAGCGACCGCCCTCGTAACTGGCCGGACGGCGGCAGCTCCTGAACCAGTCGAGTGCCTCGTCCAAGCGGCCGGACGCCCACAACGTGTGGGCGATGCCCCGTGCGGCAGCGTCGGATTCCCCGCTCTCGGCCGCCTCGTGATACCACGACAGGGCCTCTTCGCGGCGTCCGCCCTCTGCCAGGAGCCACGCGCCACTGAGCAGGGCCTTGCTGTCACCTTTGGCCGCGGCCCGGCGAAACCAGGAGAGTGCCTCGTCGAGCTGGCCCGCGTCGGCCAGAGATGTACCGGCGCTGCGCAGCGCGGTGGCATCCCCGTACGCTGCGGCCCGCTCGAACCAGCGTACGGCGGCTTGGACCTGCTCCATGCCGCCGGGCTTCTGGTGAGGCAGGAAGGCCCGCCTGCCCAGAGCCCGGGCAACGTCTCCGAGAATCAGGGGATGGCCGTGCCGCGCCGCCCTGTCGGCCCAGTCGGCGGCCTCGTCGAGCCGCCCCTCCCTCGCCAGCAGGTGGGTGATGTCCCGCAGCGCACGCCAGTCGCCCTGTTCCGCGGCACGGCTCAACAAGGGCAGGGCGTCGTCGATCCCCCTCCTCCTGGCGATCCGGCGGGCCAGGGCGGTGAGAGGCTTCCAATCCCCTTTGACGACGGCCCGTTCCGCCCATGCGGCGGCATCGTCGAAGTGGCCTGCTTCCGCCAGCAGCGCGGACAGGTCTTGCAGCGCCTTCCGGTCGTCCCGCTCGGCAGCGCGCGTCAGCCACGTCAGCGCCTCCTCCCGGCCTCCGACGTGCGCCAGCCACTCGCAGGCTTCGCTGACCACGCTCAGGTGGGAGCCGCGCCCGGCGTGCCGGAGCCAGGCGAGGGCTTCGTCCCAACGGCCGAGGCGGGCGAGCGCGAGCAGGCCCTGCCGGAGGGCGGCAGGCTCTCCGCGGTCGGCGGCCCGGCCGGCCCAGTCGAGCGCTTCTGCCCACCGCCCCGCAGCTCGGAGGCGGAGAGACCCTTCCAGCAACGCGGCGCTGTGGCCCTGGTCGGCGGCACGCCGCAGCCATTCGAGTGCCTCGTCGAGCCTTCCGGCACGGGCGAGCATGGGCCCGGCGCTGCGCAGTGAGGCGGCGTCGCCGGTGTCGGCTGCCCTGGTGTATCACGGCAGAGCCTCGGCCGCCCGGTCCGCCGAGACCAGCCAGTCGGCGATGAGATGGTCTGCACCCGCGCGGAGCCACAGCGCGCAGGCGATGCGCATCAGCCCCCGGTTGTGCGCCGCCGCGGCCAGGACACCCGCCGCCCCCGGGCTGGTGTGCTCCAGGCAGGCCTCCCAGAACAGCTCGGGTACCGGTGCGGAACGCCGGGTCGTCGTTCCGATCTGCTCGAGGTAGTCGGCGAGTCGGTACGACTGTGCCGTGGGGACCGGCGGCCGGCCGCCACGGGGGCGCCGCTGCGGATGCAGGGGTCCGCGCGCGCCCTTGACAGGCGCCGTGACCCTTGCCAGAGCCTCTTCCAGCCAGTTCTCGTCCAGGAGGTCCCAGTCGACGTCGGAGAGATATCCCTCAGCGGCAGCGGCCAGGAACGGCAGCGGCAGCCGTACCGGATGGCCGAGTCTGCGCGCGTCCATTGCGGCGCACAACAAGGCCCTCACGCTCGGTTCGGCCGACTCGAACAGAGTCAGTAGTTCGGGAGCTCCGGCGAGGTACTGGGTGATCATGCCGTCAGCCGCTCGGCGGGCGGCGACGGCCAGCCGGGGGTCCTGTGCCTTCAGCAGCGCCGCCACCTCGTGGTCGTCGAAGCGTGTCGGAACGGAGAGGACGTGCCCCTTCTTCAGCAGCTCGCGGATCTGACTGGACGCGCTGGGGCTGGGATGAGCCGTGCCCGCCCTGATCCTGTCGTGGTAGCCGGGCCACAGTGTCCCCAGAACCAGCACAGGGGCCCGTGAGGGGTCGGCCAGCGCGTTTCTGAGTCCAGCGGCGATGGGTTCCCCGTGTCGTTCGTCGAGGAGGTAGTGCTGCGCGTCGTTCAACCAGACGACCGTCCGCGGGCCCACCTGCTCGAGTTCCCTGAGGGCCGCCTCGGGCCGGTCAGGGGAGATCGGGTGCCACAGCCGCCATCCGTCGCGCAGCGTCTGGACGGCTTCCCAACAGGCGCGTGTCTTCCCCGTGGAGGAGGTACCGATCAGCATGACGAGCCGGCTGCTCCCCGCATCGGCCTCTGCCACCAGGCGTCGCAGGGATCCGTCGTGGCTGCGCTCGACGTACGCCGGGAGCGGCGGCAGCCCGTCCTCGTCGCCGAGGTCAATGGCCCTGTGGACCTCCAGGTCATGGGGATCCAGTTCGGCCACGGGGCGGCCGGGCGGAACGTATTGGCGAGCGATTCTCCACAACCGGGCGGCTTCCTGTCCGGCCTCCTCGCTCTCGCCGCCGGTGGACCGCGCAAGGAGCATCACCAGGGCCACCACGTCGGCCTGCTTCGGCGGAACATCGGGGTCCCTGATCAGCCTGCGGATGGTGTCGCGCGATGGGCTCGCTCTGATCGTCCGGTCCTCGGGGTCCAGGTCGGCGAAGAGGCCGGCCATCGCGTCCAAGGTGGGAGATCCGGCCGCCAGATACAGGTCGTAGAGCAAGTCCTTGAGCCGGCGCAACGGACCCGGCGCGACGACAGGCCGGGGAATCAGACGCGATGAACCAGTACTGCCTTCCCGATGGCCCACTTTCATCCCCCGTAGACGGCTTCTCGCTGCGAGCTGTCCGGCCATCATCGGATCTCTCGGTGTCGGGGCGCCACCGAACTGCGAAGACGTGCAGGCGGATCACAGGTCCTGGCACGTCCTGCACGCGGACGGACACGGGTCCGCATCCGGCCGTCCCGACCGGAGACCGCCGTGGATCAGGGCCGGCTCCGGAAGCATCCGAAACGGGCCCCCGGCCGTTCGCTCCGTCAGAGCTTCTCCGTCAGAGCTTCTCCGTCAGCAGCGCGTGAACCGTAGGGATGAACGGGTCCGTCCTGTGCACCCGCCGCGTACACATCGCCGCCAGCGCCGTACCGGTGTCCGGGCGGAAGCCGAGGAACATCTGCTGCCCGAGCGTGGCTCCCGCGTGGAAGCAGACCGGCCCGTGCGCCGACGCGTGGCGGAACCAGGTGAGCGTGTGCGTATGGGCGTGCCCCAGGCCGCGCCGCAGCAGCGGGCGCCGTACGTCCGCGAACGCCGCGGCCGGCGGGGCCGTGGGCCCGGCGGCTTCCGGGAGGTGCGCTTCCAGGAACGTGAGCAGGTCCGCGGGCGTCGCCCGCACGGCTCCGGCGGCGTCGAAGCCGCCGGTGTCGAGCGCGGGCAGCGGCCTGCCGTCGCGCCGGTGCCCCACGGCGTCGCCGTCCAGGGGGCTCGGGCGCAGTCGCGTGCCGTGCAGGCCGAGCGGGTCCAGCACCTCCGTCCGGAGCAGCGACTCCCAGGACGTACCGGTGGCGGCGGCCAGGGTGTGGCCGAGTACGGAGACCGCGAAGTTGGAGTAGTGCCAGCGGGTGCCCGGCCGGTGGCGCGGGCGGGCGCGGAGGAAGGCACGGACCACGCGGTCGGCCGGGTAGCGGCTGTACGGCGCGGTCGACCACCGGGGCAGCGCCTGCGGGTAGAAGTCCGCCGGCAGCGCGGGCAGGCCCGAGGTGTGGGTGATCAGATGGCGCAGGGTGATGGCGCGTACGGAGGGGTGTACGGGGTGGCCGGGGGCCAGCAGTCCGGCCGCCGGGTCCTCGTAGCGCAGCCGGCCCGCCGCGACGAGGGCGGCCAGGAGCAGCCCGGTGAAGGGCTTGGACGCGGAACCGAGCTCGTAGCGAGGCGCGTCGTCCGGCCGCATGTCTGCGGCGAAGTGGTACGTGCGCTTGCCCCGGTGGCTGAGCGCGATCACGAGGTCGGGCGCGTCGATGGTCCGGGCGGCATCGGCCAGCAGACCGGCCCGCGCGCCGTCGCCGCGGGACGGACGGCCGGCGGAGGCCGGTCGGATCTCGTGCGGGGCCGTCACGCGGGGGCCGGGGCGGCGAGGTCCGAGAGGGCGCGGGACAGGGCCAGCGCCGAAGCGAACGCCGCCACCAGCGTGGGGTGGTAGACGAGGTCGAAGACGGACTCCTCGTCACCTTCCGGCATGCCGCCCATCACCGGCATCGCCCCGTCAGGCTGCTGGGCCGCGGCGAAGCCCTCCCATGCGGCCGGGTCGAGGGTCGGTTCCGGGAGGCAGGCGTCGACGACGAGCAGTTCGCCCAGCAGGTCCCAGCGCCCGAGGTCGAGCCAGTCGTCGAGCCAGACCGGGAGCCAGAGCGCGAGATAGTCGGCCACCTCCGCGGGCAGCCCGGCCGGATCTGCGCCCCAGTCGGTCAGATGGAAGACGGTGTGGGTGATGTCGTAGCCGATATTTCCCTCGACGGTCCAGGGTTCGGGCCGCCGTGACAGCCAGGTGCGCCGGTACGCCTCGTCGGCCGGCACGCTCGGCTCCAGTCCGAACCGGCGCTCCATGGCGCTGAGTCCGAGCCGTCGCACCGGGACGACCTCCAGTGCGCCCCAGCTGTTCAGGCGGTGGTTCAGCCGGACCGCCGCCTCCAGGGACGGCTCCCGGAACCCCAGTTCGCGAAAGGGTACGTAGACCTCCATCGGTACGGGACACAGTGGTTCGCGCCGCTGGCCTTCGAGCAGGCGGCTCCCCGAGCCCAGCAGTTCGTGCCAGGCGTGATCGAGGAGTTTGCGCGCCAGCGCGGCCTGCTGGGAGCCGGCGACTCCTTCCCGGAAGATGACCTTGCTGATGAGCGCCAGTTCGCCGAGCGGCTTGAACCGGTCCAGGACCCCCACCTCGGGAGGCGGGTCGTCGTCCAGCCGGAACCCTGCCCGGTGCTCGTACAGCCATCCCAGGGCCCGCGCGCCCACGTCATGGATCTGCTGGATGCCGCTCATGCGGCAGCTCCCTTCGTGCGGCTGGTGCGGAGGCCGGTGCGCCTCATACGGCGGCCCCGGTGTCCGCTGCGACGGCTTTTGCCGGGTGCGTGGTGAGCCGCTTGAGGGACAGCGCGGCGGCGAACGCGGTCACCAGGGTGGAGTGGTAGCAGGCGAGGAAGGGGTACGGATCCGCCTCCGCACCGCCCGGTGAAGGGGCCTGCGCCGTCTCGGCCCCGGACGCCGTGGGGCCCGTCTCCGGTACGGCACCGCCCGGGGCCTGTGCGGTGGCGAGCGCGGGCCAGGCCACGTCCAGCAGGTCCGTGGGCGGCGGCCCTGGCAGGGCCGCGGCGACCGCGAGCAGTTCTCCGGTCAGGTCCCACTGGCGGCTCTCCAGACAGCCGTCGATCCAGGGCGGCAGCCAGGCCCGCAGATACGCGTCGATGTCGGCGGGCATCCGCTCGGGCACACAGCACCAGTCGGTGATGTGGAAGACGGTGTGGGTCAGCGCGTAGCCGGAAGGTCCTTCGAACATCCACGGTTCGGACAGCCCGCCCAGCCAGGTGCGTGCGAGGACCGCACCGGCGTCGGTGTGCGGGGCGGTGCCGACCCGCCGCTCCGAGTTGATGAGGCCCAGCTCCCGGTTGGCCTGCTGCTCGGTGTGCGCCCAGCCCCTGGTCGCGCAGAGCGTCCCGGCCAGGCGCTCGAAGCCCTCGTTGCGCAGTCCGTATCCGGCGAAGGCTGCGTAGATCTCGTACGGGTACGCGGCGAAGGGCTCGCCCCGCAGCAGTTCCAGCAGAAGATCGCCGGCGTGCACCTGGTCCCAGGCGAATGTGACGAGGTCGGCGGCCGTGGTGTGCTCCGGAGTGCGGGGGCCGGTGCTGCGGCTGATCGTGCTGCAGAGCTGGGCCAGTTCGCCCAGGGGTTTAAGCGTGCGGTTGACCTCGGTGTGCGGCTCCAGTACATCCGCCGGAAGTACGAATCCGGCACGGTGGGCGTCGGCCCAGCCGAGCGCCCGCCGCAGCACGCCGGGCAGGACGGACAGCGCGGCGCCGGCCGTACCGGGGGTGGCGGCCACCGATGCCGTCACCGTGCCCGCCCCTCGGTCATCAGCCGGGCGGCCCGTACGTGCAGCGCGACCCGGGGGTCCGTGCCGCCCATGAGCTCGACGAAGTCGAGCCCGCGGTCCAGGCCCAGGCTGTCGGGCCGGCCGTCCAGCGCGGCCAGCCAGCGTCCGGCCCCCGCCGCCTGGAGCCAGTTGCGCCGCCGAACCGCTCGGACGAACCCGCGGGACAGGTCCACGACCCGGTGGGCGGCGGCACGGTGCACGGCCGACGAGGCGGCGGGCACGGCGAGCGGGGCGAGTACGGAGAGCTGATGGGTGAACGACTGCCAGGGGGCTCCTTCGAGCCAGGCCGCATTCGGCTCGTCGGCGCCGGGGGCGCCGGCCGATGCCGTCCGGTGCAGGGCGGACATCATGCCCCAGTGGCTCCAGACCGCGGCGTCGGAAGCGTCGGGCCGCGGCGGGAACTCCCGCACGGCACGGTGGAGTACGGCGATGTCTCCGGGATGCGGATGGTGCCCGTGCAGCACACTGGGCAGCAGCAGATCGGCTCCGATGACACGTACCGCGGCGATTCCCGTTCGGTTGTCCTCGTCGATTCCTGCCGCGCCGCAAACCGTGGCGAGGTGGTCCCCGCTCCGAAGAGCGAGGACCACCTCTGTTGCCAGGTCATGCACGGCTCCCGCGAGGGGGGACGGAGCATGTGACTGGTCCATGTGCTACCGACTAGCCCTTCTTCGGGCGGGGGGTCGGCGGCGAGAGCAGCAGCGCGGAGCCGCCTCCGAGGAGGGCGAGGTACGCGCACTCGCGGGAGTCGCGGTAGAAGCCTTCGGCCTCGCCCGGGTTGAGCGCCTCATCGAGGTCGAGCTCGATGTCGGTAGCAGTGGATTCTGTGGTGTACATGGGTGATGCCCCGTCCTGTGGGAAATGGGGTTGCCGTACGTTCCGAGTGGAATGCACGGAATGCGAACCCGCAAATCAGATGGGGCGCCCAAGGAATTTCCGTTTTTAATTGAATGGTGAATTCAAGGAGAGTTCTGCGGGGGCCTGACCTGGTCTTATGCGTATTTTACCTGTCGGGGGAGGGGGTGGTGCGCGGGGCGCATTCAGCCCGTCGGGGCGTGCACCCGGGAGATCGAATCCGGCGCCGATGGGCTATCCGCTGGGGAGGTGTCGCTGCGGATCCGTCGGCGTCGGCGCGGCGATCCGGCGGATCCCCAGGGCCGGACGCGGCGATCCGGGTCCGTCCGCCGGGCGTGCGGTGGCACGGTGCTCCGAGCCGCCCGCGACGGCCGGACGCGCGGCCTTGGCGGCCGTGGGGCCGGGAGCCGCATCGGGCGGGCCGGTGCTCCGGGTCCGGCCCGGGTGGCGTGCCGCCCGCGGGAGCGGCCCTTCGGTCATCACCATTGCCGACGGCAACGTACCTCGCTATGTTAATCGAAAATCACATCGGTACGGCGAGGTGTAACCACGCGCAGGCCGCACAACTGACAAGTCTGCGAAGGCATCTAAGACCATCTGGCCCATCAGGGAAGCAGGTAAGTCAATGGACAATCTCAGCAGGCGAGGGATGCTCTCCCTCGGCGTCGCGCTCGGCCTCGTGGGCGTCACGAGTCCCGTCCAGGCATGGGCGTCGATGGGCTCGGACGCCGCAGCCGCCGCGGGGACCGGTCCGGAGTGGATCTGGGACGGGGCAGCGGATCCGCTGATGGTTTCGATGCTCGAGAACGGTCATGTGCCCGCGATCAACACCGCGTGGGAATCATGGGTGAACAACAACGACCCGCTGCCCGGCGGCATGCCGGCCGACTTCACGGCGTACCTGGAAGGGGTCAACCAACTGCCCTCCTGGGCCGACCGCGCCAAACTCACCCGCGCCGCCGACTTCAACCGGCGCCGGGACCTGTACCTCTTCATGCTGTACGGCCTCGGCAGCGGAATCATGAGCACGGTGATCCCGCGCGAGGCCAAGAGCGTCTACTGGGCCGCGGGCGGCTCCGACATGCAGGACCGTGCGGCCAAGACGTTCACGTTCGGCTACGACCTGTCCCAGCTGAAGGCGTTCGAGCCGGAGGGACAGTTCGTCGTCACGGCCAACAAGACCCGCGTGGTGCACGCCGCGGTGCGTCACCTGCTTCCGCAGTCGCCGCACTGGAGGGCGGTCGCCGACGAGACCGTCCCGATCAGTGCCGCCGACATCCTGGTCACCTTCCACAGCCTGGGCACCTACGTGCACAGGAAGCTGCTGAACTGGAAGATCCCGTACCCGGTCGCGGACCAGGAGGCCTTCCTGCACTCGTGGCAGGTCGCCGTCCACCTGCTCGGTGTGCCGGACGAGTACATTCCGAAGACCTGGGCGGCCGCGGAGGCCCAGTCGGCGAAGGTCCTCACGCCGATCCTCACACCGACGACCGAGGGCATCGCGCTGGCCGAGGAACTGCTCGGCCTGACCGCGCAGATCGACCTCGGTGTGACGCGGGGGTTCCTGAACGAGTTCGTGCGCTACGTCCTCAGCGACCAGGTCGGCGACTGGCTGGGGCTGAAGCGCGACTACGTGTCCGCGGCCCTCGTGCGCACCGCATGGCCGGCGTACATCCTCTTCCGTGAGGGACTGTCGCCCGTCATGCCCGGCACCTTCTACGCCATCGATCAGATGGTGCGCGCCCTGGGCATGCTGTTCCTCAACAAGGGCGACTCCGGGACCACCACACCCATCACGATCCCCACCGGGAACAGGAAGGACTGAGCCGCAGAACCGGCCTTCTCCGGGGCCCGTCCGCGACAGTCGCGTCTTCCGAGGCCCGCCCGCGACAGCCGAGTCCTCCGGGGCCCGCCCCGCGACAGCCGCGTCGAGGGGCGGGCCCCGGAGTGACATCCGGAGGGCGCCCGCCGCGCACGTCCGGTCGAGATGCCCGCTCAGAGACCCAGGGCGCTCACGACCAGAGCGGTCACGGCCTCGCGGTGGCCCGGGCTGTCCTGCCACCGCAGTCCGCGTCCGGCCTCGACCACCACGCCGAAGCCCGCGTGCACCAGCGCCCGCGCCTGGCGTGGGTCCAGCTCGGGACGCGCGAGGCGCAGTTGCTGCTCCCAGACCGCGATGTGCTCCCGCTGCGCGAGCACCAGCGGCCGCCGCAGGCCGACCGGCAGGCCGGCGACCTCGGCCTCGGCGACGCTGTTGAGTTCGGTGTGCTCGAAGCTGTAGGCCACGTACGTCGCCGCCAGGGCGACGACGGCGTCGTGCGGGTCGCCGACCTCGTGCAGGCTCCGTTCCACGCCCTGGGCCAGCAGCCCGGCCGCCTGGAGGCACGCCGCCGCCAGGATGTCGATCTTGCCGGGGTAGTGGCGGTAGAGCGCGGACGGGGTCAGTCCCACCGCCTCCGCGATCTGTCCGTTCGTGACACTGGCGAACCCGTCCCGGGCGAACAGCGGGATGGCGGCAGCGAGGATCTCCGCGCGTCGGGTACGCGGAACCGGCGGGGCGGGCAGCTCGACGGGGCGGGAGCCCCGCCGGCCCTTCGCGGGGTCGCTCGCGGCCACGCGCAGCGCGGACGCCAGCAGCAGTTCCTCGGCGCGGCGCTGGCCGATGGAGGTGTGATGCATCGTGATGGAGGCGATCGCGCCGAGGGCCGCCACGGCGCGCAGCCGCTCGTCGGGCAGTGGATGCTCACGCTGCACCGCCTCGTCGACCCGGTCGACGAGACGGCCGAACTTCGCCGCGAGGCGCCGACGGTCCCCGTGGCTGAGGTAGCGGGCCTCCCATCGGTACACGCCGCCCGACGCACGGTGCGCGATGGTGATCCGGGTGATCGCGGTGAGCAGCTCCGTCAGGGCCGCGTCGGACGGCACCTCGTCCACTGCCGTGACCAGTCCGTCCACCATGACGTCGGCGCACTCGGCGAACAGCGCGTACTTGTTCGGGAAATGCCGGTACAGAGCGGCCGCGGTGATGCCCACTCCGGCGGCGACCTCCTCCATGGAAGCCGCGTGGTACCCGCGTTTGCTGAAGACCCGGCCGGCCGCCTCGACGATGAGCTGCCTGCGGTTGCGCGGCCGGGTGGCCGCGACCCGGCCGGCGGGCGCGGCCGGACGGGCGGATCGGGAGGCGGGGGCCATGCGGATCAGTCAATCACACGCCGTGAGAGGGCCGGGCGCCCTCACGGGGACCGTGCGCAACGTGACTTCAGGATCACTTGCCGGTGTTCCGGCGCCACTGTGCCGTGTCGCGCGGCCGGCCGGTCCGGCCCGTGGCGGCGGTCGCCCGTCAGGTGAACGTGAGGACCGGCTTGACCACACTTCCGTCCCGCATGGCCGCCACAGCTGCTCCGATGTCCTCGAACGGGAACGTGGTGACCAGCCGGTCGACCGGGAAGAGCCCGCGCCTGTGCAGGCCGATCAGCTCGAGGATGAAGCGCCCGGGGTCGGAGTCGCCCTCGATCACCCCGTGGACGCGGACGCCCTTGGCGAGCAGGCCCATCACGTCGAACGTCACCTCGCCGCCGAGGCCCAGGAGTGCGAGTTCGCCGCGCGGGCGCAGGGCGCCGACGGCCCGGCGAGCCATCTCCGGGCGGCCGGTGGTCTCGACGACGTAGTGCGCACCCCCGCCGGTGAGGTCGCGCAGCGTCGCAGCCAGACCGTCCCCGGGGGGCAGGGCGGCCCCGGCACCGAGTTCCCCGGCCAGAGCGCGGCGGGAGGCGATGGGGTCGACCGCCACGACCGGGGCGCAGCCCGCTGCCACGGCGGCCATGAGCGCGCTCAGGCCGACCCCGCCCGCACCCAGGACCACCAGCGAAGAACCCGGTTCTGGACGCAGCCGGTTGAGCACGGTGCCCGCCCCCGTCTGACCCCCGCAGCCCAGTGGCGCCACGACGGCGGCCGGCAGACCGGCGGGGACCCTGACCACGCCGCGTTCATGGACGACGGCGTGCGTGGCGAAGCTCGACTGACCGAAGAAGCCGGCGTGGAGCGGGGCGCCGTCGAGGGCGAGCGGCGTGGTGCCGTCGGCGCGGCCGCCGGAGAAGTTCAGGGTCTGCGCCGCGCGGCAGTACGCCGGGTGGCCCGTGGTGCACTGCTCGCAGACACCGCAACTGGCGAACGTCAGGCATACGTGGTCCCCGGGCACGACGCCGGTCACCTCCGCTCCCACCGCCTCGACCCTGCCCGCACCTTCGTGGCCGAAGACCATCGGGGTGAGCTGCCGGGGCCAGGTGTCGCGCATCCCCAGGTCGGTGTGGCACACGCCGACCGCGGTCATCCGCACCAGCACCTCGTGCGGACGCGGATCCTCCAGGTCCGCGTCCCGGACGGTGAACGGCGCGCCCGGCGCCTCGGTGACCGCGGCGCGGACGCGCCTCACGAGACCTCTTCGGCACGGGGGCTCCCGTGCGGGGTCTGGGGGGCGCGTTCGAGGAAGAAATAGTAGAAGGGGCCCTCGGCGGGGACCCCCTTGGCGTTCATGATGCCCATCAGCGTGGTGGCGTCCACCTGCTTGAAGTGGTCGAAGACCGGCCGGCCGTCGTAGACCATGGTGGCTGTCGCCTCGCCGCGGAACTCGACGGTCCACAGGCTGGCCTCGCCCTGGCCGAGTTCGAGGTTGGAGTACAGCTCACCCGCCTCGTTCCGGCACATCAGCGGCTTGGCATCGTGCACGGAGGAGAACGTCTTGCCGTACCAGCCGGCCTCGTCCAGCATTCCGTCGAGGGGGTGACCGGTGCGGAACTCGCCGCCCCTCCACTCGCCGAGTATCTCCTCGGGGCGGATGGTTGCCAACGCCGCCCATATCGCGTCGAGTTCGGTGGTGGAGACCGGTCCGTCCTTCTCCCGGAGCTCCTGGAAGCGGGCGCGGGCCTCGTGCTCGTTCATGAGGGTGTCCTCTCGTGGGGTGCTGAGCCGCGGAGCGGAACGTCAGGAAGCGGGTGACGCGGAATCCCGGAGCGAGGGGATCCGCGCGTGTGAGGGGTGGAGCGGGAGCGTGAAGTCGCCGGTGACCGCGCCGGGGTGGCCCACGGTGCCAAGGCTCAGCAGTACGTGGCGTTCGGCGACCTCCTCCGCGGTGAGCGGGCCGTCCGTGCGGAACCAGTTGGCGACCCCCTGGCACATGATGAGCACCGAACGCGTCGCGTCGGCGGGGATGGGCGTGGTGAACACGCCCCGGGCGCGGCCCGCCTCGACCGAGTCCAGCAGCATGTGCTCGAGGTAGTCGCGCAGGGCGACGTAGCGAGCCCTGTTCTGCGGCTCCAGGCTGCGGATCTCGGTGTCCAGGAAGGCCAGTTGCCGCCGGTGTGCCATGTAGAGCACGATCGACTCGACCATGCCGCAGAACCGCGCCAGCGGATCGGCCCCGGCCTCCCCGGCCGCGGCCCGGCACCGGTCCAGGACGTCCTTGATGGAGGTCTCCAGCAGCGTGGCGAGCAGAGCCTGCTTGTTCTCGTAGTGGTAGTACAGCGCGGGCACGGTGACGCCGACCCGCCCGGCGATGTCCCGGACCGAAGTGCCGTGGTAGCCGTGCTCGTTGAAGGCCGCCATGGCGTGGGCCAGGACCGGGTGCAGGCCCAGCGGTCCGTAGGAGCGCCAGTGCTCCGGCGGAGGGGTGGTCTTCTGGCTCGGTTCGGTGCTCAACGGCTCTCCTCGGGGCGGTCGGTGATCGGCGGCATCGTACGGCCGCGAACCCGAAGCCTTCTCCGTTCTCCTGCTTAGCGATCGTTCAGGGAAGCCGGAAGAACGAGGGCGGCCCTGATTCGCTTCCCCAGTATGGGACCACAAAAACTCTTGCTGTGCGAGGAGTTGACCCCGCGTCCGTGCACTTCTACGTTCTTAGCGAACGCTCAGTACGGCCCGGCCGAGCGGCGATCACGCCGAGCGCCGAGAGAGGAACCCATGAGCCCTCACTCCACCGAACCTCCCGGCCGCGCCGTGGCGGGCCCGCTGGACGGCGTACGTGTGGTCGAGCTGGCGGGGATCGGGCCCGGCCCCTTCGCGTCGATGCTGCTCGCCGATCTGGGCGCGGACGTGGTGCGCGTGGACCGCCCCGGCCCCTCGCCGCTCGCCGGCGATCCCGCGTACGACGTGACCAACCGCAACAAACGCTCCGTCCTGGTCGACCTCAAGTCACCCGAAGGGCCCGCATCCGTAAGGGCGTTGGCGGCACGTGCCGAGATCCTGATGGAGGGCTGCCGGCCAGGTGTCGCGGAACGGCTCGGGGTGGGCCCCGAGGCGTGCATGGCCGCCAACCCCGCCCTGGTGTACGGCCGGATGACCGGGTGGGGCCAGCGAGGGCCTCTCGCGGCGCGGGCCGGACACGACATCGGCTACATCGCCACCTCCGGCGCCCTCTCCATGACGGGCACGCCGGACGGGCCGCCCGCCTTCCCCGCCAACCTGCTCGGCGACTACGCGGGCGGCTCCCTCTACCTGACCACCGGCGTACTGGCCGCCCTGCTCACCGCACGCGCCACCGGTCGCGGCCAGGTGGTGGACGCCGCGATCGTGGACGGCGCCGCACACCTGACCACCATGTTCTGGGGCATGCTCGCCGAGGGCACCTGGCGGGACACCCGCGGCAGCAACCTCCTCGACGGAGGCTGCCCCTACTACGGCGTGTACGAGACCGCCGACGGGCGCTGGATGGCGGTCGGCGCCCTGGAACCGCAGTTCTACGCGGTGTTCGTCTCGCTGCTGGGCCTGGACGGAACCCAGTTGCCGGACCGTTCCGACCCCGGCAACTGGCCCGCGCTGCGAGCCGCGTTCACCACCCGGTTCAGAAGCGCCACCCGCGAGGAGTGGACGGCCGTCTTCGAGGGTTCCGACGCCTGTGTCGCGCCCGTGCTCTCGCTGCGCGAGGCGGCCGGTCATCACCATCTCGCGGGACGCGGCACCTATTCCGAGGCGCACGGCGTCACGCAGCCCGCTCCCGCACCCCGCTTCTCCGAAACCCCCGGCACGCTCCGCCTGCCCCCCGCCCTCCCCGGCACGCACACCCTCGACGTCGCCCGCGACTGGGACGTACCCGAACTGCTGAAGGATCACTGCTGATGGAACTGTCCTCACCCCTGACGTACGCCGGCGATCCACGCACCACCGCGGACCGGGCGGCCGCCCTGGAGGCCGCGGGCCTCGACGCCGTCTGGGTGGCCGAGGCATACGGCTTCGACTCCCCGACGATCATGGGCTACCTCGCCGCGAGGACCGAGCGGATGCGGATCGGCTCGGCCATCCTCAACGTCTACTCACGCACCCCCGCACTGATCGCCCAGACCGCGGCCGGACTCGACGCCCTCAGCGGCGGCCGCGCCGTCCTCGGGATCGGAGCCTCCGGACCCCAGGTCGTCGAGGGCTGGCACGGGCGCCGATACGACCGGCCCCTGGGCCGCACCCGCGAGGTGATCGAGCTGTCCCGGCGGATCTGGCGGCGCGAGGTGATCGAGCACCACGGCATCACCGACCTCCCCCTGCCACCCGAGAAGGGCGGCACCCACGGAAAGCCACTGAAGCTGCTGAACCACCCGGTCCGCGACTCCATCCCGGTCTTCGTCGCGGCGCTGGGCCCCGCCAACGTCCGGATGACGGCCGAGATCGCCGACGGATGGCTGCCGTTCCTGTACGTCCCCGAGTACGCCTCCAAGGTCTGGGGCGGGTCCCTGGCCGAAGGCGCGGCCAAGCGTGACCCCGCGCTCGGCCCCCTCTCGGTCGTGGCCGGCGGCCTGCTGGCCATCGGCGACGACGCAGAGGCGGCCCGTGACCTGATGCGACCGGCTGTCGCCCTCTACGTCGGCGGCATGGGGGCGCCCGGCCGCAACTTCTACCACGACCTGGTCTGCTCCTACGGATACGAGGAAGCGGCAGCGGCCGTGCAGGACCACTACCTCGCCGGCCGCAAGAAGGAGGCGGAAGCCGCCGTACCGGCCGAACTGCTGGAACAGCTCTGCCTGGCAGGCCCGGAGGGCTATGTCCGCGACCGCGTCGAGGTCTTCCGTGAGGCGGGCGTGACCATGCTCAACGTCACCCCGGTCGGCCCCGATCCCGCCCGGCTGATCGAGCGAGTGAGGAGCTGGCTGTGACGCGGGCGTCGTGGCTGTCGTCGCGCGCCTCTGACGTGGCCCCTCCCGCCGGAAGGACGAGCACACCTTCACCGACTCCGAGAGACGGCACCGATGAGAAGGCACCGATGAGAAGGAGGCTCCGATGACATCAGCACCCCGCAGCACCGGCGACCTGCCGGGCGCCCCCGCCGGCCGGACACTGCCGCAGCTCCTGCTCCGCAACGCACGCGAGTACGCCGGACTCCCCGGCCTCTCCTGGCAGTCCGCGGAAGCTGACGGGGCCTGGACGACGCTCACCTGGGCGGAGATCCACGAGCGGACCGGGAACCTCGCCGCCGGGTATGCGGCGCTCGGTGTCGGCAGCGGCGACCGCGTCCTGCTGATGATGTCCAACCGGCCGGAGCACTGGCTGTCCGACCTGGCGCTCGTCCGCCTCGGCGCGGTCCCGGTCAGCGTCTACGGCACCGCGGCCCCCGAGCAGATCACCCACATCGCCCGCAACTGCCGGGCCCGCCTCGCCGTGGTGGAAGGGGCCGCCCAGGTGGCGGTGTGGGAGCCGCTGCTGGCCGACGCCGACACCCCGCTCGAGCGGCTGGCGGTGGCCGAGGCGGGCGCGGAGGGCCGGCACATTCCGTACGGCTCCCTGCTCCGCGCACCGGTGCCGGAGCAGTTCGCCGGGGAACTGGACACCGCCCGCCCCGACGACCCGCTGACCGTCGTCTACACCTCCGGTACCAGCGGCGAGCCCAAGGGTGTCGTGCTGACCCACCGCCAGGTGATGTCCAACGCGCTGGCGCTGGACGCCGTGGTGGAGCTGCCCCCGCACGTCGAGCACATCTGTTACCTGCCCTTCGCCCACATCGCCGAACGGATGCTGGGTATCTACCTGCCCTGCCACCGGGCCTCGCACGTCTACCTCTGTGCCGACCCGACGGGTGTCGCCGCCGTCGTGCGCAAGGTGCGGCCCGCGCAGTTCTTCGGGGTGCCGAGGATCTGGGAGAAGCTGTCCGCCACCGTGCGGGGCATCCTCTCCCTGATGCCGGCCGAGCAGCGGGCGGTCATCGACGCGGCGTTCGAGATCGCCCGCGAACATGTCGGGTACCGCGAGCAGGGCAAAACGCCGCCCGCCGCGCTCGAAGAGCGCTACACGCGCGTCCGTGAGGAGGTACTGCTGCCCATGCTGGCCGCGGGCGGTCTGGACCGGGTGACCTGGTCGGCGAGCGCGTCGGCACCGATGTCGGTCGACGTGGTGAAGTTCTGGGCCGGTTTCGGGATCGTCATCATGGACGCCTGGGGGCTGACCGAGACCACGGGCGTGGCCACGAGCAACAGCCCGCGGGCAGGATTCCGGCTCGGTTCGGTGGGGCGACCGGTGGACTGCGTGGAGGTCCGCCTCGCCGAGGACGGCGAGATCATGGTGCGCGGCTCGTCCGTCTTCTCCGGCTACCTCCAGCCGGACGGATCGGTACGGTCCGCGCTGGACGGCGACGGCTGGCTGGCCACCGGCGACATCGGCCGGATGGACGCGGACGGCTACCTCTGGCTCACCGACCGGAAGAAGGAGATGATCATCACCTCCACCGGCAAGAACGTCTCGCCGGCCCTGGTCGAGAACGCGCTCAAGGAACACCCGCTGATCGGCCAGGCGATGGTGCACGGCGACAACCGCTCCTACCTGGTCGCCCTGCTGGTGCTCGACGCGGAGGCCGCCCCCGCCTGGGCCGCGGCCAACGGGGTGGAGACGGGGAACGGTCCCGCCGGACTCGCCGGGCATCCCGCCGTCCGTGCGGAGGTGGACCGGGCGGTGGCGGCCGCCAACGCCCGTCTCAACCGCAGCGAGCAGATCAAGCGCTACGAGCTGCTGGCACAGGAGTGGGGGCCTGCGACCGGCGAGCTGACACCGTCGCTGAAGATGCGGCGCAGGGTCATCCGGGACAAGTACGCCGACGCGCTGTCCGGCCTGTACCGGGACTGAGCGGGGCGTCTCCCGCCTTCACGGACGCGGCAGGGGGGGGCCCCCCCCCGGGGGGGGCCCCCCCGCGCCCCCCGGGCCCCCCCCCGCCCCCCCCGCGGTGCCCATGAGGAACCCCGGCG
>NZ_JBIVTU010000019.1:33827-103742 GCF_044756845.1 Streptomyces sp. NPDC091416
GGGGCGGTGGAGCGTGGGGGGGGGGGGGAGGACGCCGACACTTGCGCCTCGGTCGCGCCCCCCCCCGGGGGGGGGGGCCCCCCCCGCCCCGCGTCCGTGCCGCCTCAGAGGCCGAAGCTCTTGCCGATGACGTCCCGCTGGATCTCACTGGTCCCGCCGTAGACCGTGGAGACCACCGCCGCCCTCAGATGGCGCTCCATGTCGAACTCCTTGGTGTAGCCGTAGCCGCCCATCATCTGCATGCCCTCCAGAGCGGCCCGCTTGGCGAGCTCCGTCGCCTTCAGTTTGGCCATCGACGCCTCGCGCGGGAACAGCTTGTCCGGCTGCGCGTCGCAGTCCAGGGCCACCTCGCGCACCAGCAGCCGGGTGCACTCGATCTCGGTGGCGAGGTCCGCGATCCGGTGGCGCAGCGCCTGGAAGGACCCGACGGGCCGGCCGAACTGCTCACGCTCGCGTACGTAGGAGACCGTGTCGTCGAAGGCGCGGCGCGCCAGGCCCAGCATGTTCGCGGCCAGGAAGAGCCGCTCGTGGTTCAGCCCGGCCATCAACTGCCGCCAGCCGTTGTCCACCCGGCCGACCACCGCGTCCGCGGGCAGCCGCACGTCGGTGAGGAAGACGTCGTTGACCTCCCGCCCGCCCATGGTGTCGATGCGCCGTATCTCCACGCCCGCTGTGTCCGCGGGCAGATGGAACATGGTGAGGCCGCCGTGCTTCTCCTCGCCGGTGCGGGCCACCAGCAGGATGTGCTTCGCGCAGTGCGCGTTGGAGATCCAGGTCTTCTGACCGTCGATCACCCACGAATCGTCCGCCTCCCGGCGGGCCTGGCAGCGCAGCGCTCCGACATCCGAACCGGCCCCCGGCTCCGACATCGCGATGGCCAGCACCTCGCCGGCCACGACGCCGGTCAGTACCTCCCGCCGCTGCCGCTCCGTGCCGAACTTCTCGTACGCCTTCGCGGCGATCACGGTGGTGACGAAACCCCCGGCCGGGACCATCCCGTAGGAGGTCTCCTCCAGGAAGAGACAGGAGTCGGCCAGCCCGCCGCCGGAACCCCCGTACTCCTCGGGCAGGCACACCCCGAGCCAGCCCAGGCCGGCGAGCCTGCCGTACAGCCCCGGGTGGTGGGCCTCTCGGCCTCCCGAGGTCAGCGCGTCGCGCTGCTCCCGGGTGCCGCACTCCCGTTTGGCGAAATCTCGGACGGCCGCGACGAAATCGGCCTGCTCTTCGGTGAGGCGACTGCCCATCAGGTCCTCCGGAGTCCGTTTCAATGTTACGGAGATATGCTATGCGTTTCATCATCTCTCCGGGAGGGGTTCGCCGGTATCGTGGGCGCCATGAGAACCGACACCAACGACCCGGGGCTCGACCGGGCCCTCGCGCGGCCGGAGACGGAGGACCGTACGGCGCTGCGGATCCTCGACGCCGCACTGGAGCAGTTCACCCTCCTGGGTCTGCGCCGCTCCTCCGTGGACGATGTCGCCAAACGGGCCGGAGTCTCCCGTGTCACCGTCTTCCGGCGCTTCCAGACCAAGGACAAGCTGGTCGAGGCCACCCTGCTGCGCGAGCTCAGCCGCTTCTTCCAGCGGCTGGACACCGCGGTGGCGGCGCTGCCGACCATGGAGGAGCGCGTCGTCGAGGGCTTCGTGGTCGCCCTGCGGCACACGCGGGCCCATCCGCTCTTCGGCGGCCTGCTGCGTCTCGAACCCGAGGTCGTGCTGCCCTATCTGACCGTGCAGGGCGGCTTCTCGCTCTCCGCCACCGTGACGTACCTGACGGGCCATCTGCGCCGTGCCCAGCAGGCCGAGGGCCGTCCCGACCAGGACCCTCAGCCCGTCGCCGAGCTCATGGTGCGGGTGGCGGTCTCCTTCCTGCTCAACCCCGCAAGCTGCATCGAGATGGACGACGAGGACCAGGCCCGGGCCTTCGCCCGCCGCTACCTGGCGCCGCTGCTGAACGCCTGAACGCCTGACCGGCGGTTCGGGCGGGGCGCGGTCGTTCAGCGGCGCCTGTGCAGCGCCCGGGCCAGCCGCACCGCGCGCTCCCGGGTGGCGGCCGGAACCCCGAAGGAGGTCAGCGCGATCGGCGGGGTGAACCGCTGCACCGTGGTCGACTGTACGGAGGTGAAGGAACGCAGCCCCTCCTCGCCGTGGATCCGTCCGAAGCCGGAGTCCTGCGAACCGCCGAACGGCAGCGCCGGGACCGCCGCGAAACCCAGCACCGAGTTCACCGACACCGCCCCCGCGCGCAGCCGCGCCGCGATGGCCGCACCGGCACGCCCCTTGCGGCAGAACACCGCGGCGCCCAGCGCGTATCGCGACGCGTTCGCCAAGGCCACCGCCTCGTCCACGTCGGCCACCGCGTTGATCGCCACCACCGGCCCGAAGGTCTCCTCCGTCATCGCCGCCGCGTCCTCCGGAACCCCGGTCAGCACGACCGGCGCGACATACGGGGCGCGCACCGACTCGGGCCCGCCCAGCAGGGCTCGCGCGCCTCCTGCGACCGCGCCGGCCACATGCCGCTCGACGATGCCGACCTGGCCCGGCAGCGTCATGGGGCCGTACGCGGCGCCCGCCTCGGGCCCCGTGCGCAGCGCTCCGGCCCGTTCGACCACCCGCTCGCACAGCTGCGCATGGATCTCGCGCACCGCGTAGACCCGCTCGACCCCCGCACAGGTCTGCCCCGCGTTGCTCAGCGCGCCCCATACGATCGCGTCCGCGGCCGCGTCCAGGTCCGCGTCCGCGGTGACGATCACCGCGTCCTTGCCGCCGCATTCGGCGAGGAACGGCGTCAGCGTCTCGGCGCAGACGCCCATCACCTTGCGGGCCGTCCCCGGCGATCCGGTGAACGCCAGCTTGTCGACCCCGGACCGGGCCAGGGTGTCGCCCGTGGACGCCGCGCCGGTGACGGTGGTGAGCAGCCCCGCGTACGCGGGCACGGCCGCGTCGAAGAGCCCGGCCAGCAGGACCCCGGTGCCCGGGGTCAGTTCGGACGGCTTGAAGACCACGGCGTTGCCCGCGGCCAGGGCGTACCCGATGGAGCCCATCGGGGTGTACAGGGGGTAGTTCCAGGGGCCGATCACGCCGATCACGCCCAGCGGCCGGTGCACCAGCGAGGCCCGCTGGTGGACGGTGAACAGTCCGGTGCCCGCCTTCCTCCGGCGCAGTACGCGCCCGGCGTTGCGGGCGGCCCAGCTCAGGTGTTCCAGGGTCAGGACGACCTCCAGCGCGGCGTCACCGGCCGGCTTGCCCGTCTCCTCGGCGATGGTGCGGGCCACCGTGTCCAGTTCCGTGGCGATGGCCTTCTTCCAGCGCAGCAGGTGGTCACGGCGCCGGGACGCGGGCAGCGCCGCCCACCCGGACTGGGCGGCGCGGGCCCGGGCGATGGCCCGGGAGACCTCTTCCGGTCCGTGCACCGGGTGTTCGGCGACCGGGTCTCCGGTGGCCGGGGAACGCGTGGTGAACGTCGCGGTGGTTGGTGCGGCGGCCGGGGTGGTGTCGGTCATCGGGTCTCCTGAGGGGAACGCGAGGGGCGGCGGGCCTCTGCGGCCCTGTCAGGTACGGGACGTGGTGGTGCCGACTGTTCCGGATCTCATGGGGAACATCCCTGTGAGTCGAAGATACTGAAACTATTGAACTGTTTCATCGGGCGTCAATACTCCGGACGTCACGCAGACGCGGAACGGCCACGCGCGAGCCCGGAAAACCGGACTCGCGCGTGGTACGTCCTGCGAGGAGCGGTCAGCCGGCGGCCGGGGTCTCCGGCCCCGTGAAGTCGACCTTCGCTTCGGTGGAGCAGTGCCGGGTGCCGGTGTCGCACAGCCGGTAGGTGAAGGCCGGGCGGCCCCGGACGACGATCCGGTCGGTGTACCGGCCGGTGTTGGGCACGGTCGCGACCACCTTGCCGTCACGGACCACGTCGACCTTGTCCGTGGTCGCGCCGTTCCAGGTCAGCGCGGCGGAACGGAGGCCCAGCCAGCGGCTGCCCGTGGCCTTCATCTCGTACCGCGCACCGGTCCGGACCTTGACCACCTGTCCCGGGCCGGTCATCGTGCCGAAGTAGGAGTAGTCGCCGCGAGGGTCGATGACCCCCGAGATGAGGGCGTCCTCGCCCGCGTTCAGGGTGGTGTAGCCATCACCCTCGAACTTCTCCAGGTCAACGGTGACGACGCGCCCCGGAAGGGACAGGGTGCCGAAGGACGCGTACCTGCCCGCCGGGTCCATCACGGCGGAGAAGAAGGCCCCGCCGCCCGAAGGCCTGATCGTTCCGGCGTGCTCGAAGGAGGCGAGGTCCACCCGGGCCACCTGCCCGCTGCCGCTTCCCTCACCGGTGCCGAAGTAGGCGTACGCGCCGCCCGGATCGATCACTGCCGTCCGCAGGTAGGCCTGCCCCTCCGGCAGCGCGATCGAGCCGGTCTCCTTCATGGTGGCGAGGTCGATCCTCACCACGCGTCCCTGCGGATAGGTCAGCGTGCCGAAGTAGGCGAACGTTCCCTCGGGGTCGATCACCCCGCTGCTGACGTAGTCCTCGCCCGCGCCGAAGGTGACCGCGTCGACGCGTGTGAAGGTCTCCAGGTCGACCTTCACCACCCGGCCCGGGTTGGTGCCGGTACCGAAGTAGGCGTACCTGCCCGCCGGGTCGATCACCGCCGAGCGCAGGTTGCCCTCGCTCTCGCCGAGCACGAGGATCTTGTCCATGGTGAACGTCGCGAGATCGATCCGTACCACCCGGCCCGGAGTGGCCGCGATGGCGAAGTAGGCGTACTTGCCCGCCGGGTCCATCACTGCCGCCTGGAGCAGTTTCTGACCGACGCCCACCGAAACCGTGCCGACTCGCTTGAAGGTCTTCAGATCGACCTTGGCGATGTGGCCGGGCAGCGGATCCATCGCGTTGGACGTTCCGAAGTAGCCGTACCGCCCTTCGGGGTCGGCGACCGCGACGTCCATGTTGCGCTCCGTACCGTTCATCCGCAGCGTGTCGGTCCGCGCGGGGATCACGGCGCCGGTACCGCTCACGGCCACCTTGCGGCGCTCGTACGTCGCGGTGTCGCGGAGGGAGATCGTGCCCTGCTGGTCCCCGGTGGCGGTGGGCCGGAAGGAGATCTCGACGGTGCAGTGCTCCTTGCGGGCCAGTGTGAACGGGGCGAAGCCGCAGGTGCCGGCCTCGTGGACGAACGCGCCGTCGTGGTCGGTGACCGACCACACGGTGACGGAACGGCTGCCGTTGCTGGTCAGCGTGACGGTCACCGGCCCGCCGGTCGTGCCGATCGGCACCGTGCCGAACGACGCCCGGTCCACCGCCAGGTCGAGGACCCTGCCCTTGCGGGCGGCGAGAGCCAGGCCGGCCGTCGCCGTGTTTCCCTCGGTGACCTCGACGGCCGTCGTCTTCGTCTCGTACGCGGGCGCCGAGGCCGACAGGGTGTAGCCGCCCACCGACGCCGGCATGGTGTAGCGCCCGTCGGCGCCGGTCGTGCGCGCCAGGCCCACCGGGTGGCCCTCGCCGTCCCGGAGGCCGACGGTGACGTCCGCGAGGGGTTCACCGTTCTCCGCGTCCGTCACCACGCCCGTGACGGTCCCGGTCGCGCCCCGCGGGGCCTTCGTCACGGCGGCGTAGGCGTCCAGGCGGCCCTGCCCGTACACGTTGTTGTTGCCCGCCGTGCCGCCGCAGGAGACGTCGTCGACATCGACCGCCGTCTCGTCGAGCAGCCGGCGGGTCTCGTCGATGTTGCGCGCGATCGACGGAGCGGCGGACCACAGGAGCGCGATGGCGCCGGCCACGTGCGGGGCGGCCATCGAGGTGCCGCTCCCCACGGCGTACTTGCCGCCGGGGTACGTGGAGCGGACCGCGACACCGGGCGCCGACACGTTCGGCTTGATCAGGTCGTCGCCGAACGACGACGGGCCGCGGCTGGAGAACGAGGCGACGTTCCCGTCCGGGTCGAAGGCGCCCACACCGTAACTCTCCGGCAGATTGCCCGGGTTGCCGTCCGTGGCACAGGACGGGCCTTCGTTGCCGTTGGAGAAGACCGGGAAGATGCCGGCCGCCACCCACGCCTTGACCGTGTCCTTGAACCAGGGGTCGGCCTCGGCGTCCGCGCTGCCCCACGAGTTGTTGACGACATGCGGGCGCAGTTCGGGGCGGGGGTTCTTGCCGTTCACATCGGTCGGGGCCAGCATGAACTGCCCGGCAGCGAGCAGCGATCGCTGTGAACAGCTGCTGACCTCGCACCCCTTGGCGGAGATCCACTGGGCCTTCGGGGCGACGCCGACGTGGTTGCCGGGGCCGCCGTCGCCGACCATCGTGCCGATCGTGTGGGTGCCGTGCCCGATGTTGTCGCAGGGTATGCGGTCGATGATGCCGCAGACCCGGGCCGGGTCGAACCAGTTGTAGTTGTGGGTGAAGGTTCCGTCTCCGTTGTTGCCGCGGTACTGCTTCACCAGCGCCGGGTGGTCGAACTGGGCGCCCGAGTCGATGCTGCCGACCACGATCCCCTGCCCGGCGGCGCCGTACTCGCTCCACACCTTCGGAGCGCCGATCCGGTCCACGCCCCACTCCACGTCCTCCACGGCGGGCTCGGCGGAGGCGGTGGTGAGTTTCGGCAGTGCGTAAGTGCGGTCGGCGGTGACCCGCTCGACCCCCGGCAGCTTCTCGATCTCGGCGAGAAGGGCCGAGTCGCCGGTCACCTGGACGGTGTTGGCGAGCCAGTACGGCGTGTAGCTGTACGCCTTCGTGCGCGCCGACCGGTTCGCCTCGGCCTTGTGGAGTACGTCGATCAGGCCGGACTGACTGGTGGCCGCGGTCTTCACCAGGCGGCTGCGTACCTCCCGCCCCTGACGGGCCCGGTCCTTGATCTTCGCGGCGCCGGCCAGGTCGGCCTTGTCCTTGAAGTAGACCCAGAACGTCGATGTGCCCTTGTCGGTCAGGTCCTGCGTGACCTTGCGCTCGACGGAAGGGCCGGGGTCCTGGGCGGGAGCGGCCGGAGCGGCCGTGGCGATGGCCGGGAGGCCGGCAGCCGCGAGCCCGGCGGCCAGGAGGAGTGCCCAGGCGCGCGGCACAGCGGTGCGCCGGGCACTCGTTCTCGTGCGTGACGTGGACTTCACAGCGGTTCGAACCCTTCCTCGTACGACTCGTGGTCGCGGTCCTGGCCCTCGTGCTGATCAGCTGAGGGCGACAACGGGATCTCCACCGAAGGCGGTTGGGCCTCGGGGCCGGTGTCGGGGTCGACGGGGTGCGGACTGTTCATGAACGCTCAGCCTCATGGCGCCACGCGCGGCGTGCGAGTGTGCAGATGACCCAATCAATGGGTGCGAGGGGCGGCTGCCGCGCGTACGTCGCTCAGTGGGTCGTTCCGTCGGAAGCGCTGTCGCTCCCCGTGGCGAGGAGCCCGGCCTCCATCGCGGTCGTGGCCGCGGCCGTCCGCGTCGTGACGCGCAGCTTCCTCATGGCCGACTCCAGATGGCGGCCCACGGTCCGGGGCGACAGGAACAGCTCCTCGGCGGCCTCACGGTTCGTCAGGCCCCGTGCCACCAGGGCCAGTACCTCGCGCTCCCGCGGTGAGAGCGCGTCGCCGTAACCGCGCCGGCCGCGCCGCCAGGTGCGGACGACGTCCTCGCCCTGTCCGCGCAGGACACGGGCGATCCGGTCGCCGTCACGGGCCGCGCCCAGCGCCGTCAGCCTCGTCCGGACCTCGCGCAGAACGCCGATCCCGTCACCGCGCCGCCCCTCCGCGAGAAGGCACCGGCCGACGCCTTCGAGGGCGAGCAGTTCGTCGTACGGGCGTGGGATGCCGGCCCAGACCGAGGCCGCCGCACGGTAGAGCTCCGCCGCCCCGGCAAGGTCCTCGCCGTGCTCGGCCAGCACCGCCCCGCAGAGGTGGACCGCCCCGGCGGCCACGGGCGCGAGAGACGGCTCGACGGCCCGGGTGAACACGGCGACGAGCGCCTCGGCGTCCGCGCGGCGGCCCGAGCGCGCCAACGCCTCGGCGTGCACCGGCGCGAGGTCGGCGAACCACAGCCACACCCCTTTGGCGGCAACGGCCTCCGCGGCCGGCCCGGTGACGTCGAGCGCCCGCTGCGCGTCGCCGTCCTGGAGCGCCCGCCGGCCGAGGAACGCCCACGGCAGCAGGGCGACCGGTTCGGCGATGCCGAGGACGTTCAGCTGCCGGGCCACCGTCCGCAGTTCCGTCTCCTCGTCCGGACCCGGTTCGCTCGCCCCGCGGACGAGGCCGGCGAGGAGCCGGGCCACCAGCGCGTCGTGCACCTCGGTCGTCTCCGCGTCCGCCAGCCGGCGCATCGCCGGGGCGAGCCCGTCCCAGGCGCCGGTGTGCCAGTCGAGCGTGGCCTCGATGAGCCGCGACCCCTCGGCGACCCGGTGATGCTCGGCGTCGGGGATCAGCGCGGCTGCCGCGCGCAGCAGGTCCCGGGTCTCCTCGTACCGGCCCCAGGGCAGCGCGGCGGCCGCCACGTTGAGCAGGCCCGTGGCGAGCACGCTCATGTCGCGCGGCCCCGTACGTCCCGGGCGGTGCAGCGCACGCGTCGAGGCCCACGCCGACGGGTCTCCCAGCAGCAGGAGCGTCGCGGCCCGGGCCGTGCCGACCGCGATGCGCAGGTGCGTCGAGTCGGCACGGGCCGCGTGCTCCTCGGCGCGACGCAGCCACCCGAGGTGACGGACCGCCGGCCAGTCGGGCACGACCGGCATGGCGAGGCTGCACATGGTGATCCCGGCGAGGTCCGGACGATGGCCGAGATCGGGGACGGTGGCCTCGAACTCGGCGAACGCGGCCCTTCGCCGCCCCGCGCGCCACAGCACCCGACCCAGCAGCAGGCGCAGTTCGCCCCCGTCGGCCCGGCCCACCCGCGGGTCGGCGATGACCCGGTGGATCGCCTCGACCGCCGTGTCGACGATGTCCCCGAGCGCGGCACCGCCGTAGAACACCGCCTCGCCGAGCTTCGTGGCGAGCCGTCTGCGTCGCTCGGCGGCTCCGTGCACGGCATCGGTGCCGGGATCGGAATCGGAATCGGGATCGGGATCGGAGCCAACGTCGGTGTCGAGGAGCTGGAGCAGCAGCGTCACCGCGTTGCGGTCGTCGCCGGACTCCAGGGCGAGGTCCGCGCCCGCTTCCGCGTACCGGCACCAGGCTCCCAGGTCACCGGCCTCACGGCTGTGGTGCGCGAGGCGTTCGAGCGCGTCCGGGGCCCGCCGAGCCCAGACGTCCGTCGCGCGGGCGTGCAGCAGGCGGCGCCGGGAGACGGGCATCGACTCGCCGACCGCCTGGGCGTCGAGACCGTGCCGGAAGACGAACCGCCCGGCCCCGCTCTCCTGAAGCAGACCGGCCGAGAGCGCCACCGCGAGCCCCTCGCCGGCCTCGGCACGCGATATACCGGAGACCTCGGCGAGCAGCGCCGTGTCGGCCGGTACGCCGAGCACGGCGGCGGCCTCCAGCAGACGGCGGCCCACGTCAGGGATCCTGGTGAGCCGTTCGAGCACCGAGTCGCGCACGGTGGCCGGCACTTCGAGGTCGCCGAGGACCCGGCGGATCCAGCGGCCCCCGCGGCGGACCACGTCGCGCCGGTCCGCCAGCAGCCGGACGCATTCCTCGACCGCGAGCGGGACCCCGTCCGTACGCTCCCGCAGGAACGTGGCGAAGTCCGCCGAGACCTGCTCACCGTCGAACATCGATCCGACGAGCTGACCGGTCTCCCGTACGGAGAGCGGGCCGAGAGCGATCCGCACCAGGCGCATGCCCACCGGGGAGCGCGAGGTGAGCCGCAGCAGGGGTGGCGCCTCGGCGACCTCGGCCGGCCGGTAGGTGACGACGAGCGACCGGTTGTTCCCGCCGGACGCCACCAGGGTGAGGAGCAGCTCCAGGGTGGTGGTGTCCGCCCAGTGGGCGTCCTCGAGGACCAGTACGTCCACGGCGAGCCGGTCGAGCAGTTCGCCGAGTGCGCGGAACAGCCGGTGCCGCGTCGCCCCCGCCGCCTCCAGCGGATCGAGCGGTGGCGGGAGCAGCTGCGCCCACTCGGGGAACAGCGGCCTCAGGGCGCCGGCCATCGGACTGAGCCCGTCCGGAACCCGGTCCGGGCTGAGCCTGCGGATGCCGTCGACGACCGGCCCCAGCGGGAACGGTTCGGACAGCGCCGGCGCGGTGCACCAGAGCACGGTCCGGCCGGCGGCCGCCCCAAGGACCTGGCGCACCAGACGGCTCTTCCCGATGCCCGGTTCGCCCTCCACGACGACGAGCGCCGAGCCGTCACCGACCGCACCGCCGAGGGCGGCCACCTCCGCCTCGCGGCCGACGAATCGCGGACCGACACCGACCGTCACGCGGCTTCCCCCTCACTGCCTCGCCCCGAGCCCGACGACCTCAGCGGTGATCATGACAGAGGTTCCGGACGGCGGAACAGTGCGTCGGACGGCCGCGTCCCGGGCGTACGGAGCGGGACGGGCGAATCGGACACCGGCCGCTGGGCGGCTGCCGGGCAAGAGCGCCTCGGTGTCCTGCGCTGTCTCGCGCACGGTTGAGGCCGGTCGGTGTCCTGCGCTGTCTCGCGCACGGTTGAGGCCGGTCAGTGTCCTGCGCCGTCTCCCGCCAGCTCCCCGAGGAGTTCCCATGTGCGGCGCCGGTCCGCCTCCCCGGCCAGATCAGTCCCCGCGAAGACCACCTCGGTCGCCCCGGCGTCCCGGTAGCGCCGGACCTCGGCGGCCACCGTCTTCTCGTCGCCGATCACAGCCACGTCACCGGCCCGTTTGGCGCCCGAGAGCGCAACGGCCCGGGCGTACGAAGGGAACTGTTCATAGAACGCCAGCTGCTCGGTGGCGGTCCTGCGCGCGGCGTCGGGGGAGCCGGTGACGACGCCGTGCACCAGGGCCACGATCCGGGGCGCGGGGCGCCCCGCGGCCTCGGCGGCGGCGGTGACCGCCGGAACGATGTGCTCGGCCAGGGCCCGGGGCCCCGCGAGGTACGGCAGGATGCCGTCGGCGAGCGCGCCGCTGACCCGGAGCGCCTGCGGGCCCATCGCGGCCACGAGCAGGGGGACGCCGCCCTCCGCCCCGGGCACGCGCGCCGGAAGCGGGGTGTGGGCGGTGATCAGCTCGCCGTGGAAGTCGGCGCTGCCGGTCTCGGTGAGCTGTCGCAGCGCGGTGAGGAACTCGCGCAGCCGGGCGATGGGGCGCTCGTAGGGGATGCCGAAGGCCGACTCGGTCAGCGGCTTCGTACCGAGTGCGAGCCCGAGGTGGTAGCGGCCGTGCGTGGCGGCCTGCGCGGTCTGGGCCTGGCTGGACACGAGCAGCGGGTGGCGTCCGAAGACGGGAATCGCGGAGGTGCCGACCTGCAGATCCGGCACCTCGCGGCCGACGATCGCCGCGAGCTGCGGGGAATCGGCACCGAAGGTCTGGCCGAACCAGGCGGAGCGCAGCCCCGCGGCGGCGGCCTCCCGGGCGAGGCGCACGGTGGCGTCGATCTGGTTGTCGGGTCCGGTCGCGCTGAGCGCTACTCCCACAGTCATGTCAGGGAGAACCAGGGGTAGTTGGCCGCGCATTCCGGTTCCTGTGCGACGACTTCGTGTCTGCTGTGTGAACGCGTTCGAGTACGCGCCGGTTGCCGGGTGGCGCTGCTCCTCGGTGCCGGGCGGCACCGTTTGGAAGATCAAAAGAGCGACGGGTTACCATATGAGCGCCGCCTAGCTCGAAAGATAATCCTGTGACTGTCAATGACGACTCGTTCACCAATTGGATGCACCGCGAGGAGATCGCGGAGTCGATGATCCCGATCATCGGGAAGCTGCACCGCGAGAGGGACGTCACCGTCCTTCTGCACAGCCGCTCCCTGGTGAACAAGTCGGTGGTGAGCATTCTCAAGACCCACCGCTTCGCCCGGCAGATCGACGGCGAGGAGCTCTCGGTCACCGAGACCCTGCCGTTCCTCCAGGCGCTCACCACCCTCGATCTCGGCCCTTCCCAGATCGACATCGGCATGCTCGCCGCCACGTACAAGACCGATGACCGCGGCCTTTCCGAGGCGGAGTTCACCGCCGGTGCCGTCGCGGGTGCCATCGGTGCCAACAAGATCGAGCGCCGCGAGTCCCGCGACGTCGTGCTGTACGGCTTCGGCCGCATCGGCCGCCTGCTGGCCCGGCTGCTCATCGAGAAGGCCGGTTCCGGCAACGGTCTGCGGCTGCGTGCCATCGTCGTCCGCAAGGGAGCGGGCCAGGACATCGTGAAGCGCGCCTCGCTGCTGCGCCGTGACTCCATCCACGGTCAGTTCCAGGGCACGATCACCGTCGACGAGGCGAACAACAAGATCATCGCCAATGGCAACGAGATCCAGGTGATCTACTCCGACGACCCGACGTCGGTGGACTACACGGCGTACGGCATCAACGACGCCATCCTGATCGACAACACCGGCAAGTGGCGCGACCGCGAGGGTCTCTCGAACCACCTGCGCCCGGGCATCGACAAGGTCGTCCTGACCGCGCCGGGCAAGGGTGACGTCCTCAACGTCGTGCACGGCGTGAACCACGACATGATCAAGCCCGATGAGCAGATCATCTCGTGTGCCTCCTGCACGACCAACGCGATCGTCCCGCCGCTCAAGGCGATGGCGGACGAGTACGGCGTCCTGCGCGGACACGTGGAGACCATCCACTCGTTCACCAACGACCAGAACCTGTTGGACAATTACCACAACTCCGACCGCCGGGGCCGCTCCGCGCCGCTCAACATGGTGATCACCGAGACCGGCGCCGCTTCCGCCGTCGCCAAGGCGCTCCCCGACCTCGAAGCGACGATCACGGGCAGCTCCATCCGCGTGCCGGTGCCGGACGTCTCCATCGCCATCCTCAGCCTGAAGCTCGGCCGTGAGACCACCCGCGAGGAGGTCCTCGACCACCTCCGCGACGTGTCGCTGACCTCGCCGCTCAAGCGGCAGATCGACTTCACGACCGCCCCCGACGCGGTGTCGAGCGACTTCATCGGCTCACGCCACGCCTCCATCGTCGACGCCGGCCCCACCCAGGTCGACGGCGACAACGCGATCCTCTACCTCTGGTACGACAACGAGTTCGGCTACTCCTGCCAGGTCATCCGGGTCGTGCAGTACGTCTCCGGGGTGGAGTACCCGACGTACCCCGAACCGGTCCACTGATCCCGGTGCTTCCCTGACGCCACGAGGGCCGGTCCCACCCGCAACGGCGGGTGGGACCGGCCCCGTGCGCGTCAGCCGGACACCGCGGCCGGCGCCGGGGCGTAGCCGGTGGCCCGGGTGGTGAACGTGCCCCGGCCCTGCGTACGGCTGCGCAGCCGCGTCGCGTAGCCGAACAGCTCGGCCAGCGGCACCGTCGCCGTGATCACCACCGCACCGGCCCGGGCCGTGGAGCCGGACACCCGGCCGCGCCGCGCCGCCAGATCGCCGAGCACCCCGCCGACGGCCTCGTCGGGCACCGTCGCCGTGAGCTCGACCACCGGCTCCAGCAGCACCATCGCACTGGAGCGCAGCGCCTCGCGCAGCGCGAACCGTCCGGCGGTACGGAACGCCATCTCCGAGGAATCCTTCGGGTGGGTGGCGCCGTCCGTCAGCGTCACCCGTACCCCGGTCACCGGATGCCCGCCGACGGGCCCCTCCAGCAGGGCGTCCCGGCAGCCGGCCTCGACCGCCCGCACGTACTCCTGCGGAACCCGTCCACCGACGACCGCCGAACGGAACGCGAACTCCACCGCGCCCGGGTCACCGCCGGCCTCCTCCCACGGCTCGACGTCGATGACCACATGGGCGAACTGCCCGGCCCCGCCGTCCTGTTTGACGTGCCGGTACACCAGGCCGGACACGCCGCGGGCGACGGTCTCCCGGTAGGCGACCTGCGGCCGGCCGACCCGGAGCTCCAGCCCGTGGGCTCGGCGGATCTTCTCCGCAGCCACTTCCAGATGCAGTTCGCCCATGCCCGAGAGCACCGTCTGGCCCGTCTCGGAGTCCGTCCGGACCGCGAGCGACGGATCTTCCTCGACCAGCCGTACGAGCGCCGCCATCAGCCGTTCCGTGTCCGTGCTCCGACGCGCCTCCACGGCCACCGACACGACCGGATCGGCCACCGTCGGTGGTTCCAGGACCAGCGGCGCGTCCGGTGCGCACAGGGTGGCACCGGCCCGTGCGGCCTTGGGGCCGATGACCGCGACGATGTCCCCGGCCACCGCCGTGTCGACGTCGACATGGCGGTCCGCCCGGACCCGCAGGATCCGGCCGATGCGCTCTGTGCGCCGCGCACCGACGTCCAGCACCGCCTCCCCCTTCCGGATCGTTCCCGAGTACACCCGCAGATAGGTCAGCCGGCCCGTCGCGGTCGCGTTGACCTTGAACGCGAGCGCGGCGAACGGAGCCGCCGGATCGGCGGCCCGCTCCTGCACCGCCTCGCCGAGCGTGCCCCGTACGGGCGGCACGTCCAGCGGAGAGGGCAGATACGCCACGACGGCGTCCAGCAGCGGTTCGACACCGCGGTTGCGGTAGGCCGAACCGCACAGCACCACGACACCCTCGCCGGTACGGGTCAGCTCACGCAGCGCACCGGTCAGCGTCCGCCGGGAGAGCTCCGACCGTGCGCAGAACTCCTCCAGCGCGCCCGGGTGGAGCTCCGCCACCGTCTCGTCGAGGAGCCGCCGACGGCGCTGTGCCTCGTCCCGGAGACCATCGGGCACCTCCCCTTCCTCGTACGAACCGCTGCCGTCCGCCCAGACGAGCGCCCGCATGCGGAGCAGATCCACCACGCCGGTGAACCCGTCCTCGTGCCCGATCGGCAACTGGACCACGAGCGGAGTCACGTGCAGCCGCTCCCGGATCGAGGTGACCGCCGTGTCGAGGTCGGCGCCGGCCCGGTCGAGCTTGTTGACGAACGCGATGCGCGGCACGCCGTGCCGGTCGGCCTGGCGCCACACGGACTCGCTCTGCGGCTCCACCCCCGCGACCGCGTCGAACACGGCGATCGCACCATCCAGCACCCGCAGCGAACGCTCGACCTCGTCGGCGAAGTCGACGTGCCCCGGGGTGTCGATCAGGTTGATCCGGTGGCCCGCCCAGGTGCAGCTCGCGGCGGCGGCGAAGATGGTGATGCCGCGGTCGCGTTCCTGGGAGTCGAAGTCGGTGATGGTCGTGCCGTCGTGAACCTCACCGCGTTTGTGGGTGGTTCCCGTCGCGTAGAGGATCCGCTCGGTGACGGTGGTCTTGCCGGCGTCTACGTGGGCGAGGATGCCCAGATTGCGAACGTCGTCGAGCGCGCTGGTGTGTTGACGGTGCAGTTCGGTACGCACGGTCCGTGGCCTTTCGGGTGATCCGGAAGAAGACGGCGCGATGCCCGGACGAAGCGGCCCGCACAGGGTGCCGCTGAACCCCTCCCGTCCACGGCGCGATGCGCGGAGACGGTCAGTCAGGAAGCAGGCAGAGTGCGGGTGTTCGTCACGGTGTCCGGGGCCGGCCGCGCAGCCGGCGCCGGACGGAGACAGACACCAGGATCACCTCGTACCGCGACAGGGGAACGACGGCAGCGGTGCGGTAGCGCACGGCAGGTCTCCCCTCGATGGTCACGGCGCGCCGCGGCGGAGCGCCGGGGCGATGGTGTGGTGAGTCTAGGGAACGGGGCGCGGGTGGGGGTACCGGTTTTCGGGCTGTGGCGACGCCGTGACCGAGGGAGGACGGGTCCGTGGCGTCTCGCGTGCAACCATCCGGCATCGCCTGCCGTCACCCCTGACACGCCGAGTGCGAGGGGGAGTGTCATGAGAGCTGTCCGGGTGCTTCTGCCGGTACTCCGGCCGATGGCAGGGCGGGACGGGCACCGGCGAGGCGGGATGCTGCTCGCGGCCGCGCTGCTCCGGTGCTCCTCGCCCCACTGGGCGCCCCGCCGGCCGCAGCCGCTGGAGCGACGGCTGGCCTGGGGCGCGGAGGCCGTTGCCCTGTCCCGGGCCGCCGTGTTCCGTATGCGGTCCGGCGCTCCCGGCCTGCTCGCCCGCTCACTGGCTCTGCACGCCCAACTGCTGCTCCAGGCAGGCAGATACGAGGAAGCGCTTGCCGCGGCCGAGGATTCTCTGACGGCCCCGGACGCCCACGTTCCCTCGCAGCGGACCGCGTTCGGCCACCTCATGAAGGCCCACGCGCTGGCCCGGCTGGACCGGGCCGACGAGGCGCTCGTGGCCGCCCGCCACAGCGTGGCCGACTACCGGTCGGCGGTGCCCCGGCGGGCCGGCCGGCCCCTGGGCAGCGCGGCCGCCGCTCTGCGCGCGCAGGCATGGGTCCTGGGCCGGACCGGGCGTACGGCAGAATCCGTCACGGTCTACTTCGAGTGTGCCGGACTGCTGCGGGGACTGTCCGTGTGGCGGCAGGCGCGGCTGGTCGTGCTCCAGGCCCGGGTGCTGGCCGAACTGATCGGCGGGCTGCGCGAACTCGGCCGTTTCGGGGAGGCGGCAGCCGTGGGCGACGACTTCAGGGAGCGCGTCCCTCCCTTCGTCCCGTGGCTCAACCCGGAAGCCCGGCTGCTGCGTGCCGCGTCGCTCATCGACCTGGCCTGGTGCCTCGGCGCGGGCGGCGACCTTCCGGGTGCCCGCGCCGCGGCCGAGGAGTCCGTGGCCTGTTGCCGGGCATTGCGCGTCAGTGACCCGGCAGTGGGCGATTCGGTGCTCGTGCTTGCCCTGGACGCTCTGGCCCACCACCTCGACCGACTGGACGCCCACGCCGAGGAGAGGGTGGTGCGCGAGGAACTTGTCGCAGCCTATGAGCAGTTGGCCGTGACGGATCCGGGCGAGCACGGGCCCGGACTCGCCGCCGCCCTCGACTCGCTCGCACGGTGCCACACCCGCGACGGCGAGGGCGCCGAGTCCGTTGCCGTCACCGAACGGGGTGTCGAGCTCTACCGCCGAGCCGTCGCGCGTGATCCCCGTCTGTACGAGGGCGAGCTGGCCCGGACGCTGTGCAACCTCAGTGTCCGGCGGCGCGTGGCGGACGATGCGACCGGCGCGACGGCCGCAGCGCACGAGGGGCTGGCGATCACCCGTCGCCTTGCCGAGTCCGGCGGGGACGAGGTCCGCCCGCTGGTCGCCGACCGGCTGCGGATCCTCGGCCGGGCCCGCTACCGGGCGGCGGACGGCGAAGGGGCCGCGGCCTGTTTCGAGGAGGCCGAGACGGTCCTGCGGGAACTCATGGAGTCGGGAGACCCGGGAACGCACGAGGCCGGGCTTGCCGCCGCTCAGTCCGCGCTCGCCAAGGCGCTGGGTGCGGCGGCGGACGGCCACCTGGACGCCGGCCGTACCGACGATGCGGTGGCTGCCCTGCGCCGGCTCAGGGAACTCACCGGGCGCACCGCGCTGACCGATGTGCACGCGGGATGCGTCAGCGCCTTCGCGCGGTCGCGCGACCGGGATGCCGAAGGGACGGGCGAGGCCTGGCGGCGGACGACCGGGGAGCCGTGGCCGTCCTTCGTCTACCGGCTGGGCTGAGCGAGACCGCGGACCGCGCCCGCCGCCCGTGCGCACCGCGCCGGGCCCGGGGAGTCAGCGTCCTGCACCGGCGCAGCGCGCTCCGGCCGCAGCCGCGCCACTCGGCGGGGGAGGCACCCGGGCCGTGCCCGGTGCGGGTGATCAGCGCGTTCACGGGGCCCATCGGGTCCATCGCCATGGTGCGGGCCAGCAGGACGCCGATCACCAGCGGGGCGAAGGTGACGGCCAGTGCGGTGCCGGTGCTGGTCACCTGCTGGATGCGGGGGCGCGGTGCGTCGGGAGCCATGACCCCATTCCAGCAACGGCCGGGCGGTGCGGGATCGGGTGACGTACTCAGGGCGCACGGCCCGGGTACTCACCCGGGCCGTGCGGAAGCGGCCGGCGAAGCGTGCTCTACGCGTTGGTGCCCGGGCCGGAACCCGTGCCCGAGGCGGCCTTGATGCCCTTGGTGATGGTGTCCAGCACGGAGAGACCGGGTGCCTTGGGGTTGATGTCGAAGCCGGAGCGCACGACGATCAGCAGGTCCGGGGAGTGGGGGGAGGGGAACGCCAGGGATTCGACGTAGCCGTCGTCGCCGTCCTTGGTGACTACCTTCCAGCGCACCCGGTAGCCCTGCTGGCCGGCCACCGTGACCGCCTCGGACTTCAGCTGCTCGTGCGAGGTGATGCCGCCGTAGATCTTCTCGCCGTAGGATTCCTCGGCGTTGGCCGCGATGTCCTTCTCGGCCGTGGCCTTCGCGGTCTTGGTGGTCAGCTTCAGAGCGGCGGCCGGTACGGAGAACACGCCGCCGCGCACGCACTTCTCCCCGGTGTCGCCGGGGCATGCGTACGAACCGGTGGTCACGCCGGCCCCCATGCCCGACTCGCCCGTCCAGCCGTCGGGGACCGGGATGCTGATGCCGCTGGCCATGTCCGTCGCGTAGCCGTCCTCGGCCTGCGGCTGCTGCTGACCGGGCGTCTCGCCGCCGCCGTTGCCGCCGCTGCCGCCCGGCGCGCCGGGCTGACGGCTGGGGGCCGGGGACGGGGAGGCGGACGGGGCCGCCGCGGAGTTGGAGGTGTCGCCGGAATCGTCCGACAACAGGTACACGCCTCCGCCGATGGCGGCGAGGACCACCACGGCCGCCGTGACACCGGCGCCGATGCGTATCCTCCGGCTGCGGAGGGAGGCCGGCGGCACCCGGAGCTGATCGGTCCACTGGGTGCCGTCCCACCAGCGTTCCTGGATGGGGCCAAATCCTGTGTACCCGGGGTCTGGATGCCAGCCGGGCGGGCTCGTCTGCGTCACGTCGGCCACCGTAGTCGGACTGCGTGAGAATCCTATGAACCGGACGGGGTCATGCCGTCCGACATGTGGGGCATGGGCGGGCTTGGGACGCTTCCCGTGATCGATATCTTCAGCATTTTGCTCGTTCATATTGCTATCAATGCCTGATCATGAGCATGCTTGTGAGTAGTCACCACGCGTGTGCGCATCTTGCTCAGCGTGGCCGGTGACCCCGAAGCGCCGATCCGCCCGCCCCGCGTGCTGCCCAGGAAGATGTCGCGATGTCCCGCCCCGAGGTGTTCCGACCGTCCCTGCCGGGGACTCGGTGAACCACCCGACGGGAATCCTCTCCCGGCCGCGAGGCGCCGCTCTTCGCTCCAGCGAACTCCCGCACCCGTACGCCGTTTCGGCGTTCCGCCGGGTGGGTGGCCGGTGCTGCCGCCGATGTGCGGCCGAACGCGTCCTCGTGGACGCCCTGTTACCCCGTCCCTCTGCTCCCGTTCGAGGAACCGATGACCCCATATCTGCCGGACGTGGCCGCCTGGCTGCTGTTCGCGGCCCTCTTAGCGGTCGGGGCCCTGGCGCTCCGTTACCGCGCCGCCGCCGCCCGTCGCGCCGCACGAGTCGCCTCCCTCGAACAAGCCCTGCGCGCACAGGACGAGGAGGCCCGGCACCTGCTTGAGCGCCGGCTCCCGGCCCTCCAGGACGTGCTCTCCCAGGGCAGGCCCGGCGACATCCCCGGACCGCTGCACCCGGAACTGACCGGGACACCTTTCGTACAGGCCCAGGACGGCGTGCTCGACCTCTTCAGGCAGGTCGCGGAGGAAGCCGAACAGGCCTCCCAGGGACTGCTGCTGGCCGTGGCCCGCAAGCTCCAGGGGCTGGCGAACAACCAGCAGATGAAGATCACCGAGATGAACCAGCGCCATGACGCGCCGGAGTTCCTCCAGGATCTGATGGACATCGACCACACCAACGCCCAGATCCTGCGCCGGGCCGTCGGCATGGCCGTCATCTGCAAGGCGTGGCCGGGACGCCAGCACAACGACACCCCGCTGTACGACGTCGTACGCGGCGCCGTCGGCCGGATCCTCGACTACAGACGGGTACAGATCGTCCGCATCGAGGACTCCCGGGCCGTTTCGGGCCGGGCGGTGGAAGCCCTCGTGGTGACCCTCGCCGAACTCCTGGAGAACGCCACGCGTTCGTCCAGCCCGAGCACCCCCGTCCAGGTGCACGTCCAGCTCACGCACGGCGGTGTCGCCGTCGTCATCGAGGACGCGGGAGTGGGCCTGAACGCCGCCGAACGCGAGAAGGCGTCCAGACTGCTGCACGACGAGGCGCTCGGCGTCGCCGGCCTCGGCAGCCCGCCGAGGTTCGGACTCGCCGCCTGCGGCGCGCTCGCCCGGCGCTACGGCTTCAAGGTCTCGGTGGACTCCGCCTCCGCCTTCGGCGGCATGCGGGCCGTCGTCAACATCCCCAGCGCGCTGCTCACCGACGCGACCAGAGCCCCGAGGACGCCCGTCGTGACCACTGCTCCGGCCGGGATCGCATCGGTGAGCACACCCGAGGCGCCGACGGCTGCCGCCGAGCCCTCCGGGATCACCATCGACCCGGCCACGCCCGCGGTCGCCGCCCCGGCCGCAGCCGAGGACGGCCCGGCCAGGCCGACCACCGTCGGCGGACTGCCCAAGCGGGTACGGCAGAAGGCCGCCGCGCAGCCCGACGCGCCGACGACGCCGGCCGGCCCCACGGCGCCCGTCGCCGCACGCCGCACCCCGCGCGAGGCCGCCGCCCCGCTCGACGCATTCCTGCGCGGCAGCCAGGCCGCCGCCCACCACCGACCGACCACCGAGGGGACCCCCGAGGCATGACCCAGAACCGCGACGCCTGGATGCTCAACCAGGTGATCGACCAGCCCGAGGTCTACGACGCGATCCTGGTCGCGGCGGACGGTCTGGTGATGGCCTTCTCGCCAGGGCTCGACCGCGACCAGGCCGACCGCATCGCGGCAGCCCTGTCCGGGGTGCAGGCCACCAGCAGCGCCACCGCGATGTTCTGCCGGGCCCCCGCCGATTCCTGGCGCCAGAGCCTGGTGGAGTTCGAAGGCGGCTTCGTGATCACCATCCACGCCGGCGACTCGACCTACCTGTCCGTCGCCACTTCGGGCGCCGCCGACGTCGGCCAGGTCGCGTACCGCATGCACGAGGTGGTCGACCAGCTCGGCCGGGAGATGGGCAGCGCACCCCGCCAGGACGCCGGCAGTCCGAGGTGACCCCGCGGCGCAGGCGCGACCTGGTGCGCTCGTTCGTCCTCACCGGCGGACGGGCGCGGCCCACCCGCAACACCCACGTCCTGGACGTGATCACGATGGTGACCAGCGTGCCGGACCGGTCCGTGGCCGGACTGCTGCCCGAGCAGCTGGCCGTGGTCGAACTGTGCCGCGGCGGCTATCTGTCGGTCATCGAGGTCGCGGGCCACCTCGGCCAGCCCCTCACCATCACCCGCGTCCTGCTCGGCGACCTGCTCGACACCGGACACATCGTCACCCGGGTCCCCGCGCCCACCGTGCCCGCCGCGGACTCCGCGGCGGGGGAACGGGCCGCCACCGCACACATCTTGGAGAAGTTGCTGCATGGCCTCCAGGCTCTTTGACGGGATCTACGTCCGCGACACGGTGCAGCTGACCGCCAAACTCATGGTGGTCGGACCGTTCGGCGTGGGCAAGACCACCTTGATCGGCGCCGTCAGCGAGATCGAGCCGCTGCGCACCGAGGAGGTCATGACCCAGGCCGGCGCGGCGGTCGACGACATCAGCGGCGTACCCGGCAAGACCACCACCACGGTCGCCATGGACTTCGGCCGCGTCACGCTCGCCGACGACCTGGCCCTGTACCTCTTCGGCACCCCGGGCCAGCAGCGGTTCGCCCCGATCTGGCGGGATCTGGCCCGCGGGGCGTACGGCGCCCTCGTCATCGGTGACTCCCGCAGCCTCGACCAGTCCTTCGAGGCGCTCGCCATGGTCGAGAGCTACGGGCTGCCGTACATCGTCGCCCTCAACCGCTTCCCCGACACCCCGCGGTACCCGGAGGCCGAGCTGCGCGAAGCCCTGGACCTCGACCCCGGTACACCGCTGATCATGTGCGACGCCCGGGACCGCGAGTCCGCGAAGAACGCGCTGATCGAGCTCGTCAGGTATCTGTTCGCCCGCCACCAGGAGATGTCGTGACCTCGCTGCCCACCGATACCGGTACCGGCTCCGCCCCGCCGCCGGGCTGCCCCGCCCATCGGCCCACCGGGGAGGCGACGGCGTCGGGTCTTCCCGCCCTGTACGGGGCGGAGTTCGCCGCCGACCCGCACGCCACCTACGACCGGCTGCGGGCCGACGGGGTCGCCCACCGGGTCGAGCTCGCCCCCGGCGTCGAGGCCGTCCTGGTGACCGGCTACGACGCGGCCCTGGAGGTGCTGCGCAGCCCGTACTTCAGCAAGGACGCCCGGCGCTGGACCGCGCTGACCGAGGGCAGGGTCCCGGCCGACAACCAGGTCGTCCCCATGATGGGCTGGCGGCCCAGCCTCTGGTTCGCCGACGGCGAGCGTCACCTGCGGCTCCGTGCCTCGGTCGACGACGCGCTCGGCCGCGTCAACCCGCACCAGTTGCGTACGTACGTCCAGCGCAGCGCCGCCCAGCTCATCGACCGGTTCGCCGGCGACGGCGAGGCCGATCTGGTCGCCCAGTACGCCGACCCGATCCCGGCCCTCGTCTTCGCCCAGCTCTTCGGCTGCCCGGACGGACTCACCGCGCGGATGGCCTCGGCCTGCAGCCGGATGATGGACGCGGAACCGGCCGTCGCCCATGCCGGTGGCGGAGAACTCGCCGCTTGTCTCGGTGAATTGATCGGGATGAAGCGGCAGCAGCCGGGCGCCGACCTGACCACCTGGCTGCTGAACCACTCATCCGCGCTGTCCGACGAGGAGATGATCCACCAGCTCGTCGTGCTGATCGGCGCCGGTACGGTGCCGCAGACCGCCTGGATCTCCACCGGCACGATGATGCTGCTCGCCGACGAGCGCTTCGCCAGCGACCTGACCGGCGGCAGCCTCACCGTGGCCGACGCGCTGAACGAAGTGCTGTGGCTGCACTCGCCGTTGTCGAACTTCTCGTTCGTCTACGCGGTCCACGACCACACGCTCCGCGACCAGCGCACCGGCGCCGAGACCCACATCCCGGCGGGCGTCCCCGTTCTGATCAGCCACGCGGCGGCGAACACCGACCCGACGCTGGACGTGGACTCCGGGCAGCGCGCGGCGAACACCTCGCACCTGGCCTTCGGGGCGGGCCCGCACGCCTGCCCGGCCCGGGACACCGCCGGCGTCATCGCCGAGGTCGCCATCGAGATGCTGCTCGACCGCCTCCCCGACATGGCGCTCGCCGTCGACGCGGCCGAACTCGCCTGGCGCCCGGGCCCGTTCCACCGCGCGCTCACCGCCCTCCCGGTGACGTTCGCCCCCGCCCGTACGTCGTCCACCGAACCGTCCGACGCCTCCGTAGGAGAATCATGGAAACCAGCCGATGCCCCGTCCTCGACTCGTCCGGCGCCGATCTCCACGCCGAGGCCGCCCGGCTCCGCGCCGAAGGCTCCGCGACGCTGGTGGAGCTTCCTGGTGAGGTCACGGCCTGGTCGGTGACCCGGCACGACGTCATCCGGGAACTCGCAGCCGACCGCCGTGTCTCCCGCGACCCCCGGCAGCACTGGCCCGCCCTCGCCTCCGTGCCGCAGGACTGGTCGCTGAACGTCTGGGTCCGGGTGGTGAGCGCCTTCACCTCCTACGGCGCCGACCACCGCCGGCTGCGCAACCTGATCTCCACGGCGTTCACCCCGCGCCGCACCGAGGCGCTGCGCCCGCTGGTCCAGGCGCTCGTCGACCGGCTGATCGCCGAGCTGAAGGAGACCGCGCCCGGCGAGAGCGTCGACCTGCGCGCCCGGTTCGCCTACGTCATCCCCACCGAGGTCATCTGCGACCTGTTCGGGGTTCCCGCGGACATGCGGTCCTGGATGAGGCGGGTCATCGACGCGGCGCTGAACACGGGGGCGAGCCCGGAGCAGGCTGCGGCCGACTACGGGGACCTGTTCGGATGCATGGCCGCCCTGATCGCGGCGAAACGCGCCGAGCCCGGTGAGGACATGACCAGCGACCTCATCGCGGCCCGTGACGGCGAGGCCAAGCTGGACGAGGAACAGCTCGTGTCCACGCTGATCCTCATGATCGGGGCCGGGTCGGAGACCGCGGTGAACCTCATCTCCCACGCCGCCATCGCCCTGGTCGCCCACCCGGAGCAGCTGGCGCTGGTGCGGGCGGGCGAGATCGGCTGGGACGCCGTGATCGAGGAGACCCTCCGCCGCGACGCGCCCATCATGCACATGCCCCTGCGCTACGCGGTCGAGGACATCGACCTCGGTGACGTCGTGATCAAGAAGGGCGACGCGATCCTCCTCGCCTTCGGCGCCGCGGGCCGCGACCCCGCCGTCCACGGCGACAGCGCCTGCGAGTTCGACGCGACCCGGGAGTCCACGGACCACCTGGCCTTCGGACACGGCGTCCACTTCTGCCTGGGCGCGCCGCTGGGCCGGATGGAGGCCGACATCGCGCTCCGGGCGCTGTTCGGCGCCTTCCCGGACCTCGCCCTCGCCGTGCCCGAGAGCGAACTCGTGCCGCAGGCCTCCTTCATAGCCAACGGCTACCAGCAGCTGCCGGTGATCCTGCGGCCGGCCGCGGTCGCCTCCGCCGTCTGACCCGCCCGGGCCCGGCGCGGGCGGTGCCCCAGGGGCGTGCCTCCGCGGGCGGTGCCCGGGGAGGGGCGTGCCTTGTCCACCGTGCCGGAGGGGGCGACCGGCGCCGGCCGCGCCCCCTCCCGTACGGTTCGCGCCGGCGGGAGCGGGGCGCGGCGCTTCTCCGGGCCCGACCGGGCCCCGTGAAGAGGCGATGGGCGATCGGCTCCCCGTCGTCCGTGCACGGCCCACGGTCTTCGCCTAGGGTCCACGCATGAACGGAAGCGCTGAGGAAGACCAGTCCGTACGGGCCGCCGTCGCGGGCGAACTGCGGCTGCTCGATCCGGGGGTACGCGCCTCGCCCGACGAGGTGACCGCGCTCCTCGACCCGGAGTTCACCGAGTTCGGCGCCTCCGGGCGGCGCTACGACAGGACGTCGATCCTGGCCGTGACGTCCGCCGCAGACGAGAACGTCCCCGAGCCGACAGCCGTCACCGGGATGTCCGGTGTGCTCCTGGCGCCGGGCCTGGTCCACCTCACGTACACATCCGAGAGCAACGACCGTCGCGTCAGGCGCAGTTCGCTGTGGCGCCGGTCGGATTCCGGCTGGCGCATGTACTTCCACCAGGGCACGCCCGCCGGTCCGTGACAGCCTGACGGCGAAATATCCGGCGGAAACCCCGGGGGCGGCTCATTAGGCTCTGCGGATGACGGATTCCCGCTATCCCTCCAAGCCCCGGCCCGGCGACCGCGTCGCCGTGGTGTCTCCCTCGGCCGGTCTCCCCGGCATCCTCCCGCTGCCGTACGAACTGGGCCTGCGCAGGCTCCGCGACGACTTCGGGCTTGAGCCCGTGGAGTACCCGGCCACCCGGAAGATGGGCTCCACTCCGCAGGAGCGCGCCGCCGACCTCCACGCGGCGTTCGCCGACCCGGCCGTCAAGGCGGTCATCGCCAGCATCGGCGGGGACGACCAGATCACCGTGCTTCCGCATCTGGACCGTGAACTGCTGCGCGCCCATCCCAAGCCGTTCTTCGGCTACAGCGACAACACCAACCTGCTGGTGTTCCTCGACCGACTCGGCATCGTCGGCTACCACGGCGGATCCGTGATGGTCGAGCTCGGACGCCCGGGTGCGCTGAACCCCCTGACCGCGGCGTCGCTGCGGGCGGCCCTGTTCACCCACGACGACCACGAGCTGACCGCCGCGAAGGAGACCGGCAGCGTCAACGGCCGGTGGGAGGACCCACGGACCTTCGACCGCGAACCCGGCATGCTGCCCGCCGACGCCTGGATCTGGCACCACGCCGACCGGGTGGTCGAGGGGGCGGGCTGGGGCGGCAACCTGGAGATCCTGTCCTGGCTGCTCATGGCCGACCGGGAGATCCGTCCGGCGGCCGAGTACGAGGGCCGGGTGCTGTTCCTGGAAACCTCCGAGGAGATGATCAGCGCCGACGAGGTGTACCGGATCCTGCGGAACATGGGGGAGCGCGGACTCCTGCGCCGGTTCCCCGCACTGCTGATGGCCCGGGCCAAGAACTGGTCCTTCGAGCAGCCCCTCGACGCCGCCGGTGGGGAGCGGTATCGCGAACAGCAGCGCGAGGCCGTGCTGCGGGCGCTGAACGAGTACGCCCCCGACACGATGGCCGTCCTCGACGTCGACTTCGGCCACACGGACCCGCAGCTGGTCATCCCGTACGGCGGCCGGATCCGGGTGGACGGTGTGGCCCGCAGGATCGTGGTGACGTACTGACCGGCGTGACATGACGTACTGGTCGTCGTGACGTGACGGAGGCACCCCTCTGTCCTTTTTCTGGTCCGACCACATGCTATGTGTGACATAGTGGGAGATTCGGAGAATGACGAGGCCGGCAGCGGAACGGCTCCGGCCGGGCAGGGGGTGGCGGATGCCCGTCGAATGGCAGCCCGTGCGGCAGTCGCGGACGCATGAACTCGTGCTCCAGAGCATCGAGGAGCAGGTCTTCGCCGGAAAGCTCAGGGCCGGCGACCGGCTGCCGCCCGAACGTGAACTCGCCCCGGTCTTCGGGGTGAGCCGCTCCGCCCTGCGCGAGGCGCTGCGCGTGCTGGAGACCATCGGCGTACTGGTCGCACAGCCCGGCCGGGGACCCGACTCGGGAGCCCGGATCGTGCGCAACCCGGACGACGCGCTCGGGCGGCTGCTGCGCCTGCACTTCGCCCTCGGCAGTTACAGCCTGCACGACGTGATGGAGGCCCGGGTCGCCCTGGAGCGCGCCAGCTTCGCCGCCGCCGCGACGCACGCCTCCGAGGAGGACCTGGACGAGGCGGGGGCGGTGGTCCACCGGATGTCGCAGCCGGGCATCCTGCCGGAGGAGTTCAACGAACTCGACACACAGTTCCACGTCAAGGTGGCCAGCAGCTCCGGCAACGCGCTCACCTCGACCCTGACCGCGGCGGTACGGGAGTCGGTACGCCCTCTCATCCTGCGGGCCCTCGAAGAGGTGGACGACTGGCCGGCCACCCGGGCGCACCTCAACCATCAGCACGCCGAGATGCTGAGGCTGGTCCGTCTCGACCGGGGTGACGACGCGGCCGACCTCGCCGAGCTCCACATCCGCGGCTTCCACGGCACGCTGGTCGAGGCGGACCTGACCGGCGACGACGAAGCGGACGGCGCCACCGCGTAGGGACAGCCCTCAGGGCAGCATCCAGGAGAGCGCCGGCGTGGACTGGAGGTAGACCAGGACACACAGGATCGCCAGCATGCCCACGCTGTAGCCGGCCACCTTGCGCAGCAGGATGCGTTCCGAGCCCGGCATCTTCACGGCGGTGGCGGCGATGGTCAGGTTCTGCGGACTCACCAGCTTGGCCACCACGCCGCCGGAGGTGTTCGCGGCGACCAGCAGCGTCGGGTCGATGCCGGCGGTCTGGCCGGCGGTCTGCTGGAGGTTGGCGAAGAGCGCGTTGGCCGAGGTGTCGGAGCCGGTCACCGCGGTGCCCAGCCAGCCGAGGATCGGCGAGAGCAGGGCGAACAGCCCGCCTGCCGTCGCCAGCCAGGTGCCGATGGCCACGGTCTGGCCCGACTGGTTCATCACGTAGCTCAGCGCGAGCACGGTGGCGACCGTCATGATGGCGACCCGCATGTTCTTCACGGTGCGCCCTGCCGCGGAGAGTGCCATGGACCCGGTCATCGGGTAGGCGTCGCGGTCCTTGGCGCAGCGGTAGATCAGCGTCACCAGGATGCCCGAGATGATCAGCAGGGTGCCCGGGTTGCCCAGCACCTCCAGCTTGTAGATCGCGCTGGACGAGGGCTCACCGGTGGGCGTGAGCAGCTCGCCGTACAGGCCCGGCCACTCGATGGTGAGATTCAGGTGTCCGAGCAGCTCGGGCACGTCGAACGCTCCGATGTTCAGCTTGGCCAGGGCGAAGACGGCGATCACCAGGATGTAGGGGAGTACCGCGTAGGTGACCCGGCGCGGCGTGAGCGCCTCGTTCTCGACCCGGGAGTGCTGGTCCTCGGGGGTGCGGGGCTTCCAGAAGCGCAGCATCAGTACGGCGGCGCCGAAGCCGGCGAGCGAGGCGACCACATCGGTGAGTTCGTACGCGAAGTGGCTGGAGCACCAGTACTGGGCGGCGGCGAATACGCCCCCGGTGACCAGCGCGATCGGCCACAGCTGGCGGATGCTACGGGCGCCGTCCACGACGAACAGCAGCAGCAGGGGCACGAAGAGCGCGAGCAGCGGGGACTGCCGGCCGATGACCGCGGCGATGTCCTCGGCCGGGATGCCGGTCAGGTTGCCCGCCGTGGTGACCGGGATGGCCATGGCACCGAACGCGACGGGTGCGGTGTTGGCGAGCAGGACCGTCACGGCCGCCTTGACCGGCGGCAGGCCGAGGGCCATCAGCATCACGGCCGTGATGGCGACGGGCGCGCCGAAGCCCGCGAGCGCCTCCAGCAGACCGCCGAAGCAGAACGCGATGAGCATCGCCTGGACCCGCAGGTCACCCCGGCCGACGGCGCTGAACGAGCGGCGCAGGTCCTCGAACCTGCCGCTGACGACCGTGAGTTCGTAGAACCAGATGGCCGCCACGACGATCAGCATCACCGGGAACAGGCCGAACACCAGCCCCTGGGACGCCGAGAGCAGGCCGAGCTCGACGGGCATCCGGAACCCGATCACGGCCACGAGCAGGGCTGTGAGGACCGATCCCAGCGCGGACACCAGCGCCGAGCGCTTCGCCACCATCAGGAGCAGGAAGAACACGGCGAGCGGAATGAGGCTCACCAGGGCAGTGGCCAGGAGGCTGTCGCCGATGGCACGCACATCCGGTGTGTACGAAGCGAGCGCGGTGGCGAGTGGGGCGGAGGCCACGAAGTTACTCCTCGTCGAGTGGTACGGGGCAGATCGAACCGCCTGCGCCGGCAGCTGGTCCGGCGATCAGTAGGACACCGCATATGTCGTATGTCAATAAGGTCCGACCAAATGCTGGGTAGCTCACTTGCCCGGGTGGTCCGGGTGGATTTGAGGGGGTAAGCGCTTTCTCCGTGTGCTCCGAGGGTCCGCCCGTGCGAACACCCTGTCCTTCGGTGCAGACATCTCCCCAAACCGGACCGAGGGTAGTATGGTCGGACCACAAATTCGATCGGGGAGGCCCCATGCGTATCGGACTCTTCGCCACCTGCCTGGGAGACACGCTCTTCCCGGAGGCGGTGAAATCCACGGCGGTGCTGCTGGCGCGCCTGGGGCACGACGTGGTGTTCCCGCCGGGGCAGACCTGCTGCGGACAGATGCACGTCAACACCGGCTACCAGCGTGAACCCGTCCCGCTGGTGCGCAACTTCGCCGAGCAGTTCGGCGACGCCTCCATCGAGGCGGTCGTCATGCCGTCCGGATCGTGTGCCGGTTCCGTACGGCACCAGCACGAGATCGTCGCCGAGCGCTACGGCGACGCGGCGCTGCGCTCGGGCGTCGCCACGGTGAAGGCCAAGACGTACGAGCTGTCGGAGTTCCTGGTCGACGTGCTGGACGCCACCGACGTCGGCGCGTACTTCCCGCACCGCGTCACGTACCACCCCACCTGCCACTCCCTGCGCATGCTGCGGGTCGGTGACAAGCCGCTGCGGCTGCTGCGGGCCGTCGACTCGATCGACCTGGTCGAGCTGCCCGAGGCCGATGCCTGCTGCGGTTTCGGCGGCACCTTCGCCGTGAAGAACGCCGACACGTCGACCGCGATGCTCCAGGACAAGATGCGCAACGTCGCCACCACCGGCGCCGCCGTGTGCACCGCCGGCGACTCGTCCTGTCTGATGCACATCGGCGGCGGGCTCTCCCGGATCAAGTCCGGCACCCGCACCCTGCACCTCGCCCAGATCCTCTCCTCCACCCGCACCGCGCCGCACGTCCTGACGGAGGCCGCCCGATGAGCAGCACCTTTCTCGGCATGCCCGCGACCCCGCCCCGCTCCCCGTACGGCACGGGCAATCTGCGTGGCGACCGGAAGTTCCCCGCGGCGGCGCACGACGACCTGGGCAACGAACAGCTGCGCCGCAACCTCGGCAGGGCCACCCACACGATCCGCGCCAAACGCCTCGCCGTCACCGGCGAGCTGCCCGACTGGGAAGCGCTGCGCGACGCCGGTTCGGCCATCAAGACCGACACCATGAACCGGCTGCCCGAACTCCTGGAGGAGCTGGAGCGCAAGGTCACCGAGCGCGGTGGCACCGTCCACTGGGCCAGGGACGGCGTCGAGGCCAACGAGATCGTCGCGCGGCTGATCGAGGAGACCGGCAGCAAGGAGGTCATCAAGGTCAAGTCGATGGCCACGCAGGAGATCGGGCTCAACGAGCACCTCGAATCGATCGGCATCACCCCGTACGAGACGGACCTCGCCGAGCTCATCGTGCAGCTCGCGCACGACAAGCCCTCGCACATCCTGGTGCCCGCCATCCACCGCAACCGCGACGAGATCAGGGAGATCTTCCTCAAGGAGATCCCGGGCGTGGACCCGTCCCTGGACAACGTCCCCGCACACCTGGCCGCCGCGGCCCGCGCGTACCTGCGCGAGAAGTTCATGACGACGAAGGTCGCCGTATCGGGCGCGAACTTCGGCATCGCCGAGACCGGCACCCTCTCCGTCGTCGAGTCGGAGGGCAACGGCCGCATGTGCCTGACCCTGCCCGACACGCTGATCAGCGTCATGGGCATCGAGAAGGTGCTGCCGCGCTACCAGGACCTGGAGGTCTTCCTCCAGCTGCTGCCGCGCTCCTCCACCGGCGAGCGGATGAACCCGTACACGTCGATGTGGACCGGAGTCACCCCAGGCGACGGGCCGCGCGCCTTCCACCTGGTGCTGCTCGACAACGGACGTACCGCCGCGCTCGCCGACCGGATCGGCCGCGAGGCACTCAACTGCATCCGCTGCTCGGCCTGTCTCAACGTCTGCCCGGTCTACGAACGCGCCGGCGGCCACGCCTACGGATCGACGTACCCCGGACCCATCGGCGCCGTACTCACCCCGCAGCTCGCCGGCATGCACGCGGCCAAGGACGATCCCAACAGCTCGCTGCCCTTCGCCTCCAGTCTCTGCGGTGCCTGCTTCGACGCCTGCCCGGTCAAGATCGACATTCCGTCTCTGCTGGTCGAGCTGCGCCATCAGCACACCGAGCAGTCCGGCACCACGGCCGAGAAGCTCGCGATGACGGCGGCGGCCGGAGTGATGAAGAGCCCGAAGCTGTTCACGGCCGCGCAGACGGCGTCCGGGCTCGGCCGTGTCATCGCCGGACGGAGCGGGAAGATCTCGCATCTGCCCCCGCCCTTCAACGGCTGGAGCGACAGCCGCGACACGCCCGCCCCGCCGAAGGAGACGTTCCGCTCCTGGCTGGCATCGGCCGAGGGCGCGGCGGCCATGCGGGCCGCCGCCGACGACCACGCGCAGAACAACCAGCAGGAGGAGGAGAAGTGACGACCGCTCGCGAAACGGTGCTCGGCCGCGTCCGGGACGCCCTGGCCCTGGCGCCCGCCGCTGGCACCCCGGTCCCGCGCGCCTACCGGACCGGGCGCACCCTTCCGGACGAGGAACGCCTGGCGCTGTTCACCGACCGGCTCGTCGACTACAAGGCCCAGGTCCACCCCTGCACCGCCGACCGCACGGCCGAGGCCGTCGCCGAGGTGCTGCGGGAGCGCGGAGCCGGCCGGATCGGCGTGCCCGCAGGCCTCGACCGGCAGTGGCTCACCGCCTACGACGGTGAGGTCGAGGAGGACTCCGCCGACATCCCCGCACCGCGGCTGGACTCCCTGGACGGGGTCGTGACGGCCTCGGCCGTCAGCTGTGCCGAGACCGGCACGATCTTCCTGGACGGATCGGCCGACCAGGGGCGGCGGGCGTTGTCCCTCGTACCCGACCTGCACGTCTGCGTCGTCGATCTGTCGACCGTGGAAGTGGGGGTACCCGAGGCGGTGGCCCGTTTGGTGCCGGAGCGGCCGACCACACTGATCAGCGGCCCTTCGGCCACGTCCGACATCGAACTCGAACGGGTCGAGGGCGTGCACGGGCCGCGCACCCTGGCGGTCGTGATCCGTACGGACATGTGATCCGCACGGACATGTACGGGGACGGGGGTGCGGCGCCGGGAAGCGCGCACCCCCGTCCGTCACCGGCTCACCCGTGTGTGACCGTCACCGCGCCGAAGGTGATCCGGGTCGTCGCCGAGTCCTCGGCCCAGCACACCTCGACGGTGTCCCCGTCGACGTTCACCCCGCTCACCACCGCCTCCAGCGCGTCCGCCCCCGGCTCCGCGCTGAGCGAGGCGAGTGCCACGAGGACCACCGTGCCCTCCGCGTCCGCGCCCAGCCGGGGCAGCTCCGCCCACGGTGTGTACGCCGTGCCCTGCGGGGCGCGTACCTCGTCGCGCGCCTCCCAGCCGTGCAGACCGTGCAGCGCGGAGGTCACCGTGGACCCGGGGCCCGTCGCCCAGCCCGTCTGCTCCACCCGGGCACCGTGCGGTGCACCGAGCACCCGGTGCACCCGGAGCTCGTACCGGCCGCGGACCACCGTCACGCTGTCCACCCGGAGCCCCGGCACCATCGGCGCCCCGCCCGCGAACACCGGACGGTGCCAGGACGCCGCCCAGCCCCAGCCGTCGCCGCCCCCGGCGCCCAGCGGACGGATGGCCCGGCGGCTGCTGCGGCTTCCGGCGACCACCACGGACAGGTGGTTGTCGGCCACGTTCGCGCGCGCCGTCGGACCGGTGACCGTCGAGTACGCCTGACGGCTGTACAGCGGGTCGTCGGCCATCGCCGACTCGCCCTCGTGCGGCCGGACATGGTCGCTGCCGTGGTTGTGCAGCCGTACGATCCCGTCCGCCCGCGTCGACTGGACGAGGAGCCCCGGGGCGGGCAGCGCCAGCACCCGGTCGGGTCCCTCGCTCGGCGCCGGTTCCTCGGCCGCCGTCCACAGCGGGTGGCCGGCGGGGGCCAGCAGGCAGACGAAGGCCTTGGACGCCCAGTAGGGGGAGGCGGGGCCCGAGTACGGCTGGAGCGTCGCCTCGTGCGGACCGTGCCAGCCCAGGCTCAGCAGGCCGTCGTCTCCCGTCGCGCCGCGGTCCAGGAAGTAGCGCAGCGACCCGCTGATCACCCGGCGCGACGCACCCGGCGTGAGCGGGGTGTCTCCGGTGAGCGCGCCCAGCCCGACCGCCGCACCGGCCGCGAACCGGTAGGTCAGCGACCGCCCGAAGTGGATCGGCGCCCCGTCCCCGCCGAACAGCAGCGCGAAGCTCTCCAGGTGCTCGCGCAGCCGCGCCCCGTAGTGCGCGGAGAGCTCGGCGTCACCGGAGAGATGGGCGTCGAGGACGGGGTAGAGGTGCAGCGCCCAGCCGTTGTAGTGGTCGAAGGCGCGGCCGTCGCCGTCCGCGTACCAGCCCTGACCGCGGTACCAGCTCTCCATGAGGTCCTGCGCCCGCTCGCGTGCCCGCGCGGTCTCCGCGTCGCCGCGACCCACTGATTCGAGGAATCCGGCCACCGAGTAGGGGAACAGGTACCAGTTGTTCGGTGCGGGGCTGTGGCGCAGCGCGCCGCGCAGCCACTCCTCCGCGCGGTCCTGGACGGCCGGGTCCAGCCGGTCCCAGAGCCATGGCCGGGTGAGCCGAAGCCCGATGGCGACCGAGGCGGACTCCACCATGGGCTGGCCGAAGACGGTGTGATCGAGGATCAGCGGCCAGGACTCGGCGTCGTCGCGGCCCGGCGTACGGGTACCGGCCGCGAGCCCGTCCGCGTACCGGTCGAGCCAGCCGTGCGGGTCCTTGCCGTCCGCGCCGGCGACCCGGAACGCCGCGGCGAGGAACGTGCGCGCGTAGCCCTCCAGGCCGTCGGACCGGACCCCGGACGCGGACGGGCGTCCGGGCAGGTCGAGGAGTGAGCCGCCGGGGGTGGCCCACTGCCAGGCGGCCCGCAGGAGACCGTCGGCCGCCGCCTCCCAGTGTGCGCGCGTGTAGCCGGTGAACGGGCTCGCGGTCCGGTCGTCGGCGGGAAGCTCCAGCGGGGAGTTCGGGTACGGACGGTTCATGCGAGGAAGGCCAGCCTTTCGCGTCGTACGGGATGGGCGAATCCGTCGCCCGCGGCCCAGCGTTCGGCCTCGCTCACCGCGAGGTCGACGAGCCGCTGCCACTCGTTGCCCTGGGAGCCCGCCAGATGCGGGGTGATCAGGGCGTTCTCGCATTCCCACAGGGGGTGGCCGGGCGGCAGCCGGTCGGGGTCGGTGACGTCGAGGACCGCCCGGATGCGACCGAGACGCAGGACGTCGACGAGTGCGTCCTGGTCGACGACGGCGCCCCGCGCGGTGTTGAGGAGCACGCCGTCGGGGCGCATCGACATGAGCAGGCCCCTGCTGACGAGCCCGCGCGTCGCGGGAAGCAGCGGGGTGTGGACGCTCACCACGTCGCTCTGCGCGAACAGTTCACCGAGTCCGACGGGCCGGACGCCGAGCTCGGCCGCCTCCGCTTCGGAGACGTACGGATCGTGCAGCAGCACCCGCAGGTCGTACGGGCGCAGGAGCTCGATGACCCGGCGGCCGATGAGCGAGGCGGACAGGATGCCCACGGTCCGGCCGTAGTTGCCCAGGTCCGACGAGGTGCTCAGCGAGTCCTCGCGGCCGCGCTCCGCGCGGTAGGCGTGGGCCCGTTCCAGGGCCCGTTTGCCGGAGAGCAGGATCATCGCGACGGTGTACTCCGCGACCGGGAGGGCGTTGGCGGCAGCGGCCGACGACACCTCGATGCCGCGCTCCCAGCAGGCGTCGGTGATGTGCCCGCGGACGCTCCCCGCGGCGTGCACCACCGCCCGCAGCCGGGGCGCGGAGGCGAGCGCCGCCGCGTCCAGGGGCGGACAGCCCCAGCCGGTGACCAGGAGTTCCGTGTCCGCGAGCACGGCACGGGCCCGGTCGGTGGTGAAGTCGTCGAGTACGGGCAGCGGCGCGAGGTCGCACACCTGGGAGAGCGCGGCCAGCGACCGGGTGTCCAGCAGCGCGTCCGCGGTGGCCGGCTGCATGGCGACGGCGGCGCGCGGCCGTCGTCCGGTGGGTGCGAGAGGGAGGGTGCCGGTCATTCTTCTCCTGATTCCGGAGGGAGGTGCGCGGTCCGGCTACTTCACGGCGCCCGCGGTGAGCCCCGACTTCCAGAAGCGCTGGAGCAGCGCGAAGGCGAGGATCAACGGCAGGACCGCGAGCAGCGAACCCATGATCACCACGGGGTAGTACTCGGGCGATACGGTGGCGGCGCTGTTCCACGTGTACAGGCCGAGACTGACGGGATAGAGGTCCTGGTCGGAGAGCATGACCATGGGCAGGAAGAAGTTGTTCCAGATCGCTGTGAGCTGGAAGAGGAAGACCGTGACGAGACCGGGCCCCAGCATCCGCAGGGCGACCCGGAAGTACGTCGTGAGCTCGCCGGCCCCGTCCACCCGGGCGGCTTCCAGTACCTCGTTCGGCACGTAGCCCTGGCTGAAGATCCGGCCGAGGTACACGCCGAACGGGTTGAAGAGCACCGGGATGAAGACCGACCAGAACGTGTTCACCAGTCCCGTGCCCGACGCCATCAGATAGAGCGGCAGGGCCAGCACGGTCTGCGGCACCATCACCGCGGCGAGCACCAGGCCGAACAGCTTCTCCTTGTGCGCGAAGCGGTACTTGTCGAAGGCGTAGCCGCAGGCAATGCTGATCAGCGCCCCGAGCCCGGCGCCGAGGACCGCGTACAGCAGGCTGTTGCCGTACCAGCGGGTGTACAGACCGTCGTCCGTCGCGAACAGGTCCTTGAGGTTCTGCGCGAAGGAGAAGTGGTCGAGCGACAGCACGTCGCTGCCGAACAGGGCGTCCCGGTCCTTGGACGCCGCGAGCACCAGCCACAGCACCGGCAGCAGCGTGTACAGCACGGAGATGCCGACGACCAGGTTGACCACGGAACGGCCGAGAAGCCTGGGCCGCAGGACGGCGGCGGTGCGGGTGGGAGCGGTCGCGCTCATCGGGCGTCCTCCTCGGCGGCGTTGGAGCGGTTGGTCCAGCGGGTCACGCCGTACGAGAGCGCGATCGTGCACACCAGCAGGACGACCGAGGCGGCCGCGGCCAGACCGTAGTTGTTGCGGGTGAACGCGGCGTCGTAGATGTACATGCTGGGCGAGAACCGCGAGCTGATCATCGGGGTCGACTGGCTCAGCAGCATCGGCTCGGTGAAGAGCTGGAGCGCGAAGATCAGGGTGAACATCGCGACCATCACGACGGAGGAACGCACCAGCGGCGTCTTGATCCGGAGCGCGGTACGGACCGGTCCGGCGCCGTCGACGACGGATGCCTCGATGACTTCGCGCGGCACGGCCTGCAGAGCGGCGTAGAAGACCACCATGTTGTAGCCGAGGTTGCTCCACAGCGCGATGTTCACGATCGAGGGCACCACCGTGTGGACCCCGAGGAAGTCGATCGAGATGTCCGCCTTGCCGAGCAGGTCGATCACCGGGCTCAGCCCCGGCGTGTAGAGGTAGAGCCAGATGACCGCGGCGATGATGCCGGGCACGGCATGCGGCAGGAAGAGCCCGAGCTGTGCCCACGAGCGCAGCCGAACCACGCCGGAGTCGAGCAGCAGCGCCAGTGCCAGCGCGCCGACGACCATGAGCGGGATGTAGATCACGCAGTACAGGACGACGGTGCCCAGACCGCTGAGGAACGTCGGGTCGGTCAGTACGGCGGTGTAGCTGCGCAGGCCGACGAAGACCGTGCGCTCCGGGCCGAAGCCGAGCCCCGGCTGGTCGTCGCTGAAGAAGCTGAGCCAGACGGCGGTGACGACCGGGATCAGGAAGACCGTCACCAGAAGGATGAAGAAGGGGGTCATCAGGGCGCCGGCCGCGCCGAGTTCACGGCGGCGGGCCGACTTTCGGGCGGTGCGCGGGGACGTGGTGGGTGCCGGTGCCGCGGGGACGCTCACGGGGGCGGAAGCCGGCGTGGTGACGGGGCTGGTCATCGGTGTCACCTGCCTCTCTGCTCAGGGAAGGGGGACGGACTGCGGCTCAGCTGCTGTGCTCGGAGGTGGACAGACCCAGCGCCCTGAGGTCGGGCATGGTGCCCTGCTGGGCCGCGCGCACGGAGTCGAGCAACGAGCCCTGGCCGCCGCTCACCCTGGCGAAGCCGTCCTGCATGACCTTCAGCGTCGCCGTCATCCGTGGACCCCAGATCCAGCCGTCCCGGATCTTGTGGGCCTCCTGGTCGAACAGGGTGTAGATGTCCTGGCCGTTGTAGTAGGCACGGTCGAATGCCGCGCGCCCGACGGCGACGAGACCGGGGGCGGCCGGGTACTGGCTGCTGGCGCCGCTGGAGAGCCGGGCCTTCAGCGCGTCGGGGTGCGAGACCTGCCACTCGATGAACTCCAGTGCGGCTTCGGGGTGTTCGCTGTCCTTCGTGACCGCGAAGGTCGAGCCGCCATGGGTGCCGACCGACCCGTCCCCCGCGTTCCACTGGGGGAGCGGTGCGACGGCCCACTGGCCCTTCTGGCCGGGCCGGGCCTTCATCTGCGCCCCGGCGTCCCAGGCGCCGCTGAGCCGGACCAGGAGCTTGCCGCCGCTGAGCAGGGCGTCGTACGCCCTGCTGTCCACGGGGGTCAGGGAGACCAGGTCCTGGTCGATCATCCGCTGCCAGTAGGCCGCCACCCGGCGGCTCGGCTCGTCGGCCAGCGAGACGTTCCAGGCGCCCTTGCGGGTATCGAACCACTGGGCACCGGCCTGCCAGGCGAACGAGGCGAACTGCGCGCCGCCGTCCGTGGCGAAGGCCGACAGCCGCCGGCCGGGTGCCTTGCGGCGCACGGTGCGGGACGCCTCCTCGAACTCGTCCCAGGTCCTGGGGACTTCGATCCCGTACTGCTCGAAGAGGTCGGCGCGGTAGTGCATCACCATCGGCTCGACGTCCAGCGGAAGGCTGAAGACGCGCTTGTCGAAGGTGGTCAGGTCCAGTGCCTGCGGCAGCAGCTTGGACCGGAGCGAGTCGCTCACCAGGTCCGTGAGGTCCCGGGCGACGCCGTCGATGGCGAACCCGGGGAGCTGGGGGTACTCGATCGTCGCGATGTCCGGGCCGTTGCCGGCCCGGGAGGCGTTGCTGAGTTTCGCGTAACCGCCCATGGGCCCCGAGGGGATCTGCTGGAAGTCGACCTGGATCGTGTCGTGCGTCCGGTTGAACGCGTCGACGACTTCCTGGCTGCCGCGCAGGGCGGACCAGAAGGTGATGCGTGTGGCGTTGCGGCCGGCCCTGTTGCCGGTGGTGCTGGTCCTGCTCGTGCTGTCCGCCCCCGATGCGCCACCGCTGCAAGCGCTCAGCGCGCCTGCCAGAGGTAGGGCGGTCATCGTGGCGAGCACGGATCGACGGCTGTGTCGACCGGGCATGTGCGCCTCCCGCGGCTCCTGAATGAAGACACGGGGAATACTGATCGGCTGATCGGTAGCGGTCAATAGATCGATCAGAAGTAAAGTAAAGCGGTCAAACGATCAGGCCGTGGTGGGAATGATCCGGGTGATCGCCTGCGCCGATCCCCGTACCTTCAACGCGGGCAGCACCTGCGTCCGGCGCACCGGGCCGAGCGCCCCGGCCGCTCCGGAGAGCCGGTGGAGCAGGAGTTCGGCGGCGGCCCTGCCGATCTCCGCCCTCGGCGGCGCCACCGCGGTCAGCGGCGTGCTGCCCAGCGCGGCGACCACATCGTCGTACGCCACCACCGAGCAGTCGCGGGGCACCTGCACCCCGCTCTCGGCCAGGCGTTGCACGAGCATCAGCGCGTCCACGTCGCCATGGAGCACCGCGGCCGTGGCCCCGCGCCCGCGCAGCAGCGCCGCGAGATCGAGGGCGGGCACGTCGTCCCTGTTCCCGGACGGCGCGCCGGGCGCCGGGCCCGCTCCGGACGAGCCCGGCCCGGGCACCGCGTCCGGCGAACTCAGCACCACCGTCCAGTCGTCGACGTCGGGGTGGGCGGCCGCGATCTCGGCGAACGCGGCGCGAACCGTGCGTGCCGTCGGGCTGTCGTCCCGGGCGGCCAGCACGATCCGCCGGTGGCCCAGCGACACCAGATGCTCCACGGCGAGATGCGTCCCGTACCAGTGGTCGGAACAGACCGAGTCCAGTGCGTGCAAAGTGCTGCCCGGCCGGGGCCGCCGCTCCATCAGCACGGTCGGCACACCCGCGTCCGCCAGCCAGTCGTAGTCCAGCTCCTCGGAATGCACGCTGCGCCATCGCGGGGCGATCAGCAGTCCGCGCGCTCCGTCCGCCAACGCCCGCTCCACCAGAGGGCGTTCGGCGTCCGCCGACTGCGGCGCCAGGTACAGCGCGATACGGATCCCGGATTCCTCCAGCACGGTCCGGGCGCCGTGCAGCGTCTCGTACAGATACGAATGCCGCTCCGGTACGACCAGGGCGACCGCGCCCCCGTCGCCGACCGGATCACCGCCCCTGGGAGCGGGCACCGCGGCCGGATCGCGCACCGGCCGCGCCACGCCGTGTCCGCGCCGCAGCCGCCCCGCCCGCGCCAGCTCCTCCACGTCCCGCCGCACCGTGACCACGGAGACGGTCAGTTCGTCCGCGAGCGCGCTGACCTTGACGGCGCCGCGCGACTCCACCACCGCAAGGATTCGCTGACGCCTGAGTTCAACCGGCTCCCGCATGCTGCTCGCCCCCTGTGCGTTGTGCGTTTGAACGCTTTGTGCGATCGCTTGGAGCGCAGCATAGCCATGCGGCAGTGAGGGCTCCTTCAAGGTCGGACATCAGGGGGATTACGATCTGTCCCTGGCATGGACACCCTCACACTCTGGCAACTGGCGGCACTGGCCGCGGCAACCGCACTCGTCGGCTTCTCCAAGACGGCCGTCAGCGGTGCCAACACGATCAGTCTCGCGGTCTTCGCGGCGGTGCTGCCCGCCCGCGAGTCCACCGGAGTGCTGCTCCCGATCCTCATCGCCGGTGATGTGCTCGCCGTGCTCACCTACCGGCGCCATGCGCACTGGCCGACCCTGCTCCGGCTCTTCCCCGCCGTCGCCGCGGGCGTGGTGGCGGGCACGCTGTTCATGATGTGGGCCGGCGACGCCGCCGTACGGACCTCCATCGGGGCGATCCTGATCTTCATGGCGGGCGTCACGGTCTGGCGGCGCCGCACCGCGGACGCGGCCGGGGAACCGGCCGGAGAAGCCGGGCCTCCCACGCCCGCCGAGCGGCTGAAGGCGCGTTCGTACGGGGTACTCGGCGGCTTCACCACCATGGTCGCCAACGCGGGCGGCCCGGTCATGTCGCTCTACCTGCTCTCCGCGGGGTTCCGCAAGCTCGGCTTCCTCGGCACGTCGGCGTGGTTCTTCCTCATCGTCAACACGTCGAAGGTGCCGTTCAGCGTGGGCCTCGGGCTGATCGACGCGCGGTCCCTGCTGCTGGACGCCTGCCTGCTGCTCTTCGTCCTCCCGGGCGCGTGGATCGGCCGGAAGTGCGTGGACCGCATCAACCAGCGGCTGTTCGAACGCCTGGTCATCGCCGCCACCGTGCTGGGCGGCCTCCAGCTCCTGCTGAACCCGTAGCGAGGCCCTCCCGGATCGCGGTGATCCGGAAGGGCCGGCGGACGAGCGGGACACCGTCCGTCAGACGATGCCCTCCTCGATCTCCGCCTGCTCGCGCGCGTTTCCGTACGCCGACGGCGTGCCGTACGAACCACGGGCGACGAACCACCACACGGTGGCCAGGACCAGCACGGCGACCAGGGCGACCGACGCGTAGTTCATCGAGTCGATCGTCACGGGAGACCGCTGGGGCAGCAGGAACAGCACGGTCACGATGACGACCCACACCACGGCGATCCAGCCGACCGCCTTCGACCACCGCCCCAGGTGCCACGGCCCGCGCTCGAAGCGGTCGCCCGCGCGCAGCCTCAGATAGATCGGGATGGCGTAGGCGGGCGTGATCCCGATGACGTTGATCGCGGTCACCGCCCCGTACGCGGTCGCCGAGTACAGCGACGGAAGGGCGAGGACTCCGGCGACGACGACCGACAGCCACACGGCGTTGACCGGTGTCTGCGTGCGCGCGCTCACCTTGCGCCACACCGAGGATCCCGGCAGCGCGTTGTCCCGGCTGAACGCGAACACCATCCGGCTGGTGGCGGCGACCTCGGCGTTGCCGCAGAACAGCTGCGCGGCGATCACGATCAGCAGCATCGCGGTGGCGCCCGAGGTTCCCAGCGCGTCGATCAGGATCTGGGCCGGCGGTACTCCGGTGGCGCTGCCCTGGGTGCCCGCATAGTCCTGGATGGCGAACGTCAGCCCCGCGAGCAGCACGAACCCGGCCAGCCACGAGACCCAGATCGAACGGACGATGCCACGCGGTGCCGAGACCGAGGCGTCCGAGGTCTCCTCCGACAGATGGGCGGAGGCGTCGTAGCCGCAGAACGTGTACTGCGCCAGCAGCAGACCGATCGCCGCCACGTAGAGCGGATTCTCCCAGCCGGTGTCATTGACGAACTCGGTGAAGACGAACGACGGCGACTGGTGATGGTCGGGCACGATGGCCAGCACGGACACGATCACGGCTACACCGGCCAGATGCCACCACACGCTGATCGAGTTGAGCACGCTGACGAGCCGGACACCGAAGAGGTTCAGCACGGCGTGCAGCAGCAGGATGCAGACGAATATGATCATCGTCTTGCCAGGTGTGGGGGTGAACCCCCACTGCAGGTTCATCAGCGCGCCGGTGAACAGCGCGGCGCCGTAGTCGATGCCGGCGATCGCACCGAGCAGCCCGAGCAGGTTCAGCCACCCGGTGTACCAGCCCCACTTGCGACCGCCGAGCCGGTCCGCCATGTAGTACAGGGCGCCGGACGTGGGGTAGGCGCTGGTGACCTCGGCGAGTGCCATGCCGACGCAGAGCACGAACAGCCCGACCCCGGCCCAGCCCCACAGCATCACCGACGGCCCGCCCGTGGACATGCCGAAGCCGTACAGGGTCATGCAGCCGGACAGGATCGAGATGACGGAGAAGCTGATGGCGAAGTTGCCGAAGCCGCCCATGCGGCGGGCCAGCACCGGCTGGTAGCCGAGTTCGCGCAGTCGCTGCTCCTCGTCCTTGGGCGGGGCGGCGTCGGCGCCCTTCCGGTTCGAGGTGGACAAGGACATGGCAGACCTCCGTGAGCAGGAAAAAGGGAGTGAACGGGACACAGGTGCGGGAGGAGCGATCGCGCGCTCAGCCGTGCGGCCCCCGGCCGGGATCGCGGACGGCGGACAGCGCGCGGCTGCGGGCCCGCAGGAAGACCTCCTCGGCGCCGCCCGGGTCCTTGGGCGTACGCGTGCGGTACGCCCAGGGCAGCGACGTGAAGTACGGGCCGAGCTCCCGGAACACGGGAGCCGCGTCGGCGAACTGGAGCGCACCCCACAGCGCGTGGGCCAGATGGTTGAGATCCAGCAGCGTGTGCGCGGCCCGCGGGGTGCGGTGGAACCAGATCTCCAGGGCGCGCAGGGCCTCGCGCTCCGCGTCCTCGGTGACCCAGTGCAGGTCGAGCGCCTTCTCGTGGCCGTGCTCGCGGCGATAGCGCTCCACCCGCACATACAGCGGCAGCACATGGAGCGCCGATCCGTCGGGCGCCGAGGACGCCGCCCACTGGACGAAGTTGACCGCCTCGGAGAGGGAACCGCCGGCCCGGCGCGCATAGACGAACTGGAGCATGCGGTGGTAGGCCTCGCGGTTGTACGGGTCGCGCTTGTCCGCCTCCGCCAGCAGGCCCCACGGCCCGGGGAAGAGCATGGGCCCCGGAGGGTGCAGCCGGTGCTCCTCCAGCCGCTGCCGCTCGTCCAGTTGGGACAGGGCAAGCAGGCAGACCCAGGGCACCGGGTCCGCGGGTGAGGCGTGGGCGGCCGAGCGGCACGCCTCCCAGGCCACCTGCCACAGTTCCTGGCCGCTGGGATGGTCCGAGCGGCGGGCGCGGACCGCCCGCTCCACGGCGACCCGGGCGTGCATGACCGTGGCCGCGACGCTGCGCGGCTCCTCGGTCAGCCAGGCCTGTACCGCGTCCGATCCCGCGGCGACCGCACCGAGTACCTGGGTCCGCTGGGTCCACAGGGCCCAGTCAGGGGTGCTCTCCAGCAGGTCGCGCATGGAGAGCCAGCGTCCGGTGCGCAAGTCCTGTAACGCGGAGCGCAGTTCGTTGTCGTGGCCGGCCGGATGGTAGACCGGCCGGAAGTCACTGTTGGCCATGGATGTGCTCGGCGCATGGTGTCGTTCTCATCGATCCTCGGGACGTGGGGGGTGAAGCAGCAGTTGAAAAATGAACTGCTGTAAAGCGTCCGGTTGTTGCTCGGCGGTGAGTGTAGAGCCCTGCGTGCCCAACTCCGGAGCGAATCGTGGATCTTCCTCAAGTCACGTGTGCAAACAGGAGGTTGAGTTCCGGGGCCGGGTTCCGGGCGCACGCCTTGCGGGCGCTTGACGTAGTCCCCGGGCTGCACCACTCTGGGTTCCGCGACCGAAGATCACGATTCCGTTCAAGCCCCGTGCTTGCGTCCCGCTGGAGACCCGATGGCAGGCCCGGTACTCGCCGTGGACCAGGGCACCTCCGGGACCAAGGCGCTGGTGATCTGTCCCGAGCGGGGCGTGATCGGTTCCGGTTCTGCCCCGGTGCGCCCGCGGTACGGGGCGGGGGGAGCCGTCGAGGCGGACCCCGCCGAGCTCCTCGGTTCGGTCCTGGACGCCGGGGCCGAGGCGCTGGCCGCCGCCGCCGAACCCGTGGCCGCCGTCGGCCTGGCCAATCAGGGCGAGACCGTGCTCGCCTGGAACCCGGACACCGGGGAACCGCTGACCGACGCGATCGTCTGGCAGGATCGCCGGTCCGAGCGGATCTGCGGTGAACTGGCCTCGCACGAAGAAGAGTTGAAACTGCTCACCGGCCTGCCGCTGGACCCGTACTTCGCCGCGCCCAAGATGGCCTGGATCCGCCGTGAACGGACCAGGGAGGGCGTCGTGACGACCAGCGACTCCTGGCTGGTCCACCGGCTCACCGGCGCGTTCGTGACGGACGCCGCCACGGCCGGCCGCACCCAGTTGCTCGACCTCGACGACGTCGGCTGGTCGCCCGCCGCCCTGGACGTCTTCGGGCTGGGCGGTGAACGGCTGCCGGCCGTGGTCGACGCCGCCGGCATGTTCGGCACGACCACCGCGTTCGGCGGCGAACTCCCGCTCACCGGACTCCTCGTCGACCAGCAGGCCGCCCTGCTGGCCCAGGGCGCCCTGGAGCCGGGAACCGCCAAGTGCACCTACGGCACAGGTGCGTTCCTGCTCGCCCAGACCGGGCCCGTGCCGCGCCGGGGCTCCACCGGGCTCGTCAGCTGCGTGGCGTGGCGCCTGGGCGGGCGTACCAGCTACTGCCTGGACGGACAGGTCTACACAGCCGCCTCCGCGGTCCGCTGGCTGACCGACCTCAACGTGATCTCCGGCGCCGCCGACCTCGACCCCGTGGGCGGCGGTGTTCCCGACTCCGGTGGCGTCACCTTCGTGCCGGCGCTCGCCGGACTCGCCGCCCCCTGGTGGCGCGGCGACCTGCGCGGCTCGGTGACCGGCCTGAGCCTGGACACGACCGCCGGCCACCTGGTGCGTGCGCTGTGCGAGGGTATCGCCGCGCAGGTGGTCGAGCTCGCCGACGCGGTGGCCGCCGACCTCGGCTCGCCGCTGACCGCGCTCCGCGTCGACGGCGGCCTCACCCGCTCCGCACTCCTCATGCAGACCCAGGCCGATCTGCTGCAACGGCCCGTCGAGGTCTCCGCACTGCCCGACGTCACCGCACTCGGCGCCGGCGCCCTGGCGCGGATCGGTCTCGATCCCGGGCTGAGTCTCGCCGAAGCCGTCCCCGCCTGGCAGCCGGCAGCGGTCTACGAACCACGGATCGGCCCCGCGGAGGCGGCCGAGCGCCTCGCCGGATTCCGCGCGGCCGTCGCCACGCTCCTGGAACGGTCATGAGCCCTGCCGGAGTGGCTCGATGGGAACGGTCATGGGCCCCTGCCGGAGTGGCCCGATGGGAACGGTCATGAGCCCTGCCGGAGCCACCCGATGACGCACACCGTCACGACCGCCGGTGATCCGCTGCCCACGCTGCCCGGCGGAGCCCCGTACGACGTCACCGTCATCGGAGCGGGCGTCGTCGGCACCGCCATCGCCCGCGAGCTGTCCCGCTACCCGCTGCGCACCGCCCTCGTCGAGGCCTCGGACGACATCGCCGAAGGCACGTCCAAGGCCAACACCGCGATCCTGCACACCGGTTTCGACGCCGTCCCCGGCTCACTGGAAGCCCGTCTCGTACGCGAGGGAGGGCGCAGGCTCTCCGCGTACGCCGCACGGACCGGCATCCCCGTCGAACGCGTCGGCGCCCTCCTCGTCGCCTGGGACGCGGAACAACTCGCCGCACTGCCCGCCCTGCTGGCCAAGGCCGAGGCCAACGGCTACCACGCGGCCCGGCTGCTGACCGCCGACGAAGTAGCCGGGCGGGAACCCCACCTCGGTCCGGGAGCACTCGGCGGGCTGGAGGTGCCCGACGAATCCGTCATCTGTCCCTGGACCACCCCCCTCGCCTTCGCCACCCAGGCGGTCCGCGCGGGCGTCCACCTGCACCTGGACTGCCCGGTCCTCGACATCGGGACCGGCGACGCGGTCCACACCCTGACCACCGGCCGCGGGCCGCTGCGCACCCGCTTCCTGGTCAACGCCGCCGGACTGCACGCCGACGAGATCGACCGTCTGCTCGGCCACGACGTCTTCACCGTCACCCCGCGCCGCGGCCAGCTGATCGTGTTCGACAAACTCGCCCGCGACCTCGTCCGCCACATCCTGCTCCCCGTCCCCACCGCCGCGGGCAAGGGCGTGCTGGTCGCACCGACGGTCTTCGGCAACGTCCTCCTCGGCCCCACCGCCGAGGAACTGGACGACAAGACCGCCACCGGGTCGACGCAGGAGGGCATCGCCCTGCTGCGGGAGAAGGGCCGCAGGATCCTGCCCCGGCTCCTCGACGAGGAGGTCACCGCCGTCTACGCGGGACTGCGGGCGGCCACCGGCCAGGAGGACTACCGGATCCAGGAGTACCCCGGCCTCCGCTACGTCGCCGTCGGCGGCATCCGCTCCACCGGCCTGACCGCGTCCATGGCCATCGCCGACCACGTCACCACCCTCCTCGCCCGCACCGGACTGGACCCGGGCGAGCCCGTCGAACCGGCCCCGCTCACGATGCCCGGCCTCGGCGAGGCGGGCCGGCGCCCCTACCTGGACGCGGAACTCATCGCCCGGGACCCGGCGTACGGCACCCTGGTCTGCCACTGCGAACGCGTCACCGCGGGCGAACTCCGCGACGCACTGGCCTCGACTCTCCCGCCGCGCTCCGTGGCGGGTCTGGCCCGCAGGACCAGGGCCGGGAACGGGCGCTGCCAGGGCTTCCACTGCGGAGCCGGGCTCCGCGCACTGATCGAGAGGACCCGGCCATGACCCGACACGAGCGGACCGTCGACGTGCTGATCGTCGGAGCGGGACCCGCCGGACTGGGCGCCGCCGCCGAGCTCGCCGCATCCGGCGTACGACGCGTCGAGGTCCTGGAACGCGAACAGACCGCCGGCGGCATCCCACGCCACTGCCACCACGCCGGATTCGGCAGCAGCCGTTCGAGCCGCGGGACGGACGGCCCGGAATACGCCCGCCGTTGCACGGCCGCGGCCACCCGGGCCGGCGCCACCCTGCGCACCGGCATCACCGTCACCGGCTGGTCCGGCCCCCTCACCCTCGACGCCACCGGACCGGGCGGACTCGAACGGATCACCGCACACGCCGTCGTCCTCGCCACCGGAGCGCGCGAACGCCCGCGCGGCGCCCGGCTCGTCCCCGGCACCCGCCCGGCGGGCGTCTACACCACCGGAGAACTCCAGCAGGCCGTCCACGTCCACCACCAGCACATCGGCACCCGCGCCGTGATCATCGGCGACGAACCGGTCAGCATCGCCGCGGCGGGCACCCTGCACGCCGCCGGGGTCGACGTCGTCGCCCGGGTCACCGACCGCCCGCCGGCCATCCCCGCTGCCCTGGGACCGCGCCACGGAGCCCCGCTGCTCACCCGCACCACCGTCACGGCCCTGACAGGCCGCGGCCGGCTCACCGGGGTCACGGTGCGCCACCAGGACGGCCGCACGACGACCCTGCCGTGCGACACCGTCGTGTTCACCGGCGACTGGATCCCCGACCACGAACTCGCGCGGCGCGGCGACGTGCCCCTGGACCCCGGTACCCGTGGCCCCGCCCACGACGCCGCGTTCCGCACCGGGTCCCCCGGCGTCTTCGCCGCGGGGAACCTGCTCCACGCGGTGGAGAGCGCCGGCACCGCCGCGGCGGAGGGCCGGGCCCTCGCCGCTCCCGTACGACGCCACCTGACCACCGGCCCGGCCACCGGCAGCTGGCCGTCGGGGCGGCTCGCGCTGACTGTCGCGGCGCCACTGGAATGGATCGCGCCCAACCTGCTCTGCCCCGAAGGCGCCCGGCCTGCGCACAACCGCTTCACCCTGCGCACCGTCCGGCCGCTGACGGCCCCGCTGCTCGTGGTCCGTCAGGACGGACGGGTGCTGTACCGCCGGCGGCTGCTGCGTCCCGTCCGGCCGGGACGGCCCTTCCCGCTGGCCGCCGACTGGATCGACCGGGCCGATCCGCTCGGTGGCACGGTGTGCGTCTCGGCCGGCTGACCGGTCCGGCAGCGGATCGGCCGGGTCCTCAGGGGATCAGCAGCCAGTCCGAACCGATCGCCGCCACCAGGCCGATGCCCAGCAGCCAGCTGCCGAGCCGGGTCCGGCCGTTCCTGCTGAGCTCGATCACGATCCCGCAGAGGATCAGCGCGAGCCCGTACACCCCGACGACCAGGACCGAGGACCGGCTCGCGATCCGCAGTCCGAGCACGACGGCCATCGCCGCCATCCCGGCCGAGGAGAGGACGATCCGCAGCTGTCTCGCCTGCCGGGGCGTCAGTCTCCGGTCCTCGGCGGCGCCGCCGTCCCCCGGTGCGGCTATCGGTGCGTCCACGGCCTGGTCCTGGTCCTGGTCAGAAGTGCTCATGAAGCCGGATGGTAATGGTTTCGCACGGCACTGTTCGCCGCTCTTGGTCAAGGGGAGGGAAAGCAGGCCGAGTTCGGCGATGCGAGGGCCGGGCGGTGCGGTTCGGCCGTCAGCCGTGCGCCCGCAGCCGCGGTGCCTCCGCGGCCGCGTCTACGGCCGGGGCGCCCGCCTCCTCCACCCGCCCGGCGAGTTCCGTGGCCCAGCCTGTGAGCGGGCCGATGCCGATCCCGTACACCGCGACAGCAGAGGTACCGGCCACCCCGTTATCGCCGGACGCGGCGAACTCCGTCAGTGCCGCCGCCCCGCGCCGCAGCAGCCGTGCCCCGCCCGTCGCGTTCCCCCGCGCCGCATGCGTCAGCCCGACGGCCAGCTGGGCCAGCCCCCGCCACAACTCCCGCTCCGCGCCGGGGCCCGACTTCCACGCGTCCTCGAAGACCTCGTGCGCATGGAACGGCATGCCCGCGTCCAGCAGTCGCTGTGCCTCCAGAACCGTCTCCTGCGGGGTGCGGACCACACCCTCGGGCTGCCGCTCGACCCCTGCCGCGCCGTACGGCAGAGGGCGCCCCAGCCCGTCCCGGGGGCGCGCATTGTGCGCCCGGCCCTCGATGTCACGGTCCCTGCGAGTCTCGTCCACTCCTCGATTGTGCCTCGCACCTGCGACGAACTGCCCGAACTACTGTCGGTGGGCCCCCGCGCACGACTAGTCTCGACTGTCACCGAAAACGATTTTGGGGGAGGGTAGGCATGAAGCCGTCCCGGCCGCTGTACGAGCGCGAACCGGAAATCGCCGCCGCCGCACACGCCGTTGACGCACTGTGCGGCGCGCAGGCGGCCGGCGGGCTGCTGATCTTCAGCGGCGAAGCAGGCATCGGCAAGACAGCGCTACTGGCCGAGATCCGGGCCATGGCGGCCGACCGTTGCACGGTCTGGTCCGCCCGCGGCGGAGAGACGGTCACCTCGGTGCCGTTCCACGTCGTACGCCAACTGCTGCAGCCCGCGCTGGACCAGTTGCCCGCCGACGACGTGAAGGCGTTGTTCGGGTCCTGGTACGAGATCGCCGCACCCGCCCTCGGCCTCTCCGAGCCGACCGGGCCGCAGCCCGACCCGCAGGGCGTGCGCGACGGCCTCGACTGGGTCGTCTCCCGGCTCGCGACCCGGCTCAGCCACCGTCCGCTGTTGCTGATCATCGACGACGCACACTGGGCGGACGGCGAATCCCTCGCGTGGCTCGCCTCGTTCACCGCCCGGCTCGGCGAAGTGAAGGTCCTCGTCGTCCAGGCGCACCGCCCCGAGGAGCTCGCGGCCCGCGAGGCCGAGCGCACCGCCGCCGGCAGCCACCCGGCGCAGGTCCGGGTCGCCCTGCGCGCGCTCACCCCCGACGCCACGGCCGAACTGGTCCGGGCAGCCCTCGGGGAGCACGCGGACGACCCGTTCTGCCGCGAGGTATGGGCCGTCACGGGCGGCAACCCCTACGAGGCGGTCGAACTCGTCGCGAAGGTCCAGGACCGCGAGCTGCCCCCGCTGGAGGAGTCCGCCGGGCTGCTGCGCGAACTCGGCGCGTCCGCCCGGGGCAGCGGCCTCGTCGCCCGGCTCGAACGGCTCGGCACCAACGCCAACCGGTTCGCCTGGGCGGCCGCCGTCCTCGGAACGGACATCTCCCAGGACCTCGCCGCCACCCTGGCCGGCATGAGCCCCGCCGAAGCGGCGGACTGCACGGCCCGGCTCCGCGAGGCCCGTATCGTCAGCGGCTTCGACCCGCTGGAGTTCGTGCACCCGCTGATCGCAACCGCCGTGTACCGCTCCATCCCGCCGGCCACCCGCACCGCCATGCACGGCAGGGCCGCCTGGGCGATCACCAGGGCCGGACTCGGCCCGGCCGCCGCCTCCCGCCACCTGCTCGAAGTCCACCCCGACGACGACCAGGAACTGGTCGAACAGCTGCGTGCGGCGGCCAATCAGCACCTCGCGGTCGGCGCCCCCGAGGCCGCCAGGCGCTGCCTGGAGCGAGCCCTCCAGGAACCTCCGCGCCCCGACGTGCGCGCCACCCTGCTCTACGAACTGGGCTGCGCCACGCTCCTCAGCTCCCCGCCCACCACGGTGCAGCACCTGCGGGCCGCCCTCGACATGCCGGGCCTCGCGGACGACCTGAGGGTCGACGCCACGTTCCGGCTCGCAGCCGCGCTGTCGCACAACAACCAGCTGAAGGAGGCGGCACTCGCGCTGGCGGCCGAGGCCGAACGCACGGCGCCCGGCCCGGGCCTGATGCGTCTGCAGGCCGCCCACTTCCTCTGGGAGGGCATGCAGGCCACCGAGCAGGACGGCCACGGCCGTTCCCGCAGGCTCGCCGCCAACGCCGACCACCTCACCGGCCGGGACAACGCCGAACGGGCACTGCTCACGCTGCGCGCCTTCGACGCCATGCTGCGCGGCGAGAACGCCCAGCTGATCGTCGACCTGTGCGAACGCGCCCTGGTCAACGGCCACCCGGCCCGCGGCCTTGGCTGGACCGACACCGAGTGGGGCTTCGAACTCCCGACTCTGCTCGGCATCACCTACGCCTTCACCGACCAACTCGACCGGGCCGAGGAACTCTTCGGCGAGGCCGTGCGCGCCTTCGAGATCTCCGGCTGGAGCGGCGCCCACCTGGCCTTCGCCCACACCCTGCTGGGCCTGGTCCACCGCCGTCGCGGCCGTCTTGCCGAGGCGGAGGGCTTCCTGCGCGAGGGGCTCAGGCTCGCCGACCGTGTGGGCAGCGGGCTGCCCGTCCACTGGGACGCCGCCTGTCTGCTCATCGACACCCTGCTGGCCCGTGGCCGGATCACCGAGGCCCGCAAGATCGCCGACCAGTACGACTTCGGGCCTCCTTATCCCAGCGCCACGGTCCTGCCCGACGCCCCGTGCGTCCGCGGCCGCCTGCTGCTCGCCGAAGGCCGTACGAAGGAAGCCGTCACGGAACTGGAGGCGGCCGGCCACGCCCTCGAACCGCGCGGCAGGTTCAACGGCATCTGGGGCCCCTGGGCGGGTGACCTGGCCCGGGCGCTGGCCGACGACGACCCGGGCCGTGCGGCGCAGCTCGCCAACTCCGCCCGGGTGCACGCCGAGCGTTTCGGCACGGAAACGGCGATCGGCGAGGCGCTGCGCTGTGTCGCCCTCTTCGCCCGCCCGGAAGAGGCCGTCGACCTCCTGGGCGAGGCGGTCCGCCACCTGGAGGCATCGCCGTCCGGCTACGAATTCGCGCTCGCCCTGTTCGACCACGGCGTGGCCACCCGCTCGCCGCGCGAGCTCGCCCGGGCGCACAAGCTGGCCACGGCCTGCGGCGCCGAAGGACTGGCAGCCCGCGCCCAGCAGGCACGGGCGTCGATCCGGTCCACGGAGTGAGGTAATGTTTGTCCTGCGCAGCCGCCCGGCAGGACCGGGGGACTGGCAGCGGGACGTGGCGCAGCTTGGTAGCGCACTTGACTGGGGGTCAAGGGGTCGCAGGTTCAAATCCTGTCGTCCCGACTCGAAAGAGTCGTGGACCGAGGGCCGGTATCGGAGAAATCCGGGACCGGCCCTCGGTCGTTGAGGTGTGAGCCGCCCGCGAGGTCACGCTGCGGGCTATCCCTGAGTCCGCAGCGTCCACGCCTCGATGCCGGGCGGTTCCTCGAAACCGGAGACCGAGATCCAGGCCCGTAGGGCATTCTCCTTCGTCGTGATGTAGACCGGGCAAAACGTACTGGCCGGCGGCCCGTCGTCGGCGAAGGCGATGTCGAACAGCTCCGCCGACACCACCGTGGCCACCGGGGAGCGGCCTCCCGCGTCGAGAGCGGCACGCAGCGCCGCGGAGTCCACCAGCCGGGCAGCTGTCGCGAGCGCCTGGCCGCGCAGGCCCTCCTCGTCGCGGCCGGCCTCGGCGGCGTGCAGAGCGACGCGCAGTCTCAGCTCTCCGGTCACTGCGTGTTCGTGCAGAGCGCTTTCCATGGTCCGCAGCAGATCCCGGACGAGACTGGCGCGACGGCTGTCGTGGGGGAAGAAGAGGAGCACCTCGCCGTCTCCCGCGCTGCGGCGTTCGCAGTGCACGTCCGACACGTCTCTCAGCACGGCAGCGAGCACGCCGTGCAGGGCGGTCTGCAGTCCGGCCCGGACGGCCGCCTCGGCATCGGAGCAGCCCGCGATCTCGGCGATGAGCACGACGCAGCTCCGCCCGGGGCCGGGATCACCGCCGAGCTGAGTCAGCAGCTGCTGGACACCTTCGTCCGATTCCCCGCGGTCGAATCGGGCACGGCTCCACTCAGCCGCGACCTCCACGGCCCACGGAGGCAGGTCCCGGCTCAGGTCGGTGCGCTCCAGCAGGGGGCGGAGCACGTAGCGGGCGGAGCTGTGGCGGCCATGGGCCAGCAACCAGTCGAGCGCCACCTCTCCGGCCTCCTGTGCCTCTTCCCGGGCGAGGTCCAGCCTGTACAGCAGGGCATTGAGGACGAACTGGGCGTCGCGGGTGGTGCCGTGACGCCGAAGCCACCGCATCGTCTGCTCCACTGCCGCACGTACCTCGTCGGGGCCGAGGTCGGCGCGTTGCAGCAAGGGGCGCAGGACGAATTTGGCCGACGCGTCCGTGCCGACCGCCCGGAGCCATGCGAGGCCCAGGGCGACGAACCGGGCCGGCAGCCCCGGAGGCAGGTCGTTCCTGCGCAGTGCGGCACTCAGAACGAACTGGTTCGCGCGGTGGCCGCCGTGCAGGTCCAGCCAGTTCAACGCGCGGTACGCCACGCTGTGGATCTGGTCCTGCGACAGTTCGGGGCTCTGGAGAAGGGGGCGCAGCACGAACTGTGCCGACGTACTCTCGCCGTGGACATCGAGCCACCGTACAGCGCGCTCCACGACGCGGCGGCCCTCGCTCGCGTCCAGTCCGGTGACCGTGAGAAGGGGAGCCACCACGAACGTCGCGTCCTGGATGTCTCCGTACACGTCCAGCCAGTTCAGCGCGTGGTGCACGGCCTCCGTCGTCTGCGCCCGGGACAGGCCGGTGCGCGGCAGCAGACCGTTGAGAACGTACTGGGCGCTCTCGGTACCGCTGCCGGCACGCAGCCAGGCCAGGGCCTCGTCGGCGGCGGCCCGTGCCTGCGCCGGTGACAGGTCGGTGCGCTGGAGCAGCTTGCGCAGAGCGGGAGCCGGCTTCTCCTGGCCGGGGGGCCCGCCACGGCCCGCCTGCGCGGAATCGGCGAGAGCGCGGAAGCGTTCGGCATGCTCCACGTCGCCGCGTTCGTCCGCGGCCCGGACGATGGCCTCCAGGTCCGGCGCGGACGCGTGGTCGGCCAGGGCGTTCCACAGACTCTCGGGCGGGACGAGACGGCCGCGGCGCTCACGTCCGAACCGCGCGATGTCGTCCGAGAGCCGGAAGTACAGCTGTGAGCCGGACCCCGGTGGCACGACGGGCAGGCCCAGGCCGGCCAGGGCGGCGACCGGGACATCCCCCGGAATGGACGGGGCCGATGCGGTGCGCAGGTAGTCCCTGGCCGCCTCCGAGAGGAGCGTGCCGGACATCAGCGGGCCGTGTCCGCAGCGGCAGGCGTCGACCGCGGCGTCCACGACGGCCCGCGCGACACCCGTTCCGGAGAGATACCTCTCGATCACGTCATGGGCCTGCGGCGCCCGCACTTCGAGGATCAGGTTCTCCTCGCACAGGGTGCGCGCCTGTGCGTGGGGATCGTCGTCGGCAGCCGGGGGGACGGTCGTCAGGTCGGTCCATTCCTCGGTCCTCAGTGATCCCAGTACGAGTACGGGACCGCGGTCGGCCGCGTGCAGGAGCGTCCTCAATCCGGCCGCGACGCGCTCGCCGCGGCCGCCGTCCGACCGGTCCAGGAGGTAGCGGTCCGCATTGTCCAGCCAGACCACCGTGCGCGGGCGGATCGTGGACGGGCTGTCCAGGCAGGCTTCCAGCTCGGCAACGGAGTCCGGTTCCCACAGCCACCAGTCGCCCGGCAGCAGGCGCGCGGCCTCAACGCTCGACCGGCTCTTGCCGGAGCCGGGCGGCCCCACGAGCAGCGCCATCACGCTCGCCCCGGCGGCGCAGTCCCGCACGACGTCCCGGAACCGCAGGTCGGTGTCGCGCACGTGATACGCGGGCAGATCCAGTCGCTCGGCGCCCGCGACGAGTTCGGCCACGGGACGGCCGAGCCGTGAGCGTCCGCCGGACGACCCGCCGCCCCGCCGCTTCTCCGCCGCGGCGGCGTGATGCCGCAGCGCGGCGAGCCGGAACAGCGAGCGGCCGGCGTCGGCCTCCGGATCCGCCCGTGCGACGAGATGGCGCGTCAGCCAGTCGAACGCCTCCGTGTCCTTGGGAACGCTCTGTCCGGTGAACCACTCGTACAGCGTGGTGGACCGCAGGATCACGGGAGGCGACTCCTGGGCGGCCTGCCTGATCAGCTCCGAGTGTGTCGGGCTGCCGGCCCGGCCGTGCAGTGCCCGCAGGGCGTCCGCGAGCTCGGCCGGGCTGTCGGACGGAGCGGCTCCGTACAGGGTCTGGAGGCGGATCACGATCACCACGCCCGGCCGGGTACCCTCCCGCCCGACCACCGCGACGCACCTCTCCAGAGGCACGAGGCCGTCGGGCTTGTCCGACTCGTCGAGCACCACCACGAACTCGACCGGAGCGAGCGCGGGCGTGCCCGCCAGGGCGGCTTCCACGGCGTGCGCATCCGACTGCGCCGCGGCCAGGGCGACCGTGAGGTAGAGGTGCCCACCGGGGACGTGCCACCGCATGTCCCGGCCGGTCACGTCGTCCGCCGGGAGGACTTCCATGCTGACGGGCCCGGTGGAGACGTACCCCTGGGCCAGGCTTCGCAGGACATCTGCGAGCGTGAGCGGGCTGCCGCGCAGCCCGCGGAGGCGGTCGAAGGCTGTCTCCTGCCCCGGCAGGAGTCCCGGGGGAGCGGGCAGATACGGGCGGGCGTGGTCGAGCAGCTCCCGCAGCACGATTTCGGCGTCGCGGAGCAGGTCGTCGGCCGCAGGGCCCAGCAGAGCCCGCGTGCTCTTCCTGACCTTCTGCACGACGGCCGACCACTCGTCCGCCGGACCGGTCGCCCGGTCTTCGCCCGCGCCAGGACGCACGTCCTCCGCCTCCGCCCGCGCGTCGGCTGCCGCGCCCCCGCCCCCGGCCGGGCGCGAGGAGGACGCGACGGAGTCCGCCAACGACGATTCCTCCACCGGGAGTTCGGTCGTCGCGCGCACGTCGTGCAGAACGGCCGCTATGCCCTGCGGGGAATACGGCCGCGCTGCGGCGTGGCGGCCGAAAGCGGCTCGGGCCTGCCACGCGTCGTGGGTCGTCAGATGTGTCCGCAGATATGTCCGGGCGGACGTGTGCAGGGCCAGCACCGGATCACCGTCCGGGACGCGTCGTACCGCGAACAGGCCGCTGGTCAGGACCTCGGCGAGATCGGCGTACGCGGCCTCGGGCACTGCCTGGTCGCGCAGTACGTGCAGCAGGGGAAGGGGCATTTCCGGCACCACGGAGCAGAGGACGGCCAGTCGTACGGCGGGCGCCGGTGCCGTATGCGCGAATGCTTCCGCCAGCAGAGCGGGATCGGACGGGGCCGGAGCCGGGCCGGTACGCCCCCGGGGAAGGCGGCCGGTGGCGGGCACGAGGACGGCGCCGCAGCCGGTGGGGTCGGCGCGCATCAGTGTGCTCGCCCAGGCACCCAGGGAGTGCGGGGTGCACGACACGACGGGCAGAGCGGCCCACGGCCCCGCCGTCCGCTCCTCGTCCTCACGGGGTCTGAGCCGGGGCGGCACCGTGAAGCGGAGGGAGCCGTTGTGACCGCCGGCCCGGCCGCCGGTCACGCGTACGGCGGGAAGGTTCAGGGCGGAGCGGCGCCACAGACGCGGAGGCAGCGGGTCGAGCAGGGCCACCGGGATCTGCCTGCCCCATTCGCGCAGGAGCAGCCAGGGCGCAGGGTCGTGCCAGCCGCGGGCGGCACAGTCGGAGAGCACCAGGACCAGTCTCCTGCCCTGAGTGCCGCTTCCGTGGTGGGGGACGCGCGCACTCGGGACCTCGCGGCCGTGGTGATCGAGCACGCGAGGCTCGGCGCCCTGCCACTCCAGGCGCCAGGTGTGGACGGCGCGGAAACCTCCCAGAGTGTTCAGGAGCCGGATCACCGCGCGTGAGGTCTCCTCCCACACGCTCATGCTCAGGGAGGAGTCGACCAGGACGACCGCCTCGAACCAGGGCTCCGGAGCAGGGCGGAACAGCGGCACCAGGGGACCACCGCGCGCGTAGTGCTCCACGGTGGCCTCGATGTCCAGCCTGTTGCGCCCGCCACGCCGCCACGGCCGGCGGAACGGCTGGATCGCACGACCGACGGCAAGGGCGTCCGGCAGCGGATCGGCACGTCCCAGGGACAGCGGAACACCCCGCACCGTGGTGTCCGACCCGGACCGGCGCAGGGACAATTCCGTCCTCCCCGGGCCCGGCGCACCGGCGGTCCGTGCGTCCTGCGGGGCCTTCCCGTGAGCAGGCACCGCCTCTCCGGGCGCCGGGTCCGGTGCCGTCCCGCCGGCCACCGCGGCCGCCGACGGTTCGGTTCCTTCTCCGACGACACCGGAGGCCGCCAGCCACACCGCGTCGGCGAGCGTGCTCGCGTCGGCGCCGTCGGGCAGCGGCACCTGGCTCAGCGCCCGGAGAAGGCGGGCCAGGGCGTCAGACACGGGAGAGTTCACGCAGGATCAGCTTGCGCAGCTCCTTGTACTGGTCCGGCCCGGGTGCGTGGCCGCCGCTGAGCAGGGCCACGGCGTTCAGCAGCTGGTCGATGGCCAGGTGCTCGCCGGACCTGACACGACCGGCGAACAGAGTGATGACCTCTTCGGCGCCGCTCGGCAGCTCGTCGAAGTGAGCCCTGACGATGCCCTCGAGCAGTTCGTCGTCCAGCGGACGCATGGTGTAGCGGATGCACCGCCGCAGGAAGGCCGGTGAGAAGTCCCGTTCGTTGTTGCTGGTCAGGAGGATGAACGGGAACTGTGTGCACCGTACCCGACCGCGTTCGACGGAGTGCTCCTCGTCGCTCTGCCACTGACGGACCCGGACCCGGGGGCGGCGGTACCGCACGAGCTCGGGGATCTCGAACTCCCCGCGCTCCAGCACTTCCAGCAGATCGCTGGGCAGATCCAGATCGCTCTTGTCGATCTCGTCGATCAGCAGGGCACGAGGCCGGTCCCCCGGCAGCAGAGCGGTACCCAGAGGGCCCAGTTGGAGGAACGGGGAGATGTCGTCCCTGCTGCGTCCGTGCCCCGCCCGGCCCGTGCGGCCCTGCGGCATGGCCGCACGCAGGCTCTGGGCGTGGATGCGCCCCAGCGCGTCGTAACGGTAGAGGGCTTCCGTCAGCGAGCTGCGGGAGGTGATGTGCCAGCGCAGCACGGGACCGAGGCCCAGCTCGTGAGCCACCTGCTCGATCACGGTGGACTTGCCGGATCCCGCAGGCCCGCTGACGAGGAGCGGTCGTCGCAGGTGCAGGGCGGTGTTGACCGCGTCGGTCAGACCGGGCGGTGGCTGATACTGCCGGTGCTGCGGCGTACGGGGGAACGTGCGCCACGGGGGCGGATCGGCCAGCGGAGTGTCCCGCTGCTCACCGTCGCCTCGGTAATAGGGCTTCCAGCTCACCATTCCTCCTCGGGGCCGACCACGACGCGTTGTTCGAAGGGTCGGCAGAACTCCAGCCAGGCCTCGTCGTGCCAGACGGCGCGTACGTCTCCCAGACACGCTTCGCAGCCCTCGTGCTCCCGGGCCCACCGCTGCCGGTAGGCGGCGGGCAGGCCGTCCGGAAGGCTGTGCCAGTGCTGCCGCACCAGGGACGGCAGTGCTCCGGCCGTCCGGGTGCCCGGTCGCGGCCACAGGATGATCGGGGCGTAGGGCAGCAGTTGCTCCAGGGCGTCCTGCAAGGTGTCGGGATGATGGTCGAGCCCGACGGCGGTGTCGTACCGGCCGGTCATGAGGCCCCGTTCGAGCCCCTGCCGGTCGTCCAGGACCGACACCCCGATCCACTCCACCGACACGGCGCCGCAGGAGGCCATGGCGCGCAGCGCCTTGCGGGCGGCGTCGTTCATCTCGGCGTTCTCCTCGGCCGGGTCCATCCGGCCGCTCCACCGGACCACGACGTCGTGGTTGACCCCGAGCAACCGGCGACCGACCCGTTCCTCCTCGGGCTGCCAGCGCGCCAGAAGGTGGGCGGGGGCCGCGACGTCCACATTGACCAGCTGTTCAGGCGACGGCAGCCGGCCACGCGCCCATGCCAGTACGGCACCGATCGCCCGGCCCGTGCCCAGGCGGTCCGCCGACTCGCACCGGAAGCGGTGGTGCACCGGCAGTCGCTCCCCGGTGCCGACCAGCCAGGCGTCCACCTCCTCCGGCCAGTCGGTCAGCGCACCGGCCAGGCTGACGACGAGACGGAGCTCCCCCTGCTGCTGCTTCCGCGCCAGTTCCGTCCGGGCATCGTTGAACTCGGTGACGGCCCCCAGCTCACCGGCCCAGCTCCGCAGCCGTGCCACGACGTCCGCACTGCCGGACAGTTCGGCCAGCGCCGCGACGAACCGCGTGGGCGCCTTCCATCGGGGCTCATCGACGCCCGACGCGCGCAGCGCCGCGTACTCGACCAGGCCACGCAGGAGCTGGGCACCTTCCGCCTCCGGGGGCAGCCCCGCCAACTGGCGTGCCTCGCGCAGCAGATCGCTGGTGAGGACGTCGGCGAGCACCGTGTTCAGGAGCGACACCGTATCGGCACAGGTGAGGAGCGTCTCCACCACCTGGATGACACGGTCGCGCCACTGCGGGTCGGCCGTGTCATCGATCTGGCCCTCACGGGCGAACGTGTACAGCTCATCGAGGTCCCCGCGGGTCCGGGGGGTCGGCAGCCGCATGTCCGCCCGCCACATCGACACGGCCTGTTCGAGGTCCGCCATGCCCGCCGGCCCGACCACTGCGCCACCGGCTCCGGGAGCGGAGCGCACATTGCGGGCCAGCCAGAGCCCCTCGGCGACGAAGGGGTCGTTGTCGTACTCGAACCTTCCGATGGCCTGACCTGTGACCCGGCCGCGAAGGTTCTCGATGAGCAGCGCGTCCGCGTACACCGTGGTGTGTGCTCCGCCGATGCCCTCCCGCAACGCCGCGACCAGAGCGAAGCTCAGGCGCATGTCACGGGCTTCCTGGCCGGCGGCCGCGGCGGTGACGACGGACATCCTCGTACGGCCGGCTCTGACTCCGCCCGTGATCCGGCGCATGTCCGGCATGCCTCCCGTCGCGTGGCAGGTGTCGACAAGGGCGATCACGCCCTCGACCCCGGGCTCGTCGACGGCGTCCGTGAGTAACTGGCCCACGTTCAACGCGGAGATGGTGCTCCCGGTCGTGGAGCCGGCGGCCATGAAGTACAGGTCGGCCTGGAGCGGAGGAGTGAAGCCGTGTCCGAGCAGTGCCAGTACCAGCACCGCGTTGTCCTCCCGCGCGCACCGGACCGCCTCGCGCACGGCGGCACGGACGTCCTCGGTGGAGAGCGCCGAACCGAGCAGGAGCGAGCCGTGGGCGCCGGTGCGGGGGGTGCACGCCCCGAGTGCCGGGGTCGTCAGCACATCGTGCAGGGCCCGGGCGGCCTCCTCCAGCCGCGACAGCCTGCGCATGGCCGTGCACTGCGCACCCACGACCAGCACATGCCGGCGTTGCTCGTCGGTCACCTCTTCAGCGCTTCGACCAAGGGACCGGCGACCTCCGGCTGCCGGAGGTACTTCGTCGCGGTGTGGACCCACAGACCGTCGGAGTCCACCCGGCCGGTCACCGGCACGACCCCCGCCGCGTTGGGCAGCATCCACTTGTCGAGGCGCGGCCGGCCCACCACCACGTCGTCGCGGTCCCAGAAGTTCAGCCACCGCTCGACGCGGTCGGGGGTGCGGGGCGGCTGCGGCACCAGCCGTTGCAGGACCGCCGCCCCGGTGGCCAGTGGCGACCCCAGCGTCATGAGCAGCGGAACCGGCCCCTTGTGTTCGCGCAGCGCCTCGAACGCGACCACGGTGCCCAGCGAGTGGCTCACCACGATCAGCGGCCGGCCGGGATCCGTCCCCTCCAGCACCCGCTCGCGGATCCGGACGTCCAGGGTGCGCCGGCTGCCGTCGGCCTCCCGCCTGCGGAGGTAGCGCCCGACCTGGGCCAGGTGCCACAGCAACGGTGTGCCGCTCGCCCACTGCGCGCATCCCCGCAGTCCCGGCATCTGCAACAAGGTCGTCAGAACCTGCCCGAGTACCCGGAACGGCTCCCCGGCGCCCTGCTCCTCGGTCCCGTCCTCGCCCGGCAGCTGAGCACGGGCGTCCTCGGCGACGGCAGCCGTCCGCCGGTCTCCCCGTTCCGCGGCCTGCCGGGCGAGCTCGTCGACCAGTGACGCGACGAACTCGGTCATGAAGGCGGCGTCCTCCTGCTCCTCGAGTGTCCAGGGCCCGTCGCCCTGGGCCTCGGCGTCCGTGAACAGGTCGCTGTAGTCGGCGAAGCGCACCTCCGCCAGCCAGCCCTGCGTCAGCCCGGAGACCGCGTCGGCGTGCCCGGCCGCGCGTGCTCCCTCGGCCAGCGCCACGAGCCACTCACGCCGTTCGCCGGCGGCGTCGCGCGGACCGCCGATCCCATGGACGAACACCAGTTGAGGAGTGCCCGAAACGCTCACTCGTGCCCCCGAAGTACCTTGCGCCGACTATCGGATGAACCTTAGCGACAACTCGCCGTCCCGGGGCGTGAATCGGTCAGGTGACGGACCGTCCGGCCGTGCGGCGGGAATCGCGCCCCTTCCCGCCCGTGCCGCGGTTCACCGGGCGCCGGTACTCCGCTGTCAGGGCCGCACCGACACCGCGCAGCGGAATCCCCCGTGTCCGGTCGTGCTGTCCGGGGTGTTGGAGGTCCGTGCGGCGATCCGGTAGCGGTTGCAGTACGAGCGGTGGCACAGGTAGGAACCGCCGCGCAGCACGCGGTTCTCGCCGTGCGGTGGTCCGGCCGGGTCCGAGCGGGTCTCCGGCCGGGCTTCGGCGTGCCAGTCGGCGCTGAACCGGTCGGCGCACCACTCCCACACGTTGCCCGAGGTGTTGTACAGGCCGAAGCCGTTGGGTGCGTACGCCTTGGCGGGCGCGGTCCCGGCGATCCCGCTCTCGCGCGTGTCGCGTACGGGGAAGTCACCCTGCCAGATGTTGCAGCGGTGCCGGCCGTTCGGCGTCAGCGTGTCGCCCCAGGGAAAGCGCGCCCGGACGAGTCCGCCGCGGGCCGCCTTCTCCCACTCGGCCTCGGTCGGCAGCCGCTTGCCCGCCCAGCGGGCGTACGCCGTGGCGTCGTTCCACGACATGTGGACCACCGGGTGGTCGCGGCGGTCGCCGATCGAGGTGCCCGGGCCTTCGGGGGCCCGCCAGTGCGCACCGGCCACCGCGCGCCACCAGGGGGCGCCCGGTACGGTGCCCGGCAGCACGGCGTGCCGGGCCTCCTGCGGGACGAACGAGCCGAACACATAGGACCAGCCGATGAGTTCGGCCTCCGTGCGATAGCCGGTGGCCTTGACGAAGACGGCGAAACGGGCGTTGGTGACGCACGCCGCGTCGATGTGGAACGGGGCGAGCGTGACCTCCCGTACGGGCCCCTCGCCGTCGGCCGGGAACGCGTCCTCGTCCTCGCCGCCCATCAGGAACGGGCCGCCGGGCACCGCCACCATGCCTCGGAGCAGTTGGGCGGGACGGCGCTCGGGGACGGCGAAGTCCGCCGGGGGAGCGGTTGCGGCGGTCATGGCCTGTGCGGTGCTCCCGCGGGCGGGCCCGCAGCAGGCGCTCACCGCGAGACCCCCGGGTCCAGCAGCTCCGCCAGGTCCTGGCCGGTGGTGCGCAGCAGCAGGGCCACCCCGCCGAGCGCGGCCGCGTCGCCGCCCAGCGTGGAGCCGCGCACCTCGATCGTGCGGGGGGCGGACGGCAGGGAGAGCGTGGCCAGCTGTTCGCGGATCGGGGTGAGGACGAGCGCGTCGAGGGCCGCCGGTTCCCCGTAGACGACGATGCACTCGGGGTCGACCTGCGCGGCGAGCGCGGCGAGTACCCGCCCTGCCACGACGGCGGCGTTCCGGATCACCTCGGCGGTCTCCGGACTGCCCTCGGTCGCGAGGGCGATCAGTTCCGCGGCGTCCGTGGCGCCAACTCCGCGATCGGCGCAGGCGGCGAGCAGCGCCGGGATGGAGATGAGACCCTCCAGGCAGCCCCGGCCCCCGCAGTGGCAGGGCTTTCCCTCGGGGGCGCAGCTGGTGTGGCCGATCTCCCCGGCGGTGCCGTGGGCGCCGTGCACCAGCGCGCCGTTGACGACGAGCCCGCCGCCGACCCCTTCGGACCAGCGCAGGTACACGGCGTTGTCGATCCCGCGTGCCGCACCCCAGGTCACCTCGGCGAGGGCCGCGAGCCGGGAGTTGTTGTCGGTGAGCACGGGGGCGTCGAAGTGCCGGCCCAGCTCCTCGGCGACATGGCCCGCGAACGGCGTCATGGTGTGCGGGTCACCGGAGGCCGGGTTCTGGACGAAGCCGGGGAGACCGAGACCGATGCCCGCGACGGGGGCGAGGCTGATGTTCTCGCGCCGCACCAGCTCCTCGACGGCGCGGATCGCCTGTGAGGCGCGTTCGGCCGCGCCGCTGTCCGCCGGGACGGGGGCGCTGTGGCGGCCGACGATCTCATGGGCGCAGTTGGCCACGACCACATGGATGTGGTGGCGCTGGAGATCGATGCCGATCAGCTCGGCGCCGCGCGAGTTGAGCGAGACCTCCAGGGCCGGCCTGCCGCGGCCGCGCGGCTGCTCCGAGTCGGGGGCCGGCTGCTCGACGACGGCCTTGCGCTCCAGCAGATCGGACACGATCGCGAACAGGGTGGTGCGGGAGAGGCCGACCCGCGCCTTCAGCTCGCTACGGCTCAGCGCGCCCGACCTGCGCAGTTCACCGAGTACGGCGGCTTCGTTGGCCCTGCGCAGGCGCTGGAGGGCATCGGTGCGTTCCGTCATGGACGCATGGTCGATCGGTCAAGGGGTTTCTGTCAACGCGCCGGACGAATTCACACAATGTTTATTCCCAAGGGTTGACGTAAAAAAGCCGCCGTCCTTACAGTTCCGGTCAATTGCCTGCACCGGCACGTGCCGGGGCATCGCCGGACCCGCGTGCCGGACGGCTCCCCGTCAGCACCGTGAGCGACCACCGAAAGGGCGGCCCGAGTGGCTCCGCGCAACGTCCTGTTCCTGATGACCGACCAGCACCGGGCCGACACCCTGGGCTGCTACGGCAACCCGCTCGTCGACACCCCCGCCCTGGACGCCCTGGCGGCCGGGGGAACCCGCTTCGACCGCTTCTACACCCCGACCGCGATCTGCACCCCGGCCCGCGCCTCGCTGGCCACCGGACTCCACCCGTTCCGCCACGGCATGCTGAACAACCCCGAGCGCAACGGCGGGAGCAAGGACGAGCTCTCCGACGACGACCCCATGCTCTGGAGCCAGTTGGCGGACCGGGGGTACTCGGTGGGCCATGTCGGAAAATGGCACATCGGCCGCGAGCGCGGTCCCGAGTTCTACGGCCTGGACGGCGAGCACCTGCCCGGTGCCCTCAACCCCGTCCACCACCCCTCGTACGAGAAGTGGCTGGAGGAGAACGGCTTCCCGCCCTTCTCGGTGAGCGAACCCGTCTTCGGCACAGCGGCCAACGGCACCGGACGCGGCCATCTCATCGCCGGACGGCTCCAGCAGCCCGCCGAGGCCACCATCGAGGCCTTCCTCACCGACCGCACGCTCGGCCTGCTCGACCGCTACGCCACCGAGTGGAAGGCGAACGGCACCCCGTTCATGCTCTCCTGCCACTGGTACGGCCCGCACCTGCCGTACCTGATCCCCGACAGCTACTACGACCTGTACGACCCCGCCGACGTACCCCTGCCCGCCTCGATGGCCGAGACCTTCGCCGGGAAGCCCGAGGTGCAGCGCCAGTACAGCGCCTACTGGTCCTCGGACGACTTCGACGCCGCCGCCTGGCGCAAGCTCATCGCCGTCTACTGGGGCTACGTCACGATGATCGACCACCAGGCGGGCCGGCTGATCGAGGCACTCAAGGGCCACGGTCTGTGGGACGACACGGCGGTCTTCTTCACCGCCGACCACGGCGAGTTCACCGGCGCCCACCGGCTCAACGACAAGGGCCCGGCGATGTACGAGGACATCTACCGCATCCCCGGCATCGCCCGTGTCCCCGGCGCCCCCGCCCAGGTCTGCGACGCATTCGCCTCCCTCATCGACCTCAACCCGACGATTCTCGAACTGGCGGGGGCCCCCGTGCCCGAGTTGTGCGACGGCACCAGTCTGCTGCCGCTGCTGAACGGGGCCGATCCGGGAGGCACCCGGGACGAGATCGTCGCCGAGTTCCACGGCCACCACTTCCCGTACTCCCAGCGCATGCTCCGCGACCGGCGCCACAAGCTGGTGCACAACCCGGAGAGCGTGCACGAGCTGTACGACCTGGAGACCGACCCGCACGAACTGCACAACGTGTACGAAGCGCCCGCCTACGCCGCGGTCCGGCGCGACCTCACCGTCCGGCTCTACCGCGAACTCCTGCGCCGCGGCGACCCGGCCTACACCTGGATGAGCTACATGGCCGACATCGGCGGCGACCGGGCGGCGGACGTCGACGGCGTCGCGGAGGAAGTGGCATGAAGACACCCGTCGACGCTCCGGCGGAGCACCGGGCCGGGCGCGCGGCCCCGGAAGAGGCCACCCGGCCAAGGCGCGCGGGCAGCACGGGGAAGAAGGCGCGGGGAACGGGCCGGCTCGCCGCCCTCCTGCTCGGCCTCGCCTCCGCCGCGCTGGGACTGCTCGTCTGGGTGGTGCTCGCGAACAGCGGTATCGAGGGCTTCCCCGGTCCGGTCGTCGTGGCCCGCCGCGCGGGTGAACTCATCGCCGACGGCACGCTCTTCGAGGACGCGGGCGCCAGCCTGAAGCGTGTCCTCATCGGCTATGTCCTCGGTGTCGTGCTCGCGGTGCCCGTCGGCTTCGTCATGGGCTGGTACCCCGTCGTCCGCAGGCTGATCGAGCCGTGGCTGCAGTTCTTCCGCATGGTGCCGCCGCTCGCGATCATCCCGCTCGCCATCGTCCTCATGGGCATCGACGAGACACCGAAGATCTTCGTGATCTTCCTTGCCTCGTTCCTGTCCTCGGTCGTCTCCACCTTCCAGGGCGTCGTCGCCGTCGACGTCACCCTCGTCAACGCGGCCCGGGTGCTCGGTGCCCGCGACCCGCAGGTCTTCCTGGGCGTCGTCGTGCCGGCCTCCACACCGTTCATCCTCGTCGGCATGCGGATCGGCCTCGGAGCCTCCTGGGCGACCGTCGTCGCCGCCGAACTCATCGCGGCCCAGGGCGGGCTGGGGTTCCGGATGCAGCAGGCGCAGCTCTACTACGACCTGCCGACCATCTTCGTCCAGCTGATCGCGATCGGAGCGATCGGACTCGCCATGGACCGGCTGCTGCTCGTCGCCGAGCGCAGGCTCACCCACTGGCAGGAACGGCGGTAACCATGCCCACCATCCAATTCAACGACGTGACACGGGACTTCGCGGTCAAGGACGGCGACTTCCTGGCCCTGGACCGGGTGAACCTCGACATCGAGGACGGCGAGTTCGTCACCGTCGTCGGCCCGTCCGGCTGCGGCAAGAGCACCCTGATGAACATCGCCGCCGGCCTTCTCGACGCCACCGGCGGCGAAGTCACCGTGGACGGAGCGCCTGTCCACGGCCCGGCCCCCGAACGGGGCGTCATCTTCCAGCAGTACGCGCTCTTCCCCTGGATGACGGTGGCCGCCAACGTCGAGTACGGGCTCAAGGTCGCGGGCGTCAAGAAGGCGGAGCGCCGGCGCCGGGCCCGCGAGGTCATCGATCTCGTCGGCCTCACGGACTTCGCCGGCTCCCTGCCCAAGACCCTGTCCGGCGGCATGAAACAGCGCTGCGCCATCGCCCGCGCCTACGCCGTGGACCCCAAGGTCCTGCTCATGGACGAACCCTTCGGTGCGCTCGACTCCCTCACCCGGGTCCGGATGCAGGAGTCGCTCCTCGACACCTGGGGCCGCGACCGGCGCACCGTCATGTTCATCACCCACGACGTCGACGAGGCGGTCTTCCTCGCCAACCGCGTCGTCGTCATGGCGGCCCGGCCCGGCCGTATCCACACGATCATCCCGGTCACGCTGCCCTATCCGCGGACCGAGGAACAGCGTCTGTCGCCCGAGTTCGCCGAACTGCGTGCCCAGGTGTGGCACGCCGTCCACCACCAGCCCGCCCCGCTCGAAGGAATGGTGTCATGAAGCCGATCCCCGCCGTCCGCCGCCGAACCGCCGGTCTGCTCATGGCCCTGGCGCTCGTCTCCACCGCCACCGCCTGCGGGGACGACTCCGCGGACGCCGCAGGCGGAGCGCAGAAGGTGAAGTTCGGCTACATCGCCGACTACAGCGGATCCGTCGCACTGGCCGTCGCCCAGAAGCAGGGGCTGTGGAAGAAGGCGGGCATCGCTCCCGACCTGAGGGTCTTCACCAACGGACCGCTCCAGGTCACCGCTCTGGGAACCGGTGACCTCGACTTCGGCTACCTCGGCCCCGGTGCGCTGTGGCTGCCCGCCTCCGGCCGCGCCTCCATCGTCTCGGTCAACATGCTGGGCCTCGCCGACCGCGTCATCGCCCGGCCCGGTTCCGGCATCGAGAAGCCGGCCGACCTCAAGGGCAAGAAGGTGGCCGTCGCCGAAGGCACCTCGGGCGACATGATCCTCGACCTCGCTCTGAACGAGGCCGGCCTGAAGCCGGACGACATCACGAAGGTCGCCATGGACGCCTCGACCGTCGTCACGGCGTTCTCCTCCGGTCAGGTCGACGCGGCCGCCACCTGGTATCCGCTGATCGACACGATGAAGAAGAAGGTCCCCGGCCTCAAGGAGATCAGCCGGACGCAGGACTACTACCCGAGGATGACCTTCCCCAACGTCTTCGTCACCCAGCCGAAGCTGGCCTCCGGCAACCCCGCACTCGTCAAGAAGGTGACCGGGGTGCTCAAGGAGGCCGGTGACTGGATCGCGGCACACCCCGGGGAGTCGGAGACCGTCGCCGCCGACTTCCTGAAGCTGCCGGCCGACCGGCTCAAGGGCTCCACCACGTACGTGAAGATCCTTCCCTCGGCCGAGCTCGCCAAGCTCACCCAGGACGGCACGGTCGCCGGCTGGTTCGACCAACTGGCCGGCGTATTCAGCCGGATGGGAAAGCTACCGAAGGCGGGCAAGGCCTCGGACTACTACCTCGGTGACCTGTACACCGCAGCCGGAAAGGCGGACCGCTCATGAACGACGCCTCGCACGGAGACCGCACCACCGCACCCGGCGCAGTGAGACGGCGCGGATTCCTCGTGGGATCGGCAGGCCTGGCGGGCGCCGTCCTGCTGCCCGGAGTCACCGCCGCCGAAGCCGCGGCGGCACCGGCCGGCGCCTCCCTCAAGGTGGCATCCGGCGGCCGGGCGAGAGCCGCGGTGCTCTGGTGGGGCGGTGGCAGCGCGGAGTTCGCCGCCACCGAACTCCGCGACTACCTCCACCGGATCACCGGTGCCCGGCTCCCGCTGCGCAGGGTCGCCGATCCCGGTGCCGCCCGGCCCGAGGGCGTCACCGGCCTGGTGGCCCTGCATGCCGGAACCGGCGGAGGAACCGGCATACCCGGGGCCCGGCTCGCGGACGCCGGCCGGGAACTCGCCGGCGCGCCGGAGGACTCCTTCACGCTCCTCGGCGACGACACCTGCGTCCTGCTGACCGGCCAGGGCGACCGGGCGCCGCTGTACGCCGTCTACGCGCTCCTGGAACGGGCCGGCGTGCGCTTCTTCGCTCCGGCCTTCCCCGCGTACGAGGGCCATCACGAGTACGTACCGAAGGCCCGCGCCCTGAGCCTCCCCGCCGTCCGCCTCACCGACCGTCCGGGTTCGCAGCTGCGGCGGCAGTACGCCGAGGAGGGCTTCAGCCACACCGCGAAGAGCCTGCCGCCGCTGCTCGACTGGATGGCGAAGAACCGCCTCAACACGTTCGTCTTCCCGACCGACTACCTGGGCCTCGGCGTCACCACATACGACGGAGTACGGGACGTCCTGGTTCGCGAGGCCGGAAAGCGCGGCCTGCGCGTCGAGACCGGCGGCCACGGCTACGACAGCTTCCTGCCGAAGGCCGGCCACCCGCAGTTCTACGAGTCCGGCGGTCCGCTGTTCGACATCTACAACCCCGAGGCCCTGGACGCGTACGTGGCCAAGGTCCTGGCCTTCCTGCGGGAGCGTCCGGAGATCACCGTCTTCGACTGCTGGCCGCCGGACGTCGGAGCCTTCCAGAAGCCCATCCTCGACCGCTACGGAAGCCCGGCCAACGCGGAGTCGGTGGTCGTCAACGAACTGGTCCGGGTGCTGCGCCGGGAACTGCCCGGGGTCCGGGTCGAACGGATCGCGTACGCCTCCACCGTGCAGCCGCCCGACCCGGAGTACGCGAGCGACCCCGAGGTCATCGTGGACTTCGCCGCGTACTCCCGGAACTACGACGGTCACCTGGGCGACCCCGCGACCGGGGCCAACGTCCCCTTCGCGAAGGCGCTGCGGGCCTGGCGCACCACGCACCGCGGACCGCTGGCGATGTACGAGTACTACCGGCGCTACCGCTGGCGCAGCCTGCCGGTGCACCCGCTCGCCACCCTCGCGGGCGACGTCGGTTTCGAGGCGGGTCTGGGGATCGACGGCTACGGGATGTACAGCGAGCCGGGCGACTGGATCACGTACGAACACGTCCAGAGCCTCTTCGCCGCGCTGGCCTGGGACAGCACCCTGGACGCCGGCGCCTTCCTCGACGGCTACCTCCGGGCGCGTTTCGGCGCGGACGCGGCAGCCGCGACGGGGCGCTACTACGACCTCACGCGCTTCGACCCGGACACCCACGGCCCGGCCGTACTCGCCACGCACTACACGCAGGCCCGTGCGGCCCTGCGGGAGGCGGCCGGGCAGGCGTCCGGTGCGGCGGCGCGCACCCTGCTCGACCGGCTGACCCGCAACCTCGACATCGCCCTGGCCGACATGAGGATCGGCCTGGCTCCGGCGGGCAGCGCAGAACTCGACACCGCCCGCCAGGAATACCGGGCGCTCGTCCACCGCAACCGGTTCAACGGCGTCTGCCTGCCCAACATGCAGGCCTGGTGGCGATGGAACGGTCCGCAGGGCCAGGCACCGTACGACGACGCGCGGATCCGTCAGGCGGTCGTCGACACCTACGCGAGCCCGGCGGCGGGCTTCGGCAACCCGGGCCTCCTCGTGCTCGAACCGGCCGGCGACTCCGTGGCCCTCGACGTGGAGGTCCAGGACGTCGACTTCACCGGCCACACCGTCCACTGGTCGGCCACGGCGCCGGAAGGCGTCCTCGTGGAGCCGGCGGGCGGCACGCTGGCGGTCCGCGGGACCTGGGGCGGGATCCAGCGTGTGGCGGTGCGTGCCACCGCTGACGCGGCATCCGGCAGGCAGCGGATCACCTTGGACTTCCGGCTCGCCGACGGGACGCGACTGGTCCCCGCCGAAGTGACGGTCGGCGTCGGCTGACGCCTTCCGCCTCACCACCGACTTCAGCGGCGTCCGCGCCGTCGTCCGTCTCCCGGCCGTGGGCCGGGCAGGAGGGCGTGCCCGCCCCGGCAGCCGTCGGGGCGGGGCCGGCCGGGGCCCCCCCCCCCACCCGACGAGCATTGGGACGGTAGGCCCGAGGATATCCCTTTTTGGGGGGGTCAGGTCCGACAAGTGGCGCGAAGACCAGACACCGGCGCC
>NZ_JBIVTU010000019.1:103752-107172 GCF_044756845.1 Streptomyces sp. NPDC091416
GGCGGGGGGGCGTGGGCGGCCGCGATCCGCGCCCCCCCGTACTGCGCCGGCGCCCGCGCCGGGGCCGGGCGCCGGGCGGGGGGGGGGGCGGGGGGGGGGCCCCCCCCGGGCCGCGGGGGGGGGGGCCACGGCCGTGCCCGCCCTGCTCAGCCGAAGAGCTTGGCGACGTACGCCGAGAGATTCGCCTTTGTACGGGCGATCTGCTCCTCCATGGTCAGCGACTCCTTGAAACGGGCGCCCGAGGCCACGGCCTTCTTCCCCCGCACATAGAGCGAACAGGCCAGGTCGGTGCACATGTACAGGCCGACCGAGTTTCCGTCGCGTCCCGCCGGGCCCGCCTTGCGGGCCGTCTGCAGCGACACCCCGCTGCCCGGGTGCGTGGTCAGACACAGCGAGCACATGCTGCGGTGGAGGAACCCGCGCTGCTGGGAGGGGAAGCGCAGCGAGATGCCGGTCAGGCGGCCCTCGTGCTCGGTGACGATGTAGCTCCGCCCGGGGGCGGAGAGATCACGCCACCCCAGGAAGTCGAGATCGTCCCAGGGCAGCTCGTCGAGATCGCGGGGCAGCGGCAGACGCCCCGCTTCCCCCTTGGAGCAATTGACGAACGATGTGCGGATGTCCTGCTCGGTCACGGCCTTCATGACGACGACGCTAGCTCTGCCTATGAGCCCTAGGCAAATGATTAAGGGATATAGGGCTGTGCCTGAGTGGTGTCGGGATCTTCGGCGCCTCCGGCGCTTCGGGCGCTGCCCGTCGCGATGTCCAGCCGGTGCACGGGCGGGTGCGCGATCCCGAGGTCGGGGCGCCAGGCCGCGATGATCTGTGCCGAAGGATCGAAGAGCGGTGCGGGCAGATCCTCGGGCCGGATCCATTGCCAGGTGCTGATGAGGTGGGGTTCGGTCACCCGCGCGGTGCCGTCCTCGACAGCCACCAGCGCGGCCATCGTCACCCGGTTGATCCCGTGGACCGCGTCGTGCAGCATCGCGAAGACGCGTACCTCGTGTGCGGCGGCCTCCAGCCCCGTCTCCTCCCGCAGCTCGCGCACGGCCGCCGCCGCGATCGACTCGTGCGTCGGATCGACCTTGCCGCCGGGCAGTTCCCAGGTGCCGCTGTGGTGCCGCCCGAGCAGGATCCGCCCCCGCCCGTCCTGCACCACGACCCCGACACCCAGCGCCGCCTGGGCCAGGGGCGGACGGGAGTTGCGGGCGGGGACCGTGTCCATGGTGCTCCTTCGAGGTTCGGTGACCGGTACGAGGCATCGAGCGTACGGGCCCGGTGCGCGCGGCCCCGCTGCGGTCAGACCGCCAGCCGCAGCGCGGTGGCCGAGATGCCGAGGCGTACGGTCTGGCCCCAGGTCAGCTCCAGCGCGTCGGCCTCCATGCCGTCACCGAAGACGACCAGCCGGTCGGACTCGACGGTCAGCCGCAGACCCTGGCCGCTGCCCAGCTCACCCGAGACCAGCGAGGTGCCCGTCGCCGGCGACGGCCAGGCCTCCCGGACGAACCAGAGCAGCCGGGGGTCGGTCGGGGCGGGCAGGGCGAGCGGGCTGCGGCGCTCCTGCCACACGGAACGCAGCCATCCGGTGGCGCCGGTGCCCGTGCCGACCAGGACACCGGACGAGGCCTGCGACTCGGCGGGGGAGTCGGCCGGTCCGGCCCCGAGCCGGTAGCGCGCCGTCTGGTGCCCGGCCGGGCCGAGGTAGATCTCGTTGAGGGCCAGCAGTCGCTGGGTGTCGTCGGCCACCGCCTCCACCATGGTGAGCTCGTCCGCCGCGCCGCCCGGTGCCACGGCTGCCCGCAGGAGGGCCGCCGCGTCGCCGGGACGGTGGCGGACCAGGACTCCGGGGTTGCGGCCGGGGTCGGTGTCGATGCCCACGACCGGCTGGCCGGAGAGGTACTTGGCGGCGTTGGCGACCAGCCCGTCCTGGCCGACGACGACCACCACGTCCTCGGGAGCGAACAGGAACCGGTCCAGATCCGCCCGCTCCACCCGCGAGTGGCGCCACTGGAGCGGAACCGCCGCCGCCACGTCGGCCAGCGCCTGCTGGGTCCGCCGATGCCGCCGGGCCACCTCGTCGATGGACCGGCCGCGGCTGGAGAGGAAGAAGGCCGCCTGGCCGTGCGTGCCGTGCCGGGCCAGCAACTCCTCGTACTCGGTGGTGCGGTGGACCAGGACCGCCCGCGGGGCCAGGCTCACGCCCGGGTCTCCGGCGCGGTCCGGCCGAGCCTGGTGAGCAGGCCGGTGAGGACGTCGGGGGAGAGGGTCAGGCTGTCGATGCGCGGCAGGTTCTCGGCGAGCCTCGTCGCGGCCAGTGCGTGCAGCGTCGCGGACTCGACCTCGCCGTGCACCCGGAGCCAGGCCGCCTGCGACTCGGCGCGGGCCGCGCCGACCTCGCGGGCCGCCTCCGCCTCGGCGCGTGCCAGGCGCACCGTGCGCGCGGCTTCGGCCTCGGCGCGCACGGCGTCGGCCGCCGCGTGCTCCTCCGCCTCCCGGCGCGTGTTGGTGCCGCGCTGCTCGACGAGCTGTTCCTCGCGCCGGGCGAGCTCGATCTGGCTGGCCAGCTCGTTCTCGGCGATCGCCCGCTCGCGCTCGACGGCCACGGCCCGGCGTTCGTAGGTGGCCCGGTCGGCCTCCTGCTGGATCTGCTCGCGGGCGGGGGTGCGCAGCGCGCGCTCGACCTCGGCCTCGGGGCGGATGGCGACGACGCGCACGGCCACCACGTCGATGCCGGTGGCGGGGAGCCTGGGTTCACCGGCGAGGCCGGCCGCCACTCGTTCGCGTACCGAGGCGACACCGTCCACCAGCGCGGCGGCCAGCGGGGTGCGGGCCAGGACGTCCAGGGTGTGCTGCTGGGCCGTCTCGGTGAGCAGCGTCGCGATCTGCTCCAGCGGGGCGCCGCGCCAGGCGCCGGTGTCGGGGTCGACGGAGAAGTCGAGGCGTGCGGCCGCCTCGGCCGGATCGCTGATCCGGTACGTGACGGTGGCCTGCACGGTGACGTCCTGGAAGTCGGCCGTACGGGCGTGGAACGCCATGGCCAGCTCGCGGTCGTTGACCGGGACCTCGGAGAGCGCGGCGCTCAGCGACCGGTACCAGAAGCTCAGCCCCGCCCCGTCATGGGCCAGTCGGCCGCGCTTGTGGTGGCGGATGTGGGCGGTGGGAGCTGAGCGCAGATGGCGCCAGCCGAAGCGCCGGGTGATGTCGGCCATGGTGGGGACCCCCTCGTTCTCGTCATGAAGACGATATGAGGGCGTGCGGCATATCGTCAAGAGGACGAGAAGGGGTGCCGGGAGGCGGCGGGAAACGCGGGCGGGGGGGGGGGGGCGCCCCCCGCCCCCCCCCCCCCCGGGGGGGGGGGGGCCCCCCCCCCCCCCCCCCCGCGCCGCGCCGCCCCCCCCCCCCCCACCCCCAACCCCCCCCCCC
>NZ_JBIVTU010000019.1:107182-132988 GCF_044756845.1 Streptomyces sp. NPDC091416
GGTCGCTTAAGATACTCTAGGGGGGGGGTGGTCTCCTCGTGTGGTGGGGTCGTGGGGGGGGGGGGGGGGGGGGGGGGCGGGGGGGGGGGGCGCCCCCCCCCACCCCCGCCCCCCCCCGGCCGGGTGGTGCGCCGCCCCCGTCCCCACGGTGCGGCGCGGGCGGACCGTCGTCATCCGCTGGGACGACGGCCCACGTCTGTCAGGACCCGGGCGCCTGCGCGTCCAGGCCGAGTGCGGGGAAGACCGCGCCCTCCACGAAGCGGACGAGGAACGACTCATCCGCGTAGGCGCACTCCAGCAGCGGGCGGGCACGCATCACGCCCACCAGCTGGGTGGCGACGAATTCCGTGGCCGGGTTGTCGGCGGCCACCTCGCCGCGCTCCACGCCGCGCGCGACCATCGCGTCGATCGCCGCCAGCTCGGGCAGGATCAGTGACTCGCGCAGCGCGCACAGCAGCTCCGGGCTCTGCAGGGCGGCATGGCTCAGGGCCAGCATCAGGGGTGTGTCGCGCCCGGAGCCGGCGCCGATGGCGCGTGCCGCCTCGCGCAGGTCCTCGGTCAGTGTGCCCGTGTCGATCCGGCTGAGCAGTCCGCGCCTGGTCCCGTGCAGCGCGGCGACGACCAGTTCGGGTTTCGAGCCCCACTGGCGGTAGAGGGTGGACTTGCCGCAGCGGGAGCGCGAGGCGACGCCTTCCATGGTGAGCGATTCGTAGCCGCTCTCCCTCAGTGTGTCGAGCACGGCCGTGAAGAGCTCCTGTTCCCGCTCCGGCGTGATCTTCGAGCGGCGCGACGCGGTGGCCTGATCGGGCTCCGTTTTCAGCGACGACATGCGCTTTCCCTCTCTGCGACTCTGCGACGAGGTCCATCGATACGCCAGTGTACCGATACGTGAGTGTTCCGATACGCCTCCGTATCGGTACACTGGCGTATCGATACGGCGCGGACCCGTCCCCGCCACCGAAACACCGCTTCGTCAGCAAAGGGGCACCGGATGATGTTCGCCGGTAGCAGGCCCGCCGATCGGGAGCCGGACACTACTGCCCGACCGCCCCTCGTCCGCGAGCTTCTTCTTGTCGTAGGACTCTTCGTGATCTACAAGTTCGGCCGCCAGGCGGCCAACGGTCACGTCGACGAGGCGTTCCACAACGCCGGACGCGTATGGGATCTCGAACGCGCCGTGCACCTGCCGGGCGAGGGCGCCGTACAGGGTCTGCTGCTCCACGACGAGACGCTGATCCACCTCGCGAACACCTACTACGCCACCGTGCACTTCCCGGCCACGCTGCTCTTCCTCGGCTGGCTGTACTGGCGCCGCCCGCGCCACTACGTCTGGTCCCGCCGCATCCTCGCCGTGCTCACCGGTGCCGCACTGGCCCTGCATCTGCTGTTCCCGCTCGCCCCGCCGCGGCTGCTCGCGGCCACCGGCCTCGTCGACACCGGCCAGGTCTACGGACCGACGGTGTACGGCTCCACACCCGCCACCGACTCGATGGCCAACCAGTTCGCCGCGATGCCCTCGCTGCACTTCGGCTGGGCGGTCATGGTCGGCGTCGGCCTCGTCGTCGCCACCCGCTCGCGGTGGCGCTGGCTGTGGCTGCTGCATCCGGCGATCACGCTCCTCGTCATCGTCGGCACCGCCAACCACTACTGGCTCGACTCGATCGTCGTTGCCGCGCTGCTCTCGGTGGCCTTCGCGGCGCTGCGGCTGCCGCGCGCCGAGCCGGTCAGGGCGCATCTGCCGTGGCCGTCGACGGCAGGCGGGCCCGCATACGCCGGCGCCGCCTCCCGTGTCGCCGGCCGTTCCTACGCCTCCTCCGGGACCGGCCGATGAACGCCACATCGGTCGCCGTCGCGCTGTCGCTCGTCTCCGCCGCCGCCTACGCCTCCGCTGCGGTGGCGCAGGCACGGCTCGCGGGACGCACCGCGCCCGGCACCGGGACGCTCCGGCTGCTCGGCAGCGGCGCGTGGTGGTCGGCCGTCGGGCTGAACGCCGGCGGCGCCCTGCTGCACGTCGCCGCGCTGAAGTACGGTCCGCTCACCCTCGTCCAGCCGCTCGGCGCGCTCACCCTGGTCGCCGCCGTGCCGCTCGGTGCCAGGGCCGCGGGCCGCAGGGTCTCCACGACCGAGTGGCGCGGCACCCTCCTGACCCTGCTGGGCCTGGCCGCCCTGCTGATGACCGCGGGCGGCTCCGCCCCGCACGAGACGCTGAGCCTGGTCGAGGCGCTGGCCGTCGGAGCGGGGACGATGGCCGTCGTCGCCGGGCTCAGCCGCCCCGGCGCCCGCCCCGGCCTGCGGCACGCCGCGGCCTCGGGCATCACCTCGGGCGTCGCCTCCGCGCTGACGCAGACGCTGACCGTCGCCGTCACCGACCACACCACCGGCCCGCTGTTCAGCTGGCGCCTGGTGGTCGTCGCCGTGCTCGTCTCGGCCTTCGCCATGGGCGGGCTGCTCCTCTCCCAGACCGCCTACCGGGGCGGCCTCGGCGCGCCGCTCGCCGTCGTGACCCTCGCCAATCCGGTCGCCGCGGCGGCCATCGGCCTGGCCCTGCTGGGGGAGCGGCTCCAGGGCGGGACGATCAGTCTGGTCCCGGCGCTGCTGGGATCGGCGGCGGCGGTGCGGGGCGTGATCCTGCTCAGCCGTGCCCAGGCGCAGACCGCGCCGGCCACGGAGCCGGCCGTCGCGGGACCGGCTCCGGGCGTCCCGTCGCGCGTGGTCATCAGGAGCCCCCGGGCCGTACTCCAGCAGCAGCACGGACACCTGCGGCGGATCCGGGCCGGCCGCCCGTAGACCCGCTGCCCGGCGACCGCTACCCGAGGTCGGCCGCCGCGGCGCCGGCGTCCTCGGCCAGTGCCCGGGTCAGCCAGCCGATCCAGAAGTTCTCCAGATCGATGCCGCCCCGCAGCACGAGATGGCGCAGCCGGTCCTGAGCCGCGTCCCGCCCGGGCGGGAAGTCCCGCTCCTCGATCTCCAGATACTCCGCGAGCCGGATCCGGTGCAGCGCGAGATGGCGGCGCAGCTCCGCGTCGAGGCCCGGCGCACCGACGACCGCCGCGGCCCGCATCCGCAGCAGCAGCGGATCGCGGATCTGCTTGGGGTCCTCCGGGCGGGCCACCCAGGCGGACAGCGCCTCGCGGCCCGCCGCCAGCACCTCGTACTCCTTCTTCTGCCCCCGGGCGGGCTGGGCGGGTGCCAGGGCCCTGATCTGGCCGGCCTGCTCCAGTTTTCCCAGCTCGCGATAGATCTGCTGGTGCGTGGCCGACCAGAAGTAGCCGATCGACCGGTCGAACCTGCGGGTCAGCTCCAGCCCCGACGACGGCTTTTCGAGCAGGGCGGTGAGGATCGCGTGCGGGAGAGACATGGGGTGCATCCTAAGGAGCCGTGGGGGGGGGGGGCGGGCGCCCCCCCCCCCCCCCCCCCCCCGGCGGTGGGGCGGGAGTGGGCGAGCCCGCCGGGGGGGGCCCGGGGGGGGCCGCCCCAGCGCCCCCTGGTGTTTTTCGGGCGTGTGGTTGTCGTTTACGCGGTGTATAGCTATTGGGGCTCTAACTTCGGCGGGGGGGGGGGGGGGGGCGGGGCGGCCCCCCCCCCCCCCCACGGCCGTGATCAGAGAGAGGCTGCGAGTTCCGTGCCCTGGCGGATGGCCCGCTTGGCGTCCAGCTCGGCCGCCACATCGGCGCCGCCGATCAGATGCGCGGGACGGCCGGCGGCGAGCAGTTCCTCGTACAGGTCCCGGCGGGGCTCCTGGCCCGCGCAGAGCACGATCGTGTCGACCGGCAGCAGATGCTGCTCGCCGTCGACCGTGACGTGCAGCCCCTCGTCGTCGATCCGGTCGTAGCCGACTCCCGCGATCATGGTGACGCCGCGGTGGCGGAGCTCGGTACGGTGGATCCAGCCCGTCGTCTTGCCGAGGCCCGCACCCACCTTGCTCGCCTTGCGCTGGAGCAGATGAACGGTGCGCGCGGACTTCGGGCGCTCGGCGGTGCCGAGTCCGCCCCGCTCGCGGTACTCGGTGTCGACGCCCCACTGCCGGAAGAACGCCTCCGGGTCCAGGCTCGCCGCGTCCCCGCCGTCGGTCAGGAACTCGGCCACATCGAAGCCGATCCCGCCCGCGCCGACCAGCGCCACCCGGTCGCCGACCGGCGCCCCGTGCCGCAGCACGTCGAGGTAACTGACCACGCTCGGGTGGTCCACGCCCGGGATCGCCGGCGTACGGGGAGTGACCCCCGTCGCCACGACGACCTCGTCGAAGCCGTCGAGCTCCCCGGCACCGACCGCGGCGCCCAGCCGCAGCTCGACCTTCTCCTCCGCCAGCCGGGTGCGGAAGTAGCGCAGCGTCTCGTCGAACTCCTCCTTGCCCGGCACCCGGCGTGCCACGTTGAGCTGCCCGCCGATCTCGTCCGCGGCCTCGAAGAGCGTCACCGTGTGGCCGCGCTCGGCTGCGGTCACGGCGCAGGCGAGCCCGGCCGGACCGGCGCCGACGACCGCGACACGCTTGCGGGTGCGCGTCGGCGACAGGGTGAGTTCGGTCTCGTGGCAGGCACGCGGGTTGACCAGGCAGGAGGTGACCTTGCCGCTGAAGATGTGGTCCAGACAGGCCTGGTTGCAGCCGATGCACGTGTTGATCGCGTCCGCGCGGCCCTCGCTCGCCTTCGCGACGAAGTCCGGGTCCGCGAGGAAGGGCCGGGCCATCGACACCATGTCCGCGCGGCCCGCCGCCAGGATGTCCTCGGCCACCTCGGGGGTGTTGATGCGGTTGCTCGTCACCAGCGGTACGGAGACGGCGCCGCGCACCTTCTCGGTGACCCAGGTGAAGGCACCGCGCGGCACCGAGGTCGCGATGGTGGGGATGCGGGCCTCGTGCCAGCCGATGCCGGTGTTGATGATGGTCGCCCCGGCCGCCTCGATCTCCCGGGCGAGCCGCACGACCTCCTCCAGCGACGAACCACCCGGCACCAGGTCCAGCATCGAGAGCCGGTAGATCAGGATGAAGTCACTGCCGACCCGCTCCCGGACCCGGCGCACGATCTCGACGGGGAAGCGGATGCGGTTCTCGTACGAGCCGCCCCACCGGTCCTCGCGGTGATTGGTCGCCGAGGCGATGAACTCGTTGATCAGATAGCCCTCGGAGCCCATGATCTCGACGCCGTCGTACCCCGCGCTCCGCGCCAGCGACGCAGCCGTGACGAAGTCCTCGATGGTCGACTCGACCTCGTCGTCGGTCAGGGCGTGCGGCACGAACCCGCTGATCGGCGCCTGGATCGCGCTCGGCGCCACCAGGCCGGGATGGTGCGCGTAGCGCCCGAAGTGCAGGATCTGCATGGCGATCCGGCCGCCCGCCTCATGGACCGCCGACGTCACCACGGCGTGCTGCGCCGCCTCCGCCTCCGTCGTCATCTTGGCGCCGCCGGGCAGCGAACAGGCCCGCTCGTTCGGCGCGATGCCACCGGTGACCATGAGGCCCACACCACCGCGGGCGCGGGCCGCGTAGAAGGCGGCCATGCGCTCGAAGCCGTTCTCGACCTCCTCCAGGCCGATGTGCATCGACCCCATCAGCACCCGGTTGGGCAGGGTGGTGAACCCGAGGTCGAGCGGGCTCAGCAGATGCGGGTACGGGCTCATGCGGCGGCTCCTCGCGCGGTGTGGTTACGCCAGTTCTAGACCACCGGAACGCCGTTGTGCAACAAGTTGCACAATGAGGTACGTCGCACTGTGTCACGGGTCACGCGCTGCTCCGGGGGCGCCCGGACGGCGTAACAACGTGACCCGTCGGAAGCCCGCTGCGCGGAGAGTGGAGTGCGTACCGCACCCGGGCCCCCTCCTTCCGGCCCGGCCCCCGACCCTTCCGGAGACCCTCATGGGCAGCGTCAACCGTCGTGACCTCGGCCTGCTTGTCCTTCGTGTCGGCACCGGCGCGGTGCTGGCCGCGCACGGCAGCCAGAAACTCGCCGGCTGGTTCGGCGGCGGCGGCATCGAGGGCACCACGGCCGCCATGGAGGCCATGGGCTTCCATCCGCCCAAGCACAGCGCGATCGCCGCCGGCCTCGGCGAGGCCGGCGGCGGGGTCCTGCTGGCCCTCGGCCTGGCCACCCCGGCCGCCGGCGCCGCCGCCGCGGGCGCCATGGCGGGAGCGGTGGCCGTCCACGCCCCCGCCGGCTTCTTCGCGCAGGGCGGCGGCTACGAGTACCCCGCCTTCCTCGGCTTCACCGCTGCCGCGATCGGTCTGACCGGCCCCGGCCGCTACTCCGTGGACCACGCCACCCGGCATGCCTTCAACCAGCCCTGGATGGTGGCCCTGGCCTTCGTGGGCAGCGCCGCGGCCGCGGTCGCCGTCGTCGGCAAGCGGGCCAAGGGGCAGGTCGCGGAGCCGGAGGAGTTCTGACCCCGGTTCCGCGACCTGAGGGCCGGGTGTCCGGCCCGGCTCAGCGCCCCGGCCTCAAGCGGTTTCCCTTCGACGCGGCGATCAGTGCGGGGACCGTGTCGAACTTGACGCGCGGGCGGCCCTGTTCGCGGCCCCGGGCCTGCTCGGCGCGGTCGATGGCGGCCAGCCCCCGGGCGTCGACCACCTGGCGGCCGCGGTCGCGGACCAGTCGCCCGAACGCCTTCGCCGGGTTCGGGGGTGAGGGCAGTGCGCCCGCGACGGCGTCGGCCAGGAGGGTGCCGACGGTCTCGGCGGCGCAGGTGCGGTTGGCGCCGATGCCGCCCGAGGGGCCGCGCTTGATCCAGCCGACGACATAGCTGCCGGGCAGGCCCGCCACCCGGCCCTCCTCGTGCGGCACGGTGCCGGCCGCCTCGTCGAAGGGCAGGCCGGGAACCGGCAGACCGCGATATCCGATCGCCCGCAGGAACAGGCCGGCGGGAATCTCCTGTTCGCCGTCGGCGGCCGTCACCCGTACCGCCTCGACGCCGTCGCCGCCGAGCACCTCCACCGGCGAGGAGTGGAAACGGAAGACGATACGACGTCCCGGCGGCGGGGGCCGGGACCAGTCGACCGCCTCCCGGGGCAACTCCCGCAGCAGGTAGGCCTTCTCGCCCATGGCCGCCGCATCGATCGCGGCTCCGGTGCGCGGGTCGCCGTCGTCGACGACCAGCTCCACGCCCGGCAGGTGCCCGAGCGCGAGCAGTTCGGACGCGGTGCAGGCGGTGTCGTCGGGGCCGCGCCTGCCGAGCAGGACGACCTCGCGGACCCGGGAGTCCCGCAGGGCCGCCAGCGCGTGCCCGGCGATGTCCGTGCCCGCCAGCGCGGCGGGGTCGGTGACGAGGATGCGCGCCACATCCAGCGCGACGTTGCCGTTGCCCGTGACGATCACCCGCTCCGCGGACAGGCCGAAGGTCTCCGGCGGGACTTCCGGGTGGGCGTTGTACCAGGACACGAACGAGGTGGCCGGCATGCTGGCCGGGAGGTCCTCGCCCGGGATACCGAGGCGGCGGGAGGCGGAGGCGCCGACCGCGTAGATCACCGCGTCGTGATGGGCGGTGAGCTCCTCGACGGTGAGGTCCTTGCCGACCTCGACCCCCAGGTGCATCCGGACCCGGGGGTGGGAGTGGAACCGCGCGAAGGTCTCGCCGACGCCCTTCGTCGCGGGGTGGTCGGGCGCCACGCCGTACCGGACGAGGCCGCCCGCCACCGGCAGCCGGTCGATCAGCGTCACCTCGGCGTTGGTGTGCAGCAGCAGGTCCTCGGCCGCGTACATGCCGGCCGGTCCGGTGCCGACGACGGCCACCCGGAGCGGGGCGAAGTCCGACGGCAGGCTGCGCGGGAACGTCGGCTCGCCCCAGGTGTGGAAGTTCGGGCCGGTGGCAGGCTCCGGCTTCCGGCCCGCGTAGTACGCCGCGTTGATGCCGGCGTACTCCCGCTGCGCTCCGAAGAGCCGGTCCACCGGGAAGATCGCGTCGACCGGGCAGGCGTCCGCGCAGGCGCCGCAGTCGATGCAGGTCTGCGGGTCGACGTAGAGCATCTCCGTGCTGCCGAAGGCCTGCTCCTCGGGCGTGGGATGGATGCAGTTGACGGGGCACACGGCGACACAGGTGGCGTCGCTGCAGCAGGTCTGGGTGATGGCGTAGGTCATCGCGTCAGCTCGGGCTCTCGGCTCGGATCAGATCGGGGCGGCGCGCTTGCGGAGGACTCGGACCGGTCCGGGCGGGCGCGCTCGTGGAGGACTCGGACCGGTCCGGGCGGGCGCGCTCGTGGAGGACCCCGGTCAGATCAGGTGGGCGCGCTTGTAGAAGAAGAGGGCGGGCCTGGTGAGGAGGCGGGCCGAGGCCAGGAACTCCATCAGGCCCGAACAGCTGGAACGCATCAGGGACTTGTGGTGCTCGTTGGCCTTCGCCTCCGTGCGGGCACGCTCGCTGTCCAGTCCCGCGTTCGCGTAGACGTCCTCGTTCACCATGCTGGTGACGATGAAGTACGAAGCGATGGCGACGACGAGCGAGTTGATCTGGCGACGCAGCGGTCCCGCGGTACGCAGACGCCTGCGGGTCTCGTCGCGGGCGAACTTCATGTGCCGCGATTCCTCCACCACGTGGATGTTGTTGATCGTCCGGACGAACGGTGCGACCCGTTCGTCCCGCATCCAGTCCCGCTGCATCACGTCGAGGACTTCCTCCGCCACGAGGATCGCCGCGTACGCCGCCTCGCCGAAGGCAAGTGTCTTGAAGGCACGGCCCAGTTCGACCACCGGACGGCGCGGCCGGTAGGCCGGTGCGCCCAGCTTCGCGGCGCCGCGCGCGAACATGATGGAGTGCCGGCACTCGTCGGCGACCTCGGTGAGCGCCCACTGGAAACGCGGGTCCGTGGGGTCCTTGGCGTACATGTCGCGCAGCACCATCTGCTGGAGGATCATCTCGAACCAGATGCCGGTGCTGGCGACGGAAGCCGCCTCCTGGCGCGTCAGCGCCCTGCGCTGGTCATCGGTCAACTCCTGCCAGTACGCGGTGCCGTAGAGGGTGCTCCACTCCGGACTCGCGCCGTGGTGCGCGGTGTCCAGGGGAGTGTTCCAGTCCACCTCGGTGGCCGGGTCGTACGAGAGCTTCGCGGCCGAGTCGAGCAGGCGCCGGGCGACGTCCTCCCCGGTGAGCCGGCCCTGGTCCTCCGGCCGGACGGTGCTGCTTGCCATGGTGCGGCTCCTTGAATCGAGACAGATCGACCCGACGGTGCCCGGTCTCTCCTCTCATCCCGTGTCTGCCCGATGAGAGCCACTGCCGCCGGGCGCCGCCCCTCGCTTGTTAGACGTCACGTCTAGCAAGCTGTTAGACGGAAGGTATAGCAAGAGGGCGGTGCGGGCCTACCCCCGCGGAGGAAATCCGTACGATCTCTCCACGACGAGCCTTGCGCCGAGGCGTACTTCCGGGCCCCGAGAGGCCGGTCCGGGCCCTTGTCGGCCGTACCCGCGTGAGGGGATCATGATGAGCGCGCCCGGCCGTCGCAGGGCGCGGATGCCGGACCGTACCCGTCCCAGGAGAGTCATGGCTGTCGCAGTCGTCTACTTCTTCGTCGCCCTGAGCGCCGCGCTGTTCTTCGGCCGGAACCTGGACCGGCAGCTCCAGGGCCCGCGCCTGCGGAGCGCCTGGGACGGTCTCACCGCCGAGGCGCGGTGCACAGGGGTGCGTACGGAGGAGGTCCAGGATGCCGAGGGCGTTCCGATGACCCAATCGCATCCCACGCTGGAATTCCTCACCACCGGCGGCCGGACCGTCTCCTTCGAGGAACACCAGGCCCGACTCGACGTGAAGAGGGGCGACTTCGTGACGGTGTACTACGCCGAGGACGCCCCCGACGCGGCGACCGCCCGCACGCCGTCCTTCGTGCCGCGCCACATCAGGCTGCTCGTTCCCGCGGTGGGAGGCGTGATCGCCCTGGTGACCGCCGTCGTGCTGGCGGAGGTGCTCTGAAGCGGCCCGACCCGCGCCCCGGTCGCCCCGGCCGGGGCTCAGGCCACGAGCAGGCGCAGGCCCAGATCCGCCGCGTCCAGGCCGGTGAGGTCGCTGTTGCGCTCGGCCCACCGGCCGGAGCAGAGGTCGTCACCGAGGCTCCGAACCGCTCGCTGCTCGGCCTGCGGACCCACTCTCGTCCACACCGACATCGCACGCCGCACACGATCCTCCAGATACGCCTCCGGCCTGCGCCAGTACGCCTCGAACAGGCCGTCGGCGCAGTCCCACGGGACGGGCACGGGCGCGACGCGGGCACTGATCGCGCCGGCCATCCCGGCCAGCGAGGGGAAGTCCGCGAGGACGGTGGCGAACTCGGGGAGGTAGTCGCGGGTGAGCCAGAACCGGTCCTGCCATCCGGGCTCGTCGGTGTCGAAGGTGAGGACGACCACACGGCGGGCCACGCGCCGCATCTCGCGCAGCCCCGCCAGCGGGTCCCCCCAGTGGTGAACGGTGGAGACGGCCATCGCCACGTCGAAGGACCGGTCCTCGAACGGCAGACTCTCCGCGGCGGCGGCCACACACGGAGCCGAGCCGGCCGGCCGCTGCTCCCGCATGACCGCCGAGGGCTCCACCGCGGTCACCTCACGGTCGGCCGGCTCGTAGGAGCCGGTACCGGCTCCTACGTTCAGCACCGTCCGCGCGTCCCCGAGCGCGTCCCAGATCTGTGCGGCGATCCGCGGTTCGGTCCGCCGCGTCGCGGTGTAGGCGCCGCCGATCTCGTCGTACAGCCGTGCGCCGAGCATCTCCAGCTGTTCCTCCGGTGTCACGCTCAGTCCCTTCGCCCGTGCTTCGAGTTCGCTGTCGATGGCCGCCATCATGGCGTCGGCGCGATCGCGCCGCTCCAGCAGCAGGCCGCGCAGTCGGCGCAGGTGCGCGACCGCGTCGGTGGACGGGTCGCCGACCAGTTCCGCGATCTCCCGCAGCCCGAAACCCAGCCGCCGGTAGGCCAGTACCTCCCGCAGCCGTTCCACGTCGGCCGCCGCATAGGCCCGGTAACCGGCCGGGGTCCGTGCCGATGGCCGGACGAGCCCGACCGCGTCGTAGTGATGCAGCGTGCGGACGCTCACGCCGGCCAGGTCTGCCACGCGTCCCACGGTCCAGTGATCTTCCACGGCACCGACTATGCGGCCTGACGCCGCGTGAGGGTCAAGCGCGAGGTGGACCTTGCGCCGCTTCCGCCGTGGGGGCCGGAACCGTCCCGGCGGAGGTGTTCGCCTCCCGCCACGGCAGGAACAGGGCACTCGCCATGCACAGCAGGCCGGAGATGAGCAGGGCGCCTCGGACTCCCGCCGCGTCGGCGAGGACTCCGGCGGCGATCATGAAGAATGCCTGCGAGGTCTTCGCTCCGACCGACCAGGAGATGCCGGCACGGGACATGAACGCGTCCGGCGTGGCCGCCATCCGGTAGGTGGCGAACGACGGATTGAAGATCCCGGCGGCGAGGAGCAGGCCGAAGTCGGCGGCCACGATGGTGAACACGCCGAGGGCGCCGGACGGCGTCAGCGGCAGCAGGACCGTCCACGGCGTGCGAAGGATCCCGGAAAGCAGCAGGACGCGGCGCTGTCCGAATCGCCGGGTGAGCAACGGCGCCAGCCGTGAACCGAGTACGCCGCCCAGGCACGGCAGGCCCAGGGCGAGTCCGTACTGCCACGGCTGCAGACCGAGGTCGCGCAGCATGAGGACGGTCATCAGCACGGACGCCATCATGACGGAGCCGCCGAAGAGCAGAGCGTTGAAGAAGAGCGGGCGCAGCCCTGGATGCCGCAGGAGGTACTGCCACCCGGCGGCGATGTCACGGCCCGGGCGCGACGTGGCCGCGCGGGCCGGTGGCGCAGGTTCGGGTTGCCGGATGCGACGGATACCGAGGGCGGAGCCGAGGAACGACAGAGCGTCGGCCACCATCGTCGCGGCCGCGCCCAGTACCCCGATCAGGAGTCCGCCGACGGGCGGACCGGCGCTGACACTGATCCAGTTGGTGGTCTCGAACAGGCTGTTGGCACGGAGCCGCTGCCCGGGCGGGACGAGCGCCTTGAGGTGCGCGCCGCCTGCCGCGTCGAACGCGACGGACGCGGCCGTCTGGAGAACGCCGACGAGACACAGCTGGACGAACGTGAGCGCGTCGAAGGCCATGGCGGCCGGGATGCTCACCAGCACCGCGCAGCGGACCAGATCGGCGGTGATCATGACCGGCCGCTTGTACCGGTGCTCGATACGGACACCGAGTGGCAGCGCGATGACGGCGCTGGCCACGGCGGACAGCGCGGCGAGCAGGGAGACCTGGAACGCCGGGCAGTGCAGCACCAGGAGGGCCACCAGCGGCAGCGCCCCCATGCCGACGGCGCTGCCTGCCGCACTGACCGCGTACGCGCCCCACAACCGCCGGAAGTCCTGCCCGAGCGCGTTCCCCCGTACCAATTGAGCCCTCCCGGACGTGAAGCCGCTCAGCGTAGTGGTTCTCAGCCGCGCGTACGCCGACGCAGCAGCTGGATCACCACCACCGCGCACAGCACGGCCGCCGCGGGCGCCGCGGCCTTCCGGAGCAGGACGGGCAGCGCGGCCGCGCCGAGGTCGATGGCCTCCGGTTCGGTTGCGGGCCCGCCCGGGAGGTTCTGCGCGGTGCTCGTCGTGGACGTCGGCGAGGGGGCAGGACCGGCATCCCGCAGCAGTTCTTCGAGCCGGGTGGCGAACTGCTGGACGATGCGGTCGCCGACCTCGGTCATGATGCCCCGGCCGAACTGCGCCGGCCGGCCCGTGATGTCGAGGTCCGTGCGTACGCGGACCAGGGTTCCGGCGGGCGCGTCGCTGAGGGTCGCGGTGACCCGGGCCGAAGCGGTGCCCGCGCCACGGGTCTCGCTGCCGCTGAGGTCGAGGAACATCGACCGGGCGGTCCCGTCACGGGTGACCGTGCCCTCGCCGCGGTAACTCATCTGCACCGCACCGGCCTTGACCTTGACGCGGCCGCTGAACGAGTCACCGTCGAGGGTGTCCAGCACGGCGCCGGGCATACAGCGTGCGACCCGGCCGAGGTCCTGGAAGAGCATCCAGGCGTCGTCGATACCGGCGGGGACGGTGAAGGAGTGGTCCAGTTGCATGGTTGTCCAATCTGGGGGCGGCCGGCTCCGGATGAGGAGCCGGTTCAGGAAGTGCGGGACAGCCCGTGCGTACCGGCGGCCGCACGGATCAGCGCGCGTACCCGGCTCGGTGAGAGGGGACCCCGGCGTACGACCACGCCGAAGGGGCGCAGCGCGTCCTCGACGGCGCCGGCGAGGACCGCCTGGGGTGCGATCGCGCCGCCTTCGCCGAGCCCCTTGACGCCGAGGTCGTTCATGGGGCTCGGGGTGAAGATCTCGTCCATGTCGAGGTCGGGGATCTCCGAGGACGTAGGCACCAGGTAGTCCATGTACGTGCCGGTGCGGGGCTGTCCGTCGGGGCCGTAGACCATCTCCTCGTACAGCGCACCGCCGATGCCCTGCGCGATGCCGCCGGTGACCTGTCCTTCCGCGATCATCGGGTTGACGATGTTGCCCGCGTCATGGACGACGACGTAGTGCAGGATCTCGACCTCGCCGGTGTGTTCGTCGACCTCGACGACGGCTGCGTGCGCTCCGCTCGCGACGGCGAAACCCGGCGGGCGGAAGTGCACGGTCTCGCTGATCTCGGTGCCGTGCCGGCCGTCGGTGGGTTCGGGGATGCCGGGCAGGGGTGCCTTGCCGGCAAGTTCCGCGAGGCTGAGGGAGGGGCCGCCCGGCTGTTGTGCCGACACGATGCCGTCGCTGAGGACGAGGCCGTCGGCCGTGACGCCGAGGCGGCGGGCCGCCGCCTCGATGATCCGCTCGCGGACGAGCCGGCCCGCCCGGTGGGTGGCGTTCCCGGCGTTGACGAGGGCCCGGCTGGCGATGGTGCCCACACCGAACGGGGTGGCATCCGTGTCGCCACCGACCACGTCGATGACATCGAGCGGCACACCGATGGCGTCGGCGGCGATCTGGGCCATGGACGTGCGATGCCCCTGTCCCTGGGAGGGGGCTCCGATGGCGAGCCGCACCCGGCCGCTGGGGGCGATGTCGATGCGGGCGGTCTCGAAGGGGCCGAGGCCGGTGGCCTCTATGTACATGGCGAATCCGATGCCGACGTGCCTGCCGTCGCGGACACCTTCGCGCTGCCGGGCGCGTACCCCTTCGACGTCGGCCTTCGCGACCGCGCGCCGCAGCAGTTCGGGGAAGTCCCCGGAGTCGTAGGACTGCGGGCTGCCCGAACGGTCCACCAGTCCGGTCGCGTACGGCATCTCGTCGGGCCGCACCAGATTGCGCGCCCTCAACACCTCCGGCTCGATGCCCAGTTCCGCGGCCAGCCGGTCCATGGCCCGCTCCATGGCGAAGACCGTCTCCGGACGTCCGGCACCCCGGTAGGGCGTGGCGAACGTCGTGTTGGTGAGCACGCCGGTGACATCGATGTGCACGTTCGGCACGCGGTAGGGCCCCAGCAGATGGCACAGCGAGTTGTACGGCACGACCAGGCCGGTCATGTTGTACGCGCCGAAGTTGACGGTGATCCGGTCGCGTACGGCGACGATGCGGCCTCCGGCGTCCGCGGCGAGTTCGATGTGGTGGATCTGTTCACGGGCGTGCGAGGAGGCGGTGAGGTTCTCGTTGCGGTCCTCACGCCACAGCACGGGGCGGCCGAGACGACGAGCGGCGTGCGGCACGAGGAGTTCCTCGACGTAGAGGATGCCCTTCTGGCCGAAGCCTCCGCCGACATCGGCCGCGATGACGTGGACCGCGGCGGATCCGAGGCCGAGGGTGTGGGCGATGGCGTCCCTGAGCCGGTGCGGGGTCTGGGTGCCCGACCAGACGGTCAGCCGGCCGCTGTACGGATCGACCTGGGCCGAGACGGCGCGGGTCTCGATCGGTGAGGCGACGTACCGGTGGGCCTCGAACCGCTCGCTCACCACGGCGTGCGCGCCGGCGAACGCGGTCTCCGGGTCACCGACGCGGGCGGCGACGGCGACCGCGGTGTTGTCCGGCAGAGCCTCGTGCAGCCGGACCGTGTCCTCGGCCAGGGCGTGCTCGGGGTCGACCAGGACCGGCAGCGGGGCGTACCGCACCTCGACGAGCTCCAGCGCGTCCTCGGCGAGGTAGCGGTTCTCCGCGAGGACGAGGGCGACGGGCTGGCCGACGTACAGGACCTTCTCGCGGGCAAGCAGCGGCATGGGAGTCATCCGGACCAGCGGATCGAGGAGCGCGGCGAGTCCGGGCGGGGTGCGCAGTTCCTCCTTGTTCAGCATCGCGGGCAGGTCCGCCACGTCGTCGCCGGTCCACACGGCGACGACGCCGGGTGCGGTCAGGGCCGCGGTCACGTCGACCGACTCGATTCGGGCGTGGGCGTGCGGGCTGCGCAGGAAGGCGGCCTCGACGGCGCCGGGAAGGGCGATGTCGTCGACGTACCGGCCGTCGCCGCGCAGCAGGCGCTCGTCCTCGACGCGGGGGACGGAACGGCCGGTCCAGCGGCCGCCGTCGTTGTCGGACCGGTCCCGGCCGGAGGTGTGGGACATGCGGATCACTCCCCGAATCGCTCGTCGAGTGCCTGGCACACGGCACGGCGGATGTTGCGGTACCCGGTGCACCGGCAGAGGTGCCCGCTGAGCGCGTCGGCGACCTGTTCCCCGTCGGGGCGCTCGGACTGCTCGGTCAGGGCGGTCGTCGTCATGACGAATCCGGGTGTGCAGAACCCGCACTGCATGCCGTGGCACTCGTGGAAGGCCCGCTGTACGGGAGTGAGCGGGGCTTCGTCGGGGGCGAGGCCCTCGACGGTGCGGAGCTCGGCCCCGTCGCACTGCACGGCCAGGGTCAGGCAGGCGCGCACCGGCTCGTCGTGGACGAGGACGGTGCAGGCACCGCAGACCCCGTGCTCGCAGCCGGCATGGGTACCGGTCAGACCGAGCCGGTCGCGCAGGAAGTCACTGAGCAGCAGGCGCGACTCGACCTGGGCGCTGACCGGCCGACCGTTGACGGTGAGGGTGATCCCGTGCCAGGCGGAGGGTTCGGCGAGCGGCGGTGTGCGCGCGACGAGCGGGGCGGGGACGGAGGTGGTCATCAGCAGCGCTCCCAGGCGGTGGTGCAGGCGCGGACGAGGAGATGGGCGGCGCCCTCACGCCGGTACTCGGCGGTGGCGTGGACGTCGTCGGCAGGGGTGAGGCGGGCCAGCGCGACGCGGGCCGCGTCGGCGAGTGCATGCGCGCCGACATCGGTGCCGACGAGGGCTTCCTCGACGGCGGGCAGGCGTACGGGGACGGGCCCCGCGCCGCAGAAGACGGTGCGGGCGGTACGGGCGGTGGCCGTGGCGGTGTCCCGTTCCAGGACGACGGCCACGCCGACGGTGGCGAAGTCGCCGTGTCTGCGGGTCAGTTCCTCGAAGGCCCAGCCGTGGTGCGCGGGGAGCGGCGGGAACACGACCTCGGTGAGGAGCTCGTCGGGTTCGACGGCTGTGGCGAAGGTGGCGACGAAGAAGTCCTCGGCGCCGACGGTACGGGTGCCCCGGGGCCCGGTGATCACGAAGCGGGCGTCCAGGCACCGTGCCGCGGTGGGGAGTTCGGCGGCCGGGTCGTGGTGGGCGAGGCTGCCGCAGACGGTGCCGCGGTGGCGGATCTGAGGATGTCCGATCCGGTCGATGGCGGCGGCCAGGAGCGGCCAGCCGTTCCGTACGGCGCTGTCCGCGGCGGCACGGGCCTGCCGTACGGCGGCCCCGATGCGCAGGTTTCCCGACCCGTCCACGTGGAGACGGCCGAGTTCGGGGATCCGGGTGATGTCCACGAGCAGCTCGGGCCTGGCGAGGCGCATGTTCAGCATGGGAATCAGGGACTGGCCGCCCGCGACGACCTTGACCTCCCGTTCCTCGTCGTGGAGGAGGGCGACCGCTTCGCCGACGGTGCTGGGGGCGGTGTAGTCGAAGGATGTGGGTTTCAACCCGCTGCCACCGGACCTCTCGTGTTCTCGTCGCACCGTGGTCTTCGACACGGACGACTTATCTAGTACCTGAAATGATTTACATTAAAGTTTCTTCTTGGCAAGAGGCTGTCCGAAATTTCACGGCCCTCGGAGGGCGAAATGCGACATGTCATCGACCAGGCGGCCGCCTGGCAACGCTCCGGAACCCGCTTCGTCATGGCGACCGTCGTGCGTACCTGGGGCTCGTCCCCGCACGGACCGGGTGCCTCGATGCTCGTGTCCGAGACCGGCCGTGTCGTCGGCAGTGTCTCCGGGGGCTGTGTCGAGGCCGAGGTCTGCGCGATCGCGGAGGACGTGCTCGCGGGCGCGGAACCGGTGCTCGCGCGCTGGGGAATCGGCGACGAGGATGCCTTTGCGGTGGGTCTGACCTGCGGCGGAACGATCGAGGTGCTGATCCGGGAGATGGCGGCGCAGGCGCCTCTCGACCGGCTTGCCGGCGAGGTCGCGGCCGGGGTACCGGTGGCTCTGGTCACCCCGGTGGACGGGGCCGGCTGCCTGGTCGTCGGCGGTGGAACGGCAAGCGGTTCACTGGGGGACCCAGGGGTGGACAGGGCGGCGGCCCTGGCGGCCGAGGGAATGCTCGGACGCGGCGCCAGTGGCATGGTGACCAGCGGAAACGATGCCGCAGACGGTGCGGCCTGTGCGCCGGGACGCGAGCTGGTGGTGCAGTCCTTCGGCTCGCGGCCCCGTCTGCTGATCTTCGGCGCGGCGGAGTACGCCCGGCCCCTGACGGACATGGGTGCCGCGCTCGGCTACCGGGTGACGGTCTGCGATGCCCGGCCGGCCTTCGCGGCGGCCGAGCGGTTTCCGCGCGCCGACGAGGTCGTCACGGAACGTCCCGACCGCTGGTTTCGCGCCCACGAGGACCGGATCGACGCCACGACCGCCGTCTGCGTACTGAGCCATGACACACGGTTCGACGTGCCGGTTCTCACCCTTGCCCTGCGCAGCGCGGCCGGATACGTCGGAGCCATGGGGAGTCGCCGCACGCACGAGGACAGGGTGGCGCGACTGCGCGCGGCGGGTGTGGCGGACGGGGAGATGGCGAGGCTGCGCTCGCCGATCGGGCTCGATCTGGGCGGCCGGGGCCCTGAGGAGGCGGCGGTGTCGATCCTGGCCGAGATCGTGGCGGTGCGGCGAGGCGGGACCGCGCTGCCGCTGACTCAGGGGTCGGGTCCGGTGCACGTGGCGTGACTGCTTTTGAACGGTTGTTTTTATGAACACCCGTTCAATATGGACATTCGTTTAATGTGAGCCACGTGCAACCAGAGAACAACGACGGTCGACAGCGGGCGAAGACCCCCATGCCACGGACCGACCGTGCAGGCGGTGCGACCGGCCGCCCGCCCCAGAGACGTCCGGGCTCGCACGACCCCGAGGGCAACCGTCGTGCCGTTCTCGAAGCGGCCCGGCGGCTGTTCGGCGCACATGGATACACCGGTGTGGGCGTACGCGCCGTCGCGGCCGAGGCGGGCGTGACCCCCGGCCTGGTGATGGCGTACTTCGGCACCAAGGAGGGTCTGTTCCGCGAAGCTGTCGGTGGCGGGTCGGGCGTCACCGGCGACGTGCTGTCGGCCACCGCTGCCGACCGGGGCGAACTTCCCGCGGCGCTGGCCCGCGCCTACCTCGACCGGTGGGACCGCCTGCCGGCCGACGACGCCTGGCCCGCCCTGATACGTTCGGCCCTCAGTCATCCGCCGAGCGCCGAACTCCTGCGCACGATCCTGGAGAAGCAGGTCGGTGAGCCCCTCGCGCGCCTGCTCGGCGACTCGGCCGGTGCGGACGTGCGGGCCGCCGCCGTCCGGAGCGTCCTGTTCGGCGTGATCATGGAACGCTATCTCTTCGGGCATGAACCGGCGGTCTCCGTCCCGACGGAGGAGTTCGCCCCGGTGCTGACGGACATGCTGGTCGCCGCTTTCGGCGATGCCCTGGACGCCGTACCCCCATCTGCGCGGAACGGGACTGCGGCCGGAGAGGCCCCCCGAAGTCGTCCTGCCCCGGCTGCACCGGCACCCGTCGATCCCGGGGGCCCCGGCCCGGAGCTCGCGGGTCCGGCGGTGGACGGACTTCCCGCCGCGCTGTTCGCGCGACTGAACGAGTGTGCCGCTGTCCATCAGGATCTGATCGGCAGAACCCTCCGTGAGTACGGCGTCAGCCTGCCGGCCTACGAGGTGCTCGCCGTCCTCCGCGATGCCGGCGAGCCCCACCGGCGGACGACGGGCGAGGTCGCGGCAGCCGGCCGGGCCCGCGCCGGCGGGCTCACCCAGCATGTGGACCGCCTGGAGGCGACAGGCCTGATCCGGCGGGAGCGCGACGCGGACGACCGGCGCGTCATCTGGCTGTGCCTCACCCCGCAGGGTCTCGAACTCGCCGACCGGGTCCGTTCCGTGCGCTCGGCCCAGGAACAGGAACTGCTCGCCGGCCTGGACGCGGCAGACCGCCGCCGGCTCGCCGGTCTGCTCGGCGCTCTGGGGAACGGGATGGGGGCCGGCGGCGTGCAGGAGCGCTGACGATGGAGGCGGGGTGGCCGACCGGCAGGCAGCGCAGCCGCCACAGGGAACGGATCGTGGAGCCGCGCATCGGGTGCAGGTACTGCCGGAGGTGAGGGCCGGCCGTCCCCGGCGTGGCGCTGAAGACGGCGCCGACGGCTGTACGACGTTATCGCCCGGCCCTGCGGGGGCGGACTCGGGTGCGCCCACCCCGAAGCGGCTCAGGCTGCCCGTGCCCACCGGGCCGTACCTGGTGGGCACGGTCCAACTGCACCTCGTCGATTGTCGCGACCGGTCGCAGGTGCCCGGCGTCCGCCGTCTGGGACACTCGCACCATGCCCGGTGCCAGACAACGTGACTCCAAGCCGTCTCTGCCCATGTCTCTGTCCATGCGGCTTGCGGCCTGGATCTTTCCCGTGGACCTCGACGGCCGGCAACGGCAGTCGTGGTCCACGTGGACGAACTGGCGATTGTTCGCGCTGCTCCTCTCGGGGCCGTTCATGCTGATTGGTGCGTTCACTGCCCGGGGCCCCGGGGTGACTTGGTGGGAACGAGGCGGTCTCGCTGCCGCCGGCGCCGCCGTATCGGCGGTCTTGGCTTGTGTGGTGATCGGCTACAGGCGGCTGACAGTCTCGACTCGGCAGGGGCCCAAGACGTAGCGGCAGGCCGTAGTCGGCCTCTGCGACGCCCTGCAAGTCGCCCCGGGCCTCGGCCGGTCAGCGTTCAGTTGCACCGGACACCCGTGCGCTGTGCCACCGAACGTTGTCCCGTGCTGTCCTGTCTCGATGAAGCGGGGCGTCCAGCCTCGCGCCGACCTGCGTGGACCGGATTGGGTGAGGTGCGAGGACTCGATTCGCCGGGACAGGTCCCGCAGGCCAAGGCCTGACAGGCTGAGTGCAGTCCCGCATCGGGTCGGGCCGCAGATGTTCTGCTCAGGGGCCTTCACGTTCTCACGCCGGCGACGCCCAAGCCGTCCATGTAGTCGCGGACTCGCGTGATCAGTCCGTTGCGGACGCTGAGTATGAGGAGGCCGGGGACGGTGAACGTGGCGTTGGCCGGCAGCGTTCCCACTACGACATGCTCGGCGACGACGACTTCGGGATCGGCGGTCTCGTAGGCCGCGACCCTCCTGACCTCCTCCACCCGGACAGGGGTGCTCCAGGCCGCCCGGTATCCGGCGCGCACGGCCTCCCGGCCCTCGAAGCATGGAGGGAATCCGGGTGAGGCGAACGGGAACTCGTGCACCGCGTCGATGGCGTAGAGATCGGCGAGATCGTCCGGGGACTTGTCGAGCATGGCCTGGTAGTAGCAGCTCAGCACCTCGTGAGGGGTTCGAGCGGCGGGTGTGTTCACATGCGGCACGGGGGTACTTCCCTTCACTCAACACTTGTTGACCCACTCAACGTAGAGTCGGGCGGCCGTTCGGTCAACGGATGTAGAGTGAACTGGTGTCCACTTCTCACCAGTCCCGAGCCGACCGCCGACGAGCGACCGAGGCGCGGATCCTCGACAGCGCGCGGGAGTTGTTCGCCGAGAAGGGATTCGAGCAGACCACCATTCGCGCCGTGGCGGCCGCGGCGAGCGTCGATCCGGCGCTGGTCATGCAGTACTACGGCTCGAAGCGGGAGTTGTTCAGTCAAGCCGTGCGGGTGGTCCCCGCCGCGCTGACGGCCACTGATACCGATGAGCTCGTCGACCAGTTGCTGGCCTCGCTGGGCCTCAAGCTCGGCGGTCTTCCCGAAGGCACGCTGGCGATGATGCGGTCCATGCTCACCGACCAGGCTGCAGCCGACCACGTCCGTGCCGCTCTGGGCCGGCAGATCGACAGCGTCGGTGCCGCCCTGCCTGCTGCTGAGGATCCCGAACTGCGCGCCACACTGCTTGTCACCGTGCTGCTGGGCGTGACCATCGGCCACCAGTTCCTCGGCCTGACCGCGCTTCGTGAGGTTCCCGCGGATCACGTCGCCGCGTTGCTCCGCCCGGCCATCAAGGCCCTGACAGGATCGCCGCGGAGTCCGAGCGACTCGGTTCGTTCAGAAGGCGACTCGGCCGAGTGAGATTGACGGCTCGTGTGCCGGCCGGGTCGTGCCGTCATCTGGTGGGACGTGTGCCGGGGGTGTGTCCGAAGGTGCGGCGGAAGACACTGATGAAAGTGCTGGCGGATGACCAGCCGCAGCGGTGGGCGACCGCGGTGACGGGGGTGTCGTCGGCCAGGAGGATCAGTGCATGGTGGAGCCTGATCTGGGTGCGCCACTGGGGGTAGGTGAGGCCGAGGTCGTCGCGGAGGCGGCGGGAGAGGGTGCGGGCGCCGGCACCGATCTGGCGCCCGAGGCCGTCGAGGGAACGGTTGTCGGCCGGATCTGCGCGCAGGATGTCGTGCAGTTCACGCAGCAGCGGGTCGGTGGGTGCCGGCAGGTGCAGGGGGCGTTCGGGGGAGAGGGCGAGCTGGTCGAGCATGACGGCGCGCAGGCGCAGGTGGGGCGGGCTTTCGTCGTCAGGGTCACGGGTGTGGGCGACGATGAGTTCGCGCAGCAGCGGGCTGACGGCGAGGACGGCGGGTTCGTCCAGGCCGAGGGGGTTCTCGGTGGCGGGCAGGCCGACGAGATGGAGGTCGAGCTCGCCGTGGGCCTGGTGCTCGTGGACGGTGCCGGCGGGGATCCAGAGCGCCCGGGTGGCGGGGGCGACCCAGGAGCCGGCGTCGGTGGTCACCGCGATGGCGCCCCTGCTGGCATAGGCGATCTGGTGGTCGTCGTGGCGGTGCGCGTCGATCTCGCCGCCGGATGCCAGGCGTTGGGTCAGGGTCGGCGCGACAGGGGTGTGGCGGATTTTCTGCATCATCTGTCAATCTATCGAAAGCGCGACACCCGGTGGTTCTCCCAGCATGGAGGGGTGAGAAGGAATTCATCGATCTTGCTGCTGTCCGTCGGACACGCCTGTGTGGACATCTACCAGGGCGCCGTCGCGGCGCTGATCCCGTTCTTCGTGGCCGAACGGGACTACACCTACGCGGTCGCCTCCGGCATCGTGCTGGCCGCGTCCCTGCTGTCGTCGGTGGCCCAACCGGTGTTCGGGGCGCTCACCGACCGGTGGGCGATGCCGTGGCTGCTGCCGGTCAGCACCCTGCTGGGCGGGGTGGGCATCGCGCTCAGTGGCCTGAGCGGCTCCTACGGGCTCACCCTGTTGTTCGTCGCCGTCTCCGGCATCGGCGTGGCCGCCTACCACCCGGAATCCGCGCGCGTGGCCAGGCTGGCCAGTGGAGGCAGCCACAGCGCGATGAGCTGGTTCTCGCTCGGCGGCAACATCGGCTTCGCGCTCGCCCCGCTCATGGTGTCGGCCGCGATCGGACACGGCTCCCTGCACTGGACGCCCGTCCTCGTCCTCCCCGCGCTCGCCGGCGCCGCCGTCTGTGTGCCCGTCCTGAGGATGCTGGCCCGGCCGCAGCCCGGCACCGCCAAGACGCAGGCGCCCCGCAGCGCGGACGACGTGGCCTCGTTCGTGAAGCTGTCCCTGGCGGTCGTCTTCCGCTCCATCGTCTTCACCGGCCTGAGCACCTTCATCTCCCTCTATGCCCAGCAGCGCATGCAAGGCAGCACCACCGCGGGGACCATCGCACTGGTCCTGCTGTTCCTGGGCGGCGCCGTCGGCTCGGTTCTGGGCGGATCCCTGGCCAACCGCTACGACCGCGTCCGCGTCTCCCGCTGGTCCTACCTGCTCTCCATCGCCGCCGTCACCGGCGTGATCTACACACCCGGCCCGGCCATGTTCCTCTTCGTGGCCCTCACCTCCGCCGGCCTGTACGTTCCCTTCTCCCTCCAAATCACCCTCGGCCAGGACTACCTGCCCTCCCGCATCGGCACCGCCAGCGGCGTCACCCTCGGCCTCACCGTCAGCATCGGCGGCCTGTTCAGCCCCGTACTGGGGCACCTCGCCGACACCACCGACCTCCGGACCGCCCTCACCCCCCTGATCGCCATGCCCGCGCTGAGCTGGCTCCTCTTCCGCGCCCTGCCCGAACCCACTGCCCCCGCCCGGACCGCCACACCCACACCCACGCCCACGCCCACACCCACACCCGCATCACGACATGACACACAGACCCCCGCCGGCCAGTGATCACGCGTATGGCCCGCAGGACGGGCGGACTGACGGACTGACGGACTGACGGACTGACGAGCACGTGACCGGCGCTGGAAGCGGGGCAGGGGCTCGGTGTGCTGTCGGCGAAGAGCGGCTCGTGCCTCCAGCGACTGCACCGATGGACAGCCGTCGGGCAGGCGCAGGCCGGCGCCCGCCGGCCTCAGCCGTTCCCGTCCGGCCGTTGTCCGGGCGGGCATGTCCGGGCCGACGGGCGGCCTGCCGTCCTCCCGTTCCGCAGCACTGACCACCCGCTCCGCATGAATCCGGACCGGACCCGCCGCGCAATCAGTCCTCCCGCCCCTGACCCTCCTCCTCGTCCGTGGTGTGGACGGCTGCCTCCTCGGCCGAAGCCGCTCCGCCGTCGATGCCCATGTCCTCGGCGTAGACGTCGGTGCGCCGCCCGGGCACCTCGTCCACCGCACCCAGGCGGCCCGAGCGGGTCTCGCCGCCCTCGGGTTCCAGCGGCTCGCCCTCGCCGCCGTCCAGGTCGCCGATGCCGTCGCCGTCCGGGGGCGCGACATCGTCGACCTCCTGGGCCAGGCGCTGGTCGAGGGATTCGCCGCGACGCTCCTCCTCGCCCGTCGTTCCGTACTTGTCGACGGCGAGGGGACGCTCGGGCGGCGAGTAGCCCTCTTCCATCTGGTCGTCGAGGCCTCGCTCCCCGAGCGCGTTCTCCATGTCGAGCTCGTCGTTCGGCGGATCCTGGCCGTCGTCCTGCGGCTGGTAGACATCGTCGCCACGTGCCTCTGTCGGCATGCTTCGTCCTTCCGTCGGAGGCGTCAGGGGTGCCCGGGGCGCCGACGGCGATACCTGACCGGCGGCCGTCCTTCGCGCCCTTCGCATCCTGCGCGTGCCCTGATGGGTGCGGTGAAGACACCTCATTCGTCACCCTAGGTGCGGGGCTGGTCCGCGTCCTCCCGGGCCTCTTCGTCCGAGGTCGGCGCATTGCCGGCCCCACTGTCCCCGCCCGCGCCGCCTCCCCGGGGCAGCGGCGTCCGTCCCGGCCTCCTGGAGCGCCTCGTCGGCGGCGGTCCGGGGCGGCTGCGTACGGCGGCCCTGCGCGGTGTCGTAGCGCGGGGGTGAAACGGTCCCGACTGGACGGCGCTGCGGCTGTTGTCCCAGCGTGCGGCGCCTGCTCCGGCGTACGCCGGAGCCTGACCGCGTGGGTACCCGTGCCGCCCGGGGACATACGGGAGCGGCCCGGGCGTTCCGGTATGACGGAACCGACTCGCTTTCAGGATTTGGTCGGATATTCCGGTCGAACCCGGTGTTCTCCGGGGAACCCGTCGCCCGGAACCACTGTGCGCGCTGGCACCCGGAACGCCCCGGGAGGAACCTGAGGAGAGACATGGGACGGCATGCCGGGATCGCCCGCGCCCCGGCCACCAGGGCACGGACGGCGAAACTCGAGCCGGACGGCGCCGCGCCGGGCGACGAGGGCCTCAAGGCGGAGGGCCGGCGACGCGAGGCCGTCGGGCGGATCGCCCAGCCCGGGGCGAAGGCGGCGCGGCGCACGGCCGGCCACTGACCCGGCGGCGCATCCGTCACCCGACAGCGAGGAGATCACTCATGCGTGCACTCACCTGGCAAGGAAAGCGCGACGTCCGCGTGGAGACCGTTCCCGACCCGGTCATCCAGGACCCGACCGACATCATCATCCGGGTCACCTCGACGGGCATCTGCGGATCGGACCTCCACCTGTACGAAGTGCTCGGCCCGTTCCTCGACCCCGGCGACATCCTGGGCCACGAGGCGATGGGCGTCGTGGAGGCGACCGGCTCCGAGGTGACCGCCGTGTCGCGCGGTGACCGGGTCGTCGTGCCGTTCAACGTCTCCTGCGGCACCTGCTTCATGTGTGCCAAGGGCCTGCACTCGCAGTGCGAGACCACCCAGGTCGAGGATTACGGCACCGGCGCCTCGCTCTTCGGGTACACCAAGCTCTACGGGCAGGTGCCCGGCGGGCAGGCGGAGCTGATGCGCGTCCCCTTCGGCAACACCCTGCCCATCAAGGTCCCCGAGGGCCCGGCGGACGACCGCTTCGTCTACCTGTCCGACGTGCTGCCCACCGCCTGGCAGGCCGTCGAGTACGCCGCGATCCCGCCCGGCGGCAGCGTCGCCGTCCTCGGCCTCGGGCCGATCGGCGACATGGCGACCCGGATCGCCCTGCACCGCGGCGCAGGCCTGGTCATCGGCGTGGATCTGGTCCCCGAACGCCTCGCCCGTTCGGCCGCGCGCGGCGTCCAGACCCT
>NZ_JBIVTU010000020.1:0-107176 GCF_044756845.1 Streptomyces sp. NPDC091416
TTTTGGCACGCTGTTGAGTTCTCAAGGAACGGACGCTTCCTTTGTACTCACCCTCAGAACATTTTCTGGGGCTTTCCTCCGGGCGCTTCCCTTCGTTCTTGCGTTTCCGACTCTATCAGACTCTTTCGTGTCCGATTCCCGGTCGAAGCGGGTTTCGCATTTCTCGCCCTCAGGGAATTCGCTTTCGCGTTTCCCTTTCCGGCGAGCCAGACACTATCAGGCCTTTCCGTACCCGCCGACCGGCACCCCGCAAGCATGCGGCTGCCCGATATCGGGTTAGGGTTTGGGCTTGATAGTCGCCGCCGACCCCCGACTCAATGTCGCGTTGGGGCCAGGCAGGAGTACGACAGTACAGGCTGCCTGGAGTCGAGGCAAATCGTTGCCGGTACACCCCTAGGTCCTCGAACCACCAGGACTCGGGCGGAACCGGGACTTCTTATGACTTACGCTGCTGAGCAGTACGCCGTCCTCCGACCAGCCGCGGCGGCGCCATTGAAGCTCCACTCTGGGAGGCTCCCCATGACCACTGTGACGTCCCCTCTTGCCGGACGTGCCATCGGGCTCGCTGCGGTACCCGACCCGGTCTTCTCCGGTGCGATGGTGGGCCCCGGCACCGCCATCGACCCCCTGCGCGAGCCGTCCGAGGCCGTCTCGCCCGTCGACGGGATCGTCGTCTCCCTTCACCCGCACGCCTTCGTGGTCGTGGACAGCGAGGGCCATGGGGTACTGACCCACCTCGGCATCGACACGGTCCAGCTCAACGGCGAGGGCTTCGAGCTGCTCGTCAACAAGGGAGACACCGTCACGCGTGGCCAGGGCGTCGTCCGGTGGGACCCGGTTGCCGTCGAGGCGGCCGGCAAGTCGCCGGTGTGCCCCGTCGTGGCGCTGGAGGCGACTGCCGATTCGCTGTCCGACGTCATCGAGGACGGCGACGTGAAGGTCGGCGACACACTGTTCGGCTGGCAGTAACGCGTTCGGCGCAGTGACAGCCGACTGGATATCCACCGCGGGGGCTTCGGCCGCCGCACAACCGGAGACGGGTGCAATGCAGACAACGCTGCGAGGCGTAGGCGTGAGCCACGGTGTGGCGATCGGCGAGGTACGGCACATGGGCACAGCGGTGCTCGAACCGCCGGCCAAGCAGATTCCGGCCGAGGAGGCGGAGCGCGAGCAGGGGCGGGCCCGGCAGGCCGTGGAGGCCGTGGCGGCCGACCTCGTCGCCCGCGGCAACCTGGCCGGGGGCGAGGCCCAGCACGTGCTGGAGGCCCAGGCCATGATGGCCCAGGACCCCGAACTCATGGCGGATGTGGACCGGCGCATCGCTGTCGGCAGTACCGCCGAACGCGGGGTGTACGACGCGTTCGCCTCGTACCGTGCCCTGCTTGCCGGTGCCGGTGAGTACCTGGCCGGCCGCGTCGCCGACCTCGACGACGTGCGCAACCGCATCGTGGCCCGGCTGCTCGGCGTGCCCATGCCGGGTGTGCCGGACAGCGATGAGCCGTACGTACTGATCGCCCGCGATCTGGCACCGGCCGACACGGCGCTGCTCGACCCCACCCTGGTGCTCGGCTTCGTCACCGAGGAGGGCGGGCCGACCAGCCACAGCGCGATTCTGGCGCGGGCGCTCGGTGTGCCCGCCGTCGTGGCGCTCCCCGGAGCCGGCGAACTGGCCGAGGGCACTGTGATCGCCGTGGACGGCAGCACAGGCGAGATCTTCGTCGAGCCGAGTACCGAGAAGCGGGCGGAGCTGGAGAGTTCCGCCGCCGCGCGCAAGGCGGCGCTGTCGGCGTCGACCGGTCCCGGCGCGACCTCCGACGGGCACAAGGTGCCGCTGCTCGCCAATGTCGGCGGGCCCGGCGATGTGCCGGCGGCGCTCGAGGCGGGTGCGGAGGGTGTGGGTCTGTTCCGCACCGAGTTCCTCTTCCTGGACGACAGCAAGCAGGCGCCGTCCGAGGAGAAGCAGATCGCCGCGTACCGCGCGGTGCTGGAGGCCTTCCCCGAGGGCCGGGTCGTGGTGCGGGTGCTGGATGCCGGGGCCGACAAGCCCCTGGACTTCCTGACTCCGGCCGACGAGCCGAACCCGGCGCTGGGCGTGCGCGGACTGCGTAGCCTGCTGGACCACCCGGACGTGCTGCAGACGCAGCTGACCGCGCTGTCCAAGGCGGCCGAGGGGCTTCCCGTCTACCTCGAGGTCATGGCCCCCATGGTCGCGGACCGTGCGGATGCCAAGGCCTTCGCCGACGCGTGCCGTGCGGCCGGGCTGCAGGCGAAGTTCGGCGCGATGGTCGAGATCCCGTCGGCCGCGCTGCGGGCGCGCTCGGTGCTGCAGGAGGTGGAGTTCCTGTCGCTGGGCACCAACGACCTGGCGCAGTACACCTTCGCCGCTGACCGTCAGGTGGGTGCGGTGTCCCGGCTCCAGGACCCGTGGCAGCCCGCGCTGCTGGATCTGGTCGCCATGTCGGCCGATGCCGCCAGGGCCGAGGGCAAGAGCTGCGGCGTCTGCGGTGAGGCCGCATCGGATCCGCTGCTCGCCTGTGTGCTGACCGGTCTTGGCGTGACGTCGCTGTCGATGGGTGCCGCGTCCATTCCCTATGTGCGCAGCACTCTGGCGAAGTACACGCTCGCGCAGTGCGAGCGTGCCGCGTCGGCCGCGCGTGCGGCGGACTCCGCCGAGGAAGCGCGCGTTGCCGCGCAGGCGGTGCTGTCGGGCGAGTAGGACGTACGCAAGCGTGAGAAGGGGCTTCCCGCCGGTGGCGGGGAGCCCCTTCCGGCTGTCAGTGGTGCGCCTCCGGTTCGTCGGCACCGATGTCGAAGCCCGCGCAGTACTCCACACCGGATTCGGGCGAGACGGGATCACCGGTGTCGGCGTCGGTGCAGTAGGCGCTGAACACCTCCCCCGCGGTGAGCGGGACGAGGCGGCCGCCGGTCAGGCGCCAGCCGTGGACCCGGTCCGCCGCCCCCGGAGCGCTGGTCCGCAGGACGACTCCCCCGTGGCTGTCGAGGGCGATGCCGACGGCCAGCACGGTCACGAACTCGGCGCCCTCCGCAGAGTCGAGGTGCGCGGGGCCGGTGGTCTCGCGCTCGGTGTGCAGGGCGGCGAGCAGTTGCTCGTTCTCCGTGGGAGTGCTGCAGACCATGTGGTGGGTGCCGGGGCCTGCCGCCTCCAGGGTGCGCAGCAGGAGGTGCGAGGCACGGTCGAAGGCGGCTCGGCCGATGTCCTGTCCGCAGTCCGCGCAGTCGCCGAGCCCCGACAGGAGCATCGTGGCGTACTCCCACGTGGCCTGCCGGACCGCGCGGGCGACGAGGAGCGGGATCAGGGTGTCGATGGGTTGTCCGGTGTAGGCGACGGTGGCACCGCAGGCCGCGATCTCCGCCGTGAACCGGCTGCGGCCGGCCGGGGTATCGGGTGCGATTCCCGATTCGGCGCAGAACTCCGCGTATTCCTCCGGGTCGAAGAGAGCGACCGTCGTGTGCATGCCCTGGGCGGCGAGCGTCCGGAGCAGGCCCTCCACCTGCCGCAGGTAGACGGTGTGGTCGTCGAAGGTGAAGGTGCCGTAGCGGCGCATCGCCGCGAAGTCCTGCTCATCGGTCAGGAGGCCGATGACGGTCGGTGCTTCGCGGCGCAGCGTGCGTCGCATCGTGGTGCCGGTCCGGCCGCGGACGGTGGCCCGGTTGTTCCTGGTCTGCGCCATGATTCCCCCAGTGCGCTGTCGAACATTGCTCACTCAGCGTAATCACGGGCACTGACAGTGGCCGCCGTCAGTGGCGCTTGCGGGCCAGCTCCTCGTAGAAGTGGAGGAGTTCCAGATTGTCGATCGAGCCGGGGTTGACTGCCTTGGCCAGCGCGGTTCCCTGGAGCAGGCGCTTGACCGGAACCTCGATGCGTTTGCCGGTGAGGGTGTGCGGGATGCCTGGGACCTCGATGACCTCGTCCGGGACGTGGCGCGGCGAGAGGTTCTCGCGGATGGTGCGCTTGATGCTGTCGCGGAGGGTGTCGTCGAGTGCGGCGCCTTCGGCGAGGTGGACGAACAGTGGCATCCAGTAGCCGCCGTCGGGCTCCTCCAGTCCGATGACGAGGGACTCGCGGATCTCGGGGAGGCGCTCGACGGCTTCGTAGATGTCCGCGGAGCCCATGCGGACGCCCTGCCGGTTGAGGGTGGAGTCGGAGCGGCCGTGGATGACGACGGATCCGCGGTCGGTGATCGTGATCCAGTCCCCGTGGCGCCAGGTGCCCGGGTACGTCTCGAAGTAGCTCTCGCGGTAGCGGCTGCCGTCGGGGTCGTTCCAGAAGCGGATCGGCATGGACGGCATGGGCTTCGTGACGACGAGTTCGCCGACCTCTCCGGTCAGGGGTTCGCCCGCGGGGTCCCAGGACTGGAGGTCCGTACCGAGGCAGGCGGCCTGGAGTTCGCCGATGTGGACGGGGAGGGTGGGGACCGCGCCCGCGAAGCAGCTGCAGACGTCGGTGCCGCCGCTGACGGAGGCGATCCACAGGTCGTCGGCCACTTCGTCGTGGAGCCAGCGGAATCCGTCGGGCGGGAGCGGGGAGCCCGTGGTGGCGACGCACTGGATGCGGGAGAGATCGAAGTCCCGCCCCGGGTGGATGCCGGCCTTGCGGCAGGCCATGACGTACGCGGCGGAGGTGCCGAAGAGGGTGGCGCCCGTCTGTTCGGCGACGCGCCACTGGGCGCTGACGTCCGGGTAGCCGGGGCTTCCGTCGTACAGCACGAGGGTGGTGCCGGTCAGGAGGCCGGAGACGAGGAAGTTCCACATCATCCAGCCGGTGGAGGTGTACCAGAAGAAGCGGTCCTCGGGGCCGAGGTCGCAGTGCAGGCCGATCTGCTTGAAGTGTTCGAGCAGGATGCCGCCCTGGGACTGGACGATGGCCTTGGGGAGGCCGGTGGTGCCGGAGGAGTAGAGGACCCACAGCGGGTGGTCGAAGGGGACCTGTTCGAAGACCGGCTCGGTGTCCGCGGTGGTGAGGGCGGACCAGTCGAGGGCGCCTTCGGGTGCGTCGGTGCCGAGCAGCGGGATGTGGACGACCGCGCGCAGGGTGGGCAGTTCGCGGCGCAGTTCGGCGACGGTGTCCGCGCGGTGGTGTTCCTTGCCGCCGTAGCGGTAGCCGTCGACGGTGAACAGGACGACGGGTTCGACCTGCTGGAAGCGGTCCAGGACGCTGCGGGCGCCGAAGTCGGGGGCGCACGAGGTCCAGACGCCGCCGACGGCCGCGGTGGCGAGGAAGGCGACTACCGCCTGCGGGATGTTGGGGAGGTAGCCGCTGACCCGGTCGCCCGGAGTGACGCCGAGGGCGCGGAGTTCGGCGGCGAGCGAGCCGACCTGGCGGCGCAGCGCGGACCAGGAGACGGGGACCTGGGTGTGGGTCTCGTCGACGTGCAGCAGCGCGGGGGCGTCCGCTCGGAGCGGGTCCTCGGAGGTGCGCAGCGCGTGCTCGGCGTAGTTGAGCGTGGCACCGGGGAACCATGCGGCGCCGGGCATGGAGCGGTCGCCGATGACGGTCTCGTACGGGGTGGAGAACCGGACGTCGAACCACTCGGCGACGGCCTTCCAGAAGGTGTCGAGCTCGTCGACCGACCAGCGGTGCAGGCTCGCGTAGCCGCCCTCGGCCGGTGCTCCGTGGTGCTCGGCCGCCCAGCTCTGGAAGCGGGTGACGGCCGCGGCCGCGATGCGGTCCGGGCCGGGCTGCCACAGGGGGGCTTCGTGGGCTGCTGAGGTCATGGGGCTGCTCCTGGCTGTACGGGTACGCGGTGTGTGCGTGTGTCGCGCGCACGGGCTGGGGGGTGCGCGTGAGGCGGCTCCACGGACGATGCCATGTGATCGTCTTTCGCACCAGGGTTGCCCGGCCACGGCCGGGCCGCCCGCTGTGTGGTCCGGCCACATCTCCTCCCGTCCGTCCGTCTGCCGCCGGGCGCGGGTGAACGGAAGTTGAACAGAACCCGTTCCGGGATCACCGGGTGGCAGGGTGAGCCGCATGGACGGTCGTGACCTGGTGCGCTCGGTGGGATTGGTCGGTTCGAAGCAGGGGCTGCGTACGATGCGCTCCGCGTGGCGGCGGGCACGGGCGGATGCGCGGGCGTTGCCTGCGCGCGGCCCGGAACGGGCGCGGGTGCCGGGGGCCGTGGTGGGCGCGGAGCCGGAGCCGGGCGGTGGCGTGGTGAGGTTCGCCCGTTCGGAGCTGCGCATCCGTGTGGCGGTGGGCGGGGCGGTCTTCTGGGGGTGGGACGGTGCGGAGCCCGCTCCGTCCTACGCGCTGCCGGGGTCGGCACCCGATGCCGATCCCCGGGCGGTGCTGGAGCCGGACAAGGACGGCGGCTGGCAGGTCGTGTCGGAGCGGCTGACGGTGGTGGTGTCGCGGCACGGTGCGGTGGAGTTGCGGACTCCGGGCGGGGTGGTGCTGCGGCGGGACCTGCCGCCCCGGTGGTGGGAGCCGGTGGCGGGCGGTCCCGTGCGGTGGGTGCAGCGGTCCGAGGTCCCGGCGGACGCGCGGTTCTTCGGGCTGGGCGGGCGGGCCGGGGGCCCACGGCTCCGCAGCGGTGTGTACGGGCTGTGGAACACCGATCCGGGCGGGCGGTTCGGGCCCGGGGACGATCCGCTGTATCTGACGATGCCGGTGCAGATGGTGGTGTCGGACGCGGGAACGCATCTGGTGTTCCACGACAACTCCTGGGCGGGGCGGGTGGCTCTGCGCGAGGGCGAGGAGGGGGCGGGCTCGGGGCATGACCGGCCGGGCACGTCCGAGCTCCGCGTCGACGGCGGACCACTGCGCTGCTGGGTGATGGTGGGGACGCCCGCCCGGGTGCTCCAGGGGTGGGCGGCGCTGACGGGCGCGCCGGCGGTGCCTCCGTCCTGGGCGCTGGGTCCCCAGCATGCGCGGTGGGGGTTCGGGAGCGAGCGGGAGGTGCGGCGGGTCGTCGCGGGGTACCGGGAACGGGGGCTGCCGCTGTCCGTGCTCCATCTCGACATCGACCACTTCGACGCGCACCGGGTGTTCACGGTGGACCGTGAGCGGTTCCCCGATCTGCCGGGGCTGGCGAAGGAGTTGCGCGAGGACGGGGTGCGGCTCGTGTCGATCGTGGACCCGGCGGTGGCGGCCGTGCCGGGGAACGCGGTCTTCGACACCGGTGCCGCGGTCGGTGCTTCGGGTGCCTTCGTCCGGGACGCACGGGGGCGGACGGTGCGCGGGGAGGTGTGGCCGGGTGAGTGCGTGTATCCGGACTTCACCGATCCGCGGGTGCGCGAGTGGTGGGGCGGGCTGTACGAGGAGCGCCTCGCGCAGGGGTTCTCCGGTGTGTGGCACGACATGAACGAGCCGGTGTCGTTCGCGGCGTTCGGTGAGCCGACACTGCCCCGTTCGTCCCGGCACTCGCTGGAGGGGCGCGGCGGCGATCACCGGGAGGCCCACAACGTGTACGGCCTCGCGATGGCGCGTGCCGGGTACGAGGGGCTCCTGCGGCTGCGTCCCCGGGAGCGCCCGTTCCTGTTCTCGCGGTCCGGCTGGGCGGGGATGCAGCGGTACGGAGGAACCTGGTCGGGTGATGTGGCGACCGGCTGGCCCGGGTTGCGGGCCTCGCTCGCGCTGGTGCTGGGTCTCGGGCTGTGCGGGGTGCCGTATTCGGGACCGGATGTGGGCGGTTTCGACGGTTCGCCGTCGCCCGAGCTGTATCTGCGGTGGTTCCAGCTGGGGGCGTACCTTCCGCTGTTCCGTACGCATGCGGCGATCGACGCGGGGCGCCGGGAGCCGTGGGAGTTCGGGGCGCGGGTGCTCGACGGTGCGCGGGAGGTGCTGGTGGAGCGGGAGCGGCTGCGGCCGTACTGGGTGACGCTGGCCCACCTGGCCCGGCTGACCGGGGCCCCGTATGTACGTCCGCTGTGGTGGGCGGCGCCCGGCGACCGGGCGCTGCGGGAGTGCGAGGACGCGTTTTTGCTGGGGGACGCGCTGCTGGTGGCGCCGGTGCTGGGGCCGGGTGTCGAGGAGCGGTCGGTGCGGCTGCCGGCGGGGCGCTGGTACGACACGGTGAGCGGTGCGGTGTACGAGGGGCCGGGTCAGGTGGTGGTCGGGGCGCCGCTGTCGCGAATGCCGGTGCTGGCGCGGGCCGGTGCGGTGATTCCGGTGCGGGGTGCGGATGGCGGGCTCGAACTGGAGGTCTGGGCTCCGGTGGAGGGTTCCGGCGGGGGCGGCTCGGTGGTCCGTGACCGGGGTGACGGCTGGGAGCCGGTGGTGGTCGAGCGGTACACGAGCCGGCTCGTGGAGGGGCGGGTCGTCGTGGAGCGGGACGGTGAGGAGGGCCTGGTGGACTGCCCGGTCCGGGTGCGGGGGCTCTGAGCCGGGGTGCGCGGTCAGCGGTAGCGGCCCGCGAACCAGGCGCGGACCGCCTCGGTGTGGAGGGGGAAGGCGAGCGCTTGGGGGGTGCGCAGCACGTCGTATCCGGAGGTCTCGTCGGTCGGTACGGACGGCGGGAGTGCGGCGGCCGGCCGTGCGGGGAGCAGCCCGAACAGGAGGAGGTGGCCCTCGGGGTCGCTGAGGGCGTCGGCGAGGCGGACGTCGTCGCGGGCCGCCTCGATGCCGGTCTCCTCGCGGAGTTCGCGTACGACCGCGTGTTTCCAGTCCTCGTCGTGGTCGATGAAACCGCCGGGGAGGGCGGTTCCGCCGAGGCGGGGTTCGATGGTGCGGGTGATGACGACGAGTCCGGTGCGCGCGTCGCCTGTGCGTTCGTCGCCGGTGACGGGGAGCAGGGCGACGGCGACCGGCAGCGGGTTGCGGTAGGCGGTGGCGCCGCAGGCGGTGCAGACGCGGGGCCAGGCGTCCGGGGAGGAGAGCGCGGTGTACGGGGTTCCGCAGCTGCCGCAGTGGGAGTTCTTCACGGGTTTCTCCGGTTTCCTCGTCGCGGACACGCGCGGACTGTATCCGATCGCCGGCCGGGGACGGCCGGACTAGTGGACGATGTGCTCATGACAGGTATGGGTTCCGCTTTCCGTGTCCTGGCGGCGACTGCCGCCACTCTGCTCGCCCTCACCGCCGCCACTCCGGCGGCGCAGGCGAAACCCGAGCCGAAGGCTCCCGGGGACTTCGTCGCCCTGCGCACGGTCGATCCCACGATCATCCAGGAGATGCGCTACCCCACCGGGCACGACTTCATGGGTGTACCGGTTGACGGGTACCGCCAGTCGCTGTGCATCCTGACCCGCCCGGCGGCCGAGGCCCTGCACCGGGCCCAGGTCCGGCTGCTGGCCCAGGGGTACTCGCTGAAGGTGTACGACTGCTACCGGCCGCAGCGGGCCGTGGACCACTTCGTGCGGTGGGCGAAGGACCTCGACGACGAGACGATGAAGGGCGAGTTCTATCCGCAGGTCGACAAGACCCGCCTGTTCGCGGACGGTTACATCGCCGAGAAGTCCGGACACAGCCGGGGCAGCACGGTGGACCTGACCCTGGTGCGGCTGCCGGCCCTGCCCACCAGGCCGTACCGTCCGGGCGAGAAGCTGGTGCCGTGCCACGCCCCTCAGGCCGAACGCTTTCCGGACAACTCGGTCGACATGGGCACCGGATTCGACTGCTTCGACACGCTCTCGCACACCGATGACCCGCGGATCCAGGGCGTGCAGCGCGCCAACCGCCAGTTCCTCAAGAAAACGCTCACCGACGCCGGATTCGTGAACCTCGCCGAGGAGTGGTGGCACTACACCTTCAAGCCGGAGCTCTTTCCGGACACCTACTTCGACTTCCCCGTGGCCCGCAGGTCCGTCGCCGGCCACTGAGGCGACGCATCCGGAAGGGTGCGAGCGGGCGGCCGGGACCACCCCCGTGGGTTCCGGCCGCCCGCTCTCCTTCTCGGACGCGGATCCGCCGTATCCGGTTGCCGATCCAGCCACTACGGTGCCGGTATGTCACAGCAGACGTTCGATTCGTACGAAGAGTTCTGGCCCTATTACGTCGCGATGCACTCCCGGGCCGCGACCCGCTGGGTCCATCTCACCGGCACCCTGACCGGTCTAGCGATCACCGCCTACGGGCTGGCGCGCGGCCGGAAGCGCTACCTGGCCGCGCTGCCGCTGATCGGGTACGGCACCGCCTGGCCCGCCCATTTCCTGATCGAGAAGAACAACCCAGCCACGTTCGGTCATCCGGCCTGGTCGCTGCGCGGCGACGCGCAGATGATCGGGATGATGCTGGCCGGCCGCGACCACGAGCTCGCACGGACCGCTGCCAAGTGGCTCGCCGACAACAGCTGACCGTGGCACACTTCTGACGTTCCGTCAGATCCAGTGCCGGGAGGGGCTTTGCCGCGCAAGCGCATACCTGTGGTGGCCGGGTGGTTCACCGAGGACGGTACGGAGGAGGACTTCCGGCTGCTGGGCACCCGCTGCCCGCTCTGCTCGTCCGTCTTCTTCCCGCCCCAGAAGGGGCTCTGCCGCAATCCGGGCTGTACGGGCGGCGAACTCGCCGAGGTGCCGCTGTCCCGGCACGGCACGGTCTGGTCGTACACCGACGGCCGCTACCGGCCGCCCGCGCCCTACCTCTCGGACCCGGAGGTGCCCTGGGAGCCGTACACGCTGGTGGCGGTCGAGCTGGCGGCCGAGCGGATGGTCGTGCTCGGGCAGGCCGCCCCCGGCGTGGGCGTGGCGGACCTCGCGGTCGGAATGACCGTGGAGGCCGTGCCGGGAGTGATGGACGCCGGCCCCGGCGACGACGACGGCGTGGTGCGGACCACCTGGCGCTGGCGGCCGGTCGCACCCGTCTCCGCGGGCGGTGCGGCATGAGCGGGGACGTGGCCGTCCTCGGGGTCGGGATGCACCCCTGGGGCAAATGGGGCCGAAGTTTCGTGGAGTACGGCACGGTGGCGGCCCGCAGCGCGCTCGCGGACGCGGGCGTCGAGTGGCGGGACGTGCAGTCGGTGGTCGGCGCCGACACCGTGCGCGGCGGCTATCCGGGGTACGTGGCCGGGGCGACGTTCGCCCAGGCGCTCGGCTGGCAGGGCGCCCGCGTCACCAGCGTGTACGCGGCCTGCGCGTCGGGCGCCCAGGCGGTGAACACCGCCAGGGCGCAGATCCTGGCCGGCATGGCCGACGTGGTGCTCGTGGTGGGCGCGGACGCGGCGCCCAAGGGGTTCTTCGCACCGGCGGGCGGCGAACGGGCGGACGATCCGGACTGGCTGAGGTTCCGGGTGCTCGGTGCGACCAATCCCGCGTACTTCGCGCTGTACGCCCGCCGCCGGATGGCGCTGCACGGCGACACACCGGAGGACTTCGCGCTGGTCAAGGTGAAGAACGCGGCGGCCGGCGCGCTGAACCCGAACGCCCGCTACCGGGCAGCGGTGAGCGCCGAACAGGTCGCGGCCTCCGCGGTGGTCGCCGATCCGCTGCGACTGCTGGACATCTGCGCCACCTCCGACGGCGCGGCGGCCCTGGTGCTGTCCAGCATGGACTTCGCCCGGCGCCACGGGGCACCGGACCCGGTCCGCATCCGCGCCGTGTCGACCGTGACGCCCACGTACCCGAAGGCCGTGCTCGATCTGCCGGACATCGCCACGGACTCCGCGGTCGCCGTGGAACCCTCTCCCCTGAGCTTCCGGGGCTCGATCGCCCGGGCGGCGTACGAGGAGGCGGGCATCGGCCCCGGGGACCTGTCCCTGGCGGAGGTCTACGACCTCTCCACGGCGCTGGAACTGGAGTGGTACGAGGACATCGGGCTGTGCGCCCCCGGCGAGGGCGCCGCGCTCGTGCGCTCCGGGGCGACGGCGCTCGGCGGACGCATCCCGGTCAACCCGAGCGGCGGACTCGCTTCCTTCGGTGAGGCGGTACCCGCCCAGGCCATCGCGCAGGTCTGCGAGCTGACCTGGCAGTTGCGCGGCACGGCGGGGGAACGCCAGATTCCGGGCGCGCGGGCCGGCATCACGGCCAACCAGGGACTGTTCGGCCATGGCTCCGCCGTCGTCGCGGTGCGCTGAGATGCCGCTGACAGACCCCAACAGCGTTTGTTGTCAGCCTTCTTGACGACCCATCAAGCACGGAGAACACTCCATTCCCAGCCGATGCCGTCCTCCCACACCGCGGCGGCCGGCTGATCCCACGCTCGTCACGGTCGCCGGGCGGGGCACGGATTCTCCCTGCCCTCGGCCTCCGCAGCCATGGAAGCGCCCGGCGAAACCCGCCGGACAACCACTGGGAGCGCCATGAGCAATGGAGACATCTTCACCGGGGAAGTCCTCGGAACGGCCATCCTCATCCTCTTCGGCGCGGGCGTCTGCGCCGCCGTCACACTCCACCACTCGAAAGCCAGAGCCGCGGGCTGGGTCGTCATCGCGTTCGGATGGGGGTTCGGGGTGCTGGCCGGGGCCTACACCTCCGCCCCGCTGTCGGGCGGCCACCTCAACCCGGCGGTGACCGTCGGCATCGCCGTCGACACCGGTGAGTGGGACAAGGTCCCGCTCTACCTCGCGGGTCAGCTGACGGGTGCCGTCATCGGCGCTGTGCTGGCCTGGCTGACGTATTACGCGCAGTTCCGCGCCAACGCCGACAAGGAGACGTCCGGCCCCACGCTCGGTATCTTCGCGACCGCGCCGGAGATCCGGAACCCGGTGGCCAACCTCGTCACCGAGGTCATCGCGACGGCCGCCCTGGTGCTGCCGATCCTGGCCTTCGGGAAGAACGCGGGCATCGGGATCGGCCCGGTCGCGGGGTCGGAGGCCGGGATCTACGGCTCCGGGATCTCGGTCCTCCTGGTGTCGCTCCTGGTGGTGGGCATCGGGCTCTCGCTCGGCGGCCCCACCGGATACGCCATCAACCCGGCCCGTGATCTCGGCCCCCGGCTGGTGCATGCGCTGCTTCCGATACCGAACAAGGGAACGTCCGACTGGAGTTACGCCTGGATACCGGTCGTGGGGCCGCTCCTGGGCGGACTGCTGGGCGGTCTCGTGTTCAACGCCGCGTTCTGAGGCCTCGGCCACAAGCACCCGAGGGACAAGGGGAGTCATGACGACCAGGTATGTCGCCGCCATCGACCAGGGCACCACCTCCAGCCGTTGCATCATCTTCGACCAGGACGGCGCCGTCGTCGCCGTCGACCAGCGCGAGCACCGGCAGATCTTCCCCCGGCCCGGCTGGGTGGAGCACGACGCCTCGGAGATCTGGACCACCGTGCAGGCCGTCGTCGCCGGCGCCCTGGACCGGGCCGGGCTGCGGGCGGACCGGCTCACCGCGCTCGGGATCACCAACCAGCGCGAGACGACGGTGCTCTGGGACCGGGCCACCGGGCTCCCCGTCCACCACGCGATCGTCTGGCAGGACACCCGTACCGCGGACCTGTGTCACGAACTCGGCGGCAGCGACGGGCAGGACCGGTTCCGCGCCACCACCGGGCTGCCGCTGGCCAGCTACTTCTCCGGCCCCAAGGCGGCCTGGCTGCTGGACCACGTACCCGGACTGCGCGAGCGGGCCGAGCGGGGCGAGATCGCGTTCGGCACCATGGATTCCTGGCTGATCTGGAACCTCACGGGCGGCACGGCGGGCGGTGTCCACGTCACGGACGTGACCAACGCGTCGCGCACCATGCTGATGGATCTGGAGACCCTGCTGTGGGACCCGGCCGTCCTGGCCGCGATGAACATCCCGGAGGCGATGCTCCCGGAGATCCGGTCGTCGTCCGAGGTGTACGGAACGGCCGTGGGAGCGCTGGCCGGAGTGCCGGTGGCCTCCGCGCTGGGAGACCAGCAGGCCGCGGTGTTCGGCCAGGCCTGCTACGACCCGGGCACGGCCAAGAACACGTACGGCACCGGCAGCTTCCTGCTGCTCAACACCGGCAACCGTCCCGTGGCGTCCAAGAACGGGCTGATCACCACCCTCGGCTACCGGATCGGCGACGAACCGCCCGTCTACTGCCTGGAGGGATCGATCGCGATCACCGGGGCGCTCGTGCAGTGGTTCCGCGACCAGCTCGGGATCATCGGCAGCGCGGCGGAGATCGAGGCCCTCGCCGCGAGCGTCGAGGACAACGGCGGGGCGTACATCGTGCCCGCGTTCTCCGGGCTGTTCGCCCCGTACTGGCGTTCCGACGCCCGGGGGGTGATCACCGGCCTGACCGGTTACGTCACCAAGGCGCATCTGGCGCGGGCCGTCCTGGAGGCGACCAGCTGGCAGACGCGTGAGGTCGTCGACGCGATGTTCCAGGACTCCGGGGTGCCCATCACGACGCTCAAGGTGGACGGCGGCATGACGGCCAACCATCTGCTGATGCAGCACCAGGCGGATGTGCTGGGCGTTCCGGTGATCCGCCCGAAGATCTCGGAGACCACCTGCCTGGGCGCGGCGTACGCGGCGGGGCTGGCGACCGGGGTGTGGTCGGGGCTCGACGAGCTCAGGACGCACTGGCAGCGCGATGCGGAATGGCAGCCGGGAATGGAGCCGGAGGACCGCGAACGCGAGTACGGCAACTGGCGCAAGGCGGTGGAGCGGAGTCTCGGCTGGCAGGAGTAGCGGGAGGCCTCCGCTCCCCGGCGCCCATGGACGCGCGGCCCGTACCCCCGTCGGCGGGGGTACGTGCCGCGTTCCGCCCGTCTACGTCGTGGCGGGTTCGCGGAGCCGGTCCACCCGGGCCACCGCGTGTTCGACGACGGCCACCAGGACGTCCCGTACGGACGAACGGTCCCGCGCGTCGCACATCAGTACCGGCACCTGGGGATCCAGGTCCAGCGCCGCCCGTACCGTCCCGGCGGGGAACCGGTCGGCGCCCTCGAAGCAGTTGACGGCCACGGCGAACGGGATCTCGCGGCGCTCGAAGTAGTCGACCGCCGCGAAACAGTCCTCCAGCCGTCGCGTGTCCGCGAGGACGACCGCCCCCAGCGCACCCTGGGCCAGTTCGTCCCAGAGGAACCAGAAACGGTCCTGTCCGGGGGTTCCGAAGAGATACAGCACGAGGTCCTCGCGCAGGGTGATCCGCCCGAAGTCCATCGCGACCGTCGTCGTGGTCTTCGCCTCGACGCCGTCCAGGTCGTCCACCGGACGTCCCGCCTCGCTCAGCCTCTCCTCCGTACGCAGCGGTCTGATCTCGCTGACCGCGCCCACCAGGGTCGTCTTGCCCACTCCGAAGCCGCCCGCCACCAGGATTTTCAGGGTAACGGGCTCAACGGGCCGCCTGCTGCGGCTAGAGCGCCCGAAGGCCATTGATCACCTCGCGAAGAATGTTCACGTCCGGCAGCTCGGCCGGCGGAACGGGACGGGTTACGTGCACCAGCTCGTCGTCGACGAGATCACCGACCAGGACCCGGACGACCCCGACGGGGAGGTCCAGACCGGCCGCGAGCTCGGCGATCGACTGGGGCATCTCACTGCAGAGTTCGACGATCTCCACATGTTCCGGGGAGAGCATCTGGTCCCTGCCGGGGTCGTCGGCCGCGGGTTCGGGCATGACGATCGCGATCAGGTCGAGGCGGTGACGGGAGGCGCTGGTGGTGCGTCCCCTGGTCATCGCGTACGGGCGGACCACCGGCCCCGCGTCGGCGTCGTACCAGCGCGAGGACTGAGGGTCGCCGGGGGTCCCAGGGGTGCGGGAGGTGTCGGCGCTCATCCCGTCCACTCACCCTCCGGAGGACAGACCGGTCGTCCGTGGCGCGTTGGCCAGGTGGGCTCCCACACGCTTGACCATCAGCGTCATCTCGTACGCCACCTGCCCGACGTCCGAGTCGGAGTCGGCCAGTACGGCGAGACAGCTGCCGTCACCGGCCGCTGTGACGAACAGGAAGGCCTCGTCCAGTTCGACGACGGTCTGCCGGACCCTGCCCGCGTCGAAGTGGCGGCCGACGCCCTTCGCGAGGCTGTGGAAACCCGAGGCGACGGCCGCCAGGTGCTCGCCGTCCTCCCGGGTCAGGTCCTTGGACGCGCCGGTGGGAAGGCCGTCGCTGGAGAGCACCAGCGCCTTGTGGATGCTGGCGACGCGCTCGACGAGTTCGTCGAGGAGCCAGTTGAGCTCACCCGAACCCTGACGTGCGGAGTTGAGTGCTGCGGCGTTCGGTGCGGTCATGGACCGTCCCCTCCCGGAGTGGTTCCTTGTGCTGTATCGCCGGGGCCGGTCCCGTCCTCGGCGTTCTGCAGGCGTCCGCGCTGCCAGCCGCGCTGGAGCGAGGCCATGCGGTTGCGTACCTCGTCGGCGTCCCGCTCGATGTCCTCGGCGCTCTCCACCGGGTCCGGGCCGGCCACGCCCGAGCCCTCGCGCAACTGCGGGGCGAGACTGGCCTGGCGGATCCGGCGCGGCAGTCCGCCCACGGTGTCGGCCTCGGGCGACGCGGACGGCACGGCTGAGGTGTGTGAGCGCGGCGCGGGCACCGACGGCGCGGACCGCGGCGCTTCGGCGGGTCCTGACACCGTCCGGAAGCCCGTGGACCGCCGGGGTTCGGCGGATCGGCGCCGGTCCTCGTACGGTACGGGGCCGGTGGCCCGGGGCCGGGCCGAGGTGTGCGCGGGCTCCGGATCGCCGGTCGTGGGGTGGGAGCGGCTGCTCTCGTCGACACGGACGCCGCGGTCGGTGACCAGGGTCGGCGGCTTGCGGCGGGGCAGCGGGCGCGTGCCGTCCGGGCGCAGGGCCCGCACGCCGTCCGGCTCCTCCGTCCGGTCGGCCGCCTGCTGGTGCTGCTCGCGGTCGGCCTGGCGCCGGAACTCGCGGGCGCGGAAGATGCCGCCGCGTTCGCTCTCGGTGTCGTCCAGGTCGCTGCCCCCGTCGCGTGCGGGGTCGGTGCCCCGGCCGGCGACGGCTTCGAGGAGCGGGTCGCGGTCGAAGTCCAGGGACGCGACCGGTCCTTCGAGCTCGACCGGGCCGTCCAGCAGAGCCGGGTCCATCAGTCCGCTGGGAACCGGTGAGAGGCTGCCCGGCCTCTCCTGCGGGCGGTCCTGCGGCCGGGCGGCGGCGAGGCCGCGGTCCGGTGTGTCCGGCCCCCCGTCCTCCTTCGGGCCGCTGCCGGGCCTGCTGCTGGCGATCGCCTTCTCCGACCTGCGGTCGAGACGGAATCCTGTGCCGTGCGCGTCCGGGGCGTCGGTGAGCAGCGCCGCCGGAATGAAGACGACGGCGGTGGTGCCTCCGTACGGGGAGGTCTGGAGCGAGACGCGGACGTTCTGCCGCTGGGCCAGCCGGCTGACGACGAAGAGGCCGAGCCGGTCGGTGTCGGACAGTTCGAACTCGGGGGTCTCCGCCAGTCGGAGGTTGGCGTCCAGGAGCACTTCGGGAGGCATCCCCAGGCCGCGGTCGTGGATTTCGAGGGTGAAGCCGTTGGCGACCTGTTCGCCGTGCACCTGGACCGCCGTGTGCGGGGGCGAGAACACCGTGGCGTTCTCCAGGAGTTCGGCGATGAGATGGGTGAGGTCGGCGACGGCGGGGCCGCCCACCCCGATCTGCGGGAGGCGGCGGACCTCGATCCGCTCGTAGTCCTCCACCTCGGCGACGGCGGCCCGCACCACGTCCATGAGCTGGATGGGCTTGCGCCACTGCCGGGAGGGCGCGGCCCCCGAGAGGATCACCAGCCCCTCGGCATGGCGCCGCATCCGGGTGGTGAGGTGGTCGAGGCGGAACAGGTCGGCGAGTTCGTCCGTGTTCTCGGTGCGGCGCTCCATCGTGTCCAGAAGCGTCAGCTGGCGGTGCAGGAGCACCTGGTTGCGGCGGGCGAGGTTGACGAAGACCTCGGAGACGCCGCGCCGCATGTCCGCCTGTTTGACGGCCGCCTCGACCGCCGCGCGCTGCAGCGTGTTGAGCGCCTGCCCGACCTGGCCGATCTCGTCCCGTTCGTAGCTGAGGTGCGGGGACTCGGTCTCGACGTCTATCTGTTCGCCCGCCGCCAGACGGCGCATCACGCTCGGCAGGCGGACCCCGGAGACCTCGTGGGCGTCCTTGCGGAGCCGGGAGAGGTCGCGGACGAGCTCGCGGCCGATGCGTACGGACACGAAGACGGAGACGAGCAGGGCCAGGAACCCCAGCACACCGGCGACGCCCGCCTTGATCAGGACGCCGTAGCCGGCGGGCTTGCCGCGGTCCTGGAAGCGGTTGTTCATCTCGGTCGAGTCGTTGGCCAGCCGGTCCAGGACCGGCGGCGCGACCTCCTGCCAGCGGGCGGCGTCCACGGCACGGGAGTCGCGGGTGGGGCCCTGGGCGATGAGTCCGCTCTCGGCGGTGCGCAGCGGCTCGCTGTCGGGGCCGGACCAGTACTGCTCCACACGCTGCCGCTCGGAGGCGGGCAGGACCTGGAGGTTGATCTCGTACAGCAGTTCCCGGTTGGCCACGAGGTCGGAGATCTGCCGGAGTTCGGGGGCGGTGAACCGCCCTGCCAGGAGTCCGGAGGCGACCAGGGCGTCTTCCCGGGAGAGCATCTCGCGGGCGCGCGAGACACCGGTCAGGGCCCGGACCTGCTTGTCCATGGACACGTTCTCCATGGTGTGAAGTCCGGTCAGGAAGCGGTAGCAGGGGTCGATGAGGCGGTTGTAGTAGTCCATCGCCTTGGCCCGGCCGATGGTCCGCCGGTCGACGGAGTCGCGGAGGGCGTCGAGCTCGTCGACCGCTCCGAGGATCGAGCCGAGCTGCGTCTCGGCGTCGGGGCGCAGTGCGTCGCGGATGTCCTTCTGCTGCGCGCTCGCGGTCACGCGCTCCACGACGCGGTCGGTGACCGCGCGTTGCGTGCGCAGGACCGGAAGTGCGTCGGAGGCCCTCGGGTCGGCGAGGAAGACGAGGGTCTGGCGGCGCTCGTTCTGCACGGCCCTGACGGTGTCCTCCAGGGGGTGGCCGACCTTCTCCACGATGGTGCTCGCACTCAGCAGCTGGCCGGCCTCGCGTCCGGTCAGATAGGTGGCAAAGCCCCAGAGTGCGGTGAGGGAGACGAGCGGCACCAGAAGCAACGCCACGATCTTCCTGCGGATGGACTTTCCGCGAAAGCGCATGGCCTCCCCCAGCTCGGCCCCGCAGGGCGGGGATGGTGTTCCGTCAACAAACGGCGCGAGCCTACTACCGACACACAGACAACTCGAAGGCACGTCCGGACGATTTTCGGCCGCCTTACTGGGAGTTGACCATGAGTTGTCCCGGTATTCCGGGCGATGAAATTCGCGAATGCGACAGAAGACGCCGATCAGAGCGGCATATTCCCCTCTCTGTCGGTTGGCTGGAACTCTTCGTTCCACGCCGATCCGAGGGAATCTTCACCGTTCGGCACTCGTCTGTCTGTACGGGGGCAGGAGAGATGCAGGAGTGCACTGAGGCAGGACGGGACGGTCCGTCCGCGTAGAAAGGGTGCATGCGGGGCAGCAACCCTGAAGTCGGACAGCGGTGGGGAGTTGAAAGTCGTTGGACACGCAGGAGCGTCACGGTGCGGTGGAGGTGCCACCGGCCCGGTCGGCGAAGGAGGCGGGCACCGCGGCCCCGGCGGCGCGGGGCGGGGCGGAGGTGCCACGGCAGCCGCTCTGGGTCGAGGAGCCGGCCACGCGCCGGCGGATGCCGGATCCCGTGCGCAGGGCCGCCGTGCGGGCCGTACTCATCACGTCACTGACCCTGATCCAGGCGATGGTCGCGTTCCTGGCCTCGCTGACCGCTTCGTGGCTGGCCTTCCCGATGGTGCTCAGCAGCGTCGGCAGCACGGTGGTCGCGACATGGTCGGTGCTGGATGTGTGGATCACCCGGCAGGTGTGGAATCAGCGCAACGGCGTGGTGTCGGTGCCCAGCAGTACGGCCCGGCGGCTGCGCCGCGAGCGGCGCAGGGCCAGAAGGGCGGCGCGGACCGCCGAGCGGGACGCGGCGCGGATACGGCGACGCGACGCGGTCCGCCTCTCCCGGGCCTGACCTGCGCCAGGCCCTTCCGCGTGCGGGCCCGATCCGCGCCAGGCCCTTCCGCGTACGGGCCTGAAGCGCACACGGCCCCTCCCTCTCGGGGGCCGTGTCGAGGTTCGCCCTCAGGGCTGTGCCGAGGTTCGCCCTACGGGGTCGTGTCGAGGTGCGCCGTGGTGCGGGGTTCTTCCCCGGTCCGGGCCGCCGGTACGTCCGGCACCGGTGCCGACCGCTTGAACATGCGGGTGGCGGTGATCTCTCCGTGCACCGTCTCGGTGCCCGGGTCCTGCTGGGGCAGTCCGGGGCGCAGATGCTCCTCGACGCTGATGTACTTCAGTCCGGCCCTCAGGTCCGCGTCATTGCGCAACCTGATCACCAGCGGGAATTCGGCCAGCGCCGTCGTATCGAAAAGGCCTGTGGTGTAGAGCAGCTGGACGCCCAGCGCATCCGAGACCGCGCGCTGGAGCTCCAGCAGATACGTGGCGTTGGCGCGGCCGATGGGGTTGTCGAGGAACAGCGTCCCCGCATGGCGGTGCTGGTGCCGGTCGCGGCCCCGGTCGTTGCTGCGCAGGGCTGCCATCGTGCAGTACAGGGCGATGGCGGCGGTCAGCAGCTGGCCGCCGGAGAAGACGTCGCCCATCTGCCCGACCGGCACCCGCTCGGCGCGCAGCACCGCGTCCGGCTTGAGGATCTCGACGGCGATGCCGCGGGGCTCCAGCGCCGCCTGCACGCCGCGCAGCAGCAGGGACATCCCGTCGCGTCGCAGGTCGGAGTTCTTCTTCAGCGCGGCCTTGGTGGCCTCGTCGATGACTTCGCCGAGCCGTTCGGTGAGTGTGGCCTGGTCGGGTTCCTCGAAGCGGATCCGGAGGAACTCCTGGCCCGACCACTCGCCCAGGCCCTCGGGGAGCCGGGACAGCCGCTGGGCGGAGCGCAGCGTGGTCAGCGCGGAGTCCACCAGGCCGCGCAGCCGGTCGACGATGGAGTCGCGGTTGCGCTCCAGCTGGGCCAGTTCGTCGGTCAGGACCCGCAGGCGGGGCGCGAACGCCGTCGCCCACTTCTGCGCGTGTTCGGGCAGGGCGGAAGCGGGAAGTTCGCGGATCTGCTGGCGGGCCGGGGTGCGGACCTGTTCGTAGCGGGTGGCGTTGGCGTGCCGGACCAGTACGTCGCTCGACTCCCGCACGGCGGCCTCCGCGGTGGAGAGGTCGGTGGCGCAGCCGCGCAGTGAACGGCGGGCCTCGGCCGCGGACTGCCGGGCCTCCTCCAGGCTGCCGGGGTACGGCTCGGGGGTCTCGGGGTCTTCTTCGGTGCCGTGATCCCGCAGGAGGTCGCGCAGCAGGGCCGCGGTCTCGTCGAATCCGCCTGCCGAGTCCTCCGCGGTGCGGTGGGCGTGGAGGAGCTCGGCGTGGGCGGCGCGGGCGGTGTCCAGGGCGGCGGTCGCGGCGGTGAGCTCGGCCGTCGCGGTGCGCAGCAGCGCCTGTGCCTGTTCGGCGTCGGCGGGAACCCGGTCGCCGGCGAGCTCGGTGTGCAGGCTCTCGCCGTCGGCCGGGGCCAGGCGTTCGGCCTCGCCGCGCAGCCGGCCCAGCTGCTCGCTCGCGGTGGAGGCGCGTGTCTCCAGGAGCTGGACCAGGGACTCGGCGCGGGCGGCGGCGGCCTGCCGGGACGGGCCGTCGGCGCCGTCCGTGCCTTCCAGGAGCTGTGCGGCCCGGGTACGGACCTTGTTGGTGAGGCGGTCGAGCTCGGCGAGCGCGGCGCTCTCGTCGCTCTCCGCGCGCGCCTGCTCGGCGCGCAGGTCGGCGCCGACGCCGACCTTCTGGTACAGCTGGGACGCGGCCCGGTAGGCCTCGCGGAGGGCGGGCAGGGCATGCCGCGGGGCGCCCGGCTCCGACTCGGGAAGGTGTTCGGGGACACCGGCGATCTCGGCCCGTTCGGCGCGCAGGGCCCGGGCGGTGCGGCGGGCGTCGTCGGCCGCACGCTGGGCGGCCCTGCGGTCCTCGTCGGCGGCGCGGGCCCGTTCGAGGCAGACGGTGGCACGGGCCTCGGACTCGGCCGCCTCGTCGGCCAGTTCGCGCAGCTTCGCCTGCCAGCCCGCCCGCTCGCGGAGCCGGAAGGCGAGTCCGGCGAGTGCGTCGGCGGCACGGCGGGCGCGCTGGGCGGCCTCCTGGCGTTCGTCGCGGACGCGGGCGGTGTCCGACGCCGCCTCATCGGCCTCGGCCCGCACCGTACGGGCCTCGGCGAGAACCGCCTCGGCCGTCACGGCGGCCGCACGGGCGGTACCGGCGGCCTCCGCGAGTTCGGTGAGCATGCCGGGCGGGCAGTCCGCGCGCCAGGAGCCGATGCGGGCGGCGAGCGAGCGGTCCCCGGCGAGGCGGGCAGCCAGCGCGCGGATGTCCTCGTCGCGGGCCGCGGTCCGGCTCCTGAGCGCCTGCCGCTCCTCGTCGGCGGCGTGCTCGTCGTGCATCGCCGGGTTCGGCGGGACGAGGAACACCCCGTCGGCGCTCGCGGCGGATCCGGCGTCGGGGTCCGGTACAGGGGCGAGGAGCGCGGCAGCGGTGCCCACGGCCACGGCGGAGCGCGGCAGCAGGGCGGCGGCGCCGAGCACCTCACGGGCGCGGGAGTGGGCGTCCGGGTCCGTGATGACGACGCCGTCGACGAGTTCGGGACGGGCCGCGAGCACGGCGGCGTGGTCGGCGGGGTCGACGGCCTGCGCGAGATAGCGCCAGCCGGGCAGCGCCGGAATGCCGTGCTCGCCGAGGTACTCGACGGTGGCGAGCACATCGGGTCCCGGCGGCAGCAGTCCGCCGTCGCCGAGGGCGCCCAGGATGCGGGAGTCGTCGGCGGCCGCGGTGCGCAGTTCGAACAGGCGCCGCTCGGCTGCGGCCACGCCTTGGTCGAGGAGGTCCCGCAGCTCCTCCGCGTTGCGGTCGAACTCGTCCGCGGTGAGCGGCTGTTCGGCGGAGCTGGGCTGCGCGGTGGTGGCGGGGGCGCCGTCAGCGGCGGCCCCGGGCTCGTGGCCCTCCTCCTGCTGCCGGTCCTCGCCGCCGTCCTGTGCGCCCGGCGTGCTCTGCCGGGGCCGGGGAAGGCCTCCGGCGGCGGGCAGGCCCAGGAGGTCGGCGAGGCGGGGTTCGGCGGCGAGGGATTCGGCGGCCCTGAGCTCGGCGTCGTAGGCCTGCTCCGCGGCGCGTGCGCCGTCGGCGGCCCGGGCGGCGGCGAGTTCGGCCCGGCTCTCGTCGGCGGCGGCCTGCCGGGACCGGTCCGCCGCGGCTCCGGCGGCGTCGCGTGCGGTGTCCCAGGCGGCCACCGCGGAGTGCTCCGCGTCGTTCGCGGCGAGCGCGGCACGGGCCGGGTCCGCGTGGGGGGCGGTGTCGTCGAGCCAGCCCGCCCGGACGGCTTCGGCGGTCTCCTGCTCCACCTCGGCCAGCCGCTGGCGCAGATGGCCGGCCTCACTGCGGGCGCGCTGGGCCTCGGTGGCGGCGGTGGTGGCGTCGCGGTGGGCGGACTCACCCGCGGTCTGGAGGGTGTCGGAGCGTTCCTCCTCCTCGTTGGCCACGTTCTCGCCCGCTTCGGCGGCGGTGTGCAGGGCCCGTACGAGGTCGGCGGCGGCGGTGGCGCGGGCGGCCAGGGCCGGTGCGGCGTCGCGCTCGGCCTCGCGGATGGCGACGGCCACGCGGGCGGAGCGGTCCGCGGCGGCGCGGTGCCGGAGCACGGCCTCGGCGGCCTGCCAGGCGGAGTGCAGGGTGCGGGCGTCGCCGAGTTCACGGCGCTGGGAGGCGGCGCTCTTCTCGGCGGCGGTGAGCGCCAGGGAGGCGTGCCGGTAGGCGAGTTCGGCGGCGATCAGGGCGCTGCGGCTGCGGGTCTCCTCGGCGCCCGTGACGGTGTGGGCGGCGCCGGTGACCTGTTGGGCGAGCTCCGCGGTCCGGCCACGTTCCTGGCCGGCGCGGGCGGAGAGCCGGCGGGCCAGGGTGCGGGTGCGGCGTTCGGCACCGGCGTGGATGTCGCGGGTCCTGGCTCGCGCGTCGGCGGCCTCCACGATGCGGCCGAGCAGGTCGACGGAGCCCGCGGTGAAGTCGCGCTCGGCGGTGAGTTCGGCGCGGCGGCCGAGCTTGTTGCCGAAGCCGCTGACGAGGTCGGCGAGTCCGTCGGTGTCGCGGGTGTCGGTGACGGCGCGCAGCAGCAGGTCGGTGAAGTCGGAGTCCTTCTTCACCGCGAAGAGACCGGCGGCCTCGCCCTCGTCGGCGTTCATCTCGCGCTGGTAGCGGAAGAGTTCGGGGTCAAGGCCCAGCTCGCCGAGGTGCTCGTTCCAGCGGTCGTGGATCTCCTCCCAGTGCACGTCGAGGTGCTGGTAGAACTTGCCCGCCTCGGTGAGCGCGTCGCGGAAGCCCTTCATGGTGCGGCGCCTGCCACGGGCTCCGGAGACGCCTTCGGCGGGGCGGCCGACCGAGCTGGCCTCGGCGACGGGCAGCGAGTCGAGACTGAGCCCGGGGCCGGGGCGGAAGGAGTACCAGGCCTCGGCGAACTTCCTGGGGTCGTTGGAGACCTGGCGCCCGCGCCATTCGCTGACCTTGCCGACGACCACGCATTCACCGGTCAGCGTGTGCTGCCATTCCAGCGCGACGTGTCCGCAGTCCTCCGCGAGCAGGAACTTGCGCAGGACGCCCGAGCTGGCGCCGCCCAGTGTGTTGCGGTGGCCGGGCAGCATGACCGAGAAGATCAGCTTCAGCAGGACGGACTTGCCGCCGCCGTTCTCCAGGAAGAGCACCCCGGCGGGGGCGGGCCGGCGCGGCGGGCCGACCGGTTCGTCCTCGAAGAACTCCGCCTGTGCCGGTGCGGGGTGGGGCACGGGCTCACCGACGCCGCGCAGATCGAGCACGGTGTCGGCGTAGCGCGCGCCGGCAGGCCCGATGGAGTAGAGGCGGACCCGGGACAGCTCGTACATGGCGGCGGACTCTCGTCGTTCAGGCAGCGGGAGGGTGACGTCGGTGACGGGGCCGGTCGGTGACCGGCTCCGGCGGGGTGGGGCCGGTCAGCCGTGGAAGGGCAGGCCGGCGTCGGCCACCAGTTCCAGGTCGTCGGGGTCGGGTGGCGGGAGCAGCGTGGCGGATCCGTCGGTGACCGGCACGACACCCAGTTCCAGGAGCTCGGCCAGGGCGGCGCTTCCCGCCATGTCGCGGACCTGGAGCTGGTAGCGGGCGGTGGTACGGAAGGCGCCTCCGGCGTCGTCCCCGGTGCGCTGGAGGAAGCCGGAGTCGGTGAGGAAGGCCACGGCCTTGCCGACGATGCCGGTGGTGGATCCGGCCAGCCGCCGTGCGTCCTTCGTCGCTCCGGTGGCGCTGCGCCGGGAGTAGACGCGCCAGCCGGCCTCCAGACCGGGGGCGTCACTGGCGGGGTCGGTGTTGTCGCCGTGTTCGTCCGCGCGCTCCTCCAGACGGTGGCACGCCTGTCGTACGAAGGCGTCGACACCGTTCACGGTGATGCGGCCGATGTACGCGTCGTCGGCCAGGTCCTCGGGGCGCGGGAAGGCCATGGCGGCGACGGCGAGGTGCGCGAGGCCGTGGAGGAAGCGGTCGGCGGAGTCCGATGAGGCCCGTCGGGCGTAGTCGCCCATGCGCACGGCGAAGACCGAGTCCTCGCCCGCCGTGACGGCCATCCCGGCCCGGGTGGACACCTCCAGCACGACGAGGCCGAGGCCGGTGGCCACGGCGTCGGCGAGCCGGGCGAAGGCGGGCTCCTCCCGGTAGCGGCGCAGGAGCTCGGCGTACTCGGCGTCGCGGGCGGGCAGGAGTTTGGGCTGGAGGCCGAAGGCGACGAGCCGGGAGGCGTCCGCCGCGTCGGCCGGGGTGACCGCCGCGGGGGCTGCGGGACGCTCGGCGGGGTGCGCGGCGGCCGGGTCGCTCCACGCGTCGGCGGGCTCTGCGCGGTGGTCGCTCACGACGGTCGCTCCTCGTTGCGGGAATTCTTCGGTGCGGGGTGCCCGGTCCGGGTCTTCGTGGTCGCGCCGCCGGATCTTCCGGGAGCCCAGTCCGCGGGCGCGTGCCGGGAGGTCCTCATGTCGCCTCCGAGCGGTCCGCCGCCATGCCCGCGGCGTCCAGCAGGGCCGTGCCGACGATCAGGTCGGCGCCGCCGAACTCGGGGTCGTCGAGCGGGGTGCCGTCGTCGACGGAGAACAGCAGGCGGCGCTCGCCCTGGCGGTAGGCGGTGCCGACCGGAGGACTGGCGGCGTGCACCGCGAGCAGGGCCACCAGGTAGGGCAGTTCGGCGTCGCGCCGCCGCGCCTCGGCCAGGAGACCGGAGAGGCGGCGTGGGGCGTCGTGCTCCAGGTCGAGCAGTTCCATGGCCGACGCCAGCTGCTCCTCGCTGAACCGGCTGTCGTCAGGGGTGGCGATCAGATCGGGTTCGGGCATCTCGGCGCCCAGGTGTTCCCGTTCGAGCGGCGGGGTGAGCAGCATGTCGACCAGGTCGCCCACCCGCACCGAGGTGGGGGTGCGCAGACCCGTGCCCTGGGCGAAGAACGCGTCGGTGGCCCGGATCGCCTGTTCGACGGGGAGCGGCAGGAGCGGGGCCAGGAGCTGGCCGTAGAGGTCGAGTCCGGTGCGGGCGGCCGGTGCGGCGAAGGCCTGGCGGTCCTGCTCGGCGCGGAACAGCGGTCCGGCCTCCAGGAGGCGGGACTGGAGCTGGGTGTGGCGGCGGATGCAGTCCTTGACGATGTCGACGAGCTCGGCGGCGCGCCTCTTGTGCTCGGGTTCCTCGGCCTCGTCCCGGGCCTTGCGGATGTTGGTGAGGATCGCGTTCTCGTGGCGGTAGCGGTCGGCGACGTGGTCGAGTGCCTCGGCGATCATGTCGGGCACGGCGTTGAGCCAGTCGACCGCGCGGACGTTGCGCCGGGTCGCGTCGAGCGTCTTACGGAGCGTCTCCGCGTACTGCACGGTCCGGTAGCGGGCCTGCTCGGCGGCGAGCTGTGCGTCGGCGAGGCGGCCCCGGCTGATCAGGACCTCCAGCTTCACCTCGGCGGCGATCTGGGCGCTGGTGACGTCCGTGTCGAGCGCCCCGACCAGGACGTTGACCGCTTCGTCGGTGGCCCGCAGGTAGACGCTGCCGCCGTATCCGGGGACTTCCTCGATCAGCTTGAAGTCGTAGTCCCTGCGGACATAGACGCCGTCCGGTCCGAAGGTGCCGTAGACCGCCCGGAAGCCGCGGTCCACACTGCCGACGTTGATGAGGTTGTCCAGGACCCAGCGGGCGACCCGTTCGTGCTCGGCGGCGGGGCGGCGCGGGGCCTGGGCGGCGACGCGGGGCAGCAGTCTGGCCACTATCTGGTCGTGGTCGGCTCCGGTGTCGAAGTCCATGTTGAGCGTGACGTGGTCGATGGCCGCGAGCGCGACCTCGGCCATCGCGTACACGGTGTACTCGCCGGCGAGGTTCGCCTTGCGCACGTCGAGGTCGTGCAGCGGCGCCGTGCAGGCGAGCGCGCGCAGCCGCCGCGAGAGCCCCTCGTCGGCGGCCGGGCCCGGTGCGGGCCGCGGCCCCGCGCTGAGCTGGGGCGCAGCGTTTTCCGTGTAGGCAGGCGAAGTCACGCTGCACAGATTAGGTCCTCGGACTGACAACGGTCGAAACGGCGCAGAAGCGCCCGCTTGCCCCGAGTCGGTCATGCCCCGCCGTGCGGGTCTCCGGGGCCCCGGGCACCGGCCTTGTCCAGGGCTTCGGACCCACCGTCCCGCCGGTCTCCACGGCCCCGGTCACCGGCAGTGTCCGGCGCCCCGTACCCCCCGCCGCCCGGGGTCCGCAGGACCAGTACGTCGTCGGTGTCCAGCTCCGCGGTGTCGCAGCCCTTCAGCGGGGTGCGGCCGCCGTCGGCGCGTTCGATGTGCTGGCTGCCCAGGGCGCCCGGGCCGCCGCCCGCCATGCCGTACGGCGGCACCCGGCGGTGCCCGGTGAGCAGGGCCACCGTGACGGGCTCGAGGAAGCGGATCCGGCGTTCCACCCCGCATCCGCCGTGCCTGCGGCCCGCTCCCCCGCTTCCCTCGCGCACCCGGAAGCTCTCCAGGAGTACCGGACAACGCCATTCGAGGATCTCGGGATCGGTGAGCCGCGAATTGGTCATGTGCGTCTGTACGGCGTCGGTGCCGTCGAAGTCCTCCCCCGCGCCCGAGCCGCTCGCCACGGTCTCGTAGTACTGCACCCGTTCGTTGCCGAACGTGAGGTTGTTCATGGTGCCCGAGCCCTCGGCCTGGACGCCGAGAGCGGCGTACAGCGCTCCCGTGACGGCCTGCGAGGTCTCCACGTTGCCGGCGACCGTGGCGGCGGGGTGGACGGGTGCCAGCATGGAGCCCTCCGGTACCCGGATCTCCAGCGGTGTGAGGCAGCCGCTGTTGAGCGGGATGTCGTCGGCCACCAGGGTCCGGAACACGTACAGCACGGCGGCCATGACCACCGACTTCGGGGCGTTGAAGTTGCCCGGCTGCTGCGGTGAGGTACCGGTGAAGTCGACGAGCGCGCTGCGGGCCTCCCGGTCCACGGTCAGCGTCACCTCGATCACGGCCCCGTTGTCCGTCTCGTACCGGCAGTGGCCGTCGTGGAGCCCTGCGACGATGCGGCGCACGGACTCCTCGGCGTTGTCCTGCACATGGCCCATGTAGGCGTCGACGACGTCGGGACCGAACTGCTCGACCATGCGGCGCAGTTCGGCGATGCCCTTCTCGTTGGCGGCGATCTGGGCGCGCAGGTCGGCGAGGTTGGTGTCCGGGTCGCGGGAGGGGTACGCGGCGGAGCCGAGCAGCTCGCGGGTCGCGGCCTCGCGGAAGGCGCCGTCCCGCACCAGGAGCCAGTTGTCGAAGAGCACACCCTCCTCGTCGACGGTGCGGCTGAAGGCCGGCATGGAGCCGGGCGTGATGCCGCCGATCTCGGCGTGGTGACCGCGTGAGGCCACCAGGAAACTCAGCGCGGGAGGAGCGCCGTCGCGCTCGTCGAACACCGGCGTCACGACGGTCACATCGGGCAGGTGTGTGCCTCCGTGGTACGGATCGTTGATGGCGTACACGTCACCGGGCCGCATGGTGCCGTCGTTGCGGCGCAGCACTTCCTGGATGGACTCCCCCATGGAACCGAGGTGCACCGGGATGTGCGGCGCGTTGGCGATCAGGTTGCCGTCCGCGTCGAAGAGCGCGCAGGAGAAGTCGAGCCGCTCCTTGATGTTGACGGAGTGGGCGGTGTTCTCCAGGCGCACGCCCATCTGTTCGGCGATGGACATGAAGAGGTTGTTGAAGACTTCCAGCATGACCGGGTCGACCCGGGTGCCGACGGCCCGTTTCGCGGGGCGGGGGCGTGCGCGGGTCAGGATCAGATGACCGGTGGTGCCGGGAGCGGCCTGCCAGCCGGGGTCGACGACGGTGGTAGCGCCGTCCTCGGCGATGACGGCCGGCCCCGTCACGGTGTCCGTGGTCCGCAGGTCCGCCCGGCGGTGAAGGGCGGCGTCCTGCCAGCTGCCTCCGGCGAACATCCGTGCGGTGTCGTGGGGTTGCGGGGCGGTGGCCCCGCCGTTCTCCGGCCCGGACGGCCGGGGCGCCTGCGACTCCCCCGCCGTACCGGTCGCCTCCACGGAGACCGCCTCGACGACCAGCGGCCGGTCCATCGTGAAGCCGTAGCGGGCGCGGTGCTCGCCCGCGAACGCCTCGGTCATGGCGGCCACCGTGTCCAGCTCGACGGAGAGGCTCGCGTCCGTGCCCTCGTACCGCAGGAGTACGCGCGCCCGCGTGCTGATGGCGTGGCCGGGGACGCCGTCGGCGCGCAGTTCGGCCCGGGTACGGGCGGCCAGCGCGTCGCAGGCCTCGTCCAGCCGGTCCAGGGCCGGGGCGTCGAGCGGTGCCTCGACGGACTGTTCGCGCATCGCGGTCGCGTCGGCCAGCCCGATGCCGTAGGCGGACAGCACACCGGCCAGCGGGGGCACGAGGACCGTGTCGATGCCGAGGGCGTCCGCGACGGCGCAGACGTGCTGACCGCCCGCGCCGCCGAAACCGGTGAGGGCGTAGCGGGTGATGTCGTGCCCGCGCTGCACGGAGATCCTCTTGACCGCGTTCGCCATGTTGAGCACGGCGATCTCCAGGAATCCGGCAGCGGTCCCGGCCGCCGTCCGCCGGGTTCCGGTGGCCCGTGCGACCTCGTCGGCGAGTTCCCCGAAGCGTCTGTGCACGATGTCCGCGTCGAGGGGCAGATCGCCGTCCGGCCCGAAGACGGCGGGGAAGTGGGCGGGCTGGATCCGCCCGAGCATCACCTGCGCGTCGGTGACGGTCAGCGGCCCGCCCCTGCGGTAGCAGGCCGGGCCCGGCACCGCTCCGGCCGAGTCGGGACCGACCCGGTAGCGGCGGCCGTCGAAGTGCAGGACCGAGCCGCCGCCGGCCGCGACGGTGTGGATGTTCATCATCGGGGCGCGCATCCGCACACCCGCCACCTCGGTGCCGAGCTCGCGTTCGAACTCGCCCGCATAGTGCGAGACGTCGGTGGAGGTACCGCCCATGTCGAAGCCGACGACCCGGTCGTAGCCGGCCTGCTCCGAGGTGCGGGCCATGCCGACGACGCCACCGGCCGGCCCGGAGAGGACCGCGTCCTTGCCACGGAACCCGGCGGCCTCGCGCAGGCCCCCGTTGGACTGCATGAACATCAGCCGGATGCCGTCGAGTTCGGCGGCGATCGTGTCGACGTACCGGCGCAGGATCGGTGAGAGGTAGGCGTCGACGACGGTGGTGTCGCCGCGCGGCACCAGTTTGATGAGCGGGCTGACCTCGTGGGAGCAGCTGACCTGGGTGAACCCTGCCGCACGGGCCTCCGCGGCGACGGCCTTCTCGTGGTCCGGGTGGCGGTAGCCGTGCATGAGGACGACGGCCGCGCTGCTCAGCCCGTCCTCGCGCGCCCCGCGCAGCCGCTCCGCCACCGCGGCCCGGTCCAGCGGCCGCACGGTCCGCCCCCGGGCGTCGATCCGCTCGGGGACCTCGATCACCCGCTCGTACACGGCTTCCGGAAGCAGGATGTGGCGGTCGAAGAGCCTGGGCCGGTTCTGGTAGGCGATGCGCAGGGCGTCCCGGAAGCCTTCGGTGATGACGAGGACGGTGGGTTCACCGCGCCGCTCCAGCAGGGCGTTGGTGGCGACGGTGGTGCCCATCTTGACGGCGGCGACCCGGTCGGCGGGGACCGGTTCGTCCGGCCCGAGTCCCAGCAGCAGCCGGATCCCCGCGACGGCGGCGTCCCGGTAGCGGTCCGGGTCGTGCGAGAGGAGCTTGCGGGTGACCAGCCGTCCTTCGGGGTCCCGGCCCACCACATCGGTGAACGTACCGCCCCGGTCGATCCAGAACTCCCAGCGTCCGGTCATCCCTCCATACTGGCGCGCGGCCCTTCGGGAGGCGCGCAGGACGCGAGGAGGCCCGGGGTCAGGGTCTTCCGTTCGGGCCACGCGAGCCCGGCACGAGCCGAACGAGAGGCCCGGGGTCCGGTGCTCTTCGGCGCGGCGCGCCCCCGACGCGCTGCGCTCCTGCGGTTTCCCGGCCTTGCCGGTTCCGGCCGCGGTTCCGGCGGGGTCAGACCGCCGGTGCGTCCGGTCCGATCCTGCTCCGTACGGCCGACTGGACCTCGGCCTCCTCGGCCGGATCGGCGGCCAGCCGGCGCAGGCGCTCGGCCACCCTGATGTCACCGGTCTCCGCATGGCGTGCGGCGACCTCTCGGGTCGTCTCCTCGCAGTCCCACAGGCATTCGACGGCGAAGCCGGTGGCGAAGGAGGGATCGGTGGCGGCGAGGGCCCGGGCGGCCCTGCCCCGCAGATGGGAGGAGGACGTCTCGCGGTAGACGTGACGCAGTACGGGCGCGGCGCAGGCGATGCCGAGCCGGCCGGCGCCGTCGACCAGGGTCCACAGGCGGGGTGCGTCCGGTCCTTCGCCCCGTACGGCGTCCCGCAGGGCGCCGAGGACGAGCGGGGCGTCCTGCGGAACGCCGCGGGTGGCCAGTACGCCGGCCGCCGAGGCCCCGAGCGCGTCGGGCCGCTGGGCCCAGCGGCGCGCGCGCTCCACGGCCGCCTCGCCGCACATCCGCTCGAAGGCCGCGACGGCCGCTTCGGCGACGGCCTGCGACCCGCCGACCGTCGCGGCCTCGATCAGGTCGAGGACGACCGGGTCGCGGACTTCGGCGGCGAGGTAGTGCAGCGCGGCGCACCGGGCGCCGTCGGAACCGCTGCGGGCGGCCTCGACGATCAGCTGCCGGTCCTCCGGTCCCGCCACCGCGGAGAGGCAGCGGGCGGCCGGTACGTGCAGGACGCTGCCCCGGTCGAGCCCTTCCTGGGCCCAGTCGAAGACGGCCCGGACGCCCCAGCCGGGGCGTGGACCGCCCGGCCGCATCTGCCGCTGCCAGCGGTCGAAGGAGCCCTGTTCGGAGGCGGCTCTCACCCGGGCGCCCACCGAGGGGCGCGGGTCGTCGGCCCAGAGCCGCCAGGGGCGGGGCTCGTAGGCGTCCCGCACGGTGGCGGCGAGCTCGGCACGGCCCTCGGCGTTCTCCGGGAAGCGTGCCAGCACGGGCACGGCGAGGGACCGCAGCCCGGCATCGTCGTCACGCAGCGCGAGCTCGTCCAGGGCCCAGGCCCAGTTGGAGCCGGTCGCGGCGTACCGCCGCAGCAGGGCCAGGGCGTCGTCGCGGCCGTACGAGGCGAGGTGGCCGAGGACCGCCAGGGCCAGGCCGGTCCGTGAGTCGTCCGTGTCGAGGTGGTCGTCGGCGTCGCACAGGTGCCGCTCGATCTCCTCGATCCCGCCGTCGAGGTCGAGATACAGGCGTGCGTAGTAGAGGGAGCGGTTCTCCACCTGCCAGTCGTGGCGCGGGTCGCTCAGGACACAGTGGTTGAGAGCCGCCAGGGCCTCGGGGCGTGGTGCGGCGAGTGCGTGGAGCGTGCCGTCGCCGCGGCCCCTCTGCAGCAGGCCGAGCAGGGTGCCGCTCGGCGCTATGAACGGATCAAACATGGGAAAAGCCTCACATCAAGCTGTCGACGCAACCGGGACTGTGCAGTTCCACGTGGACGAAACGCCCCCTAGACCGCGCAGCAACATGATCGGCCGACCGCCGTCTTCTGCCTGGTGCAGACCATCTTCCCTGCCTCTCGTCGGTGGCCCGAATCGGGCCCGCGACGTCATGATGACCCAGCCATTTCGCCACCGCGACCACATTTACGACGAAGCCCCTTCAGCGGGCGCCGAAGAGTTCCAGCAGGTCGGCCTTGCCGAACATGCGCGCCGTGTCCAGTGCGGAGGGTGTTCCGGCCGCCGGATCGGCTCCCGCGTCGAGCAGGGCCCTGACGACCGCGTCCTCGCCCTTGAAGACCGCTCCGGCGAGCGGCGTCTGCCCGCGGTCGTTGGCCCGGTCCGGGTCGGCGCCGCGGCCGGCCAGGGCGACGACCGCCGGGGCGTGCCCGTGGTAGGCCGCGAGCATCAGCAGCGAGTCGCCCCGGTCGTTGGTGAGGTTCGCCGGGACTCCGGCGTCGACATAGGCCGCGAGGGCGTCGGCATCGCCGTGGCGTGCCAGGTCGAAGACCTTGGTCGCCAGCTCGACCACCTCGGGATCAGGGGTTTCGCTCATCGGGGGACCGCCTTCCTTCTCACCGGTTGCGCTGATGACGGCCTGCCGGGGCATACCCCGCGTGGGCCGTGCGAGTGAATCGACAGGGTACTGCCCGGGGGCGCACACGCCCGGGCCCGCCCATGGCAAAAGATCACGTCGAGTGACGACGAGGTGAGGCCCGGCCTCCGAAACCCCTCCTCCTCGCGCCCTTCCGTACGCCAGACAAGTGAAAAAACAGACTTTTCACCCAATTGCAGCTTTTATCATATAGATACTTCCGGTGAGCTTGGAAGGACTCATGGTGACTGTCCCCCCAACCAGGAGAACCACTCATGATCCTTTCCATGTCAGGCGTCGTCATCCTCGGCATCATCGTCTTCCTGTTCTTCAGGAAGGACGGCCTCAAGGCATCACACGCCCTCGTCACCGCCCTGTTCGGCTTCTACCTGGCCGGCACCGCCATCGCACCGAGCATCACCGCGGGCGGAGCGAGCCTCGCCGGCCTCTTGGGCGGGATCAAGTTCTGACCTTCCGCTACCGCTCCCACCCCCTCCAGGAGACAGACGTGGCCCGGCGACCACTCCCCCGCATTCTGAGCAGCGGCAGCGCTTCGATCACTCGCAGTCGAGAGTTCGCGCGCACGGCCGCCGACAGCGCCACCGACGTGCTCCATCCGCTGATCATGATCACTCGTGGTCTGCGGCTGCTGGCCGGTGCAGGACGGCAGAAGTGGGCCGCGACGCCCAAGGACCGGCGTGGTCCCACGCTGTTCCTCGTCGCGGCCTGCGTACTCGTGGTCGCGCTCATCCCGTACGGGCCGCTGCTGGCCCTCGTCACGGTGATGGGCGCCTCCGCATGGAAGGGACGGGAACGCACACCCGTCAAGACCGGCCCGGACGAGGCGGAGACGGGCCGTCTGCAGGCTCTGTACGAGGCTCTCGTGCCGTACTTCTCGACGGCCGACGACCCCGGTGGGCCGTTCACCCACGGCGGCGACTGGGACAAGGTCTTCAGCGGGTACGAGTTCGACGGCAACGGCCGGGTCAGGAGCCTGCGTGTGACGTACCCGGCCTACTTCACCGACAGCGAGGCCACCTCCCGCGCCCGGATCGAACAGCTGCTGCACGCCAAGTCGGGCCGCGGCCGGGAGTACCTCTTCAGCTGGGACGAGGAGGGCAACCAGCTCCTCATGACCGTCCTCGACGCCCTGCCCACCACCCTCACCGCCCAGCGCTTCGTCACCGCGCCCGGTGAGACCGTCCTCGGGTTCACCGACGACGACGCGGTACAGCGCACGGTGCCGGTGAGCGACGGCGACGAGACGCGCGACGCGCCGGGCGTCGTGTGGCGGACCGGCGCACGCTCCACCGAACCCCATCTGCTGATCGCCGGACAGCCCGGCAGCGGCACCACCACGCTCCTGCGCTCCATCGCCCTCCAGGCGCTCCAGCAGGGCGACATCCTGATCGTCGAAGGCAGCGGCACCGGGGAGTACGCGTGCTTCACCGGCCGTGAGGGCGTGCTGGCCGTCGAGTGCGGACTGGCCGGGGCGCTGTCCACCCTGGAGTGGGCGGCCAGCGAGACGGAGCGCCGGCTCATCGAGGCCAACCGGGCCCGGCAGTCCGGTCAGGCCGCGCCCGAGGACATCAGGCGCCCCCTCTGGATCCTGCTGGACCGGCCGAGCGTGCTCGGCCACCTCGCCGCCGCGGACGGCGGTCCCGATCCGCAGGAACTGCTCCAGGTGCCCCTGCGCCACGGCAGGGCCGCCAACGTCACCGTGGTGATGACCGAGCAGTTCGACAGCCTGGACGGCCTGAGCGACACCGTCCGGTCCCACACCAGGGCCCGGGTCGTGCTCGGTCACTGCTCGCCCGGCCAGATCGAGTCCGTCCTCGGCCTGGAGCCGCACACGACCCCGACTCCGGACGTCCCGCCCGGCCGTGGGTACGCACGGCTCGGCACCGGCCAGGTGCTGCGCATCCAGGTGCCCGCCACACCCGATCCGTACGACGACGCGACGAGCGAGGCGCAGCGCCGGGCCGTGCTCGACCTGCTCCCCGAGCGGCGCACCGCCGTCGAGGCGAGCAGGCCCGAACCCGTGCCGACGGACACGGTGACCGCGTCCGTCGGCGTCGAGGGCCTGGCGCTCAGCGACTGACCCCGGCATGGGGGGGGGGGGGCGCGGGCCCGGCGGCGGGCGCCCCCCCCCCCCCCCCGGGGCCGCCCCCCCCCCCCCCGGGGGGCCCCCCCCCCCCCCCCCCGCGGGGGGGGGGGGGGGCCCCGCCCCCCCCCCGCCCCCCCCCCCCCCCATGCCGGGGTCAGGCCACGAACGAACGGGGTGCCTCCGCGCCCACGCCCGCCCCCGAACCGACCAGCCGGGCTGCTGCGGCCAGCCGCTGGGCCGCCTCGTCCGCGACCGGGCCGCCGACCGTGAACGGCAGCCGCACATAGCCCTCGAAGGCCCCGTCGACCCCGAACCGGGGCCCGGAAGGTACCCGCACCCCGACCCGCTCCCCGGCCACCGCGAGCCGCGATCCCGAGAGCCCGCCGGTACGGACCCAGAGCGTCAGCCCGCCACGCGGCACGGCGAACTCCCAGTCCGGCAGTTCCCGGCGCACCGCGGCGACGAGCGCGTCCCGGTTGTCCCGCGCCTGCTCCCGGCGGATCTGCACGGCCTCCTCCCAGCCGCCCGTACGCATCAGCCAGTTGACGGCGAGCTGTTCGAGGACCGGGGTCCCCATGTCGGCGTAGGCGCGCGCGGCCACCAGGCTGCGGATCACGTCGGGGGCGGCGCGGACCCAGCCGATGCGCATGCCGGCCCAGAAGGCCTTGCTGGCCGATCCGACGGTGAGGACGGTGCTGCCGGCCGGGTCGAAGGCACAGACGCGGCGCGGCATGTCCACGTCTTCGTCCAGGTACAGCTCGTGCATCGTCTCGTCGACCACCAGGACCGTGCCGGCCGAGCGCGCGGCGTCCACCAGCGCGCGGCGGCGGTCCTCGTCGGCCAGGGCGCCGGTGGGGTTGTGGAAGTCGGCGACGACGTACGCGAGCCGGGGGGCCGCGTCCCTCAGCACCTGGCGCCACCGGTTCATGTCCCAGCCGCCGAGCCCCTCCTCCATGGCCACCGGCACGAGGCGGGCACCCGCCTCCCGCATCAGCTGGAGGATGTTCGCGTAGCTCGGGGACTCCACCGCGATCCGCTCGCCGCGGCCGGCGAAGAGGTGGCAGATCGCGTCGATCGCGCCCATGGCCCCGGTGGTGACCATGATCTGCTCGGGCATCGTCGGAATGCCGCTGGCGGTGTAGCGGTCCGCGATCATCTGCCGCAGCGCGGGCAGACCGGCCGGGTAGTCGCCGTGGGTGTGGGCGTAGGGGGTCAGCTCCTCCAGGGCGCCCTGGACGGCTCGGGTGAGCCATGGCTCGGGCGCGGGCAGCGAGGCGCAGCCCAGGTCGATCATCGATCCGAGCGCCTCGGGCGGCAGCGGCTCCAGTCCGCGGGCCGGCAGCGGATTGCCCGCGGGGACGGCCGTCCAGCTGCCGGCCCCGCGCCGGGACTCCAGGAAGCCCTCGGCCCGCAGCGCCTCATAGGCGGCGGCGACCGTCGTACGGCTGACGGACAGGGCCAGCGCGAGTTCGCGCTCGGCGGGGAGCCGGGCGGCGACCGGGACCCGGCCCTCGAGGACGAGCAGCCGGATGCCGTCGGCGAGAGCGCGGTAGGCGGGCGGCCTGCGGGCGCCGGGGCCCGCGGGCCGGGGCTGCTGGGCGTGCAGCTGCCGGGCGAGCTGTGCCGCACCGACGGCCGAAGTCCACTGCGCCATGGGAATCAGTCCACCTTCCTCGGATTGGCCATAGTTGGAAGCCAATCCCCTGCCACAGAGTGACATGCAGCAGTCCACCACCACCACACCAGGGGGCACCACTTGTCCATCACCGCCGTTCCGCGCGGGGCCCACCTCACCCGACGGCTGACCCAGCTCTACGCGGGCCTGGCGCTGTACGGCGCGAGCTCGGCCCTCCTCGTCGTCGCAGGACTCGGCCTGGAACCCTGGGGTGTGCTGCACCAGGGGCTCGCCGAGCTCACGGGGATCAGCATCGGGGTCGTCTCGATCATCATCGGGGCGATCGTCCTGCTGGCCTGGATCCCGCTCCGGCAGCGGCCGGGCCTGGGCACCGTGTCGAACGTCTTCGCCGTGGGACTCGCGATGGACGGCACGCTCGCCCTCGTTCCCGAGGTGCACGGGCTCGTGGCGCGGGCCGGGGTGATGGTGGCGGGGATCGTCCTCAACGGTGTGGCGACCGGGCTCTACATCGCCGCCCGGTTCGGCCCCGGACCGCGCGACGGCCTGATGACCGGGCTGCACCGGCGGACCGGCCGGTCGATCCGGTTCGTCCGCACGGCGATCGAGATCGCGGTCGTGGTCACCGGGTTCGCCCTCGGCGGCTCCCTCGGCGCGGGAACGGTCCTGTACGCCCTGGCGATCGGCCCGCTCGCCCAGTTCTTCCTTCGCTTCTTCACGATCACGGACAACGGTGGCACCACGGTCACCGCCCGGACATCCGGGCAGGCCATACTGCCGCAGTGACTTCCGTACGCCACCCCTATCTGGACCACCCCGCTCCTCTCGCGTTCGCCCACCGGGGCGGAGCGGCGGACGGGATCGAGAACACGGCGGCCGCGTTCCGCCGGGCCGCCGACGCCGGGTACCGGTACTTCGAGACCGATGTGCACGCCTCGGCGGACGGCCGGCTGGTCGCCTTCCACGACCCCACGCTGGACCGGGTCACGGACTCCCGGGGCCGGATAGCGGAGCTGCCGTGGAGCGAGATACGGCGGGCCCGGGTGGCCGGACGGGAGCCGCTGCCGCTGTTCGAGGAGCTGCTGGAGGCATTCCCGGAGGCCCGCTGGAACGTGGACATCAAGGCCGGGCCGGCCCTCGTACCGCTCGTGGAGCTGATCCGCCGGACGGACTCCTGGGACCGGGTGTGCGTCGGGTCCTTCTCCGAGGCGCGGGTGGCCAGGGCGCACCGGCTGGCCGGCCCGCGGCTCGCCACGTCCTACGGCGTCCGGGGCGTCATGGGGCTGCGGCTGCGCTCGTACGGGATCCCGGCGGCGCTGCGTGCCGGCGCGGTCTGCGCACAGGTCCCGGAGAGCCAGGGCGGTGTCCGGGTCGTCGACCGGCGCTTCGTACGGGAGGCGCACGCGCGCGGACTCCAGGTGCACGTGTGGACGGTCAACGAGCCGGAGCGGATGACCGCGCTCCTGGACCTCGGAGTGGATGGCATCATGACCGATCACATCGAGACGCTGCGCACGGTGCTGAGCGAGCGGGGGGCCTGGGCCTGACGCGGGCCCGGCGACGTCTTCACGGGGAGAGACGAGGGGTGCGCAATGAGCGCCGAGACCGCGGACACCGCCGAGCCGGCGGACGGGACGGCAGGGCCGGACGACACCGGCGACCGGCGCCGTGAGCAGCGTGGCTGGTACTTCTACGACTTCGCCTGCTCCGTCTACTCGACGAGCGTCCTCACCGTGTTCCTCGGGCCGTACCTGACGTCGGTCGCCAAGGCCGCCGCCGACGCCGAGGGGTACGTCCATCCGCTCGGGGTGCCGGTCCGGGCCGGGTCCTTGTTCGCGTACGCGGTCTCGGCCTCGCTCGTCGTCGCGGTGATCCTGATGCCGATCGTGGGCGCGGCGGCCGACCGTACGGGCCGCAAGAAGCCGCTGCTCGCGGCGGCGGCGTACACGGGCGCGACCGCGACGGCCGCGATGTTCTTCCTGGACGGGGACCGCTATCTGCTCGGGGTCCTCCTGCTCATCGTGGCCAACGCCTCGATCTCCGTGTCGATGGTGCTCTACAACGCCTATCTGCCGCAGATCGCGGAGCCGGACGAACGCGACGCGGTCTCCTCCCGCGGCTGGGCGTTCGGCTACACGTCGGGGGCGCTGGTCCTCGTCCTCAACCTGGTCCTCTACACGGGCCACGACTCCTTCGGCCTGTCCGAGTCGGACGCCGTGCGGATCTGTCTCGCCTCGGCAGGTGTGTGGTGGGGCGCCTTCACCATCATTCCGCTGCGCAGGCTGCGGGACCGGAACACGAAGGAGACCGGCGGCCTGCCGGTCGGATCCGGCTGGCGGCAGCTGAGAGCGACCCTGCGCGACATGCGCCGCCACCCGCTCACGCTCTCCTTCCTGCTGGCGTACCTCGTCTACAACGACGGCGTGCAGACCGTCATCTCCCAGGCCTCCGTGTACGGCTCCGAGGAACTGGGGCTGAGCCAGACGACGCTGATCACGGCCGTGCTGCTGGTCCAGGTACTGGCGGTCGCCGGGGCGCTCGGCATGGGACGCATGGCCCGGGTCTACGGGGCGAAACACACGATCCTCGGGTCACTCGTGGTCTGGACGCTGATCCTCGTCGCCGGCTACTTCCTGCCCGCCGGTTCTCCGGTCTTCTTCTACGCGCTGGCGGCGGCGATCGGCCTGGTCCTCGGCGGGAGCCAGGCCCTGTCCCGGTCCCTCTATTCGCACCTGGTGCCGCGCGGCAAGGAGGCGGAGTACTTCTCCGCCTACGAGATGAGCGACCGCGGGCTGAGCTGGCTGGGCCCCCTGGTGTTCGGGCTCGCGTACCAGCTGACCGGCAGTTACCGGGATGCGATCATCTCGTTGGTGGTCTTCTTCGTCGTCGGTTCCGTGCTGCTCGCGAGGGTGCCCGTACGGCAGGCGGTGGCGGCCGCCGGGAACCCCGTTCCCGAACGGATTTAGACGTTGAAGTGAAAGGCCGGTAGTGTACGCCTTTGGCCTGCCCGGAGGACCGTTACTGCGAGTGGAAGAATCCAAACCGTTGGGTGACAACTTCCGCCAGATGTGACAAACCGGGCACTGGCGGGTACTTCAACACTCGCAAACCTGAAAAAGCAGCGGCACGACGGGCGACGCATGACCGGCAACGGGAATCTTTGCCGCCGACCGGACGTTGACCGGATGACGACGACAGCGACATTTGTCCTGTGGGCGACAAGCCCGGGAGGCACGATTCATGAGTGAGCGAGCTCTCCGCGGCACGCGACTCGTGGTTACCAGCTACGAGACGGACCGCGGCATCGATCTGGCCCCGCGCCAGGCGGTGGAGTACGCATGCCAGAACGGACATCGATTTGAGATGCCGTTCTCGGTAGAGGCGGAAATTCCGCCGGAGTGGGAGTGCAAGGCGTGTGGCGCCCAGGCACTCCTGGTGGACGGGGATGGCCCCGAGGAGAAGAAGGGCAAGCCTGCGCGTACGCACTGGGACATGCTCATGGAGCGGCGCACACGCGAGGAGCTGGAAGAGGTGCTGGCCGAGAGGCTGGCGGTTCTGCGCTCCGGCGCCATGAATATCGCCGTGCATCCGCGGGACAGCAGGAAGTCTGCCTGACCGCGTAGCGCGCATCGAGACAGAGCCGCGGGGGGGGGCCCCCGGGGGGGGGGGGGCCCCCCCCCGGGGGGGGGGGCGGGGGCGGGCGGGGGGGGGGGGGGGGGCCCCCCCCCCCCGGGGGGGGGGGGGCCGCCGTGGGGCGGCCCCCCCCCGCGCCGGGTGTCGTATTCCCCCCCCCCCCCCCCCCGCCCCCCCCCCCCCCGCGCCGCGCCCCCCCCCCCCCCCCGGGCCCCCCCCCCCCGGGGGGGCCCCCCCCCCCCGCGGCTCTGTGCGTGGACCTCGGGCGGCCGGCTGCGGGGCGCTCGGACCACCCTCTCGGGCCTGGGCCGGCCCGGTGGTGCCGCTGCCCCGTTCGGCGTGCGCCCGGCCCGGTGGTGCGCTGTCGGCCCGGGCCCGAACCGGTGATCCGTGGCCCGCTCGGGCCCGTGCCGGGCCGGACCGGACCGGGCGTGCCCGGTCCGGTCGCGTCGGCCGCTGCCGGAAATTGCCCTCGATCGCCGGACGGGCTCGATCAGGGCCGGACCCGGCCCGGAAGGCCGGGAGCAGTCGCCGGGTGTGGTTACGGGGTCAGTGGCGGGCGCGGGGTGTCGTCCGGGCGGGCGGGGTCCTCGCGGATCACCTCGCCCTGGACGACCTTTCCGTCCGGTCGGTGCATCCGGGCCTGCTGGAAGGCGTCCGAGAGGCTGCCGGGACCGGCCGTCCTCATCCGGCGTTCCAGTGAACGCTCCGCGTACCTGCTGAGCGCCGACCGGACCGGCGGCACCAGGAGCAGCAGTCCGGCCACGTCCGAGATCACTCCCGGAATCATGATCAGGAGCCCGGCGAGCATCAGGAACCCGTTGCCCCGGGTACCGGCCGGGGCGGGCGACGAGCCGCCGGCCCCCGTCTGTCCCTGCGCCTGCTGGAGCGTCTCCGTGAGATTGCGGAAGGCGCGGCGGCCGGCCCGCTTCATCACCATGGCCCCGAGGACGACCCCCGCGGCCAGGAGCAGCAGCACGGTGAACCCGCCTGCCACATCCGCCACCGCGATGAGCAGCCAGATCTCGAGCACCGCCCAGGCGGCGATGGCAAGAGGTACGAAGGTCCGGGCGCGCGAGCGCCTGCGGGCGGTCGGGGGCGGTGTGCCGGTCGTCATGTCACCAGTGTGCCTGGGCCGGCGTCCGGACGGGGTAAACGGGGCGACGGAGCCCGCCCGGATCCGGGGGTCAGGTGTTCCTGCGGCCGAGCACCCGGTTCGTACGCGTGGTGACACCCCACGCGGTCACGCGCCAGAGCGCCTCGACCAGGATGTCGCGGCTCATCTTGGAGTCACCGACCTCCCGGTCCACGAAGGTGATCGGAACCTCGACGACGTGGAAGCCGGCCTCGATCGCGCGGCGGGCCAGGTCGACCTGGAAGCAGTAGCCCTGCGAGGCGACCTCGTCCAGGCCGATGCCCTGGAGCGTCTCGGTGCGGAAGGCCCGGTAGCCGCCGGTGACGTCGCGCGTCTGCAGTCCGAGCATCAGCCGGGAGTACGTGCTGCCGCCCCGGGAGATCATCTCGCGGGACTTGGGCCAGTTGACCACCCGTCCGCCGGGGACCCAGCGGGAGCCGAGCACCAGGTCCGCGCCCTTGAGCGCGGTGAGCAGGCGCGGCAGTTCCTCGGGCTGGTGGGAGCCGTCGGCGTCCATCTCGACGAGAACGCCGTAGTCGTGGTCGATGCCCCAGCGGAAGCCGGCGAGGTAGGCGGCGCCGAGCCCTTCCTTGCCCTTGCGGTGCAGCACGTGGACCTGGTCGTCGGTCGCGGCGATCTCGTCGGCGAGCTTGCCGGTGCCGTCGGGACTGTTGTCGTCGGCGACCAGGATGTCAGCCTCCGGCACGGCGGCGCGCACCCGGCTGACGATCGGCTTGATGTTCTCGGCCTCGTTGTAGGTCGGAATGATCACCAGTGCTCTGCCGAGCGGGCCGTATCGCCTCTGACCGCCGTCGTTCACTTACTGCCCCTTAAGTCCGTACGCAGATGCACACCATATCGAGCGCGGCGCGTGCACAGACCGACCCGGTCGGGTGGCGTGGGAGAGTGCGGCGGACAGAAGCACGGAGATGCGGACAGAACTGCGGATCGGGGCCCGGCGCCCTTCGGGCCGACCTGGGACCCGCCGGCTGCGGGTCGACCTAGAGCCGTTGTCTACTGAACGTCCGGGCCCCACCCGGGTCGCACCCTCCGCCCGGCTGAAACCGTCCCTCGCCCCCGAGGCGCGGGCGCTGAACCTGGCTGTCAGTGGTGGTGCGCCGGTGCGGCACACCACCTCATGACCCAGCGGCGTTCGACGACTGCGTGGAGGTTTAACCGGTCGGACGTCCTGTGGTGGACCTGGCCGAACCTACCGGCCAGTGGGCGCATTCTGTCAATAGTTGCCTGACCTGCATCGTTTACCGAACTTGCCTGGTCAGTCCTGAAGATCCCCAGGTCGCGGCAGAACGGGGGCGCCTTCGATCGGCGGTACGAAATGTCCGCACGTCACTCGTTCGGCCGTACGTAGACAGTTTGTCCGAAGACAACGGTGCGCAGGCAGACCGGGAGTTCGCCCCCGGGGCTCAGATCGGGCAGGCCGGGCGTTCCCGACCGGGGATCCGTCGACCAGCGCGCCACCCGGTCGTCCGGGGCCTGGACGACCAGTTCCTCGGTGCGCCAGACCGCGTAGTCGGCCGGAGCCCCGGGCACCAGGGTGCCCGCGTCGTCCCGCCCGACCGCGCGCCAGCCGCCCCGGGTGTGGGCGGTGAAGCCGGCCCGTACCGAGATCCGGTGCTCGGGCGTCCGGTGGAACGCGGCGGCCCGCACCGTCCCCCACGGGTCCAGCGGGGTCACCGGGCTGTCGGAGCCGAACGCGAGGGGCACACCGGCCCGCAGGAGCGCCGCGTACGGGTTGAGGGTCCTCGCCCGCCCGGCACCCAGCCGGCGGGCGTACATGCCCTCCTCACCGCCCCAGGCGGCATCGAAGGCGGGCTGGACCGAGGCGGTGAGGCCGAGCTCCGCAAAAGCGGCGACCGTCTCGGGGGTGAGCATCTCGGCGTGCTCGACGCGGTGCCTGGCGGCCCGGACCCGGCCGAGGCCGACCTTCCCGGCCGCCGTCCTGATGCCGTCGACGACCGCGGCGAGGGCCGCGTCGCCGATGGCATGGAAGCCCGCCTGGAGCCCGGCCTCGGTGCAGGCGGCGACATGGGCGGCGATCTGCGCGGCATCGAGATGGGCGGTGCCCGTGACCGGCGCGTCGGCGTACGGCTCGTGGAGGCAGGCGGTGTGGGAGCCGAGCGAGCCGTCGACGAAGAGGTCTCCCGCCGCGCCCACCGCCCCGAGCTCCCTGATGCGCCGGGCGTCCTTCTCGTCACCGACCTGTTCGGCCCAGTAGCCGAAGACCCGCGGGCCCGGCTCCCCGGCCGCCAGCTTCAGCAGCGAGGTGAAGTCCTCCTCGTCGGAGATGTCCGGGCCGCCGCACTCGTGGACCGTTCCGATGCCGAGGGACGCCGCGTGAGCCAGCGCGGCACGCTGGGCGTCGGCTCGCTGCCGCGGCGACACGGCGCCGTGGGCGGCGGCGCGCACCGCGTGGTGGGCGGCGCCCGTCAGCGGCGCGTCGGGCCGGTAGCCGTCCAGGGAGGCGGCCCGGGGGACGAGGTCGAGCAGCGCGGTGGTGACGACCGCCGAATGCACGTCGATCCGGGGCAGATAGACCGCGCGTCCGCCCGCCGCCGCGTCCAGCTCGGCGCGCGTGGGCGGGCGCTGCTCGGGCCAGCGCGTGGCGTCCCAGCCGTGCCCCAGGACCACCCGCCCGGCCGGGTGCGACGCCACGTACGAGCGCACGAGGTCAAGGGCCTCGCCGAGCGTGCGGGCGCCCGAGAGGTCGAGGCCGGTGAGGGCCAGACCGGTTGATGTGGTGTGGACGTGCGCGTCGGTGAAGGCGGGAGTGACCAGGGCCCCGTCGAGGTCGATCACCTCGTCGACGCCGTCCGCGAAGGCGTCGGCTGCCCCTTCGGAACCCACCCAGGCGACATGGCCCCGTTCGACCACCATGGCGGTCGCGAAGGGGTCGGCGGGGCTGTGGACGTCTCCACCGCGCAGCAGCACGGTGCGGTGTTCGCTCTGGGGGGCGGTGCTCTCGGTCATGAGGACCAGTCTCCCGCCTGCCGGGCCCCCACCGTGCGCGACCCCCCTTACGGCCCCGCCCGGGACCGGTGGCGGGGGTGTCAGATCTGCGGCGGGCGCGCCTCGTAGGGCGTGGAGAGGACGACGGTGGTGCGGGTGGAGACACCGGCGAGGGAACGGATCCGGGTGAGCAGGTGCTCCAGCTCCAGCGGGGTCGCGACCCGCACCTTGAGGATGTAGTTCTCGTCGCCCGCGACGCTGTGGCAGGCCTCCAGCTCCGGGACACCGGCGAGCCGTTCCGCGATGTCGTCCGGCGCGCTCGGGTCGAAGGGCTTCACCGAGATGAACGCGGTCAGGGGCAGCCCGACGGCCTCGGGGTCGACGACCGCGGCATAGCCCCGGATCACCCCGCGCTGCTCCAGCCTGCGGACGCGCTGATGAACGGCCGAGGTGGACAGGCCGGTGGCCTTGCCCAGGTCGGTGTAGCTCATCCGCCCGTCCTTGACGAGCAACTCCACGATTTGACGGTCCAGCTCCTCCATATGGATCAATCTATGGCCACAGGCCCTCCAGGCACAGCCGTGGAGGGCGGTGAAGGGCACCTGCGGGCGGCATGTGACGAATGCCACAGGTTTACGCGCCAGTAGCCAAGCCCCTCGCGGTTACGCCGTATGTGCGACGGGAAGTGCTTGCTGTGGTCGAGGCCGCGGCGCCTTGTCGGCCCACCCGAGGGGGGAATTTCCCATGCAGAGCCTGAAGCTCACCGGACGTACCGAACCGGAGCCCGTTGATCCTTTCGAGGACACCGCTCCCGACGCGTACGACACGTTCGAGATGTACCGGGTCGTCTGCCCGGACTGTGCGCAGCCCATCGGGCTCCTGGCGGACGAGGACGTCCTGCCGGAGCACGCGCTGTGCCCCACCCCGTGGAACCCGTTCGTGCTGACGGTGTGTGCCGGAACCGGCCGCGCCGCGTCCGAGGCCCGGCCCGCCGACGAGTCGGCACTGGCCCAGGAACAGGAGACGGCCCTGCTGCTGACGCTCCCCCAGGGGCTCGACTGGAGGATGCAGCCGTTCTCGCACGCCGGAGGTGCCGGTTCGCGCCCGCTCCGGGTACCCCAGCAGCTGCGCCGCGAAGCCGCCTGAGGCGGCCGCGCTCCCGGGCCCCGTCCTCCCCGGTCCACCGGGACGGGCCCCGAGGACGCCGGGGCCTCCCGCACCGTGCCCCGGCCGGTGTGCGGCGACGCGGACGGGTCCGCGGCCACCCCGGACCCGTCCGTGCGGCGCGCCGAGAGGACCTGACGAACGGGCGCTCGAATCGGCCGGGCAGTGACCCGCCCCGGCTCCGGACCGTTGGCCGGGTATGACCCTGCTGCATTCCACGGCCGGCCCCGGTCGCCGCCGTCTCGCCGCTCCGGCCTCCGAAGAATCGGTTCCGCAGCCTCCCGACCCGGCGGCGCCGTCACCGACGCCCCGCCCGGCACCGCGGTCCGGGCCCCACTCGACCGATCCGCCCATCTACCGGGCGCTGCTCCGGCACTGGGAGAGCACCGACAGGACGCTGCCGGGCCGCCACGACCACGAGTGGAACCGGATCATGACGACGCCGGTGTGGTCGGACCGGCCGTTGCGGGTCAGCGCGTCTCAGGACCCGCGAGGTGGCGGGCGATGACCATCCGCTGGATCTGGTTGGTGCCCTCGACGATCTGGAGCACCTTCGCCTCGCGCATCAGCCGTTCGACGGGGAAGTCCAGCGTGTAGCCGTATCCGCCGAGTACCTGGACGGCGTCGATGGTGACCCGCATCGCGGCGTCCGTGCAGAAGAGCTTGGCCATGGCCGCCTGCCGCGAGAAGGGGCTTCCCGCGTCGCGCAGCCGGGCCGCCTCCAGGTAGAGCGCGCGGCCGGCCTCGATCTGGGTGGCCATGTCGGCGAGCATGAAGCGCAGCCCCTGGAAGTCCGCGATGGGGCGGCCGAACTGCCGGCGCCCGGTGGCGTAGGCGACGGCCTCGTTCATGGCGGCCTGCGCCACGCCGATGGCACAGGCGGCGATGCCCAGCCTGCCGGAGTCGAGCGCGGACAGCGCGATCGCGAAGCCCTGTCCCTCGTCACCGATCCGGCGCGCGTCGGGTACCCGCACGCCGTCGAAGTGCAGCTGGGCGGTCGGCGATCCCTTCATCCCCATCTTCTTCTCGGGGACGGCGGCGCTGAGACCCGCGGCGTCGCCCGGGACGAGGAAGGCCGTGATGCCGCGGGGGCCGTCGGCCCCGGTGCGGGCCAGGACCGTGTAGAAGTCGGCGATGCCGCCGTGGGTGATCCACGCCTTGGTGCCGGTGACGACCCAGTCCTCACCGTCCCGTACGGCCTTGGTGCGCAGCGAGGCGGCGTCGGAGCCCGAGGCGGGCTCCGAGAGGCAGTAGGCGCCCAGCAGTCCGCCCGAGAGCATCGCCGGGAGGTGGTCGGCCTGCTGGTCCTTGGTGCCGTAGCCGGCGACCGCGTGGCAGGCGAGGGAGTGGACGCTGACGCCGAGTCCGACGGTGAGCCGGGCGGCGGCGAGTTCTTCGAGGACCTGGAGGTAGACCTCGTACGGCTGGTCCCCGCCGCCGTGGGCGGAGTCGTAGGGCAGGCCGAGCAGGCCGGACTCGGAGAGCAGAGTGAAGATCTCGCGCGGGAACCGGCCCGCGTCCTCCTCCTCGGCCGCCCGGGGCACGATCTCCCGCTGCGCGATGTCGCGGACGAGCGCGACGAGCTGCCTGGACTCCTCGGTGGGCAGACGGCGTTCCACCAATTGCGGGGCACGGTCGGACATGACGGCGCTCTCCTCCCTGTCGGGCGTTGCGGCGGTCGCACGCGCGGGGTGTGAGCGGCGCCGCCGGGGGATCTCCGGACGATGCCCGGAAAACACTGCTGCTCAGCCGATGTTGCCCTCCCGGATTACGAGAGGCGCGGCAGGCGGCTGTGGCGGGTTGAGTATGCCCGATCGGACGGTATCCGTCACTGGTTGACAGAACACGCCCGAAAGGCGCGGGGACGGCCTGGACGATCACGGAAATTGGTCCGAACCATTGACCCAACTGGTCTAGTCCATCTACGGTTTCCGGCGAACCGACTTTCCGCGTTCATGCCAATTCAGCACGTACGCCGGAAGGCCGGACGTCCACTGGCACATCCCCTCCCCCACGAGGAGCAACCATGACCGGACTTCATCGCCCGGGTGCCCGCCTGCGGGCCCTCGCGGCCGCCGCCTGTACCGCCGCCCTGGGCGCCGCCCTGCTCGGCATCACGGGCACCGGGCCCGCCGGAGCGGCCCCCGCCGCCCAGCAGGCCGCCGTACCGGCAGCAGCACCGGCCGCCCCCACAGCGGCCGGCAGCAAGGTGGTCGGATACTTCACCAACTGGGGTGTCTACCAGCGCAATTACCACGTCAAGAACATCGAGACCTCGGGCTCGGCCGACAAGCTCACCCACATCAACTACGCCTTCGGCAACGTCCAGGGCGGCAAGTGCACGATCGGCGACTCCTACGCCGACTACGAGAAGGCCTATACGGCCGATCAGTCGGTCGACGGGGTCGCGGACACCTGGGACCAGGAGCTGCGCGGCAACTTCAACCAGCTGCGCAAGCTGAAGAAGCTGCACCCGGACCTCAAGGTCATCTGGTCGTTCGGCGGCTGGACCTGGTCCGGCGGCTTCGGGGAGGCGGCACAGAACCCGGCCGCGTTCGCCGAGTCCTGCCACAGCCTGGTGGAGGATCCGCGCTGGGCCGATGTCTTCGACGGCATCGACATCGACTGGGAGTACCCCAACGCCTGCGGCCTGACCTGCGACACCAGCGGCCGTGACGCCTACGGCAACCTGCTGTCGGCGCTCCGCACCGAGTTCGGCGCGGACAGTCTGGTCACCTCGGCGATCAGCGCGGACGGCTCGGAGGGCGGCAAGCTGGACGCCGTCGACTACGGCGGCGCGTCGAAGTACGTCGACTGGTACAACCCGATGACGTACGACTTCTTCGGCGCCTGGGACGCGAAGGGTCCGACCGCCCCGCACTCGCCGCTCAGCTCCTACCCGGGCATCCCGAAGGACGGCTTCAACAGCGAGGCGGCCATCGACAAGCTGAAGGCACAGGGCGTTCCGGCCTCGAAGATGCTGCTCGGCATCGGCTTCTACGGCCGCGGCTGGACCGGCGTCACCCAGGCCGAGCCGGGCGGCACGGCGACCGGCGCGGCCCCCGGCACGTACGAGGCGGGCATCGAGGACTACAAGGTGCTCAAGAACAGCTGCCCCGCCACCGGCACGGTCGCCGGTACGGCGTACGCGCACTGCGGCACCAACTGGTGGAGCTACGACACCCCGGCCACCATCGGCACCAAGATGGCGTACAAGAACCAGCAGGGCCTGGGCGGCACCTTCTTCTGGGAGCTCAGCGGTGACACCACCGACGGCGAGCTGATCAAGGCGATCGACTGACGTCGTCGCGGCAGGCATGACGGATGCGGGGGGCCGGGCGGGCTCCCCGCATCCGTCACGTCCGGGAACGGACGCCGGTCACATGAGGCCGAGCTGCGTGACGAACATGGCGATGACGACGACGAGCGTCCAGCCCAGGATGTTCTCCAGCAGCTTGGAGCCGTCCTCGGGACCGCCGGTCCGTGCGCGGCGGCGGGCGTGAGCGGTGGTGGCAGTCGCGGTCATGGCATCTCGTTCGGTCGGCCGGCAGTCGTTGTCCCCCGAGGACCCGACCACAGTGCCAGCCCGGCGGGTGCTCGGGGTAGAGATCTGCGTCACGGCCCCGGATCCGGCCGGACCGCGTCAGCGGATGCCGACGGCCGCCGGGCCCGTCGCCGGGCGGGCGCGGGCGGAGGGGCGGCGCCGATCGCGGACGCCGTGTGTGCCCGACGCCACACCGCCGCCGGCGCCGGCCGGCCAGGGGTTACGTGCGCGCGACGGCAGCGGCACCGCAGGTCTCGCGAAGACGCCGCAGGGCGAGCATCGCGCCGATCCCCGGGATCAGGGCAAGCCACCTGGCGCCCGACGAGGCGCCCGGGGCCACCCAGGTCATCGCCAGGGCGACGAGGTAGGCCGTGCCGTGGAGCGGTCCGCAGAGCGAGGTGACCGGCGCGGCGTGAACGGTGAGCACGTTGGCCAGCAGGACGAGGAGGGAGACGGCCTCGACGGCGGCCGCGATCCGCAGGGAACGCACGCCCCTCACGCGCCCGTCGTGGAGCCGGGACGGACGATCATCAGGATCACGACGACCGCCCACAGCAGGTTGAAGACGCCGGTGAGCATGGCCAGCCGGCCCGCCTGCGGAGGCGGCGCGTCCGGATCGGCCGGTCCGCCCGCCGACGCCAGTACGCGCCGCTGGGCCGGCAGGACGGCCAGCGCGAGGACGGCTGCCGCGAGCGCGGTCAGGGCGATCGAGATGACGAGCCACACGTCGGTGAGCACGCCGAGCCGGGCGGCGGTGGCGAACCCGAAGACCGGGAGGGCGATACCGAAGAGCGCGTAGCCGCGGCAGATCCGGTGCAGGACCGCGGCGATCCCGGCGGCGCGGCCGCCCGGATCCCCCTCCCCGGCCGCCAGCTGCCGTGCGTAGCGCGGAAACATCGAGGCGGCCACGGCGATCGGCCCGATCGCCAGGATCGCCACCAGGACATGCACGGACAACAGCACCTTGGTCACTGCGGGCTCTCCCCTTGGCAGCAAATATGTTGGCTGCCAATAGATAGCATGCCAACTATGCCGTTGTGTAGGCTGCCTACTCATGAGACAGGACGCGGTACGGGGCCACCTGGACGGGCTGCTGCTCGCCGTTGTCGAGCAGGGCCCCCTGCACGGGTACGCGATCATCACGGCAGTACAGGAGCGCAGCTCAGGCGCTCTCGAACTGCGGACGGGCACGATCTATCCGGCTCTGAACCGCCTCGAACGCGTAGGGCTCCTCCGCAGCAGCTGGCAGTCCGTCGGGGAACGGCGCAGGCGCTGCTACGAGCTCACCGACGCGGGGCGGCGCACCCTGGACGGCGAGCGGACGGCCTGGATCGAGTTCACGACGGCGATCGGCTCGGTCCTGAATCCGGCGACACCGCCCGGATTCGCCACATGAGCTCCACGGACCGGACGAACGACCCGGTCGAGGACTACGTCACCTCGCTGGAATCGTCCCTGCACGGCCCCGCCCGGGCCAGGTCGAGGCTGGTCGAGGAGGTACGCGACGGCCTCACGGACTCCGTGGCGGAGTACACCCGCCAGGGTCTGCCCCATGGCCGCGCCGCCGCCGAAGCGGTGCGCGAATTCGGGACCCTGCCCGACCTCATAGCAAGCTGCCAGCGGGAACTGACCATCGCCCAGGCCCGGCACACGGCCCGGCGCATCGCGATGACCGGCCCCTTCCTGATCGCCTGCTGGTACCTCGTCGGCACCGCGGACCAGGACCAGCGGGTGCCGCGGACCGCTCAGCTGATGGCCGCCCACCTGGCGGGGGCCGCGGTCGTCGCGGCCCTGCTCGCCGCGGTGGCGCTCGCCGCCACCGGCACCCTCGCCCGCAGGCTGCCCATCCCGGACCGGCTGCCGCGCATGGTGGGGTGGGCGGGCACGACCGCCAGCGTGTCCATGGCGGTCGCCACGCTCGCCCTCGCCGCCGCCTCCGCGCCGGCCACGAACTGGCCGCTGACAGCGCTCGCCGGGGCACTCGCCGCCGCCTCGCACGGCTGGATGGCCGGCTCCGTACGCGTCTGCCGCACGTGCGCACGGCTGCCCGTGAGAGAACTCGCCGTCACGCGGTAACCGCCCGGGTGACCGGCACGGCGTGCGCCCGGTACTCCCCGTCGCCCGCGCGGAGGACCGGGCCCTCGTACGGCCCGGTCCTCCGCGGGCGAGGCGTGCGACGCGCGGCGCACAGCGGCAGCCGCCGAGGCGGTCACGGCGCCGCGGTCACGCCAGGCCCAGCGACTCCAGCGCGCGACGCTGCCCCGGTGTCGCCCGGGCGGGCCAGTAGACGTAGCAGACCCCTCCCGTACCGCTCCTGACCTGCCCGTTCGCGTCATAGCGCTTGGTGCGGAGCCAGATCGTCTCCCACTCGTGGCGCAGGTAGACACGCCGCACCGCCTCGTTGCTCGGCGACGCCGGGTCGTTGGCGATCACATCGCCGTCCTCGGTGAAGCCGATCACCGTCATCAGGTGGCCCGAGGTGCCGTAGCCCGCACCGGTCAGCTCCGTCTTGAGGAACGACTGCGACGTGATGACCGGGATGCCGGCCCGGACCAGGGTCTCCAGGTCCTTCAGCGAACCCAACCGGGTCACCACGGCGTTCATGTCGTCGTAGGTCGCCGCGTAGGCGGCGTTGAACGGCCAGTTCCCGCAGCCCTCGTACTGGTTGTCGTACGTGAAGCGCGCCGCGTGGCAGACCTGCGGGTCCTCCAGTTCCGGCTTGACCCAGGCGAGGTCCTCGGCGCTGGGCCTGCGGCCCCAGTACTCGACGATCATCTGCGAGGAGGTGGGGCTGCACCAGGCCTCGCCGCCGTTGTCGTACTCGGGGTACTGCCCCACGTGCACGTTCTGCGAGTAGCGCGGCACCGGCAGCTCCCGGGCGAGGCCGGGCGCGGAGGCGGGCACCGTGAAGCGGTCCGGGATGTCCGAGGCCATCGCGCCCAGGCGCCACACCGTGGGCGTGAGCCGGGTGCCGGGCGTGCGGTACAGGGTCAGCCGCAGCCGGTAGGACAGCAGGCGCAGACCGCTCGCCGCGTCGTCCACCGAGAACGTGTCGGTCCAGATCGAGCTCTTGCCGTCGGTCTGGTCGTCGACGGAGGTACGGCGGATGTCGCCGTCGCCGGCGGCCCAGCGGCCCATGACGTACCAGGGGGTCTCGGTGCCGTCCGAGTATCCGCCCCGGAGTTCGATCTGGATCCAGGTGCCGGCGGGCGTGTCGGCGTTCCAGGACGCGATGACCTCGGTGGCCGGAACGGAGGAGCGGTGGACCGGCGAGGTCCAGGTGGCGTACTCCCATGCCGCGGTGGTTCCGGTGTGCGGGTCGGTGTAGTCGGTGCGCCCCAGCGCGTGGCCGATCACCAGCCCCGGGCGGCGGCCCGCGACCGCGCGGGTCCCGGCGCCGGAGCCGCAGCGCCAGTCGGTGTACGTCGTCCAGAAACGGTTGTCCACGGAAGGGGCCGCCGAAGGTGAGCCGGGCCGGGCGGGGAGCGGGCCCGCGGCCGCCGCGGAAGCGGCGGAGGACACCGTTCCGGCGCCGGCCGCTGCCGCGATCGCGGCGGTGAGCACGGTTCTGCGTGAGGTCGGACTGGGCATGGGCGAGACCCCCGGTCGTAAACGGAATGGTGCGGCAGGTGCACGACAGTGCGCCAACTATTGCGGGTCGCGCCCCGGTTCGGCCAGCGATTCGGCTCGTGCCGACCAACCAATATTGGTGTGGACCACTGGCGTGACCTGCGACGGCTCCGCGCCGGCCACCGACTCGTAGGCTGGAGCCATGAACGACCTCTCGCGCCTCGCCGCACGGCTGCGGACCCTGCCGCCGTCCTGCGGACCGGTCCGGCTGATCGCCGTCGACGGCCACGCGGGATCCGGCAAGAGCACCTTCGCCGCCCGGCTCGCGGCGGCGCTCGACGACGCCCCCGTGCTGCATCTGGACAATCTGGCCACGCACGAAGAACTCTTCGACTGGACCGGCAGGCTGCGGGAGCAGGTGACCGGCCCGCTGTCGCGCGGCGAGTCCGCCCGCTACGCGCCGTACGACTGGACGGCGCGGGGCTTCGGGCCGCCGCGCACCCTGGCCCCCGCCCCGCTGATGCTGATCGAGGGGGTCGGCGCGGGACGGCGGACCCTGCGCCCCGTCCTCGCCCATGTGCTGTGGATGGACCTGCCGGCCGCGGAGTCCTGGGAGCGGGGCCGGAGGCGGGACGGGCCGTCGCTGAGCGCCTTCTGGGACGGCTGGACGACGGCCGAGGCAGCTCATTTCTCGGCCGATCCCTCACGCCCCTGGGCCGACGCTCTGGTACGTCAGTTGCCTGTGGGGTACGAGTGGCTGGAGGGAGCCCCTCCGGCAGCAGGAACAGACTCATTCGTCACCCAAAGTGATCACCCCGCGCCGCCATACTGAGCAGTCGGAAATCGGACCGGAAGTGCCTCAACTCTGCTTGACCCGGGAGCGGTACAGGTCTTACGTTCTCAATGTGCGGCTTTTCGGAGCCCCCGCAGACGCGAAGCCCCCGGTTGTTCCCCCGTGATCGGGGGCTTCGTTCTGTGCCCGACGCCGGCTTCCGGCCTCGCCCTACCCCGTTCCGATCACCGTGGGTCACGGCCGGTCTTCGGCCTGCGGCGCCCTTAGTCGCACACTCCCTGCGCAGGTACGATGCCTCTCGGTGCGGTCAATTCCCGTCCATGGCACAGTGATCCGGCGCGCCTCGGCGGGCTGTCGTGCGGCGGGACATCCTGGGGGCACGGTTTGTGGGGGACCTGATGGACATCGGCACGCAGGGCGCACAGGCCCCGGCCGACCTCGCGTGGCTGCGCGGCGTGGACGCCTACACGATGGGCGCCTACCCGCAGGCCGAGGAGGAGTTCAGAGCCGCGGTACGCCTCGATCCCGGTATGGCGGACGCCTGGCTCGGCCTCCATGCGCTGCGGGTCGACACGACGACGGCACTGCTGCACATGTACCGCCATCGCGACCGCTTCGGCGATCAGCGCGCACGTCACCGACGCACACTCAATTCCTGGTACTGGCTGGGCTGGTGGGTGCAGCCGGTGCTGGAAAGCCCGCGCGACCTGCTGCTCGCGCACGCCTCGCACTGGCTGGACGGCCGCCATGTGCCCGACCTCGACCGGGCGCTGGCCGGCCTGCCGCCGGTGGACGCCGATCCGCAGGTCCGCTTCCTGCATGCCTGCCGCTCCTATCTCGTCAAGGACTGGGAGCAGCTCGTACGCCATACGGAGCACCTGGTCGACGATCCGCTGCTGGGCATCGAGGCGGGGCTCTTCGGCGGGATGGCGCGGGTGCGGCTGGAGATGTACGGGCAGGCCGAACCCCTGTTGTCCACCGCGCTGATGCGCTGCCGCAGTGAGCAGCCCCAGCGCAAGGAACTGCGCTACTGGCTGGCCCGCGCGCACGAGGGCACGGGCCGCAGCGCCGCCGCACTGCCTCTGTACCGTGCGGTCCACCGGATCGACCCCGCGTTCATGGACACCTCGGCCCGGCTGGCCGCGATCGCGGACTACGACGGGCTGGACGGCTCCGAGGAGGCATCCGGCCTGGCCCCTGTCTCGCTGACCGGTCTGGGCGCCGACGGTACGTTCACGGAGGCGCAGCCGGACGGCGATTCGCTGCTGGGCACCGATCTGGTGGACGGCAGGGAGCTGCGGCCGGGCGTCGAGCCGCAGGACCTGCCGGGCATCGACGTGTCGCCGCCCCCGGGCGGGGCCCGGCAGAAGACCGCGGTCCCCGGTCAGTCCGCCCCGCAGTCGTTCCCGGCCGGGCCGAGCGATCCCGCGCTGCTCGCCGAGGCACTGGCGGAGCTGGAGCGGATGGTCGGCCTGGAGCCGGTGAAACGGCAGGTCAAGGCGTTGTCGGCGCAGCTGAACATGGCAAGGCTGCGGGCGGGCCAGGGGCTGCCCGTACAGCCGCCGAAGCGGCATTTCGTCTTCTCGGGTCCGTCCGGGACCGGAAAGACCACGGTGGCGCGGATCCTCGGACGGGTCTTCTACGCCCTGGGCCTGCTCGGCGGGGACCATCTCGTCGAGGCCCAGCGGGCTGACCTGGTGGGCGAGTTCCTCGGCCAGACGGCGGTGAAGGCCAATGAGCTGATCGACTCGGCGCTGGGCGGCGTGCTCTTCGTCGACGAGGCGTACAGCCTCTCCAACACCGGTTACAGCAAGGGCGACGCGTACGGCGACGAGGCGCTTCAGGTCCTCCTCAAGCGCGCGGAGGACAACCGGGACCATCTCGTCGTCATCCTGGCCGGCTATCCGGAAGGCATGGACCGGCTGCTGTCCACCAACCCCGGGCTCTCCTCGCGCTTCACCACCCGGGTGGACTTCCCCAGCTACCGGCCCCTGGAGCTCACCTCCATCGGTGAGGTGCTGGCGGCCGAGAACGGGGACGCCTGGGACGAGGAGTCGCTGGAGGAGCTGCGGTCCATCAGCGGCCATGTCGTCGACCAGGGCTGGCTCGACGAGCTGGGCAACGGCCGCTTCCTGCGCACGCTGTACGAGAAGAGCTGTGCCTACCGCGACCTGCGGCTCTCGGGGTACGCAACGGTGCCGACACGGGACGATCTGGCGACGCTGCGGCTTCCGGACCTGATGCAGGCGTACGGCGAGGTGCTGTCCGGACGGGGGCCGGTGGGCCGGGGCCGGCAGGAGCCGCCCGAGGTCTGAGGCGGTTCCTGCCGGCCCGGACCGGCGGAACGGGCGCTGCCCGACCTGGGCGCGCCCGAACCGGCGGAACGGGCGCTACCCGACCAGGGCGGACAGCTCGTCCGAGCCGGTCTGCCGCTCCTCGGTGCGGCGCGGCTCCGAGACCCGGTGGGCCGGGTCCCGTACCTCTCCGACCAGCATTTCCAGCACGTCCTCCATGGCGACCAGGCCCAGCACCCGGCCCGACGCGTCGGCGACCTGGGCCAGATGCGTCGCCGCGCGGCGCATCACGGTCAGGGCGTCGTCCAGGGGCAGCTCGGCCCGCACGGTGGCCATGGGGCGCCACACGTGCTGCGGGACGGCCCGCTCGCCGTCCTCCAGGTCGAGGACGTCCTTGACGTGCAGGTAGCCCATGAACGGGCCGCCGCCCTCCGCGCAGACGGGGAAGCGCGAGAAGCCGGTCCGTACGGTGAGCTCCTCGATCCGGCGCGGAGTGACGGAGGGGTCCACCGTCACCAGGGCCGCTCTGCGCAGGAGCACGTCGGTGACGGGCCTGCTGCCGAGCTCCAGGGCGTCCTCCAGCCGTTCCTGCGCCTCCGGCTCCAGGAGCCCGGCCTGCCCGGAGTCCTCGACGAGCCGGTTGAGCTGCTCGCTGGTGAAGACGGCCTCCACCTCGTCCTTCGGCTCGACGCCGAAGAGCCGGAGGACCAGCCGGGCACAGGCGCCCAGCGCCGAGGTGACCGGCCGGCAGAGCCGGGCGAAGCCGACGAGGCCGGGGCTGAGCCACAGCGAGGTCTTCTCCGGGGCCGCCATCGCCAGGTTCTTCGGGACCATCTCGCCGATGACGAGGTGGAGGAAGACGACGAGGACCAGCGCCAGCACGAAGCCCAGCGGGTGGACCATGCCCTCGGGCAGGTGCGCCGCGTGGAAGACGGGCTCCAGCAGACGGGCGACGGTCGGTTCCGCGACGGCACCGAGGGTCAGCGAGCAGACGGTGATGCCGAACTGGGCGGCCGCCATCATCTGCGGCAGGTTCTCCAGGCCGTACAGCACCTGGCGGGCCCGGCTCGATCCGGCTGCCGCGAGGGGTTCGACCTGGCTGCGGCGCACCGAGACGAGGGCGAACTCCGCCCCGACGAAGAAGCCGTTCGCCAGGACGAGAAGTCCGGCGAAGAGCAACTGGACCAGGCTCATCGCGCAGCCTCCAGAACCCGGCCGGAGGTCTGCGGCGCGGCCGGTGCGGGCGAGTCGGCCAGGCGTACGAAGCGGACCTTCTCGGCCCGGTAGTGGCCGACCTGGCGGACGGCGATCCGCCAGCCGGGCAGTTCGGTCCGGTCGCCGGGGGCGGGGATCCGGCCCAGCAGGTCGGCGACCAGTCCGGCGACGGTCTCGTAGGGGCCGTCGGGAACGTCGAGGCCTATGCGGCGCAGGGTCAGCACCCGGCAGCTGCCTTCGGCGTCCCAGGCGGGCCGCCCGTCCTCGGGGGCTGCGGCGGCCAGCTCGGGGCGGTCGGCGCCTTCGGCGTCGTGCTCGTCGCGTACCTCGCCGACGAGCTCCTCGATGATGTCCTCCAGCGTGACGACTCCGGCGGTGCCGCCGTACTCGTCGACCACGACGGCGATCGGCTGCTCGTTGCGCAGCCGCTGGAGCAGCTGCTCCACGGGCAGGGTCTCGGGGACCAGGAGCGGCGGCACGGCGATCCGGCCGGCGGGGGTGCGCAGCCGGTCCTGGGCGGGTACGGCCAGCGCGTCCTTGAGGTGGATCATGCCGACGACCTCGTCGATGCGCTCCCGGTAGACGGGGAAGCGGGAGAGGCCGGTGGCGCGGGTGAGGTTGAGGACGTCCTGCGCGGTCGCGGAGGACTGGAGGGCGCTGACCTTCACGCGCGGGGTCATCACGTGCTGGGCGGTGAGCCCGGCGAGCGACAGGGTCCGCACGAAGAGGTCGGCGGTGTCCTGTTCGAGGGTGCCGGCCTCGGCCGAGTGCCGCGCGAGGGAGACCAGCTCCCCCGGCGTACGGGCCGATGCCAGCTCCTCGGCCGGCTCGACTCCCAGGAGCCGCACCAGCCGGTTGGCGACGGTGTTCAGCAGTCCGATCACCGGGCGGAAGACCCGGGTGAACCCCAACTGGGGTCCGGCGACGAACCGTGCGACCTGGAGCGGTTTGGAGACCGCCCAGTTCTTCGGTACGAGTTCGCCGATGACCATCTGCACGGCGGCCGCGACCAGCATGCCGATGACCACGCTGATGCCGGGAACGGCACCGTCGGGCAGACCGGTCAGGGCGAGGGGGCCGTGCAGCAGCTGGGCGAGCGCCGGTTCGGCGAGCATCCCGACCACCAGTGAGGTGATCGTGATGCCGAGCTGGGTGCCGGAGAGCTGGAAGGAGAGCTCGCGCAGGGCGTCGACGACGGTCCGGGACCGTCGGTCGCCCTCGGCGGCGGCGCTCTCGGCGTCCGCCCGTTCCACGGTGACGAGCCCGAATTCGGCTGCCACGAAGAATCCGTTGGCGAGGATGAGAAGGAATGCCGCACCGAGAAGCAGCAGGGGGGTGGTCATACCGCCGCCTCCACTGAAGGGGCGGCGCAGGTACTACCGGACGATCCGTCCATTGCTGGAGGGAGTCACTCCTTGGGTCGCAGGAAAGCCCCGCCGGCCTTGGGGGCCTCTGGTGCGGGGCGGGGCGCACAGGGCGCCGCCGCCCTCCAGAGTAGTCAACGAGAGGCCGTACGGGGCAGGGGGCTCAGCGGTTGTCCGTGCCGGTGCCGCGGTTCTCGGCGAGGGCGCGGAGCGTCCGGGCGTCGCGGATGGCCTGCTCCTTGGCGATTCCGGGCTGGATGCCGAGAGCGGGCATGCTGGTCCCGTCGCTGAGGTCGAGGAAGACCCACGGGTCGCCGGCGCGCAGGTTGACGCGCACGATCTCCGCCCAGGACAGCCGCCTGGTGCGGGTGAGGTTGACGACCGTCACCCCGCTGTCGTCCGCCACGATCCGGGGGCGGCTGAGCAGCGCCAGGACGCCGAAGAAGAGCAGCGCGGTGAAGATGAAGCTGACCCGCTCTCCCCCGCTGAGCTGTTCGAGGGTGAAGGCGACGGCGGTGATGACGGCGAACATCACCGCTCCGACGGTCAGCAGGACCACCCGGGTCCGGGTGGGCCGGAAGGTGACCGGAAGGGCGGGGAGTGCGGGGGCTGGCATGGTCTTCTTCCGTGTCCCGCCGTCAGAGGCGGCAGGCGTGGATGGCCGTGGTGAGGATGGCGCGGGCGCCGAGGTCGTACAGGTCGTCCATGATCCGCTGCGCCTCCTTGGAGGCGACCATGGACCGGACGGCGACCCAGCCCTCGTGGTGCAGCGGGGAGATGGTCGGCGACTCCAGGCCCGGGGTGAGGGCCACGGCGCGCTCCAGGTGCTCGACGCGGCAGTCGTAGTCCATCATCACGTAGCTGCGGGCCACCAGGACGCCCTGGAGACGGCGCAGGAACTGCTGGACCTTGGGATCGTCGGTGGCGGCGCCGGTGCGGCGGATGACGACCGCTTCCGACTTCATGATCGGCTCGCCGATGACTTCGAGTCCGGCGTTGCGCATGCTGGTGCCGGTCTCGACGACGTCGGCGATGATCTGGGCGACGCCGAGTTCGATGGCGGTCTCGACGGCTCCGTCGAGGTGGACGACGGAGGCGTTGACGCCGGTGTCGGCCAGGTGCTTGGCGACGATGCCCTCGTAGGAGGTGGCGATCGTCATGCCGTCGAAGTCCTGGGGCCCGGCGGCGGTGCCGGGCTTGGTGGCGTAGCGGAAGGTGGAGCGGGCGAAGCCGAGCTGGAGGATCTCCTCGGCATCGGCACCGGAGTCCAGCAGCAGGTCGCGGCCGGTGATGCCGATGTCGAGGCGGCCCGAGCTGACGTAGATCGCGATGTCGCGCGGACGCAGGTAGAAGAACTCGACCTGGTTCTCGGGGTCGACCAGGACCAGTTCCTTGGACTCCTTGCGCTGTTTGTAGCCCGCCTCATGGAGCATCGCCATCGCAGGCCCGGAGATAGCACCCTTGTTGGGGACGGCGATGCGCAGCATGAGGTCGGGTTTCCTTTGCGAAAGAGGTCGGGAACGTCGGGCGGATGCGGAGGTCGTGCTCAGAGGTGGGCGTAGACGTCGTCGAGGGAGATTCCGCGCGCGACCATCATCACCTGGACGTGGTACAGCAGTTGCGAGATCTCCTCGGCGGCTGCGTCCTTGCTCTCGTGCTCGGCGGCCATCCAGACTTCGGCGGCCTCCTCGACGACCTTCTTGCCGATGGCATGCACGCCCTTGTCCACCAGTTCGGCGGTACGGGAGGTGGAGGGGTCGCCGTTGGCGGCCTTGAGCTGCAGCTCGGCGAAGAGCTCTTCGAAGGTTTTGTTCGCCATGATGTCCTTAAGAATACGGGGTCCGGGACCCGCACTCAGCGCCAGGGTTCGCTGACCGAGCGCAGTGTGGTGGCGGTGGCCACGGCGGCGGTGACCGCTTCGTGCCCCTTGTCCTCGTTGGACCCTTCCAGGCCGGCCCGGTCGAGCGCCTGTTCCTCCGTGTCACAGGTGAGGACGCCGAAGCCGACGGGGACTCCGGTGTCCACGGCTACCTGGGTCAGGCCGTTGGTGACGCCGTGGGACACGTATTCGAAGTGCGGGGTGCCGCCGCGGATGATCACGCCGAGGGCGACGATCGCGTCGTAACCGCGGCCGGCCAGCACCTTCGCGACGACCGGGAGCTCGAAGCTGCCGGGAACCCGCAGCAGGGTCGGCTCGTCGATGCCCAGCTCGTGCAGCGCGCGCAGTGCACCGTCGACGAGTCCGTCCATGACCTTCTCGTGCCACTGCGCCGCGACGACGGCGACGCGCAGGTCACCGCAGTTGCGTACGGACAGTTCGGGTGCGCCCTTGCCGCTCATGTCTCTCCTACTTCGTTCCGGATAGGTGCTGGTGTGTTACTGGTTGCCGCAGGTCGACGCGGTGGCGGCGTCGAGCCAGGGCAGGTCGTGGCCCATGCGGTCGCGCTTGGTGCGCAAGTAGCGCAGGTTGTGCTCGCCCGCCTGGACGGGCATCGGCTCCCGGCCGGTGACGGCCAGGCCGTACCGCAGGACGGCGGCGGTCTTCTCCGGGTTGTTCGTCATGAGCCGCAGGCTGTGGACGCCGAGGTCCTTGAGGATCTGGGCGCCGGCCGCGTAGTCCCGGGCGTCGGCGGGCAGGCCGAGCTCCAGGTTGGCGTCGAGGGTGTCGATGCCGCGCTCCTGGAGTTCGTACGCGCGCAGCTTGGACAGCAGTCCGATGCCGCGGCCCTCGTGGCCGCGGAGATAGACGACGACGCCGCGGCCCTCCTCCGTGATGCGCCGCATCGAGGCCTGCAGCTGGGGGCCGCAGTCGCAGCGCTGGGACCGGAAGATGTCGCCGGTCAGGCACTCGGAGTGGACCCGGACGAGGACGTCCTCTCCGGTCCCGATGTCGCCGTGGACCAGGGCGACGTGCTCGACGCCGTCCACGGTGGAGCGGTAGCCGAACGCGGTGAACGCGCCGAAGTCGGTCGGCAGCCGTACCTCGGCCTCGCGGCGGACGGTCGGCTCGGAGGTACGGCGGTAGGCGATCAGGTCCTCGATGGAGATGATCGTCAGTCCGTGCTTGCGTGCGAACGGCACCAGCTGGGGCAGTCGCAGCATGACGCCGTCCTCCCCGGCGATCTCGACGATGGCCCCGGCGGGCCGCAGTCCGGCCAGCCGGGCGAGGTCGACGGCGGCCTCGGTGTGGCCGTTGCGCACGAGCACCCCGCCGGAGCGGGCGCGCAGCGGGAAGACGTGGCCGGGGCGCACGAAGTCGCCCGGTCCTGCCGTGCCGCCCGCCAGGAGCCGGAGCGTGGCGGCCCGGTCGGCGGCGGAGATGCCGGTGCTCACGCCGTGCGCGGCGGAGGCGTCGACGGAGACGGTGAAGGCGGTCTTCATCGACTCGGTGTTGTGCGTGACCATCTGCGGCAGTTCGAGCCGTTCCAGCTCGTCGTTCTCCATGGGCGCGCAGATGAGTCCGCGGCATTCGCTCATCATGAAGGCGACGATCTCGGGCGTGGCCTTCTCCGCCGCGATGACGAGGTCGCCCTCGTTCTCCCGGTCCTCGTCGTCGACGACCACGACGGGCCGGCCGGCGGCGATGTCGCGGATGGCCTGCGCGACGGGGTCGAGGGAAAGGTCCTCGACGGGTGCGTCGTGATCGCGGTGCAGCCAGGTGGGCTGGGCAGTCATGCCGTGGCTCCTTCCAGAGCGGGTGTCCGCGTACGCAGCCACCAGTCGCGCATGCCCCACAGGACGAGGGCCCCGTAGACGACGTAGATGAGACCGGAGAAGGCGAGCCCGCTGTGGAAGTTGAGCGGGACGCCGACCAGGTCGACGAGGAGCCAGGCGAACCAGAACTCGACCATGCCGCGGGCCTGGGCGAGCATCGCCACGAGGGTGCCGGCGAATATGTACGCGTCCGCCCACGGGCTCCAGGAGAGCGAGGGGAACGCGGTGAACAGGCCGCCGACCGCGAGGGTGCCGAGGGCGGCGCCGCCGAGCAGGTAGCCGCGCTCGCGCCAGGTGGCGAAGCGTACGGCGATGGAACCGTCCTGGGCCTGCTGACGGCCCCGGGTCCACTGCTGCCAGCCCCAGACCGCCACCGCGATGACGATGACCTGCTTGCCCACGCTTCCGGCCTGGTGGACGGAGACGTTGGCGGCGACCAGCACGACGCCGGACAGGAGCTGGGCGGGCCAGGTCCAGATCGAGCGGAGCCAGCCCAGGGTCAGGGCGATCAGACCGATCGTGTTGCCGATCATGTCGGACCAGATGATGTGCTGGTCGAAGACGGTGAAGGCCTCCGAGTTCAGCCAGTGCAGGGCGCTCACTTCGCCGTCTCCCCGGGCTCCTGAGCGGAGTTGCCGAGCAGCCGCTCGACGTACTTCGCGATGACGTCCACCTCCAGGTTGACCGGGTCGCCGGGCTCCTTGATGCCGAGCGTGGTCAGGGCGAGGGTGGTGGGGATGAGGCTGATGGTGAAGTAGTCGGGTCCGGCGTCCACGACGGTCAGGCTGACGCCGTCGACGGTGATCGAGCCCTTCTCCACCACGTACCGGGTGAGGTCCGCGGGGAGGGAGATCTTCACGATCTCCCAGTTCTCGGAGATCTTGCGTTCGAGGATGCGGCCCGTGCCGTCGACGTGGCCCTGGACGATGTGCCCGCCGAGCCGGCCGCCGAGCGCCATGGGGCGCTCCAGGTTGACCCGCGAGCCGGTGGCCAGCGCGCCGAGGCTGGAGCGGTTCAGCGTCTCGGCCATCACGTCGGCGGTGAACTCGTGCTCGCCGAGGTCCACGACGGTCAGGCAGACACCGTTGACGGCGATCGAGTCACCGTGCTTGGCGCCTTCGGTGACGACGGGGCCGCGCAGGCGGAATCGGGAGGCGTCGTCGAGCTTCTCGACGGCGGTGACCTCACCCAGTTCTTCGACAATTCCGGTGAACACTCAGATTTCCTTCCGGGCGGGGCCGGGGACGGCGGTGATGCGGAGATCGGGGCCGATGTGTTCGGTCTCGGTCACATCGAGGCGCAACGCCTCGGCGATGGTGGAGATTCCGGCGTCGGCGAGGGCCGCGGGGCCGGCGCCGAGGAGCACGGGGGCGAGATAGCCGACGACCTTGTCGACCAGTCCCGCCGCGACGAAGGACCCGGCCAGGGTCGGGCCGCCTTCGAGGAGTACGGAGCGGACGCCGCGCCCGTGGAGGGCGGCGAGGAGTGCGGGAAGGTCCAGCCCGGGGCCGCCCGCGGCGCGGGGCAGCCGCAGGACGGACTCGACGGGGAGGTGGCGGGCGTCGGCGTCGTCGGCGACCGCGATCAGGGTGGGTGCGGTGCCGTCGAGGACCCGGGCGCCCGGCCGTACGGCGGTGGCGGCGGTGTCGACGACCACCCGCAGGGGCTGGACGGCACCGTCGATGCCCCGCACGCCGAGCTGGGGGTCGTCGGTGCGGGCGGTGCCGGAGCCGGCCACGACGGCGTCCGCCTCGGCACGCAGCCGGTGGACGTCGGCGCGGGACTGGGCGGAGGTGATCCAGCGGCTGGTGGCGTCGGCGGCCGCGATCCTGCCGTCCAGGGTCGCCGCGTACTTCCAGGTGACGTGCGGGCGGCCGCGGCGCACCGAGGTCAGCCAGGCGGCGTTGACCGCTTCGGCCTCCTCGGCGAGGAGGCCCTGCCCGGCCGCGATCCCGGCGGCGCGCAGGGTGTCCGCACCGCCGGTGGCCTGCGGGTTCGGGTCGCCGACCGCGTACACGACGCGGGCGACGCCGGCCTCGACGAGCGCCTGGGCACAGGGGCCGGTGCGACCGGTGTGGTTGCAGGGTTCGAGGGTGACGTAGGCGGTGCCGCCACGAGCCTTCTCGCCGGCCGCGCGCAGGGCGTGGATCTCGGCGTGGGGGCCGCCGGCACGCTGGTGGTAGCCCTCGCCGACGGGGCGCCCCGTCGCGTCGAGGATGACGCATCCGACGACCGGATTGGGGCTGGTGGAGCCGAGGCCGCGGGCGGCGAGCGCGATGGCTCGGCGCATGGCGGTGATGTCGGCTGCGGTGTCCACCGGGTCCTCCTGCCTCTTCGGGCACGGACTCCGGGGCCTGTCGATGACGACAGATGAAGCGGAACGCTGAACAGGGACGCCGAACGCCCGAAAGACGGATGGATCGGTCGCCCGAAACCCATCCGCCGACGGCGGCGTACCCGCGAAACGGCCCGCCGCGCACTGCCTCCCATCCGGACTTTAACCGTCGGTCCAGGAATCCCACCTGGTCAACCGGCCGCTGGATGCGGACGGGTCGCGGACTATAACCGCCGGTTCGGAATTGCACCGACCCCGGAGTGCGCTGCTGCTGGTACACGATCAGTGTGCCACGAGTGGCCGTGACCCATACGGGCGAACGCTGTGGAGTGGCTCACAGACAGGCCGTGACAAGGGCTTTTTTCGGACACTCCCACCCTATTGGTCCAGACCTATTGACGCACTGGTCTAGTCCTCTTAATCTCTGCGTCACCTCCGAGGATCGGTTCCCGGGTGTGCGCACGCCGGGGAACCAACACGACCCACCCCCTTGTCAGTTGTGTTCTGCCGACCTCCCCAGGAGGAACCGAACGTGCTGTCCCCCACTCGCGCGAGAGCCACCCTGCTCGCAGCCGGCGTCAGTGTCGCCGCCCTGCTGGTCGGCTCACTCGCCGCAGCCCCCTCGCAAGCCGCCGACCAGGAGTCCTGTCGCCCCGACGGGCTCTACGAGACCCCGGGCGTGGCCGTCCCGTACTGCTCCGTGTACGACTCCGAGGGCCGCGAGAAGATGGGCGCCGACCACCCGCGGCGGGTCATCGGCTACTTCACCAACTGGCGGACCGGCAAGGACGGCAAGCCCGCCTACCTCGCCTCCGACATCCCGTGGGACAAGGTCACCCACCTCAACTACGCGTTCGCCCACGTCGACGGCGCCAACAAGCTCTCGGTCGGCGGCGACGGTCCGGAGAACGCCTCGACCGGTATGACGTGGCCGGGAGTCGCCGGTGCCGAAATGGACCCGGACCTCCCCTACAAGGGTCATTTCAACCTGCTCAACAAGTTCAAGAAGAAGTACCCGAACGTGAAGACGATGGTGTCGGTGGGTGGCTGGGCCGAGACCGGCGGCTACTTCGACGACAGCGGCAAGCGGGTCGACTCCGGCGGCTTCTACTCGATGGCGACCAACGCCGACGGCTCGGTCAACCAGGCCGGGATCAACACCTTCGCCGACTCGACGGTCGACTTCATCAAGAAGTACGGCTTCAACGGCGTCGACATCGACTACGAGTACCCGACCACGATGAAGGACGCCGGAAACCCGCTGGACTGGACCCTGTCCAACGCCCGCCGGGCCGGTCTGGTCAAGGGCTACGCGTCCCTGATGAAGACCCTGCGCGAAAAGCTCGACCGCGCGTCCGCCGCCGACGGCAAGCACTACCTGCTCAGCGTCGCCGCCCCCTCGTCCGGCTACCTGCTGCGCGGCATGGAGACCTTCCAGGTCCAGAAGTACCTGGACTACGTCAACATCATGTCGTACGACCTGCACGGCGCCTGGAACGAGTACGTCGGCCCGAACGCCGCCCTGTTCGACGACGGCAAGGACGCCGAGCTCGCCCAGGCGAGCGTCTACTCGACCTCGCAGTACGGCGGGACGGGCTACCTCAACACCGACTGGGCCTACCACTACTTCCGCGGTTCGATGCCGTCCGGGCGCATCAACATCGGGCTGCCGTACTACACCCGCGGCTTCAAGAACGTGCAGGGCGGCACCAACGGCCTGTGGGGCAAGGCCGCCTCCACCAGCTGCCCGGCCGGCGCGGGGCTGACCAAGTGCGGTGACGGCGCCGTCGGCATCGACAACCTCTGGCACGACCAGGACACCGCGGGCAAGGAGGCACCGGCCGGCTCCAACCCGATGTGGCACGCGAAGAACCTGGAGAAGGGCGTCGTCGGTGACTACGTCACGGACTACGGATTCCCCGCGGACACGAAGCTGACCGGCACCTACGTCCGCAACTACGACTCGACGCTCGTCGCGCCGTGGCTGTGGAACGCCGAGAAGAAGGTCTTCCTCTCCACCGAGGACGAGCAGTCGGTGAAGGCCAAGGCGGACTACGTGGCCGACAAGGGCATCGGCGGCACGATGATCTGGGAGCTGGCGGGCGACTACGGCTGGAACGCGGCCAAGGGCCAGTACGAGCCGGGCTCCACGCTCACCTCGACGATGTACGACACCTTCAAGTCGGCCGCGCCGTACGGGGCGAAGCGCTCCACCATCGACCTGCCGGCCCAGGCGCTGGACATCGACGTGTCCTTCGACCAGTTCCCGCTGGGTGACTCCAACTACCCGATCAGCCCCAAGCTGAAGATCACCAACAACACGAAGGCGACGCTGCCCGGCGGCACGGAGTTCCAGTTCGACTACGCGACCTCGGCGCCCGCCAACGCCAAGGACCAGTCCGGCTTCGGCACCACGATCGTGCGCAGCGACCACACCGCCGCGAACAACATCGGCGGGCTGAAGGGCGACTACAACCGCGTCTCGCTGAAGCTGCCCGCCTGGCAGACTCTCGCGCCGGGCGCCTCGGTCCAGGTCGACTTCACGTACTACCTGCCGACGTCAACCCCGTCGAACTGGACGGTGACCTTCGGCGGACGGTCCTACGCGCTGGCCGCCGACCTGGCCCGGGGCACGACGGTCGTCGAGCCGGGCGGCTCGACGCCCACGCCGGACCCGTCCGGCACGGGCGGGCCCAGCCCGGACCCCACGGGAGGCACGTGCGCCGCGGGGGCCTGGAGCGCTTCGGCCGAGTACGGCGCGGGGGCGACGGTGAGCCACGGTTCGCACCAGTGGAAGGCGAAGTGGTGGACGAAGGGCGAGACACCCGGGTCCACCGGTGAATGGGGCGTCTGGCAGGACCTCGGCGCCTGCTGATCCTCACGGACGGGGACCGGGGCATCCGCCCGGTCCCCGTCCGCGGGTTTCCGTCCTCGCTCTCCGCCCCCACAGCCCCATGGGCGATGGGGGCGGTGCCGCTCCGGGGAGAGGACTCCGCCGACGGGGACGCACACCCGCGGAGCCCCGCACCCACCGGCCCGTCCGGCGCTCGATGGCGGAACCCGCTCACCCAGCCGGGGCGAACAACGCGTCCTGGGCCGCCTCCCGGGCCGCCAGCACCGCGCCCCGCAACACCGCCGTACCGCCCAGCAGGCCCGGTCGGACCTCCGTGCGCAGGGGCGACATCATGGTCAGCCGCTCCTCCACACGCGCGGCAAGCGCGTCTCCCCCCGCGTGGCCCACCTCGCCCGCCAGCAGGACGTACCCCGGGTCGAGGACCGATGCCACGGCGGCCGCGCCCAGGGCGAGGCGGTCGGCGAACGTGTCGAGGAAGGCCTCGGCGTCGCCCTCCCCCGCCAGCGCCGCACGGATGGCGACCGCGGCGCCGGGCTCCTGGCCCGCGGCCGGTGCGTTGATGCCGTGGGCGGCGGCCAGTTCACAGACGGACGCCGAGCCCACCAGGGAGTGGAACCCCCCGTCGCAGTTGGCGGCCGAGGGAATCCCGGTCGTGCCGGGAACCGGCAGGAAGCCGATCTCGCCCGCGCCGCCCGACGCGCCCCGGCGCAGTGTGCCGTCCAGCATGACGGCCGCCCCGACGCCGTGGCCCAGCCACAGCAGGACGAACGTGTCGTGGTCCCGGGCGGCCCCGATCCGGTGCTCGGCGACCGCGGCGAGATTGGTCTCGTTCTCCACGAGCACGGTCGCCGGCAGCCGCTGCTGGAGCGCCCGTACCAGTCGGCGGTGCCAGGCGGGCAGGCCGCTGGTGTCCCGCAGTTCGCCGGTGACCGGGTCGATCAGGCCGGGGGCGCCGATGCCGACGCTGTGCAGCGGCGCCGTGCCGGCGCTGCGTGCCGTGCGCTCCAGGAGCGCGGCGGCCTGCTCCACCGCGTCGTCGACGGGGGTGTCGCTGCCGATGGGCAGGGTGTCCTCGGCCAGCGTGACGCCCAGCAGGTCGGCGACGACCACGGCGACGCTGTCGGTACGGACGTCGAGCCCGGCGAGGTGGGCACGGTCGGCGACGATCCCGTACAGCCTGGCGTTGGGTCCCCGGCGCTCGGCGCCGGTCTCGCCCACCACCCGGATCAGGCCCGCATCCTGGAGCCGCTCGACGAGGTCGGCGACGGTGGGCCGGGAGAGCCCGGTCAGGGACTTCAACTGAGTGGCCGTCAGCGGGCCGTCCTGCTGGAGCAGACGCAGGGCGAGCCGGTCGTTGATGGCCCGGGCGGTGCTCGGTGATGCGGGCATGCCGGGATCCTTCCAGATCTCCGCCGCGGTGGTGGGATCGGGCGGTCTATTTATCAGGCAGGGTTCCTGATAGTTTACTGCCCGCACACGGACGGGGTGTTTCCACAGGGGAGGGCACGGCGGTATGACGACGGATTCCACGGCTACGGTCTTCGGCATGAACGAGGTGAAGCGCGCCAGGTACGCCGTCGCCGCGGTCTTCACCGTGCACGGGGCGGTGACCGGCAGTTTCGCCACCCGGGTGCCCTGGATCCAGGATCATGCCGGGGTCAGCGCGGGTCAGCTCGGCCTCGCCCTGGCGTTCCCGGCGATCGGAGCCTCGCTCGCGATGCCGCTCGCCGGTACGGTGAGCCACCGCTTCGGCGCCCGGACCGCCCTGCGCGGACTGCTGGCGCTGTGGACCCTGGCACTGATCCTGCCGTCCCTGGCCCCCAACCTGCTGACGCTGTGCGCGGCCCTCTTCCTGTACGGCGCCTCGGCGGGCATGTCGGACGTGGCCATGAACGCGCTCGGGGTCGAGGTCGAGAACCGCCTCGACAAGTCGATCATGTCCGGGCTGCACGGGATGTGGAGCGTCGGTGCCCTGATCGGTTCGGCGGCGGGCACGGTGGCCGCGCACATCGGCGCCGATGCCCGCCTGCACCACACCATCGCCGCACTCGTCCTCACCGCGCTGGGGCTGATCGCCTGTCAGCGGGTGCTGGACCTGCGCAGCGAGCCGGACGAGGAGCCGCCGCCGCGGTTCGCCCTGCCTCCCAGGTCGGCCCTGATCATCGGCGCGGTCGGCTTCTGCGCGGTCTTCGCCGAGGGCGCCAGTCTGGACTGGTCGGCGGTCTACCTGCGTGACGTACTGGACAGCTCGGCCGGGCTCGCGGCCGCTTCGACGACCGCTTTCGCCCTGACCATGGCCATCGCCCGGATCGCCGGTGACCGGATCGTCGACCGCTTCGGCGCGGTGCGGACCGTACGGACCGGTGGCGTGCTCGCGACGGTCGGCGGGGTGCTGGTGGTCACCGCCCCGAACGCGGCCCTGGCCATGACCGGCTTCGGATGCATGGGGCTCGGCATCGCGGTGGTCGTCCCGCTCGCCTTCGCGGCAGCGGGACGCAGCGGCCCGAATCCGAGCCAGGCCATCGCGGGCGTCGCGACGATCACGTACACCTCGGGACTCATCGCCCCGTCGGCGATCGGTTCGCTGGCCGAGGCCACCTCGCTGGTCGTCTCGTTCGGCGTGGTCTCGGTGCTGGCCTTCGGGCTGGTGCTCGGGGCCGGGGTGCTGCGGGCGGGCGACCGCAAGGCCGTGGCCTCCTCGGATGCCGGCGCGGCGAGCACGGCGGCGGCCGCACCGCGCCCCTGAACCATTCGGGGCCGCGCGGAGAGCCCGGCCGGGAATGCGTCCCGGTCCGGCACTACCATGGCGCTGATCGTTTCCGCGGAGAGGACGTGCCCGTCGAGGCACCGGACTCCGCACCTACACACAGGGAGCAACCATGGGCGGCCTCGGCGTGCGCTGGACCTTGCACGGCGACGGGAAGACGCCCGCGCCGGGCGCGGTCGTCCGCCCCGACGAGCGGCTGTCCTGGCCGCGGACCTTCGGCCTCGGCGCCCAGCACGTGGTCGCCATGTTCGGAGCGTCGTTCGTCGCGCCGGTGCTGATGGGGCTCGACCCCAACCTGGCGATCATGATGTCGGGTGTCGCGACGGCCATCTTCCTGCTGGCCACCCGCGGCCAGGTGCCCAGCTATCTGGGCTGTTCGCTCTCCTTCGTCGGCGTCGCCGCCACGATCCGGGCGAGCGGCGGCAGCAGCGCGGTGGTCACCGGCGCGGTCTTCGTGGTCGGGATCGTGCTCTTCCTCGCCGGTCTCGCGGTGCAGCGCTTCGGCGCGCGGATCATCCACGCGGCCATGCCGCCCGTGGTGACCGGCGCGGTGGTCATGCTGATCGGGTTCAACCTGGCGCCGGTGACCGCGTCGACGTACTGGCCGCAGGATCAGTGGACGGCCCTGCTGGTCATGCTGTTCACCGGACTGGCCGTGGTCTGTCTGCGCGGGTTCTTCTCCCGTATCGCGATCTTCCTCGGTCTCGTCTTCGGCTATGTGCTGTCCTGGGTCCTGGACCGGATCTTCGGGAAGATCCACTCGCCCGCCGGCGGTGCCGAGGCCGTGGACCACTGGCGGCTGGACCTGTCCGGTGTGGGGAAGGCCGACTGGATCGGTCTGCCGTCGTTCCACGCCCCGAGTTTCGAGTGGTCGGCGATCCTGGTCGCGCTTCCCGTCGTCATCGCGCTGATCGCCGAGAACGCGGGCCATGTGAAGGCGGTCGGCGAGATGACCGGCCGTTCGCTGGACGGCAAGCTGGGCACCGCGATCGCCGCGGACGGCGCCGCCTCGATGCTGTCGACCGCCGTGGGCGGTCCGCCGAACACGACGTACTCCGAGAACATCGGAGTGATGGCCGCGACGCGCGTGTACTCGACGGCCGCCTACTGGGCCGCCGCCTGCTTCGCCCTGCTCTTCGGGCTCTGCCCCAAGTTCGGTGCGGTCGTCGCGGCCATCCCCGGCGGGGTGCTCGGTGGTATCACCGTGATCCTCTACGGCATGATCGGGCTGCTCGGCGCCCAGATCTGGCTGAACGCCAAGGTGGACCTGCGCAATCCGCTGAACCTGGTGCCGGCCGCGGCGGGCATCATCATCGGCGTCGGCGGGGTCAGCCTGAAGATCTCCGACAACTTCGAGCTCAGCGGCATCGCGCTCGGCACCATCGTCGTGATCACCGGCTATCACGTGCTGCGGGCCTTCGCCCCGGCCCATCTCAAGACGCAGGAGCCGCTGCTCGACTCCGGTACGTCGGCATACGACGAGGAGCCGCCGGCCTCCGGGACCTGATCTGGTCAGCCCGTCGCCAGCCGGTAGGCGTAGTCGGCCGCGAAGGAGCCCGCGGTGCCGGAGCAGCCGTCGGACTCGCCGGGCAGCTTGACCCACAGATAGGCGTCGATGCGGGACTCTCCCGTGTCGGTCGTGGGTGTCCGGCCGAGTGCCCGGCCCGGCGGATCGCACCACTCGCCGGCCTCGGGCGGTCCGTTCCCGTTGCGGCTGGTGTCGATGACGGCGCCGAGCCGCGCCGGGCCGCCGAGTGCGGCCAGTACCCGGCGGGCGTAGGCGGCCTCGTCGGCGGTGCGGTGGAAGTTCGACACGTTGGTGAAGATGCCGTCGCCGCTGCTCGCCGCGCCCGCCGCCCGGAGCGCCGCGGCCTGTTTCGAGGCCGCGTGCCAGCCGGAGTGGCCGCCGTCGAAGTAGACCCGGGCGTTCGGGCCGGCCGCGTGCAGAGTGCGGCCGGCCCGGGCCAGTGAGGCGTAGCGCGCCGCTCGGTCGCCGGGCGCGAGACAGTCGGCGAGTGCGATGGCGTCGGGCTCCAGGATGACGATGACCGGCGCGCCGCCGAGTCCCGCCGCGAACTCCCGCATCCACGCGTCGTACGCCGCGGGGCCGGGCGCCCCGCCCCCGGACGCTCCGCCGCAGTCCCGGTCGGGGATGACGTAGGGGACCAGCACCGGTGTCCGGCCCTCCCGGGCCGCGGCCGCGGTGACCGACCTGACCTGGCTTGTGACGGACCCCGGGTTGTAGGCGGCGAACCAGACGGCTGCGGGCCGGGCCGCGATCCGCGTCTCGATCAGGGGGCGCCGCGGGTCGTCGGGGTGGGCGGCGACCCAGTCCAGGACCTGTGAGGCGGGGTGGCGGTAGAGCCGGCCGCCGGGCGGGGCCGCCGCGCCGCGGGACGCCGCGGGGGCCGGCTTCTTCGACGGGCGGGGTGTGCGGGAGGCGGCGGGCGCCGTGGCGGACGGGCTGGGCGAGACCGCTGTCGGGCTCGGGACGGCGGGCAGGGGCGCCACGGTCGGCGACGCCGTGGTGTCGGGGCGGGCGGTGGTCCGCTCCTCGTCGCCCGCGACCGCGGAGATCACGCCCGCCGCTGCGCCCGCGGCCACCACGGCGGAGGCGACGAGGGCCATGAGGTGATGGCGTGCGCGGCGCCCGCGTTGCCCGGACCGGTCCCGTGCGGACCGGCGTGATGTGCGTACGCCCGGCACTCCTCGATCTCCTCCCCGGCCCCGGCAGGGCTGCTCGTTACCCCATTCCGATGAACCGACGGCTCCCGGATGCCACGGCGAGCCTATGGCTGGGACGCTGCCCCCATGGCGCAGTTCGAGCAGTTGGAGCAAGTCGTGAGCGGTCCGGGCGCCCAGCGCACACGGGCCGGCACGGGCACGGTGACCGGGCGGATGCGCTCGTTCCGGCCCTCGGCGGACCGCGGCGAGGACGGGATCGCCGTCTACCACCGGGTCTGTCTCGCCGTCCTCGACACGCAGGCCGGGGCCGTGCCCGGGGTGCTGGCGGAGCGCCTGGCCGAACGGTATCTGGCCGCTGTCGGCCCCGCGGCGGCCGGGCACCGGATGCCGGAGTGCTGGCGTCCGCTGTTCCAGTACCGGCGCCACCCCGGCGTACGGCCGGTGCAGTTCGCCCTTGCGGGTCTGAACGCGCAGGCCGGCCACGATCTGGCGCTCGCCGTCGTCGACACCTGCCGTACGCTCCGCTGTGCCCCGGCGGACCTGGCGGAGGAGTTCGACCGGGTGGGCGGTCTGCTGCTGATGCTGGAGGAGCGGATCGGCGAGGATCTGATGCCGGGTCCGGAACGGCTGGAGGTCACCGATCCGCTCACCCATCTGGTGGACAGCTGGAACCTGGAGCGCGCCTGCGAGGCCTCCTGGTCGGCGGCCCGGGTGCTGTGGAGGCTGCGCGATGTGCCGCTGCTGGCCGCGGAGTTCGGGCAGCGGCTGGACGCGGGGGCGGGTCTGGTCGGGCGCTGTCTCCTCACGCCATGCCGCTGACCGGGCCGGATGCCGCGGCGCTCAGAAGCAGTCGCCGTACCAGTGGACCGCGCCGGGCGCCGTGACCGTGGCGCGCACGGAGGCGGCCGAGGCGTGCAACGGCCGTGCCATCCCCGTGTGTTCCGTCACCTGACGGGCGTCGGCCAGCAGGAAGGGCAGGGCCCCCGTCGCCTCCGGGACACCGGGCACCCGGGCCCGGCTCAGCCCCGCCGCCCGGGCCCGCGAACCGACGGCCGCGAACAGCGGGCCCAGGCAGCCGGCCGCGCCCGCGAACTCGCGCACCTCCACCCGGTCCGCCCCGTGCTGCGCGACGATCCAGCCGGTCAGCGCCCCTGAGGCCGGGTCCACCGTCACGAGCGGCCGTTCGGCGGGGCCGTACCAGGCGGGCACCCGCACCGCCCAGTCGCCGGGTTCACGCAGCGAGGCGAGCGGCCGGCGCGCGTTGTAGGCGTGGTGCAGCGCGGCCACCTCCACGGCGTCGTCGGGGGTGGCCTCGCGGACCGTGTGCGGTCCGGGTGCGGCCGGGGGCGCGAGGGTCCCCTCGGTGTACGAGGTCGCGAACTCCTCCCAGCCCGAGCCGCGGTAGACGCCGGGTGTACCGGTGAACAGCAGGGACCAGGCGCACTGTTCGGCGCTCATGGTGCGCTCCGCTGCCGCGAGCAGCAGCCTGATCAGCCCTCTGCCCCGGGCCTCGGGACGGGTGGCGACGCTGCCGATGCCGCCGACGCGCTGCGGTGCGCCCGAGGCGTCGCGGATCAGCCTCGGCACGTAGACGACGACGGCGTCGATGCCGTCGCCTCCGGCGTTCTCGGCGACGAAGGTGTGGCGGTGGCGTTCCGGGTCGAGGGCGTACAGGTCCATGAGGTGCGGGGCGACGAAGCAGCGGCGCCACAGTGCGGCGAGGGCGGGGTCGTCGGCGGCGGTCGCGGTGCGGACGACGGTGTTCACAGGACGAGGTTCCCGTCCGTGCGCACCGTGTCGCCGGCCGGAGGCATCGCGCTGCGCCGTGTGCCGTCCTCGACACACGCGGTGTGCAGGACCGAGGCGAGGGCGTCGGGTGCGAGGTGGAGGGTGCCGCCGGTGAAGCGGCTGCCGGTGGCCGCGTAGTGGTTCGTGCCGTCGGCGATGCGGATGTGGGCGGTGTCGGTCCCGGTGGTCCTGCTGCTGAGGCCGGTGATCTCCCAGGTCGTCCCGCCCGGGCCGGACGCTCGGCCGAGCAGCGCCCTGGCCTTGTTGCTGCCGGTGAACCCGGCCCCGCCGGTCACGGTGATCCGCTGGTCGCGCACGCCGCTGAGCTCGATGCCGGTGTTGTCGTACGTACCGCCGTCGATGCGCAGGTCCGCGGAACCGATGGAGAGCGGGGCCGCGTTCTCGGCGCCGGTGACGGTGCAGTCGGTGAAGTGGACGGGGCCCGCACCGCGCAGCACCGCCCCGTCGACGCCCTTGAACGTGCAGCGTACGAAGTGGACCGGCGCGGTGACGGGCGTCTGCACGAGGACGGCACCGGCGGGCGGTTCGAAGGTGCAGTCGCTGATGGTGGTCGGCCTGCCGGAGCGGGCGGAGCGCTGGGCGACGGCGAAGGTCTTCGCGGTGCAGCCGCGTACCTGGGCGCCGTCGGCGTTCACGGTGAGGGTGCCCGCCTGGTCGAAGGTGGGGCGCGCGATCACCGTGATGTCCTCCAGTGTCAGGTCGGTGATCTTCGTGTTGGCGGTGAACCAGGAGCACACGTGTCTGCGTACGGTGATCCGCTTTGCGGAGATGCCCCACTGCGCCCCGGAGTTGGCGATGTCCATCAGTCCGGAGTTGCCGTCGAAGAGCAGGTCGTGCTCGTACTGCCCGTGGGTGGTGAAGGGGTTGCCGCCGGCGTCGTCGCCGTCGCCGTGGCAGTTCACGACGGTGCAGTAGGCGGAGGCGGTGAGGTCGTTGAGGTGGCGCACGTTACTGGTCGTGCAGTCGGCGACCCGTCCGTACAGGCAGTAGATCTGCTGGGTGAGATAGCCCGCGCCGCCGTACTCGACGGTGGGCGGGTTCTTCAGGGAGCAGTCCTCGGTACGGAAACGCGTGCACCAGCGGCGCATGATGACGGGCCAGAAGGTACCGGTGGCGTGGATGCCGGAGACGTCGCAGCCGACGGCGTACTCGAAGCTGACGGGGTGGGAGCCGGTGTACTCGTCGGGTCCCGCGCCCTCGAAGACCATGTTGCGGATGTGGGTGTTGCGGACGGGCTCGGTCCGGGTCCAGGTGAGGGTGCGGCCGGCGGCGAGCTCCCAGCCGTTGAGGTAGCCGATCCGGATGTGGCCCGCGTCGACGATCTCGGTGATCTCGACCAGTTTCTGCAGCTCGCGTTCGTCACCGCCGCCGCCCGCGACGGGGTCGACCCGCACCGCCCACCACTGGCCTGCCTCGAACGCCTTGGCGTCGGGGACCGGGAAGGTGTCGGTGAGTTCGATGACCTTGCCGGAGAGCGCGTGCTTGACGGTGGTGTCGGTGACGGTGCCGCGGAAGGAGAGGACGGCGCCGAAGGGGTTGTCGTGGGTGTTCTTCTCGATGCCGGTGGTGTGGAGGCGGTGGCCGCCGAAGTCGAGTTCGATGTTCGAGCGGTCGAAGAGGTGGCGTCTGGTGAACAGGAGGTCGGTGTGGGCTTCGATGCGGTGGACGGCGGGGTCGTTGACCAGGGCGTCGAGGGCGTTGTCGGCGGGGGTGGAGGCGTCGAAGTGGCCGAAGGTGCGGAAGTCGAGGGTTCCGGTGTGGAGCTGGTGCCAGCGTCCGGTCCTGGGTGCGGTGGCGGGGGCGATGACGGTGCCGCCGTTGTGTGCGGCGGTGGACTTGTTGTCCCAGCGCAGGGCCATGGTGCCGCCGTCGCCGGGGGCGTCGTAGCCGGCGAGGAGGACCTGGGTGCCGTGGTCGAGGGGGTGGGTGTTCAGGGCGCGCAGTGCGGCGACGGTCTCCAGGCGCAGGACGTTGCCGGTGCGGGCGGGTGCGGCCTGTGCGGGGCCGGTGGCCACGGCCGAACTGGCCACGACCAGACCGGCCAGACCCGAGGCCCGCAGAAGATTCCGGCGGGAGGACGCGGAGGGCGAAGCATGGACGGACATGACGGAGGTGCTCCTCGCGTTGTCGATACGTGCTCGGTGGGGACCGGGTGCGGGCCGGTCGCGGTCAGATCGTGTTGCGGTACGGCGGCATGAAGCGCATCCGCGGCATCTGGTCCGCCAGCACTCCCCCGTCGACGACGAGGCGCGCGCCCGTGAGATACGCGCCGGCGTCCGAGGCGAGCAGCAACAGCGCGCCCACGCATTCGTCGGGGTGCGCGTACCTGCCGAGCGGGATGCGCTCGCGGTACGCGGACTCGAAGGCTTCCCGGTCGAAGGGGAACTCGCCGTCGATGGGTGTCTCGACCATGCCGGGGGCCAGGGTGTTGGCGGTGATGCCGTGCGGGGCGAGTTCGACGGCCAGCGTCTCCGTGAGCAGCTGGGCGGCGGCCTTGGAGGCGTTGTAGTGGGCCAGGCCGGCCTCGGCCACCAGGGCGTTCTTCGAGGTGATGGTGATGATGCGGCCGGCGACGGCGTCCGCCGTCATGTGTTCGGCGATGCGCTGGCTGAGGAAGAAGACGGCGTCGACGTTGACCCGCATGATGCGTGACCAGCCGGCCGGGGTGATCTCGTTGAAGCGTTCCAGGGCCGCCGTACCCGCGTTGTTGACCAGGATGTGCAGCGGTCCTGCCTCGGCGCGCACGGTGTCGGCGAAGCCGGCCAGCGCCTCGGTGTCCGCGAGGTCCTGTCCGTAGACACGGCAGCGCCGGCCGAGCGCCTCGACGGCCGAGGCGGTCTCGGTCACGCCCTCGGCCCCGGGCAGGTCGACCAGGACCAGGTCCGCGCCCGCCTCGGCGAGGCCGACGGCGAAGGACCGGCCCAGGCCCCGGGCGGCCCCGGTGACGACCGCGGTGCGGCCGGTCAGGTCGAAGCGGTCGGTGCCGCGGGGCGGGACGGCTGCGGTCATCGCGGGATTCCTTCGGGAGGGCGGGGCGAGCGGGGTGGTGGGCCGCCGCGCGGGGACACAACGGGGTGGGAGCGCGGCGGCCCGGCTGCGGACCGGCGACCGGGCCGGGGGGTGGCACCGGGCGCCGGGCCGCAGGCTGTGGGAACGGACCGGTCAGCCGTTCAGGCCCAGCAGATCGAGCGAGGGCCGGTGGATGATCTCCTCCACCGCGTCCGCGTCGAGCGGCGGCAATCCGGGAATGCCGGGGATGCGGGCGATCTCCCGGAGCCCCTTGACCGAGTCGTCGACCGTGGTGAACGGGTAGTCGCTGCCGAACAGCACCTTGTGGAAGACCCCGTAGTCCTGGACCAGCCGAAGGCTGTGCCAGAGCTGGAAGGGCCGGTAGTGCAGGGCGCTGAGGTCGGCGTACACGTGCGGGTGCTTGCGGATGACCGCGATGCACTCGCCCTCGAAGGGGTGGCCGAGGTGGGCGAGGACCATGCGCAGTTCCGGGTGGCGGATGGCGACGGCGTCCAGGTGCCGGGGCATGGCCCACTCCAGCGGTGCGCTGGAGACGAAGGTCGTGCCCGTGTGCACCAGGAGCGGCAGCCCGTGCCGCTCGGCGTACGTGTACAGCTCGTCGTACTCCTCGGCGGCCGGGTCGAAGCCCGCGTACATCGGCATCAGCTTGATGCCGCGCAGGCCCAGCTCCTGGTGGCCGTAGCGCAGTTCCTCCTGCCAGCCGGGCTGGGTGGGGTCGAGTGCCAGGTAGCCGATCAGCCGGTCGGGGTGCTCGCCGACGTACGCGGCCACGGCGGCGTCGTCGACCCAGAGCCCGCTGCGGCGCGCCTTGCCGCCGACGACGATCGTGCGGGTGGACTCGGGCGCGGTGGCCGCGTACTCCTCCCACTTCACCGTCAGGTCGACCTCGCCGGCGTGCGCGCGGGCGGAGTCGGAGCTGAACGGGTCGGTGAAGTCGTGGCTGTGCCGGAAGAGATGGGAGTGGACGTCGACGATCATGTGCGGTTCCGCTTCTCCCAGCCGTCCGCGAACATGTTCCAGAAGCGGTGGCTGGGCGGGTGTTTCTCGAAGACCTCGTCGACGAGTTCGACGCCGAGGCCCGGGGCGGTCGGCAGACCGATGCGGCCGTCCTCCATCGGGAGGGTGCCCTTGAGGGCGTCGAAGACGAACGGCTCCAGGAGCCCGTCGAAGGTTTCGAGGATCTTGAAGTTGGGGATTCCGAGCGCCGCGTGCACCGAGACGGTGGTGCAGAGCGGGGAGTTGGAGTTGTGCGGGGCCACGAGCATGCCGTGGGTGTCCGCGATCGCGGCCAGCTTCCGTACCTCGGTGAAGCCGCCGGCCATGGAGAGGTCGGGCTGGATGATGTCGACGGCGTTCGTGGCGAAGAGCTGCTTGTACTCGTAGCGGTTGTGGAAGTGCTCGCCGCCGGAGATGGGGAAGGCCGCGCGCTGCCGCAGTTCGGCGTAGCGCTCGATGTGGGTCCAGGGCATCGGCTCCTCGAACCAGCCGATGTCGAACGGTTCCAGTTCCCGGACGAGCCGGGCGGCGGTCGGCATGGCGAAGCGGGCGTGGCCCTCGATGAAGAGGTCGACGTCGGGGCCGATCGCCTCGCGGACCGCGGCGACGAGGTCGATGGAGCGGCGCAGTTCGGCGCGCTCCAGCTCGTGCAGGCCGGGGCCGAAGGGGTCGAACTTGAGGGCGGAGTAGCCCTTGGCCACGGTCTCCTTGGCCTTGGCCGCGAAGGTCTCGGGCTCTCGTTCACCGGTGTACCAGCCGTTGGCGTAGACCCGGACGTCGTCGCGGCAGGCGCCACCGGTCAGCCGGTAGGCGGGCACGCCGAGCGCCTTGCCCATCAGGTCGTACATCGCCTGGTCGAGGCCGGACAGGGCGACGCCGCCCATGTCGCCGCCGCGCAGGAAGTCGCCCTGGTAGACGCGGAGCCAGAGCTCCTCGATGTCGAAGGGGTCGGCGCCGATCAGATGGCGCCCGGCGATGGCCTCGGTGAGGGCGCAGACCTCGCCGACCCGGTACGGGTGGGTGATCTCGCCGATGCCGGTCAGGCCCTCGTCGGTGTGGACCCGGACATAGCCGAAGTCGCGCCAGGAGGTGCCGAGCATCAGGGTCTCGACGCGGGTGATCCGGCCGGCGGGGCCGACGGGGCGGGTACGGTTGACGGTCAGCATCAGCGGGTCGCTCCACCCATGGTCGAGGTGTTCTCCAGGTCGCGGGCGCCGCCGTCGGCGAGGACGGCCCTGACCGCGGCCTCGGTGCCCTCGATCAGACGGTCCACGTCGGCGTCGGTGTGTGCGTAGCTGATGTGGCTGCGCTTGAGGTTGAGCGGGAGCTCGAACAGACCGTGGTCCAGGAGCTTGCGGCGGTAGCCGACGAACATCGAGGCGTCGTTGTCCAGCAGGTCCGCGTACGTACGGGGGGCCTCGCCCGGCATGAAGTAGCTGACGAAGACGGAGCCGTAGCCGGTGACGACCGCGGGCACGCCGAGGCGCTCGTAGAGGCCGGTCAGTTCGGTGCGGACGCGGCCGCCGAGCCGGAAGACGTGGTCGTGGACCGGTTCCTCGCGGAGCTTGCGCAGGGTGGCGAGGGCGGCGGCGACGACGGAGGGGTGGCCGTTGTACGTGCCGGCGAAGAAGGCGGGGGCGCCGGGGCGGGTGGAGAAGAGGTCCATCAGATCGGCCCGGCCGCCGATCGCGCCGACGGGGGCGCCGTTGGCGATGGCCTTGCCGAGGGTGGTGAGGTCGGGGGTGACGCCGGAGATCTGCTGCCAGCCCCCGATGCTGTGGCGGAAGCCGGTGATGACCTCGTCGAAGATCAGGACGCTGCCGGCCTTCGTGGTCTCCTCGCGCAGCGTGGTGAGGAACTCCTGGTACGGGAGCAGAGCGCCGACGTTGTGCGGGACGGGTTCGACGATGACGGCGGCGATGTCGGGGCCGTGCTCGGCGAAGGTGCGGCGGACGGCCTCGCTGTCGTTGAACGGCAGGACGAGGGTGGCTTCGAGGACCTCGGGCAGGATGCCGGTGGAGATCGGGTCGTGGCCGCCGACCTTCGAGGGCTCGGAGATGACGTTGAGGCTGACCGCGTCGTGCCAGCCGTGGTAGCAGCCCTGGAACTTGACGACCAGGCGGCGGCCGGTGGCGGCGCGGGAGACGCGCAGCGCGTGGAACGTGGCCTCGCTGCCGGTGCTGGTGAGCAGGACCTTCTCGATCGAGGGGATCAGTTCGGTGAGCTGTTCGGCGAGGAGGACCTCGCCCTCGGTCACGCCGACGCCCATGTGCCCCAGTGTCGCGCCCGCCTCGGCGGTGGCGGCGGCCACGTCGGGGTCGTTGTGGCCGAGCAGCGGTGGGCCGAACGCCGAGTGGAAGTCGGTGTACTCGCGTCCGTCGGCGGTACGGAACCGTGCGCCGTGGGTCCCGGTGACCACCAGGTCGGTCAGTCCGGGAACGCTGCGCTGACCGCTGTTCACGCCGCCGGGTACGACCTGGCGGGCGCGCTCGGCGAGTCGGGCTCCGGATTCGTTGCCTACCGGGCCTGAACTCATGGTGCTTGCTCCTTGCGTCGAGAGTCGTCGGTTGTCGCGAGCCCTGCCCGGCCCGTGAGTCCCTGGCGCCATCCGCCCGGCAGTCGCCGCAGGAAGAGGGTGATCCGTGGTGCGTTGCAATTTTTCAGAACACTGTTCTGTAGAGCAGAACAGTGCCTGGATATTACGTCCGCCCCGAAAACCGGTCAACCCCCTTCCGCCCCACCAAGGCCCGAATGGAGCGGATTTGGTGAATCGGCGGTGCTCTCCGCACCCCCGGAGGCACTACCCTGTTCTGCTATGACGAACAGTGCTGCCCCAGAAGAGCCGAAGTACTGGGTCAAGAGCGTGGCCAGGGCAGCGGACATCCTCGAAGCGCTCGCCGCTCCCTCGCAGGGCAACGGTCTGAGCGTCACCGAGGTCGGCCAGGCCTGCTCCATCTCCAAGAGCGCCGCCTTCGGCATGCTCCAGACCCTGCGTGCGTACGGACTCGTCTCGGACGACGGCGAGGGCATGAACCGCCGCTACCGGCTGGGCATGAGCCTGGCCCGGCTCGGCGACCGCGCCAGGTCCCAGGTCTCCCTGCGCGGCGTCGCCCACCCCGTTCTGCGCGACCTCACCCGGGCCACCGGCATGGCGTCCCGGCTCGCCGTTCCCGAGGACGGCCACGCGGTCGTGGTGGACCAGGTCGAGCTCGACCAGCGCGTCCGGCTCGATCTGCGCATGGGCCAGCGCGAGCTGCCGCACTGCACGGGACTGGGCAAGGCGCTGCTCTCCGCGATGCCGCAGAGCGAGGCCGCCTCGGTCGTCGAACGGTTCGGGCTGCCCCGGCGCACCTCCCGCACGATCACGGATCCGGCGACGTTCCTGTCCCACCTGCGCGACATCGCCCGGGCCGGCTACGCCCTGGACGACGAGGAGGACGCCGAGGGCATCATCTGCATCGGGGCGCCGGTCTTCGACGACCGGTCGGTGTGCGCCGGGGCCGTCTCCATCACCGGTCTCAAGCTCGGCCTGCCGGCCTGGCGCTACCAGGAGCTGGGCGGGCAGGTCCGTGACGCGGCCCGCCGGATCAGCGTCTCGCTGGGCTGGGTCGAGGACCCGGAGCCCGACGCCCCGGACACCGACCCGTCGCATTCCGACGGATTCGGGTCTTGACCGATCGGCTCCGCCCGCCGTAGGTTCCCTGCCAACCGAGGTGACTTTCCACCGTCACCGACGATTTACCCCTTCCGGTCCGCTTCCGGCGCCTGCCCACCGCGTCGTGAACACCTGAGGACCGAACCCTTTTCAGCCATCCGCCTCATGGCAGTCCACCGCAGGAACGCTCCCTCACTTGTCGCACTTCTCGGAAGGCGAAGTCCGCATGAGCGTTCCGCACCACAGCACACCCGCGTCCTCCCGCCGGAATCTTCTGCGGGCCTCGGGTCTGGCCGGTCTGGTCGTGGCCGGTTCGGCCGTGGCCACCGGCCCCGCACAGGCCGCACCCGCCCGCACCGGCAACGTCCTGCGCCTGGAGACCGTCGCCGCACTGCGCGCCCTCAACACCCACCCCCTCGACCACGGCACCCAGGTCCTCCTCGCCGGCTACGACGCCCCCGGCGACGGCGGCACCATGGCCCTGCGCTGGGACAACAAGTCCACCGCCGCACACAACGGCGGCACCGTCATCGCCCCCGCCACCGCACCCAGGACCGGACGCTGGCACCAGCTCCACACCGGAACCCTCGACTTCCGCACCTTCGGCCACTTCGACGCCTCCACCCCCGCCGACAACGCCCTCGACGCCCTGGTCAACGACCCCGCCGTCCACCGCATCGAAGCCCACACCGACCTCCTGTTCACCAGACGCCACCTCTTCGACCGCTCGAACATCGAACTCGACTTCGGCGGCCACCGCCTCCACACCACCGGCATCGAGAAGAACACCCACGACAACCCCTTCGGCGCCGTCCTCTCCTTCCGCGGCACCGTCACCGACACCACCGTCGAACACAGCCTGAGCGCGGCGATGCCGGACCTCTCGGACCTCTTCGAGGTCGGCGACTCGTCGAAGTTCGCCGTGGGCCAGTGGTGGGCCGTGGAGATCAACGCCCTGGCGGGGAAGTACGAGAAGGAGATCCAGCGCCTGGTCCAGGTCACCGACGTCGTCGACCCGGCGCACATCCGGGTCAACTACCAGATCGGCTGGGACCTGGCGGCCGGGCGCGCGCTGACCTGGACCCGGGTCGAGCCCGTCGACCGCGCCCACGTCCGCAACATGGTCTTCGAGGGCTGGGGCGAGGACGAGATGACCGGCTCGCACCCGGTCGCGTACGAGTACGCGGTGCGCTGCGACGTCTCGGGCATCGAGGCCGTCGGCACCTTCTGGCCGGTGGTGATGCGCCGCTGGTGCACGTACTACCGCACCGAGCAGTGCTCGCTCACCAACCCGAAGTCCGTCACCTACGGCGGCGCGGGCTACCTCACCCAGCAGATCTACTGCCTGTACGGGCACGTGGAGGACTGTCACACCTCCAACGCCCGTCACCTCAACGACTTCACGGCCTCCGCCTACTGCTACGTCACCAACTGCCACGGCGACGGCGACGACGAGGGCCCGTTCGTGACGCACGGCCAGTTCGAGCACGACCTCGTCTACACCGGCAACTCCGGTCTGATGACGTTCGCCAACTCGGGTGCGGCCTGGGGCGGCAGGGCCAAGCGGATCACCGTACGGCGGCACGCCTGCTCCTGGTTCGTGGCCCGCGTCAAGATCACCGATCTGACGCTGGAGGACGTCCTGGTCATCGGCAAGGAGTCCCTGGCGGGCTCCGGGATGCTCTGGGTCAACGCGGACGGGGTGCAGATGCGGGGCTGCACGGCCACGGGTCCGCTGATCGTCTCGCGGGCCTCGGACCTCTCCGCCCGTCCCAACGTCATCGCCGACTCCTCGTTCGCGTTCGCGGCGGGGGCGGAGGTCACCCAGACCAGTGTCACCGTGCCGCTCACTCTCCAGCGCTCCACGCTCAAGGGCGTCGACGGCGCGGTGTTCAACGGCACCGGGCCGCTCGTCCTCGACCAGTGCACCCTGACCGGATCGAAGGACGCCGCCCCCGTCTCGCTCGCCCACGCCGACCTCACCGTGCTCGGCGGCGAACTGCGCGACACCGGGCTCAAGCTGACCTCGGCGAAGGACCAGCGCCTGCGCATCGACGGCACGAGGCTTTCCGGCACCAACAAGGACGGCGCCCTGCTCGCCCGTACCGGTGCCGGACGCACCGTCGACTGGCAGCTCAGCGGCCTCGACTCGACGGCACCCCGGGACACCGCCCATGTGCGGGTCACCGACGGCGTCAACCGCTACCGGGCCACCGGCTCCACCTTCACCGGCGGCCGGATCGAACTGCGGCCGGCCGGCTTCGGCGGGGACAGCCATCTGCTGCACACCGGCTGCGTCGAGGACGGCACCGAGCGCACCGCGCTGCCCGACGAGAGCGACCGCGTCGCCCACACCGCGGCCACGCTCCGCTTCTGACCACCAGGCCCAACCGCCCATCGAGCACCAGGGATTCCCCGTGTCCACGCATACCCCGATCACCGGCCGGCCCGTACGGGTCGCCCTCGTCGGCGCCGGCAACCGCGGTCTGACGTACGCCGAGTGGATCAAGGCCCACCCCGAGCGCGCCGAGCTCGTCGCCGTCGCCGATCCGCGCCCCGCGGCGCGGGCCGCCGCCGGTGCGCCCGTCGAGTTCGACGACTGGCGCCCGCTCGTCGAGAACCGGATCGCGGACGCCGTGATCGTCGCCACCCAGGACCGCTTCCACGTGGAGCCGGTACTGGCCCTGGCGGAGGCCGGCTACGCGATCCTCGCCGAGAAGCCGCTCGCCCCGACCGAGGAGGAGACCCGCCGGATCGTCGAGGGGGTGGAGCGGGCCGGGGTCCTGTTCGCGGTGTGCCACGTCATGCGGTACACCCCGTACACCGACCTGGTGAAGGAGGTCGTGGACTCCGGTGTGCTCGGGCAGTTGGTCTCGATCGACCATCTGGAGCCCGTCGGCTGGTGGCACTACGCCCACAGTTACGTACGCGGTCCCTGGCGCAGCGAGAAGGACTCGTCCCCGATGCTGCTCGCCAAGTCCTGTCACGACCTGGACTGGATCACGTACATCATGGGCGGCCGGATCGAGCAGGTCACCGGATTCGGCGGGCTGAAGCACTTCAGGCCGGAGAACGCCCCGGAAGGGTCCGCCGAGCGCTGCCTCGACTGCGCCGTCGAGTCAGCCTGCCCCTACAGCGCGCTGAAGCTGTACATGCCGACGCTGCGCGAGAAGGGCGCCGTCTGGCCGGTCACCCACGTCACCGAGGCGAGTGACGAGGCCGGTCTCGTCCAGGCGCTGCGCGAGGGCCCGTACGGGGTCTGCGCGTACCGCAGCGACAACGACGTGGTCGATCACCAGGTCCTCGCGATGCAGCTGACGGCCGGGGTGACCGCGACCTTCCAGATGGTGGCGTTCACCGAACAGACGCACCGGCAGACGCGGATCTTCGGCTCGCACGGCTGGCTCATCGGTGACGGCGAGCGCGTCACCGTGCAGGACTTCCGGACCGGCGAGTCGGCCGTCCACGAACTCGGCGCGTCCGGTTCGAACGCCGCCGACGGGCACGGCGGCGGGGACGCCGCGCTCGTCGAGGCGTTCGTCACCGCCGTCGCCACCGGTGACGCCGGGGCCGTGCGCTCCGGCCCCGCCACCTCGCTCGGCAGTCATCTCGCGGCGTTCGCCGCCGAACGTGCCCGGCACACCGGCACCGTCCAGACGGTCCCGGCGCAGTGACTTCTTCCCGCACCACCCTCACGTCCTCGGAGGACCCCCTCATGTCCCGTCTCCTCACCCGCCGTTCCAGAGTCCGCGCCCTGGCCGCGCCCGTCATGGCGACCGCGCTGGCCGCCGGTGTGCTGGCCGGCTGTTCCAGCGGCGGCGACGACGGCAGCACCGTCACCATGTGGACCTACCCGGTCATCTTCGACGAGGCCAAGAACAAGGCGTACTGGGACGGCCTGGTCAAGGCGTTCGAGAAGGAGCACGCGGGCGTCACGGTGAAGGTCGAGACCTTCCCGTGGGCCAACCGCGACACCGCTCTGGCCACCGCCATCGCCTCGGGCAAGGGCCCGGACGCCGTCTATCTGATCCCGGACCAGCTCCCGAAGTACGCCAAGAGCATCGTCCCGGCCGACGACTACATGCCGGCCGACGCCAAGTCCGACTACACCGACTTCGCGCTGAAGTCCGTCACCGTCGAGGGCAAGGCGCTCGCCACCCCGATCCTGACCAGCGCCAACCCGCTGATCTGCGACAAGCGTGTCTTCGACGCGATCGGCGAGAAGAGCTATCCGGCGAGCTGGGCGGACCTGGAGGCCCTGGCGCCCAAGCTGAAGAAGAAGGGCTACTACGCCACCAGTTACAGCGGCGACACCCAGCAGACCCTGAACATGACGTTCTACCCGCTGCTGTGGCAGGCGGGCGGCGACGTCTTCTCCGAGGACGGCAAGAACGTCACCTTCAACGACGCGGCCGGCGTCAAGGCGCTGACGTACCTGAAGAAGCTCGTCGACGGCGGCTACACCGACAAGGACCTGGTCACGACCACGCCCAAGCTGGAGCAGACCCCGACCGCCAAGGGCAAGGTCGCCTGCACCTGGCAGAACACCACGGCGGACGTCGAGCCGTTCTGGGGCAAGGAGAACATCGTCGTCCAGCCGCCGCTGAAGGAGACCGCCTCGGTCGGCTACGGCACCGTGGGCGCGCTCTCCATGCTCAAGGGCGCAGACAAGAAGAACACCGGGGACTGGCTGAACTTCGTCGCCGAATCGAAGAACGCGGCCGGTCTGCAGAAGGCCGCGGGCTACTTCCCGGCCCGCAAGTCCGCCGGTGACCTGTACCCCGGCGACGCGCTCCAGAGCGCGGTGGGCGCCACGCTGCCGAGCATGGACGTGGGCCCGCTGCAGGACAAGGCACGTGAGGTCCAGGGCATGCTCGCGCCGGAGATCCAGGCGGCGCTGCTCGGCAAGAAGAGCCCGCAGGACGCGCTGGACGCCGCGCAGAAGGCCGCGCAGGCGATGCTCGGCCGCTGACCGACGGTCGCGGGGGGGGGGGGCCGCCCCCCCCCCCCCCCCGGGGGCCCCCCCCCCCCCCCCCCCCCCCCCCCCCCCCCCAAACCCCCCCCCCCCGGGGGGGGGGCGGGCCCCCGCCCCGGGGGGGGGGGGGGGGGCGGGCGGCGCGCCGGGGGGGGGGGGGGGGGGCGCCCCCCCCCCCCCCCACCCCACGGGGGCACTCCCCCCGACCCCCCGCAATTCCCCCGTACCTCAAGGAGATCCCCGTGGCAGTCGTCGCGGAACCCACCCGCCGGGGCCGTCGCAGCGGGCCGCAGGCGCGCCGCGAGGCCCGGATCGGCCTGCTCTTCGTCCTTCCGTGTTTCCTGCTGTTCCTCGCCTTCCGGTTCGGTCCGGGCGTCGCCGGTGTGCTGATGAGCTTCACCGACTACTCCCTCACCGGCGGCGGCAGTTTCATCGGACTCGACAACTTCACCCGCCTGTGGGACGACCCGCTGTTCTGGCAGGCGCTGAAGGTCACCGTCCTCTACACCGTGCTCGCCGTACCGGGCACGCTCATCGCGTCGGTGTCCCTGGCGCTGATCACGCGGCGCGCCTTCCGCGGCGCCAAGTTCTTCCGGTCGGTGTTCTTCCTGCCGGTCGTCACCTCGCTGGTGCTGGCCGCCACCGTCTTCGTGTGGATCTTCTCGACCGGCGGCCCGTGGTCCACCCTGATGGGCTGGTTCGGGATGTCCGAGGGCTCCTGGCTCTCCGACGACGTGCTGGTGCTGCCCGCGCTCGCCATCGTCGGCGTCTGGTCCCGCTTCGGATACGGGATGCTCATCCTGCTCGCCCGGATGCAGGACATCCCGCGCGAGCTGGAGGAGGCCGCCCTGACCGACGGGGCCGGGCCCTGGCAGCGGTTCAGGCACATCGTGCTGCCGCAGCTCAAGCCCGCCCTCTTCTTCCTCGCGGTGATCGAGACGACGGCCTCGTTCCAGGTCTTCGACGCCGTCTACACGATGACGGGCGGCGGCCCCGCCAACGCCAGCTACACGCTCGTCTTCCAGCTCTACGACGCGGGCTTCAAGTACTTCGACCTGGGTTACGCCTCCGCCATCGGGGTCGCGCTCTTCGTGCTGACCGTGGTGGTCGCGGTGATCCAGCGGCTCGTGATCGGGAAGGACCAGTGACCATGACAGCGGCACCCACCGAGACGAAGGCCCCGCCGACGGGCCGGCCCACCGCACCCCCGGACCGGGCCGTGCGCCGGGCCGAACGCAAGCTGCGCAAACTCTCCGAGCAGGACACCGTCCCGTACGGCATGCGCCCCACCCGCACCGGCCGCATCGCGCGCGGTGTGCTGCTGACGGTGGCCGCGCTCGTCACGGTCTTCCCGTTCTACGCGATGGTCGTGCTCTCCCTGAAGCCGTCGGCGGCGGTCGACTTCCCCGGCAGCCTGCTGCCGTGGCCGCTGACCGGCGAGGCGTACGACACCGTCATGGGCGCCCAGGACGTACCGCGCTGGCTGCTGAACACCCTGATCTATTCGGTCGTCTCGGTCGTCGGCGTGCTGCTGCTCGCCTCGCTGGCCGGCTACGCCTTCGCCAAGAAGCGCTTCCCGGGCCGGGAGACGATGTTCTGGTCGTTCCTGTCGATGGTGATGGTCCCGTACCACGTCACGATGATCCCGACCTTCGCGATGATCGCGAAGCTGGGCGGCGTCGACACGTACTGGGGACTCATCGTGCCGACCCTGGCCAACGCCCAGGCGGTGTTCCTGATGCGGCAGTTCATCCAGGGACTTCCGGACGAGCTCTTCGAGGCGGCCCGGCTCGACGGCTGCGGCGAATGGCAGATCTTCTACCGCATCGTGCTGCCGCTGCTGAAGCCGATCCTCGCCACGCTCGGTGTCTTCGTCTTCCTGTGGCACTGGAACGACTTCCTGTGGCCGCTGGTCATCGGCCAGTCCACCGACATGCGCACCCTCACGGTCGGCATCGCCTCGCTCCAGCAGCAGAACGTGCCGCTCAACGTGGTGCTCTCCGGCTCCGTCATCGCGTTCGTGCCCATCTTCGCCGCGTACATGGTGGGCCAGCGCTACTTCACCGAGGGCGTCACCGCGTCCGGAATCAAGGGATAGCCACACATGTTCACCGATGAGGCCGCACTCGAAGAGCGGCTCGCCACCCCCTCCCCCGCGCTCGTCGCCGATCTCGGCCGGCTCGACGGCGATCTGCTGGTGCTCGGCGCGGGCGGCAAGATGGGCCCCAGCCTGTGCCGGCTGGCCCGCCGGGCGCTGGACGCCGCGGGCCGCACGGACGTGACGGTGCACGCGGTCTCCCGCTGGTCCGACAAGGCGGCCGCCGGGGAACTGGAGGCCGCCGGGGTCCGTACCGTCGCCTTCGACCTCATGGACCCGGCAGCCGACCTGGCCGAACTGCCCGATGCCGGGAACGTCGTCTTCATGGTCGGCGCCAAGTTCGGTTCCGCCGGGGCGCCTTCGCACGCCTGGGCGGTGAACGCCGCGATGCCGGACCGGGTGGCCCGGCGCTGGGCACGGGCGCGGATCGCCGCCTTCTCCACCGGCAACGTCTACCCGCTGGTGCCCGTCTCCTCCGGCGGCTGTACCGAGACGGACCCGGTCGGGCCGGTCGGTGAGTACGCCATGTCGTGCCTGGGCCGGGAGCGCATCTTCGATCACGCCGCGCTGACCCGTGGCACCAAGGTCGCCAACATCCGCCTCAACTACGCGGTGGACCTGCGCTACGGCGTCCTCGCCGACATCGCGTACCGCGTCCAGGGCAGCGAGCCGGTCGATGTGACGACTGGTCACGCCAACGTGGTCTGGCAGGGGTACGCCAACGAGGTCGCCCTGCGTTCGCTGCTGCACGCCACCGACGGCGAGGCGTTCACCCTCAACCTCACCGGCCCCGAGACCGCGTCCGTACGCCGGATCGCCCAGTGGTTCGGCGAGGAGTTCGACAAGGAGCCCGTCCTTGCCGGCCAGGAGGCGCCCACCGCGCTGCTCTCCGACGCGAGCCGCTGCCACGCCCTGTTCGGCTACCCGGACGTCGCGCTGCGCACCCTCGTCGAATGGCAGGCCGACTGGCTGCGCCGCGGGCTGCCGCTGTCCGGCAAGCCCACCAAGTTCCAGGTACGTGACGGAAGGTTCTGATCCACTCCATGTCCACTCCCTCCCTCCTGTCCACGCCCGCGCTGGAGCTGCTGGCCCACGGCGCGGCGATCCCCGCCCATCCGCTCGCGCTGCACGCGGACGGCACGTTCGACGAGCGCCGGCAGCGCGCGCTGACCCGCTACTACCTCGCCTCGGGCGCGGGCGGTGCCGCCGTCGCCGTGCACACCACCCAGTTCGAGATCCGCGAGCGTGAGGTGGGCCTCTTCCGGCCCGTGCTGGAGCTCGCCGCCGAGACGATCGACGCCGAGGCCGGCCGTCCGTTCGTGAAGGTCGCCGGGGCCTGCGGCTACACCGCCCAGGCCGTCTCCGAGGCGGAGACCGCCGCCGCGCTCGGCTACGACGCGGTACTGCTCAGCCCGGCCGTTCCCGGCGCGGACGAGAAGGGGCTGCTGGAGCGGGCGCGGGCGGTCGGCGAGGTGCTGCCGGTGATCGGCTTCTACCTCCAGGAGGCCGTCGGCGGCCGGTATCTGTCGCCCGCCTTCTGGTCCGCGTTCACCGATCTGCCGCACACCGTCGCCGTGAAGATCGCCCCGTTCGACCGCTACCGCACCGCCGATGTCGTACGGGCGGTGGCCGCCGCCGACCGGGCCGACGAGGTGGCGCTGTACACGGGCAACGACGACGACATCATCGGCGACCTGCTCACCCCGTACGAGACGGCGGCCGGCACGCCCCGCTGGTTCGCGGGCGGGCTGCTCGGCCAGTGGGCGGTGTGGACGGGCTCCGCGGTGACCCTGCTCGACGACATCCGTCGCGCCCGCGCCGGAGACCACGGGGCGATGGTCCGCTGCCTGGCCCGCCGCTCCGAACTGACCGATGCCAACAGCGCGGTCTTCGACGTGCGGGGCGCCTTCCGCGGCTGCATCGCCGGGGTGCACGAAGTGCTGCGCCGCCAGGGGCTGCTGGCGAACATCCGCTGCCTGGACCCGGCCGAGACGCTCTCCCCCGGACAGGCCGACGAGATCACCCGGGTGGCCGCCGCCTACCCTTGGCTGACCGATGACGCCTTCGTTGCGGAGCACCTCGATGCCTGGCTCTCCTGAACCCGCCGACCGCACCTCCCGGGTCGTCGTCGCCGTACCTCCCGGCCTGCGCGCCCAGTTCTTCACCGCCGAGGTGTGGCAGGAGCTGGAGCGGGCCGCCGAACTCATCGTGATCGACGACCACTCCGACCGGGCGGCGGTCGCGGCCGCGCTGCCCGGCGCCCGTGCGCTGATCACCTCGTGGCGGGCCCCCAGGGTGGACGCCGGCCTGCTGGCCCACGCGGACCGGCTGGAACTGGTGGCGCACACCGGTTCGGCGGTCGCGCCCTACGTCACCGAGGACGTGTTCCGGCGCTCCATCCTGGTCACCCAGGCCGGCGACGAGATGGCCCGCCCGGTCGCCGAGGTCGCGCTCGCCTTCACGCTGTCCCTGCTCCACCGCATCCAGCGCTTCGACCACGCGCTGCGCGGCGGGCTGGAGTGGGCGGCGGCGAGCAAGGCCCCGCCGCGCCACGAGATCCACGGCAGCGACATCGGCGTGATCGGCGCGTCCCGCACCGGCCGCGCGTACATCCGGCTGGTGCGGGCGATGGGGGCGCGGGTCAGCGTCACCGACCCGTTCCTGTCGGAGGCGGACGCCCGGGAGCTCGGGGTGACCTCCGTTCCGCTGGAGACGCTGCTGACCCGGAGCCGGATCGTGGCCGTGCACGCGCCGGTCACCGAGGAGACGCACCACATGATCGGCGCCGCCCAGTTGGCGCTGATGCCGGACGGGGCGGGGCTCGTCAACACCGCCCGGTCGTGGCTGGTCGACGAGGACGCGCTCCTGGCCGAACTGACCACGGGCCGGCTGGACGCGGCGATCGACGTCTTCGACGCCGAGCCGCTGCCCGTCGGCCACCCCTTCCGCGGGCTGCCGAACGTCCTGCTCACGCCGCACCAGGCCGCGGGCAGCGTCGAGTGCCGGCAGCGGCTGGGCACCAGCGCGGTCAACGAGGTCCTGCGGCTGCTCGCCGGGCGCCCGCCGGTCCACGCCGTCACCGCCGACGCCCTCGCCCGCCTGCACTGAGCCCCACCCCGTCCCCCAACCCCGTACCCGTCAGGAGATCTCACCGCCATGCGACTGATGCGCATCGGCGAGCCGGGCCATGAGCGCCCGGTCGCCGTCTGCCCCGAGGGCCGCCACTACGACCTGTCCGGCATCACGGACGACATCGACGGCGCCTTCCTCGCCGCGCTGGCCGACAATCCGTACCTGATCCCCGCCGAACCCAAGCTCCCCGAGACCGACATCACCGGGCAGCGCATCGGCGCCCCGGTGGCCCGGCCGTCCGCACTGCTGTGCATCGGGCAGAACTACGCGGCCCATGCCGCGGAGTCCGGTTCCGAGCCGCCGGAGCAGCCGATTCTCTTCTACAAGTCGCCGAACACGGTGGTGGGTCCGTACGACGACGTCCTCATCCCGCGCGGTTCGAAGAAGACCGACTGGGAGGTGGAGCTCGCCGTGGTGATCGGCCGCCGCGCCTCCTATCTGGACTCCCCCGCCGACGCCGCCGCCCACATCGCCGGATACGCGGTGAGCAACGACGTCTCCGAGCGCGCCTTCCAGCTGGAGGAGTCGGGCGGTCAGTGGTCGAAGGGCAAGAGCTGCGCGACCTTCAACCCGCTGGGCCCGGTGCTGGTGACCCCCGACGAGGCGGGCGATCCACAGCAGATGCGGCTGCGCAGCTTCGTCAACGCCGAGCCCCGGCAGGACTCCTCCACCGCGGACATGATCTTCAGCGTGGCGCATCTGGTGCACCATCTGTCGCAGTACCTGGTGCTGGAGCCCGGTGACATCATCAACACCGGTACGCCGCAGGGCGTCGCCCTGTCCGGACGCTTCCCCTACCTGGCCGAGGGCGATGTGATGGAGGTCGAGATCTCCGGACTGGGCCGGCAGCGCAGCCTCTGCCGCCCTGCCTGACCGCGGCCGCAACCGGCTTCAGTCCTCCGGGAGTTCGACCGGGGCGATCTCGTCGAAGAGGTCGCCCGGGCCGGGGTTCGTGGCGTCGGTCGCGCCACCGAACTGGTTCATCACGCCCCACACGGCGTTCAGCGCCGTCTGCACGGCGCCCTCGGCCCAGCCGGCCGTCCAGGAGATGTCGTCGCCCGCCAGGAACAGGCCCCGCTTGTCGGCGGGCAGCCGGTCCTGCATGAAGTGGGTGAACAGCCGCCGCTGGTAGCGGTAGTGGCCGGGCAGGTTGGCCTTGAACGCGCCCATGAACCAGGGCTCGTTCTCCCAGGACACCGTCACCGGGTTGCCGGTGATGTGCCCCCGGATGTCCACGTTCGGATAGATCTCGCCGAGCGACTTCAGCATGACGTCCATCCGCTCGGCCGCGGACAGCGGCAGCCACTTCAGGCTGTCGTCGCACCAGGTGTACGACAGGCAGATGCTGGCCGGCCGGTCCGGGCCGTCGTCGAGGAGGTACGTGCCCCGCGTCATCCGGTCGGTCAGCGTCATCGACATGGTGTCGCGTCCGGTGGTCTCGTCCTTGTCCAGCCAGAAGGGCCGGTCGACGGGGACGAACAGCTTGGACGACTCCATGTAGTGGGTGCGCTCCATCGCCGTCCAGTGGTCGATCGGGAAGAGCGCGTCGTCGCAGGCGATCTTGGAGAGCAGCAGCCAGGACTGGCCGGTGAAGACGGCCGCACGGAAGGTGCGGATGTCGCCGGAGGCGTCGGTGACGGTGATCCGGTTGCCGGCCGTGCGGTGCAGGCGGGTCACGGCTCCGCGCGGCTCGCCGCCGTGCAGCGAGGCGAGCGAGGTGCCGAGCGGCCAGTGGACGATCTTCTGCGGTTCGCGTTCCCACAGGCGCAGCGGGAGCTGCTGGCTGCCGCCGACGATGGAACGGTGGTGGTCGTCCGCCTCGCTGTAGACGACGCGGAGGATCTCCAGGATGGAGTTGGGGAAGTCGGTGTCCCAGCCGCCGGTGCCGAAGCCGACCTGGCCGAAGATCTCGCGGTGGCGGAAGGACTTGAAGGCGTCCGAGTCGCAGAGGAAGCCGTAGAAGGTCTGGTTGTCGAGCTTCTCGACGAGCCGGGCCCAGATCTCCCGGATCCGCGGCACGTCGCGCTCGCGCATGGCCCGGTTCATGCCGGAGAAGTCGGCGCCCTCCTCCAGGCAGGCGTTCCAGGCGTCCATCACGTCGCGGTAGACCTGCGGGAGGTCGTCGATCGTCGTGGCGTAGTGCGACTCGCCCTTCAGGTCGACGACGGTGGAGGGGGTGGCCGGGGAGAGCGGGTTGGGGAAGGGCTTCGTCTCCAGTCCGACCAGGTCGATGTAGTGCTGGAGGGCCGTCGAGGACGGCGGGAAGCGCATCGCGCCCATCTCGGCGGTGAGCGGTTCGCCGTCCGCGGTGCAGCCGTCGAACTCGACGGTGCGCAGCCTGCCGCCGATGCGGTCCGCCTCGTAGACGACGGGCCGCAGGCCCATCTTCATCAGTTCGTAGGCGGTGACGATGCCGGAGAGCCCGCCGCCGATGACGGCGACCTCGCTGCCGTGCTCGGTCGCCGGTATCTGCCCGAGTCCCGCGGGGTGGGCAAGGAAGTCGTCGTACGCGTAGGGGAAGTCCGGTCCGAACATGGTGATCGGCGGGGCTGCGTCGGTGTGCGGGACGGCCGGGGGCACCGTGGACGTCATGGGGTACGGACTCCTTGCGGAAAGACGGGTGGGAGAGGGGGCGGCGTACTCAGACGAGGGAGCCGTACAGACCGGGGCGGCGGTCGCGGAGGTAGGGGTTGGCGGCCCGGGAGGCGGCCAGGAGGCCGGGGTCGACGTCGCCGATGACGAGTTCGTCTCCGCGTCCGGCGCGGGCGCGGACCGTGCCGTCGGGGCCGGCGAGCGTGCTCAGGCCGACGAACTCGAAGGGTCCTTCGGTGCCGGTCCGGTTGGCGTAGGCGATGTAGAGCTGGTTCTCGAAGGCGCGGACCGGGACGACGGATTCCGCGACGAAGGGGAAGGGGTGCATCAGCGCGGTCGGGACCAGCAGCAGATCGGTTCCGGCGAGGGCGTGGGCCCTCGCGTTCTCCGGGAACTCGACGTCGTAGCAGATCAGGAGGCCGATCCGGAGGCCGTCGAGCTCGGCCTGCACGACGGGCCGGTCGCCCGGGGTGAACCACTGCTCCTCGAAGTCACCGAAGAGGTGGGTCTTGCGGTAGTGGGCGAGCGCGGTCCCGTCGGGCCCGATGAGCTGCGCGGCGTTGTACAGGGTGTCGCCGTCGCGCTCCGGGTAGCCGTAGTGGACGGCGATGCCGTGCCGTACGGCGATCTCGGCGACGGCCCGGGCGGCGGGTCCGTCGGCCGCTTCGGCCAGGCGGGGTACGTCGTCCCCGATCGCGTACCCGGTCAGGAACATCTCGGGGCAGACGAGCAGCCGGGCGCCGCTCGCCGCGGCGCGGGTGGCGGCGCTCTCCAGCACCTCGGTGTTCCGGGCCACCGAGCCCGGAATTCCGGAGCTCTGGAGCAGGGCGGTGCGCAGCGGCGGCATGGCTGACCTCGGACGATGCGGGCGGGGCGGGGACGTAATGACGGTACGTTCCGCGATTCGCCCCGGACAAGGCGCGAGCGTTGCGCACCGACCGTCGATCCGTTGCGCGTGACCGGCGGGGGGCGGCGATTCATTGCGCGACGCGGGTGCCGCCGGCCCGTCGGGCCTCGGAGGCCGGGGGCCGCGCGAGAGGAACGGCTATCCCGGCGACCCCGACGAGTAGCGCCGCAGCAGCGGTGACAGGACCAGGACGGACTTCGTCCGCTCGACGTACGGCTCGCCCGCGATCCGTTCCAGGACCTGCTCGAAGTGGCGCATGTCCGCCGCGAACACCTGGACGAGCGCGTCGGCGTCCCCGGTGACCGTGGACGCCGACGCGACCTCCGGGTAGCGGGCGAGGCCCTGCTTGATGGACTCCGGTGAGGTGTTGCGGCTGCAGTAGATCTCGATGTATCCCTCGGTCTCCCAGCCGAGCGCCGCCGGATCCACCCGGACGGTGAACCCCGTGATCGCCCCTTCGGCGCGCAGCCGGTCCACCCGGCGTTTCACCGCGGGTGCGGACAGCCCGATGATCGCGCCGATGTCGGCGTAGGAGCGGCGGGCATCTTCGGCGAGGGCGTGGACGATGCGTTCGTCGAGGTCGTTCAGTCGCACGTCGTACGGGTCACTTCTCTGCGATGGCGAGGGCCCTGGTCGGGCGGGGCACGGCTGCTGCCGGGGGCGGCATCGCCACCCCCGGAAGTAGACCATGGGCCCGCCCCGCAGGGCGCGCTCGGCGCAGAGCGTGCCGGATCAGAACGGGAACTGCGAGCGCCCGTGCTGCACGGAGATCCACTTCTGCGTGGTGAAGGCCTCCAGCATCGAGTCCCCGTTCAGCCGCCCGAGCCCGGAGTTCTTCTCGCCGCCGAAGGGGACGATGGGCTCGTCGTGGACGGTGCCGTCGTTGATGTGGATCATGCCGGTGCGGATGCGCTGCCCGACCCGGACACCGCGCTCGATGTTGGCGGTGTGGACGGCGCCGCTCAGCCCGTACGGCGTGTCGTTGGCGATCCGGACCGCCTCGTCCTCGCCGTCGAAGGGCACGAGGAGCGCGACCGGGCCGAAGATCTCCTGGGACAGCACGGGGGAATCGGGCGCCAGGCCGGTGAGGACGGACGGGCTGACGACGTTTCCTTCGGCCCGGCCGTGCAGCAGCGCGGTCGCGCCGGCCTCGACGGTCTGGTCGACGAGGGTGGCGATGGCCTCGGCCTGGGTCGAGTTGATCAGCGGGCCGATCTGGGTCGCCGGGTCGGCCGGGTCGCCGACGCGCAGCGAGGCGACCTTCGCCACGAACTTCTCCGTGAACTCCTGCTCCACCGCGCGGTCGACGAGGATCCGGTTGGCGGCCATGCAGACCTGCCCCTGGTGCACGTACCGGCTGAACACCGCCGCGTCGACGGCGTAGTCCACATCGGCGTCGTCGAGGACGATCAGGGCGCTGTTGCCGCCGAGTTCGAGCACCGAGCGCTTGAGGTTGGCCGCGCACACCGTCGCGACGTGCCGGCCGACCTTGTCCGAGCCGGTGAAGGAGATCACCTGCGGTATCGGGTGCTCCAGCAGCGCGTCGCCTATCTCCGCGATGTCGGTGACGACGACGTTCAGCAGACCGGCCGGGAGTCCGGCGTCCTCGAACACCTTGGCCACCAGCGTGCCTCCGCAGACCGGGGTGTTCTGGTGCGGCTTGAGGACCACGGCGTTGCCCAGCGCGAGGGCCGGGGCCACGGACTTCAGGGAGAGCAGGAAGGGGAAGTTGAAGGGGCTGATGACGCCGACCACGCCGACCGGCACCCGGTAGACGCGGTTCTCCTTGCCCGGGGTCGGCGAGGGCAGGATCTGCCCGGTGGACCGCAGCGCGAGCTGGATCGCCTCGCGCAGGAACTCCTTGGCCAGGTGGAGCTCGAAGGCCGCCTTCAGCCGGGTGCCGCCGAGCTCGGCGACGATCGCCTCGGCGATCTCGTCCTCGCGCTCCTCGACGACCCGCAGGGCCTTCTCCAGCACCGCTCGCCTGGCGTACGCGTTGGTGTCCGCCCACGCCTGCTGTGCGGTCTGTGCCGCACGGTAGGCCTGGTCCACCTCGTCGGCCGTGGCGACGGTGATGGAGGCGAGCTTCTCCCCGTCGAACGGGTTGAAGTCGATGATGTCCCAGGACCCCTTGCCCGGCCTCCACTCTCCGTCGATGTACTGATGGGCCAGGTCAGTGAAGAAGGACATGAGATCCCTTACCGCAGAGTGGCGGGCAGCTGAATGGGATTCATATTACTTATTTTTCAACAGAGTTGTGGTGGATACCGGCCTGCCCCGAGCGCCGTTTCCGGCCACGCCCCGGCCCTCGGACGCCCGGAAAACACCGGTGCCCCTTCCGGCGTGAACAGCCGGAAGGGGCACGGTCGCTACGAGGATGCGGGATCAGCCCCAGCTGGCGTGCAGCGGCTTGCCCTCCGCGTAACCGGCGGCACTCTGCACACCCACGACCGCCTTCTCGGCGAACTCCGCGAGGGAGCCCGCACCGGCGTACGTGCAGGAGGAGCGGACGCCCGCGATGATCGAGTCGACCAGGTCCTCGACTCCGGGGCGGGCCGGGTCCAGGAACATCCGCGAGGTGGAGATGCCCTCCTCGAAGAGCGCCTTGCGGGCCCGGTCGTACGCCGACTCGTCGGACGTACGGTTCTTCACGGCGCGCGCGGACGCCATGCCGAAGGACTCCTTGTAGAAGCGCCCGTCGGCGGACTGCTGGAGGTCGCCGGGCGACTCGTGCGTCCCGGCGAACCAGGAGCCGATCATCACGTTGGAGGCACCGGCCGCGAGCGCCATGGCCACGTCGCGCGGGTGACGGACCCCACCGTCGGCCCAGACGTGCTTGCCGTACTTCTTCGCCTCGGCGGCACACTCCAGGACGGCGGAGAACTGGGGCCTGCCCACGCCCGTCATCATCCGGGTGGTGCACATCGCGCCGGGTCCGACACCGACCTTGATGATGTCCGCGCCCGCCTCGATGAGGTCGCGCACGCCCTCGGCGGCGACGATGTTGCCGGCGACGATCGGCACCTGCGGATCCAGCGCCCGCACGGCGCGCACCGCGCTGATCATTGACTCCTGGTGACCGTGCGCGGTGTCGACGACGAGCGTGTCGGCTCCGGCGTCGAGGAGCTGCTTGGCCTTGCCCGCCACGTCGCCGTTGATGCCGACGGCGGCCGCGATCCGCAGCTTGCCCGCCGCGTCGGTGGCGGGTGTGTAGAGCGTGGCGCGCAGTGCGGCCTTACGGGTGAGGATGCCGACGAGCCGGCCGTCCGCGTCGACCGCCGGGGCGAGCTTGCGGTTGGCGCCGTCGAGCTTGTTGAACGCGTCGCGCGGGTCGATGTCCGCGTCCAGCAGCACCAGATCCTTCGACATGACCTCGGAGAGCTGCGTGAAGCGGTCGACGCCGGTCAGGTCGTGGTCGGTGACGACGCCGACCGGACGCCCGTCGCCGTCGACGACGACCCCGGCACCGTGGGCCCGCTTGGGCAGCAGCGACAGCGCGTCGGCGACCGTCTGGCCGGGGGCCAGGACGATGGGTGTGTCGAGCACGAGGTGGCGCGTTTTCACCCAGCTGATGACCTCGGTGACGACCTCGATCGGGATGTCCTGGGGGATGACGACGAGCCCACCGCGACGGGCGATGGTTTCGGCCATCCGGCGGCCCGCGATGGCCGTCATGTTGGCGACGACGAGCGGGATGGTGGTGCCGGTTCCGTCGGGCGAGGCCAGGTCGACCCCCTGGCGGGATCCGACCGCCGACCTGCCCGGAACCATGAAGACGTCGTCGTACGTGAGGTCGTACGGGACGGAGGGGGACTCTGTGTATCGACCGGTGCCGGGCTCAAGAAAACGCATAACACTCATTTTTTCATACGAAATGACGCAGGTCGCTTCCACGAAGACACAGCAAATGACTCCCGCCTTCGTATGTTCCTCCAAGGAACAGGATCGGGAGTCCCGGGCAAGTGGAACCTGCCTTGCCCACAGACCCTACCCGAGGGGCGCCGGAATCATTCGTGATCACCTTCCCTGGACCTGGTGACTCGGGGTCAGGTAGCTTCAAACGCGCAGGTCCCGCGGGTCACCAGACGCCCCGGAGCATCAAGGCGGTGCGGCCACAACTCCCGCCGCACGTACCACCGGAGAGGATGGCGACCCGCCCGTGGAGATCGAACTGCCGGACATCTACTGCCCGTTCCCCCAGCGGACGAACCCGCACGTCGGACACGTACGCGAGCATCTCGACAGCTGGACCCGCAACACCGGTCTGGTGCACCGGGATTCAGCCAGGGACCGCTTCGAGCAGGCGGACTTCGGGGCTTTCGTCGGCATGGTCTACCCGACCGCCGACAGCAAGAATCTGGACCTCGTGGCCGACTGGTTCGTCTGGCTGTTTCTCGTCGACGACCAGCTGGACGACGGGCATCTGGGCCGGAGCCCGGACCGCGTACGGGACGTCGTGGCACTGATGCAGTCCGTGGTCGAGGGCACCGGGACGGGCACCCCGGCGAACGAGCGGCTGCCCGCCGCGGTCGTCGCCCTCACGGACCTGTGGGAACGCACGATGCCGGCCGCGGCGGCCCACTGGCGGCAGCGCTTCGCCCGGCACCTGATCACCTATCTCACGACGGCCACCACCTGGGAGGCCGGGAACCGCGCGGCCGGCGTGGTCCCGGCCGAGGCGACGTACATAGAAAAGCGCCGCCACACGGGCGCGATACATGTCTGCATGGACCTGATCGAGATCGTGGCCGGCATCGAGGCGCCCTCGTCGGTCCATGACGACCCGCGCTTCATCACGGCGCTCGAGGCCTCGTGCAACGTCGTGTGCTGGGCCAACGACGTCTACTCGTACGAGAAGGAACAGGTTCTCGGCGAGATCCACAACCTCGTGCACCTCGTCCGGCACCATCGCGGCTTCGGCAAGCAGCAGGCGCTGGAACACGTCTGCGCGGAGATCGCCACGGAGACCGAGCGCTTCCTGACCGCGGAGGCGGAGCTGCTGGCCGCCCATCCGCAGCTCACCTGGATGCTGGAACCGTATCTGGACGGGATGCGGAGCTGGATGCGCGGGAACCTCGACTGGTCGCGGCAGACCCCGCGCTACAACCCGGCCGACGTCAACCAGTACAAGGAACCGGAGCAGTATCTGGAGGCGACGGTGCTGGGCGTCGGGCAGGACTGACCCGGACGCGGCGGGGGGGGGGGGGGGCGCGGGGGGGTGGCCCCCCCCCCCCCCCCTCCCGCCGCGTTCCGAGAACTCACTCCCCGTCGGGGTCGGTCCGCTCCAGCGCGGGCCGGCGCGGCGCGGCCGAGTCCGTCAGCAGGTAGTCGGCGGCCGCGGTGTCGGTCACCAGGCTGGTGACGAGACCGGACCGCAGTACCGCGCCGATCGCCGCGGCCTTGCGCTGGCCGCCCGCGATCGCCACCACCTCGGGGATCCGGCGCAGCCGGTCCGCCTCGACGGTGATGCAGCGCTCACCGAGGTCCCGGCCGACCCGGCGCCCGTCCGCGTCGAAGAGATGCGCCGACATCTCGGCGGCGACGCCCAGCGAGGCGTAGTGCTCGCGCTCCGCGTCGGAGAGCATGTCGTGGACCGTGGAGATCCCCGGCTCCCAGGAGCCGATGGAGACGGCCGCGACCGTCACCTTGTCGAAGTACTCGAAGGCGCGCGCGATGCCCGTCTGGTGGCGCAGCGCGGCAGCCGTCGCCGGGTCGGGAAGCAGCATCGGCGCGTAGATGGGGTGGGCCTCGCCGCCGGACACCTGCGCGGCCCGCCGCACGGCCTCGACCGAGCCGCGCTCGGCCGTTCCCGCGTCGTACACCCCGGTGAGCTGCACCACCGTGCACGGCGGCAGCCGGTCGAGGGCCGCCGCCATGTGGATGGTCGACCGCCCCCAGGCAAGGCCGAGCACATCGCCCTCGTTCACCAGTTCGCCGAGCAGGTCGGCCGCGACCTCGCCGAGGTTCTCCGGATCGGCGGCGTCGTCCTGCTCCTCCGCCGGGGACTCGACCACGACCGCGTGGCGCAGCCCGTAGCGGGCACGCAGCGCGTCGGAGCGCTCGGCGTCCAGTTCCGCGGGGACCCGGATCTCGATCCGTACGAGGTCACGTTCCAGGGCCGTCTCCAGGACCCGGGCCACCTTGAAGCGGCTGACGCCGAACTCCTCGGCGATCTGGATCTTGGATTTGCCCTCGAGGTAGAAGCGGCGGGCCATGGCCGCCGCCTGCACCAGCTCCGCGGGCCCCATCCGCAGGGCGGACCGGCCCGCCGACATTGCAGACACCGCGTTCTCCTCACTGCTGTTCACGCTCTCGATACGCCGTTCATCCTGTCAGATACGGCGGCCCTTGATCGGTCCCGTCGGACCGCGTTCATCTGCACTTGGCCCGGCCGACGTGCGATCGGGGGCCGGAGCGGGTGTCTGCGCCGTCATCGGCGTCAGTGGCCGCACGCCCACCCCGCCGAGGCGATGGCCCCGTCGGCCTTGGCGCGCAGGGCCCGGACGGCGTCGGCCGGGTCCTTGGCGCCGTACACGGCGGAACCCGCGACGAAGACGTCGGCCCCCGCCTCCGCGCACCGCTCGATCGTGGACTCGGAGACGCCGCCGTCGACCTGGAGCCAGAGTTCGAGTCCGTGCCTGGAGATCAGCTCACGGGTGCGGCGGATCTTCGGCAGCATGATGTCGAGGAACGACTGGCCCCCGAAGCCCGGCTCCACCGTCATGATCAGCAGCATGTCGAGCTCGGGGAGCAGGTCCTCGTACGGCTCGATGGGCGTCGCCGGCTTGAGCGCCATGGACGCGCGGGCCCCCTTGGCCCGGATCTCCCGCGCGAGCCGGACGGGTGCCGCGGCGGCCTCCGCGTGGAAGGTGACGGAACCCGCCCCCGCCTCCACGTACTGGGGTGCCCAGCGGTCCGCGTCCTCGATCATCAGATGGCAGTCCAGCGGCGTGCTGGTGGCCCTGCTGAGCGATTCCACGATCGGGACACCGAGCGTCAGATTGGGCACGAAGTGGTTGTCCATGACATCGACGTGGAGCCAGTCGGCACCTTCGACGGCCTGCGCCTCCTCGGCGAGACGTGCGAAGTCGGCGGAAAGAATGCTGGGGTTGATCTGGGCCATGGGGCCAAGACTGCCATGCTCCGGGGCACTTCCCCGCTTCGGTGCGCTCCAAAGCCTCACGGGATCATTACAGTTCGCGCATTCCCGGCTTTTCACCCCGGCCGGCCCCTCCCGCGGGGATCAGCCGGTGCGCCGCAGGAGCGCCAGGTACATCGCGTCGGTGCCGTGCAGATGGGGCCAGAGCTGGACGTCGGGCCCGTCGCCCAGGGCGGGCACTCCGGGCATCAGCGGGCGGGCGTCCACCCACTCGGCCTCGACGGGGGCGCCGCCGCGCCCCTTGAGCACGTCCTCGACGACCACCCGGGTCTCCGCGAGGTGCGGCGAGCACGTCGCGTATCCGACGACGCCGCCGATCCGGACGGCCTTCAGCGCCTCGCGCAGCAGCCCCCGCTGGAGCGGCGCGAAGCTCTCCAGATCCTCCTTGCGCCGGCGCCAGCGGGCCTCCGGGCGACGGCGCAGCGCGCCGAGGCCCGAGCACGGGACGTCCATCAGGATCCGGTCGAAGGTGTCGGGCAGCCACGGCGGGCGGGTGCCGTCGGCGGTGATCACCTGGTACGGGCCGGGGTTGCCGGCCAGCGAGCGCTCGACGAGGCGGGCCCGGTGCGGCTGCTTCTCGGCGGCGAGCAGGGCGGCGCCGCGGCCGGCGGCCAGAGCGGCCAGCAGCGCGGCCTTGCCGCCGGGGCCGGCGCAGCCGTCGAGCCAGCGGGTGTCGCTGCCCTCCAGCGGGGCGTTCGCGAGGGCGGCGGCGACGAGCTGGCTGCCCTCGTCCTGGACGCCGGCCCGGCCGTCCTGAACGGCGGTCAGGGCGCCGGGCTCGCCGCCCTCGGCCATCCGTACGGCGTACGGGGACCAGCGGCCCGGGAGGCCGTTCTCCTCGCCGAGGGCGTCGAGGAGCTCATCGGTGGTGGAGCGTCCGGGGCGGGCGACCAGGGTGACCTCGGGCCGCTCGTTGTCGGCTTCGAGCAGGTCCTCGATTCCGGCGCGGCCGCCGCCCAGCGCGTCCCAGAGGGCCGAGACGACCCAGCGCGGATGCGAGTGGACGATGGCGAGGTGGTCCTCGGCGTCGTCCTCGTAGGAAGGGGCGACCCGCTCCACCCAGCCGTCGAGGTCGTCCGCCGACACCTTGCGCAGGACGGCGTTGACGAACTTGGCGCGTCCCTCACCGAGCACCACGCGGGCCAGCTCCACGCTGGCGGAGACGGCGGCGTGCGTCGGGATGCGGGTGCCGAGCAGTTGGTGCACGCCCATGTTCAGTACGTCCAGGACCGGCGGGTCGACCTCGACGAGCGGCCGGTCGATGCAGGCGGCGACGATCGCGTCGTACGTGCCCTGGCGGCGCAGCGTCCCGTAGACCAGCTCGGTCGCCAGCGCGGCGTCCCGGTTGTCGAAGTCTCCCTTGGCCCTGGCCTTCTTCAGCAGCGGAGGCAGGACGAGGTTGGCGTACGCGTCGCGTTCGTCGACGGCCCTGAGGGCCTCGAAGGCGAGGAAGCGGACCGGGTCCTTCTGCGGACGGCGGTGCGGCTTGGCGGGACGGCGACGCGGCTGGTCGTTCACGTGAAAGGTGCTCCGCTGATGGTGAGGGGGCGAACCGTCCCAGCCTACGTCCCCGGCCCGGTCCGCCCGTCCGCCGAGCCCCTCAGATGCCGACGAGCTCGCCGGGGACGATGCGCACCCCGCGCGCCCAGTCGGCGGCGCGCATCGGCTTCTTGCCCTGCGGCTGGACCCAGAGCAGCTCGATCGCGTGCGACCCGGTGCCCACGTACACGTTGTTCTTGGCCGCCGACAGCTCGCCGGGCGCCAGATCGGCCCGGTCCACGACGGGCACGGCCTGGATCAGCTTGAGGCGCTCCCCGCGGAAGAGGGTCCAGGCGCCGGGCGCAGGGGTGCAGCCGCGGACCACGCGGTCGACGCGCAGGGCGGGCGCCGACCACTGGACCTGGGCGTCCTCGACGGTGATCTTGGGTGCGAGGGTGATGCCGTCGGCGGGCTGCGGCACGGCGTGCAGGGTGCCGTCCTCGATGCCGTCCATCGTGGCGGCGAGCAGCCCGGCGCCGGCGAAGGCCAGCCGGGTCAGCAGGTCGCCGCTGGTGTCGGTGGGCCGCACCTCCTCGGTGAGGACGCCGTAGACGGGTCCGGAGTCGAGCCCTTCCTCGATCAGGAAGGTGGAGGCCCCCGTCACCTCGTCGCCCGCCATGACGGAGTGCTGGACGGGAGCGGCGCCGCGCCAGGCGGGCAGCAGCGAGAAGTGGAGGTTGACCCAGCCGCGGGCCGGGATGTCGAGTGCGGCCTTGGGCAGCAGTGCCCCGTAGGCGACGACGGGACAGCAGTCCGGCGCGATCTCCCTCAGCCGGGCCAGGAAGTCCTCGTCCCGGGGCCTGGCAGGCTTCAGCACCTCGATACCGGCCTCCTCCGCCCGCTCGGCGACGGGACTGGCCACCAGCCGGCGACCCCGCCCGGCCGGCGCGTCGGGCCTGGTCACGACGGCGGCCACCTCATGGCGACCGGAGGCGATCAGGGCGTCCAGTGCGGGTACGGCTACCTCGGGGGTGCCTGCGAAGACGAGCTTCATGGGTGGCTGACTGCCTCTCAGGCCGAAACGTTACGGTAACGAGCAACGCACAAGTCTATGGGCCCGGAAGCCGGTGGGGCGCCGGGGGGCGTACGCACGGTTGCGCGCCCCTTGCGTATGCATATGCGCCCCCGCAGCGTGACCAGATCCCCCGGTGAGGCGTTGGTCAAGAGAGATTGACCGAAGCGAGCCGCCCTGGTGCGGCCCGATCCCTTTCAACGCCGGTTCGAGAGGCTTCTTCATGGCCGACCACGCAACCCACGACGCCCAAGCGCGGGCCAGCCTGCATCTACTGGTGCGGGACATCGAGCGGGTGCGGCGGCAGGTGGACGCACTGCGCACACTCACCGCCCAGCTGGGCAATGTCTACCGTCCACGCCGCTCCGGCCCCTCCGCGGGCTTCGTCGTCTACGGCAGGGCCCCGGCCCCCACCGTCAGGCTGGCCCAGGAACTGCGGGACAGCGTCGAGACCCTGGTCACGGCGGCAGTGGACTTCGACCGTTCGCTGGGGTTCTCCTGGGACGCGGTGGGCTCCGCGCTCGGAGTCACCAAGCAGGCGGTGCACCGCCGCTACGGCGCACGGCGCGCCACTCCCCAGCCGGTCACGGCCGAGGGCGCGGCCGAGGTCGTGGCACAGCGCCCGGTGCCGGTGGTGCCCGGGTCCCCGAGCCCCGCGCTGCCTACCGTCCCGGCCGCCCGCTCGATGCCTCCACAGCCGTCGGCGGAGCGTCCGCCGATGCGCGAGGATCTGCGCCCGGGCGCCTTCCCGGGCCCCCGCAACGGCTGACCCACGGGGCCCTCGGCCGGGCGGGCGGTGAGGTTGCCGCGCCCCGGTCCGGGGGTGCGGGGCCCTTGGGCGGGCGGCGGCGGGGGTCCTGACCTTGCCCCGGTCCGGCGCTGAGGGTTCCGTCCTCAAGCGCCGGACGGGCTTGATTCGTGCGGGTTCCCCGTCGGGTGCGGCCGCCCACGCCCGGTGGGTGGGGGCGGGGTCCCTCCGGGGAGATCTCCTCGGAACTGGCGTGTTCACCCGGGTACGTGATTGACCCGGGTCGTACGCCAGTCCCTGCGGGGACTCCCCTG
>NZ_JBIVTU010000021.1:0-103057 GCF_044756845.1 Streptomyces sp. NPDC091416
GGGGCTTTCCTCCGGGCGCTTCCCTTCGGTCTTGCGTTTCCGACTCTATCAGACTCTTTCGTGTCCGATTCCCGGTCGAAGCGGGTTTCGCATTTTCGCTTTCCAGTTCTTCGCTTTCGCGCTTTCCCTTTCCGGCGAGTCCGACTCTATCAGATCCTTTCGGGCCTGATTCTCAGTCAGCGGGGCTTGTCCTCGCGGCTGTTGGGCCGTTCCGACGAGTGAGACGTTAGCGGAATCCAGGGCCCCGACGCTAATCGGGGTCACGTTCCTTCGAACGTGGATTCCTCATTTCGCGAATGCGCACGCAGAGACAGGCGACAGCTGTCGCTCGTTCGTTGTGGTTACTGCGGAATGGCTGTCCGGGGACCGACCGGAGTCGGCGCTCACGTCGGACAACTCGGAGCACACTACGGATGCGGAGGGGGCGTGTCAACCCCGGTCCTCGTCGGGGTGCGGTGGAAGGCCAGCCGGTAGTCACGCGGGCTGGTGCCCAGGTGGGTGGCGAAGTGCTGGCGCATGGTGATCTCGCTGCCGAAGCCCGTACGACGGGCCACCTCGGGCAGAGGGAGGTCGGTGCGCTCCAGCAGCTTCTGAGCTGCGGCGATGCGCTGGGCGATCAGCCAGCGCAGCGGCGTGGTGCCGGTGCTCGCCTGGAAGTGGCGGGCGAAGGAGCGCGGCGACATGCCGGCCCGGTCGGCCAGTTCCGCCACCGTGTGCGGATCCGCCAAGCGGGTCAGGGCGAAGGCGCGGACATCGGCGAGCGTGTCGGCGTCGCGGTCCGTGTGGGGTGTGGGGTGCTCGATGAACTGGGCCTGTGTGCCGGTGCGGAAGGGGGCCGTGACCATCGAGCGGGCGATGGTCGCAGCCGCCTCGGCGCCATGGGCCGTCCGTACGAGATGCAGGCAGAGGTCGATACCGGCCGCCGTGCCGGCGGACGTCCAGAGATTGTCGTCGTGGACGAACAAGGCGTTCGGCACGACGGTCACAGCAGGATGGCTGGTGCGCAGGAGGTCTGTGAGGTTCCAGTGGGTGACTGCCTGCCGGCCGTTCAGGAGGCCCGCCTGCGCCAGGGTGAAGGCGCCGCCGCAGAGGGCTGCGATCGGTGTGGCGCGGGCGTGGGCGCGGCGCAGGGCCGCGAGGACCGGTTCCGGGGCCGGCGTCACATGGTCGTCGAGCCCCGGGACGACGATCAGGTCGGCGCGGGCCAGCCAGGTCAGCGTGCGGTCGGGGGTCAGGGAGAGGCCGCCGCGCAACGGGATGGGGGCGTCGGTGGCCGCCGCGCGGCGCAGGTCGAACGGCGGGACTCCCCGGTCCGTCCGGTCCACGCCCCAGACCTCCGTGATGACCGAGACGTCGAACGCCCGGACACCGGGGAAGGAGACGAGGGCGATCCGGGTGGGGGCGGCATGCGGTGGACCGGTCGTCGGCATGGTGGCAGTAAAGCATCGATCGATGGCTTTCCGTCCTCTGGGCGGCCGGGTTTCCGGGCGGCAGGATCGTGGCCATGGAGATCGCGGAGAACGCAGCGCTGGTCGTGGTGGACGTGCAGCAGGGATTCGAGGAGGAGGCGTACTGGGGGCCGCGGAACAACCCCGCGGCGGACGGGAACATCGCCGGGCTGATCGATGCCTGGCAGTCGGGCGGCCGGCCCGTCGTCTTCGTACGGCATGACTCGCCCAAGCCCGATTCGCCGTTGCGGTTGGGATATCCCGGCAACGGCTTCAAGCCGTACGTGGAGGAGCGGCGCGGAAAGGGCGGCGGGGCGGAGCTGTTTCTGACGAAGAGCGTGAACTCGGCGTTCTACGGGACCCCGGATCTGGATGCGTGGCTGAGGGCCGCGGGGGTGCGGCAGATCGTGGTGGCCGGGATCCAGACCAACATGTGCGCGGAGACGACGGCGCGGATGGCGGGGAACCTGGGTTACGAGGTGTTCTTCGCGCTCGACGCGACCTACACCTTCGACGGTGTCGGGCCCTGGGGCTGGACGCTCGGTGCGGACGAGCTGGCGCGGGCCACCGCCGTGTCGTTGCACGGCGGTGGGTTCGCGAAGGTGGTGCGCAGTGCGGAGCTGATCGCTGCCGCGGCGTAGGGCCCGGACGGGGTTGTCCCGCAACGCCGCGGGGCAGCCCCACCCGGGCCCTGGCTCAGCCGTTGCCGGAGGCGAGCTCGCGGCTGCGGTCGCGGGCCGCTTCGAGTGCGGCGATGAGAGCGGCGCGTACGCCGTGGTTCTCCAGTTCACGGATGGCGCTGATCGTGGTGCCGGCCGGGCTGGTGACGGCCTCGCGGAGCTTGACCGGGTGCTCGCCGCTGTCGCGGAGCATCACGGCCGCGCCGATGGCGGCCTGCACGATGAGGTCGTGGGCCTGGGCGCGGGGCAGGCCGAGCAGGATGCCTGCGTCCGTCATCGCCTCGACGAGGAAGTAGAAGTAGGCGGGCCCCGAGCCGGAGAGGGCCGTGGCCGCGTCCTGCTGGGACTCGGGGACGCGCAGGGTCTTGCCGACGCCTCCGAAGATCGACTCCGCGGTGGCGAGGTGTCCGGTGGTGGCGTGGCTCCCCGCGGAGATGACCGACATGCCCTCGTCGACCAGGACAGGGGTGTTCGGCATGACCCGGACCACCGGGGTGCCTGCGGTGAGACGCTCCTCGATGAAGGCGGTCGTGATGCCGGCCGCGGCGCTGATGACCAGGCGGTCGGCGGTGAGGTGCGGGGAGAGTTCGTCGAGGAGACGGCCCATGTCCTGGGGCTTGACCGCGAGGATGAGGATGTCGGCGCGCTTGGCGGCCTCGGCGTTGGTGACCGCGTCGGTGCCGTAGCGGTCGTGGAGCTCGGCGGCACGCTCGGAGCGGCGAGTGGTGACCAGCAGGTTCGCCGGACGCCAGCCGGCCCGGATCATGCCGCTGAGCAGGGCCTCGCCGATCTTGCCGGTGCCGAGGACTGCAACTGTCTGGGTCATGCGCTTCACCCTCCGGGCGGTGCTCACGGTTCTCGTGGCGCCATCCTCGCACCGGCCCGTCAGGTGGTGCGGCGGCGGAGGGTGGCTGCGCCGAGGGCGAGGACGAGGAGGGCGCAGCCGGCCACGATCGCGATGTCGCGGACGAAGTCGCCGGTGATGTCGGTGTGGTGGAGGACCTCGTTCATGCCGTCGACGGCGTACGACATGGGCAGCACGTCCGAGATCGCTTCGAGGACGGGGGCCATCCGGTCCCGGGCGATGAAGAGTCCGCAGAGCAGGAGCTGCGGGAAGATCACGGCCGGCATGAACTGGACGGCCTGGAACTCGGACGCCGCGAAGGCCGAGACGAACAGTCCGAGCGCCGTGCCGAGCAGGGCGTCGAGCAGGGCGACCAGGAGCAGCAGCCACGGTGATCCGGTGACGTCCAGGCCGAGGACCCAGACCGAGAGGGCCGTGGCCAGCAGCGACTGGACGATCGCGACGGCACCGAAGGCGAGCGCGTAGCCGGCGATCAGGTCGCCCTTGCCGAGCGGCATGGCCAGCAGGCGCTCCAGGGTGCCCGAGGTGCGTTCGCGCAGGGTGGCGATCGAGGTCACCAGGAACATCGTGATCAGCGGGAAGATGCCGAGGAGCGAGGCACCGATGGAGTCGAACGTCTGCGGGCTGCCGTCGAACACGTACCGCAGCAGCGTGATCATCAGGACCGGGATCAGCAGCAGGAGTGCGATCGTGCGCGGGTCGTGCGTCAGCTGGCGCAGGACCCGGCCGGCGGTGGCGAGGGTGCGGGCGGCGCTCAGGGGCGGGGTGCGGGTGGTCGTCGTACTCATCGGGCGTTCTCCTGACGGGTGGCGGCCGCGTCGACCAGGTGGAGGAAGGCCGCTTCGACGGTGTCGGTGCCGGCGTCCCGGCGCAGGGCCTCGGGGGTGTCGTCGGCGAGGATCTCGCCCTCGCGCATCAGGAGCAGCCGGTGGCAGCGCTCGGCCTCGTCCATGACGTGGGAGGAGACGAGCAGGGTGGTGCCGCGGTCGGCGGCGAGGCTGTGGAAGAGGTTCCAGAGGTCGCGCCGGAGCACCGGGTCGAGGCCGACGGTCGGTTCGTCGAGGACGAGGAGTTCGGGGGTGCCGAGCAGCGCGACGGCGAGGGAGACGCGGGTGCGCTGGCCGCCGGAGAGGGTGCCGGCGAGGTTGTCGGCGTGGCTGCTCAGGTCCACTTCGGCGATCGCGCGGGTGACGGCCGCGCGGCGGTCCTCCCGGTGCCGGCGGCCCGGCTGGAGGATCGCCGCGAAGTAGTCGAGGTTCTGCCGGACGGTGAGGTCGGTGTAGACGGACGGGGCCTGGGTGACGTACCCGATCCGGGGGCGGAGGGTGGGGTGGCCTGCGGGGCTGCCCAGGACGTCAAGGCTTCCGGTGACCTTGGCCTGGGTGCCGACGACGGCCCGCATCAGGGTGGATTTGCCGCAGCCGGAGGGGCCGAGGAGGCCCGTGATCCTGCCGGGTTCGACGGTGAAGTCGAGGCCTTTCAGGACGGTGCGGCTGCCTCGTACGACGGTGAGGCCACGGGCCTCGATGGCGACGCCCGAAGAATTCATCATGTGATGAATTTTGATCCCGGCGGGGCGCCGCCGTCAAGGGACCCGGACCGTGCGCCGGAAGGGCGGGCGGGCCGTCAGCGGACGGTGACGTTCAGGTCGACGACGTACGCCTCCTCGACCGTGCCGTCCGGGAAGAGCCGCATGAGGTGCTCGCGCTCCTCGTCGAGGAAGCGCCGGGTGGGTTCCTCGCCGAGGACCAGGAAGGCGGAGTGGCTGCCGAGGTTGGCGAGATGGGCGGCCATGGGGACGCGCCGGGTCCAGGGGATACGGCGGTGCGCGAAGTCGAGCGCGGGCAGCAGACCGCGGGTGCGGGCGGGCGCGCCGTGGGCGCTTTCGTCCTCGGCCCCGACCTCGTCGCGGAAGAAGTCGCGCAGCCGGGTGTCCTGGTCGGCGGCCCATGGGACGGCGTGGTCGGAGACGTTCCACCAGAGGGCGAGCGCGCCGCCGGGCCGCAGGACGCGCAGGGCCTCGGGGGTGGAACGGGTGCGGTCGGTCCAGTGGTAGGACTGCGCGTACGTGATCAGGTCGGCCGAGGCCCCGGCGAAGGGAAGGCTGTTGCCGTCGCCCCGCACCAGCGGAACGTGCGGGAGCAACCGGCGCAGTTCGGCCGCCATGCCGGGTCCCGGCTCCACGGCGACGACGCGGGCGCCGCGGTCGTGGAGGCGTCGGGTGGAGATGCCGGTGCCCGCGCCCACGTCGAGCGTGCGGGCACCGTGCAGGGGCAGCCCCGCGAGCTCCTCGACGGCGTCGAACAGGGCGGCGGGGTAGCCGGGGCGGGCGGCGGCGTACTGGGCGGCCGCCCGGTCGAAGGACAGGGCGCGAGAAGTGCCCGCGGCGTGTTCCGGGGAGTCCGTTTCCGTCATGGGGCCATCGTGGCCCCGCAGGTCCTACTTGCGCCGGGGCTTCTTCGCCTTGGCCGCCTTGCGGGCCGCCGGGTTGCCGGTCCTGGACGAACGGCGCTTCGCGAACCGGACCTGGGCCGCCTCGTACTCCGCGCGCCGGAGCTTCTCGCCGGGCGCCTCGGTGAACGTACGGAAGAAGTACGCGAGGAGCGAGCCGACGAAGCCGATGGTCTTCAGGCCGCGCAGCGTGTCCTCGCGCGCCGGGTCGGCCGGGCGGCGGCTGAACCCCTCCCACGTCTTGCGGAACGCGACCGCGCTGCAGATGGCGAACATCAGGACGACCAGCAGGCCGACGAAGCTGCCGACGTCGGCGATCTCCAGGCCCTGGTAGGCGAAGCGCAGCACGAAGCAGGAGGCGGCCGCGGCGGCCAGCGAACCGATGGCCGCTCCGGCCCGGCGGAGCCCGTAGTTGCCGTCGTGGGCGACCCAGGTCGTCCCGAAGAAGCGGATGGGCTCGGGCTTCGGGCCCGGGGCGGTCGCGGGGGTGCCGGTGGGCTTCGCGCCGGACTCGGGGGTGCCGGGAGCCGTGCCGTCGGGGGTGTCGCTGTTCTCGGTCACGCGACCGATTATCCCAGGGACCGGGCGGAGCCCGGGGCAGCCGTGCGCGGCGGCGCCGCGCACGGTGCGGATGCGGTGCGTGTGCGGGTGCGGGTGCGGGTGCGTGTGCGGGTGCCTGTGCCGGGTCAGCCGCAGTGTTCCCAGGAACTCGTGTAGGTGTACGTGCCGACGCCTGCCTCGATCATGCCGCCCCACTTCACGCAGCGGCTGCCCGCGGCGAGCCTGACCGGGCCCGCGTACGAGGCGTACGCCCCCTGGTCCTTGGCCTGCCCCTTGCCGTCCCCGTCCACGTCGAGCCAGGCGCCGGTGGTCAGCGTGTAGCCGCCGGTGGAGGAGGAGTGGGAGGTGACGACGCAGTTGTACTGGGTGCTCGCGTTGTAGAAGAGCTGGACCCGGGCCAGTTCGGTCACCGGGTTCCGGAACACGTGCGAGTCGATCCGGGTGTACCCGGATCCGCAGACCCCTGCCGGTGCGGCGGCCGCCGTGGCCGCGCCGGCCGGAGTGGCGCCGAGTGCCGCGAGCGCGGCGACGGCCGACGCGATGATCGCCGAGCGGCGTGCAGACGTACGCATGCTCCCCCAATCATGATCGTTGCATGACAAGAGTGTGAGCCTATGGCGGGGCGAAGGTCACGGGGAGTTGGTTTTGCGCCACACCTGCTGCGGGCGGGCCGCCGTTTCCGGCCCCTGCGGACAGGGGCCGGAAACGGGTGGGATCAGCCCAGCTTGGAGACGTCGCGGACGGCGCCGCGGTCCGCGCTCGTCGCCATGGCCGCGTAGGCGCGCAGCGCCGCCGAGACCTTGCGCTCGCGGTTCTTCGGCGCGTACACGCCGTTCAGCGCCTCGCGGCGGGTGGCGAGCTCGTCGTCGGCGACGAGGAGCTCGATCGAGCGGTTCGGGATGTCGATGCGGATCCGGTCACCGTCCTCGACGAGCGCGATCGTGCCGCCGGACGCCGCCTCGGGCGAGGCGTGGCCGATGGACAGCCCCGACGTACCGCCGGAGAAGCGGCCGTCGGTGATCAGCGCGCAGGTCTTGCCGAGACCGCGGCCCTTGAGGAAGGAGGTCGGGTAGAGCATCTCCTGCATGCCGGGGCCGCCGCGCGGGCCCTCGTAACGGATGACGACGACGTCGCCGTGCGTGATCTCCTTGCGGAGGATCTTGTCGACGGCGTCCTCCTGGGACTCGCAGACGACCGCCGGGCCCTCGAAGGTCCAGATCGACTCGTCGACGCCGGCCGTCTTCACGACACAGCCGTCCACGGCGATGTTCCCCTTGAGGACCGCGAGGCCGCCGTCCTTGGAGTACGCGTGCGCCACGTCGCGGATGCAGCCGCCGGCCGCGTCCAGGTCGAGGGTGTCCCAGCGCTCGGACTGCGAGAACGCGGTCGCGGAACGGACGCAGCCCGGGGCCGCGTGCCACAGCTCGACGGCCTCGGGGGACGGCGAGCCGCCGCGGACGTCCCAGTTCTTGAGCCACTCGGCGAGCGTGTCGGAGTGCACCGAGTGCACGTCCTCGTTGAGCAGACCGCCGCGGTGAAGCTCACCGAGGAGGGCGGGGATGCCGCCGGCCCGGTGGACGTCCTCCATGTAGTACGTACCGCCGGGCGCCACGTTGGGCGCGACCTTGGAGAGGCACGGGACCCGGCGGGAGACCTCGTTGATGTCGTCGAGGTTGTACGCCAGCTCCGCCTCCTCGGCGGCGGCCAGCAGGTGCAGGATCGTGTTGGTCGAGCCGCCCATGGCGATGTCCAGCGCCATCGCGTTGTCGAACGCGGCGCGGGTGCCGATGGAGCGGGGCAGGACCGTCTCGTCGTCCTGCTCGTAGTAGCGCTTGGTGATCTCGACGACCGTGCGGCCGGCGTCCTCGTACAGCGCCCTGCGGGCGGTGTGCGTGGCGAGGACGGAGCCGTTGCCGGGGAGGGAGAGGCCCAGGACCTCGGTCAGGCAGTTCATCGAGTTGGCGGTGAACATGCCGGAACAGCTGCCGCAGGTGGGGCAGGCGTTCTCCTCGATGCGGAGGATGTCCTCGTCGGAGATGGACTCGTCGACCGCGTCACTGATCGCGTTGACCAGGTCGAGCTTGCGGACCGTGCCGTCGACGAGGGTGGCCTTGCCGGCCTCCATCGGGCCGCCGGAGACGAAGACCGTGGGGATGTTGAGGCGCATCGCGGCCATCAGCATGCCCGGGGTGATCTTGTCGCAGTTCGAGATGCAGATGAGGGCGTCGGCGCAGTGGGCCTCGACCATGTACTCGACGCTGTCCGCGATCAGGTCGCGGGAGGGCAGGCTGTAGAGCATGCCGCCGTGGCCCATGGCGATGCCGTCGTCCACCGCGATGGTGTTGAACTCGCGGGGCACCGCGCCCGCGGCCTTGATCGCCTCGGACACGATCCGGCCGACCGGGGCGAGGTGGGTGTGGCCGGGGACGAACTCCGTGAAGGAGTTGGCTACCGCGATGATCGGCTTGCCGATGTCCTCGCTCGCTACGCCCGACGCGCGCATAAGGGCGCGCGCGCCCGCCATGTTGCGGCCGTGGGTGACAGTGCGGGACCTCAGCTGGGGCATCGTCTCTCGCTCCTTCGACAGAAAAGACTGGTTCCGAGCGTACGCCTCCGGTGCCAGGATCTGGACGGGGTGTCCGGAATGCGGGATGTGGTGCTCAGGGGGTGGGCGGTGGCGGGGCGCCGGCAGGGGCTGGTGGGGAGTGCGGGCCGTGGGGGTCGGGGCTCTGCCCCGGGCCCCGCTCCTCAATCGCCGGAGGGGCTTGAAGTGTCCGGAAGCGGCGGGGGGCAGGGGCTCGTGTTGGTGTCCGTCAGATAACGCTGCAGGGTGGGGGCAACCATGGCGACGATCTTCTCCGGAGGCGCCGATGCCAGGGGCTCCGCGCGGAGCACGTACCGCAGCATCGCGATGCCCACCATGTGCGAGGCCGCCAGTTCGGCGCGGAAGGTGGGGTCGGGTACGTCGAGCTGTTCCGCGATCCGTCCGAGCAGGCGTCGCAGGACGAAGCCGCGCAGGACGGCCGCCGCCGCCTCGTTGGTGAGGGCCGACCGCAGGACCGCCAGCAGCGGGGTCCTGGACGCCGGGTTCTCCCAGATCGCGATGAAGTAGCGGGCCAGCCGTTCCCCCAGGCCGTCCTTGTCACTGCCCAGGATGGCGGGAACCACCAGGGCGGGCTCGAAGGAGAGCTCGATCGCGGCGGCGAAGACCTCGTCCTTCGTACCGAAGTAGTGGTGGACCAGGGCGGCGTCCACGCCCGCCGCCTTCGCGATCCCGCGGACCGACGTCTTGTCGTAGCCGCGTTCGGCGAACTCCGTGCGGGCGGCCTCCAGGATCCGGGTACGCGCGTCGGGGCCCGCCGTCGCCGCGTTGCGGGCGGGACGGCCGCGGCGCCTGGGGCCCGGGGCTTCGGCGCCCGGGGTCACGGGCGCGGCACCTGCGCGGAGGAGGCGAGGTGCAGCCGGGTGAAGGCGAGCGCCTCGGCGAGGTCGGCCTCGCGTTCGGCGGTGGACATCGCGCGGCGGGTGTTGACCTCGATGACCACATGGCCGTCGAAGCCGTTACGGGCCAGCCGCTCCAGCAGTTCTGCACACGGCTGGTCGCCCCGGCCGGGCACCAGGTGCTCGTCCTTGCCCGATCCCTTGCCGTCGGCCAGGTGGACGTGGGCCAGCCGGTCGCCCATCCGGTCGACCATCGCCATGCCGTCCGTACGGGCCGTCGAGGTGTGCGACAGGTCGACCGTGAAATGGCGGTAGTCGTCGTTGGCGACGTCCCAGTCGGGGGCGTACGCGAGCATCTCGCGGTCCCGGTAGCGCCACGGGTACATGTTCTCGACGGCGAACCGGACGTCGGTCTCGTCCGCCATCCGCCAGATCCCCGTGACGAAATCACGGGCGTAATTGCGTTGCCAGCGGAACGGGGGGTGGACGACGACCGTCGACGCGCCGAGCTTCTCCGCCGCGGCGCGCGCCCGCTGGAGCTTGACCCAGGGATCGGTGGACCAGACCCGCTGCGTGATCAGCAGACAGGGGGCGTGAACGGCCAGGATCGGCATCCGGTGGTAGTCCGAGAGCCGGCGCAGGGCCTCGACGTCCTGGCTGACGGGGTCGGTCCAGACCATGACCTCGACGCCGTCGTACCCGAGGCGCGCGGCGATCTCGAAGGCCGTCGCCGTCGACTCCGGATAGACCGAGGCCGTCGACAGGGCGACCTTCGCATCCGGGATGCGCACCACTGGTTCTGCCACGCAGCCAGCGTACGGGCAGCGGTGCGCGGCGCCGAGGGAGTCCGGCCGAAAGTGAGAAGGGCCATGACGGTGAGACGCCCGGGACGGCCCCTTCAGTTGAGGGCCACGTCCTCGCTCGACGTCAGATGGTCCAGACGGCGCAGGATCACACCCTCGCGCAGCGCCCACGGGCAGATCTCCAGGTCCTCGACGCCCAGGAGGTCCATCGCCCCCTCCGCGACCAGCGCGCCCGCCAGCACCTGGGCGGACCGTCCCTCGGAGACGCCGGGCAGGTTCCCGCGCTCCTCCACCGTCATCGCGGCCAGCTTCGGCACCCACTCCTCCAGGGCCTTGCGGCTGAGGGTGCGCTGTACGTACAGCCCCTCGGTGGAACGTGCGGCGCCCGCGATCCTGGCGAGCTGCTTGAAGGTCTTGGACGTGGCCACGACATGGTCGGGGCGGCCGAAGCGGGTGAACTCGCCCACGCTGCGGGCGATCCGCGCCCGTACATGGCGGCGCAGCTCCCTCACCTCCGCCGGGTCCGGCGGATCGCCGGCCAGCCAGCCGGCCGTGAGGCGGCCGGCGCCCAGCGGCAGCGAGACGGCCGCGTCCGGCTCCTCGTCGATGCCGTACGCGATCTCCAGCGAACCGCCGCCGATGTCCAGGACCAGCAGCTTGCCCGCCGACCAGCCGAACCATCGCCGCGCGGCGAGGAAGGTGAGGCGGGCCTCCTCCGTGCCGCTGAGGACGGCGAGGTCGACGCCCGTCTCGTCGCGCACCCGGGCGAGCACCTTGTCGGCGTTGCTCGCCTCCCGCACCGCGGACGTGGCGAACGCCAGCACGTCCTCGCAGCCCTTGTCCTCGGCGGCCTGGAGCGCGCCGGCGATCGTCGTCACCAGCCGGTCCACACCGAGCGGGCCGATCGCTCCGTCCGCGTCGAGGAGTTCGGCCAGGCGCAGCTCCGCCTTGTGCGAGTGCGCGGGCAGCGGGCGGGCGCCGGGGTGCGCGTCGACCACCAGCAGATGAACCGTGTTCGACCCCACGTCGAGGACTCCGAGTCTCATATGCAGAACGCTACTGCGGCCGTGGGGGCGGGCGGACCGGCGCACGGTCCCCGCCCAGGTGCTCCGCGGTCTTACTCTGGGCGCGTGCCAAAGACGAAAAAGGCGAAGCCGGGCAAAGCCACGAAGAAGCAGAAGACGAAGCAGGAGATGCAGCAGCCGCAGACAGAGGGGCCCCAGGGGCCCGACGAGACGGGGATCGACTTCGCGCGGGCCTGGGTGGAGTTCCCGGATCCCGCCGACGACGAGCAGGTCTTCCGCTGTGACCTGACCTGGCTGACGTCCAGGTGGACCTGCATCTTCGGCAGTGGCTGCCAGGGCATCCAGGCCGGTCGCGCGGACGACGGGTGCTGCACCCTGGGCGCCCACTTCTCCGACGAGGACGACGAGAAGCGGGTGGCCGGTCACGTCGCCCGGCTCACCCCGGACCTGTGGCAGTTCCACGACGTGGGCACGGAGTCGGGCTGGGTCCAGACCGACGACGACGGGGAGCGCCAGACGCGGCGCTGGGAAGGGTCCTGCATCTTCCAGAACCGTCCCGGATTCGCCGCGGGAGCCGGCTGCTCCCTGCACATCCTGGCGCTCCGGGAGGGCAAGGAGCCCCTGGAGACCAAGCCGGACGTGTGCTGGCAGCTGCCGGTCCGGCGTACGTACGACTGGATCGACCGGCCCGACGACACGCGGATCCTCCAGGTGACGATCGGCGAGTACGACCGCCGTGGCTGGGGGCCGGGCGGGCACGACCTGCACTGGTGGTGCACGTCGGCGACGTCGGCGCACGGCGCCGGGGAGCCGGTGTACGTGTCGTACCGGCCGGAGCTCACGGAGCTGATGGGCAAGCAGGCGTACGACCGGCTCGTCGAGCTCTGCGAGGAGCGGCTCTCCTCGCTGCTGCCGATGGCGCCCCACCCGGCGGACCCCGCGTAGCACCCGCGCGGCGGACCCCGCGTGGTCACCACGCGGCCGGGCGCCTCGTCGGCGGGAGCGTTCGCGGCCCGTCGGTCCGCTGCCGGCGGGGTGCTCGGCCCGTCAGTCCGCTGCCGGCGGGGTGCTCGGGCCCTTGCCCGGGTCCGACGGGGACGGGGACTCCGTCGTCGGGTCCGGGGACGGGCTCGACGTGCCCGGGTCCGTCGGGGTGCTGCCCGTCGGGTCGGGCGTCGGTGTCGGCGTCGGCGTCGGATCGGGGTCCGGGGCGGACGGCGACGGTTCCTGCGGTACGGGAGGGTGCGGACGGGACGGGCCGCTCGGCAGGGACGGCCGGGGTGCGGTGGTCGACGCCGGCCCGCCGTACCCGTGCATCGCCACGACCGACCCCGAGGGGGCGATGGCGATCCGTGCCGTCCAGTACCCGACCGGTTCGCGTGCGTGGTCCACGAGGACGCGGACCGTGATGCTGTCGCCCGCAGCGAGCGTTCCGGAGGTCCTGCTCAGGCGCAGCCAGGACTGTCCCGTGCCGGCCGACCAGACGACCGGGCCCGCCTTCGACGCGCTGAGCGTGATCGTCGTCGTGCCGCCGGAGGACCGGGCCTCGACGGTGAGGCGGCCCGCCGCCGCACCCGCGCCGCCCCCGTCCCCGTCCGTACCCACGCTGATGACCTCGGCGGAGACGTCCGGGAGGCGGGCACCCTCCGTGAAGCCGGGGCCGGGCCCGGGGCGGGCGTTGCCCGCGTTCTCGTAGTGGTCGTACGGGTCGTCGCCGCCGCGGTCGTCGTCCGTCTCGGTCGCGGTCACCGCCGAACCGTCGCGTCCCTCACCGGTGAGCGGCGCGCCCCGGTAGGCGGACCACAGAGCGATCACGGGGGCGGCGACGACGGTGGCGACGACCGTCGTCGTCATGACCCTGGACCGCAGCCGGTCCCGGCGCGCGGCGTGGTCCTTCGGGTCCATCGGGAAGCCCGTCCGGTCGAACCGGGGAGTGGCGGACCGATTCTTCTGATGCTTCTGCGCGTACATCATCGCCACATAGGCGGAGGGGCGCGGCGCCTCGACGACCGCCAGCGCGGCCACGGGGGTGACCGCGGCGCCCGGCCAGGGTCCCTGGGCGCCGGCCCGCTCGGCGGCGCGGCGACAGCTCGGGCAGTCGTCCACATGCCGTACGAGCTCGCGGCGCAGGGTGGCGGAGAGCAGCACGCGGTGGTCTCCGGTCAGCCTGCCGACCGCGGGGCAGTTGCCCTTCTCGACGACGGCGAGGGCGGCCCTCGTCCGTTCCACTTCACAGGCTGCGGCGGCCAGGAGTTCCCGGGCCGTCGCGGGTTCCAGCCCGAGGACGGCGGCGACGGCGCGCGGGGTGAGGCGGTGGCGGACGGCGAGCTCCAGCGCCTCGCGCTGCTCGGGGGTGGTGCCCGCCGCCTCGGGCCAGGCCAGCTGGGCGAGCTCCCGGCGGTGTGCCTCGGCGGCCGCGGGACTCTCCGGGGACACGGCGGACGAGAGGGGCACGGCGGACGGGGCTGGAGCCGCGGACGCCGAGGCGGCGGACCGGGGCGCGGAAGTCGCGGTGGGTGGTGCGGAAGCCGTCTTCGTGGTGTGCGGGCCCGCGGGCGTACGCCGTCCCGCGCGGACCCCCGGCACGGCGGTGCCGCGGTGGTCGTCCTGCACCCTGGCCGACTGCCTGCGCGCCTGCGGCCCGTCGGGCCTGCGATGCGCCCGGCGGCCCTGCTTCTGCTCGCCGAGCCGGCGCAGGCACATCCACCTGGCCAGGGCGTACAGCCAGGTTCTGCGCTCCTCCTCGCCGGTGGGACACCGGCCGTTCTGCCGCTCGGCCAGCGCCAGTACGCAGCCGAGCGCCTCGGTGGCGGCGTCGTGGTCGCAGAGGACGGAGAGGCAGTACGTGAACAGGCCGTCGAGATGGGGCTCGTAACGGGCGGGCGGCTGCTTCGGCGAAGGGTGGGGCGCGCGGTGCTGCGCCCGGTGTGCGCCGGGGGTGTTCCTGGGCGTCTCCAGCCTGCTGCTCGTCACCTTGCGACCGTAGGCAGCACGGCGCGGGGCCTTGGCACCCCTTGCGCACATTTAACCCTTACGGGTGAACGTATCGCTTGATAAGCGACAGGAATCCGTGATTCCGCGCCCTCGCCGGCGCCCCGCCGCCCGCGCACGCACCGCGCCGGGCCGCACTGTCCGACCCCACCTATACGGTGGCGCCATGGCTGCCCGTACGAAATCCGCGAAGGACCGGCCGTCCTACCGCTGCACCGAGTGCGGCTGGACGACCGCCAAGTGGCTCGGCCGCTGCCCCGAGTGCCAGGCGTGGGGGACGGTCGAGGAATTCGGCGGCGCTCCCGCGGTGCGCACCACGGCGGCCGGCCGCGTCTCCACCGCCGCGCTCCCCATCGGCCAGGTCGACAGCCGCCAGGCCACCGCCCGCTCGACGGGCGTGGGCGAGCTGGACCGCGTGCTGGGCGGCGGGCTGGTGCCCGGCGCCGTCGTGCTGCTCGCGGGCGAGCCGGGCGTGGGCAAGTCGACGCTGCTGCTGGACGTGGCGGCCAAGGCCGCGAGCGACGAGCACCGCACGCTGTACGTCACGGCGGAGGAGTCCGCCAGCCAGGTCAGGATGCGTGCCGACCGGATCGGGGCGATCAACGACCATCTGTATCTGGCCGCCGAGACGGACCTGTCCGCGGTCCTCGGCCATCTGGACGCCGTCAAGCCGTCCCTGCTCGTCCTGGACTCCGTGCAGACCGTCGCCTCCCCCGAGATCGAGGGCGCGCCCGGCGGGATGGCGCAGGTTCGCGAGGTGGCCGGAGCGCTGATCCGCGCCTCCAAGGAGCGCGGCATGTCGACGCTGCTGGTCGGCCACGTCACCAAGGACGGCGCGATCGCCGGGCCCCGGCTGCTGGAGCACCTGGTCGACGTGGTGCTGTCGTTCGAGGGCGACCGGCATGCCCGGCTCCGGCTCGTGCGCGGCGTCAAGAACCGTTACGGGGCGACCGACGAGGTCGGCTGCTTCGAGCTCCACGACGAGGGCATCACCGGTCTCGCCGACCCCTCCGGCCTCTTCCTCACCCGCCGCGACGAGCCCGTTCCCGGCACCTGCCTGACCGTCACCCTGGAGGGCAAGCGCCCGCTGGTCGCCGAGGTGCAGGCCCTCACCGTCGATTCCCAGATCCCTTCGCCCCGGCGCACCACCTCGGGTCTCGAAACGTCCCGGGTCTCGATGATGCTGGCCGTCCTGGAGCAGCGCGGCCGGATCAGCTCGCTGGGCAAACGGGACATCTACAGCGCCACGGTCGGCGGCGTGAAGCTCTCCGAGCCGGCCGCGGACCTCGCGATCGCGCTCGCCCTGGCCAGCGCGGCCAGCGACACACCCCTGCCGAAGAACCTGGTGGCGATCGGCGAGGTGGGGCTCGCGGGCGAGGTCAGACGGGTCACCGGGGTCCAGCGCAGGCTGGCCGAGGCGTACCGTCTGGGCTTCACCCACGCCCTGGTCCCGACCGATCCGGGCAAGGTCCCGGCCGGTATGAAGGTCACAGAAGTGGCCAACATGGGCGATGCGCTCAGGGTGCTCCCGCGCCGCTCTCGCGCACAGGCCCCACAGGAGGACGGCGCACGCCGGTAGACTTTGCCCTGGTCTCGCCCGTCCGTACGAACGGTATGAGGGACATAGGGTCTTTCCTCTGGATCGGGATCGATCCGAACGAGAGGCCCCGAGGGCACCCGCGAACCTGTGACCGGAGGAGTGCAGTGGCAGCCAGCGACCGGGCAGCATCGCCCGGAAAGTCCGGCCAAGGCACCGGTAACGAGGCGCTGATGCGCGCCTCGTTGACCGCCGTCGCGCCCGGAATGGCCCTGCGGGACGGCCTGGAGCGCATCCTCCGCGGCAACACCGGCGGGCTGATCGTGCTCGGCATGGACAGGACCGTCGAGTCGATGTGCACCGGCGGCTTCGTGCTGGACGTGGAGTTCACCGCGACCCGGCTGCGCGAGCTCGCCAAGCTCGACGGGGCACTCATCCTCGACAAGGACATGACCAAGATCCTGCGGGCCGGCGTGCAGCTGGTCCCGGACGCCTCGATCCCCACCGAGGAGACGGGCACCCGGCACCGCACGGCGGACCGGGTCTCCAAGCAGTGCAACTTCCCGGTCGTCTCGGTCTCGCAGTCGATGCATCTCATCGCGCTGTACGTGGACGGGGAGCGCCGGGTCCTGGAGGAGTCCGCCGCGATCCTCTCCCGCGCCAACCAGGCGCTCGCCACGCTGGAGCGGTACAAGCTCCGGCTCGACGAGGTCGCGGGCACGCTCTCCGCCCTGGAGATCGAGGACCTGGTGACGGTCCGGGACGTGACGGCCGTCGCCCAGCGTCTGGAGATGGTCCGCCGGATCGCGACCGAGATCGCCGAGTACGTGGTGGAGCTCGGGACCGACGGCCGGCTCCTCTCGCTCCAGCTCGACGAGTTGATCGCGGGCGTGGAGCCGGAGCGCGAGCTGGTCGTGCGCGACTACGTGCCGGAGCCGACCGCGAAGCGCTCGCGCACGGTGGCGGAGGCGCTCACCGAGCTGGACTCGCTGTCCCACACCGAGCTGCTCGAACTCCCGGTCGTGGCAAGGGCGCTGGGGTACAGCGGTTCTCCGGAGACGCTCGACTCGGCGGTGTCGCCGCGCGGCTTCCGGCTGCTGGCGAAGGTGCCGCGGCTGCCCGGGGCGATCATCGACCGGCTGGTGGAGCACTTCGGCGGTCTGCAGAAGCTGCTCGCCGCGAGCGTCGACGATCTCCAGACGGTCGACGGCGTCGGCGAGGCGCGGGCGCGCAGCGTGCGCGAGGGCCTGTCGCGACTGGCCGAGTCGTCGATCCTCGAACGGTACGTGTAACCGGGCTCCGGCCCGACCGGGCGCACTCGCCGCTCCGGCCGCCCCCGGTCTGCCATCGCGGTCTGCCATCGCGGTCAGCCTTCGCGGTCAGCCTTCGCGGTCAGCCCGGCGCTACCACCGGCCGCTCCGACCCGCCCTGCGCGGCCCGTCGGCCTGTCGGCCCGCCCTACGCCGCCGTCAGCCGTTCCGGTCCTCGCGGTCGCCCGCCGTACGCCGCCGCGCCGGTCCCTCGGGGTCGCCGGTCCCCTGGGGTCGCCCGCCCCACGCCGCCGCGCCGACCCCTCGGCGTCGCCGGCCTCCCGGGGCCGCCGGTCCCTCGGCGTCGCCGGTCCCTCAGCGCCCTCAGCCCCTCGGCGCCCTCAGCCCTTCGGCGTCGTCAGTCCTTCGCGAGGACGAACGACGCACGCTGTACGGGCTCGCCCGGGGCTTTCGCCTCGACCAGGTACGTACCGGCGCCCACGGCTCCCGCAGGCGGCGTCGCACACTTCGGGGCGCTCTTGGCGCGGTCCCACTCCACGGCGTGCTCGACGGTCGCGCCGGCCGGCACCTTCAGGAGCACGGCGGCCGCGTCGCGCGGGCAGTCCTTGGAGGACCACACCTCCTCGTCCCCGCCGCCGGCTTCCGTGACGGTGAGGACCGCGGACTTCGGGCCGAAGTCGGCCTTGCAGGCGGTGGACGAGGTGTTCGTGGCGATCAGCCGGAACTTCGGCTTCTCGCCGGGCCCGTAGCGGAGTTCCGTCTTCAGCGTCAGCCGCAGCGTGGCCGGGGCGCAGACCGGGAGCGAGGAGCCGGGCGGGAGCTGCTGCCCCTCGGTGGTGCCGCTGGAGCCGCCACCCGTACCGGAACCGGCTTCCGCGCCCGTTCCGTTGCCGCTGTCGCTCGTTCCGTCGCCGGTTCCGTCGGAGCCCGCGTCCGAACTGCCGCCGCCGGTCGCGTCGCTGCCGCCGGTGTCGTCCGACTCGTCGCGCCCGCCCGGCTGTTCACTGATCGCCGGGCCGGAACCGGAAGGTCCGGGCGTGATCGAGTTCACGGGACCGGAGCCGGGGGCCCGTGAATCGTCGTGATTCCCCTTGTCACCACCGTTGGTGACGGCCCATACGACCAGCAACGCGAGCAGCGCAATCAGCGTCGCCGCTACCGCCCTCCGTCGCCAGTAGATGGTGGAGGGAAGCGGCCCGATCGGATTACGCAGAGATCCCACGGCGCAAACTGTACGAGAGAACGGCACCAACTCCCGCCCCACCCGCCGCTACAGGCGTCCAAGTTTTGCGGATCATCATCCCGGGGCGGCCCGTTCCCGCTCCGCCCGCACACTTCGGACACCCAACGTGATCACCTCAACGCGCCGAGTGATGCCGTCGGAGGGTCATGGGCCAGTTGCCGCAACGGCTCGCGGGACGTGCGGCCACTTGCCGGAACGCGAGTCCTGTGGGGTGCGGAAAGACGGAGGTCACTATCACTCCAAGGGCTTCCATGAGGGACGACACCCCCGTGCCCCCGACCTCTCTCCACACTTCCGTGCCAGGATCGACGGTGCGATGACTGCCACGACTGCGACACAGACGCCCCCCGCCTCCCTCCACACTCCCGTCATCGGGTGGTTCGACCAGCACGCCCGCGATCTGCCCTGGCGCCGCCCCGAAGCGGGCGCCTGGGGCGTGATGGTGAGTGAGTTCATGCTGCAGCAGACCCCCGTCAACCGGGTCCTCCCGGTGTACGAGCAGTGGCTGGCCCGCTGGCCGCGGCCCGCCGACCTCGCAGCGCAACCGCCCGGCGAGGCGGTCCGCGCCTGGGGCCGGCTCGGCTACCCGCGGCGAGCGCTGCGCCTGCACGGCGCCGCCCAGGCCATAACGGAACGCCACGGAGGAGACGTACCGAGCGAGCACGCCCAGTTGCTCGCGCTGCCGGGGATCGGCGAGTACACGGCAGCGGCCGTGGCCTCGTTCGCGTACCGGCAGCGGCACGCCGTCCTCGACACGAACGTCCGCCGGGTGTTCGCCCGGGCCGCGTCCGGCATCCAGTACCCGCCGAACGCGACCACCGCCGCCGAGCGCAAGCTCGCCCGTGCCCTGCTGCCGGACGAGGACGAGCAGGCGGCCCGGTGGGCGGCCGCGACGATGGAGCTGGGCGCCCTCGTCTGCACCGCGAAGAACGAGGACTGCACCCGCTGCCCGATCTCGCAGCAGTGCGCCTGGCGGCTGGCCGGGAAGCCCGCGCACCAGGGGCCCCCGCGCCGCGGCCAGACCTACGCCGGCACGGACCGGCAGGTGCGCGGCAGGCTCCTCGCGGTGCTGCGCGAGTCGGTCGGTCCGGTGCCGCAGTCGGCGCTCGACGCGGTGTGGGAGGAGCCGGTGCAGCGGGCCCGTGCGCTGGACGGCCTGGTCTCCGACGGCCTGGTCGAGCCGCTGGCGGGTGGCCAGTACCGGCTGCCGCTGACCTGAAGGGCCGGGCGGAGCCGTTCCGCTCCCCCGGCCCCTTTGTCCCTCTCCTCCTGCGCTGTTACACAACCGATGGGCAGCCGTGCGTCCGCGTACGGCTGCTCCGCACAGCCTCGTGACAACAGCTCCGTAGCGTCACCGAAGTCAGCCCGACGACCAAGCGGCTGGCGGCGGTCATACGGGGATTCACGGGGACGGAGGCGGTTGTCATGGCGCAGGGTGAGGTGCTCGGCTTCGAGGAGTACGTACGTACCCGGCAGGACGCGTTGCTGCGCAGTGCGCGTCGGCTGGTCCCCGATCCCGTGGACGCGCAGGACCTGCTGCAGACCGCGCTGGCCCGCACCTTCGGCCGGTGGGACGGCATCGCCGACAAGTCCCTGGCCGACGCCTATCTGCGCCGCGTCATGATCAACACCCGCACCGAGTGGTGGCGTGCGCGCAAGCTCGACGAGGTCCCCACCGAGCAGCTCCCCGACGCCAGCATCGAGGACGGCACCGAGCAGCGTGCCGACCGCGCCCTGCTGATGGACGTCCTGGGCGTGCTGGCTCCCAAGCAGCGCAGCGTGGTCGTGCTGCGACACTGGGAGCAGATGAGCACGGAGGAGACGGCCGCGGCCCTCGGCATGTCGGCCGGTACGGTGAAGAGCACCCTGCACCGGGCCCTGGCCCGGCTGCGCCAGGAGCTGGAGAGCAGGGAGGCGGCGAGCCGTGCCGAGCGGATCCGTGAGGACGGGGAGCGCGTGGCGGCTGTCCGCGTCGCGGCGCCCCGGACCCCGGTCCGGTCGCGGGAACAGGCAGGGGCGCCCCGGGAGGGGCGTCACGACGAGCGGGGGCGGGAGCGGTGCGCGGCCTGACAGGCAGCGGTGAGGGCGGTGGCAGCGGTGGCCCCTTCACCGGACGATCCACGGGCGACGGGACCGGCGGCACGGTCACCGGAGAACCCACGGGCGACGGGACCGGCGGCGGTCGGAGACCCGGGCTGACCGGCTGGGCGGCGAGTGGCACGGCTCTGGCCGGGCTCGCCGCCTTCGGGCTGTTCGCCGTCAGCTGCTCCACCGGAGGCACCGGCACGCGGGACGAGGGCCCGGCGGGTACCCAGCCGGTCGCCCAGGTCACGCCCAGTGCCACCGCCCCGTCGACGGCCAAGCCGACGCCCCGGGTCGACGCGGTGGCTCTGCTCAAGGCGGACTCCGGGGTGAGCGAGCGGGTCCGGACCGATCTGAGGCCCTGCACCGGTGACGAGTACCCGGTGGACACCTCGTACGGCACCCTGACCGACGGCCCCTCCGCCGACGTGGTGGTGAACGTGATGACCTGCGGCGACTCGGTCGGCGTGGGCACCTATGTGTACCGGCCGCGGCCCGACGGCACGTACGAGAACGTGTTCACCATCGAGCAGCCCGCGGTCTACGGGACCATCGACCGCGGCGATCTGGTGGTGACGACGCAGGAGTACGGGAAGAAGGACGCGGTCGCCTATCCCTCGGGCGAGGAAGTGATCACGTACCACTGGGCGAACACCCGGTTCAGCGAGCAGGACCGGGTGCACAACGACTTCAACAGAGCCGTCGGTACCGGGGACGGGGAATTCCCCGCGCCCGCCGAACCGGCGAAGAACTGAGAGCAGTCCGATGGCCGAGACCCATGTCCTGTTCGTCGAGGACGACGACGTCATCCGCGAGGCCACCCAGCTGGCGCTGGAGCGGGACGGTTTCGTGGTCACCGCGATGCCCGACGGCCTCCTCGGCCTCGAAGCGTTCCGCAGGGACCGGCCCGACATCGCGCTGCTCGATGTGATGGTCCCCGGCCTGGACGGGGTCAGCCTCTGCCGGCGCATCCGGGACGAGTCGACGGTTCCGGTGATCATGCTGTCGGCGCGGGCCGACTCGATCGACGTGGTGCTCGGCCTGGAGGCGGGCGCCGACGACTACGTCACGAAGCCGTTCGACGGAGCGGTCCTGGTCGCCCGGATCCGGGCCGTGCTCCGCCGCTTCGGCCATGCCGCCGGAAGCGGGGCGGGCGGCGGCGAGAAGGCCGAGGGGGCCGAGGGCGGCGTGCTCGTCTTCGGTGACCTGGAGGTCGACACCGAGGGCATGGAGGTGCGCAAGGGCGGCGAGCAGGTGGGCCTGACCCCCACCGAGATGCGGCTGCTGCTGGAGTTCTCGGCCGCGCCCGGCACGGTCCTCTCCCGCGACAGACTGCTGGAGCGGGTCTGGGACTACGGCTGGGGCGGGGACACCCGGGTCGTCGACGTCCATGTCCAGCGGCTGCGTACGAAGGTCGGCCAGGACCGGATCGAAACGGTCCGCGGCTTCGGCTACAAGCTCAGGCCATGAGGCGCCCGGCCCTGCGGACGGGCGTCCGCTGGAAGATCAGCATCGCGATCGCGGCGGTCGGCGCCCTGATCGCGGTCGCACTGAGCCTGGTCGTCCACAACGCCGCCCGGGTCTCCATGCTGGAGAACGCGCGCGAGGTCCAGCTGGAGCGGCTGAACTACGCCCAGCTGCTCTACGAGGCGACGAAGACGAAGAAGGCCGACCCCCGCTTCGGCGCGAAGCTCAACGATCCGACGATGCCGCAGAGCCTGCGCCGGGAGACCCGGCGCAACCGGCGGGCGACGCACGTCGAGGACGGCGGCGGAGTGCCCGACGTCTGGGCGGCCGTGCCGTTGCCCGGTGGCGACGTGCTCTCGCTGCACACCCGTTTCGCCGACCGCTCCACCACGATCCTGGGCGATCTCGACCGGGCCCTGATCATCGGCTCGGTCTCGGTGGTCTTCGGCGGATCCGCGCTGGGCGTGCTGATCGGCGGCCAGCTCTCGCGGCGTCTGCGCAAGGCGGCGGCCGCCGCCGGGAGGGTCGCGCAGGGCCATACCGATGTACGGGTCGGGGACGCCGTCGGCGGGGTCGTGCGGGACGAGACGGACGAGCTGGCCGGCGCGGTGGACGCCCTGACGGACGCGCTGAACGAACGGATCGAGGCGGAACGCCGGGTCACCGCGGACATCGCGCACGAACTGCGCACCCCGGTGACGGGTCTGCTGACGGCCGCCGAGCTGCTGCCGCCGGGCCGCCCCACGGAGCTCGTACGGGACCGGGCGCAAGCGATGCGCACGCTGGTCGAGGACGTGCTGGAGGTGGCCCGGCTGGACAGCGCGTCCGAGCGGGCGGAGCTTCAGCAGGTCGCGCTGGGCGAGTTCGTCAGCCGCCGGGTGGCGCTGCTGGACCGGGGGGTGCGGGTCCAGGTGGTCCACGAGTCGTGGGTCAGCACGGATCCGCGCCGGCTGGAGCGCATCCTGTTCAATCTGCTGGGCAACGCCGCCAAGCACGGCTCCAACCCGGTGGAGGTCACGGTCGAGGGCCGGGTGGTGCGGGTCCGCGACCACGGTCCCGGGTTCCCGGCGGCGCTGCTGCGGGAGGGACCGAGCCGGTTCCGTACCGGATCCACCGACCGGGCCGGGCACGGGCACGGGCTGGGGCTGACGATCGCGGCCGGTCAGGCCCGGGTGCTCGGTGCCCGGCTGACCTTCCGCAACGCGGCCCCCGAGGGTGCGCCCGAGGGTACCGGCGGGGCGATCGCCGTCCTGTGGCTGCCCGAGCACGCGCCGACCGACACCGGCAGCTTCCCCATGCTCCAGCTGGGCGAGCAGCGTGGTCCGGAGCCGAGGCGCAGGACGTCCGACGCTCGCGGCGGCACACGCCCCGACCGCTGAGGGGCCGGGCCGGACAGCGGTACGGGGAAGGCCGCGGGGCGCTTGCCCCGCGGCCTTCCCCGTGTACCGGCAGCCGCTCAGACCGCTTCGGCCACCGGCGCCTTCTCCGGTCCGGCGCCCCGCAGCGGGACCTCCTTGACGAACAGCGCGGCCACCAGCGCGATCAGCGCCACCGATCCGCCCACCAGGAAGGCGATGTGCGTGCCCGAGGCCACCGCGAACTCGTACGCCTCGCGCACCGGCACCGGCAGCTTCGCCATGCCCTCGGCGTCCAGCGTCGCGGAGTGCATGGTGGCTCCGCCGCCGCCGCGGGCGGCCATCTCGTCCTGGACCCGCCCGGTGAACAGCGCGCCCATGATGGCGACGCCGAAGGAGCTGCCGAGCGTGCGGAACAGGGTGGTGGAGGACGAGGCGACACCCATGTCCTTCATCTCGACGCTGTTCTGCGCGACGAGCATCGTGATCTGCATCAGGAAGCCCATGCCAGCGCCGAGGACCGCCATATAGACGCCGGAGACGAACCGGGTGGTGTCCGTGTCCATCGTCGAGAGCAGGAAGAGTCCGGTGACCATCAGGACCGATCCCACGATCGGGAAGATCTTGTACCGGCCGGTGCTGGTGGTGATCCGTCCGGCGACCAGCGAGACGATCATCATCGCCAGCAGCATCGGCAGGAGCAGCAGTCCGGAGTTGGTCGCGGACGCGCCCTGGACGGACTGCTGGAACAGCGGCAGGTAGAGCACCGCGCCGAACATCACGAAGCCCGCCATGAAGCCGACCACGGACATCAGCGTGAAGTTGGCGTTGCGGAAGATGTGCAGCGGGATGATCGGCTGCGCGGCCTTGGTCTCGACGAAGAGGAAGCCGGCGAGCGCGGCGACGCCGATCGCGATGAGCTCCATGATGACGGCGGAGTTCCAGTCGTACTCGGAACCGCCCCAGGTGGTCACCAGCACGATCGCCGTGATGCCGACGGTCAGCAGTCCGGCGCCCAGGTAGTCGACCTTCGCCTCGGTGCGCTCCCGCTTGGGCAGGTGCAGCACGGTGATGATCATGGCCAGGGCGACGGCGCCCAGCGGCAGGTTGATGTAGAAGCTCCAGCGCCAGCCGAGGTGGTCGGTGATGGTGCCGCCGACCAGCGGTCCGCCGATCATCGCGAAGGCCATGACGCCGGCCATCATGCCCTGGTACTTGCCGCGCTCGCGGGGCGGCACGAGGTCGCCGATGATCGCCATGACGCCGACCATCAGACCGCCGGCGCCGAGCCCCTGAACCGCCCGGAAGCCGATCAGCTGGCTCATGTCCTGAGCCATTCCGCTGAGGACCGAGCCGATCAGGAAGATCACGATGGACGTGAGGAACATGCCCTTGCGCCCGTACATGTCGCCGAGCTTGCCCCAGATGGGAGTCGAGGCGGCGGTCGCCAGGGTGTAGGCGGTGACCACCCAGGACATGTGTTCCAGACCGCCGAGACTGCCGACGATGGTCGGCATGGCGGTCCCGATGATCAGGTTGTCGAGCATGGCGAGCAGCATGGCGATCATCAGGGCGAACACCACCACCCGCACGCTGCGCTGCTGCGGGGCGGGCTTCTCCGCCGGTCCGGGCGGTGCCCCCGCTTTCCCGTCCGCTGCCTTCATCAGGTCCGCCATGTTCCCCAACTCCCCGGTTCCCCTGTACACCGGGCCCTTACTTGCCGCCCGGCTAGTTGACTACACTCGGGGAAGGTAGCCCCGTAACTAGCCGGGCGTCAAGTAAGTTTTTGGGAGAGCACCATGGGCAGCACGCCGCAGCCGCGCCGGGGCAACACCCGCCAGCGCATCCAGGACGTCGCCCTGAGCCTCTTCGCCGAGCAGGGCTACGAGAAGACCTCACTGCGCGAGATCGCCGAGCACCTCGATGTCACGAAGGCCGCGCTCTACTACCACTTCAAGACCAAGGAAGACATCCTCGTCAGCATCTTCGAGGACCTGAACCGGCCGATCGAGGAACTGATCGCCTGGGGCGCGGAGCAGCCTCGCACGCTGGAGACGAAGAAGGAGATCCTCGTCCGCTACAGCAACGCCCTGGTGAACGCCTCCGCGCTCTTCCGTTTCATGCAGGAGAACCAGGCGACCGTGCGCGACCTGAGCATCGGCGTGACGATCAAGGACCGGGTCCTGGCCCTGGTGGACCTGATCAAGGACCCCGACGCGCCGCTCACCGACCAGGTGCGGTGCTTCACGGCGCTCTTCGCCCTGCACGCCGGGATGCTCGCGCTGAAAGACGTCGACGGCGACCCCGAGGACAAGCGGAAGGCCGCCCTCGAAGTCGCCGTCGAACTGGTCACCCGGGCTCACGACCCGGGTTCCGCCCAGTAGCGGGATGGTGTCCCGGCCGGATCAGACCGAGATGCCGTGGTGGTGCAGGAAGTTGACCGGGTTGACCGCCGAACCGTAGTTCGCGGTGGTCCGGATCTCGAAGTGCAGGTGCGGACCGCTGGAGTTCCCGGTGTTGCCGGAGAGGGCGATCTTCTCGCCCTTCTTCACGTGCTCACCGATGTGCACCTGGATCTTCGAGAGGTGCGCGTACTGCGAGTACGTGCCGTTGCTGTGCTTGATCACGATGGCGTTGCCGTACGCGGGGCCGTCGCCGCCGCCGTTCGGGCCGGCCTTCACGACGGTGCCGTTGTGCGCGGCCTCGACCTTGGTGCCGATCGGCACGGCGAAGTCCTGGCCGGAGTGCTTGTGCGCCCAGCGGGCTCCGTCGTTGCCGAAGGTCGCGCTCAGCTTGTAGTGGTCGACCGGGGTCTCCCAGGCGAGCTTCGCGGCCTTCTTGGCTGCGGCCTTCTTCTTCGCCGCCGCCTTCTTCTTCGCCTCGGCCTTCTTCGCCGCGGTGTGCTGGGCCGCCTTGCCCTGTGCGGCCGCCTGCTGGGCGACCGACTCGGCGGTGGTCGCGCTCGCCAGGCTCGCCGTGTTGGTGGTGCCCGCCGTGCCGGCCGCGAACGCAGCGCCCGCACCGAGAACCATCGACGTCCCCAGACCGGCTGCCAGGACTGCGCCACGGACACGGGAAGCGGACGGGCGGCGGGTCTGGAACGTAACGCGCTTCGACATAAGCAGAAAACCTCCGGGATGACTGGACCCGGCGGCGTGCCGGGCTGGCCATACCTTGGTAACCCGCACCCCCGGATGCACTCAAACCCCCCATCTACGAAGAAAAGCCGTAGACGGAGGCCCGGGAATTCGTCGCCACAAGGCCCGGTCCGCACCTCCGGCCACTGTCCGAAAGTCTTCGCCAGGACAGGTTTAACCCCAGTTCCAAACCACTCATACTGGACACAGCCCCGCCATCCAGGCAGTTCGCTCCAAACACCCGAAGGCCCCACCGCGCACCGGGCCGAAGGTCCCGTCCGCGTTCAGGGCGTTTTCTCCTAACGCGCCTAGTAGGCCTCGAAAGGGCTGTGCGCCTTGTCACCGGCGGTGGGACCAAGGACTGTCCGTTTCGGGACCTTCGGCCCGGGGTGGCGGCACTGCCCGGCGGGCAGTGCCGCGGCCCGAAGCGGCTGCACCACCGCCAGGCGGCGCCGCGGCCCGGGGTTGCGGTGCTACCCGACGGGCAGCGCCGTCACCTTCTTCGCGTGCAGGGCCACGAGCTGCTTGCCGCCCGCCGCCAGGTACCAGCGCTGAAGGTCGCCGCTGCCGTCGTTGTACGTCCAGCGCAGCTTTCCGCTGCCGGGATCGTAGGCGTGGATGCCGCCGTCCTTGTCGAACTCCGTCGCCCCGTAGAGGACGTCGCCCACCTTCGCGAACTGCCAGGGGGCGGCGACGTCCAGGCTCCCCTTGTCGTGCCAGTGCGCCTTCCCGGTCGCGGGGTCCGCCGCCCAGAGGCCGTGCGCGCTGTCGGAGACGTAGAGGACCCCGTCCAGGACCGCCGGGTCGTTGAAGCGGCTGAACCTCTCGGTCTCGAAGGACCAGCGCTCCTTGCCGTCGGCCAGGTCGTAGGCGCGCATCCGCTGCCCGTTGGCGAGGATGACCAGGCCCTCGTGGACCACGAATCCGCGGTTGTTGGACCGGCCGATCTTCTTCGTCCAGACCTGGTGGCCGGTCGCGGTGTCGCGCACCGTGAGGTTCTCCCGGAAGTCCGTGTAGACGAGACGGTTGCCGGCCACCCGCGCGGTGATGCCGTTCTGCTCCGTCCCCTTGTCCCGCTTCTCCCGCCAGACGACCTTGCCCGAGGTGGTGTCGATCGCCGCGATCACGTTCTCCGGCGTCCTCAACTCCTTGTCCAGGATCCCCGCGACGACATACACGTGGTTCGCGTCCGCGGCGATGGGACGGGGCTGGGAGTACTGCTTCTCCATCCGGCTGCGCCAGGTGTCCTTGCCCGTCGCGGGGTCCAGGCCGACGATGTTCCCGTCGTACCGGGCGCTCTGCAGATAGAGCGTCCCGTCACCTACGAGCATGTTGGCGCCCGGGGTGGTGACCTCGGCGCGGGACCAGATCTCCTTGCCGGTGGACAGGTCGCGGGCCACGAGCGGATCGCCCGAGACGAGCACGACGTTGCCCACGACCGCGATCGCGGAGATCCAGGCCAGTCCGTCGTACGTCGAGGCGTGCTGCCAGGCGGGCTGCGGTTTGGCACCCGGCGCCGGGGCGCCGGCCGACTCCTTCGGCACGTCCGGTCCGCCGGCGCCCGGCTCGTCCTCCGGCCCGCAGGCCGAAGCCCCGGCCCCCAGCAGCACCAGCCCGGCTCCCGCCGCCTTCATCATCTGCCTGCGTGACACATCGCTTCTGCGCATGATCTGCCCCGTCCCCCTCGCCGTCTCGTCCACGCCCGGACGATGCGTCCGGAGCCGGGCCAGACTAGCCAGCGAATTTCCGCCGCTGCGCGGCACGGACCCGACCGGGACATCTCTGTGACATGCCCGTCACCGTGTACGCAACAGCAAAGAGGCGGCCCCGAACCGGTGTGATACCGGTTCGGGGCCGCCTCTTCGTGCGCTCGGGCGCTAGGCGCCGCTCACGCTTCCTTCGTCATGTTCGGGCCGGCGCCGCCTGCCGCCTGCTCGATCGGAGGAACGTCGGGCAGAGCCGACTTCTCCTCGCCACGGAAGGTGAACTTCTGCTCGTCACCCTCGCCCTCGGTGCCGACGACCACGATGTGACCGGGGCGCAGCTCGCCGAAGAGGATCTTCTCGGAGAGGATGTCCTCGATCTCGCGCTGGATCGTCCGGCGCAGCGGCCGGGCGCCCATCACGGGGTCGTAGCCCTTCTTCGCCAGCAGGGACTTGGCGGCCGGGCTCAGCTCGATGCCCATGTCGCGGTCCCGCAGGCGCTCGTCCACCTTGGCGAGCATGAGGTCGACGATCTGGATGATGTCTTCCTCGGTGAGCTGGTGGAAGACGACCGTGTCGTCGACACGGTTGAGGAACTCGGGCCGGAAGTGCTGCTTGAGCTCTTCGTTGACCTTCGTCTTCATCCGCTCGTAGTTCGTCTTGACGTCGCCCTGGGCGGCGAAGCCCAGGTTGAAGCCCTTGGAGATGTCCCGGGTCCCGAGGTTGGTCGTCATGATGATGACCGTGTTCTTGAAGTCCACGACCCGGCCCTGGGAGTCGGTCAGGCGACCGTCCTCCAGGATCTGGAGCAGGGAGTTGAAGATGTCGGGGTGGGCCTTCTCGACCTCGTCGAAGAGGACGACGGAGAACGGCTTGCGGCGCACCTTCTCGGTGAGCTGGCCGCCCTCCTCGTACCCGACGTAGCCGGGAGGAGAACCGAAGAGCCGCGAGACCGTGTGCTTCTCGCTGAACTCCGACATGTCGAGGGCGATGAGCGCGTCCTCGTCACCGAAGAGGAACTCGGCGAGCGTCTTGGACAGCTCGGTCTTACCGACACCGGACGGGCCGGCGAAGATGAACGAGCCACCGGGACGCTTCGGGTCCTTCAGACCGGCCCGCGTACGGCGGATCGCCTGCGAGAGGGCCTTGATGGCGTCCTTCTGGCCGATGACGCGCTTGTGGAGCTCGTCCTCCATGCGCAGCAGACGGGAGGACTCCTCCTCCGTCAGCTTGAAGACCGGGATGCCGGTGGCGGTGGCGAGGACCTCGGCGATGAGCTCGCCGTCGACCTCGGCCACGACGTCCATGTCGCCGGCCTTCCACTCCTTCTCGCGCTTGGCCTTCGCCGCCAGCAGCTGCTTCTCCTTGTCACGGAGAGACGCCGCCTTCTCGAAGTCCTGGGAGTCGATGGCCGACTCCTTGTCGCGACGCACGCCCGCGATCTTCTCGTCGAACTCGCGGAGGTCCGGCGGCGCGGTCATCCGGCGGATACGCATCCGGGATCCGGCCTCGTCGATCAGGTCGATCGCCTTGTCCGGCAGGAAGCGGTCCGAGATGTAGCGGTCGGCCAGCGTCGCGGCCTGGACCAGCGCCTCGTCCGTGATGGAGACGCGGTGGTGGGCCTCGTAGCGGTCGCGCAGACCCTTGAGGATCTCGATGGTGTGCGGCAGCGACGGCTCCGCGACCTGGATGGGCTGGAAGCGTCGCTCGAGAGCGGCGTCCTTCTCCAGGTGCTTGCGGTACTCGTCGAGCGTGGTGGCGCCGATGGTCTGGAGCTCGCCTCGCGCCAGCATGGGCTTGAGGATGCTCGCCGCGTCGATCGCGCCCTCGGCGGCGCCCGCACCCACGAGGGTGTGGAGCTCGTCGATGAACAGGATGATGTCGCCGCGGGTGCGGATCTCCTTGAGGACCTTCTTCAGGCGCTCCTCGAAGTCACCGCGGTAGCGGGAGCCGGCGACCAGCGCGCCGAGGTCGAGGGTGTAGAGGTGCTTGTCCTTGAGGGTCTCGGGCACCTCGCCCTTGACGATGGCCTGCGCCAGGCCCTCGACGACCGCCGTCTTGCCGACGCCGGGCTCGCCGATGAGGACCGGGTTGTTCTTCGTACGGCGGGACAGCACCTGCATGACCCGCTCGATCTCCTTCTCGCGCCCGATGACCGGGTCGAGCTTGGATTCACGAGCGGCCTGGGTGAGGTTCCGGCCGAACTGGTCGAGCACCAGCGACGTGGAGGGCGTGCCCTCCGCGGGGCCGCCCGCTGTGGCCGCCTCCTTGCCGCCCGAGTAGCCGGACAGCAGCTGGATGACCTGCTGGCGCACCCGGTTGAGGTCGGCGCCCAGCTTCACGAGGACCTGGGCGGCGACGCCCTCGCCCTCGCGGATCAGGCCGAGCAGGATGTGCTCGGTGCCGATGTAGTTGTGGCCGAGCTGAAGGGCCTCGCGGAGCGACAGCTCCAGGACCTTCTTGGCTCGGGGCGTGAAGGGGATGTGCCCGGACGGGGCCTGCTGGCCCTGACCGATGATCTCCTCCACCTGCTGGCGGACCGCCTCGAGCGAAATCCCGAGGCTCTCCAGGGCCTTAGCGGCGACACCCTCACCCTCGTGGATCAGGCCCAGGAGGATGTGCTCGGTGCCGATGTAGTTGTGGTTGAGCATCCGGGCTTCTTCCTGAGCCAGGACGACAACCCGCCGCGCGCGGTCGGTGAACCTCTCGAACATCGTTAATCGCTCCTCAGAGCGGTCAGGCAGTAAGGGGTCGGTCCCCTCCCTGTCCTTCCGCAGCTTAGTCCCGCAAGCGGGGACCGCTCATTTCAACTGCCGACACCCGGCCCTGCTTCCCGGGGGATCTCATGCCCCGAACGCCGACAACTGCTCCAACCCGATGGTGCGAGACGATGTTCCCGCAGGCCAGGCAGATACCCCTATCGCCTGTACGCCGATGGCGAACGTGAGATGTCCGGTGGCTTGCGTGTCGCCCCTCCCCACTAGGGATGTCTTACCCGCAATTACAGACAGTCCATGCGGCGTACGCGGGTTCCCTCCGCTACGGGCGAACATCTTCGTACTCCCGAATGCGCCCGTACGCCCCCAACCCGGACACCCTATGCGTTCGGTCGGGAACTCTGCGTAACTCTTGGCGCCGCTCGGGAGTTCTTCCGTCATGACCCCCACCGTCCCGCCTCCCCGCACGGAGCTCCCCGCAGAGCGGGACAGCCGTGCCGGCGGTGTCTCACGGGGCGCGTGTGCCCGGTGGTACGAGCAGGAGCTCGGCTGGGCCACGGCCGGCAGCGCGCCGGTGAGGCTGCTGACCGGGCTGCGGTTCGACGCGCTCGTCGTCCCGGCTGCGGCCGGTCACGCGGCGCTGGAACGGGTGGGCCGGACCGGGCCCGTGGCGCTGGCGGGCCGGCGCATGAGTCTGCTGGTGGCCCCGGGAGGCGCCGACGAGCTGCCGGGGCTGCTCGACTGGCTGGAATGGGGCGGAGTCGCGCTCGAACTGACCGCTCTCGGCGCGGGCGGGCGGATCACCGCGCCGCCGCCGCCGGGCCGGCCGGGTCCGCCGGGGGCCGCCGTATGGCTGCGGCCCCCCTGTCCACCGCACGAGCAGGAGGGGAAGCCGGTGTTCCCGGCCCTCTCCGGCTTCGGGAGCAGGGGTGGGGATGCTCCCGATCTCATCCGGCTCGTGGACGCCGTGGCGACGGAATGCCACCGGGCACGGCTGACGCGTGCCCGGACGGGGTTGCCCCCCAAAAGAACGGCTGCTCAGCCGTTGGCCTTCTCGTAGGCCTCACGGATCTCCGCGGGAACACGGCCGCGGTCATTCACACTGTGGCCGTTCTCGCGTGCCCACTTACGGATCTCGGCGGTGTCCTTGTTGCCGCCGGGAACGGCACGGCCCTTGCCACGGCCGGAGGCCGCACGGCCACCGGTGCGCCGGCCGCTCTTCGCGTACGGCTCCAGAAGGGACCGGAGCTTGTCCGCGTTGCTCGTCGTGAGGTCAATCTCGTACGTCTTGCCATCGAGAGCGAACGTCACGGTCTCGTCCGCCTCGCCACCGTCGAGGTCGTCAACAAGAAGGACCTGAACCTTCTGTGCCACCGGGATTTCCTTTCATCGAAAATGGAGTACGCGGAAAGGAAACCGCTTTTCACCGGAAAACACAAACCCCCGGGAGAGGTTCAGGAGCACAAGAAGACGGGAAACGTGCGCGATTCGGACATAGGGATCGGGCTTCTTCCGAAGCTCACAGGTGCAGAAGCATCCGGCTGTTGCCCAAGGTGTTCGGCTTCACTCGTTCGAGACCGAGGAACTCCGCGACTCCCTCGTCATAGGAACGCAGCAGCTCGCTGTAGACATCTCCGTCGACCGGCGTCTCGCCGATCTCCACGAAGCCGTGCTTCGCGAAGAAGTCGACTTCGAAGGTGAGGCAGAAAACCCGTCGCACACCCAGCCAACGGGCGGTCTGCAACAACTTGTCCAGTACTTGATGCCCGACTCCAGCGCCCTTGACGCTGTGATCGACGGCGAGAGTACGCACTTCGGCCAGGTCTTCCCACATCACATGCAGTGCGCCGCAGCCGATGACCCTGGCGTCCTCGTCCCGTTCGGCGATCCAGAACTCCTGGATGTCCTCGTAAAGCGTGACCGTCGCTTTGTCGAGCAGGATGCCTTCTCGTACGTAGCCGTCGAGGAGACGCCGGACCGAGGCAACATCACTCGTCCTCGCACGGCGGACGGTGATGGCCATGTTTATAACCGACTGTGCGGTCTGGAAATCGGCATGCGGAAGATCTGAGGACATACCCAGACGCTATCGCCCGGCGCCCGGCTCCGCGTCATCGGCCGCTTCGGCACCTTCACCGGATCCGCCCCCGGCACCTTCACCCGCGCCTTCACCAGTACCTTCACCGGCCGTCGGAACGGAACCCCCGGGAAGTGTGGGCAGAACGATCCGCATGGCGTCCCGGAGGGCCTCCTGCTGGTCGGCCGACATCATGCCGAAGAACGCGACCAGTGCGGCGGCGGGGTTGTCGCTCTGCGACCAGGCTTCGTTCATCAGTGCGGCCGCGTACGCGGCCCGGGTGGAGACCGCCGTATATCGATATGCGCGGCCGTCCACTTCCCTGCGGACCCAGCCCTTCTGATGGAGATTGTCCATAACCGTCATGACGGTGGTGTAGGCGATGGACCGCTCCTGCTGAAGGTCTTCAAGGACTTCCCGAACGGTTACCGGTCGGTTCCATTGCCAGACCCGCGTCATCACGGCGTCTTCCAGCTCTCCCAATTGGCGGGGCACAGCGTCACCTTAGTGCCAGATGTCTGGAATGAGCGGTTATTTACACAGCAAAAGGGCGTACGGCCGCTGTGAGCCGTACGCCCTTCGTGTGCGTGGTGTGCGCGCCGGGAGGTCAGACCCCGTCGGTACGCGGCGTGCGCTGCGCCGATTCCGCCCGGGTGATCGCGGCGTCCACGGCCGCGTCCTCCTTGGCCTTGTTCGGCCCGCCCTGGCTCTTGACGATCGTCACGACCAGGCCGATGAAGAAGGCGGCCATCACCACGGGGGGCACAAGCGCGGATACGTAGTCCATGGCGTCCAGAGTAGCGAGCCCGGCCCCTCCCGGTGCAGGCCCCTACCCCGCGGCGCGTTCCTGCGGCGGCGGGACCGGACGGCGGCGGGGCGGGAAGACCTCGGAGGGCTTGGGCGCCGGGCGCCCGGACGGCACCGCCGGACGGGCCGGGGCCGCCGGGGCCTTCGGCTTCTCCGGCTCCGCGGCACGTCCGCCCGGCAGCGCGAGCAGCCGGCTGCGCGGCGCGGGCGCCGTGGCGGGGACCGCGCGTCCGGCGAGACGGGCCCGCACCGAACGCTCGGCGAGCACCTGGCAGCGCTCCAGGAGCGCCGCGGCGACCGGCCCGCCACGCAGGGCGCGCAGCGCGGCGAGATCCTCGGGGCGGGGGTCGTACCCGGCGGCCAGGGCGTCCTGGAGGCGTTCCAGGTAGCCGCTCAGGGAGCCGGGGAGGGCGTTTCGGTAGCGGACGAGGTCGGCGAGGAGGAAGGCGCGCAGCCGTCCGGCCTCGCCGACCGCCTCATCGACGGCGTCCGCCAGCCGTAGGCAGTCCTGGACGTCCTCGTCGGGCAGGGGCGCGGGGTGGAGGGCGATGGCGAGGGCACGGCGGAGCACTCGCAGCTCGTCCGCGCTGAACGCCATACCGCCGCGTGATCCGTAAGGCGTGGGCATAACGCGACAATACGTGCTAAATAGACAAAATCCGTTTAACTGGCCGTCGGCGGCGCGGCGGCTCCGCCGAGCCGACGCGCCGAGAACCTCCCGGTCGGCGCCGCGTGTCGCCGGTACCACGACCGGCAGGGCCCGCCCCGTGAGGAGCGCCTTCCCGGGCATGCGATCGCAAGGCGGCCACAAGCCCTTGGCGGGGCCCTTCCGCTGCCCTCCGGGCGGTGGAGGGAGAGCTGCCGGGGCCTCGGCCGACGCGGCGACTGTGCGTGCCGGGCGGCCCGACGGGACAGCCCTTGGGGGCTTTCGTCCGGATCGGACCGGATCAGGGAGCGGGGTCCGGTGCGTGGGGCCGCAAGGCGGAGGAGGGAGTCGCTGCGGAGCAGGGGCGACCGACGACGACGCCGGAGGCGGTCCCCCGGGCCGGGCGGGGCCGCGACCCGGGGGAGCGCGTGCCGGGCCCCGCGAGCCCGGCACGATCCGGACGAGCGGTCCTACAGGCGGGCCACATTGCGCTCGTACACCAGGCGCAGCCCGATGAGCGTGAGCCACGGCTCGTGCTCGTCGATGACGGAGGACTCGCCCAGCACCATCGGAGCAAGGCCGCCCGTCGCGATCACGGTGACGTCGTCGGGGTCGGCGGCCAGCTCCTTCTTCATGCGTCCGACGACCCCGTCGACCTGGCCGGCGAAGCCGTAGATGATGCCCGCCTGCATGGCCTCGACGGTGTTCTTCCCGATCACGCTGCGCGGCCGGGCCAGCTCGATCTTGCGCAGCTGCGCGCCCTTGACGCCGAGCGCCTCGACCGAGATCTCGATGCCGGGCGCGATGACGCCGCCGGTGTACTCACCGCGGGCGGAGACCGCGTCGAAGGTGGTGGCGGTGCCGAAGTCGACGACGATCGCCGGGCCGCCGTACAGGTCGACGGCGGCGACCGCGTTGATGATGCGGTCCGCGCCGACCTCCTTCGGGTTGTCCATCAGGATCGGCACACCGGTCTTGATGCCCGGCTCGACGAGAACGGCGGGAACATCGCCGTAGTAGCGGCGGGTGACCTCGCGCAGTTCGTGCAGGACGGCCGGGACGGTGGAACAGATCGCGATGCCCTCGATGCCGTCGCCCAGCTCCATGCCCAGCAGCGGGTGCATGCCCATCAGGCCCTGGAGCAGCACCGCGAGCTCGTCGGCGGTGCGGCGGGAGTCGGTGGAGATGCGCCAGTGCTCGACGATCTCCTCACCGTCGAACAGCCCGAGGACCGTGTGGGTGTTGCCGACGTCGATGGTGAGCAGCATCAGACGCCGGCCCCGTCGGTGTCGCGGAAGTCCAGGCCGATGTCGAGGATCGGCGAGGAGTGGGTCAGCGCGCCGACGGCCAGGTAGTCCACACCGGCCTCCGCGTAGGCGCGGGCGGAGTCCAGGGACAGCCGGCCCGAGGACTCCAGGACCGCGCGGCCGCCGACCAGCGCGACCGCTTCGGCGGTCTGCGACGGGGTGAAGTTGTCCAGCAGGATCAGGTCGGCACCGGCGTCCAGGACCTCGGTGACCTGCTGCATGGTGTCGACCTCGACCTCGATCGCGAGGTCCGGGAACTCCGCCCTGACCCGCTTGAACGCCTCGGCTACCCCGCCCGCCGCGATCACGTGGTTGTCCTTGACCAGTGCGGCGTCGGACAGCGACATGCGGTGGTTGACCCCGCCGCCGCAGCGCACCGCGTACTTCTCCAGGGCGCGCAGGCCCGGGGTCGTCTTGCGGGTGTCGCGGACCTTGGCTTTCGTGCCCTCCAGCACATCGGCCCAGGCGCGGGTGGCGGTGGCGATGCCGGAGAGCCGGCACAGCAGGTTGAGCGCGCTGCGCTCGCCGGTGAGCAGGTCACGGGTGCGGGTGGTGACGGTCAGCAGCTTCTGGCCGGGTGCGACGCGGTCGCCGTCCTCGACGTGCCGCTCGACCTCGAACTCGTCCGTGCAGACGAGGGAGAGAACGGCCTCGGCGACCCGCAGACCGGCCACCACGCCCGCCTCGCGGGCGGTGAAGTCACCGGTGGCCACCGCGTCCTCGGGGACGGTGGCGACGGTCGTGACGTCCACCCCGCCGTCGAGGTCCTCCTCGATGGCGACGTGCGCGACATCCTCGACGGTGACCGGGTCCAGACCCGCGTCGGCGAGGAGCTGGGCGAGCGCCGGGTCCAGGCCGCACTCCAGGGCGTCCAGGTCGTAGCCGTCCTCCCCGCCGCAGCCGCAGCCGTCACCGCAGCCGCCCACGGCGGATGCGGGCGCGCCGATCTGGATCAGCGGTACGTCCACGGGTGTGGGGCGCGGATTCTCTTCGGGCGTGCTCACGGTTACGGCTCCTCGGGAGTGGGGTGGGTGGTGCTCGTTGCTGCGCAGTCTGCTGCCCCGGACGGCTGTACGGGCCCGAACGCCTGGGTATCCGTCCGACGGAGGACGAGCTGCCGGTCCGGGGTGAGCTTCGCGACGAGGTGGCGGCGCCAGTTCTCGTCGTCGCGCTCGGGCCGGTCCTCGCGCCAGTGGCAGCCGCGGGTCTCCTCGCGCTCCCGGGCGGCGGCGACCAGGGCCCGGGAGACGAGGAGCAGGTTGGTGACCTCCCAGGCCTCGACCCCGGGCACCGCCTCCTTGGGCTCGGCCGCCCCGGCCGTGAGGAGGGCGCTGCGGTGCAGGTCCTCCAGCTCCTCGGCGGCCCGGGCGAGGCTGTCGGCGGAACGCACGACGCCGGCGCCGCGGGTCATGATGCGCTGGATCGTGCTCCGGGCCTCGGGGGGCAGCAGCGGGAAGGGCGCGGGGGCGTCGGCGACGGTGGCGCGGCCGGACCGGGGCCGGTCGGCGACGATGTCGGCCGCGATGCGCTCGGCGAAGACGAGGCCTTCCAGGAGCGAGTTGGACGCCAGCCGGTTCGCGCCGTGCACCCCGGTGCAGGCGACCTCGCCGCAGGCGTACAGACCGGGCACGGTCGTACGTCCCCGCAGGTCGGTACGGACGCCGCCGGAGGCGTGGTGCGCGGCCGGGGAGACCGGGATCGGCTCGGTGACCGGGTCGATGCCATGGGTCCGGCAGGCCGCCAGGATGGTGGGGAAGTGCTGCTCCCACATCTCGGCGCCGAAATGGCGGGCGTCGAGGTACATGTGCTCGGTGCCGTGCAGCTGCATCTGGCGGGTGATGGCCTTGGCGACGATGTCGCGCGGGGCGAGCTCGGCCAGTTCGTGCTGCCCGAGCATGAAGCGCGTGCCGGCCGCGTCGACGAGATGGGCGCCCTCGCCCCGTACCGCTTCCGAGACGAGCGGCTGCTGGCCCTCGGCACCGGCGCCGAGGAAGAGGACCGTGGGGTGGAACTGGACGAACTCGAGGTCCGAGACCTCCGCGCCCGCCCGCAGCGCGAGTGCCACGCCGTCGCCGGTGGCGACCGGCGGGTTGGTGGTGGCGGAGAAGACCTGGCCGATGCCGCCGGTGGCGAGGACGACCGCGGGGGCGTTGACCGCGCCGACCCCGTCGTGCTGGCCCTCGCCCATGACGTGCAGGGTGACGCCCGCGGTGCGGCCCTCGGCGTCGGTGAGCAGGTCGAGCACGAGGGCGTTCTCGACGGTGTGCAGGGCGGCGTCACGGACCGCTTCGACCAGGGCCCGGGAGATCTCCGCGCCCGTCGCGTCGCCGCCCGCGTGGGCGATGCGGCGGCGGTGGTGGCCGCCCTCGCGGCCCAGTGCGATGGTGCCGTCGTCCGCGGTGTCGAAGTGGGCGCCGGTGTCGATCAGCCGGCGTACGGCGTCGGGGCCCTCGGTGACGAGGGTGCGTACCGCCGTCTCGTCGCACATGCCCGCGCCGGCGACCAGCGTGTCGTCCAGGTGCTGTTCCGGCGTGTCGCCCTCCCCCAGGGCGGCGGCGACGCCGCCCTGCGCCCAGCGGGTGGAGCCGTCGTCGAGGCGGGCCTTGGTGACGACGACGGTGGCGAGGCCCGCGGCGGCGCAGCGCAGCGCGGTGGTGAGACCGGCCACGCCGGAGCCGACCACGACGACGTCGGCGTCGATGGACCAGCCAGGGGCGGGGGCGGTCAGCCGTATTCCGGTCACGCGATGGCTCCGAAGGTCAGCGGGATGTTGTCGATGAGGCGGGTGGTGCCCACGCGCGCGGCGACGGCGAGGATCGCGTCGCCCGCGGTGCGGTCGTCGGGGATCTCGGTGAAGTCCGCCGGATCCACGAGCGCCAGGTAGTCGAGGGCGAGCGGGGGCTGCTCGGCCGCCGCGTCGTCCAGGATCGCGCGGGCCGCCGCGCGCACGGCGGCGGGGCCTTGGTCCGGCCTGGCCCTGGCGACGGCCTGGGCGTCGGCCGCGAGCCTGGCCTCGCCGAGCCGGTTGAGCCCGGCGGCCCGGCCCTCCGTCGCGCCCGTCGTCTGCGCGCGGGCGTGCAGCGCCTGCTGGGCGGCGAGCCGGTCGCGGGCCGCGAACAGGGCCCGGGACAGAGCGAGCGCGGTGTGGCGCTCGTACGCGTCGAGGAAGCGGTTGCGGCTGGAGAGCGCGAGGCCGTCGGCCTCCCGGGCCGTCTCCACGCCCACGATCTCCACGGTGAAGTTCAGATCGCGCACCATGCGGCGGATCAGCGCCAGCTGCTGGGCATCCTTCTGCCCGAAGAACGCGACATCGGGGCGGGTCAGGTGGAGCAGCTTGGCGACGACCGTGAGCATGCCGTCGAAGTGTCCGGGCCGGGAGGCGCCTTCGAGCCGCTCACCCATCGGCCCCGCGGAGATCCGGACCTGGGGTTCGCCGCCGGGGTAGACCTCGTCCACGGACGGCGCGAAGACCACGTCGGCGCCGGCCGCGCCGGCCACGGCGAGATCGGCGTCCAGGGTGCGGGGGTAGCGGTCCAGGTCGGCGCTCTCGCCGAACTGGAGCGGGTTGACGAAGACGGTGACGACGACCTGGCCGGCCGGTCCGACAACCGCACGCGCGGTTTGGATCAGGGAGGCGTGGCCCTCGTGGAGGGCGCCCATCGTCATGACGACGGCCCGCTCGGCCCGGTCACCCCCGGGGGCGTACCCCGCCAGTTCGGCGGCGGTACGCAGCAGCGTGGCGGCGGATGCGGTCATCGGGACTCCTCCGGTCCGGTTCCGGTACTGCCGGGGGCGCCCGAGCCGTCGGCCAGGACGTCGAGCAGGTCCTCGGCCAGCTCCGGCTTGAGCATGCCGTGGGAGAGCGCGCGGTCGGCGGTGGCGCGGGCCATCGCGACGTAACCGGCCACCGTCTGCGGGGCGTGGACGCGCAGCTCGCCGATGTGCGCGGCGACCGTGCCCGCGTCGCCGCGGGCGACCGGGCCGGTCAGGGCGGCGTCGCCGGAGCGCAGGGCGTTGTCCAGGGCGGCGCCGAGCAGCGGGCCGAGCATCCGGTCGGGGGCGGCGACCCCGGCCGTACGCAGCAGTTCCATCGACTGGGCGACCAGGGTGACCAGGTGGTTCGCGCCGAGGGCGAGTGCCGCGTGGTAGAGCGGGCGGGACTCCTCGGCGATCCACTCGGGCTCACCGCCCATCTCGATGACCAGCGCCTCGGCTGCGAGCCTCAGCTGCTCGGGGGCGGTGACCCCGAAGGAGCAGCCGGCCAGCCGCTGGACGTCCACGGAGGTGCCGGTGAACGTCATCGCCGGGTGCAGGGCCAGCGGCAGGGCGCCGGCCCGCAGCGCGGGGTCCAGCACCTTCGTCCCGTACCGCCCCGAGGTGTGGACGATCAGCTGGCCCGGGCGGACCGCTCCGGTCTCGGCGAGGCCCTCGACGAGCCCCGGCAGGGCGTCGTCGGGCACCGTCAGCAGGACCAGCTCCGCGCGCGCGAGGACCTCGGCGGGCGGGACCAGCGGGACATCGGGAAGCAGGGCGGCGGCGCGGCGCACCGAGGCGTCGGAGACGCCCGACACGGCGACCGGGCGGTGCCCGGCGAGCGCCAGGGAGGCGGCGAGAGCGGGGCCGACACGGCCCGCGCCGACGACGCCGACGGTGAGCCGGGCGGGACGGTCCCTCGCGTCGAGGGGCTCCTGGGGGGTCATTGCGTTCACGCGACGGCGGCCTTCCGTTCCAGTCCGCGGGGGGTACCGGACGATTCCTCTGCATGCTACGCCAGCGCATCGCCCGGGCACCCGGCTGTCCACAGGCTGTGGACAGTCCCGGCCGCGGCGGCACGGACGGGCCGGTGCCGTCCATATCCTTTGGGCAGGGACGGAGTTCTGCGTGATGATCGTCCCATGGCAGACACAGACGAGCAGGTGCACGACGAGGCGGCGGACGGACCGCCGGCCCCCCGCGGATACGGGGACGAGGAGCCCGACCCGCAGCGGCTGCGCCGCATCGCCGCGTGGCGCCGGGCCCGGAAACTCCTGTCCCGCTCGCCGGTGGACCGCCCGCTCGGCGAACAGCTGGCGGCGCTGACCGCGGGAGCGGCCACGGTCACCGATCTCGACCGGCCCGCCGACATCTACGGCAACGGGATCGTCGCCGAGCTGGAGCGCCGGATCGCCGGACTGCTGGGCACCGAAGCCGCCGCGTTCTTCCCGACCGGCACGATGGCGCAGCAGGTCGCGCTGCGCTGCTGGGCCGGGCGCACCGGAAACCCGGTGGTGGCCCTGCACCCGCTCGCCCACCCCGAGGTCCACGAGCGCGACGCCCTCTCCTCGGTCAGCGGGCTGCGCACGGTCCACCCGACCCACGAGCCGCGACTGCCCACGGCCGACGAGATCCGCGACTTCGCGGAGCCGTTCGGCACCCTGATGCTGGAGCTCCCGCTGCGGGACGCGGGCTATGTCCTGCCCACCTGGGAGGAACTGGAGGCCGTGGTCGCGGCAGCCCGCGAACGCGACGCGGTGGTGCACTTCGACGGAGCGCGGCTGTGGGAGTGCGCCGACCGCTTCGGGCGGGAACTGCCGGAGATCGCCGCGCTCGCCGACAGTGTGTACGTGTCGTTCTACAAGACCCTCGGCGGAATCTCCGGGGCGGCGCTCGCCGGGTCCGCCTCGCTGATCGAGGAGGCCCGCACCTGGCGGCACCGGTACGGCGGCCAGCTCTTCCAGCAGTTCCCGGCGGCGCTCGCCGCGCTGATCGGCCTGGACCGCGAGCTGCCGAAGCTGCCGTCGTACGTGGCCCGGGCGAAGGTGGTCGCGGCGGCGCTGGCCGAGGGCTTCACCGACGCCGGTGCCGGATGGTTCCGGGTGCATCCGGATCCGCCGCACACCCACCAGTTCCAGGTCTGGCTGCCCTACCCGGCGGACGTGCTGGAGGAGGCGGCGCTGTGCCAGGTGGAGGAGACGGGCGTGGCCCTGTTCCGCCTGTGGCACCCCGCTGCGGCGGGGCCGCCCGGGGTGTCGTTCACCGAGGTCACGGTGTCGGAGGCGGGGCTGGAGTGGACGGCGGCCGACGTCCGCGCGGCGGCGGCGGACTTCCTGGAGCGGGTGGCTCGGCAGCAGTGAGGCGGGCCCGGCGGGCCGCCGATTGACGCCGGCCGTCCATCGGGGTCCGGGCCGTCCCCCGCACCCCGCACCATGGACGGGTGAGCGTAACCATCGACATCGCGGGCCTCGACCCCCGGCACGTCGTCTTCGAGACCTCGCCCCTCGTCGAGCTGGGGGTCGCCCTGCACGCGCTCTCCGAGCCGGGGCACCACCCGGGACTGCACGGCTGGGCGACCGCCGCCACCACATCCCTGGAACCCGACCTGGCCGACCGGCTGCACGAAGCGGACTTCCTGTGGCGGAACACGTTCTCGGACATCTTCATGCCGTTCGCCGGCGTCCTCGGCGGCAGCGGCAGGACGGGCGCCGACCTCGCCGAGGACCTGGACATCCTGGACCGGCTGGACGACGAGCGGTTCGTCTCCGCCGCCCTGGAGTTCACCTGCGCCAGCCTGTACGGGACCGGTGCGGCCTCCCCGCTCCACGATCCCGGCATGCGGGCCCGGGCCCTGGACATGGCGGCCGCGCGCGGCCCGCAGCAGGTGGAGTTCACCCAGCGGCTGCTGGCCGACCCCGCGCCCGTGCGCCGCTGGATCCGGCGCCTCTTCGAGGACTGCGACCAGGCGTTCTTCGCGGACACCTGGCAGCGGGTGCGGGTCCCGCTGGCGGCCGACGCACGGCACAAGACGGATCTGCTGCGCCACAAGGGGATCGCGGAGGCCGTGCGGGCGGTCTCGCCCGCGCTCTCCGTCGACGAGGACGGCACACGGATCAGCGTGGACAAGCTGACCGAGGGCTCGACCGACGCCACCGATCCCGCCGTCGGCGCCGGTCTCACCCTCATCCCGACCAGCCTCGGCTGGCCGCATCTGATGGTGCTGCACGCCCCCGGCTGGCGACCGGTGATCCACTACCCCGTGCACCGGCCCGAGCTGCCCTCGCCCGCCTCGGTGGAACTGCTCCAGCTCCGGATGGAGGCCCTGGCCCACCCGCTGCGCATGCGCCTGTGCCGCAACATCGCCCGCTCGCCCTACACGACGGGCGAGCTCGCCGACACGAACGGGATCACGGCCCCCGAGGTCTCCCGCCATCTCACCGTCCTCAAGAAGGCGGGCCTGGTCACGACGCGGCGCCGCGGCCGGTACGTGCTGCACCAGCTGGACCTGACCGTGGTGGCGCGGCTCGGCAGCGACTTCCTGGAGGGGATCCTGCGCTGAGGGCCCGGCGGGCGCGCCCTCTCAGTCGAACCGGATGTGCCGGATGCCCGTCCAGGCCCGCCGCACCCGGTGCCGCAGCGCGCTGTCCGTGTCCGGCAGCGTCGTGAGGCCCGCCGAAGCGGCGATCCGGTCGGCGACCTGCGGGACCGTCAGCCGGTCGGTACGGATGTGCTCGGCGAACTCCGGGGCTTCGAGCCGCTCCAGGCAGTGGTCCAGTTTCGCGACGGCGAAGCTCTCGCGCTTGAGGCCGCGTCCGAGGCCGCGTTCGCGCAGTCGGCCGAGCACGGTCTCGCGCTCGGCCAGCAGGGCGAAGTGACGCACCGTGCGCCCCTCCTCGCGCAGCCGCCCGACGATCTCCGCGAAGTAGCCGGGGTCGACCAGGGTCATCGGGGCGATGACCGTGCCGGGATGGCCGCTCAGGGCGAGCGCGAGCATGTCGTGCACCCCCTGGCGCCAGGCCGGCAGGTCCTGGAAGTCACCGCGCAGCGCGGGCGGCAGCGTCCGGTGCAGCCCGAAGCCCACGTGCTCCGGGTCGCAGACCACGCTTCCGGGCAGCCGCCGCCGGAGCTCGTACGCCGTCTGTGTCTTGCCACCACCGAACGGTCCGTTGATCCACAGGAGCGCGCCCACCGGTCAGCCCGCCCCGCCGCCGGCGCGCACCAGCCCGGTCTCGTACGCGAGGACCACGACCTGCACCCGGTCGCGCAGGCCCAGCTTGGTCAGGATCCGGCCGACATGCGTCTTCACGGTCGCCTCGGAGAGCACCAGCCGCCCCGCGATCTCGCCGTTCGACAGGCCCTGGGCGACCAGCAGCATCACCTCGCGTTCGCGCTCGGTGAGCTTGGCGACGTCCTTGTGCTGCGGCTCGGCCGTACTGCTGGGCAGCATCGGCGAGAAGCGGTCGAGCAGCCGGCGGGTGGTGGACGGGGCGACCACGGCGTCGCCGCTGTGCACGGAACGGATCGCGGCGAGCAGTTCGCCCGGCGGCACGTCCTTGAGCATGAAGCCGCTGGCCCCCGCCTTCAGCCCCGAGAAGGCGTACTCGTCGAGGTCGAACGTCGTCAGGATGAGCACCTTGGGCGCATCGGGCTCCGCACAGATGCGGCGGGTGGCCTCGACACCGTCCAGCCGGGGCATCCGCACATCCATGAGCACCACGTCGACGGCGGTGGAACGGAGGTTCTCGATCGCCTCCGCGCCGTCGCCGGCCTCGGCGACGACCTCCATGTCCGGCTGCGCGGCGAGCACCATCCGGAAGCCGGTACGCAGCAGCGCCTGGTCGTCGACGAGCATCACGCGGATCGCCATGGGGTCCCTGTCTCCTGTTCGTCCTGCGGTCGGTATCGGCGTATCGGCAGGCCCGGAAGCCTCGAAACACGCCTTAGTTCGCCGCCTTGAGCGGCAGCAGCGCGCTGATCCGGAATCCGCCGCCGGGGCGCGGGCCGGCGTCCAGTGTGCCGCCGACCATGCCGACCCGTTCGCGCATACCGATCATGCCGTGGCCCGCGCCGTCGGCGCCGCCGTCCTCGTACAGTTCGTGCGCCGCGCCCCGGCCGTCGTCCTCCACCAGCAGGCCGAGCCCGTCGTCGAAGTAGACCAGCCGCACACTGGCCCCGGCGTTCGGACCGCCGTGTTTGCGGGTGTTGGTCAGGGCCTCCTGCACGATGCGGTAAGCCGTCAGCTCCACTCCGCTGGGCAGCGTGCGCGGGGTGCCCTCGATCCTGAAGTCGACGGCCAGACCGGCCGCTCTGACCTGCTCGATCAGATCCTCGATCTGCTCGACGTCGGGCTGCGGTACGTACTCCCCCGTCTCCGGGCCGTCGCCCGTGCGCAGCACGCCCAGCAGCCGGCGCATCTCCGCGAGCGCCTGCCGGCCGGTGCTGGAGATCGTCTCCAGCGCCTGCCGGGCCTGGTCGGGGGCCGCGTCCATCACATAGGCGGCGCCGTCCGCCTGCACCACCATCACCGAGACGTTGTGCGCGACGACGTCGTGGAGCTCGCGGGCGATACGGGCCCGCTCCGCCGCCACCGCTACCTTCGACTGCGCCTCGCGCTCCCGCTCCAGCCGGGCGGCGCGCTCCTCCAGCTGGTCGAAATACGCCCGCCGGGTCCGCATCGAGTCGCCGAGCACCCAGGCCAGCACGAACGGCACCGTCATCACGACGACGAGGAAGACCGACTCCGCCCAGCCGCGCGGCACGTCCTCCCGCTCCGGCCAGCGGAGCTGGGAGAGCGTGGCCGCGCACAGACTGCACGCCAGGGCGAGCCGCGAGGCCCAGCGCTCGCCGACCGTGGCCACGGTGAAGGTGATCACCAGCATGGCGAAGTTCGCGACGGTCGGTCTGACCCCGAACGCCAGCTGGGCCACGCCCATCGCGATGGCGAGCAGCAGCATCTTCTCGGGGGCGCGCCGGCGCAGCGCCACGACGACGCAGAGGCCGATGACGACCGGCACGATGGCGATGCGCTCCGCGCGGCCGCCGAGCCCGGGGTCGCCGACCACGATCGTCATGCCGGAGAGCCCGAGGAGGAAGACAGCCCAGAAGCTGTCGACGCCCGTCGGGTGTCTGCGGATGAAGTCGTAGAGGCGCTGCACGTAACCCAGCGTAGGGAAGGGCGAGGGGGGCAGGGGTCAGCCGAAGGGCCGATCCGGGTCCGGAGACCGTACTCCCCAAGGTGGAGACTTGGGAACGTGACGGATGAGTGGCGTGGGTGGCAGGAGGCGGCCGAGACCGCTTTGTACGGGGACGGGGGGTTCTACCTGAGCCAGGAGGGGCCTGCGGGGCATTTCCGCACCTCGGTGCACGCCTCCCCGCTGTTCGCCGCGGCCGTCGCACGGCTGCTGGTCAGGACGGCCGGGGAACTGCGGACCTCGTGTGTGGACCTGGTGGATCTGGGGGCGGGGCGCGGAGAGCTGTTGACGGGCGTGCTCGCCGCGCTCCCGGCCGAGGGCGGGGACGGGCTCACGGTACGGGCGTACGCCGTGGAACTCGCCGCCCGTCCGCCCGGTCTGGACCCACGGATCCAGTGGTGCGCGAAGCCGCCGCGGGGGACGCGCGGGCTGCTGTTCGCCAACGAGTGGCTGGACAACGTGCCGGTGCCGGTCGCCGGGACGGACCCGGACGGCGTCCGGCGGTACGTCCTGGTGCGGACGGCGGACGGTGCGCAGCGGCTGGGGGAACCGGTGAGCGGGGCGGACGCGGAGTGGCTGCGCCGCTGGTGGCCCCCGGCGGGGCCGGGCAGCAGGGCGGAGATCGGCCGCCCGCGCGACGAGGCGTGGGCGGACGCGGTGGCCTCACTGTCCGGCGGGCTCGCCGTGGCGGTGGACTACTGCCACGTACGGGAGGAGCGGCCGCCCTTCGGCACGCTGACCGGCTTCCGGGCCGGGCGCGAGGTGCGGCCGGTGCCGGACGGCAGCTGCGACCTCACCTCGCACGTGGCCCTGGACGCGTGCGCGGCGGCGGGCGGGCCGGGCGCGGAGATCCGCACCCAGCGCGAGGCGCTGCGGGAGCTGGGCGTCAGCGGTGAACGCCCGCCGCTGTCGCTCGCGTCGCGCGATCCGGCGGGTTACGTGCGGGCGCTGGCCTCGGCGGGCGAGGCCGCGGAACTCACGGCCCGGGGCGGACTGGGCGACTTCGGCTGGCTGACGCAACGCGTCCCGGGCCCGGCACGGTCCGGCCCTTCCGGCGCTTGAGGAGCGGGGTCCGGGGCGGAGCCCCGCGACGCCGGACCGCAGGCGATACTGTCCCCCATGACGGAGACGACAGTCGGCATCGGCGGCGCGGCGGAAAGCACCGACATGGTGCTCAACATCGGCCCCCAGCACCCCTCCACCCATGGCGTGCTCCGTCTGCGCATCGTCCTGGACGGCGAACGCATCCAGCACGCCGAACCGGTCATCGGCTATATGCACCGCGGCGCGGAGAAGCTCTTCGAGGCCCGTGACTACCGGCAGATCGTGATGCTCGCCAACCGCCACGACTGGCTGTCGGCGTTCTCCAACGAACTGGGCGTCGTGATGGCCGTCGAGCGGATGCTCGGCATGGAGGTGCCGGAGCGCGCGGTGTGGACCCGCACCCTGCTCGCCGAACTGAACCGGGTCCTCAACCACCTGATGTTCCTCGGCTCGTACCCGCTGGAACTGGGCGGGATCACCCCGGTGTTCTACGCGTTCCGGGAGCGCGAGGAGCTCCAGGCCGTGATGGAGGAGGTCTCCGGCGGCCGGATGCACTACATGTTCAACCGGGTCGGCGGCCTCAAGGAGGACCTCCCGGCGGGCTGGCTCGGCCGCGCCCGGGAGGCCGTCGCGTCGGTCCGCTCCCGGATGGACGTCTACGACAAGCTGGTGCTCGGCAACGAGATCTTCCGGGGCCGTACCCGCGGGGTGGGCGTCCTGTCGGCACAGGCGGTGCACGCCTACGGGGTCTCCGGACCGATCGCCCGCGCCTCGGGCGTCGACTTCGACCTGCGGCGCGACGAGCCGTATCTGGCGTACGGAGAGCTCCGGGACACCCTGAAGGTCGTCACCCGTACCGAGGGCGACTGCCTGGCCCGGTTCGAGTGCCTGCTGGAGCAGACGCACAACGCGCTGGACCTGGCGGACGCCTGCCTGGACCGGATGGCGGACCTGGCGCCGGGGCCGATCAACCAGCGGCTGCCCAAGGTACTGAAGGCCCCCGAGGGCCACACCTACGCCTGGACCGAGAACCCGCTCGGCGTCAACGGCTACTACCTGGTGTCCAAGGGCGAGAAGACCCCGTACCGGCTGAAGCTCCGCTCCGCCTCGTTCAACAACATCCAGGCGCTCACCGAACTGCTGCCGGGCACGCTCGTCGCCGACATGGTGGCGATTCTCGGTTCGCTGTTCTTCGTCGTCGGCGACATCGACAAGTAACCGACGGGCCGCCGCTGCCCGGTCCTACGAGATCGCGCTGCGCAGCTCCGCCACGTCCAGCTGCTCGGTCTCGTCGTGCGCGGTGAGGTCGATGACCTTGCCGACGGCGCGGTTCTCGGCCGCGCCCGTACGGTGCGCGGCCAGCGCCTCCTCGCCCACCACGTCGGCGAGGTCCTCGTTCTGTACGGACTCGATCGCTTCGTGCGCCTTCTGCGTGCCGAAGAAGTCGAAGCTGCCCTGCGGCACCAGGTGGCGGCGCGCCGCCGCGTACGGAACGACCGCGCTGGCGGCCGGAACCGGGCGCGGGGCGGGCAGGGCCCGGTCCGGCCGGCTCGCCGGCAGGGCGGCCTGCGGACGGCGGTGCTGCTCGGCGCCCGACTGCCCGGCGGCTGCCCGGCGGTCCGCGGCCGCCGCGTGCTTGCCCCGCGGCTCCTCCGCCTCCCGGGCCCGCTCGGCGAGATCGCGCGCCCTGGCCTGCTCGGCGGTGCGCCGGGCCTCCTGGAGCGCCCCGTTGCGCGAGAGGTCGTCGAGGGCCTGGGCGGCCCGCAGATACGCGGACGGGGTCGGGGTGCTGCGCGCCGCGGGCAGTTCGCGGGGCGGCGCGGCCGCCTCCAGCGCGAGCTGCCTGCGGCTCTCCAGGACACTGGCGCGCTCGGTCTCCGCGTTGGCGTACCGCCGCAGCAGCGCGGCGTGCTCGCCCCGCAGCCCGGCGAGCTCCACGCGCTTGCGGCGCAGCTTCGTCTCCAGGCGGGCGCGCAGTTCGCGCGACTCCTCCAGATCGGCTTCCAGCTCCGCCACGCGTTCCTCGGCGCGCCACTCGTCACTCGCGCGGGCGCGCGTCAGCTCCGCTACGCGGCGGCCCGCCTCCCGGTCCCAGCTGCGCATCAGATACGCGCCGGTGACGGCGGCGGCCGCCGCTGCGGCCACCAGCCCGCGCAGGACCAGCGGTTCGGCGAGCAGCCAGGCTCCCGCTCCACAGAGGACCGCCGCTCCGGCGACGACCGAAGGCGGAAGGATTCTGTGCAGAGGTGGCGAATGGCGATGGCGTCCACGTGACATGGCCTGAAATTTACCGTGCGTACGGTCCTCTTGGGAGGCCGCCCGGCAATCTGTTCCCCGGCAGTTACCTGACGGCCCCTGAATCGCGCATTCCGCCCTTGCTACTTCTTGATCAGACCTTTCGTCTCCAGGTATTCCCTGGCCACATCCGCGGGCTTGGCGCGCTCGGCGTCGACCTTGCGGTTCAGTTCCGCCAGATCCTGTGTCGTGAGCGCGTCGGTGAGCTTGCCGAGCGCGTCGGCGATGTCCTGCGCACCGGCGTCCTCGGCATTGAGGACGGGCAGCACGTTGTCCGCGTTCTGCAGCTTCTTGTCGTCCTCCAGGAAGACCAGGCCGAAGGTGTCCAGCACCGCGTCCGTGGTGGTGGTCAGGACAAGCTGGTCCTTGCCGTCCTTGACCGCCTGCTTGGACTGCGGCGTACCGACTCCCTTGGGGTCGATGCCGGTGACGTCGATGCCGTACGTCTTCTTCAGCCCGGGTGCGCAGAACGGCCGCACCTCGCACTCGTCGCCCGCCGCGATCTTCACCTTGATCTTGGAGGCGCCGAGATCCGAGAGTGTCTTGAGCTTGTTCTTGTCGGCGAATTCCTTGGTGACCGCGAAGGCGTTCTGGTCGACGGCCGCACCGGCCGGCAGCACCTTCAGCCCGCGCGGAGTGGCGAGCTTCTCCAGGGCGGCGACCGTGGCCGCGGTGTCGCCCGAGGCGACCGGCTCGGCCTCGGCCGCCTTCGCCCCGTTCACCTTGGCGTTGAGGAATTCCGCGATCGTCGCCGCGTATTCCGGCACGACGTCGATCTCACCCTTCTCCAGGGACGGTTCGTAGAGTTCGCGGTTCTTCACCGTGGTGACCGACGTGCTGTATCCGGCCTCCGACAGAACTCCGGCGTACAGCTCCGCGAGCACCTTGGACTCGGTGAAGGCGGCGGCGCCGACGACCAGCGAGCCCTTCTTCCCCGAGCCCTTGTCCGCGTCGGACGCGGCGGATCCGCCCTTGTCCTTCTCCAGGCTGTCGCCTCCGCAGGCGGCGAGCGAGCCCGCGAGCGCGACGATGCCGATGACCGCGCCGGCCAGGCGCGAGGTCCTGCTCATACTGTTCTCCGTCCACGGCAACGAGGCCATATGCGATGTGCGTTATCGGTTGCGATGTGCGTGATCGGTCGAGCGGGTCCGCCGGACGCCCGTGCGGTCCTGCGGCGGCGCAGCGGGGCCGCTCATGCGGTCCTGCGGCGGCGCAGCGGGGCCGCTCATGCGGTCCTGCGGCGGCGCAGCGGGGACAGCAGCCGGTCGATGCCGACCAGTGCCGTCTCCACCAGCAGCGCCAGGACGGCGACCAGCAGGGCGCCCGCGACCACTTGCGGGGTGTTGTACGTGTTGAAGCCGGCGGTGATGATCCGGCCGAGACCGCCCTGGCCGACCATCGCGGCGATCGTCGCGGTGGCCACGACCTGAACCGCCGCCGAACGCAGCCCGGTCATGATCATGGGGTAGGCCAGCGGCAGTTCGACCCGGAGGAAGAGCTGGCCGCCCGACATGCCCATGCCCCGCGCGGCCTCCGCCACCGAACGGTCCACCTCCGTCATCCCGACGTAGGCGTTGGTCAGCAGCGGCGGCACGGCGAACAGCACCAGCGCGATGATCGTCGGTATGTATCCCGCGTTGCGCAGGGGCGAGACCATGAAGAGGGCCAGCACCGCGAAGACCGGGATCGCCCGCCCCACGTTGGAGATATTGACGGCGAGCGCACCGCCCTTCCCTATGTGCCCGAGGTACAGGGCGATGGGCAGGGCGATGGCGCAGGACAGGGCGAGCGCCACTCCGCTGACGTAGAGATGCTCGCCGAGCCGGTGGGCCACCCCGCTCTCCCCCGACCAGTTGGCGCCGGTGGTGAGCCAGGTCCAGGCCTCGCCGAGAACTCCCACGGGTCAGCCCGCCTTCGCCGGAACGGGTGCGCCCGCGGCATCACGGGCGGCCGGTATGCGGGTCCAGGGGGTCAGCAACCGCTGGACGCCGAGCAGCAGCAGATCCGCGACCACCGCGAGCAGCACGCAGAGCACCGAGGCGGCCAGCACCTGGGCCTTGAAGAAGCTCGGCAGAGCGTCCTCGATCAGGTTGCCCAGGCCGCCGCGGCCGACGATCGACCCGACGGTGGTCAGCGCGATCGTGGACACCGTGGCGATCCGTATTCCCGCCATCAACGCGGGCATCGCCAGCGGGAGTTCGACCTCCCACAGCAGCCGCACCGGCCCGTACCCCATGCCCCGGGCGGCCTCCTTCGCCTCCTTCGGAACGGCCTGGAGACCCGCCAGGATGTTCCGTACGAGAATCGTCAGCGAATACAGCACGAGCCCGGTGACGACGAGGGCCGCGGAGAGCCCGAACAGCGGCAGCAGAAGCGAGAACATCGCGAGCGACGGCACCGTGTAGAGCACCGTCGTCAGCCCGAGCACGGGTCCGGCGAAGTGCCGGCCACGACGGGCGAGCAGCGCCAGCGGAAAGGCCACGGCCACCCCGATCGCCACCGAGACCGCGGTGATCCAGATGTGCTGGACCGTCGCGTCCGTCAACTCCTGGCTGCGGGAGCGGAGATACTCACCGCAGATCCAGTCGTTCGTCACCAGGCAGTTCTGTCCGGCCATCCGCCCCCACCTCCCGATCGCCTCTCGTACTGATGTCCGGCGAGCCTATCCTCGACCACTGACAATCGCCGAGGCCGTTGTATTCCAGCAACACGTCCTTCACAGAACACGCGCGACAATGGGGAACCATGATCCGTTTCGAGCACGTCACCAAGCGGTATGCGGACGGCACCACCGCCGTCGACGACCTTTCCTTCGAGGTCGCCGAAGGTGAACTCGTCACGCTCGTCGGACCGTCGGGCTGCGGCAAGACGACCACCATGAAGATGGTGAACCGGCTGATCGAACCGACCGAGGGCCGGATATTCCTCGACGGGGACGACATATCCGCCATCGACCCCGTCCAACTCCGGCGCCGCATCGGCTATGTGATCCAGCAGGTCGGACTGTTTCCGCACCGGACCGTACTGGAGAACACCGCGACCGTCCCCCATCTCCTCGGCTGGAAACGGGGAAAGGGCCGGGCCCGCGCCGCGGAACTCCTCGACCTGGTCGGACTGGATCCTTCCGTTTATGGCAACCGCTATCCGGAACAGCTGTCCGGCGGCCAGCGCCAACGCGTCGGCGTAGCGCGCGCATTGGCGGCGGACCCGCCGGTGCTGCTGATGGACGAGCCTTTCGGCGCGGTCGACCCGGTGGTCAGGGAACGGCTCCAGAACGAATTCCTGCGGCTTCAGGCCCAGGTCCGCAAAACCGTGCTGTTCGTGACGCACGACATCGAGGAGGCCGTCCGCCTCGGCGACCGCATCGCCGTCTACGGACAGGGCTCGATCGAGCAGTTCGACTCACCGGCCACCGTGCTCGGCGCCCCCGCCACCGACTACGTCGCCGACTTCGTCGGCGCGGACCGCGGCCTCAAACGGCTCTCGGTCACCCCCGTCGAGGAGAGCGACCTCGACCGGCCGCCGGTCGTCCACCTCGACGACCCGCTGGACCGGGCGACCGAGCGGCTGCGCGCGGAGGGCGCGCGCTGGGCCGTGGTCCTGGACGGTGACGGCAGGCTGCACGGCTGGATCCCGGCCGGTGCCGCACTGGGCGACGACACCCGGGGCACGGTGCGCGAACACGCCCGCCGGATGGAGGCCTGGCTGCCCGTCGGCGCCCCGCTCAAGCAGGCGTTCGCCACCATGCTCCAGCACGACGCCGGCTGGATCGCGGTCATCGACGAGCAGAGCGAGGGCCGGTTCCTCGGAGTGCTCACCCCGGCCCGGCTCCACGAGGCGCTGCGCCGTTCGATCAGCGCCGACGACCGGGCCGTGCCGCGCGCCGAGGTGGCCGTCGAGAGCGTGGCGGTCGTCGCGAAGACCTCGGGCGACTGACGCGGCCCGGCCCGGCCCGGCGGCTGCGCTCGGCTCCCGCCGCGTGGGGACGGACGCGCCCCGCCGCGGCGCCCGCGCTCGGCTCCCGCCGCGTGGAAACAGACACGGCCCCGGCCCCCGCGCCCAGCTCCCGCCGCGTGGGGACGGACGCGCCCCACCGCCGCGCCCGCGCCCAGCTCCCGCCGGACGGCCCACCGTGGGATCCGGCGGGACCTGCGCTCAGTTCTCGCTGAGCCGGCTGCTCATCCATTCCAGGGCCGCGGGGATCTCCCTGCGCCAGGTGTTGAAGTTGTGCCCGCCGCTGTCCAGCACGATGGACGAGACCCGCGCGGGCCCCTTCACCTTGGCCACGAACTTCCGCGTGGCGGCGTAGTTCGCCTCGCCCCGGCGGGATGTGGTCACCAGGAAGGACGACGCGGGCTGCGGCAGGTGGTCCAGGGACCACAGCAGATCGGCGCGCTCGCGCGCCCGCCGGTCGCCGTGGAAGAGGTCACCGGTCGTCGGGTCCTCGGCCGCCTTGTAGTACGCGGAGAGCCCCGCGCTCGCCGCGAAGCGTCCCGGATGGTGCAGGCCGATCTTCAGAGCGCAGTAGCCACCGGTCGAGTTGCCGATGATCCCCCAGTTACGGGCGTGGTGCCCGACCCGGTACGCCGCCGAGACGACGCTCGGCAGGTCCTCCGCGAAGAAGGTCTCGGTCTTCGGACCGCCCGCTATGTCCACGCACTCGGTGTCCCGCGGCGGCGCCACGGTCGGCCGCAGCATCACCAGGATCATCGGCTGGGAGCGGCCCGCCCGCACCCGTCCGAGTGATGTCTTGGGGTAGTCGAGGCCCTTGATGAGGTTCTCCGCAGTGCCCGGGTATCCGGTCAGCACCACCACCGCCGGGAACTTCCGCCGGGCGTAGGCCTCCTGGAAGTACTCCGGCGGCAGGTACACATAGGCCGAGGTCTGGATCCCCGAGCTCCGGCCCGCGATCACGACCTTGTCGATCCGCCCGGCCGAGGCGGGACGGGAGCCTCCCGGCACATCGGGCCGCCGCGTCCCCACCCGGACGATGTTCTTCTCCGCCAGGGTCCCCCGGGCATGGTCGGTCACCACGCCCAGATCCTGCTGCCGGCCGAACAGGTCGGCCCAGGAGCCGTAGAAGAGGAACGAGTTGTTGGCCATCAGCCCGACGGCCACGAAGACCGCCACCTGCGTCGCCAGCAACAGACCCACCCTGCCGAACACCACGGGAACGCTGCGCCGGGCGAGCCCGGGCCAGCACCAGATCGTGACGGCGAACAGCACGACGGCCAGCGTGATCGCCAGGATCAGCACTGCGTTGCCGGTAAGGCCCATGACGGTAGAACTTTCTTGTCAGGAAATTTCCGGGTGCCGGGTGAACCCACGGGCCGGAAGCCTCGTCCTAGAGGTCGCACATCGTCCGCAGGGCTCCGGCCGACGGACTCCAAGAATCTCTCGCGGAACCACGGGAAGCGATGTCTGTCACGCTAGATGGGGATAAATCGGGATCGGTTCCGAATGGTGTACGCAAGTTGGTACACGGACCGCGGCCCGAGACCGTGCCGGCACTCGTCGGCGCCGCCTGCACCGCCGTCGGCCTGATCGACGTCGCCGCGGGTGTCTTCCCGCGCTTCCGGCACAGCCGGATGCACACCCTCGCCGAGGTGCTCCCCGGCGCCCTCGGCCCCTTCGCCGCCGCGCTCTCACTGAGCGCCGGTGTCCTGCTGCTGCTCCTGGCCCACGGCCTGAAGCGCCACAAGCGCCGGGCCTGGCGGGCCGCCGTCGTCCTGCTCCCGGCCGGTGCGGTGGCCCAGTTCACCTACCGGCACTCGGTCCTGGGCGCCGTCGTCTCGCTGACGCTGTGCTACCTGCTGGTGCGCCACCGGAGTGAGTTCGCCGCGCTCCCCGACCCGCGCAGCCGTTGGAGGGCACTGGCCAACTTCGTCCTGCTCGGCGCGGGATCGCTCGGACTCGGCCTGGTCATCGTGAGCGTCCACCCGGGCCGTCTGGTCGGGAACCCCGGCATCGCGGACCGGCTCCAGCACGTGCTGTACGGGCTGTTCGGCTTCGAGGGCCCGGTCGACTACGCCGGGGACACCTCCTGGACCGTGGCCTACTCACTGGGCGCGCTCGGCCTGCTGACCGCCGTCACCACGATCTACCTCGCCTTCCGGCCCGAGCACCCGGCCGCCCGTCTCACCGAGGACGACGAGGTCCGGCTGCGCGCCCTGCTGGAGCGGCACGGCCGCCGCGACTCGCTGGGGCACTTCGCGCTCCGCCGCGACAAGGCCGTGGTCTTCTCCCCCAGCGGCAAGGCCGCCGTCTGCTACCGCGTGGTGTCCGGGGTGATGCTGGCCAGCGGCGACCCGATCGGCGACGTGGAGGCCTGGCCCGGCGCCATCGAACGCTTCATGGACGAGGCCAGGGCGCATTCCTGGACCCCCGCCGTGATGGGCTGCAGCGAGACCGGCGGCGAGGTCTGGACCCGCGAGACCGGACTCGACGCCCTGGAACTGGGCGACGAGGCGGTGGTGGACGTCGCGGATTTCTCGCTCGCCGGACGCGCGATGCGCAACGTGCGCCAGATGGTGAAGCGCATTGAGCGCGGGGGGTACCGGACGCGGGTCCGGCGCGTCGCCGACATCGGCGAGGCCGAACTGGTCCGCATCCGGCGGGCCGCCGCCGACTGGCGCGGCACCGACACCGAGCGCGGCTTCTCCATGGCACTCGGCCGGATCGGCGACGGCGCCGACCAGGACTGCTTCGTCGCCACCGCCCACAAGGCCGGGGAGCAGGACGCGGACTCCCCGTACGGCGATCTGAAGGCCGTGCTCCACTTCGTCCCGTGGGGCACCGACGGCATGTCCCTCGACCTGATGCGCCGCGACCGCGCCGCGGACCCGGGGATGAACGAGCTGCTGATCGTCGCCTCCCTGCAGGCCGCGCCCCGGCTCGGCATCGCACGCGTCTCGCTGAACTTCGCGATGTTCCGCTCCGCGCTGGCCCGCGGCGAGAAGCTGGGGGCCGGGCCGGTGCTGCGGGTCTGGCGCGGGCTGCTCGTCTTCCTGTCGCGCTGGTTCCAGATCGAGTCCCTGTACAAGTTCAACGCCAAGTTCCGGCCCCGCTGGGAGCCCCGGTTCGTGGTCTACCGCACCGCCCGCGACCTGCCCCGGATCTCGCTGGCGGCCATGCAGGCGGAAGGATTCGTCAGCTTCGCGCTCCCCCGCCCGCTGGCCCGCCGGCTGCCGGCCGGCGGGCGGCGCCCGTGCCCGCACGTGCGGGCCTCCACGGGGGAGCACGGTGTCCGTCCGGCGTGACCGGTCCCCGTACGGGCCTACGCTGGTCGTATGAGTACGTTGCATGGACGAGGCACGGTGCAGGGCCTGCCGGAGTGGGACCGCTGCGCGGTCATGGGTGTCGTCAACGTGACCCCGGACTCCTTCTCCGACGGGGGCCGCTGGTTCGACACCACCGCGGCCGTCAAGCACGGCCTCGACCTGGTCGGCGAGGGCGCCGACCTGGTCGACGTCGGCGGTGAGTCGACCCGCCCCGGCGCGAGCCGGGTGGACGAGTCGGAGGAGCTGCGGCGCGTGGTCCCGGTGGTCCGCGGCCTGACCTCGGAGGGGGTAACGGTCTCCGTGGACACCATGCGGGCCCGGGTCGCCGAGCAGGCCGTCGCCGCGGGAGCGGTCCTGGTCAACGACGTGAGCGGCGGGCTCGCCGACCCGGACATGGTGCCGGTCGTCGCCGCCGCCGAGGTGCCGTTCGTCGTCATGCACTGGCGCGGCTTCAGCGAGTCCATGAACAGCAGGGCGGTGTACGGGGACGTCGTCGCCGAGGTCGTCGAGGAGCTGCGGGTCCGGATGGACGCCGTGGTCGCCGGGGGTGTCGCCCCCGAACGGATCGTGATCGACCCGGGCCTCGGTTTCGCCAAGGACGCCGCCCACGACCTGTCGCTCATCGCCCGGCTGGACGCGCTGCACGGCCTCGGCCGCCCGCTGCTGGTCGCCGCGTCGCGGAAGCGGTTCCTGGGGCACGTACTGGCCGGTGAAGCCGGAGCCCCGCCGCCCGCCCGCGAGCGCGACGCGGCCACCGCCGCGGTCTCCGCGCTCTCCGCCCGGGCCGGTGCCTGGGCCGTCCGGGTCCACGAGGTGCGGGCCACCGCCGACGCCGTCCGGGTCGCCCGCGCGGTCGAGGGAGCCGCGTGAACGAGCCGCAGGACGAGCAGACCTCCGCCGCCGACGACATCGAGGCGGTCGAGCGGGCCAACACCGCCTTCTACGAAGCCATGGAGCGCGGCGACCTCGACGAGCTGACCGGGCTCTGGCTGCCCGGGGAGGACCTCACCGTCTCCTGCGTCCACCCCGGCTGGCCGGTGCTCACGGGACGCGGCGAGGTACTGCGCAGCTACGCCCTGATCATGGCGAACACCGAGTACATCCAGTTCTTCCTGACCGACGTCGGGATCTCGATGACGGGCGACACCGCCCTGGTGACGTGCACCGAGAACATCCTCAGCGGCGGTCCCGCCGAGGAGGGCAGCTCCCTGGGGCCGCTCGTCGGCCAACTGGTCGTCGCGACCAATGTGTTCCGCCGCACTCCGGACGGCTGGAAGCTCTGGTCCCACCACGGCTCGCCCGTACTGGCCGAAACCGGTGAGGAAGAGGACGAAGACTCCCCGTCCTGAACGGCTGCAACGCCGCTGTGCGCCCGAAAGGCAGCTCGCGGGATTGGAACCGGGCACATCGGGGTATCAGCGGCTACCTGTCCCGTACCGCCATGTCCACAGCCCCGCGGGGCGGGACTGTCGGCGCTCGCAGGTAGATTCGGAAATGGGTACGCGGCCGCCCGCACGTGGCTCCGTGCCCCGTCGACAACAACAGCAGGAGTGATTCGCGTGGATCGTGTCGCGCTGCGCGGCCTCAAGGCCCGTGGGCACCATGGCGTCTTTCCCCGGGAACGGGAAGAGGGACAGACGTTCATCGTGGACCTGGTGCTCGGCCTCGACACCCGCCCCGCGGCAGCCGCGGACGACCTCACCAGGACCGTGCACTACGGCGTGGTCGCCGAAGAGGTCGTGGCCGTGGTCCAGGGCGAACCGGTCGATCTGATCGAGACGCTCGCGGAACGCATCGCCCAGCAGTGCCTCAAGCACGAAGGCGTCGAGGAGGTGGAGGTCGTGGTCCACAAGCCGGATGCGCCCATCACCGTCCCCTTCGACGACGTCACCGTCACCATCACCCGGAGCCGAGCATGACTGCATTTTCTACCGAGGGGCAGAGCGACCCGACCGTACAGCCGGTTCCCGCCTCCGTGGTCGAGCAGGTGGACGCCGCGGACATGACCCTCTCCAACCCCAAACGCGCCGTGATCTCCCTGGGCTCCAACCTGGGCAACCGCCTGGAGACCCTCCAGGGCGCCATCGACGCCCTGGAGGACACCCCGGGCCTCCGGGTCAAGGCCGTCTCCCCCGTGTACGAGACGGAGCCATGGGGCGTCGAGCCCGGCTCCCAGCCGTCGTACTTCAACGCGGTCGTCGTCGTGAAGACGACGCTGCCCCCGTCTTCCCTGCTGGAGCGCGGCCAGGCCATCGAGGAGGCCTTCGACCGGGTACGCGCGGAGCGCTGGGGGCCGCGCACCATCGACGTGGACATCGTCGCGTACGCCGACGTCGTCTCCGACGACCCGGAGCTCACCCTCCCCCACCCCCGGGCCCGCGAGCGCGCCTTCGTGCTCGCCCCGTGGCACGACGTGGATCCCGAGGCCCAACTGCCCGGCGCCGGCGCCGTCGCCGCTCTGCTGGCCGGTGTGGGACGCGACGGCGTACTGCCCCGGGCCGACCTGGAACTCCGGCTGCCCGAGTAGTCGTTAGGCTCGAAGGAAACAGCAGGACATCCACAGGCCGGAACATCCACCGGCCTGGACATCCACAGGCGGCGAAGGGCGGCTCACCCGGTGAAGCAACTACGGCTCGGAGTACTGGCCGGCCTCTTCGCCGGGGCCGGGGTGCTGTCCTGGGCCGGAGCCCGCCTCTGGGACTCCCTCGGCACCCTGCCGAGCGTCCCGCTGTTCGCCCCCGTCGTACTCGCGGTGATCGCCGTGGTCCTGCTGGCGACGGCGCTCTCCCTCCGCTCCCGGCTGCGCGCCCAGCGCGAGCGCCGGCCGGGCGCGAAGGGCGTCGAGCCCTTGATGGCGGCCCGTGCCGTGGTCTTCGGCCAGGCCAGCGCCCTCGTCGTCGCCCTGGTGGCCGGGATGTACGGCGGCATCGGAGTCTTCCTGCTCGGCTCCCTGGACATCCCGGCCCGCCGCGACCAGGCCATCTACGCGGGCTTCGCGGTCCTGGCCGGCATCGCGGTGATCGCGGCGGCCCTGTTCCTGGAGCGGGTCTGCAAGCTCCCGGACGACGAGGACGACAACAAGAACGCGGCGGCGGCGTAGACCGCCGCCGCCCGTTCCGCAGCCTGCTTGTGCCGCCCGTTCTCCGCATTCCGCAGCCTGCTCGTGCCGCCCGTTCTGCCCGTTCGCAGCCTGCTTGTGCCGCCCGTTCTGCCCGTTCGCAGCCTGCTGGTGCCGCCTGTTCTGCCCGTTTCCCGCCCGGCGTCAGCGCGCCATGATCAGGCTCATGGCCTCGGCGCGCGTCGCGGGGTCGCGGAGCTGTCCGCGCACCGCCGAGGTCAGGGTCTTCGCCCCGGGCTTGCGGATCCCGCGCATCGACATGCACATGTGCTCGCACTCCACGACGACGATGACGCCGCGCGGCTCCAGGATCTCCATCAGGGACTCGGCGATCTGCGTGGTGAGCCGCTCCTGGACCTGCGGCCGGCGGGCGTAGACGTCCACCAGGCGGGCCAGCTTCGACAGGCCGGTGATCTTGCCGCTGGTCGCCGGGATGTACCCGACGTGCGCCACTCCGCGGAACGGCACCAGGTGGTGCTCACAGGTGCTGAACACCTCGATGTCCTTGACCAGCACCATCTCGTCGTGGCCCAGGTCGAACGTGGTCGTCAGGACGTCCTCGGGCTCCTGGTGCAGGCCCGCGAATATCTCCTTGTACGCCCGCGCCACCCGCCCCGGCGTCTCCCGCAGCCCTTCCCGGTCCGGGTCCTCCCCGACGGCGATGAGCAGCTCGCGTACGGCCGCCTCGGCCCGCTTCTCGTCGAACTCGCCGATCGAACCCTGGCCGTCCAGCGTCACCGGGTCGGTCATCTGTGCCTCGTTCCTCAGAGCTGTCACTGCGTGGACATCCACGCAGGTGTGGGGCCTGTCCGGGAATCGGGGTCGGACAGCCCCAAGGGAAAAGCCGCGCCCCCACAGGCTAAAACCTGGGGGGCGCGGCATCCATTCCGGGCCCGGTGAAGCCCCCGTGACAGGGGCCACACCGGGGTCGGTGTCTAGCTCTCGGGACGCTCCTCGGGGATCGCCTCGGTCACCGGAACCGTGTCCGTGACCGAGCCGTTCGCCGTGGTGGCGCCGTTGGTGAGGGCGAGCTCCTTCGGCGAGAGCACCGGCGGCCGGGTGGACGGCGTGCGCCGGGCGGAGCCGGTCCACGCCGGGCGGGCCGGACGCTTGACGATCGGAGCGAAGATCTCGGCGATCTCCGCCTTGCCGAGGGTCTCCTTCTCAAGGAGCTGGAGAACCAGGGCGTCCAGAACGTCGCGGTTCTCGACGAGGATCTCCCACGCGTCGTTGTGCGCGGTCTCGATGAGCTTCTTGACCTCTTCGTCGACCAGCGCGGCGACCTCTTCCGAGTAGTCGCGCTGGTGGCCCATCTCGCGGCCCACGAACGGCTCGGTGTTGTCGCCACCGAACTTGATCGCGCCGAGCCGCTCCGTCATGCCGTACTGCGTGACCATCGCGCGGGCCGTCGCCGTGGCCTTCTCGATGTCGTTCGCAGCGCCGGTCGTCGGGTCGTGGAAGACCAGCTCCTCGGCCGCGCGCCCGCCCAGCATGTAAGCCAGCTGGTCGAGCATCTCGTTGCGCGTCGTGGAGTACTTGTCCTCCTCCGGGAGCACCATCGTGTAACCGAGGGCGCGGCCGCGGGAGAGGATCGTGATCTTGTGGACCGGGTCCGCCTGAGGTGAGGCCGCCGCGACCAGGGCGTGTCCGCCCTCGTGGTACGCGGTGATCTTCTTCTCCTTCTCGGACATGATCCGGGTCCGCTTCTGCGGACCCGCCACGACGCGGTCGATGGCCTCGTCGAGCATGTTGTTGTCGATCAGCTTCTGATTGCTGCGCGCCGTCAGGAGCGCCGCCTCGTTCAGCACGTTCGACAGGTCGGCACCGGTGAAACCGGGCGTACGACGGGCAACGGCGCCGAGGTCGACGTCCGGTGCGACCGGCTTGCCCTTCTGGTGGACCTTGAGGATCTCCAGACGGCCCAGCATGTCCGGCCGGTCGACCGCGATCTGCCGGTCGAAACGGCCCGGGCGAAGGAGCGCCGGGTCGAGGATGTCCGGACGGTTCGTGGCGGCGATCAGGATGACGCCACCCTTCACGTCGAAGCCGTCCATCTCGACGAGCAGCTGGTTCAGCGTCTGCTCGCGCTCGTCGTGGCCGCCGCCCATGCCGGCACCGCGGTGCCGTCCGACAGCGTCGATCTCGTCGACGAAGACGATCGCCGGGGCGTTCGCCTTGGCCTGCTCGAAGAGGTCACGGACACGGGAGGCACCGACACCGACGAACATCTCGACGAAGTCGGAGCCGGAGATCGAGTAGAACGGGACGCCCGCCTCGCCGGCGACGGCGCGTGCGAGCAGCGTCTTGCCCGTACCGGGAGGCCCGTACAGCAGGACGCCCTTGGGGATCTTGGCGCCGACGGCCTGGAACTTCGCCGGCTCCTGCAGGAACTCCTTGATCTCGTGGAGTTCCTCGACCGCCTCGTCCGAGCCCGCCACGTCGGCGAACGTCGTCTTCGGGGTGTCCTTGGTGATCAGCTTGGCCTTGGACTTGCCGAACTGCATGACCTTGGAGCCGCCACCCTGCATCTGGTTCATCAGAAACAGGAAGACGACCACGATGAGGACGAACGGCAGCAGCGAGAAGAGGATCGAGACGAACGGGGACTGCTTCGACGGCGAGACGGTGTAGCCGTTCTCGATGTCACCGCTCTCGAACTTCTTCTGCAGCGTATCGGCGAGCTCGACGCCCTGGTTGCCGATGTAGCTCGCCTGGAACTTGCTGCCGGACTCGCCCGAGAGCTTCTGACCCTTTTTCAGCTCGATCTTGATGATGTGATCGTCACCGGTGGTGAGCTTGGCCTCATCCACCTGGTTCTTACTGATCGCCTGGATCACCTTGCCGGTGTCCACCGTCTTGTAGCCGCCACCCGAGCCGACGACATTCATCAACACGACCACGGCGAGGACGGCCAGCACGATCCACATGACCGGCCCACGGAAGTATCGCTTCACGTCCATCCATACGGAGCGAAGTCGCCCCGTCCCTCCTGCCCGTAGGTAAATGCTGCTGTGAGTAAAGACTGTTCTTCGGACGGTACCCCAGCATTGTCACCGACGACCGTCGGGGACGTCTGTCAAACCGGCCTTCGAAGGCTCAACGGCGGGAAATCGGTGAGGGTTCCCCGCCGCCGGGGCGGGTTCGCCGTGCCGCCTCAGCCGCCGTACACGTGCGGGGCGAGGGTGCCGACGAAGGGCAGGTTGCGGTACTTCTCCGCATAGTCCAGCCCGTAGCCGACGACGAACTCGTTGGGGATGTCGAAGCCGACCCACTTGCAGTCGAGCGCGACCTTCGCCGCGTCCGGCTTGCGCAGCAGGGTGCAGATCTCCAGCGATGCGGGCTCGCGCGAGCCCAGGTTCGACATCAGCCAGGACAGCGTCAGGCCCGAGTCGATGATGTCCTCGACGATCAGGACGTGCTTGCCCTTGATGTCGGTGTCGAGGTCCTTGAGGATCCGGACGACACCGGAGGACTGGGTGCCCGCGCCGTACGACGAGACGGCCATCCAGTCCATGGTGACGGGGGTGGACAGCGCGCGCGCCAGGTCCGCCATGACCATCACCGCGCCCTTGAGGACTCCGACGAGGAGCAGGTCCTTGCCCGCGTACTCCGCGTCGATCTTCGCGGCCAGCTCGACGAGCTTCGCGTCGATCTCTTCCTTGGTGAGGAGCACCGACTGAAGGTCGGTGCCCATGTCCTTCTCGTTCACCCGCGTCTCTTTCTTGCCTGCCGGTCCGGGACGGTGCCCGGGCCTGCGCGGCCGCTCGCCTGCATGTCAGCCGCTTGTACGTCAGCTCTGCCGAATCACCAGTCTGCCACCCTGGCGCAGGGCTTCGACGCGGCCGGGGAGGTTGATGGCCTGCTGGCCGCGCCAGCCGGTGATGAGGCGGTCGACTTCCTCGATGTGCCGGGCGAAGAGGGATCCGGCCGGGGAGCCCGCCTCTATGGCCGCGCGGCGCAGGACGCGGCGGCGGACGGCGGGAGGCAGCGCGTGCAGCTTGGCGCACTCCAGCCGGCCCGCGTCGTCGCGTACATCACGTCCGGCCTCGGCGGCCCAGGTGTCCAGGGCGTCGGCGTCGTCTCGGGAGAGCTGCGCCGTACGGGCCAGTGCCTCGACGACTCCTTTGCCCAGCGCCTTCTCCAGGGCGGGCAGGCCCTCGTGGCGCAGCCGGGAGCGGGTGTAGGCGGGGTCGATGTTGTGCGGGTCGTCCCAGACGGGCAGGGACTGGGCCATGCAGGCCGTGCGGGCGGTCTGCCGGTCGAGTTGGAGGAAGGGACGGCGGTAGCGGCCGGCCGGTCCGGAGGCGGCGGCCATGCCGGAGAGGGAGCGGATGCCGGAACCGCGGGCGAGGCCCAGCAGCACCGTCTCCGCCTGATCGTCGCGGGTGTGGCCGAGCAGGACGGCGGCGGCGCCGTGGCGCTCCGCGGCGGCGTCCAGCGCCGCGTACCGGGCGTCGCGGGCGGCGGCCTCGGGCCCGCCGTCGTGGCCGACCCGCACGGCGACGGCCTCGACCGGGTCGAGGTCCATGGCGGTGAGGCGGCCGACGACCTCGGTGGCGCGGGTGTCGGAGCCGTTCTGAAGGCCGTGGTCGACGGTGATGCCACCGGCCCGGACGGCGAGTTTCCGGGCCTCGAAGGCGAGGGCGGAGGCGAGCGCCATGGAATCGGCGCCGCCGGAGCACGCGACCAGGACCAGGGGGGTGTCGGGACGTTCGGGAAGTGCGGAGCGCCGGCTGCCCGTCCCGGCTTCGGCGAGCTCGGGATGCAGGGCGCGGGGGGCGCGCCCGGTGCGTTCGGCCTGTTCGGCGCAGTCGGTGATGATGTCGTGGAGTACGCGGCGGACCGCCAGGCGTATCGCCGCGACCGCAGGATGGGGACCCATGTCCGGTGCCCTTCGTGAAGTTCTGGAGAGGTGCCTCCGAGTGGCGGGACAGAGAAAAGTGCCGTCACTCAGAGTGCGTCGATGGTGACAGAGCAAACCCGTTCATCGAGCATTGCACGCCTTCCCATGCCCCTACGGTCCCTCGGATGGGTGATTACCGGCGCGTTGCCCTCGGGTCCCGGGCCTGTGCGCGAGCCGTGATCATGACTCTGCCTTACGGTGCACCCTCGCGATCCAGTCCTCCGGTCTGGCGATCTCCGCCTTGGTCGGGAGGGTGTTGGGCGAGGTCCAGACCCGGTTGAAGCCGTCCATCCCGACCTCGTCGACCACGGCGCGCACGAACCGCTCGCCGTCGCGGTACTGGCGCAGCTTGGCGTCGAGTCCCAGGAGCTTGCGCAGCGCCTGGTCGAGGCGGCTCGCGCCGCGCGCCCTGCGCTGCTGGAACTTCTCCCGGATCTCGCCGACGGAGGACACGACCTCGGGGCCGACGCCGTCCATCACGTAGTCGGCGTGTCCTTCGAGCAGGGACATCACCGCGGTGAGCCGGCCGAGGATCTCGCGCTGGGCGGGCGTCTGGACGATCTCGACGAGGCTGCGGCCGCCGTCCTCGCCCTCCTCGCCCTCGGGCCGGCCTCCGGCCAGCGACTGGGCGGCCTCGCGGAGCCGTTCGAGCACCGTCATGGGGTCGACGTCGGTCTCGTCGAGGAATGACTGGATCTCACCCTGCAGATGGTCGCGGAGCCAGGGCACCGCGGTGAACTGCGTGCGGTGGGTCTCCTCGTGGAGGGCGACCCAGAGGCGGAAGTCGTGCGGGTCCACCTCCAGCTCCCGCTCGACGTGGACGATGTTCGGCGCGACCAGCAGGAGCCTGCCGCCGCCGTCGGCCGAGGCCGGCAGCTCACGGGTGGCGGGGGCGAACGTCTCGTACTGACCGAGGACCCGGGAGGCCAGGAACGACAGCAGCATCCCCACCTCCACACCGGTCACCTTGGAGCCGACCGCGCCGAGCACGGCACCGCCCGCGCCACCGCCGCGCCGCTCCTCCATCTTCTCCAGGAGGGGGCGCAGCAGTTCCCGGAAGCCCGCGACGTTCGCCTTGATCCAGCCCGCCCGGTCGACGACCAGGACCGGGGTGTCCTCCGGTTCGGCCCCTTCCGGAATCATCCGGGTGAAGGAACGGACGTGTTCCTCCGCCGCCTTGGCATGCCTGCGCAGCTCCGCGACGACCTCGCGGGCCTCCTCGCGGCTGATCTCGGGACCCGGGCGCACAAGCCGGGTCGCGGTCGCGACCGCGAGATTCCAGTCGACCATCCCGGCACCACCGATGCTCGTCATGCGTCAACCGTACGTGCTCTGCCCTTGATGCGGTGAGGTGTTGAGCCGGTCATCGCCGTCCGGCGGCCAGTGCGGTCGCGAGTGCGTCGAGTGCGGACTGGGCCTCGGAAGGAGCGGTGGTTCCCGACGCGAGGAAGGCGAAGGCGAGCAGCCGGCCGTGGGGGTCGACGACCGTGCCGGAGAGGCTGTTGACGCCCGTGAGGGTGCCGGTCTTGGCGCGGATGAGCCCGGTGCCGCCGGATTTCGTGGTGTAGCGGTCGCTGAGCGTGCCGCTGAAGCCGGCGACCGGGAGACCGGTGAGGACGGAGCGCAGCTCCGGGTGCTCCTGGTCGGCCGCGCGGGCCAGGAGCCCGGCGAGCAGCGCGGCGGTGACCTTGTCCTTGCGGTTGAGTCCGCTGCCGTCGGCGACGGCCACGCCCTTCAGCGGCAGGCCCAGCTTCTTCAGCTGCCCGGTGACGGCCCGTCGGCCGCCCTTGAAGTCGGCCGGTTCGCCCGTGGCGAGCGCGGTCTGCCGGGCGAGTGCCTCGGCGATGTCGTTGTCGCTGTTGGTCAGCGCGCGCTCGACGAGGGCGGACAGCGGGGCGGACAGGTGCCGGGCGACGGGCCGGGACTTCGCCGCCGCGCGGCCGGGGGCGGCACCGTCCCCGATGTCGATCCCGGCCTCGTCCAGCAGTTCACCGAAGGTGTCGGCGGCGTCGCGGGCCGGGTCGTCGCTGCGCGGGGCGGGTCCGCTGGAGGTGTCGTCGAGCCGCCCTTCGTTCATCATCAGGGCGCTCACGGGCGCGATGTTCTCGTTGGGGCCGATCGGGTGAAGTGCGGGTCCCGAGTAGCCGGAGGTGTCGTACCGCAGCCGTACCGAGCGGACGCCGCCGTCCTTGAGGGCGCGGGCCGTGTCGCCGGCCAGGGAGCGCAGGGCCGCCCGGTCGAGGGTGGGGTCGCCGCCGCCGACCAGCGTCACGGTGCGCAGATCGGCGGTGGCCCGGGCGGTGGTCGGGATGCGGTGGGCCGGGCCGAGGGCGGTCAGGGCCGCGACCGTGGTGGCGATCTTGACGGTGGACGCGGGCGTCATGGGGGTGTCGGCCCCCAGCCCGTACAGCCGTTTGCCGGTGGCCGTGTCGATGACGACGGCACTGCGCCGGGTACCGAGTGCCGCGTTCTTCAGCAGCGGGTCCAGCAAGGCGCGGAGTCCGGCCGTTGCTCCGTCCGGGGCGGCGGCGGTGTCCGGTGCGGGCTTGTCGGCACCCGTGCCGAGTGCCGCGAGCACGGCCGGGGCGCTGGGCGCCGGGGCGGGCTCGGCGGGGGCGGCGGGCTCGTGATGTGCGCCACCTGTACGGTCCCGGGCAGCCGCCCAGTCCTGCTCGGCCTTACGCTGACCCGAGTCCCAGGGACCGGCGGCGAAGGCGGCGCCGGCTGCGAGCGCCAGGCCCAGGGCAGCGGAGACGGCCGTGAACTGCCGGTTGCTCAGTCCTCCGCGCATGCCCAGCCGGTCCGCGAGTGCCGTCCTGGTCTGTGCGGAGAACGGATTGATCGACGGTCTTTTCACCGGCTCGGCCACCGTTGACCAGCCCCTTTCGCGAGCACACAACTCCGTGGGGGACACTTAACCATCAGTCGTATGTGTTGATCATGGAGGAGCCACCCGTGGAGTTCGACGTCGTTATCGAGATCCCGAAGGGTTCGCGGAACAAGTACGAGGTGGACCACGAGACCGGTCGGATCCGCCTGGACCGTCGACTCTTCACCTCGACCAGCTACCCGGCCGACTACGGCTTCGTCGAGAACACCCTCGGCGAGGACGGCGACCCGCTGGACGCGCTGGTCATCCTGGAGGAGCCGACCTTCCCCGGCTGCCTCATCAAGTGCCGCGCGATCGGCATGTTCCGGATGACGGACGAAGCCGGCGGCGACGACAAGCTGCTGTGCGTGCCGGCCTCCGACCCCCGGGTGGAGCACCTGCGCGACATCCACCACGTGTCGGAGTTCGACCGCCTGGAGATCCAGCACTTCTTCGAGGTCTACAAGGACCTGGAGCCCGGCAAGTCCGTCGAGGGCGCCGACTGGGTCGGCCGGGTCGAGGCCGAGGCCGAGATCGAGAACTCGTACAAGCGCCTTGAGGCGCAGGGCGGCGCGCACTGACGTTCCGCTTGCGCGTTCTGAGCAAGCTGCCGGGCGGCACACCTTCACGGGTGTGCCGCCCGTTCGCATGACCGCCCATAGGCGTGGCCATACTGGGCAGGAGTGCGGCCGAAGACGCGCAGCCGACGAGGAACGAGGTCGAGTGGTGGCGGAACCGGGCGGTCCCGATGACCAGAAGCCCCAGTCCGACGAGGCGCGCAGCGCCTTTTCACAGCCCGCCGGGGTCGACAAGTCCCCGTCGCCGCCGGAGGACGACCATCCGACGTCCGAGTTCTCGCTGCCGACCGGTGTGACACCCGAGCCACAGGGTCCGGCGGCCGGCCCGGGGACGGGTTCCGCTTCCGGATCGGACACGATCGGTTCCGCTTTCGCCCCGCCGAGCACCTACGACGCCCGGAGCTCGCCGCCCGCGTTCACGCCCGCGCACGGCATCCCGATGATCCGGCTGACCAAGGAGGCCCCTTGGCAGGACCGGATGCGCACGATGCTGCGGATGCCCGTCGCCGACCGCCCGGCGCCGGAACCGGTCCAGCGGCACGACGACGCGGGCCCCGCCGTGCCGCGCGTGCTCGACCTGACCCTGCGTATCGGGGAGCTGCTGCTCGCCGGCGGTGAGGGCGCCGAGGACGTCGAGGCGGCCATGTTCGCGGTGACCCGCAGCTACGGGCTCGACCGCTGCGAGCCGACCGTCACCTTCACGCTGCTGTCGATCTCGCATCAGCCCTCGCTGGTCGAGGACCCGGTGACGGCGAGCCGGACCGTGCGCCGCCGCGGCACCGACTACACCCGGCTGGCCGCGGTCTTCCGGCTGATCGACGACATCACGACCGTGGAGGGCGAGGTCTCGCTGGAGGAAGCCTACCGGCGCCTCGCGGAGATCCGCCGTAACCGGCATCCGTACCCCGGCTGGGTGCTCACCATGGCCGCCGGCAGTCTGGCGGGCGCGGCATCGGTGCTGGTCGGCGGTGGGCCGCTGGTGTTCGTGATCGCCGCGCTCGGCGCGATGCTCGGTGACCGGCTGGCCTGGCTGTGTGCCGGACGCGGGCTGCCGGAGTTCTACCAGTTCGTCGTGGCGGCGATGCCGCCGGCCGCGATGGGCGTGGCGCTGACCCTCACCCACTGGTCGGACGTACGGCCGTCGGCGGTGATCACCGGTGGGCTGTTCGCGCTGCTGCCGGGGCGGGCGCTGGTCGCGGGGGTGCAGGACGGCCTGACCGGCTACTACATCACCGCGTCGGCGCGCCTGCTGGAGGTCATGTACTTCTTCATCGCGATCGTCGCCGGGGTGCTGCTGGCTCTCTACGGGGGGCTTCAGCTGGGTGCCGAGCTGGATCCGGAGGCGCGGCTGATCTCCCATGACCGGCCGGTGACGCAGATCCTGGCGTCGATGGTGCTGACGCTGGCCTTCGCGATCCTGCTCCAGCAGGAGCGGTCCACGGTGCTGGCGGTGACGCTCAACGGCGGCGTGGCCTGGGTCATCTACGGGGCGATGGCACGGACGGGCCATCTCTCCGCAGTGGCGGCCACGGCCGCGGCTGCCGGGCTCGTCGGGCTGTTCGGGCAGTTGTTCTCGCGCTACCGCTACACCTCGTCGCTGCCGTTCATCACGGCCGCGATCGGTCCGCTGCTGCCCGGCTCGGCCACGTACTTCGGTCTGCTGGGTGTCGCGCAGAACGAGCTGGACCGGGGGCTCGCCTCCCTGTCGACCGCGGTGGCGACGGCGCTGGCCATCGCGATCGGGGTCAATCTGGGAAGCGAGATCTCCCGGCTGTTCATGCGGGTGCCGGGGGCGGTCGGCGGAGCGAACCGCCGCGCGGCCAAGCGGACGCGCGGCTTCTGACGGGGGCCTGCGGGCTGACCGGGAGCGGCGTCAGCGCTTGGCGTGGCGGCCACCGCGGCGGCCTGCGGCCGCGCTGCCACCGGCGGCCGGGTCCTCGTCCTCGCCCGACGCCATTTCCTTCTTCGCCTTGCTGCGGGCGCGCAGGAACTCGATGCCGATCGGCACGACCGAGATCAGCACGATCAGGACCAGCATCGCCTCGATGTTCTTGTGGACGAACTCGATCTGGCCGAGCCCCGCGCCGAGGAGCGTCACGCCGACGCCCCACAGGATTCCGCCGATGATGTTGAACGTGATGAACGAGCGGTAGTTCATCCGGCTGACACCGGCGATGATCGGCGTGAACGTGCGCACGATGGGCACGAAGCGGGCCAGGATCAGCGACTTCGGCCCGTACTTCTCGAAGAACTCGTGGGCCTTCTCGACGTTCTCCTGCTTGAAGAGGCGGGAGTCCGGGCGGTTGAAGAGCGAGGGGCCGACCTTGCGGCCGAACAGATAGCCCACCTGGTCGCCGATGATCGCCGCCAGGGCGACCAGCACGCAGACCAGCCACAGCGGCGTGTCCAGCTTGTCCGTCGTCACCAGCAGACCCGTGGTGAACAGGAGCGAGTCGCCGGGCAGGAAGAACCCGATCAGCAGCCCGGACTCGGCGAAGACGATGACCAGCACACCGATCAGCCCGAACTGCCCGATGAGGTGGTCCGGGTCCAGCCAGCTCGGTCCGAGCGCAAGCGTATTCAAGGGTCCGGGCTCCAGGATGTGGTCGATGGCGGCTGCGTGGCCGCCCAAAGCTATCAACGCCGCAGACCCCCTCCCGGTTCCACTGGCCCCCGTGGAGATGCACACAGGATGAACCAGGGCAAAACTCGGTCCCAGGAGGTGCCACACCATGGGCATTGAGGATTACGGCGGCGGCCAGACGGCACAGTCCGATGTGCTGGTCGTCACCACCAATGACGTACCCGGCCACCAGGTGACGCAGGTCATCGGCGAGGTTTTCGGCCTGACGGTCCGGTCGCGCCATCTGGGCAGCCAGATCGGCGCCGGACTGAAGTCCATGATCGGCGGCGAGCTGAAGGGGCTGACCAAGACGCTCGTCGAGACCCGCAACCAGGCCATGGAGCGACTGGTGGAACAGGCGCGGGCCCGCGGCGCCAACGCGGTGCTGATGATGCGCTTCGACGTGACCGAGGCGGCGGACGTGGGCACGGAGATCTGTGCGTACGGCACCGCAGCGGTGATCAGCAGGAACTGAACGGCGTACGGGGGCGGGGCGCCCCGCCCCCGTACGCGTGACGCCCGCTACTCCCGGCGCTCCGCGTTGGCGTCGATCGCGTCGCGCAGGTGCTCGGCAAGCCCCGGCCGCATCGAGTCGTAGAACGCCTTGAACTGCGGATCGGCGACGTACATCTCGCCCAGTCCCCGGTGGATCTCCGTCGTGCACTCGTAGAACCAGGTCGTGATGTGGAGCCGGTGCTCCTCGGCGAGGTCCATCGCCCGCGCGCCGGTGGCCGGCTCGCCGTCCTCCATGAGCGCGTCGTAGCGCTCGCCCCAGGAGGTGACCTCGGCCTGCATCCGCTGCCAGTCCTCCTTGGTGTAGCGGGCGGCCCGGCGCTGCGACTCGGCGTACGTGTCGCTGCCGCCCCAGCGGCGCTCGGCCTCCTCCGCGTATCGCTCCGGGTCCTTGTCGCCGAAGACCTCGAACTTCTCCTCGGGCGTGAGGTTGATGCCCATCTTCCGTGCCTCCATGGCTGTCTCGACGGCCGTGGCCATCCGCTGCAGTTCGGCGATCCGGTGCGACAGCAGCGCGTGCTGGCGGCGCAGATGCTCCTGCGGGTCCGCGTCCGGATCGTCGAGCAGTGCGGCGATCTCGTCGAGCGGGAAGCCGAGCTCCCGGTAGAACAGGATCTGCTGCAGCCGGTCGAGGTCGGCGTCGTCGTAACGCCGGTGGCCCGCGTGGCTGCGCCCGCCGGGCGAGAGCAGCCCGATGCCGTCGTAGTGGTGCAGCGTGCGCACCGTGACCCCGGCATACCCGGCGACCTGTCCCACGGAGTGCTCCATGGCTCCCCGCTCCTTCCCTGTGCTCGGTACGTGTCCGAGCCTCGGCCCTGACGTGACGTGAGGTGCAAGCCGAAATACCGCAGACGCTGGACCATTTGAGGAGTTATAAGGCTTTTGCGTCGCTATGGTGAGCCGATGGCCACCGAATCCGCCGCCGGTTCCCCGGTCTCCGCCGAACCGGCCCCCGCGCGCCGCCTGCTGATGCTCATCGTGCCCGCACTGGCCGTCGGCGTGGTCTCCGCCCTCGTCCTGCTCGGCGTCAGCCTGCTCGCGGAGCAGTTGCAGGACGTCCTGTGGGAGACGCTGCCCGACGCCCTGTCGATCGGCCGGTACTCCTCGCTGTGGATGATCGTGATGCTCACCGCGATCGGCCTGGTGACCGGACTGGCCATCCGGACGGTGCCCGGCCACGCCGGACCCGACCCGGCGACCACGGGGCTGGTCGACCCGCCCCTGCCGCCGGCCGTGCTGCCGGGGCTCCTGATCGTGACGGTCCTGGCGCTGGCGGGCGGGGTCAGCCTTGGTCCGGAGAATCCGATCACCGCCGTCAACATCGCGCTGGCCTGCTGGGCGGGCCGCCGGTTCGCACCGAGCGCCCCGGCCCAGCTCTGGCTGGCGCTCGCCGCGGCGGGCACCATCGGCGCACTCTTCGGCACCCCGGTCGCCGCCGCGCTGATCCTCACCGAGACGCTCGCCGGCACCCCGGGCCAGGGTGCACTCTGGGACCGCCTCTTCGGGCCGCTCGCGGCGGGCGCCGCGGGAGCGCTCACCATGACGCTGGCCGCCCACCCCAGCTTCGACCTGTCGCTGCCCGAGTACACCGGGGCCGACTGGGGCGACCTGCTCTCCGCCGTCGTGATCGCCGCCGCGGGCGCGCTGCTCGGGCTGGCGGCGGTGTACGCCTTCCCCTACGCCCACCGCGCCTTCCTCGCCCTGCGGCACCCGGTCCTGGCCATGACGGCGGGCGGGCTGATCCTCGGCCTGCTCGGAGCGCTGGGCGGACACCTCACCCTGTTCAAGGGGCTCGACGAGGTGAAGGTGCTCGCCGCCGATCCGGACGGCTGGTCGGCGGGCGAGTTCGGGGGCATGGCGGTGGTGAAGACCGCGGCCCTGATGATCGCGGCCGCCTGCGGTTTCCGGGGCGGCCGGATCTTCCCGGCGGTGTTCTGCGGCGTCGCGCTCGGGCTGTGCGCGCACGCCCTGGTCGACGGGGTCCCGCTGGCTCTCGCGGTGACGTGCGGGGTGCTCGGCATCCTGCTCGCCATCACCCGGCAGGGCTGGCTCAGCCTGTTCACGGCGGCCGTACTGGCCTCCGACATGACCCTGCTGCCCCTGCTCTGCGTCGCCACGCTCCCGGCCTGGCTGCTCGTGACCGGGCGGCCGCTGATGCAGCTGCGCGCGGACGGCACGCCGCTGCGCTGAGGCGGGCGATGCGGCCGGGCGGGCGGGTGTCCGGCGCGCCGGACCTCTCCGGCATCCGTATCGTCAGAGATTGTCCGTATAGCCGGATTCATTCCGTCATGTCGGCGACAGCCGAGAAGGGCAGGTCTGCGATGGCGCTCCACAAGGGCTCCGCACACGGCACCGAACCGTCCGACCCGCGACGCCGGCTCGCGCTCAACCCGTTCTTCGGGGAGGCCGACCCGACCGCCGGGATGGAATCCGCTCCGCCCCGGCACAGACTGCCGGACGGACCGCTGCCGCCGGCCACCGCCTACGGACTCGTCCACGACGAGCTGATGCTCGACGGCAACTCGCGGCTCAACCTCGCCACCTTCGTCACCACCTGGATGGAACCCCAGGCGGGTGTCCTGATGGGCGAGTGCCGCGACAAGAACATGATCGACAAGGACGAGTACCCGCGTACCGCCGAACTGGAACGGCGCTGCGTGGCGATGCTCGCCGACCTCTGGAACGCCCCCGACCCCGCCACGGCCGTCGGCTGTTCGACGACCGGGTCCAGCGAGGCCTGCATGCTGGCCGCCATGGCGCTCAAACGCCGCTGGGCGGCCAAGAACGCCGACCGCTATCCGGCGACCGCCCGGCCCAACCTGGTCATGGGCGTCAACGTGCAGGTCTGCTGGGACAAGTTCTGCACGTTCTGGGAGGTCGAGCCGCGGCTCGTCCCGATGGAGGGCGACCGCTTCCATCTCGATCCGCAGGCCGCCGCCGATCTCTGCGACGAGAACACGATCGGGGTAGTCGGCATCCTCGGCTCCACCTTCGACGGCAGCTACGAACCCATCGCCGAGCTCTGTGCGGCCCTCGACGCCCTCCAGGAGCGCACCGGCCTCGACATCCCCGTCCATGTCGACGGCGCGTCCGGCGCGATGGTGGCGCCGTTCCTGGACAAGGACCTGGTGTGGGACTTCCGCCTCCCCCGGGTCTCCTCGATCAACACGTCCGGGCACAAGTACGGCCTGGTCTACCCGGGCGTCGGCTGGGCCCTGTGGCGCTCGCCCGCCGAACTGCCCGAGGAACTCGTCTTCCGGGTCAACTACCTCGGCGGCGACATGCCCACCTTCGCGCTGAACTTCTCCCGGCCGGGCGCCCAGGTCGTGGCGCAGTACTACACCTTCCTGCGGCTGGGCCGGGAGGGCTACCGGGCCGTACAGCAGGCGTCGCGGGACGTCGCGACGGGGCTGGCTGCGAAGTTCGAGGAGCTCGGCGACTTCCGGCTGCTCACCCGGGGCGACCAGCTGCCCGTCTTCGCGGTGACGACCAAGCCGGAGGTGACGGCGTACGACGTCTTCGACGTGTCACGCCGGCTCCGCGAACGCGGCTGGCTGGTGCCCGCGTACACCTTCCCGGCCAACCGCGAGGACCTCTCCGTGCTGCGGATCGTGTGCCGCAACGGCTTCTCGTCCGACCTGGCGGAGCTGCTGCTGGAGGACCTGCGCCTGCTGCTGCCCGAGCTGCGCGGCCAGGACCACCCGCTGAGCGCCGAGCACGGCCCGGCGACGTCGTTCCACCACTGAGCGGCTGCGCCCTCCGGCCCCCGCCCGTGAACGCCGGGCGGGGGCCGGAGCCGTACGCCCCCCGTCAGCGGCTGAGCCGCGCGAACCGCCGGACCGCCAGCGGGAAGAAGACGGCCAGCAGCACCAGCGGCCACGCGACCGCCAGCAGTCCGGCATGGCCGGCGGCCCAGGAGTCCCCGCCACCGCCCGGGTTGCCGAACAGGTCGCGCACCGCCGTGGCCGTGGCCGACATCGGGTTCCATTCGACGACCGCGCCCAGCCATCCCGGCATCGACTCCGGCACCGCGAAGACGTTGGACAGGAAGCCGACCGGCCAGACCAGGATCTGCACCGCCTGCACCATCTCCGGCCGCCCCGCCACCAGCGCCAGCAGGATGCCCAGCCACAGCATCGCGAACCGCAGCAGCAGGAGCAGCCCCACGGCCCCCAGCGCCGCGAGCGGCCCGTGGTGCCAGCGCCAGCCGATCGCGTACCCCACCCCGGTCATCACGGCCAGCCCGGCCACCGACTGGAGCATGTCCGCGACGGCCCGCCCGACCAGCACCGCGCCGGAGGCCATCGGCATCGAGCGGAACCGGTCGACGACGCCCTTGTCGAGGTCCTGGGTGACCGCGAGCATGGTCGACTCCAGGCCGAAGGCCATGGTGAGGGCGAGCATGCCGGGAACCAGGTAGTCGGTGGTGTCCCCGTCGACCCCCCGGCCGCCGCCGACCAGGTAGTTGAACATCAGCAGCAGCATCACGGGGAAGACCAGCCCCACGACGACCTGCACGGGCTGCCGTGCCCAGTGCGCCAGTTCGCGCCGGGTCATGGTCCAGGAATCGACTGCCGCCCAGCCCGCCGTACTCATACTCATACCGTCACCTCCACGTCGTCCTGACCGCTCCCCGTCAGGGACAGGAACACCTCGTCCAGCGTCGGGCGGCGCACCGCGATGTCCTCCGCCTCGATACCCGCCTCCTCCAGGACCCGTACGGTCCGCGACAGCGTCGCCATCCGGTCCCCCGCGGGTGCGCCGACCAGCCGCCGGTCCGGGTCCTTCACCGCTCCGCCCACGAGCAGGGCGGCCGCCCGGTCCAGTTGCGCGCCGTCGCGGACGACGACGTCGATCCGGTCGCCGCCCACCCGCGCCTTCAGCTCGTCGGCCGTGCCCTCCGCGGCGACGCGCCCGCCGTCGACCAGCGAGATCCGGTCCGCGAGCTGGTCGGCCTCCTCCAGGTACTGCGTGGTCAGCAGTACGGTCGTGCCGCTGCCGACCAGGGCCCGCACGGCCGCCCACACCTCGGCCCGGCCGCGCGGGTCGAGACCGGTCGTCGGCTCGTCGAGGAAGAGCACCTCCGGATCCGTGATCAGCGAGGCGGCCAGGTCGAGCCGCCGCCGCATGCCGCCGCTGTACTCCGCGACCGCCTTGCGGCCGGTGTCCGCGAGACCGAACCGGTCCAGCAGTTCGTCCGCCCGGGCTCCCGCCCGGCGTGCGCCCAGGTGGTACAGCCGCCCGAACATCTCCAGGTTCTGCCGCCCGCCGAGCTGTTCGTCCACCGCCGCGTTCTGGCCGAGCAGCCCGATCCGGCGCCGGACCTCTGCCGGCCGCTGCCGCACGTCGTGCCCCGCCACCTCGACACGGCCCTCGTCGTACCGCGACAGCGTCGACAGGATGCGGACCGCGGTGGTCTTCCCCGCCCCGTTCGGGCCGAGTACCGCCTGCACGGTGGAACGGGCGACCCTGAGGTCGAGGCCGTCCAGCGCGCGCTTCGTGCCGTAGCGCTTGTGCACTCCTTCGACGACGATCGCGTCGTCAGACATCGCCACACCCCCTATTAGTCAAACTTGACTAGAACGGGAAAGGTAACGGACCGAACCGCATTCGTCAAACTTGATTAGTGAGCATCCCCCGGATCGGCGACCCCGCTCGCATACGGGTTCACCTCCCCCTCGGCCAGCACCCCGACGAACGGATCACCCTCGCCCGCGAAGGTGTACGCCCCGCCCTCGATGCGCTCGATCAGGCCCCGGGTCCACTCCGCCCCCGAGTCCGCCGAGTGCACCCACATGTTCATGATCTCGCCGATGTGCCCGATCGATTCGGGCCCCTCCTCGGGCGTGTAGTACTCGGTGACCGAGGTCCGCCACCGGGCAAGGCCCGCCACCCGCTCCTTGAGCAGGGCCACCGCCTCGGCCCGTTCCAGGTCGACGATCCCGCCCAGCCCGGCCGACAGCACGTCCAGCTTCTGGTCGTGCGAGGTCAGCGCCGCGCGCAGCAGCGTGAAGTACTCCTCGTCGCCCTGCTCGGTGATCTCGTACTCGGTGCGCGGCGGGCCGCCCACCGTGCTCGGCGCGACCTCGTGGGCGAGCAGCACGCCCTGCTTCGCCATCTGCTTCAGTGCGTGGTAGATCGACCCCGGCTTGGCGTTGGACCACTCGTGCGCGCCCCAGTACTCCAGGTCGTTGCGGATCTGATAGCCGTGCGCCCGGCCGTGCTGCCGCACGGCGCAGAGGACCAACAACCGGATCGCTGACATCCCACCCACCTCTCTACTCAACTTTGACGAGAGTATCGGTGCGGCGATCGGGAACGGCGCAGGGCTCAGGGGCAGGCGGGTGGTGGCTCCGGGGCCGGAAGTCGCTCCGGGGTTCAGAGCGGGAAGTGGCTCCGGCCGTGCTGGATCGATATCCACTTCCGGGTGGTGAAGGCCTCGACCGTCGCCTCGCCGTTCAGCCGGCCGTTCCCGGAGTCCTTCTCGCCGCCGAAGGCGACCAGCGGATCGTCCTGGACGGTGGCGTCGTTGACGTGGAACATGCCGCTGTCGATCCGCTGGGCGAAGCGCACTCCGCGTTCGGCATCGGCGGTGTGCACGGCGCCGCTGAGCCCGTAGGGGCTGTCGTCGGCGATCCGCACGGCCTCCTCCTCGCCGTCGAACTCGATCAGCAGCGCCACCGGGCCGAAGATCTCCTGGGAGAGCAGCGGCGATCCGGCCTGGAGCCCGGTGAGCACGGTCGGCTCGACGAGGTTGCCGCGGGTGCGGCCCCGGACCGGCGCCGTGGCTCCGTCCGCGAGCGCCTGGTCGACGAGGGCGGTCAGCGCGTCGGCCTGGAAGGTGTTGATGACCGGGCCGATCTGCGTCTGCGGGTCCCGCGGGTCGCCGGTCCGGAGCGCGGCCACCCGGGCCACGAACTTCTCGGTGAACTCGGAGGCGACGGCCCGGTCCACCAGGATCCGGTTGGCTGCCATGCAGACCTGGCCCTGGTAGACGAAGCGGCTGAAGACGGCGGAGTCGACCGCGTAGTCGATGTCCGCGTCGTCGAGCACCACCAGCGCGCTGTTGCCGCTGAGTTCGAGAATGGTGCGCTTGAAGAGCGCACCCGCCGTCGCGGCGACGTGACGGCCCACGCGGTCCGACCCGGCGAACGAGATCACCTTGGGGACGGGGTGCGCGATGAACGCGTCGCCTATCTCGGCTATGTCGGTGACGACGACATTGAGCAGCCCGGCCGGCAGCCCGGCCTCCTCGAAGATCCGGGCGATCAGCCCACCGCCCGTGACCGGCGCGTTCTGGTTGGGCTTGACCACGACCGCGTTGCCGAGCGCCAGGGCCGGCGCGACGGACTTCATCGTCACCAGGAAGGGGAAGTTGAAGGGGCTGATGACACCGACGACGCCGACCGGGAGCCGGTAGAGGCGGTTCTCCTTGCCGTCCACCGGGGAGGGCAGGATCCGGCCCTCCGGGTGCAGTGCCTGACGCGCCGCCTCGCGCAGGAAGTCCTGGGCGCCGCTCAGTTCGTACAGCGCCTTCGCCCGGGTGCCGCCCAGTTCGTCGATGACCGCCTCGACGATGTCGTCGGCCAGTTCCTCGGTGATCCGCAGGGCCCGCTCCAGAACGCCGCGGCGCTCGTACGGACTCGTGGCGGCCCACTCCCGCTGGGCGCGCTCGGCGGCACGGTAGGCGGCATCGACCTCGTCCGCCGTGGCGACGGTGATGGCGGCGAGCTTCTCACCGTCGTAGGGATTGAAATCGATGATGTCCCACGAGCCGGTACCGGTGCGCCATTCACCGTCGATGTACTGGGCTGCCAGCTCGTGGAAGAAGGACATGCGATCCCTTACTGCAGGTGCAGACTCCTGTCGGAACGTCATCGTACTGAAATATCAGGAGAGTTGGAGAAGACCACGGAGCAGATCACGGCTCTCCTCCGGCCCGGGGCTCTCGTCGTGGAGCCGGGTCATTGCCTTTTCGTACTGGGCGACTTCTTCGGCCTTGTCCAGATAGAGCGCACTTGTCAGCTGCTCCAAATAGACAATGTCCGACAGATCGGATTCCGGGAATCGCAGCATCGTAAAGGAACCGCTCTCACCCGCATGCCCGCCGAAGCTGAAAGGCATGACCTGGAGCGTGATGTTCGGCCGTTCCGACATTTCGATCAGATGGCGCAATTGGGTGCGCATCACTTCCCGCCCGCCGTACGGGCGGCGCAGCGCCGCCTCGTCCAGAACGGCGTGGAAGCGGGGGGCCCGTTCGGACACGAGGGCCTTCTGGCGCTCCAGCCGAAGCGCGACCCGGCGGTCGATCTCGGCGGCGGGAGCGCCCCGCATGCCTCGCGAGACGACCGCGTGCGCGTAATCCTCGGTCTGCAACAGACCGTGCACGAACTGGACTTCATAGATGCGGATGAGTGAGGCGGCGCCTTCCAGGCCGATGTACGTCTGGAACCAGCCAGGAAGCACATCTCCGTAACTGTGCCACCAGCCCGCCACGTTGGCCTCACGGGCCAGGCCGAGGAGGGAGCCGCGCTCCGCCTCGTCCGTGACTCCGTAGAGCGTGAGCAGGTCCTCGACGTCCCTGGCCTTGAAGCTCACCCGTCCCAACTCCATGCGGCTGATCTTCGATTCGGAGGCCCGGATGGAGTAGCCGGCCGCCTCGCGCGTGATGCCGCGTGAGTCCCGCAGCCGCCTCAGCTGCGAACCCAGCAGGATGCGCCGCACCACGGATCCACTCGACTCGCCTGCCGCCACCGGTCCAACCCTCCCCATCGCTTCCTGGGCATCGGGGCCCCCCCGAACCCCAAGAGCCGGATTCTGCCATCAAAACGCTTCAGCCCGTACTCATTCGATTACGGAAATGGGAAGACTTCCCGAAGGTCCCGAAACTCCGCACAGGAAGAAATGAGCAAGAACCGGCACGCTATCGGACAGGTCAGGCGCGTGCACGTGCATCTGCCCTTGCATCTGCTCTGCGCATTCGGAACCATGGGCGACGCGCACCTGCGTGCTCGTTCGTGTTGTGCCGCTGTAGCCGCGTACCCGCAGTACCGATACAGCCGCGATTCTCGGGAGTGCCTCGCATGGGGACGAATGGATCGACGATGCTCGAGCCGTTACGGCAGGGGCTTCCCCCCATCGACCCCTCCGCCGTCTCCGGCTCGGCCACCTGCGCCCTGCCCGCTCGCTACGAAGCCGTCGGCGGGGCCCGGCAGTTCACCCGGGCGACCCTGAGCGGCTGGGGCCTGAGCGAGCGCTTCGACGACGTCGCCCTGGTCGTGTCCGAACTGGTCACCAACGCCCTGCGGCACGCCCTGCCCACGGACACGCCGCGCGAGCCCCAGGACCCGCCGGTCCGCCTGCACCTGATGCGGTGGACCTCGCGCCTGGTCTGCGCGGTGCGCGATCCCAGCCAGGCGAGCCCCGTCGCGTCCGAGGCCGAGGACTCCGCGGAGTCGGGCCGCGGGCTCTTCCTGGTGGACTCCTTCAGCGACTGCTGGGGCTGGCACCCTTCACCCGTATGGGCGACGGGAAGCGCCGTCGCCGGGCCCGTTCCGCGCGGAAAGGTCGTCTGGGCGCTTTTCAGGCTCTCCGAGCCCGCCTGACAGGCGGACGGGAGGCGTGCGACGCGTGGGCGAAAAGGCTCTGCCCCGCGCACGTATGACGCCCCGACAGCGCGAGCACGGGAGTCCGCAGCGCAGCGGCCACCCGGACCCGCGCCCCGCGTAAAGCGCTCACGCCTCCGCTATGAGGTGGTCGAACTCGCCGTCCTTCACGCCGAGCAGCAGAGCCTCTATCTCCGCGGGCGTATAGACCAGCGCCGGCCCGTCGGGGTGGCGCGAATTGCGCATCGCCACATCGCCGTCGGGCAGCTTCGCGAACTCCACGCAGGATCCTTGGGAGTTGCTGTGCCTGCTCTTCTGCCAGACGACTCCGCGGAGCTCTGTGGCCGCCATGCCGTTGTACACGTGGTGCACAGGACGCTCCCCGAGTTGCAAAGTGCAAGTGTCAACTGTCTCGGATCATAGCTGTGTTCAATTCCTGGTGCATGAGCGGATGCATGGGCAGATGCACGTGCACGCGCGGTGTTCCCTCGGTTACAGCTCTCTGCAGAAGAAAGACGAACGAAAGAGCTGTTCCGCTCCCGATTCCGGGAGTTGACCGCTCCGCTCCGTTGGTGACCGGCTGGTAGCTTGGACGGTCATTCGTCTACCAGGGGGAATTCAGCATGTACAGGCACGTACGTACCGGCGTCGTCCTCGCCACCGGACTGCTGACCGCTCTCGCCCTGACCGGGTGCGGCAGCGACGGCGACAAGGAAGGCGCGGACCGGAGTTCCGGCTCCACCGCCACCCCGGCCCCGGCCGGCAGCACGGGCGGCGACGACTCGGGCTCCGGGGCGGACGACGCCACCGGCGGGGTCAAGGCGCTGGAAGGCGCCTGGGCCGGACAGACCGACGGCAAGGCCGTGGTGCTGTCCGTCGCATCCGGGAAGGCCGTCGTCGTCGCCGACTCCCATGTCTGCTCGGGGACCGCCAAGGACACGGACAAACCGGTGCTGTCACTGAAGTGCGCCGACGGCGACACCGCCCGGACCGCGGGAGCCGTCGAGTCCAACGACGGCAGGACCGTCGTCGTCACGTGGGACGGCGGCACCAAGGACACGCTCGCCAAGACCGACGCCGACTCCCTGGAGGGCCTGCCCGATCTGCCGACCCCTGACCCCCGATCGGCGGCCCGGTCCTGACCACCCGTCAGTCACTCAGTCACGGGAGGCGCGGGAGCTCGACGCGCCGCCTTCCAGGCCCTCGGAGAACTCCTCCAGGGCTTTGAGCAGGAGGTCGGCCCCGTTCCGTACGACCGGGTCCCCGCCTCCTTCGCGCAGCCTCTCCTCCTCGTCCCACTGCGCCAGCGCCTCCCGCACCGCCGTCCAGTCCGGCACCCGCCGCTCCCGCACCGCCTTGGCGCCCTGCTCGGTGGCCCGGCGCAGCGCGTCGGCGAGCGGAGCGGCGGCCGGTACGGGAGTGGCACCGCCCTCCGGCAGGTGCGCCTCCATCAGCATCGCGACCCGGCCGAGCTGGGCCAGCGCGTGCTGGGTGTCGTCGGCCGCGGCGCGCGAGAGGCCGCGGTTGCGCACCGGCTCGTGCTGGGCGGTGGCCACCGCCTCCTGCCAGGCGACGCGGGCGTTTCGGGTGGCGAGCAGGGCCTGGCGGACGTCGTCGTGGCCGCGGTCGGCCGGATCCGCGTACTGGTCGACGACCGAGGCCGCGTACCGGCCGTCCTCCTTCAGCCAGTCGCCGAGCCGGCCGCGCAGCCGCGGGGTCTCCCAGGCCGGGTAGACGGCGTACGAGATCATCGCCAGGACCCCGCCGAGAAGGGTCAGCAGGACCCGTTCGAGCACGGTCTGCGAGAGGTCGTCGCCCGCCATGCCGAGCAGGAAGACCACATACGCGGCGACGCACGCCTGGCTGACGGCGTAGCCGGTGCGCATCAGCAGGTACATCAGCAGGGCGCAGACCACGGCGAGCACGGCGGACAGCGCGGCTCGCGGGTGGGACGCCTGGACGATCACGCTGGCGACGAAGACCCCGACGACGGTGCCGCCGAAGCGCGCCACGGAACGTTCGTACGTACGGGAGAACTCCGGCCGCATCACCATGACGGCCGCCATCGGCACCCAGTAGCCGTGGCCGTACGGCAGCGCGAGACCCAGCAGGTAGCCGGCCGGGGCGACGACGGAGATCCGGATCGCGTGCCGCAGGATCGGGGAGCCGTGGTGCAGCTCGCGGCGCATCGAGGCGATCACGACCGGGACCAGCCGCAGCAGGGTGGGCCGCCGGTGGTGCTCGGCGGGGAGCCGGCCGCCCCGCCCGGCCTCGATGGCTTCGGCGGCCTCCGCGGCCCCGGCCCGCTCCTCCTTCGTGCCCTCGCCCTCGGCGGCCTCGATGACGTCGGAGAGCAGGGCGGCCAGCCGGTCGGCGGCGCGGAGCGGGGGGCCGGTGAGCAGCGCGCCGGTGTCGGGTGTCTTCAGCGCGGCGACGGCGGGGGCGGGCAGGCGCACCGGGTCGCCGTGGCGGATGGCCCGCGCGGCCGCGTCGAGCAGGGAGCCGGCCGCGGCGAGGAGCTCACGGACCCGGTCGCGTTCGGGCCCCTCGGACGGGACGCCCATCGCCGGGTCCGCGAGCGAGGCGAGGACGGGCCTGATCCGCTCGGCGGCGCCGCGTGAGCCGTGCAGTTCGGCGGGGCGGCGGCGGGCCTGGCGGGCGGTGACGGCGGCGGCCTCCCGGGCCTCCATCAGCGGCACCGGGTCGAAGTGGGCGACCGGGTCGTGGCGCAGCCTGCGGGCGTAGTCGGCCTCGGCGGCCAGCGCGTCGGCCAGGGCGTCTCGCTGGGCGCCCCATCTGCGGACCGGGAACAGCACGATGAGGGCCGCCTGGACCACCCCGCCGAAGGTGATCATCAGGGCGTGCAGGGCCGCCTCGGCGACGGAGGTGGGCAGCGTGACCGTCACCAGCATGATCGCGACGTTGGAGGCGGCGATGATGCCGCCCGTCGGGCCCGCCGCCCAGGCCAGCCCGGCCAGGAAGGTCCAGACCACCAGCAGGACCAGGAAGAGCGGGAGATGGGTGTTGGTGATGTAGCCGAGGAACGTCGACAAGCCGAGGCTGAAGCCGGAGACCAGGGCGAGCACGGGCCGGGGCCGCCAGCTGCGCTGGAACGTGGCGATCGCCGCCTGGTAGGCGCCGAACGCGGAGCTGGCGGCGACCACGGGCCCGAACAGCGCGAGGGTCACCCCGATCACCAGGGCGAGACCTGCCGCGCCGCGGATGGCGATCAGCGGTTCGAGACGCTTCCGCTCGATCGTCAGCCCCGAGCGCGCGGTCTCCCTCAGCGCCCGGAGCCAGCTCATGCCCAGAGCCTAACCGGATTTCCCGATATGCCCGAGTTGTCGGTTCCGCTTTCCGGCCCGCAGACCCCGCAGAGGAGCGCCGCCCTTCCGGCTCGCGGCCCCCGCGGAGGAGCGCCGTCCTCCGGCCCACGGACCCCGGGAAGGGGCGCCACCCCTTCCGGCCCGCAGACCCCGCCCCGCGGCGCAGCCCGGGCGCCAGGACCAGCGGCACGGCCCTTCCGGTTCACGGACCACGCGTAAGAGCGCCACCCTTCCGGCCCGCAGACCCCGCCCCGCGGCGCAGCCCGGGCGCCAGGACCAGCGGTGCCACCGGGGGCGCCCGGCCGGAAGGGCCGTTTCTCAGCCGGGGATCTCCGGGGTGCTTCCGCCTTTGCCCATCCGGGCCCGGTCCGCCGCGGCCGTGCCGTGGGTCCAGCCGTCAAGGTCCGTGGCACCGCGGACCCGGGTCGTCGTGGTCTCGGGGAACATCTTCTCCGCGGCGCCGGTGACCGCCACGTCCCGGGCCGCCAGCACGGGCAGCAGAGCGGCCCCGGCGGACGACGCGCCGGGAACCGCGCCCTCCGCCTCGGCCTCGGCGGTGGCGCGGGCGGTGCCGTCGGCCAGCCGGGCGCCCAGCCGCTGGGCGTAGGCCATCAGGAAGGACTGCCGGAAGGTCTTGGTCCGTTTGCGGCCGCCGGCCCGCTGGCCCGCTTCGGCCCGGGTCATCGCCGCCGTGCCCTGCACCAGCAGCGAGGTGTGGAGCAGTTCCACGGCCTCCAGGTCCGGCTCGAAACCGACCACCGTGGAGAAGCCCAGGTCGCTGTTCCACACGGCCCGGCAGCGGTTCGCCGAGGCGACGGCGTCGAGCAGGATCGCCTTGGCCGTCTCGTACGGGGCGTCCACCCCGATCCGGCGGGCGCCGGGCACACTGCCGCTGTGCGTACGGGCCGCCAGCAGGGCCTCGTCGATACTGTGCCGGGCCATCAGTTCCTGCGCCTTGGTGGTGAGCGCCTCCGCCTCCTCGGGAAAGCCCGTCGCCTCGGCCTTGGCCAGCAGGGCGCGGATCCGGGTCAGCATGCGCGGTTCGTCGTGCGCGGGCGGCAGGTGCAGGGCATCGCGCAACGCGCCGGGCGGCGGCCCGACGGGTTCGATCGCGGGCAGCCGCAGCAGCAGCCGGTGGAGCGCCAGGAGCGCGGAGGCGTACGAGAAGCGGTCCGGCCGCCCCGTCGGCGGCGGGGCGGGCAGCTCGTCCAGCTGGGCCTGCCAGCGGGGCGGGAGCACCTCGTAGCGCCGGACCTCCGAACCGATCAGCCCGGCGGCCAGGCCGGCCGCGTGCTCGTCCAGTTCGCGACGGACCAGGCGCACGAGGTCGGCGGGCAGCCAGCCCCGGTCCCAGGCGCGCCGGACGAACTCCTCGCCCCGGCGCAGCAGCTCCGCGTCGGAGGCCGGGTCGGCGGCGAGAAGCGACGCGCCGGTGTCGAGGCCGGAGTCGTCGTCCGAGTACAGGGCTGCCGCGAAGGCCTGGTCGATCACCGGTTCCATGAGGTCAGGGTAGGCAGGGCGGACTCGCCGGACTTCATCCACACCCTGTGGACAACTTCTGCCGGGCCGCGCACCCATCCGTCCCTCACGGCAGCAGGACGACCTTCCCGCGTACGTGCCCCGCCTCGCTCAGCTCCTGCGCCCTGGCCGCCTCGTCGAGCGGGAACGTCTCGGCGACGGGCACCCGCAGCTCGCCGTCGGCCGCTTGGCGGGCATGCTCGGCCAGTTGCTTCCCGGACCGGGAGCCGCCGCCGGAGAACGCGACGCCGTGCTTGCCCGCGTCCGGGTCCGCGATGGTGACGATCCGGTCGGTGGTGCCGCCGCGCAGCTCGATGGAGTCCGGGAGCGCCCCGCGCCCCGCCGCGTCGAAGACCGCGTCCACACCCTGGGGAGCCAGTGCGCGGACCCGGCCGACCAGCCCGTCCCCGTACGCCACCGGGGTCGCGCCGAGCACCCGCAGGTAGTCGTGGTTGCGCGGGGACGCCGTGCCGATGACCGTCGCGCCGCGGGCCGATGCCAGCTGGACGGCGGCCGATCCGACCGCTCCGGCGGCACCGTGCAGCAGCAGGGTCTCCCCCGCCTCCACGGCGAGCTCGTCCAGGACGCGCTGGGCGGTGTTCGTCGCGATGGTCAGGGCGGCCGCGTCCGGCCAGCTCAGCTCCGGGGGTTTCCGGGCGACGAGGGAGGCGTCGGCCAGGGCGTACTCGGCGTAGGAACCGGTGGCGCTCCAGCCCAGCACCTCGTCGCCCACCGCGACGCCGGTGACCCCTTCACCGGTCACGTCGACCACCCCGGCGAACTCGACGCCGGGAATCGCCGGCAGCGAGGTCGGGAACACGTCCTCCATCCAGCCGCGCCGGATCTTGTAGTCCATCGGGTTGACCGCGGCGGCCCGGACCTTCACCCGCACCTGCCCGGGACCGGGATGCGGGTCCTCGACCCGGGCCGGGTGCAGTACCTCGGGTCCGCCGAACTCCTCGAAAACGATTGCTTCCATCGGGTCGTGTGCCTCCTCGTCGCAACGGATCCGGACCGGGCATGCTACGAAAAGTCCCGCTTGCCCGGGCCCGGCCCATCCTTCCAGCGTCGCCCCCCGCGCGCGCTCCGCCTCGCTGTCAGTGCCGGGTGCCAGACTCGAATCCATGACCGAACGCTGGGCTGTGGCCGTCACGGAGAGCGGTGGCGCGCGCCTCGCCCCGCTGGACCGCACCGGCCGTCCCACCGCCCCGGCCGTCACCGAACCGGACCTCGTCGAGGCCGTCCGCTCGCGACCCGGTGTGACCCGCTGGGTGTGGCGTTCGACGGCCGAGGTCTACCCACGGCTGCTGGCCGCCGGCGTCCCGGTCGCGCGCTGCTACGACATCGAGGTCGCCGAGTCGCTCCTGCTGGGGCACGAGGGCCGGCTCGGCGAACCCCGCTCCGCCGCCGCCGCCCACGCCCGTCTGCTGCGCGGCCCGGTGCCGCCCGATCCGCCGCCGCGATCCGCGGTCCCGGGTTCCCAGTCCTCCCTGTTCGAGCCGCAGTCGGGGACCGGGCTGCCCTTCGACGCCCTGCTCCAGGTGTACGCGGACCAGCTCGCCCGGCACGACGCCACGGACCGGCCGGGCCGGATGCGCCTGCTGACGGCCGCCGAGTCCGCCGGGATGCTGGTCGCCGCCGAGATGAACCGCTCGGGCCTGCCCTGGCGGGCCGACGTCCACCGCGAGGTGCTGCACGAGCTCCTCGGCGAGCGGTACGCGGGCGGCGGCGAGCCCCGGAAGCTGGCCGAGCTCGCCGACGAGGTGTCCGCCGCGTTCGGCCGCCGGGTCCGTCCGGACCTTCCCGCCGACGTGGTGAAGGCCTTCGCGCAGGCGGGCATCAAGGTGCGGTCGACCCGCCGCTGGGAGCTGGAGGAGCTGGATCATCCGGCGGTGCGCCCGCTCGTCCAGTACAAGAAGCTGTACCGGATCTGGACGGCCCACGGCTGGAGCTGGCTCCAGGACTGGGTCCGCGACGGCCGCTTCCGCCCCGAGTACCAGCCCGGCGGCACGGTCAGCGGCCGCTGGACGACCAACGGCGGTGGTGCGCTGCAGATCCCGAAGGTGATCCGGCGGGCGGTGGTGGCCGACGAGGGCTGGCGCCTGGTCGTCGCGGACGCCGACCAGATGGAGCCGAGGGTATTGGCCGCGATCTCCCGCGACCGCGGCCTGATGGAGGTGGCCGGCCATGACGGCGACCTGTACACGACGCTGTCCGACCGCGCCTTCCACGGCGACCGCGACCACGCCAAGATCGCGCTGCTCGGCGCGGTCTACGGCCAGACGTCCGGGGACGGGCTGAAGAACCTGGCGGCCCTGCGCCGGAGGTTCCCGCACGCGGTCGCCTACGTGGACGACGCGGCGAAGGCCGGCGAGGAGGGCCGTCTCGTACGGACCTGGCTGGGCCGGACCAGCCCGCCCGCCGCGGGCAGCGGGGACGACGGGGAGGCCGGCATCCCGCAGGAGAGCGAGGACCCGACGCCGGACGGCTCGGCGGCGGACGGCGCGTTCACCCCGGGCTACGCCTCCTCCAACGCCCGTGCGCGGGGCCGCTTCACCCGTAACTTCGTGGTGCAGGGCAGTGCGGCCGACTGGGCGCTGCTGCTCCTGGCCGCGCTGCGGCAGTCGATCACGGCGGCCGGGCTCCGGGCGGAGCTGGTCTTCTTCCAGCACGACGAGGTGATCGTGCACTGCCCCCAGGAGGAGGCCGGGACCGTGGTGGAGGCGATCCGGGCGGCCGGCGAACTGGCCGGGCGGACCGCCTTCGGTGACACACCGGTCCGCTTCCCGTTCACCACGGCGGTGGTGGAACGGTATTCCGACGCGAAGTGAACCGGAGGCGGACGGAGTTCACGCGCGGCAGGGAACGTGCCCGAACCCGCTGGGAACCTGCTTCAGCGGAGTTCGCACGTGCCGGGGAAGCGGCCCCAACCCGCGTTCACGCGCGGCAGGGAAGCGGCCCGGGCCGGAAGGATCCGGCCCGGGCCTGGCGCGGCGCACACCCCGGGAAGAGGCCCGGGGCGGGCGCGCGCGGCGGAGGTACCCCGCCGGTCTGCCCGTCTACCCGCGCTCCCACAGCGCGGGGACGTTCGGCGGCTCCCAGCCGGTCAGGGCGGTGTGAGCCTGCAGACAGCGGTAGGTGACCCCGCCGTACGTGACGCGGTCGCCCGCGTTGTAGAGCGCTCCGGCCGTCCAGCTGCCGCCCGTCGGCGGGTCCGTCGGGCCGGTCGGCGGATCGGTCGGATCAGTGGGGTCCTGGGCGACGTCGAGGACGAAGTCGAAGGTCCCCTCCTTCCCGGAGCCCACGGACCGGACGTTCATCAGGAGCGCCGGGTCGTACAGGGCGTCGGTGCTGTTGCGCGGTTCGCCCGGGAAGTACAGCTGGGTGGTGAGGATGCCCGAACCGGGTGCCTGGGCCTTCACATGGATGTGCCGGGTGCGGCCGGGATACAGCCCCGCCACGATCGTCGTGAGCGAGAACGCCCCGGACTGGTCGGTGAACTGGTGGCCCCGGAAGGCGTACCCGCTCATGTCGTACGCACCGTTGGTGTCGGCCTGCCAGAAGTCGAGCAGCACTCCGGGGACGGGCCGGCACTCACGGCCGAAGACATAGCCGCTGACCGTCAGCGGAACGCCGGGGGTGCCGGCGGTCACCAGGCTGGTGCGCAGCGGGGAGTTGGGCTTGAAGTACGGGCCCTCCATCTGGTCGTGCGTGGGGTCGTCGCCGTCGTCGCAGTCCGGCGTCGGGGCGAGCCGTACTCCGGCGGCACCGGCGTCGCGGGCCAGCGCGACCCCGCCCCCGGTGAGCAGCGGGACTGCGGTGGCGACCAGGGCCGCCTTGAGAAGGGCCTTGCGGCTGATGGGCCGGTCACCGCCGGACGGGCCGGGTGCCCGATCGGGGACGGGGGTCAGGTCGGGGGTCATGGCTGATTCCTCGGGGTGGTGGGGGAGGGCACGTGCGGGGCGGGGGTGGGGGCCCGAGGTCAGGTTCGGACCCCCGCCCCCCGTTCCTCTGTCGCCGGAGGGGTCTCGGCCGGGCTGCCCGCGCTACAGGGCCTGCCAGAGCGCGGGGACGTTCGGGGGCGTCCAGCCGGGCTGCGCCTGGTGTCCCTGGAGGCAGCGGTAGCTCGCGGAGCCGTACGTCACGACGTCACCGGCCGCGTAGGACGTGCCGGCCGCCCAGGTGCCGCCCGGGTTGGTCGGCGGGTCCGTCGGGTCGGTGGGCGGGTCGGTCGGGGTGCCGCTGGTGACCAGGGTGAGTCCGTACGCCTGGAGCGCCGGGTTCAGGGGCTGGAAGTACGTCGTACCGCCCTGGGAGCAGTTGCCGCTCCCGCCGGAGGTGACGCCCTGGGCCTGGCTTCCGGAGATGAACGAGCCGCCGGAGTCGCCCGGTTCGGCGCACACGTTGGTGCGGGTCACCCCGGAGACGGTGCCTTCCTGGTAGGTGACGCTGGTGTTGCGCTGCTGGACCGTGCCGCAGTGCCAGCCGGTCGTCGAGCCGGAGCGGCAGACGGACGAACCCTCCAGCGCCTCGGTGGACCCGGTGACCGTCACATCGCCGTTGCCGTATCCGTTCACCAGCGGGCGCGGTGTCCAGCCGGTGTTCGTGGCGACCCAGGAGTAGTCACGGCCGGGGAAGGTGGATCCCTGGAAGGAGCCCTGGGCCTGCTGGTTGTATCCGCTGGTGCTGACACCCGGGGTTCCGCAGTGACCGGCACTGACGAAGCCGCCCTGGGTGCCGCGCTTGACGGGGAAGCCGATGGAGCAGCGCCCGGAGCCGTTCATGTAGTACGCGTCGCCGCCCCGCAGATCCGCGAACGTGCGCGGCTGCCCGGCGCTTCGGGTGACCGTCACCAGATCCCGCGCGACGCCGGCCGCGGCGAGGAAGGTGTCGGCGGCGTCGGCCCGTGCGGCCTGGACGACGACACGGTTGGTGCGCACGTCGACGTACCAGACGGGTACGTCCTGCGGGGACTTGCGCAGCGCCACCCGGTCCAGGGCGGCCTTGGCGGAGTCGAGTTCGGCCAGGCTGTGCTCGACGACGACGGCCCGGGCGCCGGCCCCGGAGATCCTTCCGGTGTCCGCGGCATCGGTCGTGGCGACGGTCAGCTCCGCCGCGTCGCCGCTCAGCCGGGCGCCGGCGAATCCGGTGCCGAGCGAACGGCGCAGCCCGGCGGCCACGGCGGCCGCACGGGACTCGTTGCCGATCCGTTGCGCCGCCTGGTCGGCGGTGAGTCCCAGATCGCGCTGCATGGCCTTCAGCAGACCGGGCGAGAGCTGGTCCGCCGCGGCCGGCGACAGGCTCGGGGAAGGGTCGGCGGACGCGGAGCCGGTCAGCCCGGCCAGCGCGAGCGCGCCGACGGCCACGGTGGCGGTACACGCGGCCAGTGCACGTCTGCGGAGCATGGATCTCTCCACGGAACTCTCCTTGACTTCGGGGGAATTGCCGTCAACGTAGCCGCGTACACGTCATCTCCAGGAGATCCCGTCCGCCCCATCGCATCGCGTTATGGGGCGGTTCGGAAGCCGTCCTGACCGGCCGCAGTACGGGGACACGCGCGAACGATCTCCCCGTGGGCACCCGTCACGAGTAGGTTCCACCCATGCGAATAGGCCAACTGCTGGGCAGCGGACGCGACGCCGACGTATACGAACTGGACGAGGCGTGGGTCCTGCGCCGCTACCGCTACGGGCTGGACGCCTCCCCCGAACTGCCGGTCATGTCCTACCTCTCGGCCTCGGGCTACCCGGTCCCCCGGCTCGGCCCGCATCCCCCGTCGGCCGGTCCCGGCGATCTGGTCCTGCAACGGCTGAACGGTCCGACGATGCTGGAGTCCCTCCTCGGCGGCGGCATCGACGCCGCCGAGGGCTCCGCCCTGCTCGCCCGGCTGCTGGCCGAACTGCACACCGTCCCGGCCCGGCTCTCGCCGGATCCCGAGGACCGGATCCTCCACCTCGACCTGCACCCGGACAACGTGATGCTGACGCCCGACGGCCCGGTGGTGATCGACTGGAGCAATGCCGAGGAGGGCCCGCCGGCCCTGGACCGGGCCATGTCGGCGCTGATCCTGGCCCAGGTGGCGGTCGATCCGGCCCACCCGGCGGCGGACGGCGGACGCGAACTGCTGACCGCCCTGATGCCGCTCCTCATCGCGGACGGCGGCATCCCGGCCCGCCATCTCGCCGACGCGGCGGCCCGCCGGGACGCCAACCCGACGATGAGCCCGGCCGAACGGGACCTCATCGGCGAGGCGGCGTCCCTGGTCGCCGCGCTCTCCCGCTGAGGCCCCGCCCGCCCGGCAGCTCTCGTCCGGGTCATGCCGGGCTCGCGCGGCCGGGCCTGATCCGAACGCCAGGCCCTACTCCCGCGCGCCCGCCCGTCCGACCGGCCCGACGCGCAGCACGAGCGCGGCCGGCAGCACCGCGAAGACCACGGCCAGGAGCGCGCTCACCGCGACGACCGAGCCGATGGCCCCCCAGGGAACGACCACCCCCGAGCCGACGCCGAGCAGCGCGAGCGCGGCCCGTACGCCGAGCAGGTTCAGCGCGGCCACCGCCCCGCCGAGTACCGCCCCCACCGCCACCACGACCAGCGCCTCAGCCCCCACCAGCCGCAGCACCTGGGCCTTCGTCGCCCCGGCGAGCCGGAGCACCGCCAGATCGCGCACCCGGTCCGAGGTGGCCATCACCTGCGTGTTGGCCAGGGCGATGCCCGTGTACACCACGGCGATGAGCAGGATCATCAACAGCCCGAGCCGGGTGTTCCCGCTGCTCCTGCGGTGGTTCTCCGCCAGCCACCCGGCCCTCGTCGCCACCTCCGTACCCGTCGCCCGGCCCGCCGCGGCCAGCCGCGCCGAGACGGCCGAACGCGCCTCGCCTGCCCGGACCCTGACGTCGATCCGGTCGACCGCGGCGCCGCCCGCGTTGCGCGGGGTCACATACACCCCGTTGTTCCCCGTGCCGGTGCTCAGCACGGCCGCCACCCGCAGGGTGACCTTGCGGCCGTCGGCCAGCCAGACGCCGACGCGCTCGCCGACCGTCGTGGTCATCCACTCCTCGTTGACGACGAGCGAGCCGTCGTCGAGCCCGGCGAGGCTGCCCGCCACCACGGGAAGCTCCGACACCGCCGCCGCATCGGCCGGGTCCACCGCCCGCGCCTCGGAGGTGACGAGTGCCGTGCCCTCCTCCAGAACGGTCACGGAGGTGGACCGCGAGGCGCTGACGACGGCGCCCGGGATCCGCCGGGCGCGCTCCACGAACTCCGGCGGGAGCTCGGCGCCCTCGCTGCCCGCCGTGACCACGAAGTCCGAGGTCACCTGGGTGCGCGCCTCGGCGGCCCGGGCCTCGTCGAGCGTCGCCGTGGTGCCCATCAGCGAGGCGGCCAGCGCCACGGTGACGAGCACCGGCGCGGCGACGGCAGACGTCCTGCGCAGCCCGGCGGAGGCGTTCTCCCTGGCCAGCATGCCGGTGGCGCCCGGCAGTCGGGCGGGCAGCCAGGCGAGGAAGCGGGTGACGGGACGTACCAGCACGGGCGCGAACAGGGCGCACCCGACGATCAGCAGCATCGGCTGGGTGACGTACGTCTTGCGCTTGAGGAGGCTGCCGGGGTCCTGGAGGAGCCCGGCGCCCATCAGCACGGCCCCGGTCAGCAGCACGGCCGCGCCCAGCAGCACCCGGCTCAGGGGCATCGAGGCGCTGTCCACGGCGGATTCACGCAGCGCCTCGACCGGCCCCACCCGTCCGGCCCGGCGTGCGGCGGCGACCGCTCCGGCCAGCGCCACCGCCACTCCGGTCCAGAAGGCGGCGTGCAGCGGCCAGTTCTGGTCCCCGATCACGAACCAGTGCGGCGCGATGCGCTCACCGGTCATCCAGGAGGCGAGCCGGGGCGCACCGAGGACGCCCAGCCTGCAGCCCGCAGCCGACGCCAGTACGCCGATGACGACCGCTTCCGCGTACGCCGTCCGCCGCACCTGACCGGGGGTCGCGCCCGCCGTGCGCAACAGGCCGAACTCGCGGCGGCGCTGGGCGACCGCGAAGGAGAACGTCGAGGCGACCACGAAGACGGAGACGAACACGGTGATGCCGGCGGCCGTTCCCAGCAGCGCGTTCACGGAGACGAGTGCCTCGGCGTCCCGGTCCGGGTCCGGATCCGCCCGGCGGCGGTCGTCGCCGGTGAGCACCGCCATCCGGTCCTCGCGGCCCACGACCGCGCGCACCGCCGCAGGTTCCGCGTGCACCACCACCGCGTCGACGGCCGGGGAGATCCTGGCCGCCTCGGCCGCGGTGAAGAACACCGCGGTCTCGAACCCGGCGGGGCGCACCGTGCCGACGACGGTCCGGCCGGCGGTCCCCGAGCCGGTGGTGACCGTGATCCGGTCCCCCGTACGCACACCGGAGCCGCTCCCCGCGGTGACGACGACCTCTCCGGCGGCGGCCGGGGCCCGTCCGGTGGCCAGCCGGTAGGGCGTGGCGGCCGCGACGGGCCACGGGTGGCCGGCCGTTCCCCCGCCGGGGCGGGCGCCGTCGGCCGTTCCCGCACCGTCCCCGCCGAGGCGGGCACCGCGGACCGTGACGGGGAACGTGCGGTCCTCGACCGTAGGGCCCAGGGCCGCGAGGGCGGTGACGAGCTCCGCCGGGACCGGGCGGGGCGAGGTCAACTCCTGCGTGCGGAACCCGATCGGGGTCCGTACCCGCAGCCGGTCCTCGCCCCGGACCACGACGGGCGCCGCGGCGAACCGCTCGGGGCCGTGCCGGGGCGCGTCGAACGTGGCGGCGAGGGCCAGCCCGGTGGTGGCGACGATCCCGACACCGAGGGCCAGCGCGAGGAAGGAGCCGACGAAGGTGACCCAGCGGGTCCGCATGCCGCGCAGCGCGATGCTCAGCACGCCACGGCCGCCATCCGCGTCATGCGCGCCGCGACCTGCTCGGCGGACGGGGAGGACAGCTCGTCCCGCACGCGGCCGTCGGCCAGGAACAGCACCCGGTCCGCGAACGAGGCGGCGACCGGGTCGTGCGTCACCATGATCACGGTCTGACCGCCGTCCACCATGGTCCGCAGCAGCGTCAGCACCTGCCGGCCGGTCGTGGAGTCCAGGGCTCCGGTGGGTTCGTCGCCGAACAGCACATCGGGCCGGGTGACCAGGGCACGGGCCAGGGCAACGCGCTGCTGCTGGCCGCCGGAGAGCTCACCGGGCCGGTGCCCGGCCCGCTCGCGCAGCCCCACCCGTTCCAGTACGTCCAGGACCTCCGCCCGCTTCGGCCGGCGGCCCGCCAGCCGCAGCGGAAGAGCGACGTTCTGCTCGGCGTTGAGCGAGGGAAGCAGGTTGAACGCCTGGAAGACGAAACCGATGCGGGTGCGGCGGAGCAGCGTCAGCTTCCGCTCGCTGAGCCCGGTCAGTTCGGTGTCACCGAGAAACACCTGTCCGCCGGTGGGCCGGTCGAGACCGGCGGTGCACTGGAGCAAGGTCGACTTGCCGGAGCCCGACGGGCCCATGACGGCGGTGAACGTGCCCCGCGGGACGTCGAGGGTGACTCCGTCGAGCGCGGTCACCGCGCCGGTGTTCCTGCCGTAGGACCGGGTGACCGAGCGGAGCCGGACAGCTGCTTGATTCATGACGGCCACTCAACCGCCGCGGCTCGCGCGGCACATCGCAGCGAAGGGGAGTCCCGGAGGTGGAGGTAGCTCCACCCCCACGCTCCACCTCGCCGGGTGGTCCACCCCACCGGGCCCGGCCTACCGTTCCCCCATGCCCTCCCCCGCCGGCCCCTCCGCCGCCCCCGCACCCTCCCAGGGCCTCCGGCAGGCCCTGCGGCAGCGTCGCTACCTGCGCAGCGCCTGGCCCTGGCGCGCCACGCTCTACCTGCTGACGAGCGTGCCGCTGGGCCTCGCGACCCTCACCGCGCTCCTCCTCCTGGCCGTCGCGGGCAGCACGCTGACCGTGCTCCTCATCGGCATCCCGCTGCTCCTCACCCTCGTGCTCGCGGGCATCCCGCTGGCCGCCCTGGAACGGCGCAGGCTACGGCTGCTCGACCCGCGGCCCCTCGCCCCGGCACACCGCGAACCGGACGGCACCGGCCTCTCCGCCTGGCTGCGCACCCGCCTCCAGGAGCGGTCCACCTGGCGGGAGTTCGGCTACGCGCTGCTGTTCGCCCTGGTGCTGTGGCCGCTGGAGGCGCTGGCGGCGGGCACGGCCCTCGTCGTGTGCTGCGGCCTGACCGCCGCCCCCGTGATGCTGGCGGCGAGCGGCGGCGAGGAGGCGCGCGTACTCAAGATCTGGCTGATCCACAGCTACCCGCCCGCCTTCGCGGCGCTCCTCGCCGGACTGGTGCTGCTCCCGCTGTTCGCGTATCCGCTCGGGGTCCTGGCGGCCGGCCGGGCGGCACTGACCCGGCAGCTGCTCTCCGCGCCGGAGGCCGGGCTGGACTCCCGCATCCGGGAACTGGGCCGCTCCCGGATGCGCCTGGTGGACGCCTTCGAGGCAGAGCGCCGGCGAATCGAACGCGATCTGCACGACGGCGCACAGCAACGGCTGGTCGCCCTGTCCATGACCCTCGGTCTGGCCCGGCTGGAGAACCCGGCCGAACCACTGGCCGGGCTGCTCGCCAAGGCCCATGAGGAGGCCGGGATCGCGCTGGTGGAGATCAGGGAGCTCATCCAGGGCATCCATCCCCAGGTCCTCACCGACCGCGGCCTCCGAGCGGCGGTCGAGGACGTCGCGGACCGGTCGGTGGTCCCGGTGGACACGGACTTCGACCTGCCGGACCGGCTTCCCCGAGCGGTCGAGACAGCCGTGTACTTCGCGGTCTGCGAGGCACTGGCCAATGTGGCCAAGCACAGCGGCGCGGGGCGCGCCCGGGTGAGCGGCCGGACGGACGGGGACCGGCTGACGGTGGAGGTCCGGGACGACGGTACGGGCGGCGCCGACACCCGCGGCGGCACGGGGCTCCAGGGCGTGGCCGACCGTATCTCGGTGCTCGACGGCCACCTGCTAGTGTCCAGTCCGCCCGGCGGGCCCACGGTGTTTCGGCTGCAGGTCCCCCTCCCACCTGCGGACACGAGGACGTGAGCGTGCGCATCGTACTGGCCGAGGACAGCGTGCTCCTGCGCGAAGGCCTGATCGGGCTGCTGGAGCGGTTCGGCCATCAGGTGGTGGCGGGCGCCGGCACGGCGGACGAGCTGATCGCGGCCGTGGCCGAGCACGGCCCGGACATCGTGGTGACCGATGTGCGCATGCCGCCCGGCTTCTCCGACGAGGGCCTGCGCGCCGCGATCGAACTGCGCACCCGGCAGCCGGAACTGCCCGTCCTCGTACTCAGCCAGTACGTCCAGCGCGCCTACGCCGAGGATCTCCTCGACTCCGCCGACGGTGCGGGCGTCGGCTATCTGCTCAAGGAACGCATCGGTCACGTCGAGGAGTTCGTCGACGCCCTGAACCGGGTCGCCGCCGGGAACACGGTCGTGGACCCCGAGGTGGTCCGCCAGCTGATCCGCCGCCGCCGCGACCCGCTCGAACGGCTGACGGCGCGCGAGCAGGAGGTCCTGTCCCTGATGGCGGAGGGCAGGTCCAACGCGTCGATCGCCGCGGCGATGACGGTGAGCGAGGGCACGGTCAGCAAGCACTTCGGCAGCATCCTCGGCAAGCTCGACCTCTCGCTGGACGACAGCACGAACCGCCGGGTGCTGGCGGTGCTGGCGTACCTGCGGGGCTGACCGGCGCCGGGCACCCCCGCACCCCGGGAACTCAGGCCATGAACCGCTGGAGACGGGGCTCGACGAGAGGCCGGAAGATCCGCTGCACCACAGCCGTCATCAGCACGACGGCGGCCACGGCGGCCACGGCGGTCAGCGCGAGCTTGCCCCACGGCGAATCGAGCCGGTCGTAGACCCCGGCGTCCACCGCCGCACGGTAGAGCAGCGGGTGCAGCAGGAGGGCGTACATGGTGCGCGTGCCCATGACCGTGTACCAGGTCCTGCGGTTCGGGACGAGGGAGAAGAACGCGGCCGTCATGACGGCCGCGGCCACGAACAGCGCGATCCGCATGAAGAACCAGAACGACAGCGATACGTGCAGCTCGGTGTAGTCGTGCCGCCAGCTGAACCATTCCCAGTCGTTCAGCCGCGGAGCCGCCACATAGAAGAAGGGCAGCGCGAGGCACATCACCACGGCCGAGACCACCCTGATGCTCCGGGAGCGCAGCCACTCGAAGTGCTCCCTGCGCAGCTGCAGACCCAGCACGAAGAAGGGCAGGAACTGGAGCACCCGGGCGAACTGCAGGATGTTCCCGTTGCTGGTGAGGCCCGAAAGCATCGAGATCACGACAGCGACGGCCACCGGCCACCGCACGGCTCGCCAGACCGGCGTGGTGATCCGCCAGATGAACAGAGCGACGAGGAACCAGCAGACGAACCAGGGCTGGAGGATCGTGATGTCGATCTCGCCCTCGTCGAGGACGTACTGCCGGAAGAGCGCGTAGAGGGTCTCGAAAATGAGGTACGGGACCAGAACCCCGGTGATCAGCCGCTTCACCTGATCCGGGCGCCCGGTGTAACTGCGGGAGAGGTAGCCGGAAAGCACGATGAAAGCGGGCATGTGGAAGGAGTAGACCCAGGCCGCCGCAGACCTGACGGCATCACTGTGGTTGATCCAGTCGGCCCAGAAATGCGCGCAGACCACCAGGACGAGCAGCAGGAACTTGGCATTGTCGAAAAAGGGATCCCTGCCGTCCCGACGGGGCGCGGGCGCAGCCGAACGTTCCGTCGCGGGGGGCGCCGTCAGCACGGCCCTCTCGCCTGCCGGACCCGGTATCTCCCCGCCCATGGCGCTTGTCATCCGCCGTCTCCTCCAGAACACCCTGCTGATCGAGTCCATTGCAGCGGCGCAGAAGGCCGGCCGACCGGCCCGGTCGGCGATCATACACACCGGCCCCCGACAGACGGCGCCGAAGAGACCCCGCGCCGCCCCACGGTATTCCCCCTCCGGCCACCGCCCGGCCACCGGGGACACACGGAGCCCCTGGGCCGTCCCGCCGAAGTCGGCGCACCATGCCCCGGACATGAAAAAGCCCCAGGTCACGGCGAGTGAGTCCTGGGGCTGATCCGAGCCGCCTTCGGGATTCGAACCCGAGACCTACGCATTACGAGGTCTTTCAAGGCGCCTGCCCGAGCTGCCAGGACTGCCGCATGGGCCGCTGACCTGCGGAAATGCTATATCGCCCTCTATCGCTTTCCATCGTTCTATCTAGTTCTCATGCGTACGGCATGCGTACTGCGTCGAGGTAATCCCACCACATGCATTGTGTTCACTTTGAACACCATGGTGTGTATGGTGGACACACCACCTCAGAACGTGAGGCGGCCCCGGGCGGCGTTGTCGCGCCGCCCGGGGCCTAGGTATCGACCCTCTGTGAAGGGACCGAACCATGCGCACAACCGTACCCACCAACCTCACCGCCGCCCAGCTCGATGGGCTGGCCTGCTTCGTCTGCGGGGCGGACGACACCGAGCAGCGGCCGACGGGTGACCGTTCCCCGTCCGGTGTGCAGCTGTTCGCCTGCACCGACCCCGACGTCTGCCGCGCACAGCGCAGCGTCAACGCGCAGTTCCCCCGGCTGGCCGCGCTGCGCGCCGAGGCGCAGTCCGCCCCGGTGTTCGAGGAGCACCCGCACGTCCTGGGCGTGCCGGTCATGTTCAGCCGGGAGGGCGCCGCGTTGCGGGCGAGTTTCGACCCGGCGCAGACCACGCTGGAGAACGCCCGCGAGCTCATCGCCGAGGCGAACGCCCTGTACCCGGGCGCCCGTGCTGTGGCGTTCACGAACATCGGGTGCACGGTCATCACGAGCCTCCCGGCCGACGAACTGCCCGCTCGCATCGAGCAGCGCGGCAAGGGGCGCTGCGTCGTCATGTACGACGACACCCGCATAAGCAGTGACCAGCTGCTGGCGCTGCTGGACAAGGTGGCCGGCCGATGAGCGTTGACACCAGCGCGGCCCACCAGCCGCTGTATGACCCGGCCGTCGATGGCGACTCCTACGTGCCGCCCCTCGACGCGGCGCTCCGTCTCGCCCGGAACGCCCTTGACGACAAGGCCACCGCGAACATCCACGACCACACCGAGATGCTGCGCGCCGCCGTCACCCTGGAGATGCGTCTCCGTGCCCTGGTCGCCGCCCTCGACGAGGAGGCCAGCCGATGAGCGAGGACCGCACCGTCACGGTGCCCACCCTCGACTGCGGCGACGTCACCGTGCCCGAGCCCGGCTGGTGCGTCGGGCACGACGGTGAACCCGTCAACGCGCTGTGCGACCTCGGGCACCGGGGAACTGAGCACTTCCTCGGCACCGACGACCAGGCCGTGTTCGTCGCGCAGCTCTCCCAGTACCCGCACGGCAGCGGCCCCCGCGACATCCACCTGTACATCGAGGCCGTGACCGACGCCGCCTCGCTCGCCCCCGAGGGTGTCGAGGCCCTGGCCACCGTGCTCGCCGCAGCCTCCGCCCAGCTCCGCCCTCTCGCGCTGCAACTCGCGGTGCTCCGTACCGAGGAGGCCGGCCGATGAACCGGGACTACCTGAAGTGGGCGGCGCTCGCGTGCGCCCTGGTCGCCACCGCGTCCGCCGAGTACGAGTTGGCGCGGGCCGTCGGCTACAACCAGTGGGTGGCCGCGGCTGTGCCGGGCGCCCTGGACGTGTGGACGGTGCGGGCGATGCGCCAGCACCGGGACGTCCTCGCCGCGGTCGTCGCGATGATCCTCGTGAACGCGGCCAGCCACCTCGTGACGGCCGGTCTCCTGTCGGTGTCGGTGTCGCTGGTCGTCGGGGTGTCCGCGATCGCGCCGCTGGTCCTGTACCGCCTTCACACGATCACCGGGACCGGGCAGGAGACCGAGCAGCCAGCGGCCGCCGAGGCGCCCGACACCGAGCCCGTGCCTGTAGTGCCGGCGCCGCAGCGGTACGGGGACCCGGTGGTCGTCCGCCCGGTGCCGAAGGTGGTGCCCGAGGGGGTCGCCCTGCTGCCGGTCGTCGCCGCGCCCGTTCTGGGTGAACAGCAGTCCGTGTACCCGGTGTCCACCGCTGTCCCCGTGCACACCCCCGCCCCTGTCGAGCTCCCGGCCGCCGATGCGGCCCCGGGGCTGGAACGGCAGGTCATCTGTGGTGCGCACCGGGTGTTCACCCTGACCGTGCCCCCGGTCCCGGACCCGCCGAAGGTGAACACGCGGCTGTCCGCTGAGCAGGCGCGGGAGGTCATCGAGGCGGGGTGGGTGAACGGGGCGGGTGTGCGGGAGACCGCCCGGTTGTCCACCCGCAGCGCGTCGTACGTGGCGAAGGTGTTCACCCAGCTGACCGAGGCACAGGCAGCGGCGGCGGCCCCGGTGTCGCTTGCCCTCGTCGCCGAGGAGGTGTCGGCATGAGCGACCTGAACAAGGCGTCGCAGGACGCCGTCGACGCGGCCGCGAACAGCGAGCAGGTGGCCCTGATCCTCGCCGTGCTCCAGGCGCAGCAGCTTGCCCAGCAGCAGGCGCCCGGGTGCCAGCACCCGCCTGCCGGCCGCGACGCGGGGGGCGTGGCGAAGTGGCTCGCGATCGGGGTCGGCGGGTCGGTGCTGCTGCTCGCCGTGGCCGTGTCCGCAGTCGCCGTCGCGATCTCCGCTGTCGCCCTGACGGTGTGCGTGCTCGTGCTGCGGTCGGTGTGGCAGGACGTCCGCCGGAAGGACTGACGGCTGCCCGCGGCGCCCGGTGAGGACCGGGCGCCAAGGGGAGCCGGAACAGGCCGGCCCGCAGGAAAGGACGCCTCATGGCCACCAGCCCGCAGGACACCGCCGCCCGAGCCTTGACCCGGGCCGTGCACTACGCCGACAAGGCCGCCAGTTACGCGGACGGCAGCACCCACAACACCGAGCACAACGCCCCGGTCATCGCTGCCCTGGGCGGCCTGGCCGCGGTCTACGCCGACATCGCGAAGGCCGCTGCCCTGCTCGCCAACAACTCCTGAGAGGACCCCGCCATGCACAGCTACACCCCGGCCGAGAAGCGCGAACGCAACAAGCTGTTCCGCAAGGGCTTCCGCCAGGCGCTCGCCGACTGCGTCGACCCCGCCCTGGAGCGGCGCATCGAGCGCATCGACGCCGCGGCCGCCGAGCGCGGACAGCGGGAGCTGAACGCCCTGTACGCGGTGCGGGAGACGGACCGGCAGGCCGTCGCCAACGCCAAGGCCGCCATGCGCACCGCGCCCCGGCAGGACCGTGCCTCCGCCCGGCAGAAGGTCCGGGACGCCGAGCAGCAGCTGCGCCGCTCCGAGCGGGCCGTGAACCGGGCCGAGAACTCCTGAACACGCCACGGGGCGGCCGCACACCGGCCAAGGACGTTCGGCCGCCCCGTGCCACCTGACCACCCATGCGAGCAGCAGGAGAGACCATCATGTCGGAAACCATCGCCCGCCCTGTCAACGGGCACACCCTGACCAAGCTGCACCCCATCCCCCCGGACGCCCTCGACACCGAGACACCCGCCCCCGCGCCGGCGGAACCCGCGGCCGTCGACGTTGTCGAGGCTGTCGACCGGGCGGACAACCCGCTCGCTGACTGGCTGACCGTGCCCGACGCCCCCGTGTTGCCCGCGTGGGCGAGGTCGGCCGCCTCGATCCGGGCCAACACGGCGGCGTTCGTGCGGCTGTCGTGGTGGCACGCCCGCTACCACAGCGTGCGCACCCCGAAGTACCTCGTGCGGACCGTGCTGCTGGCCGCCCGCGGCTTCTTCCGGGCCACCGTCGGGCTGTGGCCGACCCTGTCCGCGCAGGACCACACCGCCGTGGTCCGGGCCCTCAAGGCCCAGTCCAAGGCCCGCCCCGAGGACATCGAGCTGGCCGCCCGGCTCCAGCTCGCCCACGGCATCCGCACCCGCACCCGCCGTTGGCGGTTCGGTACGGCGGCCGTCGCGGTCGCCGCGGCCACGATCGGCATCGCCCTGGCCGACCCGCTCGTGCAGACCGGTGTCGCCGCCGCAGTCGTCACCCCGCTGGCCTACCTCGGCAGGGGGAGGGATGCCCAGTTCCTTGACCAGGGCGCCCCGCCGCTGCGCGTCGACATGTCCGCGCAGCAGCTCAACGACGCCCTGCGCGCTGCTGGCCTCCTGAAAAGCGGCCGGGGAGACGAGGAAGCGCCGCGGGTGTCGTGCACGATGGGCCCGGTTCGTGACGGCCGTGGCTGGGCGGTGATCTTTGACCTGCCCCGGGGCGGCGGCAAGACCGCCTCGGACGTGCTCGCGAAGCGGGAGGTCATCGCGCAGGAACTCGGGGTCGATGAGATCCAGGTCATCATGTCCCGCGTCCGCGCGGCCAAGGGCGGCAACGCCGGCCGCGTCAGCATGTGGGTCGCCGACGACGACCCGTACCTGGGGACGCCGAACCCGTCGCCGCTCGCCACGGCGGAACGGTTCTCGATCTGGGAGCCGATCCCGTTCGGGCAGGATGCCCGCGGCAACCGCATCGAGGTGCCGGTGATGTGGCAGTCGCTGTTCTTCGGCGGCCTCCCGCGCCGCGGTAAGACGTTCACGCAGCGCCTCATGACCGCGGCTGGGCTGCTCGACAGCCACGTGCGGCACTACGTCGCCGATGGGAAGGGCGGTGCGGACTGGATGCCGATGAAGGCCGTCGCGCACCGCCTGGTCATGGGCGCCGAGGACGACGCCTGCCAGGCGCTCAAGGCCATGTTGCAGGAGCTGCTGTTGGAGATGGAACGCCGGTTCGCGATCCTGCGGGACCTGCCCACCTCGCTGTGCCCCGAGGGCAAGCTGACCCCGGACCTGGTAGCCCGGTACAACCTGCCGGTCATCTTCGT
>NZ_JBIVTU010000022.1:0-33411 GCF_044756845.1 Streptomyces sp. NPDC091416
CCTCATGACCCGCCGCCTCACCCACGAGACCACCCTCAACTGGCGCGACACCTAGACCAAATGAAACAGACATCGGAGAACGAAACGCTCACTAAACCCTGATCGATGGCTGGCGTTGTTCGACCAGGGAATGGCTCGGATCGCTGGCCTGTTCGGGCGGGCGGAACCTCGGGCCACTGCCCGCGCCTACCTGCTCGGGTTACTGTCCGCCACCGAGCGCAAGAACTGCTGGCAGCTGGCCGAGCACGCCGGCCATCGTCGTCCCGGTCCGATGCAGCGGCTGCTGCGCAGTGCCCGCTGTCCCTCGCCCCGGCGCCCCGGCCGGGGCGCCGGGGGCGACTGCGGCCCGCCCTCAGCGCGTGGACTCGCCCGGTGGTCCGGTCGGCTACGCGATGGCCGCTGTAGGTTCCACGAGTCCGTGAGCACTCGTTCCTGCGGAAACGCCGGAATCCGGGCTCCGTGAGTACTGTCCCTACCAGCCGATCATGAGCACCCGCACGTCATGGAGCCAGGTGCCGCGCCTACGGGCTCCACGAAGCCGCAGGTCCCGAGATCGACTGCTCACCGAACCGCGCATTGCTCGATCAGTGCTCATGATCACGCGGAATTGCTCACGGAATCGCGAAGCCTTCAGCCGCCCCCGCGACCGCGTTCGCCGCGAGCAGCGCGTTGAGCAGGGCCACGGTCTCGGGGGAGCTGTCGAGGCCGGTCTCGGTGGAGATCCGGTTGAGTTGATGGGCGGTGCGCTCAAGTCCGGCACGGTCGCCGGTTTCGCTGTAGATCTGGAACAGGTCGCGGTAGAGGAGCTCGGCTTGGATGTCGCAGGTCAGTCCGATGGAGGCGGCGCTGGCCGCGGCGCGGAAGTCGCGGGCGGCGATCCGGCGCATCGCCAGCTCGTGGGCGACGTCGACGCCAGCGGAGATCATCTCCTGGATGTGGTGCTCGGCCCAGACGTAGCGGCTCTGGTCGATGCCGGAGAAGGGCCGTCCCCTCACGAGGGCCAGGGCGTGCGCGAGCGCGGCATCGGCGTCCTCACCGTGGTGGTGCATGCCCGTGCCGTACAGGTCCTGGAACTGGTGCCAGTCGGCGGTGACGTTGTCGTTGAAGGCGTAGACGCCGTCGGTCACCGGCAGCAGGTAGGTGGTGTCGGGGGCGTCGGCGGGCAGGCGTGGGTCGCGTCCGAACCAGGTCCGCAGCTTGCTGATGGAGGTGTTGCGGGTCTTGGCGTTCACCCGCTGGCCGGGCCAGATGGCTTCGTCGAGCTCGTGGCGGTTGCGGCCGGGGTGCAGCACGAGCCACGCCGCGATCTCGGTGAGGCTGTTGCGGCGGTAGGTCTCGACGCGGCCCAGCGCACCGACCACGTCGACCGCGCCCAGGACCCGGATCTGCGGTCCGGCCGGCGGATCGGGCGGGGTGTTCAGCGCCGCGAGGATGTGGGAGGTGACGGCGGTGACCCGGGCCAGAGGCGGCTTGGGCGCCCGGGCGGCTGAGAGTTCGGGGGACGGGGCCTGCTGCGCCAGCTCGTCGGCCGGCTGCGCTTCGGGATGATCCGTGCCGTCGCGGGAGTCGTCGGCCTGGTCCGGCACGTCCGCGTCGGAGCCGGCGCCCTGCTCGTTGAGGACCTCCGCGAACACGTCGTCGAAGTCGACGGGGGTGCCGCTGTCGGGGAGGTCGGGCAGTAGCGGCTCGGCCGTGCCTGGGGAGGATGCGGCGCTCTCGCTGCTGACGGCGGGGCTCAGGGCGCTGTCCTCCACCTCCCAGAGGTCCTCGGAGGCGCCTTCTTCGATCGGGCCGGCGGGGGCAGGGGAGGCCCACTCGGGTTCGAAGGCGTCGTCGGTCGGCTCCGCCTGCGGGGGCGCGGCCGTGTCCTGGGCCAGGGCGCTGTCGCCGACGGCCTCGGCGGACAGCCCCTCGTCGTCGGTCTCCGCCTGGCCGTGTCCGGCCGGTGCTGCTGCGGCCGGGGCGAGAGCGGTGAAGTCGGGCAATGCCGTGGCGAAATCGCCTGCGGTGGCCGCGGAGACGTGGACCGGCACCTCGCGGGCGGGCCGGCCGGGGGCCTGCGGGCCGTCGGCCGTCTGCGGCGCGGTGGCGTCCGGCCGGGTCCAGGCGGGGGCGGGGACGTCGTCGCTGCGATTGGACGTTCCCAGCAGGTCCAGGAGGGGGCCGTAGGCGTGGGGCTCCAGGCGCTGCAGTGTAACGGTCAGGTCCAGGCCGGGCAGCTGGACTTCGGCACCGGGAGCGGCCGGTACCAGCCAGGCGCCGGGCAGTTCGAGTGCTTCTTCGGCGGAGGTGATCACCGCGAGGGCGGTGCGGGGGCGTGAGGAGAGCAGGTCGGACAGGGTCTCGGCGTGCGATCCGCCGGGAGCGGCCGGGCTCATGAGGACCCTGGGGATCCACGTGTCGCCGCCGTCGGCGGACAGGCGGGCGGACAGCAGGCTGTCCGCTCCGGCCGCGTCCAGGGCGCCGCGCTGGAGGGCGTCGTGGGCACGCAGGTCGTCCAGGGCGGCGGCGAGCTGGGCGTGGTGCTGGATGCGGGCGGGGAAGACGGTCTCGAGTTCCGCGCCGAGCCCGGACAGCAGCAGGGCTGTGTCGTCGGTGAGCGCGGAGGAGGCGAGTTCGACGGCCATCCCCAGCATGACCGAGGTCACGTCGTCGGTGCTGCCCTGGAGTTGGAGCAGTCCGATGGTCTCCAGGTTGACCAGGACGGGGTCACCGGCGGGGGTTTCGCCGATGCTGACCAGGGCCGGGTAGGGGGCGGTGATGTCGCGGCCCTCGTCGGCGCTGAGCAGCGAGGTGCCGCGGGCGGGGCACCACCACACGGCGGGGTCGGAGTCGCTCTCGGTGAACGGGGCGATCGCCGGGGCGGGAGCGGACAGGTGCAGTTCGAGGCCGCGCGGATCGAGACGGGCGGCCTCGATCTCGGGCAGGGCACGCGCCGAGCGGGCGCAGTTCGCGGCCAGGGTGCGCAGAGCCTGGTGGAGGAGTTCCAGGCCATCGGCGGAGGAGTGGGTGCGCATCTCCTGTTCGAGGTCGGCGCCGGGAGTGTGCCCCTCGGGCAGGGGGATGCGCCGCTTGTGGCGCCGGCGGCGCTGCTGGTGGGCGCGGCGGGCGCCGAGCACGGCCAGGACGGTGGCGGCGAACAGGCTGGTGACGGCGGCCGCCGTGACGGCGATGCTCGGTCCGGCTTCCTCGCCCGCAGGCTCGGCGTCCGCGGCGAGGTCGTCGGCGGGGGCCGGCGATGTGTGCTCGGGCGGGGCCTGCTCGGGGGCGGGGGTGGAGGGCATGGCGTCCCGGTGGGTGTCGGAGCCGGCCGCGTCGCGGTCGGGGGCGGCGGGTTGTTCGGGCGGGGCCGTCCGGGACGGTTCCTTCGCGCTGTCGTCCTTCTCGGCGGGGGAGTCGGGGGCGGCGTCCTCGGGTTCGTCGGCGGACGTGTCCGGGGCGGGGGCGCCGGTGTGGGGCAGGGCCAGCTGCCATCCGGGGTGGATGTCGTCCGCGTCGGTGAAGGTGCGGCCGTCGGGCTGCGTCCTGCCCTGGTTGAGGCGGGCGATGTCCACGTAGTCCGCGGGGTCGCCGAGCTCGTCCTGAGCGATCTGGGAGAGGGTTTCACCGGCCCGTACGGTGTGCTCGCGGTGCCCGGTGTCCTGGGCGCGCTGCGCGTCCTGCGGCTGGCCGGGCTTCCAGTCCTTGGGCATAAGCAGCTTCCAGCCCGGCTGCAGTACCCCGCGGGCGGAGAACGTCGTGCCGTCGGCCATGGTGCGCCCGTCGTTGGCGTGCGCGATCTCCGTCCACCGGGTGGCGTCGCCGAGCTCCGCCAACGCGATCTTGGTGAGGCTGTCGCGGGGCTGGACGGTGTAGCTGGTCGCGGACGCCGGCGCGGCGGTCTGCGGGGCACTGGCGGGCGCGCTGTGCGGTGCCGTGGTGCTCACCGAAGGGACGTGTGCGGGCGCGGTGTGGGACGGGGCGGCCATCGCGGCCTGGGCCGGGAGCAGCAGCAGGACGCCGCCGACCAGGGTGGCGGCCAGCCGCTGAACGCCCAGCGACGGCACGGGCATGGACAGGCTGGGCCGGCCGCGCAGCTGTGCGGGGATCTCCAGCAGGGTGCACACGGCGAAGACGGCCCAGCCGGCCCAGCCGCCGGCCATGACGACGGCGAAGAACGGCGCGCCGAGGTTGCGGGACGTCATCAGGGCGGTGAGCTCGTCCAGGGAGACGCCGTGCGGGAGCAGCACGCTGGTGAGGAACCACAGCAGGGCGGGCAGCCCGGCCAGCAGGGCGAGCAGGGCCAGGAGGCTGGCCAGGCCGCGCGCGAGGTTCGCGGCGAGGCTGCCGGAGCGGCGGGGTGTCATGGCAGGTCTCACTCCTCAGGGACGCCGACGCCGTGGAGCAGTTCGGCCGAGGCGTGGCCTTCGACGTCCAGCGAGGGCTGGCCGAGGATCTGCAGGAAGACGGTGGGGCGTTGGGTGGTGACGGCGACGGTGATGGTGGTGCCGTTGCCGGCGACGGTGACGGTGCCGTCCACGCCGGCGGCCGCCAGGTATCGGCGGGCCTCGGCCGCGGCCTTGCCCGGGTCGAGGACGACGGCGTCGCCGGGAACGGCCTGGCTCTCGTCGATGGCCTGCGCGCCGGCCCGGGCGGCCTCGGCGGCGAGCGCGTCGGCGTGTTCGATGTCGCGGAGCTTGCCGCCCAGGTCGTAGGTGATCCCGATCATGATCAGCATCGGGATCACCATGAGGATCCACCACAGTGACAAGGAGCCCTCGTCGGCCTGCAGCCGGGCACGCAGGGGGCGGAGGCGTATCGGGAGGGTCATCGCTGGCGGTACCTGTCGATCACGGAGGTGAAGGACGACTCGACGGTCTTGGAGCCGAACCCGGAGCCGAGGTCGCCGAGTTGCACGGTGCACCGCACGCGCGCGGTGACCGCTCCGTAGGCGCCGAGCGGGGCGGAGAAGCCGGAGGTGTCCACGGTCACGGATGTGCGCGTGCAGTGCAGGTTGCGGTCGGCGAACGCCGCCTGGGCCGCGGCCTGGGCGCGGGGGTGGGTCTGGCCGGCGGTGCGGGCGAGGGAGGCCTCGCGAGCGGCGTCGGCGGCCGCGGCGTCGACCGCGTTGTCCGCGGTGACGATGCGGCCGGCGACCATGACCAGGGCGATGAACGCGAACACGGCCGGCACCCACAGGACGAACTCGAGCACGATGCGGCCCGAGTCGTCGGCCGGGTTCCGCAGCGACGGTGCTCTCACGGGTTGGACCACCTCTCCACCGGGCCCGCCGCGTGCTCGGTCACGGTGATCTTCAGACCGAGCACGGACGGGGCCCTGCCGGTCACGGTGTATTCGACGCGGTCGGCGCCGCTGCGCACGCTCACCCGCGGGGCGATCAGCGAGTCTCCGATGCGGTCGAAGACGGCGTCGGCCCGCGCGGTGCCCTCGCCGGGGCTGCTGCCGTAGCCGCGGGCGCCGGCCACCGCCTCGCGGGCGGCGGTGGTCGCGGCGGTCTTGGCGAAGTAGATGTTGGCGCCCTCCGCCAGGATGAGCAGCATCATCAAGGCGGCGGGAAAGCAGATGAGCACCTCCAGCGAGGCGTCACCGTCGTCCTCACGCAGCCGTCTTGCCTGGTGGCGGAGCCAGCTGACGCAGCGCATCACAGGTCACAGGCCCGTCATGTCGGCGAGCTTGCCGGAGCCGAGGACCTTGAACGCGGCGATGGCGGCGCCGGCGAAGACGACCACGGCGACGATCCACATGATCATCGAGACGTCGTTGTTGCCGCGGTCGTCGTCCTCGCGCAGTTCGCCCAGGTGCCGGGCGAGCCGCTCGGCGAGGTGGGTCACGGCCGCGTGGGTGTGGAGTGCTATCCGCAGGCTGAGGTTTCCGCTCATGGTTGTGCCTTCCTTGCGTGGGTCAGATGGCGAAGATGCGGGCGAAGGCGGGGAATCCGAAGAACACCAGCAGCACCATGGACAGCAGGCTGACCGGCACGACGAGGCTCTCGGATGCCGCGTTGGCGCGCGCCTGGTCGTCGGCGGCCTGCTCGGCGGCCAGGCTCTCGGCGCGGCTGCGCAGGGTGGCGTAGATGGCGGCGCCGTCGGTCCCGGCGCTGGAGACGATGTCGGCGATGTCGTCGGCGGCCGTCACGCCGAGCTCGTCGGCGATCTGCCGCATCGCCTCCCAGGCGGGTGCCCGGTCCAGGCGGGCGCGCAGCAGCGCGGCCTGGATGCGCTGGAAGACCCAGCCGGTGCCGACCTCCGCAGGCCGCTCCAGGGTGTCCTGGGCGCCGGCGCTGGAGATCCGCTCCATCGCGGCGAGTTCGGCGTACGCCATGATCGCCTGGGTGGCCTCGGCGCGGGCGCGCGCGGCGCGCCGGGCGAGCTGGCGGTCGGGCAGGAACCACATCGCCGCCCCGGCCAGAAGTCCCACCAGGCCGGACAGGGCGATCGGGAACTGGATGCCGGCCATCGCGACGATCAGCGTGAACAGGGACGGCAGCAGCAGGCCGACAGCGAAGTGGAGCAGCTTCGCGCCGAACAGCTCCCCGACCGATTCGCCCACCAGGTTCAGGTTCTTGACCGGGATGGTGATGCCGGGCCAGTGGCGCACGCGCTCGGCCACCGCTTCGCCGGCCCGGGTGAGGCGCGGCGCCTGGTCCTGTTCGCTGCGCCGGGAGCGGGGGGTCGGGCCGTGCAGGCGCTCAAGGGCGGGACCGAGGGCGGGCCCGGAGGGGAAGAGCTCGCGCACGAGCAGGAACAGGCCGGCACCCATACCGGCGCCGATAAGCAACGACAGGGAGATCGAGGTCACTTGGCTCCCTCCGGCCGTACGGCGGGCGTGGTGGGGGCGGCGCTGCCCATGAAGCCCGGCAGGGTGACCGTGGCCCCGAGCCGGTTCATCCACCAGAACAGGGCGATGACGGCGGAGACCAGCAGCAGCATGACGATCATCCCGATCGGGGTTCCGTACGGGGCGACCTGTTCCTTGTTGAAGGAGGAGCCGATGACGACCACGACGGTGATGGCGCAGATCCAGCGGACCGTCGTGCGGTGCTTGGCCCGGTGGGCCTCGGTGTCGCGGCGGCGGCGGACGATGTCCTTGGTCCGTGACGCCATGTCGGACAGGACATCGGCCAGGCCCGGCCCGCGGTCGCGGATGCGCAGCAGCAGGGCCGCGGCAACCAGGTCGGCCCGCGGGTCGCCCAGGGCCCAGGCGAACGCGGTCAGAGCCTCGCGCGGCTCCATGCGCGAGTGCAGCCGCACCGCGAGGTCGGCGACCTCCCGCTCGATCGGCTTGGGCGCGGTGCGCACCGAGGTCGCGATCGCGTCCTCGATGCCGGTACCGGTCATGACCAGGTCGGACAGGCGCTGGGTCCACTGGGCGAGCGCTTCGAGGCGCTCGATCTGCTCCCTCGCGGCCCGGTTGGGGTTGAGCAGCCACGGCAGGAAGAACACGGCCAGGGCCGTGAGGAGGGCCGAGGGCAGCCAGCCGGTGACCAGCCAGGTCAGCATGCCGCCGCCGGCGGCGCCGACGAGCTGCAGACGCAGGATGCGGCGGGCCCGGGGCGGGCGCGGGTTGCGGACCTTGACCGGGCGGGCGGCAGCCGCGGCGCGGCCGCGCACACCGGCGACGACCAGCAGTACCCCTGTCACCAGCCCGGCGGCGGCGAATCCGGCGATCAGCATTCCCATCTCAGGCCACCTCGCCCTGCGGGCTCCAGGCCCCGACGTTCTGGTACGTCGACAGCCACTCCGGGTGGAACCCGGCCTGGAGCAGGTCCTCCAGGCAGGCGGGCTGGATCCCGGTGGGCACCGCGCGCCCGTCGGGGCCCGGGCTGTAGATCCGGTTGAAGGACGGTGACCCGGTGAGCTCGCTGAACTCGCCGGTCACTTCCAGCACTTGGTGGACGAATCGTTCCTTCGTTCCGCCGCGCTCGGTGCGGTCGTCCATATGGATGTGCACGACGAAGTCCAGTGCCATGGCGGAGGTGAGGTAGGCGAGTTCCTGCGTCATGCCGCCGCCGTGCTGGATGCACAGCTGGGCGATCCGGGCGAACACGGCGTCGGCGCGCTTGACGTGGATGGTGCACATCGAGCCGCCCTCACCGGCGCTCATGGCCTGCAGCATCGGCACGATCTCCCGGGAGCGGACCTCGCCGACGATCATGCGGCGGAGCATCATGCGCAGGGACGGCGCGATCAGGTCGGCCAGTTCGATCTCGCCGGCGTCCCGCCCGTCGACGCGTTCCCCGTTGCCCTCGCGGGCCTCCATCGGCACGACCTGCTGCAGGTGGCCGATCTCGTGCAGGAACAGCTCGAATTCGGTCTCCAGGGTGCCCACCCGCTCCTGGGCGTCGATCTCGCGGGCGAGTGCGATGAGCATGGTCGTCTTGCCGACGCCCTGCGTCCCGCTCACCATGATGTTCTTGCGGGCGGCCATCGCGGCCTTGAGGAAGTGCATCAGGCTCGCGTCGATGGTGCCGAGCTCCACCAGCTTCTCCAGGCTGGCGTCGCGGACCCGCTGCTTGCGGATGACGACGTAGGGCCGCGGCGTGACCTCCGTCATCGCCTGCAGACGGGATGTGTCCGACAGGCGCAGGGCCAGCGTGGGCGCGGCCTTGGACAGGCTGCGCTCGCCGGCCCCGTGGCGCCGGGCGAGCATCTGCAGCAGCTCGACGAGCTCCTCGTCGGACTCGGCGATCGGCGCGACCCTGCGGTTGGGCTGGTTCGCGTAGTCCACCCACACGTCGTCGCACCCGTTGATCAGGATGTTCTCCACCAAGTCGTCGTCCAGGTAGGGCTGGAGACGGCCGTGGGCGAACTGCAGGTCGAAGACAGCCTGGGCCAGGCTCGTCTCGTCCGCGGACGTCGGCGAGACCTGCCGGGCGGCGGAGAAGTCGGCGGCCCATCGGGCGACGAGATCCTGGATGATCTCCAAGCCGCGCTGCTCGGCCTCCTCGGCCGACATCTGCGTGCCCGCCGACTCCTTGTACGTCTGGTACTCCGGCGCGATCCGCGCGCTGAGCTCCTCGCGCAGCGACCGCACGGTGGACCAGTCCCACAGCGCCGCGCGGCCGGCGGCCGCGGGCGCGCCGGGCAGCGCCGCCGGGCTGCGCTCGGCCGAAGCGGTCCCGCCGTCGGCGACGGGCACGCCGGCCGGCGTGGCGGCGGGCGGGAAGGAGGTGAACGGGCCCGGCCCGGGGGAGTCCGTCCCCGGGAACAACGGCCTACCGCGCGTGGTCATGAGCGGCTCCCTTCGTCAGGCGGCGCAGGACGGTGGCGGGGCGGAGCTCGGCCGGGGCGTGCAGCCGCAGGTGCTCCTGCACGGCCAGGGCCTGGAGGGTGCGGGCCGTCTCCGCGCTCTTGCGCAGCAGCGGTGCGCCGGCGAAGTCGCGCCCGCCGTCACCGCCGTGGGTCAGGACGCGGGCGGCCTTCTCGTCGAACGGCAGCTCCGCGAAGATCGGCAGCTGAAGCTGTTCGGCGACATCACGCGCCCGGTAGGGGCCTTCGCCGATCACGACGAGGCCGATGCGGCTGCTGTCGCGTCCGTGTATCTGCAGCGCGGCGCGCAGGGCTTCCACCCGGGGTTTGGCCGCGTGAACGGCGCGCAGGGTGGTGCGGACCACCACGGCTGTCAGGTCAGCGCTGCGGGCCAGGGCGCTGGCTGCGCCCGCGGCACCGGACCGGCCGAGGTCGACGAGGACGTCGTAGCCGTTCTCGCGCTGCTCCAGGTCGCGGAACAGCTGGGCCAGCCGGGGCCAGGTCTGGTGCAGGCCCGCGGCTTGTGCCGGGCTGGCGAGCCCGGGCAGCAGCAACCGGTTGGTGTCCGTCTCCGGCTCGGACAGGTTCAAAAGCTGCTGCCAGAACACCTCTTCCAGGTGGCCGCGGCGGTCGGCGATCTGCAGGTGGTGCAGGCCGTGGTCGCCGAAGACGCGGGACTCGAGGTAGCCGGCCGCCACCGATCCGCCGTCCGGGTCGCACTCGGCCAGCACGACCCGCCGTCCGCCCGGCAGCGGCCAGGTCAGCAGGGCGGCGAGGGCGGTCGTGGTGGTGCCGGGCCCTCCGCTGGCGCCGCAGAACGCGATGACGGCCATCTCAGCCCTCCGCCGGGACGATCGACAAGGTGACCTCGCCGGCCGCGGCCCAGATGGCCAGTCGGGTGCCTTCGAGCTGGGTGACGGCGAGATCGACCACGCGGTCACCGGAATTGTCCGGTCGGCCCACCTCGATCACGGTGGCCTGCATCGACTGTCCGGCCGCCTTGTCCTCGTCGGTCGTCCCGGTCGCCGAGTCCTTCGGCGTGCGGATCACCTTGACCCTCTGGCCCGGGCTCAGCCGGGTCGCCAGAAGCCTCGACGGGGTGAGGGAGACGCCCACCAGCTGCTCCCCGGCCTTGACGAGCGGCTCGTCGGTCACCGATGCGCGGGTCAGCAGGCTGCCGCGGGCCAGGCCCACCGTGGTGCGCTTGCCGATCAGCTTGTTCAGGTCGCGGGCCGCCACGGGGGCGAGCGCCGGGTCGGTGGCGATCTGCGCTTCCACGAGGTCCTCGGCCTTCAGCTCGGCGCCCATGGGTACGTCCCGGGCGACGGCGACGACCGGCTCGCGGTGGCTGGTCTCCGTGTACAGCCACCCTCCGGCGGCACCGGATATGCAGATCACCGCTACGCCGAGCGCGATCCAGCTGGAGCGGCGACGACGTACGACGGGCTGACGCACGAGGGACTGGGGCGCCGGGGGCGCGGTGTCGGGTGCTGACGGCTTGACGGTGGTGCTCATGAGCGGCTTCCTTCGTGGTACGGGAGCGTCAGGGCTTGGCGACGGCCTGGGCCTCGCCGATGGTGATCTGGGCGGGCTCGGCCTCCCGCGTGGTGGTGATGTCGCCTTCCTGGCCGCCGCCGGCCCAGTGGACGACCCAGGTCGTGGTGGCCGCGACGGTGAAGGCCTGGCCCGGCTGCGAGGCGGACGTCTTGGTGTAGCGGTAGCCGCAGTCAGGACTGGGCTGCCCGCCGAACCGCTTCTCGTACGGCGTGCCCGCCGTGGTGCACACCTCGGACCCGCCGTCGCCCATCGTGTACGCGATCTTCTTCACGGTGGCGGTCGCGGTGACGGTGATCCCCGGTGCGGACGCGCTGGCGGTCACCGGGCCCCAGGTGCGAGGGGCCTTGTTGTTCCAGATCCACACCGGCATGCCGACCAGGCCGGTCTTGCCCGCCTTGGGGGCGCTGCCGATGTCGGCGCCCAGGAGCCGCATCTTCTTGATCGCCTCCTGCGCGAGCTCCTCGGCCGTCGGGCCGCCGCCGAAGCCCGGCGGCGGGTTCAGGCTCCAGGTGGAGCCGCCCATGAGTTCACGGCCTGCGCCGGGGCAGGTCACGTTGTAGACCTTGCCCTTCGCGCGCTCGGCGTCGGTGGCGGGTGCCGCGGTGCCCCATTCCCAGTCGGCCGCGTCCTTGGCCGGCTGCGGCTCGAGGATCTCCCAGTAGCACTGGCCGGCCGGGTTGAACCAGCCCATGTCCGCGTCATAGCAGGGGACTTCGCCGATGTTGTCCCACTCGATGTAGCACTTCGCGGAGCCGCCCCCGCCACCGCCGCCCGGCTTCCCGCCGGGCTTCGGCTTCTCGCCGTTGTCCCCGCCCCCGCCCCCGCCCGCGTTGATGTCGCAGTCGGGGACGAGCCCGGGGCACGTAACGCCTCCACCGGGCTTGCCGCCGCTGGCCGCGGCCGGAGCGGCGGAGAGGCCCAAGTGGAGAGAAACGGCCAAGGCCGCGGCCGCGAGAAGAGCCCCGCGGCCGCGCAGGCTCAGCATGTTGACCCCTTGTCTATCGTGGAATCGGTGATCATCCACCGGCCGCTGCCGAACTGGGCCTTGGACGTCTGCACCTTGCGCCGGTTGTCACCGTCGAGCTGGGACTTCTTGCCCGTCTTGCTGTTCTCAGGGACGAAGCCGCTGCTGTCGACGCAGTCGACGATCACGGCGCTCTTCGACTCGCCCTCCAGCGACAGCGTGACCGTCGGGTTGTCCTTCAGCTTCGGCTCGCCCTTCACCACCAGGTCGTTGTTCTGGTAGTAGAAGGCGGCCGCCCGGACCTTCGCCAAGGCCTTGTCAGCGGCGTACTGCTCGAGCTTCGCGCCCTTGAACGAGCCGCTGCCGTAGATCTTCACCTGTTCCGCCCACATGCCGCGGTAGGCGGCCAAGACCTGCTCGCGGGCCTGCTGGTCCGGATCGGCGGAGGCAGAGGCGCTGGTGCTCGGCGCGGCGGACGTCTTCTTCGCGTCCGGGCCGTCGGAGCCGGTGCCGCAGCCGGCCAGCAGCACGGTGGCCCCCAGGCCCAGCGCGGCCGCAGTGCGGATCTTCGTGGTCTTCGAGATGCCTGTCGTGGACAGTGCCATGGTCATATCCCCCTCAATCGTGGTCGTGGAAGTGCACCGCCCGGCGCCCGGGGAAGTCCGGTTCAGCCGGCGGAGCGCTTGCGGGCTAAGGAGCGTACGCGGCCAACCTGCGGCCCGGCATGGTCATTTCCCTCCCCGCCCGTGGTCCGCGGCGCTTGTGCCGCGCGAGCGCCGCCGAGGCGGGGCGCCGGGTGTGGAGAGCCGAGCGGGCCACCACCTCGACGGGCCTGCCGAGCGTCTCGGCCACCGTGCGCAGGAAGTCCGGCTCCGGTGCGAGGAGCCCGCGCTCGATCCGTGACCAGCGGGCCTGCGCCAGGCCCAGTGACCGCGCGAGATCGCGCTGGCGGACGCCGGCCTCCACCCTCAACCGGGCCAGGTCCTCGATCTCGACCGGCACCAGCAGCGCCCGGACCTCCACGCCGAGCGCCCGGGCCAACGCGGCCAGCGTGCTCAGCTGCGGCACCCGCAGGCCCAGTTCGTACAGGCCGACATGGGCGGCGCTCAGGCACGGCTCGTACCGGGAGGCCGACCGAGCCAGCTCCTCCCGGGACAGGTCCACACCCGTGCGCTCGCTCAGCAGCGAGGCCGGAGCGAAGTCGGCCACTCCGCGACCGGCCACCGTCACGTCCTTCCCGCACCAGGTCGGCCGCAGAGGCACGGGCACCGTCGTCGCGCGGCAGATCCGACGCCTTTACACCCATGTGACACCCCCTTCGGCACGCAACAGCACAGCCTTCGACCACCACCGCCCCCAGGTGAATCTGAGCGGTGATCTCCCCGAATCTGACACCGGACCCCCCACCCGTCAAGATCGTTATGTCCTGTTATTTGCGTCTTGTTCCGTCGAGTGTCCGCAGCACGGCAGCACGCCATGAGCAGGGCTGATGTCACTTCGGTGCCGCCGACGCACGAGCGCTGCGCCGGCGCTCCGCGCTCCGGCGCAGCGCCGCCCCGGCTGCGGCAGAGCGTCGGTGCGCCGCCTCGACGACCGCGAACGAGGCGGTGACGGCGTAGATGCACGCGATCAGACCGGTGCAGAACGCACCCACCGCGGCCGGCAGCACCAGCAGGCGGCCCCACGGCGCGGGCAGGTAGATCGTCGTCATCAAGGTGCCGACGAGGCTGACGGCGAGGAGCGTGAAGAGCATCGCCCGCCCGACAGCCCGCCCCGTGGTCATCTCGTCGCGTTGTGCGCCGCCCCCGGCCGCGCGCCACAGCATGCGGCGCAGCCGGGCGAACCGGCGCCGCTGCCGGTCGGCTGCAGGGGGGTGCTCGGACGTGCGCATGGGGAACTCCTTCTGGAAGCCGCCGGGTGCCAACGTCCATAGAGGTGTGCCGGGGGACATCCGTGTGACATGTCGGTGAGGAGAATCTCCTGCGGCGGCCAGGCCGGGTCGGCGGCGCAGGCGTACGGCCGCCGTCCGGATCACCGGCAGGAGCAGGGCGAGGCGAGAATCGCCAACGCATCCCCCGGCACGAGCGCGTACGGACCGGAAGTGATCGGCATTCGCGCGGGAGCGGACGACCGCGATCACTCGCGGTCTCTTTCGGCCGGTTGTGATCGCCTTCGTTGCGGACCGACCGCGGTGGGGACACTTCCTTGTGTATGTGGATGTCCTGTCCGACGGGAGCGAGTCAGCCGTGAGTTCTGTCGACCATCGTCACCAACGGGACATCGCCGCCGAGCTGGCCGGGCCAGCACCCTACGACCCGGCCTGGCTGAACGGGCAGGGCCGCGCCCTTGGTGTGGACAGCACCGCGATCGCCCAGCTGTACGGCGCCGCACGGGAGGACTGCAGCGACTGCCGCGAGGACCTTCTGGAGCAGACGGGCCGGGACCCGGCCCACGTGGCCGCGCTGGCCCTGTGGGCGTGCGCCCACGTGATGGACACGTTCAACGATCTGCCGATGGAGATGCTCCAGCGCGGGGACCCGTCGTTCCGGCGCCTGGCCGTGGCCTACTCGAACAGCACCTTCCGGCACGGCTTCGAGGTGCGCGAGCTGACCGACCTGCACGACGTCTGCCAGCGCCTCGACCCGGACGCCCTCCAGGCCGCGGCGCAGCAGGCCCTGACCGTGCTGCTCGCGAGCCCTGGTGACCCGGACCTGTTCGGCTCGCTGACCGGCGCCTACACACCCGGCGACGACGATCACCGGGACTACAACGTCACGAGGCAGATCGTCGGCTCGGAGGCCGTCATCACCCTCACCCCGCACGCCGACTGAGACCACCCGCTCCCTGGCGGCCGGGCAGCGCGTGCCGCACCCGGGTCAGCAGCGGCCAGGCTCGATGATCTCCTCGCCCTCACCGTGCGGGGGCTCGAACCGGGCGTAGAAGTCATCCAGCGCGGATTCCGTGACGGTCAGCGCGTTGGCATCCTCCCGGCGGTTGCGCTCGTGCAGGCGCCGCAGCAACTCCATCTTGGCCACGGGGAAGTACAGCAGCCGCGCAATCCCGCCGGCGCCCTCGACGAGCGCCTTCCACTCGTCCCGGGCGGCGCGGGTCCACAGCCCGTGGTCCAGCACGACGTCCTGCCCGGCAGCGACCCGCTCGACCAGCTCCACGCGGACCTCGGCGACCACCGGGGCTTCCAGAGCGAAGTACTCTCCCTCGGCGTAGTCCACCCCGTACCGGCCGTGCCGGGCGTAGAGCCGCTCGTCCACCGACAGCCGCACCACGCCGGACCGCTCCAGCTTCCGCCGGGCGTACGTGGTCTTGCCCGACCCGGTCAGACCGACCAGCAAGTACACCGTCGGTGGCCGCCCGGCCGCGGGACTGCTCCCCGCCTCGGACGCCGCTCCTTCCACCGCTTTCCTCCTTCACACGGCCCCGGTCGATCCGCCGAGCCTGCCGTGCGGCCCCACCGTATCGGGCGCGGCCCCTGCCCGCCCGGGAGCCGAGCGCGACCCCCGACGCGTGGCTCAGGACATCAGCCGGCGCAGCCCGCTCATCACGTCGTCGTCGGCACCGTCGAGGACAACGGCGAGCTGCGGGAACAGCAGCAGGGCCACGACCTCGGTGGGGGCGTGGAACCACGCGTCATCCGGGGGCAGCCGGCGAGTTTGGGGGCCTGCAGCGTCAGCCGCCCGTTCCGGTCGGCGTACACCGCGGGGGCGGAGGGGAAGTCGACAGATCCGCCGCGGCCGAGGACCTGCGCGAGGCGTCCTCCTCGACTGCAGCGCACCGCGTTGGCCCGGCCGGCTGACAGCTGCTGCTGCAACGCCTCCTCGGCGCCACCGCGGGCCGGGTAGGGGGACAAGCGGATCCGCTCGAGCACGGCGGCGTTCACCGACGTGGTGATCTCAGCTGCGCTGTCGAGGACGGTGACGGGCTTGACGGCGATACGGGCGCCTGCCTTCTGTAGGACCACATCCTGCTGGAGGGCTCGACGGAGCACGTCGACGACGTCCGTGCGGACCGCGGCTTCCGAGGGCCTGGTGCCCGACGCCCGCGCCCACGGCACGGAGTCGACGGCGACCGTGATCTGCGCGGACGCCTGGATGCGCTTGCCCCGTCCGGTCGGCTGCCTGCCGTCATCGGCCTCCTGGGCCGCTTGAAGGTGGCCGGATGCCGTGGACGTGGCTGGGGCGGGTCTGATCACCGAAGCGTCCCCTCGAACATCAGGCGGTCACCGCCGCGCTGCTCCGCGTCGACGGTCACGGGGCCCGGGACCGCGCGGGAGGGCAAGGAGACGTGGACGGTGTGCGTGGCGGTGCGGTGCGGTGCGATGGGCGCGTCGTGGTAGCCGAGGCCGGCCGAGACGGTGTCCGCGGTGGTGAGCTCGGCGCCAAAGAGGACGCGCACGGTGATGCCCATGCCGGAACGGGGCTCGTCGCTGTCATTGTGCACCGACAGCTCCAGGGAGGCCTCGCGGCGTCCGTTGTCCTCGGCGGCGAGCTCCAGCGGGGAGACACGCACGCCCTCCGGCGACCACTGGCCCAGCGAGAGCTTCGTGCCCGCGGCCGCGGTGACCTCGGGCACGGATGAAGCGGGGGCTGTCGGTGATCCCGGCATCTTCCCTTCGAAGAACACGGCGTCGGCCTGCGCCAGGCCCGCCTGCGTGGCCTCGAGCGTGACGGTGGCACGCTGGCCGGCGCTGTGCGGAGGGACGGCGACACCGACGTCGGCGGTGAACGTGTCTCCGGGCGCGACCTTGGTGCCGGCGTCCGGCTCGGGGAAACCGCCAGCGCCCTGGCCGGTGAACGGCACGGTCTCAAGGCCGAGTTCGCCGACGCGGACGGTCACCGACGCGTCGGGCAGCAACGCGATGTCCGCCCCCGTGTTGGTGAGCGCCACCGTCACGCGGGCCGCGGACCAGCCTGAGGGCACGGATGCCTTCGCCGGTGGCGTCATCTCCTGCAGCGTGCGGACCGACGCGGTCCACGGACCGCTCTCAAGCGGTCGGGCAGACCCGAAGGCGGCTATGGCGGCGGGGTGTTCCGCCGAGCCGGCCGCGGCCGGCTGCCGTGATCCGGAGGAGCCGGCGGGCGCGGGGGTGTCGTTCTGGCCGCATCCCGTCAGAACGAGGGCCAGGAGCACTGAGGCGGCGCCGGCCAGAGAGGCGGTCTTCATGGGCGAAACTCCGTTGATGTAGGTGAGGGTGGGGCTGCGATACGGATCATGCCAAAGCACCTGATCCGCTCGACAGGCCACTCTCGTCCTGCATCGGGCCTACGTGGCCGGCTTGGCCGGATAGGACCTACGCGGTGCGGGCCGGGTTGAGAGGACGGCCGGGCGGGGTGCCGTAGTACTGACCGGAGATGGCGCTGCTCCTGTACGGGTTGGTGGGGCGGTAGCGGGGGCGACCACGCCAGTGCGCGGCCGCCCCCGAGCCGGAAGCCGAGGAGGGTGTGCCCGTCAGGGGGTGGCGGGGATGGCGACCAGGTAGTGCTCGTTGCCGTCGGCATCCGAGACGAGGACCGGGTGCCCCTGGTCGACCGCGGTGAAGACGCGATCCTTGATGTCGTCGGCGGCGTCCGACGCGGTCAGCGGGGCCCTGAGGCCGGAGCGCACCGCCTCGTAGGTCGCGGGCTGCGGCCGGTAGCGGTACCGCTCCCCCTTCACTACGCGGAAGCACGCCTCGATCTCCTCGGTGCTCATGGCGTGGTCGTAGCCCTGGAGCCGGGCCACCTGGCACGTGTTGACCGCGAGGAGCTGGCGGTTGTGCTTGTTGCACAAGGCTCCGGGGGTGCCCTGCGGGTGAAAGTGGACGGCCGTGTCGATCAGCGTGGTCAAGAGTCATCCTCTGCGGTGGACGGGTAGTGATGGCCTGTCGGGCTCATGACATACAGTCTACCTAAATAAATCCAATTAAGCAATGCCTGGCAGGGGGTTTCCGTATGCTGTCGTCGCGTGGCCGATGCCGCTAACTGCTGTGTTGTGCAGATCAGTTGGGCATGTGGATGTCGGTCTGCCCGGGAGCCGCGCCTTCCTGCGGCGAGGCAAGGACGCCGAGCTGCCGGGCCCTGACCGCGAGCAACTCGTCGAGGTCTGCGAACAGTTCCGGCCAGTCAGCGCCTGCCTGGACGACCTCCGGCGGCAGAGCCTCCATGGTGATCGCGAGGCGGACGCCGAGGTGGTGGTTGCCGACGACGGCGAGGAACCCGGCACACCAGCGCCAGGCATGTGCCGTGCCGGGCTGGTCCTGGTGACAGGAGACGATGGGAGCGTTCATCGGCGCCATGGCAGCCGGGCGCCCGTTCGCCTGGCGCAGCATGTCCATGTCCTTGTCCGAGAACTCGGTGAGGTCAGCACGCCGGTCCCAGGGGCACCTCGTGCACGGACGTTTGCGATGATCCTGCTCGATACCGGGTTCGAGGCGCTGGACCCGGTCGGACAGCCCCGCGTTGCCGGCTGGCACGCCGGACAGGCACGCCGATTCTTCGTGCTGCTTGCCGGGAAGCGGGCGCTCCACGAGTACCTCCTTGTTCATGGCCTCGAAATTCAGCCAGAGCTCCAGTTCCGACGCCGCGGCTTCAGGCACGTTCGAGGCCGGATGGCCAAAAGAGCCATCCGGCCGGCGCCGCGGTCGGGCAGAGTTGTGGGGACACCGGAGAACGGCCAAGGTGACCGCCTTGACCGGGCCGTCCGCATGGGACGGCGTGACGCGAATGCCGCTGTCCGGAGCGGGCCCGCTGAAGTTCCGCCTTCGCCTACGACTCCGGGATGCCGGTGCGGTCGCCAGAGGGCACTTCGCAGGCCGGGAAGCGAAGCTCCTCCACGTCGGCGACGGGGGCCTCGTCCTCGGCCGGATCGTGCTCCCCGTAGTCGAAGGAGTAATGGGCCGGGGCGGCATCGGGATACTGCGGTGCGCTGGTGATCGTGCCGCGGCGCCGTGCCAAGCGCCGCCCGTCCAGGTGCGTGAAGCCCTCCGACCTGCCGCCGCTGACAGTGAAGAGCTCCGGCGAGGTGCTGCCGCTCTCCAGCAGGAGCAGGTTCGCGGGGGGAATGCGGCGCCACCTGCTGTAGCTCGATTCGCGCGACCAGTGGTCGCAGAACCACGCCAAGTCGTGAACCTCAACCCTGTCGGCGCTCAGGTACAGGAACTCGATCTGCGCGGCCGGATTCCTGTCGGCATGATTGTTCGGCACGTCATTTTCCTGGGGTTTGTCGGGGACGCCGGCAGGGCGCAACAGTCGCGAGCCGGAGCGTCAGCCGGCCGAGCTTGCGCCGGAGACCGCGAAGTCCGCTCCGGCGGAGCCCTTCGGCGTAGGCGGCCGACGCGCTGCATGCATCGAGGTAGCGGTCACCGGTGGGCTGCGCGGGATAGGGGTTGAGCCGGCGCTGGGAGCAGAAGAAGTCCCATGCGCCGATGAACGCCTGTTCGTAGGTGTCGTAGTCCTCGTCGGAGCGACGAGGGCGGAAGCAGAACGGTGTCATGGCACCTTCCGGGAGGGGCTATGCGGGAGGCGGGTGGGGAGCGCCGTCCGTGGATCCGGGCCACGCATGCCCGTGGGCCTGTCCGCACCAGCAGATGTGACGGCTGCCCAGCGTGGGCCCCAGGGTGGCTGTCTCACGGTTGTCACGATGTCGGACGCGGCGGTACTTGGCGTGCCGGGACTGCTCCGCTGCTCTCGCCGCACGGGCCCTCTTCGGCAGCATCCTCCTATCCGAAGTGCCGCTCGACGGCCGCGACGTGGTCGTTGTCGGCCAGCCAGGAGCGCGCGTCCTGCGCGGTGATGACCTCGTAGACCAGCTGCGCACCCGTACCGGTGTTGCCGTGCGCGAGGAGCCACTGCTTCTGCTCGGGTGCCCAGTACAGGTTCGGGGTCAGTTCCATGCTGCCGAAGTCCTTCATGACCCCCTCGAACTCCACGATGCCTTCCGGTGAGAAGACGCCGTGCAACAGCGACCCGGTGGCGGGGTCCTTGACGACGTACGGGATCAACATGGTGGTGCGCCTCCTGAGCCGAGACCGCGGACTCGGCTGCCGCGGCAAGGGCGATGTGCGTGGTGTGCGTTGCGTAGCGCTGGCGGGACTCGAACCCGCGACCCAGGACTTATAGGATCCGCGCTCTACCAACTGAGCTACAGCGCCGAGAGTTTGACGGCCCCGTACCCGGCGGGGGGGGTGTCTCTATGTCCTTCGTCAAGGACGTGGTGCCTGGTTTGCGTGTGGTTGGGGTGGTCAGGCGGCGAGGGTGATGGTGGGGGTTCTGGATTGGTGATGACGGTGATGGTGAACGTACCGCTGGCGAGCGTACGGCGGGCGAGTGTCACGGGGCGGCGTTCCTCAGGGCGGTGCGGGGGTGGGGCAGAGTGGACGGGGTGGGCGGGGCCGCGCCGTTGTGCGCGAGCGTCCCGTCGGGGGTCAGCGGGTCGCGGGACCGGTCGAGCACCTCAGGTGCCTGCACGGGGCGGCGCGTCGCGCCGCGGCAGGTGTCCGCCCGCTTCGGGCGGTGCGGCTGGGCATTCCGGCTGCCGACCGCGCTGGGGCCGACGGCACGGGTCCGGCTCCGAGCCGTCGTCGGGGTGGGTGGTGTGGTGCTTCGCCTCGGCGACCATGGCCCCGAGGGGGGTGCGGAACGGAATCCCGTCACCGGAGGCGGGCTCTCGCCGTTCGTCGCGGAACTCGATGAGCAAGAGCCGCGCCAGGGTCTGCTGCGTCGGCCACGGCACCCCGCGGGCAAGCCGACCGTCGGGGCCGACCTCTGCCGTCAGGGCCTGGATCTGGGCCTTGTTGAGGGCGGCGCGCCGGCCTGCGGCAGTGATGATGAACGGGCGGGAGTCATCGGCGCGGTTCAGGTCCTCCAGGGCGGCTTGGCCGTCGAGGACGTAGCCGTCGGTGTCATTGCGATAGGCGTACTTCTCCGTCACGAACAGGCGCAGCAGCCTCGGGCCGACCTTGGGCAGGTGACCGTGAGGGTGCACGGACGCCGAACGCAGACGAGCGACGGCCGCTGCGGTGAGCGGGGTGGGGGGCATGGGGAACTCCCGGATGTCGGGGTGGAACGGGGGCGCCGCGTCAGCGGAGCCTGAGTCGTGGGGCGTAGTGTCGGCCCACATCGCCCCACGGGATCTCGGCACCTGCCCGCCGGGCCTGTTTCAGAAGGCCCTTCAGGGTGCGCTTCTTGGAGTCCGCGTGGACGCCGAGGTGGGGACGCGTGATGCGCTTGGGCAGCCGGTCCAGCGGCCACTCCCACACGAGGTGGTCGGGGTACTTCGGGCTCCGGCGGCGGTCCAGGGGGCCGACCGTCCGGCGGCCCTCCGCCGTGTGGACGGTCAGGGTGTTGACGCAGAGGTACTTGCCGTCGGGGAAGAGTTCCGCGACGACGGCACAGACCGCGTCGAGAACCTCCGGGGTGGTCTCCCTGAGAGCGATGCGGGCGGCGTCCATCGTGCTGATGGCATCTATCTCTGGCTCTGGCTCTGGGGTGTTCAACGGCACTTCCGGGGGATGTCAGCTCTGGGGCAGAGTGCGCCAGCGCGTGTGATGGCGTCGGCCGCCCGGCGTACTCACCAGCGGCACTCACAGCATACTGCCATAATTCCAATTATGCAATGACGGGGAGTGCTTGTCGGTGACAACTGGCCACGACGTGGCGGAGTGGCCGGGGCGCCTGCGCGCCCCGGCCGCCCTCGAGTCACTCGTTGATCCGTTCCACTTCGGTGTGGCCGCGGTCCTCGTCCGCCTGCGCGATCCGCTGAGCTTCGAAGATCGCCTCCACGGGGTGGGCCCACACCGCGTGTTCGAGCATGTGGGCCCGGTCGTCGACGACGATCCAGCCGCTGTCGTCCCAGGCGAACGTCGTGAGGCCTGCTCCAAGACGGTGCAGCGCCCACTGCCACGGCGAGTTGGGGCCGTTTCGGTGCCGGGAGACGGTGAGGTCCCGGAGTGCGCCGCTGGGCCGGCAGGGGATCCTGAACTCCGGAGCGAGGTCCAGCAGGGCGAGGTAGAGCCGCTCACGCTGCTCCCCGTCGGCCGGGACGCTCTGCTGCATCGGTCCCGAGCGGGCAGGAAGGTGCGAGGTCATGGGAGTGGCTCCCCTGTGTCGTGGGCTATGAGGGCTGACCGAGCCGGTTGCGGCCGGCCCGGACGGTGGGCAGATCAGGCGACCAGGCCGTACAGCACGGCCTGGCGTGCGCGGTACTTCGTCGTCACCGCCCGGCCGACATGTGCCGCCATCGCCGTACCTGCCGGCGGCCGCGCGGCGGGACCCTCGGTCGCCTCCAGGGCTTCGGCACGCCGGATGATCTCCCGCATCGAGAGGCCCTTCTTGAAGTCGGCGCCGATCTTGGTCTCCGTCCGGGCGAATGCCGCGGCGAGCTCCGGTACGCGTCGGGCCCCGTTCACAAGGTCGCCGTTACACCCGAGGACGCAGAAAACGCAGCTCAGGCGGCGGTTTCCCCAGTCATAGGCCGGGTGGTACGGCAAGCGGGAGCGGGCGATCTCCCGCCACACTTTCCGGTCGTTCCACGTATGGACAGGCCGCCACGTCGTGATGTGTCGTCGGCCGTTGCTTGCCCTGCGGTCGATTTCCACCTCGGCGAGCTTGGCCCGCTGGGTGCTCTCGGCCGCGCGCTGTCCGATGCACGCCAAGATCCGTACGGGGCGTCCCAGGTGAGCGAGCTCGTCGGTGAGCCGGGTGTACAGGGTGTGGATCGGCCCCCGCTTTTCGCCGCTCGTGCACCAGCGTGCCGAGCTCGACGGCCAGGCCGGCGCGACCTCGGCCTGCGCCGGGTCCTCGCCGCGCTCGAGAGCTTCCTTCTCCGCCTTCGCCTTCAGCTTGCCGTGACGGGTCTCAACTCGGTCGAGGAAGTCGTGGCCGGATGACACCACCTCGAACCGGCGGACGCCGCAGAGGCGCGCCTGGAGCTCGGCGAGGTCGCGGGTGCCTGCCCACTCGGCACGGCCCAGGTCGGCATGCACGACGACCACCTTGTGCAGCACGCCCAGGGCCTTCGCGCGGCGGACGACGTACGAGAGCATCGCCTGGCTGTCTTTCCCGCCCGAGGACGAGACGACAACCCAGTCCGCATCCAAGAGCAGCTCGTCGGGAACGGTCGTCGACGGCGTGAACGGCACGGACGGGTGCACGGCCCGCTTGCGCTTGCGCTTCGGTCTGGGCGCCGGAACAACCAGGACGTGTGCCGAGGCCTGCGGGATCTCTGGGCTGCTGGGGCTGAAGAGGGTGTCCATCTGCTTGGCGGACCGTCCTTGATGTCGGTGTGCGCGGCGGGGCCGGTGCGCGGCCTGCCTACCCGGTGCCGGTGGTCGAGCGGGAGCGGAGGGTCTCATCGCCCCGGGTGGGGGCGATGAGACGGAGGAGCGCAACGGCAGCTCGGCACTGCGGACGCGGGCGGCACCGCGCATCCGAACCAGCCCCCGCAGCCGTCATGTCCCGCTTCCCGAGCGGCGGCCTGGGGCCCGCAGCCCGGCTCCCACGAGAGGTGGATGACCGCCGGACGCTCACCGGGTTCGTACGCGAAGTGCCACCTCAAGCCGGCCCCGTCCGTGACGCGGCGGCGGCCTGCGCGGCCCGCGGGAGGGCCGGGCTCAACCGCGGTGCTGCGAGCGTAGGCGGCCTCGACCACCTTCGTGCCGGTCGAGCGGGTGAATTCGGTGCCCAGCACGTCCCGGGCGAAGCGGCGCAGCACCAGGGTGGTGAAGCGGGTGGGAAGGCCGTCCTGCAGTGCAAGGACCCAGCCCTTGTCGCTGCGGCGACGGCGGGGCACTCCCGCCTTCGACGTGCGCGATCCGCTTGTGCGGGGTGCGGACGGGCGGGGTGAGGCCGCGGCGGGCTCGTGGCGGGAGCAGCGGGTGTCGCCCGTGAGCGGGGCGAGAGCGGCCAGGGAGGAGGGATTCGGTCGGTCGAGCATGTGTGGTCCTTGCGGGGCGGAAGAGCGGAGCGAAGGGGCGGTGCCCTAGCCGGCGGTTCGGCCGTCAATGCTGAACACCAGGTGGTCAGGCGGGAGTTCGTCGAGGTAGCTGTTGGCCAGGGACAGGTAGCGCGTGGCGCCGGTTTCGTCGACGTCGTCGGGGTGGATGAAGGACGGGTCGATGTGGAGGGCCCCGTCGACCGTCAGGAGAAGATCACCGGGAACGGCGCGCTGCCGAGCACGTTCGACGAACGCGTCGTGGTCCAGAGCGACCAGGGCGGCAGTCTCGGCATCTCGGCGGCGGCGCGACCGCGGCGCATCGAGCTCGGTGAGGAGTCGGAGCTGCGGCTGGGCGTGGAACTCCCCTCGCGCCCGGGCCAGCTCCTGCGGGTGGTGCTGGACGAAGGACGCGAGGGAAGTGGCCGGGGGCATGGCGGCCGTAGCACTGCTCCATGTCCGGTGGAGCACGGAGGCCTGCGCGGCGCGGGACGTGCGCATCGCGGCAAAGTCCAGGGAGCTTCGACGGCCGCCGCTGCCCGACGGGATGTGGGACTGGCGTACTCGCGGGCACTGGGCGAGGTGCTCGTCGTCCGGCGGAGTGCCCGTACGCGCGGCCAGGTGGGCGTCGTACCGCCCGTAGGCGGTCCAGGTGTAGAGGTCTTCGGGGAACGGTGCGACAGCCTGGTCGATCGCGTCCGCCCAGTCGTGCGGGTCGTTCAGGGGAGGGAGGCAGACGAGGGTGTGCCGGGAGGCCATGAGTTCCTGCGTGGGTGAAGGGGCAGCGGCGGGCACGTCGGTCCACTCTTCCTGCCCGTGGGGCTGTGTCGCTGGGGGTGGGCGTGCTGCGGCTCAGGGGAGCTGGAGGTAGAGCTCCTCACCGGCGGCGAGAGAGCCCAGGGCGGCGTTGGTGAGTCCGCGCAGAATCAGCTCCGCCTTCGGCTTGAGGTCCGCCGGCACCACGAGCTGTTCGCGCCACTCCCGTCCGCGCCGGGACGCCAGCGGCACATACAGCGCATCCACGCTGTAGCGGACCGGCTGGGGCCGGGACGGGGTCGGCTCGAACGTGGCCGCGCGGACGACGAGTTGTCGGGCGCGGGCGTCTTCCCGTGCCCGGACTTCGTCGATGACCGGAGTGAGCAGCCGGGCGAGCCGCGTCAGTTCGAGTTGGGTGAGGCGCTCGTGAGCGGCGGTCAGGATCTCGTGGACGGCGTAGTCGTCTTGGAGACGGCTGATCTGATCGAGGATCGGACGGACGTCGACGGGGCCGGGCAGGGTCGTCATCGGGGAACCTTCCTTGGTGTGCGGGCGTACGCGGAGGCGCCAGCGGCGGGATGATCGGGGCTCACAGGACCTCAGCGACACCATCACCGTACATCTCTAAATCCAATTATGCAATCTAGGTTTGTGGGGGTGGACTGCTCAGGAACGCATCCCGACGGGCGATCGCCTCGGCGCGCTCCCGGTGCGCCTGCGCCAGGCCGCTGTCGCCGGCGAGGGCGTCCGCGCAGGCGATCAGCACGTCGGGTCCCAGCCGCCACAACAGGCTGTTCGCACCGAGCGCGGCCACGGTGAGCGGGTCGATCTCGGCGCCGACCCACCGGTACTGCGCGGCATCCCGTCCCTGGTCGCGCAGCAGCCGGGCCTGCGCCCGCCACATGGCCGCCGAGCCCGCCGACGTCTCTCCGATGACTGTGCCCGGCGGGAGGTCCCCGGCGAAGTACTCGACCATGTGATCGGTGACGACGTCCGGCGTATGGAACGCGCCGCGGCGGCTCTTCTCCCCGCGGTTGCCCAGGGCCTGCAGCAGCCGGCCCAGCAGATCGGTCGCCAGATAGCGTTCCGGAGCGGCCCCCCACTCGAGGATGCCGCCCTTGAACAGGTGGTGCGTCATCTCGGTCACGGCCTCCGCGGTCTGCCGGGGCGGGTCGGCGAGCCATCGCCACAGCAGGGCGGACCGTTCCACGAGGTACGGATGGCTCTGCCACAGGTGGGCCCACGTCTGTCGCAGCACCGTGACGAGATCGTCCGGGTCCAGCGCGGCGACGTCGTGAGCGAGTTCCGGGCTCTGCGCGTCGGCCAGCGGGAGCAGGGCGAGTGCCGCCGTGGTGCCCAGGGGGATCTCCAGCGACGACGAGGAGGGCCACAGCGCCGTGATCGTGCCGAGGAGACGCCGGGCATGTTCGGCGGGCTCCTCGGGGAGGAACGCCCGACGGGCATGTGCGGACGGAAGCCAGGTCACATCGCGCGGGCGGGCGGACATGGTGTTCCTGTTCATGCGGCGCGGGCGGAGACGAGGGCTTCGACCATGTCGAACGCGTCGGCGGTCGCCTTGGCGAAGGCAGCGGTTTCGCGAAGCCGGTCTCGGTGGGCCTGCATCGTGCGCTGGTGGGCGAAGGCCTTCGAGCTCAGGTCGCCTTCGGCCAGGGTGTCGCCCACCGCGACGACCGCCTTGGGGCCCAGGTCCCACACGATGGTGTTGACCGCTGCTCCGGCGGCCGCGATCGAGTCGAGCTCCTGCATGACCCACTTGTGCTTGTGCGGGTTCTCGCTGCGTTCGCGCATGGCCTGCACCATGGAGCGGAACATGCCGCCGGTGCCCGCAGCCGGCTCGCCGAACGCCTGTTCCCGCCCCCCGTCGCCATCGGTCCCCGGTGAGCCGTCGTACACGAGGCGGGCCATCAGGTCGGCGACCTCTGGAGGCGTGTGGTGTTCGCCCAGGCCGCAGCGTGAACTGTGGTGCCGCAGGCTGGTGATGGTCCATGACATGAGGTCGATGTCGGAGCGGTAGTAGGGATCCTTGTCACCGGTGTACTGGAGCACGCCGGCACGCAGCGCGGCTCGGGTGACGGCGGCGACGCCGCGCAGAGCCTGCTCGTCGAGGTCCTCCTCCGTCCAGCGGAAGATCGGCGCTGCCACGTCCATGAGGTCCGGGCGCAGCATCCACGTTGCGGCGTACACCTCGGCGTAGCCCTTGACGAGCACGCGAGGGGGTTGCGCGGCGATGTAGTTGGAGAGCTGGCCGGCGTGGAGGGCGCCCGGGGACTTGATGGGCCACAGGGCCAGGGCCGCGACCACGCCCGCCGGAACGTCCATGCGGCTGCTGCCGCAGCTGCGGTACCAGGCGTCGGCGACGGAGTCTCCGAAGCCGGAGCCGCGGCGGCGTGAGATCGGGAAGGGCGGGCAGTCGGCAGTGCCGGCGTGCCGAGCACATCCCGGATCACCGCACCCGGCGGCGTCGGACTGCGCAGAGGCGGCCGGGACCAAGGCCACCGGCGTGGGCTGTCGGGCGGAGGCGAGCGCTGCCGCGAGGCGGGTGGAGATGTCGGATGGTGCCATGGGTGGGCTGTCTTTCGTACGTGGTGCTGGGGGACCGTGTGGTCGGCGCAGTGCTCAGCGGGGGCCGATGGGGAGCCGGGTGGCGGGCGCGATCGTCGGCCACACGAGCGTGTCGGGTTCGACGTGGGCGCGCTGGCCGCTGAAGTGGCGCCGGGCTGTGAGCTCGGCGTCGTCGGCGCGTGCCGCTGTGATCTCGTACGACGAGAGGCCGCTGGCGTAGAGCACGTTGTAGAGCGCGTCGTAGGCCGCGGCGTCTTCGTCCGGAGTGCGGTAGACGGCGAGCAGGGCCATCCGGTGTCCGTGGTCGGCGAAGGCGACCGTCCACGCGTCGAGGGCCGCCGGCGGGTACGCGCCGGCGCGTACCTCATCGAGGGTCCGGGCGAAGTCCGCGGCGTCGGCGGTGGTGTGCTCTTGCCAGGGAAGAATTCCGTGGCCCAGGGCATAGCGCCCTTCGGCGTCCGGCCGGCAGAGTTCCAGGACCTGCGCCGGAGTGCCGGGGCCGAGGATCTCGATGGCCTCGTTGCTGAGGAGGAGGCTGAAATCGCGCGCATGGCCGGGTAGGAGGTCGGCCGTGATGCGGTGCGCGACCTCGCGGGCGAAGCGGGGCAGCGTCATTCCGTCGCGCCGATGGCCGAGGACTTCGGCCGGGTACGGCCCGGAGCCGTCGAGGGTGATGGAGGAAGGGAACCATTCGGCCGGCCGGCCGGAAGGCTGGGTGTGCATGCCGCTGTATTTCTGCGTTGAAGTAGCGCGCCGGGGGCGCGACGGGCTGAGGCGGCGACAGTTCGGCCGCTCCGTGAGCGCCGTGATCCGCTAACGAACATCTAGACTACATCCATAATTCCAGTTATGCATTCTATGGGGTGGTGCCGATCCACAGGAATCGGTACGCCGCCCTGAACTGCTCGTGACGGATCAGCGCGTCAGGCATGACGCGCAGCAGCCGGGTCCGGAATTCGGGTCCGTGCGAACGGCCCCGAGGACGCGTCCCGTGGACCAGCTCGTGCACCAGGACGTACTCCAGAAGAACCGGCGGCAGCTGGAAGACCGCCCAGTGCAAGGTCAACTGATGGGCGCTTTCCTGGTAGATGGCCCCGTTGCACCGGCCGAGGTCGCGCACCTCCAGCCGCGGGAGCGGACGCCGGGTGCGCAGGCGCGCCCAGTGCGCCGGCGCCGCGCCTTCCAGCCAGGCCCGGCCGGCCCGCGCGTACCAGTCGATAATCGGCTGCGCGCCGCACCGTTCAAGGTCGCCGCGGTGGACTACAAGCAGCCCGGTTCCGTCCTCCTGCTGCCTCATGTGGACCGGGACGGGCGTGTCGACCAGGTGGAGCCGGACGCTGTGGCCCAGCCAGAACAGCTCGCAGCCGTCCGTCAGGCGCCTGTCCGGATGCCGGGGCGCCCTCGTGGCCATCTGCCGGGCGTGATCCGCCAGGCGTGAAGCGTTCAGTCGGACGAACTGGGTGATCTCGGCGGCCGTGGACGTCGGCAGGATGCGCACGACCCGTCGCCCGTCCGGTCGCGTCGTTACCGCGTGCGTAGTGCGCCGGCGGGACACCACGACGTCGAAGGAGGCGGAGGTGAGGATCCCGTCGGCCTCCAGGGCCGCGGTGATGGTTCGGATGAGGACCTCGTCCGAGAGGTCGGTCGGATGCATGAAGAGGGGCTCCTTCGGCCGGCGCACCTGCTGGCACCGTGCCGGGATGGCAGTCAACGGGCAACACGCGAGGCCCCGGCGGGAGCTGAGCTCGCTGCCAGGGCCGTTCAGTCGGGAAATGCTGGGGTCGGATCGGACCTTGCTCCTCCAGGGGCACATCAGAGAGCTGTGACAGGACCGAGCGGGACGTAGGCCGCTCGGCCGGCGGCGGCTCCGCCCGGTGACGACGGCCGCCCGGGGGCACCCACCAACAGGCGGGTGCCCCCGGCCGGCCCCCGCTCGCGTGGCGTCGCTGCGGATTGCCGGTCGGCCCCGCCGGGAGCGCCGGGAGGGGTCATGCCGCTCGTGCACCGGCGTCGGTCTGCACCCCGGGTGCCTCCTCGAAGGCGACACACGCCGGCGTCTCCTTGTAGAGGTCGGGACCGCCGTTCCGCCGCCCGACGCCGATGAGCAGACCGCACTTCAAGTGCTCGGACTGATCTCCGAGTCGCTTGACCCTCAGGTGAACGCAGCCTCCACAGGCGGCGAGCGGACGCCCAGTTGCCGGGTGAGTGCCGGCTTCCAGGGACTGACGTATGAAGCCGCGCCCACGTCCGCGCCTGGTGCGGCTGTCGTCGGAATCCGTGTGCTGCGTCGAGGAGTTGGTGGTCGTGGACGAAGAGGTCATGTCGAGTCCTCGGAGTTGTTGGGGGCAGGCGACGGCGGGTGCGGCCACCTCCAGGAGGCAGCGGCGAGTGCGAGCGTCGCGCTGCTGACGATGGCGACGCTGTACGCCGAGTGCATCGCGGTGCGCGCCAGAAAGTCGACGACGGCCATGCCGGTTGAGGTGATCCCGGTGGCGGCCTGGGCCGTCATACCGGCTCCGGTGGCGGCAGCTGCCGTCACCGCCAGCCCCGAGATGGTCCGGCGCGAGGTGCCGGCGCGTGCCGGTACGGGTGCGGATTGCGGAAGGCGGTCGGGCATGGTTCTCCGGGTGAGGGGTGCCACGGCGCCGTGCACCGTGCCGTTCTAGGTGGTGCGGTGTGAAGCCGACGCTGTAGCTCAATTCTACTTGGATAATTCCAATTATGCAATATTATCACGCTGGGCGAGGGCCTTCTTCAGTCGGTTCTCGGCGAGCCTGTACCGGACTGCCTCGGCGATCGCCGACCACACCTTGCCCCGGGCCGGGTCCGTGGGAATGGTCGGCTCGCCCCGTACGCCCCGCACCGTGATCACCGTGTCGCCCTGCGGCGGGCGCACGCGATGGCACAGGATGACCGTTGGCGTGCCATGGCCCGGGATGTAGGCACCGGAGGTGTCGATGACCCACTGCATGTCGAACTGGGGCAGGTATTCGGTGACGAACCTGCGGCCGAACTCCCTTTTCATGAAAGCGTTCGAGGTCAGCTGGGCGACGTGCCCGCCGGGGACCGCGAGGGAGAACATGAGCTCGCAGAACGGCAGCGCCAGGGGGAACTTCCCTGCTGCCACGCGCGGATACGCCTTGCGGATCAGGTCCCGCTGTCGAGCGTCGGCCACCGTGATGTAGGGCGGATTGCCGACGACGCAGTGGTACTGACCTGGCGCGAGCAGAGGCTCGTCACGGGCCAGCAGGGAGTTCGCGCAGGCCACATGCGCCGGCCACGAGGGCGGGAGCTGGTCGATGCGGGAGTGGAGGATGGCGGCGCTGGTGGCGAGCAGCCGGTATCGGGCGAGGAGCGCCGCGTAGGGGTCCAGGTCGACGCCGCGGACAGTCTGCAGAGCCCGCTCGATCGAGGCCTGTGTGCCGGGCAGCGCCCCGGTCCCGCGGCCGCGGCGGCGGTAGACGCGTGCGAAGTGGAAGGCGCTGAGCAGGATGTGGCCCGTGCCGCAGGCCGGGTCGATCATGCGGACGTTCTGGGGGCCGACCTCGTCGGTCGCCGGCTCCAGTGAGAGCTCCAGGAGGAGTTCGGCGATCCACGGCGGGGTCTGGCAGAGGGCTCTCGACCTGCGGGCGTCGCGCGAGAGCGCCTGATAGGCGTCACCGAGCCGGTAGCCGTCGACTCGGTGCGGCCCGTCATGGACGGCGGCACCTGCTTCCCAGAATTCGGCAAGGGCTGTCCAGGAGGTCGTGTTGAGCGGTGCGGACCAGAGCGGCACAGCCTGCGGGTCGAGGAAGCCGGAGAGCGCGGGGTGAGCACCGGCCAGCTCGTCCAGAACCCGGCGCACGGCATCGGGCGATGCTGGCGCTTCGGACGCGGCGACCAGGCCGTGCCGGACGCCGTGGTGGGCGACTGCGGTCGCATGCGCCCAGGAGACCGCCGCCGCGTTGCCGACGTCGTCGGCGACGAGCTGGACGAGACGCTCGTAGGAGCGGGATAAGGGAGGAGTGCTGTTCATGCTGTTGCGATCCAGGACGAGACGGGCAGGCGATGGTGGTCTTCAGAGCAACTCGTCGAGGATGAACCGTCCGAGCCAGACGAGGACCAGGACCGTCACCCCCAGGGCGATCGCGACTTCGGCGTCGCCGGTGGCATACCAGATGACGACGGTGACGGGCGTGCCGAGGGCAAGGCCGAGAAGAAAACGGCGTGAGGTGCGCATCGTGATTCCTTGAAGAGCGGGCCGAGGGCCGCGCAAGAGGGAGGGCTGCTCACCGAGAGACGAGCAGGGCGCCGTCGGGCTGGACGGCCGCCTCCATGCCCTCGCCGCGAAGGAGCGCCGAGCACAAGAGGCGTACCCCGCCGGTGATCCAGGCGGGATGCTGGTGATCGGACCGTGCCTCCTCGTCCGGAGACCACCACGTGACCTCTACACGCTCGCGGAGGCTCTCCACGAGGACTCCACTTCCTTGGAAGGAGCGGCGATCGGCGAGGTGGACATGTGGGGCCAGCACGGTGAGCACTTCGTGCCGAAGCGCTTCCGCGGTCGCCTCGGAGGAGGAAGGGCCTGTGACGGGGCGGTAGACGGTGTGTTCGTGGGCGTCCCGTGCGATCACGACGGTTCGTCCGGGACCTGTCAGGCTCCGCCGGCGGCCGGCGGCCACGCAGAAGTCGCGCACGCTACGCCCGCGTACGGTTGGGAGGCGCCACGGGCTGGAGTCCGCCGCGTAGTGCTCGTCCGCCACCAGGGACATGGCGTGTGCCACATCGCGCACACGCTCGGCGATCTCGCCCGCGCCCAGGTCGTGTCCGGCGGCGTAGTGCCACAGGGCGGCGACTGCCCGGGCCGCCGAGAACATGCCGGAGGCGTGCACCGTGCTGTCTCTGATGAGCCAGTCGATGACCTGCCCCGTGTACGGCGCCGAGAACGGGGCGCCTTCGAGAAGTTCCAAGAACTCCCGGGCTTCGGACTCGTCGGTATCAGGGAGACGAGGGTCTGACTGCATCGCAGACCTCCTCGGTTGGGGGATGCCGTTGCAGATCGCGCACCAGTACCCCCGTGGTACCTGGTCCGCATCGAACGGGAGAGGTTCACCCGCCGACACCCCAAAACTACATCGATATATCCAATTAAGCAACATGGCGATAGGGGGGTTGCATGCTGCGTAGCACGCTCGGACGGGTAACAGGAGGCTGCGCCCCCGGAGACCTCGACCACACCGCCGATTCCCTAGCTCTCTGCGGCCTTCTTATCCGTCTGCGACTTACCTCGCGTCAGGCGTTGGCGGATTTCCTGGTAAATCGTCTCCCGGAACCACATCGGCTCAAATACCTCCGGACGCTTACGGTCGCCCGGGCGCCGGTCGGGAGAGGCAATCTGCTTTCGCAGGAGGTACGACTGCATGGTCCGCCGTGAAGCAGGTTTTCCGCTGATCGAGTTCCCGCGGATTACGCCGTACTCGGTGATGTTCAGCAGATCCTTGGGATCTCCTGGGGGAAGAGGCTTCGCGTACTGCGGCTCGCCACCTGTGTAGGCCGCCCACACGCGGGGTCGGTGAATGCGAACCCACGCATCCACCGCCGTCGCCTCCCAACGACCGTCTGCCAAGGGGGGCGGGAAAGCGGTCGCCACGACCTTGCCGCTGGTGTCACGTCGTTCCTCGGCCTTGGTCCAGGCGTCCACGGCATTGGGGGTCATGTCGAACCGCTTGGCCATCTCGGATCGGGTCTCGGTGACCGGAGGGGGTGCGACCGCGTCCTTCTTCGCCTTGGCCGTCCGAGGAGGGGCGGGAGCCACGCCGGCCTCGGGCGTGTCCTGCTGGGGCGGCCAGTACTGCGGCCTCATGGCCTGAACCCACGCGTCGACCATGACGGTGTCCCGCAGTTCATCCTCGCCCACGGGCGGGAAGTTGACCAGCGTCGTCCAGGCGCGGACGTCCTTCGGCTTGACGCCGTACCGGGCGCTGATCCCCGCTTCGTCGATGCGGCTGGTCATGGACGTCCTCAAGGGTCGGGGCGGGAGCGTGTCGGACTACTGGTCGGACTTCGACGCGGCGGTGTCGCGCCGGCCGAGGGGCCGAAGCAGGTAGGGCATGACGGTGGCGGGCTCCCACATCGGCTGGTCGACCTCGGGCGCCTTGCCGTCATTGGGGATGCGGTCCGGGGGTGCCAGCAGGCCGCGGGAGCGGTAGGCCCGCATCGTCGACGGGGCGGTGGGCTTGGAGCGGCCCTGCTCCCGGCCGTCGAGTTCGGCGATCTGCTCCAGGGTGAGCAGGCCCGGGTTCTTCTCGACGTACCGCTGCAGGGCCTTGCTCGGCGCCCGCAGCTCCCCCTCCGCGGGCGTGGCCGACGAGGCCTTCCTGGCCTGCCGGGGCGTGGCGAGGT
>NZ_JBIVTU010000022.1:33507-94018 GCF_044756845.1 Streptomyces sp. NPDC091416
GGTAGGGCAGGGCGGTCTCGGGCTCCCACATCGGCTCGTCGACCTCGGGTGCCTTGCCGTCGCCCGGCTTGCGGTCAGGGCGCGCCAGCTTGCCCTTCGAGATGTAGACCTTCAGGCTCGACAGGGCGGTGGGCTTGGGGCGGCCCTGTTCCCGGCCGTCGAGTTCGGCGATCTGCTCCAGGGTGAGCAGGCCCGGGTTCTTCTCGAAGTACTGCTGCAGGAACTCGCTCGGCTCGACCTCGGAGGCCGCCTGGGCGGGCTTGGGCGCTCCGCGCCGGCTGTCCGGCCGGCACAGGTAGGGCAGGGCGGTCTCGGGCTCCCACATCGGCTCGTCGACCTCGGGTGCCTTGCCGTCGCCCGGCTTGCGGTCAGGGCGCGCCAGCTTGCCCTGCGAGATGTAGTTGCCGAGGGTGGACAGCGCCGTCGGCTCGCGGTCGTGTTCCCGGCCGTCGAGTTCGGCGATCTGCTCCAGGGTGAGCAGGCCCGGGTTCTTCTCGAAGTACTGCTGCAGGAATTCGCCCGGCTCTCGCCGAGGAGCATCGCTCTTGCCGGTCTTGCGTCGCACGGGGCGCGGACGGGTGATGTAGGCATAGGCCGTCTCGCGGAACCACATGTCCTCGCTGACCTCGGGCTGCCGGCCGTCGCCAGCGCGACGGTCGGGGCGGGCGAGCACGCCCCGGGAGATGTAGGTGCGCAGGGTTTTGACCGGGGTGGACTCGCGGGAGAGGAATCGCCCCTCCAGTACTCCGATGTGACGGAGGGGAAGGAGGTCGCGAGGTCCGCCGGCAGGCAGTGCGGTGGCCTTCTCCTTCTGGTTGGGGTGGGCCACCACCCAGGCCTCCGGCTTGTGCTCGAGCACCCACTCGTCGACGGCACCCTCGTCGTACAGCTGGGTCTTGCCCCAGCCCTTGTCGGGGGATGAGGGGAAGGTCGGCTCGAGCGTCCAGGAGGCGGCGGTTGAATTGCTCACCTGGTAGCGCTTCGCGATCCTTTGGACCGTTGTCTGCTTGATCTTCGAGTTTGCGGGGATCATCGTCTGCTCCAGGGCCTGCGTGGCCTGATCGTTTCCCGTTGGAACGTGGTCGTGCCGCCGGGAGGTGCTGTTGTGCCGGGCCAGCGGCCCCTTCCTGTGCCCTTGCCGACGCCCGGTGACGGGCGGGAAGGATGCAGGGCGAGACCCGGTGCGCAACGTACAGCGATTCAAGCGATTAAGCAATTCTTCGCGGTGAGTCGGCGTGGCTGTCGTCGTGGAACCGGCACGGGCGTGCCGGGGAGCATATGCTTCCCGGCACGCCTGGGGTGGTTGTGCGGCGCGCTGTCCCGGCACCGCGGCCGGCGTGCTGGCCGCCGGCTGGTGGTCAGGACGCGAGGTCGAGGGCGCCTGCGGTTGCGCGGCGTTGCTTTCGCTCGGCGAGCTTCTTGTCCAGGGCTCGCTGCAAGCTGCTGAACGTCTCGTCACCTTGTCGTTTGAGCAGCATCGGGATGCGGTTTGCCGGAATTCCGACCTTCGGCGACTCGCTCAGGACGGACAGGAGGTCTGACTCCGTCTGGTCGGTGTAGCCGGCCTGCTCCAGTGCCTCGACCCCGGGGAACACGTCGGCGTGGCGATCGCTCTCCAGGTCCAGCAGGTGGTCTTCCTTGCCGCCCAGGCTGTAGCACCACAGAAAGTTCTCGGGCGGACTCGGTTCTACGAGGCGACGAAAACGCGAAACGGACTTCGTGTAGCAGTAGAACCAAGTATCTGCGGGGGCGCTCCGCATAATACGCAGCCATGCTTGCAGATAGGCGTCGGAATGGAAGTCGCCGGAATCATGCAAGCGAATCCACTTGCCCCGGTACCTCCGATGCTGAATCTCTTCCGTCATCTGCTCTTCCCACTCGTCCAGGGAATGCATCGTCATCCACATATTGCGCTCGTGCGCGGCCAGGACGACCGGCCACCGATAAGTTCCGACCCTCGCGTAGCAGAGCTTGGCACAGGCTCCCGCCTCGGGGCAGGCGTTATATGTCGATCCATCGGAAAATCGGCCGGCCCACGCTGGAAGTGGCCAATTGAAGATTCCTTCGGCACGCAGCTGCCGGTTCTGGGTAAGAAGCCACCGGCGCGCTTTGGGCTTCGTGTCCGACGTGTCGGGGGTCGAGTTGGTGCTCATGTCGTGCTTTCCGTCTGGTTGGAGCTCGAAGAATCGGCCGGGCAGTCCTCATGGGCCGCGGCGCAGGCGTGCACACCGAACTTGGTGATGCCGCCGTCGGTCATCAGGGCCAGGTAGGCAAGACCGAGGTTCAGGTGCTGGCCCGCCTCGGCGGTGTGCTTCTTGCTCGGGAACTGCAAGGCGTCGCCGCGGCCCATGATGACCGCGGCCGCCGCGTTCCGGAGCGGGTCCAGCGCATGCGACGGCATGCGGCTGACCTCGAGCATCGCGATCGGCAGCGCGTACAGGAGGTGTTCGGTGAGCCCGTCGTGGAAGATCTGTTCCTTCGCGGTGAGTCGCGCAGGTGCCGGCACGGCCACCACGGTGATGCGCGCCTCGGGCTGCTTGCTCAGCGGATGCGGGGAGTTGGAGCTGGTCATCGCGTACTTCGATCTGTTCGGGTGCCGCAGCGGTCGGGCTGTACGCCCGGCTACGTCGTGAGTGGCTGAATCGGCAGAGGGCAGTCCCGGTGATGGGCGGGCGAAGTGCGGTAGTGCGGCGACTCGGCGAGGTCCTGCGCACCGCCCAGCCAGTCGCCGTAGTCGGCAAGGTCGTTGATGCACATCGTCGGAACGGATGCTGCGCACCGCGGGCAGGGGCCGATGGGGCTCAGGGTGAAGTGTCGGGCGCTGTCGTAGGCGGCGAGGAACTCGCGGGGTTCGGCGGCGGACGGGATCAGCAGTCGGATGGCCGGGCTCAATGACCCTTCGATGAGGCGATGGAGGTCGTCAGGTGAGCTGATCACGGGGACCCACTGCCTCAAGCGGAGCACGCGGCGCAGCCGGGTGCGCGCGTAGCCGGCGGTGGCGAAGACGGCGAACGGGGCCATTGCGCTGCTGGAGCGGTGCGCGCCGTCCTCTCGTCGCCTCTGGCCGGCCGCACGAAGGGCTGCGTGGTCGAGTCGGGCCGAGGCGCGTGCGCTCAAGATGAGCGGCATGGTTCAACTCCGTTTTGTTCGGCTGCCGGTTGACGGTCGTGTGGTGCCCGGGCGCGGCGCCTCCAGCGCCGCGCCCGGGGCCTGTGTCTCCGCCGTGCTGGGAGGGGGGCGGCGGAGGATGAGCCGCGCGGGCGACTCCTTCACAGGGCCGCCGGGCGGTAGGCACTCACACCCGGCGACACCCTCTACTCTACCGAAGTAAATCCAATTAAGCAACATCGGACGCAAGCGCGACTCGTAGTTGCGCAATTGGAATTAGTCATGTAGAGTTGAGTCATCAACGCCGGAGAAGGTGACCGGCGAGCAGTATCAGAAAGGTGGCGAACGCAGTGTTCACCACTGAGCAGAAGCCCGTTTTCGTCTACGGCACGCTTCGTGCTGGCCAGGGCAACTACTTCGCAATCCTTGAGGGCACCACGGTCCAGGAGTGCGACGCGGTCCTGGACGACTACACCCTCTTCGGCTCCGGGGTCCCCTTTGCAGTCCAGCGGGACGGCCGGAAGGTCGTTGGCGAGGTCATGGACGTGGACCCCGAGCTGTGGGCCGGTGTACTCCACCGGCTCGACCGGCTCGAAGGGTACCGGGGTGAGGGCCGCAACAACATGTACGACCGCAAGGTCCGTACTGTCACTCTCGCTGACGGCAGCACGATCGAGGCGTACGTGTACCTCGCGGGCGAGACGTCCCGCCGCTGGTTCAGCGACTGCGAAGAGATCCCTGGCGGCGACTTCGTCAAGGCGGAGCGCGGCGAATCCGTTCCGTTCCTCGGAACGAGCGACTGAAAGCCACAACATCATGCAGTACCCGTCAGGCCGCGCGCGGCGCGGCCTGACGGCTTGAGCAGTACACCTCGGTCGCTCTCGGGCAATCGAGGAAGAGAAGGAACAACTATGTGTGGTCTGTTCGGAGTTGTCCGCAACCAGACCTGTGACCCCACCCGCGCGACCATCATGTGTGCCGCGCTGGGTCATCTGGCCGAAGAGCGCGGGAAGGACTCTGCGGGCCTGGCATTCGCCACCGGTGCCTCGCAGAAGCTGACGCGTCGTCCGGTCAACAACCGCCGTGACACCACGGCGGGAGGCTGGCGCATCGTCAAAGGACCTGGCCGGTTCCGAGACGTGTGGAAGTCCGACTACGTCAGCGACCTCGACGCGGCTCCGGTCGCCCTGGGTCACACGCGCTGGGCGACTCAGGGTCGTACAACGCTGATCAACTCCAGCCCGCTCCAGGTCGGGCAGCTCATCGGCACGCACAACGGCGACGTGGACGCGTGGCGGCTGCGGTCGGAGTACGGGCTTCCGCGAGCGACCGGCGAGACCGACACCGAGGTGCTCTACCAGGCGCTCGACCAGGAGGGCGGAGTCATTCTGCCCACCCTCGACGTCCTGGAGTCCGTCGTGGGCCGCGCCGCACTGGTGTGGGTCGACCGGCGCTGGCCGCAGCTCGTCATGATGGCCCGTACGGCGGTGAGCCCGCTGTCCGTGGCCGTCGACACCGAGGGGAACCTCTACTGGGCGTCCAACCCCGGCTGGTTCCGCACCGCCGCCCGCGCGGCGGGCGTAACCATCGCGGAGATCCAGATGGTGCCGGAGGGCACGTTCATGATGATCGACTACGCCTCGGGCAGCCCGTCCCTGGTGGGCGAGCGCAACTTCACCGCGACCGCGCGCGCCAAGGACGACCGACTGGCGCACCTCGTCGCCTACCGGGGCTTCAGCATCGAGGACCAGGTGGCCGACGAGGAGGTGTGCGGCCACCGGACGCTGCGTGAGCCGCAGCGCTCGCGGTCCGTGTCGGCGCCGCTGTGGCTCTCGCCCAGCGGAAAGTAAGGGGGAATCTGGCATAAAAAGGGGCCGGGGCACCGCAGATTGCGGTGCCCCGGCCCCATTTTCCTGTACGGCCTCAGTACCGGCCGTCGTGCCATCGGGTGCCGGCGAAAAGGGCAGCGGCCTGCGCCCGGTTCTCCTCCCGGCCGAAGATCCTGTCGGCCATGTCCCGGAACGAGCGGGTGGCGTTGGTCCAGGCCTCGCCACTCAGGCGCCCGCGCTGCCCGCCCCGGGCGCGACGGTGGTGCCCAACCCGCTGGGGAGGCGGCGGCGGGGTGCTGCCGGCCTCCCGCAGGGCCGCGTTCGTCAGGCCCAGCGAAACGTTGACCTGGGCCTGGATGGTGCCCGGATCCAGGGATCCGTCCCACATGCGGAACTCGGCGTGGTCACTCTGCCTCCCATGGACTGACTGGAAGTTAAGACCGATGTGGTGGCTGTTGTTGTAGCTCTGAACGGCCGAGACCGAGGTGTATGGACGTGTCGGCTGGTTGTTCGGGGTGCACCACTCCAGGCCGCGGTGACGGTCGGCGGCAGGGTTCTGTGCGATCCGGTAGATGACGTCCTCGTACCCGGCAACGGTGTTGATCAACTGGTTGTGGTTCTCGACGGTGTGGTCGTAGTCGGGGACGGCCACGTGGACGTGCCCGCCCGTTCGCGGGCTGGCGATGCCTCCGTTACGCTGCACGATCTCGCACACCTGCGCCAGGTTGTTCCAGGTCTGCGGCTCGTCGTAGAGGATGGGCGAGACGATCTCACCGGCGACGGTGGCGTCGTGCTCCAGCCGCCACGCGTTCGGGGCATCGGTGTAGCCCGCCCGCGCCGAGGCGTGCCAGCCGTTCACGTTGGCGTTCGGCGCGATCCCCGCCTCGTGGAGTTCGCGGGCGATGCGCCGGCTGGCGGCCTGCCGCTCCAAGTACGTCATGGACTCCGGATAGTCGAACTCGATCTCGACACCGAACGCGCGGCCGCCCTCGCGGGCACCGAGGCCGCCGGTGGCGTTCTCCGTCATGTACGGCACCAGCTGCTCGCCCGCCGCCCTGCGCTCCCGCGCCTGGTCGTACGCCTCCTGGAAGGCGTCCATGTCGTCCCGGTAGGAACGCACCGCAGGCTGGGCCGCCCGCTCGGCGCGCGCCTGGTCCTGAGCGGCGATGGACGCGGCGTGCTCGGCCGCGACCTCGTCGAGAACCTCTTGGGCGGCCGCCCGGTCGACTGCCGAGCGGCCGTTGGAGCTCAGCTGCTCCTGGATCAGGTTGGCCGCGGCGGGCTGGTGGCCGCAGGTGCCGTCCGCGCTCCCTGCGTGCGTGTCGCCGCCGGTGCACCGCAGGCCTTCGGGCTCCACCTGAAGCTGGCCGTCCGGGCCTCGGCGGACCCGAACGTCGCCCTCGACGAAGTGGCGCCCGTCCTCGTCGGTAACGCTGGCACCCACGTTGACCAGGGCGTCCTGATCATCGGAAACCTGGCTTCGGATGACATCGGGGCTCCGCGGCAGGAACAGCATGTGGTCGTCGCCGCTGACTAGGTACGCCTGGACGATCGGATGGTCGGCGGGGGTGTCATCGAAGATGCGCACCTCCGTGCGCTCGGGCCGCTCTTCGATGGTGAGCGGCGCGGCCTCGGCGACGAGCGTGTCCGTGGCGCGCGTCGGGGCGACGCTGTGGTGCTGGTGGTCTATCCGGCTTCCCGAGCCCACGGTCACTCCCCTCGGACATTGGGCGGCAGCGCGCCCTGCTCGGCGGCCAGGTGGATCACGCCGGCCTGGTGGAGCGAGACCAGCAGGCTCCACTCGTCATCCGGCTCGATCCAGATGAGCGCGTCCTCGGCGCCGTCGGGCCGCGGAAGGCGGCCGGCCGGCCTGTAGAACGTGGTCACCAACACCATCGGGACGGGCGCGTCCCAGCTGCTGAGCACCGGCGGGGTGTCCCGCGGCGCGAGGAGTGCCCGCTGCTGCTCAGGGGTGCACTGCTCGAACTCCTCCGAAGCGGTGAGGCCGGCCTGCAGCTGCACCTGGAGGCGCAGGGCGAGCCGGATCCGGGCGGCCGCCTTGTCCTTGGGGCTCACCAGCTCGGGGTACTCGGGGATCAGGCCTTCCAGGAGCTCGGCCGGGGTGTCGGCGTAGCCGCGCCAGCTCCCCCCGTCGTAGATCATCTCGAAGACGTAGTTGCTTCCGTCGTCCTTGGTCGGCGGGTCCAGCGGAGCGGCAGCCGACGAGGCATTGCGGGTACGGATGAACGTCATGACATCTCCAGTGGTTAGCGCCGCTGCCAGCGGGTCTCGTGGAAAAGGGCGGTTGCCTGAGCCTTATCCTCAGGTCGCTGGAAGAGGGAGTCGACCATGTTCCGGAAGTTCGCGGTGGTCATGCGCCAGGCGTCACCGCCAAGCCGTCGCCGCTGTCCGAGTTGGTTAACCTGGCGCTGATCGCGGTGGCTCCCCAGCTCCATGCGCCGGCCGGAGGGAGCGGCGTCCTGCCGGACGGCCGCCGCGGCCATTCCCAGGGAGAGCTTGACCTGCGTCTGGATCACGGACGGGTTGAGGGAGCCGTCCCACAGTCGGAACTCGCCGTGGGCGCTCTGCCCGCCGCGCATGGCGCCGTACAGGTTCACCGCCTGCCCATGGCGCGCGCTGATCTCCGAGATCGACGAATAGCCCTCGGAGGGAACGGGGTTGGGATTGCACCACCGGGTGCCCCGATGCTGGTTCCCTTCGGACGCGGGATTCTGTGCGAGGCGGTACAGGACGTCCTCGTGGGCCTTGTACGTCTGCATGAGACGCGTGTGGTTGGCGACGTCGTGGTCGAAGTCGTGCATGCCCACGTGCACGTGGCCGCCGGTTCCGAAGGAGGCGCGGCCGCCGTTGCGCTCGATGATCTCGCAGGCCGTGGCGAGGTTCTGCCAGGTCTGCGGCTCGTCGTACAGGATCGGCGAGACCAGCTCGCCAGCCACGGTGCAGTCCGACTCCAGCCGCCACGCGTCCGGTTCGTCGGTGTAGCCCGCATTCTGCTGGGAGTGGTAGTCGTACTGCCGGGCGGTGCGCGACAGGCCTGCGTCGCGCAGTTCCCGGGCGATGCTCTGGATCGCCCGCTGCCGGTCGACGCCGGGCTCGATGTCGAATTCGATCTCGACCCCGAAGCCGCGGCCGCCTTCGCGGGCGCCGAGACCCCCGGTGGCGTTCTCCATCATGTACGGGACGACTTGCTCACCGCGTGCGGCGCGGTCACGGGCGGCCTCGTAGTCGCGCTGGAAGGCGTCGAAGTCGTCGGTGTAGCTGACGTTGTCGGGCGGCCACTGCTCGCGGGCCGCCTCCTGGAGGGCCGTGGCCGCCTGGTGCTCGGCGGCGACCTCGTCGAGGACCTGCTGCGCCGCGGCCCGCTGGACGGCTCGCTCCTCAGGGCTGCTCCATTCCGGTGGCACGTCCCGCTGCTCGGGTACGGACACGCCGGCGCCCGCGGCCTGCATGATCTGCTCGTCGAGCGTGCCCTCGGCATGCCCGTACTCATCCTGAAGACGCTGGCGCAGTTCGTAGAACTCGTCGAGCTCTCCCGGGTTCTGGCGATGCTCGGCGATGGCGGTGCCGAGTTGCAGCACACGGCTGATCAGCTGCTCGTGTGCGTCGTCGGGAGACAGATCGACTCCCTGGCTGGGAGCGCTGATGGTGGTGCCTGCCGCCGTGGTGGCGACGAGGTGGTGCTGATGGTCGATTCGGCTTCCGGATCCCATGGCATTGGCCCCCTTTCAGTGATCTGGCCGGCCAGGACAGTGCAGGCCGGCGGTGTGGTGTGCGGACGTTGCGGCGGGCACTACCAGCCCTGGGATTCGGGCTGCTGCCAACGGGTTACCGCGTACAGCGAGGCCGCCTGTTGCATCTGCGCGCGCCGGTGGAAGATCTCGTCGGCGAACTGGCGGAACTGACGGCTGTTGGCCTCCAGGTCGCCAACGTTGAGGCGATGGTCTGGGCCCCAGTCCTGCCGGTGGCGGCCCAGCGGCATCCGCTCCCCGCGCCTGGTGGTCGAGGCGCTGTCGCGTACGGCCGCGTTCACCATGCCCAGGGACAGGTTGATCTGGGTCTGGATGACGGCGGGGTCGACCGAGCCGTCCCACAGCCGGAACTCCCCGTGGTCGCTGCGCTGGCCGCGCGCCGCCGACAGGTTGACCGCGAGGCCGTGACCGTGGCGCTGCACGTCGTTCAGCGATCGGAACCCGCCGGCGGGGACGAAGTTGGGCTCGCACCATTCGGTCCCGCGGTGTGCGGAGTCGGGCGCAACGCGGTTGGCGGCCAGCCGGAACAGGACGTCTTCGTAGTGGTCGTACATCTGCATGAGCCGGGAGTGGTTGCCCACCTCGTGGTCGTAGTCGTGCAGGCCTACGTGCACGTGGCCGCCGGTGCTTTCGTTGGCGCCGCCGCCGTGCCGGCGGACGATCTCGCAGACGGTGGCGAGGTTCTGCCAGGTCTGCGGCTCGTCGTACAGGATCGGGGAGACGATCTCGCCTGCCACGGTGCAGTCGTCCTCCAGCCGCCACGCGTCCGGGGCGTCGGTGTAGCCCGCGTTCTGTTGCGAGTGGTAGCCGTACATCCGGGCTGAGCGCGACAGGCCGGCCTCGTGCAGGTCGCGGCCGATGGCACGCAGCGCCTCGTCCTGGTCGTCGTAGTCGCCGTCTGTGACAAACTCGATCTCCACGCCGAAGCCGCGCCCGCCCTCGCGTGCGCCGAGGCCGCCGGTGGCGTCTTCAAGCAGGTAGGGGACCGCTTCTTCGCCGCGGATCTCCCTGTCCCATGCGGCGTCGTGGATCTGGCGGAAGGTGTCGAAGTCCGTGACGAAGCTCAAGTCCCGCTCGCCGGGCCACCGGTCTCGGGCCTGGACCGAGAGCGCGGCGGCCGCCTGGTGCTCGGCGGCGACCTCGTCGAGGACCTGCTGCGCCGCGGCCCGCTGGACGGGGATGCCGGCCGGTGGTTCGGTGGCCCGCGGGGGGAAGCCGGGGCGGTCGGCCTCCTCGGCGTCTTCGCGACTGGCGTCCTGGATGAGGCCGTGGCCGTTCCACAGGTCGTGCTCGAGGCGGAGCCGGTCGCGCAGGCCCCAGTACTCCATCGCTTCCTCGAGCGTGGCCCGTCCGTCGTTGGCCTCCCAGTGGGCCTGGATCGCCAGGGACTGGTCGATGAGTTCACGCTGGGCCTCGGGCATGAGGTCGACCCGCTCGGCCGGAGCCTCGATGGTCAGGCCCGCCGCTGTCGTGGCGACGAGGTGGTGCTGGTGGTCGATCCGGCTGCCCGAGCCCATGGTCAGGCCTCGTTCCGCGGGGTGATCGTGCCGTCGGCGAGTCCGGCGTAGTGGCGGACGTTGGCGGTGAACAGGTCTTCGGTGAGCGCGTGGGTGTCCACGCGTCCGTCCTCGGTCATGACGGCGCCGTGGCGTGCGTACTGCAGCGGGTTCTGGCTGATGAGGTAAAGGCGGCCGGGGAAGAGGGCCTTGAGGGTGGCGATCCGGTCGGCGCGGCTTGCGCCGGTCAGGACCATGGGCAGGTCGGGCGGGAGGGTGGCGGCCAGGTAGGTCAGGCCGGGGACGGCCATCTCTTCCCAGTCGGCCTGGGTGCGGAACGTCTGCAGGTTCATGGCGAGCGCGGGCGGCAGCGCGGGGGATTCGTCGAGCCAGTCGAGGTAGCGGTCGAGGTCTTCGAGGCGGAGCCAGTAGATGTTCGGGACCGCCGTGACGCCGGCGGCGGTGAGCTCGGCGGCGAGCATCAGGTTGCGCCGCATGTTGATCAGGTTCTCGGCCCGGGGCTGGTTGAAGTACATCGACGCGTTCGGGGTGAGGACGAGGTCCCACTTCTGGGCGGCGAGCATCTCGGCGAAGCCGTCGGCCTTGCGGCGCGTCCAGTACGCCTCGACGAGCGGGTCCTCCGCGTAGCCGCTCAGGATGGCCTTCTGCTCCGGACGCAGGTTGAGGAACTGGTGCGCGGTCTTGCCCTCCCAGCGGGGGAAGAGCTTGTGCGTCTTGGGGCTGATGACGCGGCGCAGCCCCAGGGCGTACGCCGGCCACTTCAGCTGGGCGTCGAGGGTGGGCACGTCGTGCCCGTCGACCTGGGGGGTGAACAAGGGCAGGTCGGGCAGTGTGCCGGGGACGCGCAGGCCGGTGAAGTGCATGGTGCCGCCGATGTCCTTCATCCAGGCCTCGCGGTCGGGCCGCGTGCCGCAGCGGATCGGGCACCGGGTGCAGGCCAGCTCCGACTCGCTCCCGGGGAGCGGGTCCTCGGCGCGGGCGCAGCCGCAGTATTCGCAGCTGGAGGTGCAGCCCGAGCAGACGGGTTCGACGGCCCGCGGATTGTCCATGAAGAACGGGCAGTTGTTGCAGTCGCATCCGGACGCGGGGGCCGGAACGGGCTTTCCGATTCTGGGCATGGGCAGGGAGACGGTCATGCGGCAGCGGTCCTTTCGGCGCCGGCGCTGGTGTGGCGCTGGAGTTCGGTCAGGAGCATGCGGAGCGAGCCCGCATCGAACCGGTGGAGCGTGCGGCCCTCCGTCAACTGGGTGTTGAGCGCGCGCAGCGCGTCGAGGGCGGCAGCCGCGACGGACGGATCGACGGGCTCGGCAGGTTCGAGGGGCTCATCGGCCCGCAGATGGTCCTGTGCGGCGGGTCCCGCGGCATCCGGCTCTCCGGGCATCTCGAAGGGGCTGTCGGCATGCTCCTGCGGCTGCGCAACATCTGTGCCGTCAGCCTCGGAGGCCGCCGGGGCCTCGGCCGGAGAAACAGCATCGAGCCCGGCGTTGTGCTGGCCGGCCGGAGCGACGGGGCGTGAGAGTGTCGCGGCGCGTTCGGCGTTGGCCTGCTCGTGTGCGGCGACCGCGGCGCTGGCGGCGGTGTCGGCGGGCATGTCCGGGTGGGTTGCCTGCGCCCGGGTCGCGGCCGACAGCAGGTCTGTTCGGCCGAGGCGTTTGACCGCCTGCCACAGTTCGGCGGCGGCCTCGCGGCGCCCGCGGCTGAGCCGGGCGAGATTGGTCCGGGCGGCAAGGGCGACCTGGTGCTGGTCCATGTCCGCGGACATTTCGCGCGGCAGGGTCCTGAACGCGGCCACGACCTCCCGTGCCCGGCGCGGGGTGATCTGCAGGCCCAGCCGGCGCAGCACCAGGTTCCAGGGCGCGGCCAGGTTGGCGTCGCTGCCGCGCAGCTTCTCCAGGGCCTCGAAGCGGGCGACCGGGTCCTCCAGCCGCTGAACGTCCTCGTCGACCTCGATGCCGGCGTTGTCGAGCTGGGCACGCAGGATCGCGCTGCGCTCCAGCAGCAGGGCCTTGGCGAGCTCGCCGGGTTGCAGGTCCTCGCGGGCCAAATTCTCCACCAGCTGCCACGTCCGGCGGTCCTCGTCGCTGATCGGTCCCGGGCAGATGACGGCGGGCAGTTTGCTGAACCGCGGGTTGTCCGGCTGGTTGACCGCGCCCCAGCGGCAGGCCCGGTAGCGGCGCTCGCCGATCACCAGGCGCCGCTGGACCTGGTTGTCGGGGCCGGGAAGTTCCTCGACCAGGACGGGGTGGAGAACACCGACGGTCGAGATGGAGGTGATCAGATCGGCGAGGCCCTCCGGGCTCGTGCTCGGTCCCGGCCCGCGGCCCTGGACGTCGGTGTAGACCGCGCCACGCATCGGCAGGAGCTCGAAGCGGCGCTGACGCAGCTGCTCCGAGCTGTCCAGGGCCTCGGCCAGGCCCAGAACGGCCGGCGCAGGGGCCGGGATGTGGGGTTCCTCAACGGCGACGGTCATCAGCTGAGCCTCCTTTCACAGGTAGTTGCAAGGCGCCCGGGCGCCTTGCCTCGAAGGGTTTTGGTGCAGGTCAGTGAGGAGCGGGGGGCGGCGGATGCCGCGCCGGGGCCGGTGCGGCCGGGCGGCGCAGCAGCATGTCGGCCAGGGGGTGCCGCTTCTCGGGCGTTCCACGCAACAGCGGCGTGAAGACCCGCCCGAACGGGCCGTGCTCCTTGAGCTGCTGAAGGGTGGTGACCCCGACCGAGAGGTTGCCGGCGAGCCGGGACAGCCGCGGGTCGACTCGCGTGAGGGTGTACAGGTCCTCGGTGCGGTCGTTGAGCCGCTTGGCCAGGGTGGGGCCGGGGGCACCGTCGAGGACGATCAGCAGGCGGGGGAAGGCGGGGTACGTGTGCTGCCAGGCTGGGCGGGTCGACGCCGCCGAGCGCCGCGCTCGGTCGGGATGCTGCGGCACGAACTCGTACAGCCGCCCGTACGCGGAGACCTTCTTGGCGAGCTCGGCCGCGGTCATGGTGGCCCGGTCGAGCTCGATGAACAGGTTGAGCATGGTGCGAGCGCCGTGGTGGACGTGCACATAGTGCAGGACGGCATCGGAGATCACGTGGTCGTCTTCGAAGCGGCGCTGCCCGTCGCGGATCCGGTGGGCGACCTCCGGCATCCAGGACAGCGGGGTGCAGTCGTGTCCGAGCCGTCGCGCGTGCTGGACGAAGGCGATGCCGACCTCGTTGACGGCCAGGGTGTGGGCCTGGCGCGTGCTGGCCGCCGACTCGGGCGTCACCCGGTAGCGGCGGGAGAAGACCTCCGCGGCCTGTTCCACGGCGTCGGCACCCGACTCGGTCAGGAACCACACGTAGGGCCGGTTGAACCCGTGGCCCGCGCTGGCCTGGCCCTGGGCGCGCAGGCGCTGGACGAGACCGCCCTCCTCGAGCTCGACGAGCTGCCGCCGCAGGTAGGACCCGCCGCGAGCGGCCGGCGTCAGCAGCCGGGCGAGCTGGTCCGTGGTCATCAGGCGGTGCTGGTAGAGCAGGTCGAGGGCCGACTTGGCGACGGCGTGGAAGCTGAGGGTGCGCGGGGGATGGTGCAGCAGATCAGGCTCGGTGTGGGTGTTCATCCGACGTGTGACCCCATGGTCTTGGTGAGGTAGGTGACGTTGTTGGGGGGCGGCTCCTCCGCCGTGGGCATCCCCGGCCCGTCGTCCGGGGGCTCGGGGCCCGGGTCGTCGACCGGAGGTTCGTCGGGTCCGGGATCGTCGTCGTCCGGCGGGGGCGGCGGCAGGGTGGCCATGAACAGACGGATGCGGGTGTCGAGCTTGGCGAGGTCGTCGAGGATGTCCCGCACCCGGCGCCGGCGCAGGTTCTCGTCGACCGCGGCGTCCAGGCGGTGCATGTCATCGGGACGGTGGTACTCGCTGTAGATGTCCTCGACGCTTGCGCCGCGGACCCGGAACGGGTCGCTCTGGCCGCCGTCGAGGGTGACCGACATGACGTAGTGGTAGCGCTGCAGCTGCGAGATCGTGTCGGGCGCGACCCTCTTGCCCCAGCGCCGCACCACCATCTGCGCCTCGTCGATGTCGCTGGCCGTGGTCGACAGGATCGACAGGTTCTGCAGCAGACCCTGCCTCGTGGTCGCCGACAGCCGCTGCGCCATCTGCGTCATCGCCAGGAGCTTCACCTTGTACTTGCGCAGTTGCTCGGCGATCGCGGCGAGCGTTCCCTTGCTCGCCCCGTCCACCGCGGTCAGCTCGTCGATGAAGGCGTAGAAGTCCTTGCGGTCGGCGACGGGCATGGTGCGCCGGGAGAGGCCGGCCCGGAAGAGGTCGTAGATCAGCAGGCAGGAGACGATGCGGTCGGTGTCACCGGTGCCGGACGGGCACACGAAGACGACTTTGCCGTGGTCCATGGCATGCCGGATGTCGTACGTGCTCAGCGAGGACCCGAGGAACCCCTTCAGGGAGTTCGAGCTGTCGAGACGCTCGATGATGTTCGTGACGACCGGAGTGGCCTCGTTGGAGTACTTCGGGTAGGTCTGCACCCAGAAGTCCCTCAGCGTCTTCGGCAGGTACGGCACGACGGAGTCCCGCCACACCTCGTCGTTGAGCAGGGTGCGGATCTGGAAGATCGTCGGCGCGAGCTCGGGCTTGCCGGCCCGCGACAGCATCCACGACAGGTGGGCCAGGGTCTGCACCGACCGCGTCAGGATGGTCTTGGCGCGCCCCGCGCTGTCCGACCAGTTCAGAGCGCTCGCGAAGCCGGTGACGATCGCGTTGACGATGTCCGGGATCTCCTCCTCGCCACGGTTCTCCATGGACAGCGGATTCCACGAGCCGACCATGGCGTCCAGGTCCGGCGAGGTCAGGTCGATCTCCCACAGCCGCGGCGCGATGTGCGGGTGTGCGAGGTAGGGCCGGGCGCGCTGCCAGCCGTCGCCGTGCGGGTCCAGGAAGAGCGTCCCGTGCCCGTTGTGGGCGAGCGCGATGGCCTGTACCAGCGACATCTCCGTCTTGCCGTATCCGGCTTTTCCGAGGAACAGCCCGAAGAGCAGGTAGGCCAGGGGCAGGCCGGCCAGCCGCTCCCCGCCACCGGGCTTGGCCACCCACCCCAGGGGAAGGAGATCCGGCTGCCCGGTCCATGTGGGCAGGCTCGGCGGAGGCGGGGGCACGACGCCGCCGGAGCGGGCCACGTTGGCCGCCATGTTGTGCTTCGTGGCGGGCTTGAGCAGGCCGGCGAGTTCCGCGCCGGTCACCCAGCTGGGGCGCCGCGGCGCAAACTCCCCGGTGGCGAAGCGCCGGTCGAAGCTGCGCCGGTACAGCCGCGAGTCCGCGCGCAGCCGCGTCACGAGCAGGTTCAGGCCCACGGGGCGCAGGTGGTTGTCGCCGGCCCAGCCCTCGAGCGTCGCCATGATCTGCTCCAACAGCATCCGCGGCCGGGACGGGTCGGAGGAGGAGGTGCGAATCAGCAGCTGGAGTGCGAACACCGGGTCCGCGCCGGGCCCGAACTTGCCCATGGCCGCCTTGACATCGGAGATGCTCGGCATGCGCTGACGCTGAGCGGGACGCTGGCCGCCGCGGCCCTGCTGCCCGCGCATCTCCGCCGCGATCTCGCTCCCCAGGGACGACAGCCGGTCGAGACCGAAGCCGCCCCCCGAACCCTGCTGCGGAAGGCCGGGTATCGCCGGCATCGCGCTGGGGTTCCGGCGAGCCTGGGCAAGCAGCCGACCGCGTCGACGGCCCACCCGGGAGGGCGAGATCGGCACCAGGTCCAGGACGATGTCCGCTCGCTCCCCCAGGTCCTCGCGCACATCCGCGACGGCAGCCGCGAGCGCCTCCAGCGGATCCGGCTTGATCGGCACCTCACGCAGGGCGAGGTGGTCCGGCAGCGCCAACGCCAGCTCGGCGCGCGCCACATGCTGCTGCTTTGCCGTGCCCTTGCGCGGCTTGGACCTGCGCGGACCGCGTCCGTGACCGCGGGGGGACTTGGCGTTCTTCTTGCTCACCACAACCTCCTTCGGGTGGTCACGCCGCGAGAGCGGTCTGAGGGCCGGCATCGGGTTCCGCGCCGAGACGGATCTCCGGGCGCTCGGCGCTGGCTGCGGCGGAGCCGACCGCGCGCATCTCGCACTGGCCGTATCCCTGGTGCCGCAGGACCGCCGCGGCTTGTGCCGGGCCCTCGATGCGCATGGTCAGGAGCCCGCCCTGGGACAGCAGTCGCACGCGCACCGCGGTGCCGCGCACCGGGGTGAAGGCCCAGCGCGAGACGCTTCGCTGTGCCTGGGCGAGCTGCTTGGCGAAGCGGAGGACGTCCTCGAGCACCGGGTCGAAGCCGGTGGTGGGCAGGAGCTCGAACGCCTGGCGGTCCCTGAGCGGCTTCCGGCCCAGGCGCCGTCGCGCCACCGAGGCGGATGGGCCGACGATCACGGGGACCGAGATCAGCCACCACATGTTGCCGGTCAGCCAGGTGAGTGCGGCCTGTCCGTACGCCGGGAGGTCCTGCACTACCTGGATCAGATGGTCGATGACGTCGTTGGTGGTCATCGGGCAGCCACGGGGCGCGAGGGGGACGGACGGGGGGTAAGAGGAGGCATGTCGGAACTCCGGGGGTGACGGGGAGCGCGGATGCCTATAGAGGTGCGGTTTCGGACGCCCGTGTGACATGGGTGACGGGACTTTTGATCTCCGGCCCCGCTCGGCCGCCCAAGGAGGCCATGAGCGTGTAGGGCGCGCGCTGCACCTGACCAGCACTCCAGCGCCGCGGGAAGGGGTGTGGTCAGACGGTCCGGAACCTGCTCGCGCGCCGTGGGTTCAGTTGCTACGACGTGAGGTGTAGGTTCTCGTTTGATCTGTCGGATTCCTAGGGCAGATCGGGCATCTGGCTCGGGCCGACAGATCGGTGAGAAGCTTGACCTGCGGACTCATCGACTCGCAGCCTCAAACCGACAGATCGCTGGGAAGCCGACAGATCTGATGCGGTCCTACAGATGGCCTGATCAGCCCACCCGCTTCATGACGAGGATCTGGGACTTCCAGTACGACAGCGGCTTGATCCGCACCTTGAGACCTGTCTTGGGCGCATCGATGACCTGGCCTTCGCCAACGAACATGGCGACGTGCTCGGGCCGGCTCGCGCTGCCGCGGCTGAAGAGCAGATCACCAGGTTGAAGATCGGCGGTCGACCGTACCTCCGTGCCCTGATTGACCTGGTCGTAGGTGGTGCGAGGGAGGTTCACTCCGACGCTGGCCCAGGCCATCTTCATGAGGCTTGAGCAGTCACACCCGTTGTTCTCCCGCAGACTGAAGGGGCTGCGGCAGTTGCCGCCCCACTGGTAGGCGGTGCCCAGGGCCCTCTGTGCAGCAGCCACCACCTGACCGGTGCGCCCGCTGCTGGCGGGGACCGGGCTGCCCTGCGCCATGGCATCGGTCCACTTATGGGCGAGCGCACGGATGGTCTTGACGTAGTTCTGGGTCTCCGGATACGGAGGTATCCCCTGGTACTTCTTCACCGCGCCCGGCCTGGCGTTGTAAGCGGCCAACATGTTGTCAGACTTGTCGCCGGGGACGTTCCGGACATCCTTGGCGATGTCGCAGTCGTAGTCGACGGCCGCCGGCACAGCGTCGTTGGGGTCCCAGACGTCCTTGTCGCCGTCGCCGTCGCCGTCCTTGCCATGGGATGTCCAGGTCCCCGGGATGAACTGCCCGATTCCCTGCGCCAGGGGCACCCTTACCTTGGTGCCGTCCTTCTTCTTGACGGTTTTGTAGGACTCGGCCTTGGGGTCGAAGCCGCTCTCCTGGTAGAGCTGTGCGGCGATGAGAGCAGGTGTCACCTCGGGGCACCCGTACTCGCTGATGGCTTTGTCGATCAAGATCCGTAGCCAGTCCGGGACGTCCGCACCCTGGGAGATGCCGCCACCGAAGCCGGCGTTCTGGATGTCCTCTCCGGTGTTGTCACTGCCGAGCTTGGTCACGACGGCCATCACCGCGGCCACGAGGAGGGCGATGAAGCACAGCCAGGCGAGGCCAAGGCCCAAGAAGAACTTCTTCACTGCGGCTCCTCAGGCGTTCATGATCGCGGCGACTCGCCACGGGCCTGCGGGCGCGTGGCGCATCTCGAGCGCGAGTTGGTCGTGAGTGCGGATGTCCGGCCGGTCGGCGGTGCGGGCTGTGCAGGTGTAGAGGACCCGTACGTAGGCCTGTGCCGCTGTCGCAGCGGGTGCTCCGTCAGGAGTGGCAACGTGATCGACGGTGCAGGTCACGCGTGTTTCGTCGGCAAGCCATCGCTGCCACAGCCGCGTTGACCGGTCGCCCGGCTCGCGCAGTTGGCCGGCCAGCTCCTCGGTGGCGTACGCGGCGGCGCGCCGGCCGACATCGCTGAAGGAGGCGTCGCGCCCTGGGCGGGCGTCGTGTGAGGTCCAGGCCAGAACGAACCGCAGTGCCGTGTCGGCAGCCTGCGGCGGCAACGACTCAGGGGCAGGCGCCCCCTGTTCTACCGCCGTGGTGGTGCTCGGCGTTGGCTCGGTCGATGCAGTACTGGACGCGGAGGAGGGCGACTCCGGAGCGCTCGGAACGGCTCCTGGATCGGCAGGAGGGACGGACGGTTCGGTGTCGACGAGCAGGATCAGGATTCCGCCGAGCGCCAGGAGTGCGGCCGCGGCGAAGAGCATGACGATCGCCCCGGTGCTCGACTTCTCGGGCTGCGGTGTGGGCATCGGGCACCTCCTGGGGGCCAGACGGGATGAGGGAGGGTGGGTGCGCGCGGGTACGGCGTGCACCCGCGCGGTTCAGCTGCGGCGTCGGGGGCGGGTCGGCGCCCCCGGCCCTGCGGATGGCGCAACGTCGGGGCGCCGAGGGCGCGGGAAACGCGGAGGACGTCGAGGACGCCGGGGGTGGTGGCGAAGGAGCCAGCACCGGGGCGGGGACGGACGCCGGGCTCGCTGCCGTAGTGGTCGTTGGGGAGCCGGACCTGGACGGCGTCGGCGCAGCGCCAGCGACCGGGGGCGCGCTCGCGGCCGCCCGTGTGCCGGGAGGGGTGGCAAGCCGGGGCGTGCCTGTCATCGGTTGCGCCATCCCGAGCTGCGCGTTGCGTGGCGGCCGACGAACCGGGTGGCAGTCTGCACGTTGCGGCGGTACTCGTTGCCGAAGGCGCGGGCCCCGTCGACCTTGGCGGTGACCCGGGCAACTGCCCGACTCTTCGCTGCGTTCAGCTGTCCCCTGACCGCGTTCGCTCGCGTGGCTGAGGCAGTGCCGCCCCGCTTGGCGGCGGCGATTCCTCGGGGGATTCCGACCGGGGCTCCCACGGTGGCGAGCGCGGCAACCTTGGTGGCCTTCCAGCCGAAGCGGGCACTGACTGCTGCGCCCTTGCCGGCCATGAGGGTCGCGCGTCCGCCGCGGGACTGCGCCAGCTTGCTCGTGGCAGCCGTGGCGAGCCGTCGGCGCAGAGCCTGCTTGGCGGCGCCCTGGGCTGCGACCTTCGCGGCGGTGGCGGCGCCGCCCGTGCCCACAGCGGCCGCGGTGTTGGCCGCCAGGCGGGCCGCGGAGCGCAGTCGGCCGCCGCGCTTGCCCTTCTGCGGCCCCATCCACATTTGCTTGGCGCTGCGCCCGGCCCGGGTAAGCGGCTGGGTCACCTTGCGGGCCTCGCCGCGGGCTTCGCCGAACAGCTGCTTGATGCCGGGGGCGGTCTCGGCGTAGCGGCCGAACTGGTTGAACACGCTCTGGCGGCTGCCGCCGATCCGGGCGTTGGCGAGGCGGCGGTTGAGATTGACGCTGACCTGCTTCGCCGTCTCCTTGATTTTCTTCTGGCCGACGAGTCCGGCGACCGCGGCCAGGTCGAGGCAGATGAACTTGACCGCCAGAACGTCGCCGGTGTCCGCGTCGATCAGCGCGATGATCACGACGGTGAAGATGGCGAGGAACAAGATCGCGAGTATGACGCCGAGGATTGCCTTGACGATCGCGGACACCCAGCGCCACAGCACGCCGCGGCCGCCGCCCGGCAGGATACCGGCGGCCAGGGCCCAGTGGCCCTTCATCGCTTCGAACGCCAGCCAGCCCTGCGAGATCAGGAAGGTGCCGGTGACCAGCACCATGAGGACGGACACGATGATCGCAGCGAGGGCCACGAAGGCGGCCGAGAAGGTCATGTCGGCCGATGCCTTCTTCGCATCCCCCTTCTTGACCTTGCAGACCTTGGTGAAGTGCTCGCCGGCGTTGGTGAGCTGGGCCACGTAAGTGGCTTCGCCGGAGGGGTTGATCCGGTTGGCCTCGAAGAAGTCGATGCCCATCTGCTCGAAGTTGTATTTGACCAGCGAGGCTTCCGCGAAGGCCTTCGAGCAGGCGGGGTCCTTGAACGTCTTGCCATAGAGCATGAGCTGAGTCGGCTTGACGATGAACGCGTCGACAAGGGCGTCGGTGATCGGCCGGGAGACGTTCTCCGGCTTGGCGTCTCCGTCGGGGTCCTGCGACAGCACGACCGCGCTCACCTCAAGCGACAGGTCCTTGGCCTTGCCGACCAGGCCCTCGTCGCTCAGCAGCATCGTGGAGCCGCCGGGGGAGGTCTGGTCGTGGGTGCCGAGCAGCACCTGGGCGGGGGAGAGCAGCACCGTGGTGGCCACGGCGGCGACGACCAGCGACATGCCGGCCTCGGCGAAGCCCCGGCTGCGGTTCTTGAACAGGATGTGCCACGCCGCGTACAGGCCGGAGAAGAGGAGGAAGAGCCCGGGCAGACCAAGACGGTTGATGACCTGGTCCCGCAAGCTCGTGGCGATGTCGTCGGCGGGCTTCACGAGGATCCTGGCGAGGCCGAAGTCGAGTGCCCAGTCGACCAGCCAGCACGAGAACCCCACGAACCACTTGGCGATCCCCATGAAGAGCTGCGAGAGCAGGTTCCAGATCTTCAGGTCGATGTCGTTCCAGTCGCCGGTGTCCGAGTCCACGCTGTACGCGCTGATCGGCACGCCGTCCTTGTCCTTGACGTTGAACGGCTGCAGCAGCCCGTTGGAGGCGTCCTTGGGCGACTTGCTCAGATCCTCAACCGGCCGGTCCTCGTCGCCGGGCTTCGGTGCAGGCGGTGTCACCCCAGGCCGCGGCTCCATCGGGTTGTAGGAGTCCTCCGGCTTGGGCTTCGGCTCTGGGGCCGGCTTGTCGTCCTTGTCGCTGTCGCCGCCCTCCTTGCAGTACTTGTACTGGGCGCTTCCCTTGGGCAGCTGGTCACACGGGTCCGGTTCGTCCTTGCCGGGCTTGGGCGTGCCCTTTCCGTCGTCCGGCTTGGTGCTCGGTTTGGCGTCCGGTGCGGTGGGTGCCGGTCCCGGCAGGGGGTTGGGGACCGTGTCGGCGAACGCGACCGCGCCGGACAGGCCCAGCAGCAGTGCCAGGGGCACGGCGATGAGCCAGATCCGCAGGGCGCGGCCGCGCGGCGCGGCACGGGGGACGGACTTCATGCGAGCGCCCCTTCGAGGGGCACTGCGACGGCCGGCTCGTCCTCGTCCATCTGCCCCGGGGTGGTGTGGATGGCGTCGGCGGCGTCGTCGTCGGCCGGGATGAGGACCTTGATTCCGCCGATGCGCCGGCGCAGATCGCGGTAGAGGCCCTCACCGGCGCGCAGGCTGCGCTCGGCATCGGAGACGTTGAGTGGGCTCAAGTTCTCCGTGATCAGCTTGATCATCTCGTCGTCGGTGGGGTCGAGGTCGATGAATTCGAGGCAGCGGGCGGCGAGGGTCTTGCTGCGGTGGCGGAAGACGAAGATGTGGCTGAGCAGGGCGCGGATCTTGTCCCCGACCTCGTTCTTGGGCCCGATGTCGTACGGGTCGTGCGAGCCCGCGTACACGCCGGCGTGGTGCTTGCGGCCGTCGGCGATGATCTCGAGCAAGAGGTTGGAGCCCTCGGCCGAGGCGGTGAGCCACCAGCACTCGTCCAGGAACACCCCAGTGAATTCCGCAGGGTTGGAGAAGGCGACCTCGCGGCACAGCGCGGTGATCAGGTACATCAGGCGCCAGCCGAAACGCGTCTCCACCTCCAGGCTGCGCAGGCGGTGCTCGTCGAGTTCCTCCTTTCGGGGCAGGGCGAGGCGGTCGACGGCGAACACGATCGAGTCGGCGTTGCTGATCCTGACGACCTGCAGGTTCGGGTCGAAGATCGTGCGGCCGAGGTCCTTCTTGGCCAGGGCGCGCATCTTGCGGACGAGTTCGGAGGCCGCCGCGCGTACGGCCATGTCGTTCGGCTCGTCCGGGTCCGGGGTCTTGGCGCGGATCGCGAGGTTGGTGATGAGGGAGGTCATGGACGGGTTGGGGCCCAGGCGCGTGACTTCGATGGCCTCGGCGAGCGTGACGCCTTCGACCGACATGCTGGCGATGTCGAGCAGGGGGGTGAGGAAGCTCTCGCAGTAGCGGGCCGCGCGCGGGCCGCGGAAGACCCGCAGCGGGTCGAGTGAGACGCCGGCGGTCTCGTCGACGCGGATGATCTGTGTCTCGCCCGGGCAGGCCAGGGCGAAGCGGGTCCACTCCTGCTGCGGGGTGCGGTCGATCACCAGGGCTCGGCCGCGGCTCCTGGCCTGTCCCGCTCGGTGCCCTGTGGACAGGATCGAGTACATCGCGGTCTTGAGGGCGACGCTCTTGCCGGAGCCGAGTTCACCGACGAACGCGGCGCTGGCCGAGGCGTTGATGCGCGGGCCGTGGCTGAAGTCGATGAGGACGGGGCGGACACCGCCGCCGGACAACTGCAGGCCGAACAGGGAGCCGGTGTCGTCGCCGAGGTTGGCGCCGCTGAACGGCATCGCCATGGCGAAGTCCCTCGCCAGCAGGTACTGGGTGAAGTCGAGGAGCGGCCGGGGCGTTTTGGTGCCGGGGAGCATCGCGTGGAAGAGCGGCACCTGGTCGCCGACGGGCCGGGTGAGGGTGTAGTCGTTGCCGCCGAAGTGGTGTTGCAGGGAGGCCGCGCGTTCGTTGGCCTCTTCGGGGGTGTCGCCCCATACGCAGGTGACGACGGAAGCGCGGATCTCAACTTCGGTGGCCGAGGAGGTCAGCCGGTCGCGGTACTCGTCCAGAGCGAAGGCGGCCTTGTCCAGGCTGGCGGGAACGCCGGCGGTCTCGCCGTCGTACTCGCCTCGCTGGTGGGCCAGTTCGCGCTGCTGCCTGCGGGACTTCGGCTCGGCCTTCGAGCCGGCTTCGATGCTCAAACGCACCGCCCAGTCGACCGGGAAGCCGAAGTCGTCCAGGGCGGCCAGGTACTCCGAGCCGGGGAAGCGGAAGCTCTCGGGCATCTCGGCGAGGACGCTGAAGGCCTGGTAGCTGTCTCCGTGCTCGGTGGTCACCTTGGCGTAGCGGCGGGCGAAGGGGTTGGAGGGGCCCTTGCGGCGCTGGCCGCCGCGGCCTCCCTCGTCGAGAACGACCTGGGTGTGGGCCGCGACGGTGTGTCCGCGGCCGCGCAGGCCGCGGGGCGCTCCCTCTTCGGGGAACAGTGGCTCGTCCAGGCCGCGGCGTGCGGCGTGTCCGTAGGTCCAAAGGATCTCCGCCTCGGTGGCGGCCTTGAGTTTGATGCCGGCCGGCCACGAGGCGGCGAGGCGGTTGGCCTGGCGTAGGCGCTCGGCTTCCTCGGCGGCGGAGACGGGTGGAGTCGGCAGGCCGAGCGCGGCCATGAGCTCGACGTGGGCGGAGGAGGCGACGGCCTTGGCGGTCTGCTTGAGGTCCAGGTGCGGCAGGGGTATCGCCAGGAAGTCCACGCGTCCGGTGAGTTCGAGCCCGTCCAGCTGGTCGAGGACTTTCAGGGAGAGGTCGAGATACTCGGGGCTCTTGTCCCAGTCGACGCCGGCGGTCATGCGCTTGACGACCGAGGCCGCGTCGATCTGCGGGCACAGGCTCAGGAGCAGGGCGTCGCCGTGCAGCGCCTTGAAGAGGGCTTCGAGGGCGTCGAGACGCTCCCTCTTGGTGGCCTTCGAGCCGTGGGTGTAGTTCTCGCTGTCGACCTTCCACACGCCCCACGTGGCGGCGTTGGTCGTCCAGATGAGGTGGCCGCTGATGTGCCGGACGGGGAGACGCATGGGAAGTCCTTCGTGAACAGAGCGCGCGAGACGGCGCTGTCAGGAACGGGGGTGCTGGCCCTCGATCGAGGCGAGGAGGCTCTGCAGCTGGCTGCGTCCGCCGGCGCGCGGAGGCGCTGTGCGCGCGGAGCTGGGCGGCGTGAGCGGCTCTGCAGTTGCGGGGGCGGCCTGCACGCGTGCGGGCCCAACCGGTCCGGTGGCGCTCGGAGTCCGGGTCGCGGCGACGGTGGCGGCGGGATCGTCGGAAGGCGAGCCGGTGACGCGGACGGTGCAGGTTGTCCGCGTGAGCCGGGGACGCACCTGGCGCTGCGGGTGGCCGGCGAGCCGGCCGCCGGCGGGCGCCGAGGCGTAGACGAGCAGGGAACGCAGTGCGCGCGCCGGGTCACGGCCGTCGATGCGTGCGTACCGCAGCACCCAGGCCAGTCCCCATGGGAGCGCGATCATGATCAGGATGTTCGCGAGACCGAAGCGCGCCCACAGGGACTGCGTCAGGGCCAGGGAGCCGAAGACGACGACCATGGTCACGATCTGGGTGATCGTGTACGGGCCGCCCGGGATCCTTCCGGCACCTGGGAGTTTGCCGATGACGAGCGGGTGCTTACGGGCGCGGGTGTAGGAGTGCCCGACGAGGTCTTCCTCCGACGCACTCACCGCAGTGCGCTGACGTCATGGGGGCCGGGCCCCGGCACCTGCACGGAGGAGCTGGCCGTGTCCTCGATCTCCGAGCCGACCTTGCTCTGCAGCGACGGCAGGTTGGCGATGCCCCACAACACGAGGGCTCCCAGGACGAACGCGACCAGCGTGGCCACCCAGGACTTGGTCCTCCAGTACGCCATCGCGACAGCGGCGAGCACCATGACACCGACGACTAGCTTGATGAGGGTGCCGATCTGGTTCGTCTTGAGGGTGGCCCAGTTGAGCAGGTCGCCGGCGAGGACGACGGTGTTGGGGTCAGCGGTCAGGGTGTGCATGAACGTTTCCTCTTTCGGTCGTGGCGACGGGGTCAGCTGCCTGACGGCGCAGCGGAGCTGCCGGGGGTGGAGGAGGCCGCCGGGGCGGAGGGCGCGGGCGAGTGCGGCGCGTTGGACGGCGTGCTCGCTGCGGCGGTGGCCGGGGCGTCGTCGAGGGAGGAGACCTCCCAGCGCCCGGCGCGCGCGGTCAGGCCGAGCGCGTAGGTGAGGGGGAAGGTGTTGCCGTCCGCGTCGGTGGCGTCGACGGAGACCAGCAGGCGCCTGCGGACGCCGTCGCCGGGTACCTTCGTACCGGCGTCGTCCTCGGAGTTGTCCTGGACGCTCGTGAGCTTGATCGAGGTGTAAGGGGTCGGCACCACAGGGGAGAGGCGGACACCGGGGGAGGTGTAGCGGTCGAGCTCGCCTTGGCCAGCCACGTAGGCCTTCAGGAACGAGGCCGCGGTATCCGAGGCGGGGTCGGAGCTACCGGTGCCCCGCGAGGTGGGATATCCGAGGTCACCGGGCTTGAGTGCGGCCGGAGCCGCGACCTGCGCCGGCAGGGACACCGCGGTGTACGCGCTGGAGCCGTCAGCCCCGGTCGACTGCACGGCGACCCGGAAGTACTGCACGCCGGCGTCCGTGTAGCCGCCCTTCTTGGACTTCGCCGCGACGTTGACGGCGATCGTGACGCTCCAGTAGCCGGGGGAGACCTCGCGGGCGTCCATCGCCTGGGTCCGCAGGGCACTTCGAGTACCGGTCGGATGGGTGAGGGAGACGCTGCCCGAGTAGTACGGGGCCAGGTTCTTCTCCGTCCCTTCTCCCGACTCCAGGTAGGCGCCCACGAACAGCTGCGCGAAACCGGCGGCCCCCGTGGAGGCACCCGCCTTGACCGCGGGCGCCGCCTTGGCCGCGCTCTGGGCAGGCGCGGACGAGCCGAGCAGGGCCATGACTCCGATCAGCGGACCGGAGGCAATCAGCACCCAGGTGCCGGCTCGTGCCAGACGCGTGACACCTGCGAGGCCGGCCGTGCTGGTCTTCCACCCGGTGGACTGCTCCGCGCCGGTGTCGCCCTGGTCGGTGTCGGCCTTCTCGCCCGTGTCGGCGACGGCGTCCTCGGGCCAGTCCTGCTGCTCGGGCTGAGCCTTGCGCCGTGAGCGCTTCACGATGCGCTCCGCTGGGCCTGCGCCGTCAGGAGCTCGGCGATGCGGGCCTTCAGCTCCTGGGGGGTGCGTGCCTTGAGGGCCTCCCACGACCGGAGGGCGGGCTCCGAGTCGCGGTCGAGGAACTGGCGCATCTGCTCGTGAACGGTCCGGTCGAGGGGGTCGCGCACCAAAGCGGTGCCCAGGCGGGTCGCGGCGATGCGAGCGCAGGCCACGCGGGTCTCGTCGGCGTCGGCTCGACGTCCGGTGCCGGCGGGATCGGTGAAGGGGGCGGCAGCCATGGGGTACTCCGGTGAACTCGGTGGTCAGAAAGGAGAGAGGGGCCGTACGTGGATCACCCGTAGAGGTGTGGTTCCGGCCGTCCGTGTGACAGGGGAGGGCGGAAAACTTCAGGCGGCGGGCTGCTGCGTCTGAAGTGCCGCCTGGCGCAGGGGGCGGACGGCGCGGCTGGCGCGCTGGCGCAGGCGGGCGCCCTCGCTTCCCATCGATCGCCGGGTGCGGGGGGCGCCTTCAGGGGTGGCGGAGGAGGCGAGGTAGTAGCTGGCGATCCGCTGCGCGTCGGAGATCTTCAGTGCCTGGATGTCGACCGCCCACATCACCAGGGACAGCAGTTCGGCGCGGGGATCGTCGGAGCTGAGCTCCGGCTCGTCGCTGCTGACGATCTCCAGCTCCACGGCGCGCACCAGGCAGTCGGCCAGCTGCGCCTGCGTCGCGGGGTCGGGGCCGCAGGACGGCAGAAGTGCCGCGGACCGGTCGCCGGCGAGGGGGAGCAGCGTGTCCCCGATCTCCTGGAGGACCGAGCGGTTGTCGTAGTCGGCGGCCAGGGTCTTCTGGGCCAGGACGAGCGTGTCCATCGCGATGTTCGCGAAGACGCCCCGCGGCCGCCGCTCGAGCGGGTAGGTGCCGACGACCTCGAACAGCGCGCTGAAAATCGACGAGACGATGTCGTCCCACCGCACACCGTCACGCTGCTGGGACTTCGCCATCGACACGGCCTTGGGCAGCATCACCCGGGTCGCCGTGCACCAGGCCAGGTCGCGGTCGGATCCCGATTCCTGGACGCGTCCCAGGAGGAAGAGCATCGCCCGGTCGTGCTGCTCCCAGGCGCCGGACCGGAAGAGACCGGTGATCCGGTCCACCACGTCCTGCGGGGAGCGAGCGCCTTCGAACGGGAGGTGCTCGGTGGACCAGTGCGCGACGGTGGTGCCGGCGCGAGTGCTTTCGCACAGGGCCGCCCAGTCGCGGTTCAGGCTCCGCAGGGTGCTGGAGCCCTCGTCCGTAGCCGAGGCGGACAGAGGGGTGAGGGTGTTGCCGATGTGCGACATCCGAGACCGTCCTTCGTCATCCGGTGGGGATGCCGCTGACGATCTTTTGAGCCCCCTTGTCCGCGGTCTGACCTCTTGAGGCAGCGAGGTCTGTCTAGGCGAAACACGGAGACAGCCGTGCTGTGGTGCGCGAGCGGCACACCTCGACAAGGGGGTCGGCTTCCGGTGCGCACCGGTGCGCGCACCTCGGCCAGGTGCGCGCACCGGTGCGGACCAAGGACACGGAGCCCGCGCGCCGGTGCGCGACAGCGCCGCACCGCCCCGGTGCGCGGGTGCGGCGCGCCGTCGGCCCCGGCCGCACCGCCGGTGCGCGGTGGCGCACCGGTTCGGTGCGCACATCGGTTGGGCGCTGGACGGTCCGAGGCCGGTGCGGGTGGGGGTACGTCATACGCGACGCGGCGTCCCGGCCCTCCCGGCTGGGGTCGAACGCCTCTCGTAGAGGGGCTCATCCTGACGCAGAGTGACTACTGAGAGGGAAGGCCCCGGAAGGGGCACCCTGCGAGCTGCTGCCCTGCAGGGGGCCGGCTGCCACCAGATCGAGGTCGCCGCTCAGCGTTAGCAGACGACGACAAGGGGGTCACGACGGAGGTTGCAGAAGTCGACAAGGGGGCGGAGGGGAAGGTTCCGCGAACTGGGCGGGCGACCCGCCGCCGAACTGCGGAAGGCAGACAGGGCTGTGGCGGGGCAACGACGAGTCACGCTTTGACGGCGACGACCTCCTGTCGGCGGTTACACACGGTCAGGCAATTCCGTGCATGTCCGCGACGGTGCGCACAGCACCTGAAGCTGAGCCGGGGCGCCTTGGAGGTGTTGGCGCGCGGTGCGAGGGGCCCGTGCGCTCGGGCCGGTTCGACGGCGCGCGACGTGTGCGACGGCGCGTACGGGAGCGTCCGGGTGCGGTCCTCGGGCGCGCGCCGGACGGTGGTGCGCACGGCGGAACCCGGACGGCGCGCACCGCGGCACGCTCTGCCGACCGTGTGACGCGCACTTCGGCGCGGACCAGGTTGGCCGGTGCGCGCACCGGGCAGTTGGTGGCCGCGACGGCGCGCGTCACCCGGCATCCTCGGCGCGCAGTTCCCTGGAGCGGTGGCGCACGCACACTCGGCGGCTCGGGATGGCCGGCCGGTCGCACCTTTCGTCCTGCCAGCCCGCGCACCGCGGTGTCGAGCCAGGGCGGTGCTCGAGCTCTTGTGCCGGGCTGTTCATCTCCCGGCAACTCCTGCACATCTGATCGACGAGTGAAGGTCCGAGCAGCCGGATGCGGCAGCCGCAGTCCCGGCAGGACGAGAGATCCACGGGCTCGGGCACCGCTGGATCCGCGTCGAGTACCGGGCGCACCGGGGGCGGTGATGCGCATGCCGCGCAGCGGATGCCGCCCCCGCCCTGACCATGGTCGGGGCACTGCCCGAGCTCGATCCGGTGCTCCTGCTCGCGTTCCCATCGGCGAGCGGCCCGGATGTCGGCGCATGCCGCGCAGGGCTCCCCGCTCGGCCACATCACCCCGCTCTCACATGCGAGATGCCCGCAGCCCCACCTCGGCAGAGCCACACCCATCAGCCACCGGGCCGGGTCCCTGACGTCGGATACGAGCACGCCCGCGAAGCGATTGAGCAGGCGCTGACGGAGCCTGTCGGGATCGCACTCGTGGTCGAGCTGGCGGCCGACCTCGCGGGCGATTCGCCGCTGCATGAACGTGTTTGCCCGCTCGTAGAGCATCCGCACCGGTTCGAGGACCTCAAGGATGCGGGGGTGAAGCGTCAGTGCCGGCCCGTCGTAGGACGTGCGCGAGGTCCTGGAGGTCTGCGGGCGAGGCTGTTCCTGGTCCGCGCGGAGCGCGAAACCGGCCGGGGTGTCGTGGTGCGCAGGGCGCGAGCTGGGGTTCTCCACAGGCCATCCGCCCTCAACTACCTGTACTTCGCCTTCGGCGGGTGAGTCAGGGCGGCGTTCGTCATCGGGTCGGTCAATCGTGTGGTCTTCCTTAGTCGCGAGCGATCCTTCACTGCCTTCCTGACCCGATCCCTCATCAGGACGTGAAGACGCGGAGCCGCGCGACGGGCTGTCCACAGGCGAGGGGATGCGGGCGGCCTCGGGGACCGGAGGCACATCGTGGGCGATGAACTGGTGACGCCCTTGCACGCCCGACCTGCGCAGCACGGTCACCCAGCCGGCACCCTCAAGGGTGTCCAGGACCTGTCCTGCAGCCGCCGCGGACAGTGCCGTTCCCGCGCGCGCCCCGGAGTAGTGGTGGAGGTGTGCGGCGAGCTCGCCCTCGGTGAGGGGGATGTGCTGTACCTGGGCGAAGCAGAGCACCGCGTACGCGCGAAGCTGCCGCGGAGTCAGGTCCTCGCACGCGGCCACCGGAAGCCAGATGAACCGCTCGTCGCGATGCATCGGCCGAACCCGGCGCAACGCCGTGGTGCCGCACCCGCCCGGCAGTGAACGCCGCTGATTGACCGGCAACTCGATAACCCCGTCCGGCCCGGGCCTGCGCAGTTGGGCGATGCCGCGTTCGACGGAGGACCGCGACAGCCCGAGGTACGAGGCGAGCACGGCAGTCCCCGCGGTGCAGCCCTCCGGTCGCTGCCCGAGCGCCTTGATCTTCATGTAGACGGACAGCGCCACGTCGGCGTACTGCGCGGACTCCACCAGGCGCATCGGCACTTTGACGCGCTGGCGCCGAACGGGTACGTGGACGTTGGATGCGTGTGGTGAGCCCGCGGTGCGCGGTCGTGGGACCGGCGCGGAAACGCTGGTGCTGAGGAGCAGGGAACTGGACACACTTCTCCCGCACGTCGTCGCCGGGGTGACGACCCGTCGACGAGGTGCATGAGCCGCCGCCTCTCCGGAAGGTGCGCAGAGACGGCCTTGCAGATGGGGACCATGCGCCCCGCTGCCATCAGAGGGGTGTCAACCCCGGCGCGGTCGGTGGCACGCGCTGTGCCACGAGCCGCACCTGCTGACGGACGGCGTGAGCCGTACAGCGGAGCGCGGACAGCCCTGGCCGAGGAGAGGGGCACGCGGAGCGGCCCCCGGCCCGTCGGCCGAGCGAGCGGATCAGCCGGCGAAGACCGTTCGGCAGGGCGCCGACCGTGCTGTCGGCAGGCCCCGTACCCCCGGGGCCGACGCGGAAGCTGTCAAAGGCCCCGAAGCGGACGAGACGTCCGAAAAAGGCATCACGGAATGTGACGTCGAGGTGACTTCCGGGGGGCGAATGGCCGAGAACGTCGGTCGCAGGAGCCTGCTGAGCTGACAAAAGGCGTTGCGGTGCTGCAAGATGTACTCCGTTCACCCTGGTGCACTCCAGGGATGACAAAGGCCCTTCGGGGTCGGCCCCTCGGGGCAGCTGCTGGGAGGCAGTGATCATCCAGGCCGACAGGCCTGGTTCTTCGCTCGACGGAGCTGGATACTCCACAAGAGCGGTGACGGCCGGCAGAGGAGCTGCTAACTCCAAGCCGGCGGGGAAGGGCGAGGTGCGCTCCTTGCTGAGGAGCGCCCGCCCGAGATTTCTACGACATGCCGCCCTCCTTGATGGGGGCGATGAGCGATGCGCGGTGCCCGCACAGCAAAAAGTCCCGGCTCGACGGCGTCGTGGACGCAGCGTGGAGGCCGGGCTGGCTGTGCATTTGTGTGTGGGTGCGGGTACGCTCCATCACGAGACACCGCCTTATCCGGTTTCTCGAACTCGATATACGCCCCCGGACTTGCTCAAGGTCTGGGGGCATCGTGTTGTCGGGGCTAGCAGTAGATCAATCGATGGTCACCCTATCCCCATCAGCGCCGGAAGTGCACAGGCTGTGGACGGACCGGTACATCCCGCGCGCCGTGCTGATCAGCAGTCACTTCCCCTCCGGTGCACCGGGATTGGTCATCTTTGGTACCTTTCCCGATGATCCGGCCAAACTGACCCTACCGGCATGAATGAGTAGAATTTCGCAACTGCGCGCCTGCTCGCCGCTGTAGCTCACGCGTTGGACCGAAAGCAGTGATGTCGCGCGCGACTTGAGCAGGGCGGCTTCCTGGTCGGCCGCCGGTCGTCCCGAGATGGCGTGTGAGTGCCCGGTTTCGGGCAGACCGGCCTCCTCGAGGATCTGGTCCTCGTCGACCAGGTCGGCGTCCAGGAGCCGGCGGGCAGCATCGGCGATGGCCTGCGGGATGTACGTCTCCTCGATGGCCCACGGGGCGCCCGCCCGGATGAGGATGCTCTGGCGCAGGACGACACCCATGTCCGGCGGGCCGCCCAGGGCCGCTGCCACTGCGGCGGAGGCCTTGCGGACGGCGGTGGTGACCATCTCGGCCCGGTCGTCGGCCTGCTCGGGGACGGGGTGGACGTGTCCGCGCCTATCGAGGCGTGCCTCGAAGGCGGCCGCGGGGGACATCATCATGTAGCCGACCTTGGGGATCGACCGCACCAGGCCTTCCTGCTCGAGGATCTCCATCGCACCGATCAGCGTGTTGCGCGCGCACCCGAGTTCCTTGGCGAGCTGGCGCCCCGAAACGACGGTGCCGGGCGTGCGTGAGGGGGCGCCGGCGTGGATCTCGGTGCGCAGGAGCTCGGCGAGCTCGTGCCTGCTGGTCGGGGGCGTGGCCATGCGGGACATCCTGCCGTACAACCACCCGTGAGCGGGCTGCAGGGCCGCGAGCGTCATGTCGGTCTCCCTTGACTTGATTCGGAAGGCGGGGCACCATCATCACATCTGGCTCACCTGGCGTGAGCCAGATGAGCCAGATGTGGGCATGGTCCCGCATCCCGCGGCGCGCCGCACGCAAACGGCCTCCGAGGGGGTTGGAGCCCTCGAAGGCCGTGGTGATGCACGCCGCTTCCTCTCCGTCACGAAAGACAGACGACGCTATGACCAGCATGACAGCCGACCGCCCCCCGCTGGGCGCCACCGGCCACATTCCTCCCACCGCCGACGACATCGCGCGCGCCCTCGTCGGCACCCACTCGCCGGCCGCGCTCGCAGGCACCGGATACCTCACCGGCCCCGACGGACACACCACCGCGGGCCAGATGCGCGAACACCAGCTCTCCGAAGCGCTGCTGCTCGGAAGCTGCAGCACCACCAACGACGTCGACGCCTTCTACCGGCGCGACCAGGAACCGGACGAGGAGTGGCACGCCCGCCGAGACGACACCATCGCCAAGTACTGCGCGCGGTGCCCGATCGCCGCGGCATGCCTCGAACTCGCCCTGCGCTACCCCGAAGCTCCCGAGGACCTGGCGGTGCGCGGTGGTGTCTCCGAGGAGAACCAGCTCGCCCGCGCGGACACCGAAGCCGACCGGCTGGACGCGGCCCGAGCTCAGGACCTGGCCCCCTCCGCGCAGCGGGCCAAGCGGATGGACGCGGCCCTCCAGGTGCTGGAGCTGGCCCGCTCGCACATCGGTCTGTCCGTCAAGCCCGAGGACCGCACCAAGAACCACGCCAAACTCCGCACCGCGGTCTCCGAACTCGACCAGCTTCGGACCGACCACCGGCGTGCGACGGGGTGGGCCGCATGAGCGACCACACCACCGCACCGCGCCCCGACGGCTCCGTTGAGGACGAGCTGCGGCACCTCAACCGCCGCCTGATGCACGCCCTGCACATGAAGTGCGCGATGCCGGTGGTCCCCGTGCCGGTTCCGCAGGACGGCGGTCCCCCGCAGCCGACCGCGCTGATCGGCATCCTCCTGGTCCTGTGGCACCAGGCCCGCGTCGAAGCCGACGCCTACCAGGCCTGGATCCGGCAGCCGGCCCCGCGGCCGAACACCGACGCGATCTCCCTCGACGCCGCGGACGCGGCGCGCGCACACCTCGACAGCCACACCACCGGCCACCGGGCCGACGGAGTGGACGCAGGACACGACGCCCTCCAGCACGGCCGGAGCGAGCCGCCGGACGGCACCTGCCGTCGGCGATGACCCGAACCCGGACCGCGCCGCAGCGACAAGGATCCCCATGAAACTGCCGATCGCCTTGCACCCCGTCCTCGCGTACGACCAGCAGCCGCCGGACCACGGCATCTCGTGCCCCGGGTACTGCTCGGCGAAGCACTTCGACGAGTAGCCATGGCACTCACCACGAGCTCCAGCAAACGCGGACTCCACAGCGGCCACCTTCGACGCCCGACCATCTGCCAACTGCCGATCGCCGCCAGCCTGCTGGCCCGATACGGGTACGCCAGCCAGGCCGACGCCCACGACGACGGAATGTGCGCCCGGCTCTACGCCGTCGGACGCCGGACGACCGCCTCGTGAGCCCCGCAGTCACCCCGTCGTTGGACGGCCCGCTCGCCAACGAGGCGGACCTGGACCGCGCCCTGTTCGGCCCCTACGAGCCCGAGAACACGCAGGACCCGCAGTAACCCGTCACACCTCGACGGAAGGTCAGCTCCGCGACGGAGCCGGAGACCACCGTCCCTCCATGAACCCACCACCACCACGATCATCCAGTCGACGCCGCGCCCCCGACACCACGGCAGCAGCGCACGCGTCCAACCACCAAAGGAGCACGACGGTGAGCAAGCCCCATCGTCGACGCCGCCAAGCCCGCCGGCCCGGGCCGGCGCCCTCGAACCTGCACCACCCGGACGCCGACTCCGCGGTCGGCGTCGCCGACCCGCTCGACTCTCTGTCCGTACTCGCCGATGCGCGGGACCGCGCGGCCGACATTGTCGACCTGGCGCACGAGAAGGCCGGGGCATATGAGTCCGACGCGCAGGACAGGGCTGCCGCCCTCCTGAGGGCGGCCCAGGCCCAGGCAGCACGGATTGGAGCAGAGGCGGAGCGCCGCACCGAAGAGCTCCAGGACCGTACGGCGAAGGCTGCGGCAGCCGTCGCAGCCGACGCCGCCGCCCAGGCCCAGGCGGTCAAGGACGCAGCCGGCCGTCAGCGCGACGACGTGCTGGCGCAGGCCCAGGCACAAGGCCGAGCCGCCGTCGACGAGGCGACCACCCACGCCCGGCGACTGCGAGAGGAAGCTGAGCAGGCCGCCGACGAGCAGTTGACCGACGCCCGGATCAGGACCGAGGAACTGACCCGCGCAGCCCGTCGCGATGCCGAATCGGCCGACGCCCGGCTGCGCGCCGCCAAGGCCGAGGCCGAGCGTATCCGCAGCGAAGCGGCGGCCGCGGCCGACGAGCTCCGCCGGCAGACGACCGCGGACATCACCGCGGACCGGGAACGCGCCACCCGCGACATCGACGATCTACGCAGGACCGCCGCGGCGACGGTCGCGGCCGCCGAGGAGCGAGCCGTCACGGTTGCCGGGACGTCCGCGAGCCGGGAGGAGGCAGCGAAGGAGAAGGAGGAAGCGGCCGAGCAACTGCTGAGCCACGCCCAGGAGATGTGGGATCGGGCACGCTCGCGTGCCGCCCGCCGGCAGGAGCGCAAGCGGGTGCGTCAGCAGGGCCGTCAGCAGCGCTCCACGGCGCGGCGCGAGCACAAGCAGGCCGCAGGACGCCCCACCTTCGGCCAGCGCCTTGCCCAGGGGCGCCGGTGGGCGCGGGAGCTGGTGCGCAACCAGGCCCGCCGCGGTCTGGTCGCCGGCCCCATCCTCGCCCCGATGGCGGTGGCCTGGTGGTCCCAGACCGACTACGCCAAGGACGCGTTCGGATGGTGGACCGTCTTCGCGCTGGGCTTCGCAGCCGCCTGGGAGCTCACGACCGCTTTCACTGGGTGGATGTACCACCAGGCCCGGCAGCAGGGCGACGCCGGCACCATCTACCGGATCATGACGTGGGTGTTCGCATCGGGCGCAGCCGCGATGAACTATGCCCACCACTGCGGGCCCGGTGGCCGGCCCACACAGGCCTCCGTCGCCTTCGCCACCATGAGCATCGTCGGCATGGTGCTGTGGGAGCTGTACGCCTCGCTGGTCCACCGCCAGTACCTGCGCGAGCAGGGACTGATCTCGCGGGCACGCCCGAAGATCGGGCTGATCCGCTGGATCCGGTTCCCGACGCGGTCCTGGACAGCGTGGTCGCTGACGATCGATAACGCGGCGTTGTCCACGCTGGAACGCGCCTGGAACGCCGCCGGCGTCGAGCTGGCGGACCGGAACGCGCTCCGTTCCGGAGCGACCCTGCACCGCATCGTGATTCCGCGCGTGCCGACGGCCGGCCTTCGTTCCGGAGCCGGTCCTGGCGCCGTTCCACAGTTCCGCGCCATGTGGGCTGCCCCGGGCGGAACGCCGACCATGCACTGGGCGCACTGGACCGGAACGCAGCCCACGGAAGGTGTGGAGTACCCCACGAGCCGCGGCGGGGCGGAGGGGCACGGCCCCCTCGTTCCACTCCGCCACCCCGCTACTGAGCAGGACTTTTCTGCTGTTCCACCCCGCACCGGGCCGGCACCGGCCGCCCCGGCCGCCCCGGCCGGAACCGGAGCGGAACGCCCGCAGCCAGGGGCGGTGACACCCGCCCGGACCGCGGAACGCGGCACGGCCACCTCGGCGCACCAGCCGAGCGCGCCGGATGGAGCGACTCGGCCCCCGGAGCGGAGCGACTCCGGCGCCCGGAACAGGCGAGAGAGCCCCGCCGGTGCGGAACGACAGGAGGAGGTGGTCCTCGAGGAAAAGGAACGTGCCGCGGTGGAACACCTGCTCGCACGCAACAAGCCGCTGAGCAAGCGCAGCATCTCGGAGGAAGTCCGCGGCCGGGGAGAAACGATCTCCGACGAGCGCGCCCTGAAGATCGCCAACTACCTCAACTCCACGGCGCAGCGACAGCTCGTCCAGCGCTTCGTCGGCGTCTGACCCTGCTCCGCCACGGAGCACCGCAACCGGGAGACCCGGCCCGCTTTCCAGGGCCCGGCCGGGTCTCCCTCCTCCACGAATTGGGAGTCCGCCCATCATGACCCACACCCGCACACGCCGACACCGGTCCTTCCGGCGGCGGCTACCCGGCCCCCTGTGGTGGCTTGTCGGCGGTGACGACCACCGCCTTGCCCAGGTCCGCTATGGCACTCGGGAGTCCGCCTCCGAGCGCGCCGAGCGACGTGAGTCCGCCGCCCGGCGCCGCCGGCGAGTGCGACGGGCCCGGCAGGTCCAGCGCGCGGCCCGCCAAGGCCAGCAGTGGGAGGACGCGGCCTACACCACCCGCACCCCGGAAGCGACCACCGAACCCTTCGTTCCTGCGATGCCGTCGGCCAGTGGGCGGCACGAACCGCTCCCCACCGGCCTGTCCGCGCTTCCTCCGGGATTCACCCCGGCCACACCGAAGGAGAACCCGCCGGCGCTGACCGGTGCCCACCCCTCCGGCAGGCCTGCCCTGTACGTCGTCGACGGACATGCCCCGCGGCAGGCGTCGGCCCGTTCCCGGCTCCGGCGCGCCCCGGCGACCGGCACCAGGACCGGGAGCCGCTGATGTCCTCCTCCTCGCACCTGAACTTCTCCAAAGGCCAGGGCGACCAGGCCGCGGCAACGCCGGCGGCCTGCTGCACCGGCTGCCCGCTCACCGACACCTGCGCCCGGGCCGATCCGGCGCTGACCGAGTGCGCCGTCACCGGGGCTGCACCTCCACCCGCTCCACCGCCGTACATCCCTGACCCGCTCGCCAGGAGGGACCTTGACCTCACAGAGGTCGTCAGCCGCGGTGTCGAAACGGCCGTCGGCGCCGCATTCGGGCTGGGCTGGACCGACCTGTTGGCCGCCGTGATCGAGCGCACCAACGCCACCGACTCCAGCGGCAACGAGGTCGACTGGGGCCGACTGCAGCTCGGCCGCAACCTGCTGTGCCTGGCCGCGGTCAACCTCGTTCCCCTTCACGGAGCACCCGCTGCACGGTGGGCGGCCGAAGCGATCACCGCGCACGGCCTGGCGGCCCCCCTGGGGCCCGTCGGCGCCGCCCTGTGCGTTGCCGGAGCCGTCTTCGTCGGCGCGAGGATCAACCACCCCCTCGGCCTGCTGTGCCGCGCGGCCCTGTCTGCGGCCACCGCCACCGGGCGGCTCAACTGGCGCTTTACGCGCTCCCGCCTCGGCTGGATCCTCACCCGCCCGGTGATCTGGACCGGGATCTCGGGCCTGGTGATCGTCACCTGGCGCGCCGTCGTCCACCTTCTCGCCGGAGCCTGACCATGCACCTTGCGATCGACATCTTCGACAACCAGTCCGCCAACGCCGGCTTCGGTGCCCTTCTGTTCGGGGCGATGGCCACCACGGCCGTCATCGCCGGCTTCAAGAAGAGGCTGCTCCGCAAGAAGAAGACGTTCGTGCTGGTCTTCTTCTTCGTCCTGCTCGTGACGGTGAACTCTCGCGGCATCCTCGGTGAGGGAGCCGGAGCCCTGCGCGCTGCCATGAACCACCTGGGACAGGCAGTTGCCGAAGAGGGCGCCGGAGCGCAGGTGAACGCCAGCGCCCCCCGTTCGACCGTCACTCCGGTCTCGGCGGGCGGCGCCGGAATCGGTCTGTGCGGCATCACCTACTACCTCGTGGTCCTGTACGCGGCCAAGTGGAAGCCTGCCGACTGGAAGGAAATGGCCGGCGGCGCCGTCGTCGCGATCTGCTATGGCACCTCGCTCGGCTTCATGGGCGTGATCGTCAGCGCCACCACCCTGACCGGCAACAACATCGGCCTGTGGATCTTCGGAGGCTGACGGCTGCAGACGGCCGCCCGCACACCACCTGCGTGCGCGGCCGCCCGCGCCCGGCCTTCGCACCCTGGCGAGGAGACCTGCACCCATGCCCCACCCCCACGACCCCGCGGACAGCACCGAACTGGCCCCCTACGGCGAACCCGTCTTCGCCGAGATCGTCGACGATGACGAACCCGGCACTCAGCGAGAGACGCAGGAGCCGCCGGCTGACGAGCGCGTCCAGCGACGACCGTGGACCGCCGCCCGGCGCGTGGCTCACTGCGCCCGTACCGCCGCGGCAGCCATCGCCGGCCAGACGCTCCCCGGTCTGCGGCACGCCCTGTCTGCGGCACGGCACTGGCTGCGCGCGGGCTACATGTCCGACGACGAGATCCGCCGCCGGATCGTCAACCGGCCGCTGGAAGCCGACCGCGCCCGCCGCGAGGAGTCCCGCGCCGCGGTCCGCCACTTGGAGAAGAAGCTCAAGCGCAGGCTCGAGGACGCCGCGGCGTACGGTCTCGAGGCACCCGAGAAGCAGACGATCCGTGACCTGAGCCGCGAACTCAGGCGCCGCCGAACCGGCCTGAACACTCTGCAGTCGGTCCCCTTCACGCCCGAGCAACCCACTGCGGAGCAGATCCGCCGAGCGCGCTCGCTGATAGCACTCGGCCGCTTCAGCGCCCTCCTGCCCGCCCTGGGCGCCGCAGGGCTCGTATCCGCCAGCGCCCCCTCCACGCTGCTGGTCGCGGCCCCGGTGCTCGCCGTCGTCGGGTGGTGGCTGACCCATCACCCGCTCGAACTCGCCGAGCGCCCGGTGCCCGACGACCTGCTGCTACCCGAACTGGACCTGCCGCCGGTGAAGGCCTCCGACGCCTCCGGAAACACACCCCAGGACGAGACCGAAGACGACCTCACCCCGTTTCCGATCGCGCAGGCCACCACTGCCGACGAGGCCGGTGAGGCGCTCCGCCGGGCCCTGCTGCACGAGGGCCAGGACGTCGACCAGGTCACCGACGTCACCAAGGAGCCCTGGGGGTGGTCCGCCCGCGTGTCGTTCAACACCGGCACCCCCGACGACCTGAACAAGGAGGACCTCTACAAGGGCCTGATCACCCTTCTCCGACTGCGTCGCAACGGCCTGCTGATCGAGGGCGACCCGGACGCGGGCGAGGCCTGCACCGTCCGACTGGTGCAGCGCTCACCGTTCACCCCGGAGCTGGTGGGCGACGTCCCGTACCGGGCGCCGCTGTCCCTGTCGATCCTCGAGCCGGCCGACTACGGCGTCGCCATGGACGCCAAGCCGCTCGTTTTCGCCCTCGCAGGGCTGATGCTGCTGATGGTCGCCGACTCCGGCGCTGGCAAGTCGGGCGTCATGCTCGCCATAGCCGAAGTCGTCACGGCATGCAAGGACGCCGTGGCCCTCAACCTCGACCCGGTCGGCACGGGTGTCGGAGACCTCGGCGAGGCCATCACGCTCAACGCCTGCATGGACGACGAGAAGATCGTCGCGACTCTGCAGTTCCTCCTCGCGCTGTGCTCCGCTCGCGCACGGCTGCGGGCCCGTTACGGCTGGGGCAACAAGTGGCGGGTCTCGCCCGAGCACCCGGCCTTCGTCGTGTTCGTCGACGAGTGGGCTCAACTGTCGGCCCAGGCGAAGAACCTGCTGATCCGTCTGCTCCTGCTCGGCCGCAAGGAAGCGATCTGGGTGATCGGTGGAAGCCAGTTCGGCACCCGGGACTGGCTTGGTGAAGCCATCGGCCCGAAGCTGTCCGGCAAGCTGCTGGGAGCCTGCCGGCGCGTCGACGTCACCGAACTCCTGGGCGGCGGAGCACTCGCCGAGGGCTATCGCGCCGACCTCCTGCGGGCGGCCACCCACACCGAGGTGAACGACGCAGGCCAGCTGTACGCGCAGGGCTTGCCCGGCATGCCCGACCGGCCCGTCCGCTACAAGGTCCGGGAGGTCACCGCCCAGTACGCGGCCGTGATCGGGGCAGAGCGTGCCGCTGCCGGGTTGCCGGACCTGACCTTCACCCTCGACCAGGCCGGACTGCTCGACGCATGGCATGGGCTCCGGGCCCTGGTGGACGTCGACCCGGCGGCCGGCGAACAGGGCAGCTTCGAGCTCCTTCCCGACATCGTCCGCGTCCTGCGGGAGGCCTTCGCGCTGGAACACGATCCGGCCTACCTCACCTACGACCAACTGCACCCCCACCTGCGCCGCCACGACGCCGAGCGCTGGGGGCGCTGGGACGACAGGAGCGACATCGACCGGCTCCGTGAACTCGGCAAGGCCCTGCGCCGCGAGCTGGACGCCGCGGAGGCCGAGCTGTCGTCCGCGCGGATCCGGGAGCTGGACGGCTCGCCCCGCGGGTTCTACCTGTCCGCTCTCAACGAGTTGATCGAGGGCTTGGAGTGATCGGCCGACTGATCGGCATCCATCGGCTTCGATCGGCCTCGGCCAGCCGATCTCAGCCGATGCCCGGGGCGATCGAAAGTTGATTTTGACCTGCGCAGACCATTCCAGCCGATCAAGATCCACCACCCGCCCTGCGGTACTCCCGCACGCCGGGGCGGGGAAAGAGGGCTGATCCACCAGCAGGAAAGGTATTGCATAAATGGAAATAAACATGTAAGGTGTTGGTATTGCTCGGGGTGTCGTCTCCCCCCGGCCCCTGTGCTTCTCCACCGAAGAAGAGGAACCATCCATGGGCTTCCACGGCCTGGAACTGAAAACCCGCATGACCCTCGTGGCCGACCCGGACACCCGCGCACTCATCCCCGTGCGGCTGTACTACAACGACACCGATCCCTACGCGGTGCAGTTCTCCTTCGACGTCACCCCTGACCAGGTGGTCCGGTGGACCTTCGCCCGGGAGCTGCTCGCCCAGGGCCTCAAGACTCCCGCTGGACTCGGCGACGTGAAGATCACCCCGGTTGGCCCGCAGCGGGACCGCACCCTCAGCATCGAACTCGAGTCCCCCGACGGCTACGCCCGCCTCGAAGGAGCAGCAGGACCCATCGAGGAGTGGCTCACCCTCACCTACGCGGCCGTTGCCCCTGGCCAGGAGTCCAAGGCCGTCGACCTCGACACCCTCCTCGACGAGCTTCTGCCCCACTGACGGCGAGAGCCGAACACCGGTCCGGGGCCCGTTCGCGGGCCCCGGACGCAGGAAAGTCGACGCTGCCATGTCACACGGACAGCGCGCAGCACACCTCTACACACGACCCACCCAACACCGTGCGAAGGAGCACCCCGTGGCCCCCCACTCCCTGGAAAAGACCTCGGCCATCAGCCTGGAGAAGATCGCCGGCACCGCGCCCGACCTCATCGACATGTACAAGGACGCCGAGACCAGCCTCCGCAAGAGCAACCGACTCGGCGGCCGCGCTGCCGTCTACCTCGTGATCGACCGCTCGCTCTCGATGGAGCCCTACTTCGCCGACGGCTCGGTCCAGCGCCTCAGCGACCAGATCCTCAGCCTGGCCGCCCACCTGGACGACGACGGCAAGGTCCCCGTCGGATTCTTCTCCACCGAAATGCACACCGTCTCGCGCCGCGGCGTACTCCGGCGACCGAGGCCGTTCGTCGACATCGAACTCGGCACCCATCAGGGCCGCATCGCCGAACTCCACAACTCCCTGGGAGCTATGGGAGGAACGTGGTACCGCCCGGCCATGGAGGCCGTACTCGACCACTATCGCGCTTCCAGCGCCTACGCGGCGTCGACACCGGCCTTCGTCGTCTTCCAGACCGACGGCGGCCCGCAGGACGAGGCGGAGGCCGCCGAGTTCCTCCAGACCACCCGAGACGAGAACGTGCGCTGGCAGTTCGTCCCCTTCGGTGCAGTGCCGCACTTCAGCGTTCTCTCCCGGCTTCCGGGCAACACCGGCGTCAGCGCCCTCGGATCCGACCCGCAGGCCCTGTCGAACTCGGATCTCTACAACCGTCTGGCCGTGGGACTTCCCCAGGCCTGATACACCCGCGACCGTCACCTGCCGTACGGACGGCGCGCCACCACCGTCCCCTGTAACCCCTCGGCTCCCCTCCAAGGACACATCGTGAGCTTCACCGCCGCGCGGCCGGTCATCGCGACCGCGACCGCCATCACTGCAGCGCTCATCCTCACCGGATGCGCGGACACCGACACCGACCTCGACCACGGCAAGGTCGTCGACAAGCGCAGCCGAGCAGCCCAAGGCCCCATCTACGAGAAGGTCGAGCGGCCGGCGCCCTGCCGGTCAACGCGCAGCCAGATGCTGCGAACCGCACTGACCACGTCGGGCTCCAAGCCCAAGCCCCGACCGAAGCCGCCTGCCGATACGAGCGACGACCAGCCGGACGCACCGCCGCGAACCGACACGTCGAAGGACCGGCCGCGCTCGACACCGAGCACCCGCAGCCCCAACACGGCCGCCCCCTCCGCACCATGCGGTACCACCACCGTCTCCGTCTTCAAGGGATACAAGAAGCCCGGGACGTGGGAGTTGAAGCTGAAGGATGGCAAAGCGACCGACTGGGAGTCGGTCTCGCGCGAGGAGTACGACAGCGTCGAGATCGGCGACCACTTCTGAGCTTCCACGGCCTGAGGGGTCCGGCCCTGCCGGACCCCTCAGGCCGTTCCGAGGCTGCGGCACCCGATCGCGACCAACCCACCCATCCTGCACACGGCAAGACCGGCCTCCACACGCCAGGAGCCCGACGCCGGAGCCGCCCGCACGGCACACGACGACCCCGCGATCACCCGCCTGCGCTGCACCGCCTCCCGCGCTCCTCATCGGCCACACCAGGAAGTTGACCCATGATCATCTCTCCGGCGCCACTGCCCGAACACTCAGTGGCTGCGTACGCCCTGGAGCAGCCCTCCATCCAACGTCTGATCCTCGAAGCCTGCTGGGCTCACGCGCAGCGCGACGCCACCTTCGAGAACCCCGAGGCCTTCCGCGACGATCAGATTCACCGGATCCGGCGCGCCTACTTCATCCACCTCGGGGCGCTCTACGACGTCCTCACGCTGCGCGGCTCCCAGAACGCCGACGTGCATGAGGCGACCCGTGAACTCAGGGCCGGCCTTCTTGCTCTCGACGGCTTCCACCTGCCCACCGTTCACCGCTCCGGAGCCGACTACCTGCGCACCAACTACGCCGTCCTCCACGGTCACAGCGACGGCCTGCCACAGCCGACGGAACAGACGCGGACGGCCGACGACCCGGGCTACGAGCCGCCGGCCTTGCCCTCGTACTGCCCGAGCGAGACGCGGCTCCTCCGCGCTGCACTGTGGACGTACGTCCTCGCCGCGGAGTGCCGAAGGCACGGTGACTCCCGACAGGCTGCGGCCCAGGCCCGCGCGCACCACATCGCACGCGGCCTGCTGCTGTGGCGCGCCGCGGCGCTCGCGCCCGCCGACCGCGCTGCCGCGCAGGCCGCCGCCGGCGCCGGCCACCTCGTGCGCGAGCTCGACGGCCGTCCGCGCACGAGCGACGAGATGAGCCGCCAGTACCTGCTGGAGACGTACCTCGCCGAGCACCCGGACGAGTACCAACCAGCCCACGCGCCCGACTGCCCCGGCGGTTGCGGCGGGACGGGAATCGTCATGGCCACCCTCATCTGGGACGACCAGGGCGACGGCATCCTCGTTCCCGTCTGGGCCGAACCCGTCGACTGCGCCGCAGGTGAACCGGAGGTACACGATCCGGACTGCGGCGACTGCCACGGCCACGGCTACACCTACGGCCGGGGCGAGCGCCATCTCTGTCACTGTCTGGCGCCCGCGACCTGAGCGCGCGACGACCCCGGGGCGGAATCACCTCAGTGTTCCAGTACGGAGGACAGCCGAGACGTCGACGTGGCCGGGGGAGATTCCGCCCCCGTGCGCTGACGGGGGAGAGAACACCCCACGCACGGGGCAAGGAGGCAAAAACTCCTCGGCTCCGAGCCACGAAGGGGTGATCCCACCCCGCTCTTCGGCCGCGGCGGGGGTGAATCCGCCCTGGCTGGGCCCGGGTGACGCTACCGGCCTCAGTGCCGGGTCGGCACGGAGGCTGCGGGCAGGACAGGCGAGCGGCAGAACGCGCGACGCCGGCGGGCCGTTGCTGGCCTCCGGCCCGCGCTTCCCGAGCGGCGATGGCAGCGGCTACTCCGTCTGCCTCGGCCCGTGGCGCCGCGCGTTCGAGCCGGTCTCCCGGGAGCCCTGGCGCTTCCTCCGCACTCGCAAGGTCCGGTCGCGCCCTGGGTCGTCTCCTGGGTCGCGCCCCGGGTCGCGCCCTGGGTCGTCTCCTGGGTCGCGCCCCGGGTCGCATCGCGAAGACGGCTCGACAGGTGAAAAACCGCAGGTCAGAGGTCGAATTCTGTGTGTCCGCATACGCCGACTACTTCCCTACAGGGCTAGCTGGCCAAGCAGCAGCACGTGCGAAGCGGTGTCAGAGGCCGGCGGCGGAGGAGGAAGAGGAGCAGAGGAAGAGGGGAGCAGAGCAGAACAGAACAGAGCAGAGCAGAGGAGTGCACGGGAACAACGGACCGGAGAGGCAGACGGAACGGCGGACGGACGAGCGAGAGGGTGTACGGCGGGTGCGGGATGAGGCGAGCTGAGGGTGGGGTGGGGGTCTGGCGCGTGGTGCACGGAGGGCTTGTTGCGAGGTGCTGACGGCTGAGCCTGCTGGGCCTGCGTCGGCATGCGGGCGGGTGCTCCCGGTGGGCCGGGGCGGCGGCCGGTGGTGCGGGCGGGAGGCCCGCGCGCGGGCGATTGTGCAACTGGAAATATTGAGGCCGCCCCGTGGGGCGGCCGGAGGATGGCGGGAGCGAGGGGGGGGAGAAGTCACCCCGTCTCGTGCTCCCGGCTGGGCCGGGGCATGGTGAGCACGAAGGCGAACAGGGCTCCAACGGCCCCGGTGATCACCAGTGCGGTGCCGGTCGCTGATCGCACGCCGACTGTGAGGCCGACGCCGATCACGGCCACGGCGACGGTCGCGCACGGTGCGCCCCGCCGCAGGGCCCAGCGCCGCCACGCGGCACGGTCGCCTGTTCCGATCTTGGTCATGCTGTGAACCTCCGAGAATCGGCGGGAAGGTGAAATCACCGCCAGGACAGGATGCCTGAGCGGGCCGGTGCGGAGGGGTGATCTCTCCTCCGCCTGCAAGCCGATCGCGGCCCGTCGCGTTCAGCCCTCGGTGCGGGCCTGCGGGCGCAGCTCGCGGCCGGTCAGGTTGATCCGCACGCGGGAGCGGGGCAGGGGGGACGCGCAGACCATGCACGCATCGTCGGTGGGATCGTTCACGGTGTCGCACTCGGTGCACTTGCGCATGGTCGAGAACTCCCGGTGTCTGGTGGACGCCCGGGGCCGGTCGGCCTCCGGGTGGAGCGGTCGGAACTGATGGGGAAGATGATTTCTCCGTCGAGCGGGGCGGAGGAGAGACCGCCCTCCCCGTCCGGGTGCCGGTTCGTTCGCTCCGTCACGCGGGCCCCTTGGTGCGCCGGCATACGCACACCGTACCAAGATATCTCCAATTAAGCAACTCACGTGTTACGGACCTCGCTGGGCACCGCGCGGCCTTCCCTGCCAGTTGTTACGCATCATGGGGCGATCCTGGGCACCTGGGCGGCTATTGTTACGGATAGCGGCTCGTGGAATGTTACGGGTTTGCCTGTTGCTGTGGCGTGCGCCGAAGCGCCGCGCCCCATCTCCTGGAGTGCCCATGTCTGATCGTTCCGTACCGCCTGATGCCCCAGCGGCCAGCCCGGACACGGTGGCACCCGCAGGCGCCGGTGCGCCCGAGGTCCTGCGTGTCTCAGTAGCTCGAACGCAGCTGTATCCCCTCGTGGACCAGGCCCGGGAGTCCGGTCGCGTGACCGTCGTGACGAAGGGGGCGGGAAAAGCGGAGATCCGTGCAGCGTTGGTGCCCCTGGACGCGCTCGACGCGGAGGCGCAGGCCCGAGTCGGAGAGTGGCCGGCGCTGTCAAAAACAGCGGCCCGGCCCAAGCTGGGTGATCTGGTGACCGCCGCGGTGGCAAACTCCGACCGCGGCTCTCCCGGGACGCCGCAGGTCTTGCTGGACTACAAGACGCCGGTCGCCGTACTGGTGGACGCCGCGCTGCTTCCGGGGGACGGCGGTCCGATCCGGATCCCGGCGCCCGGCCGCCGACAGACCACGCTGTCTGCGGCGGAAGCGGCGCGGGACTGGATCTCGCTGCTGGAGGATGCCGAAGCGGGCGAGACGCTGGTGGAGGTGTACCCGTCGCACTCGACGACGGCCCCCCGCGCCGTGCTGATCCCCGTCGTGATGCTGAGCGCCGAACAGACAGCACTGCTCGGGGTATGGCCGGAGCGTGACGCGAATGACGTCCTTGGCGAATTCGACGTCCTGGTCGAGCGCGTGGCCAACTCCACGGCGCAGGGCGCAGCGGACGGTGTGGTGGTGACACAGAACGGCAAGCCGGTCGCGGTCCTCACGGCCCGCGCTGAGTACCCCGACGGGGAACGGCCCACCGGAGACCCTCAGACGGTCGACGCGGCCCGGCAGCGAGGCAAGGCCGAGTCCGCCGACACCGGAACTCCAGTCGCTCCGGTCGCTGTCGCGGCCGACGTTCAGGCCGACGCCCCTGCGCCCTCCACGAGCGATCCGACCGCGGAACCCGAGGCGCCCGAGGCGGGCCCGGTAAGCCGTCGACCCGTGGCGGCCCTGGAGGCCGTCCTCCAGGAGGTATTGGCACCCCAGAGGTCCGCCGAGCCGCCGACCGAGGCCGCATGGTTCGGGATCCCGGCCCTGGACGACGTCGTAGCCGGCCTGCAGCCCGGGAAGCTGACGCTGGTAGCCGGCGCACCAGGCGCCGGCCCTTCGCTGCTGGTGGCGGCCGCAGCCCGCAACACGGTGCTGCACCGACAGCTCCCGGTCCTTTATGCGGCCTCCGGACTCACCCGTGCCGATGTGGCCATGCGCGTCATCGCAGCCGAGGCCGGCGTGAACTACCGCGCCCTGCGCACAGGGCAGCTCACCGACCAGGAGCAGGAGAAGGCGAACGGCGTACGGGAGCTGTTGGCACGCCTGGGCGGGGACGCCTGGCACATCGACGACGGGGCCGGGCTGACCGCATCGGACATCGCCGAGGCCGCGCAGTACGTCGATGGGCTCGCCCTGGTCGTCGTGGACCGACTGCAGCGCGCTCACGATCCCTCGGTACCCCTGTCCGGGCGCGCTCTTCCGGCCGCCGCGCAGGCTCTGACGCACATGGCGCGTCGCCTGAAGGTCCCCGTGATCGCCGCGCTGGACACTGACGAAATCCCGCTCGTCGGCGCACTGGACGCCGACGTCACCCTGACCGTCACCCGGACCGACGAGCGGGCAGAGGTCACCTACGCCGAACGCGACTTCGGAATCCTGGCGAGCGCTGAACTGCGCGCAGACCTGGCATGCGCCCGCTTCACTGATCCGCCCGAGACCGCGGAGCCCACGGCACCGCAGGCCGTGCAGGAGAAGCCGCCCGCCGCCACCGCCGAGCCCAGCGACGACACCGAGGACGAACTCCTTCAGGCGGCACATCCGTTCGTCTCCGGGGCAGCTGAGGGCATCGGCGCACGCCTGAGGGGCACGCTGTCCGCGCTCGGGGCAGCTACCCGCACCCCGGACCATGGCGGCCTGGAGGACCTGCGCGCATCTGTGGCCGACCTGGCCGCACGCCATCCGACCCTCCCGGAGACCGACGAGGGCCGACGCCTGGCATCAGCCCTGGCGGCCTACGCCGCCCGTCACGGCGCACCCGCACCGGCGGGTGCCGGCGGGACTGCACCGCCGGCACCCGCACCGGCCGCCTCCCTGACGGTCCGGGAACCCGTCCGGGACAGCGATGAAGATCAGGCACCCGCCGATGCCCCGTCCGACACGGACGAAGAGACTTCGGCGACGTTCCAGGACACCACCGTGCCGCCGGAGGACAGCGGCAACGTCCGTCGCGGTCGCACCTACACCTTCTTCACCAACAAGATCGCGGCCGCCGTGGACCAGGCGCTCCAGGAGGTCAACGGCGACGTCGACGAAGCCGTCAAGCTCCTCAAGCGAAAGGCCGTGCCGGATGCCATGGCCCTGTTCAAACTCTCCAGGGTCGGGGCTACATACGAGCATTCGGTATACCCGGAGCCGCTCGAATTCCTCTCCAAGCCCTCTCAGAAAGAATCCGACCAGATCTGGGAAGGACGCCACAAGTGGCGCAACGAAGCCCTGCGCACCGCGGTGAAGAAGGGCATGCAACAGCCGTTGGACGTGACGGCCCTCGACACCAACTGCGCCTACCTGTCGGCCTTCAAGACCTACTTGCCGATCGGTGCGCTGCGCCACCACACCCGCGGGTTCCTCCCCAAGGAGTCCGGCATCCACCGCGTTGACCACTTCGAATGGCCGCACGATGACCTCCCGAACCCGCTGGGCGGTCGGGTCGAGCCGGGTCCGTACCTGCTGGACGAGGCCACCGTCCGGCTCCTGATCCGCTGCCACGAACTCAAGCTGTCCGACCCGCCGAGGATCCTGGAGTCGTGGACCTCCGGCGGGACGGAAGCCCTTCTGGAGAAGTTCCGCCGCATCCTGAACGAGGCCCGTACCAAGGCAGTCCAGGAATCGGACAAGCCCACCGAGGAGTACGTCAAGGCCATGTATTCCCGATTCACCTCCACCATCGGTGAATCGGGAAAGAACCAGGAACTCCGGCGCGCGGACTGGGTCCACATCATCCGGTCGCAGGCTTTCGCGAGCCTCTGGCTGAAGGCGCACCGGGCCTATCAGGAAGGCCTTACCCTGGTGCAGGTCGCTGGCGTAGACGAGATCCACCTCGTCGGAGAATGGCAGAGGATCTGGAAAGAGGGTCGGATGCCCGGCGAGATGAAGAAGAAGCGCCTCTACACCCTCGGGGGGAATTAGCCCATGCCGTACGACGACAGCGGCTGGAGAAATTTCGGCCGGCTCGGCGCGAACCGCTCACCGGAGAACGTTCGCGGCGGCGAGGCGCTCGGCGCGGCCATGGAGGAGGCGCTGTCCCGGCAGATCCGCGAGGGCGGAATCCGGTCCCCGGTCACGACGAGCCGCGGGCTGAACGCACGGCTGAACTACCTCGACAGCGACGCCGGCCGGCAGGCCATGGCCGACGCCGGCGTCGACGTGACACCGCGCACGATGAAGAGGTGGTTCGACGGCACGCAGCAGCCGATGCCGTCGAACAAGGAGCTGATCGACACGGCGTACTGGAACCTGCGCGCCGAGCGGTTCCTGAACAACCTGGGAGCCTTCAAGCAGCACCTGAACAACCGAGGCCGCGGTACGTCCATCGAGATCCACCCCATCAACCAGGACCTCGTCGACGAGCCCGCACAGCGCCCGAACCTCGTGGGCGAACAGGCGCACCGGTTCCTGCCGAACGTCCGCTACATCTGGGACGAAGCGGTAGACGCCATGCGAGAGGGCGACAGCGACAAGCTCGAGGAGATCTGGGACGACGTCATCGCCGACCTCGACAGCGACTGGGGCGCCTACACGTATGTCTCCTACGTGGGTCTCGGCGCCTGAGCAGACCCGCCCTCCAGTCGCAGGCCGGCCGGGAGACAACGAAGCGGGGCGGGAGGCACACAGCCTCCCGCCCCGCTTTCTGTCACTCAGTCCCGCGGCTGCACGGCGCAGCACGTGGGGCGCCAGCACACGCACCGCCCGCAGTCCTGGCAGTCCTGGGTGCGTGGGCAGCCGCACCGGCAATCGCGCGGGCGGCACTGCGCGCGGTGCCCGGGCGCGGTCTCGTGACGGCGAACCGCTTCGAGATTCCGCGCAGCCTGCGCTCGCGTCACCGGATCCTCGTCCGCCTCCACGGCGCGGACCAGCTGCCAGGTGGAGATCGGCGCAGCCTCCGCCTCCACACTCGTGGTGAACGTGTCCTGGTCGACGAACCGGGAGGGGTCGTAGTCGAAGTCCTGCACGCAGACGACGAGAATCGTGCCGTCGCGCCGGAGGTATCGGCGATAGTGGGGCTCAGTGTTGAGGCTGCCGGGAGAGGTCAGATCGAGCGGCATGTCGGTTTCCTAGAAGATGGCGCGGCGTGCACCACTGCTGTGCAGGCCGCGCGGGACGCGGAGCACCCGTCGTCGTAAGCGGTCGCGCTGGGGAGGGATGTCTGACTCGGGCCGAGCTCCGCATGCGAGCGCGGCGGGTCACAGCGTGGTTCGGTGACGGCGCGCCGGGGGCCCGTGCGGGCTGCCAGCGCGATGATCGTCTGCTCCGGCGGTCTCTCATACGCGCTTCCCTGGTGGGGGCACTTCCAGTGGGAAGACGCCCGTGCCCTGTCCCATTAGCCACAGGGCGTGTGCCAGGGTGCGCCCCGGGGCGCACCGGGAGATGTGGTTCTGGGCGCGGTGCGTCCTCGGCACGCCTGCGGTGCGGGTGACGGCCAGGACCGTGCCGTCGGCAAGCACCGCGGTCAGACTGCGCTGTCGCCGCGCCCCGGGAGTGTCTTGGGTGTCCACTCCTTCGATGACTCCGCTCTGGTCGAGTGCCCACCGCTCGGCGAGGACGAGCAGTCCTACGACCATGCCCATCGGGTCGGTCCGGGAGTCAGGGCCCAGACCTGCGGAGTCGTCGAGCAGCGCCCGCCCGTACCCCTCCATGGTGTCCGGGAACCCCGGCCCGCCATCATGGGCCCAGGCCGGGACGTCCATTTCCTCGACCGCGACAGCTTCGCTGGCAGGCTCTGGACCGATCATCTCCGGATGCGGGAGGCGGATCTGCATCCAGGTGACCGGCAGGCTGTCCCAGGCGACGGCCTCGTGGAAGTTGTGTTCCAGGGCGACCAGGACGGCCCCTACGGCAGCGCGAGCGCTGTGGCTCAGCAGTTGGCGGGCGTGGTTCCCAGTATTGATCAGGCGGGTCATAGCAGTCGGTCCTCTTACAAGGTGGTGCAGCGACAACGTGAATCGCCGCTGCGGGGGGAGTGGTGCACGGACAGAGCGGGGCGCCAGCGCGGCACGGACGGCGGCGACGAGGTCGCCGTCCGTGCCGCGCTGCTGCATGTCCGTGGGTGGCTCCGAGAAGTGAGTCGCGGGCGGGCCCGTGCCGGCCGTCCCGATGAGCACTATTCTAGCGCAATAAAATCAATTAAACAATTATCGGGGGAGTCTGTCGTACGGGTTGAGGACGACCTCCCCGGAGCCGAGGTAGCGGCCGAGATCGTGGCCGCCAAGCGCGGCAATGCCCCCCAGGCCCTGGCCGCGCAGGACGTCGGTACCGACGGCGAAGTGGGGCCGAACGACCAGTTCACCCACGATGAGCTGATGAGTGCGCGTACTGCCGTACTGGAGGGGGTGGGCCGGGACGTCAACCCGGCTGGAGCCGACGAACGAGACCGTCCCGTCCCCGGCTCGCTGTACGTACAGCCAGGCGGGCACATGGCGTGCGTGGGGATCCAGGCGCAGGCCGGCCAGGGCGGCATCGGTGGGGAGGAAGTCGTTCATGTGGGCCTTTCGATGGTGATCCGGGGGAAGGAGGGGCCCCGCCACGGAGCCGCCTTCCAGGGGCCTGACGGGTTGATGGAGGCCCGCCGGGCTGGAGCCCGGTGCTAGCAGCGCGCCCAGCCGAAGAACAGCCATCCGCAGTGCTGCGGCGCTCCACCCGAGGAGGGTGCTCCGTGCAGATCAGCTGACCCGGCGGAAGTAGTCGGCGGAGTCGCGGGCGAAGTCGCGGTTGGCTTCGAGCCACAGGTAGCGGCGGGCGTCGGCAACAGGGTTTCCCATGTTGCCAAGCGGCTGCTCGGCTCCTCGTTCCGCCTTCGCCATCTGCTCGTGGCAGGTGGCCACGGCGTCGCTGCTCGACTCCAGCGCGTCGATGAGACCCTGCCACAACTCGGTCGTGAACTGGGCGCGGGTGATGGTCTCGAAGAATCCGTCCATGCGGACGTTCTCGGCCGTGAGCTCGGGTAGCCGCAGTCGCTCCCACGAGTTGGTGCCGCGACGCTGCGCATTGGTCAGACCGGCGCGTGCAGCGGTTCCGAGCCTCTCCGCGTGCATCCGGCGGTCACGCTCGGCGCGAGTCACGTCCGTGGTGCGGCTGCTGCTCATCGAGTGTCCTTTCTGCGGGCGTCTGGGCCCGAGCCGAAGAGTCTGGCGGTCCGGCCGCCGACAAGCTCCACCCTATCTCAATAAAACCAATTAAGCAATACATGCGGGCCGTCCGCAGAGACGGCCGAGCCGGACGACGAGGGGCACGTCGCGTTGGTGCGCCCATCGCGCAGGGCGCGCCGGCGGTCAGCCGGCGGTGCGCCCGGTGATGGTCAGCTCGCCGACGGGCTGCTCGCGTTCCCCCCACCGACCCGTGCTGCCCATTCGGCGAGCGCCGCGAAGTCGCCGCCGGTCAGGCCCGTACGGGGATCGACGTAGTGCAGCAGGGCCGGACCTGCGTGGTGGCGCTCCACGTATGCGCGGTCGGTCTCGCCGATCTGGTCGTCGATCCAGGCGAACGGCCTTCCGGCCGCGTACTCGACGACCTTCCACGTCTTGAAATAGGTGCCGTCGGGGCGCAGCTCACTCTGGTCCCCGAACTCGATGACCGGCAGGTCTCGTTCGCGCGGAAACCCGATACGCCAGCCGATCCAGTCGTTCGCGTCGTGCTCCCATGTCGTGGCCCATACGAGGTCGTAGGGCAGCGCCATGAGTGCCGGGCCGTGAGACGGGTTCAGCCACACCCGCAGCGCCTTCACGTGTCGCTCGGGGGTGCCCGGGTGCTGAGCGATCCAGCAGTCCGGCTTCATCCGGTGCGTCAGATAGCCCATCGGACGCCGGTGAGGCTTCGCGGCGAAGGGATTGAGAGGCCCGTCCACGTCTACCAGGAGGAGCGGCTTTGTGCCCGTCATCGTCCCTCGCCCTCCGCGGCCGTCGTCTCCTCGGCAACGTTCTCGACGGTCAGGTCGGCGCCGTCCTCGGGCCGCAGGAGTTCGGCGAGCGTACCGAGGGCAGCGGCCAGTGCGTCGTCGTCCAGATCGACGGTCGTGGAGGTCTCGCCGTCCTCGTCGTGCAGCGTCACGTCGTGGACACGGTAGTCGGCGTGCCCCATGCCCAGCTTGGAGTCGCGGGCGTCGAAGACCGCGCAGGTCCATCGCGGTGCGTCGGCCGGCGTCAGCAGCCTGACCCGGCGGGCGATCACATCACGCAGCGCGGCCTCCTCGGCGTCGGCTGCGGTCTCCCGCAGTTCGGTCAGTATCGCCGGATTCACGGCGTCCAGGAGACTGCGCAGCGCGGTCATGCGAGCCCGCCTGCGGGCACGGTCGGCGGCGGCCTGAGCGCAGCACTGCGCGCGCCAGCATGCGCACCGGCGGCAGTCGACGCACGACTGGGCGGGGTCACAGGCACACCGGCAGTCGAAGGGGCGGCAGAAGGCGCCGTGTTCCATGCGCGGGGCGGAAGGGATGGCAGTCAGGGCGCGAGACAGCTCGGTGATGTCCCGCTCCTCCTCCACGAGGTCGGCGGCCAGGGTCTGGCCATCGGTGCGCAGTATCGCGGACAGGCGGTTGCAGGTCTGCCGGGCGACGACGAGGGCGTACGCCTCAACCTGGGCGCCGACGAGCAGCGGGAAGGGAGGCGGGGTGTCGGCGGTGCTGGGAGGCGTGCCGTCGGAAGTGTTCATGATCGTCTCCGTCAGGGGATTGCGGTCGAGGCCGTGGCGGGGCGGGAGAGGGCAAGGGCGCGGGCCTCTGAGGGCATGCCGGGCAGCGGAGCGGCTCGTCCGTCGTCTGCGGATGGCAGTGCAGGCCGGAGCCGTCGGCAGTGCGCCAGGGCCGGGCGGCCTCGGCCGGCTCATGGCTCATGCCAGTCGAGATCCACCTGCACACCTACGCGATCCGGCCCGCGCCAGGGCGATGTGCGCTCGCTGCCGCACGTCGCGCGTCAGCCGCCGGGCCGCATAGGCCCGGCGGCTGACGCCGACTACATGATCAGCGCTGCTTGGCGCGGAGCTGACGGGTGCGCTCGTAGTTCTGATAACGGGCCTTGGCGATCACGGAGCGATCGGTGGCGCGCAGAACAAGCCCCTCGGGTCGGCCACCGGCGTCCTGGTCCAAGGTGACCAGGGTCTTGGGCGGGTGATGAGTGAGGAAGTCCTGCATCTCGTCGATGCCGGTCGGCAGCTCGCTGGCCGCGATCGTGGCCAGGCGGGGGGCCATCTCGATGTCCTGGTCCGTCGCGATCTCGGTCAGGGCGTCCTCGGTGTGGAAGTACTGGCCGCCGCCCTCGCGCCAGCTTGCAACTCGGGCCAGCGGCTGCTGAAGAATGTGGGCGTCGATCTCCGCCACGTCGAAGAGCCGATGCCCCAGCGCCGTCCCGCCGGTGTACTGCTTGCTCGCGACGGTGATCTTGTTGCCGCCGTAGACCTCCAGGTAGTACACGCGGATGCCCTCGGTGGTCGCGCTGAGCCGTTCGGCCACCGGCCGGAGGGCCTCCACGATCCCCAGCTTGCGATTCCAGACCCTGTCACCGCGCGCGTAGAACAGCTCCTCACGGGAGCCCAGGAAGTAGTCGCCGCCGGGCAGTGTGATGATCCGCCCGTTCGTCCCGTCGACCTTCTCGGTGAGGATCACGTCACCGGAGAAGGCGGTCGCGTTCTCCAGCAGCCCGCCGCTCGGTCCGAGCTCGTGGTAGGTCAGGATCGAGGGGTACTTGGTCGCCGAGTTGAGGGCGTCGAGGTCAAGGTCTTCTGCGCGCATGTGCGCTCCCGGTTCTGAGGGGTGGTCTGTCATCGGGGTGTGGCGTCTTCCGCGCCAACAAGGTCAATGCTACGTGAGTAAATCCAATTAAGCAATAGCGCTCAGCGCCGCGCTGACCATCTGCCGCTGAGTGGGGGTGAAGGATGCCATCAGGGCGACCAGCACCTGCGCTTGCGGCGCCATGGCCCTGGTCAGCTCCTCGTGCATCAGCGTCGCCGTGTACTCCTCGCTCGTCACTGCGGCGGCGTAGCGGGCGCGGCCACCCTCGAAGGAGCGTTCCGCCCACCCCATGCCGAACAGATTGTCCGTAGCGGTCACCACGCAGTAGTGGCGCTTGCGGGTGGCCTTGGTGATCTCCTCGACCGTCATGCTCCGGTTCTCGCGCCAGAGGCACATCATGATGTCTTTTCCGTCTGTGCTCATGTGTCGACTCACGAGAAACCCCTGCTTGAGTGTGATGTGCGCCGGTGTTGCGCGACAAGGAGAACCCTACCTCGATATTTCTAATTAAGCAATACATGGAAGTTACTTCCGCCCCCGCCCGGCCGCCGCGCCGCCCATCGCCCCGCCGCCGCCCCGCCCGCCCGCTCCGGCCGGCCCTGGCCGTGCCCGCCGTCCGGCCCGCCCCGCCGCCCGTCCGCGCCGTGCGCTCCGCCGCCGCCGCACCCCGTCCACCGCCGCCCGCGCCGCCGTTCCGGCCCGCGCCTCCGCTGTCCGCGCCGCACCGCCGCCCGCCGCGCCCAGCGCCCGCGCCGCCGCAGCGACACCGCGCCTGCGCTCGGCGCCGGATGCGTCCGCCGCCCGCGCCGCGCCCAGCGCCTGCGCCCCCACCGCCCCGCCCAGTGCCCGCCGGCCCGCCAGTCCGCCCGCGCCCTCCGACCGCCCGCCGACCCATCGCGCCCACCGCCCGTACGGCGCCGCCCGCCGGCCGCACCCACCCGGGCCCGGTCGAGCAGGTCCTGCTCCCCGCTGTGCCGTGGCCAGGCCGCCGCCGACCCCGCGGGCCCGGCCCCGCGCGCCCCCCGGCCGCCGCGCCGCCGCGCGCGCCCGGGCCCGTGTCGAGCCGGCCCTGCTTCCCCGCATGCCGGCCGCCTGCCTGCTGCCGCCCGCCCGGGTCCGCCGCGTCAGCCCGCCCCGCGCCGCCGCGCGCATCCGGCCGGCGTCCGCACCCCGCCGCGCCCTCACGCCTTGCCCCGCCGGAGCGCCGGAGCCGCGCCGGTCCGCCGCCCGTACACGGCCCGCCCGTTCCGACTGCCCGCCGCCGCCCGGCCGCGCTCGCCCGATTCGCGTGCCCGCCGCACCACCACCGAGCTCGGCCCGCCGTGCCCCCCCGCTGCGCCGCCGCTGCGCTGACCCGCGGCCGCCGCGTCACCGCGGTCTCCACCACCCCCTCCCGCCGCGGCCCTCATTCCGCGCTCCGGGCCGCCCGGCGCCGTGCCGCAGGTCGCGGCGGCCAGCCGCGGCCAGCCGCCACTCCCCGCCGGGCTCCGCCCGCCCGGGCGGCCCGCGCACACCGGCTGCTGTCGCCCGGCCGTGTGCCGGACGCCCCCCCGGCGCCGGCCCCGCGTCCGGGCGCCGTCCGGCCTGCGTCCCGGTCCACCGCGGCGTCCGCCTCGTCGTCCTCGTCCCGTCCGTACGCGATTGGTGCCGCGCCGACCCGCCCGACCCCTACCCCGGCACCGCTCCGGCGCCCGGCCCGTGCTGCGCCGACACCCTGGCCGCCGTACCCCGCCGGGCTCAGCCCTGCCCGGCCGGGCTCAGCCCTGTCCGCCGTGCCGCACCCGGCCGTGCCACATCCCGGCCGACCCGGCCGCCTCCGCCGCCGGCCCCGTGTCGTGCCGCCGACGCGCCGCGCCTGAGCGTCTCAGCGCCGCGCCCCTCGCCCGGGTCCAGCGCGGCGTCCGTCTCGCCGCCGGGCATCGCCCCCGTCCGTACGCGGGCCCGCGCCGTACCCGCCCGGCGCCCCCGCCCCCCAGCAGCCGCTCCGCCGCCCGGTCCCGGGCCCGCGCCCTGCCGAGGGCCCGGCCGCCGTACCCCGCCGGGTCCGGCCCGCTTCCGCACCACCGCCCAGGCGGCGCCCAGGACGCGCTGGTCGGCCCCGCCGCTCCGCTCCGCTCCCCGCCGAGCCCGGCGCCCCGCCCGGCGCCCCCGCGCGTACGCGGGCGGCGGGTCAGCAGCAGCCGGTGTTCCAAACCCGATACGGGCGCCCCCGCGCGTACGCGGGCGGCGGCCGCGCCCTACCCGTCTTCGACCTGGCGCTGACCCGCACGCGTCCGGCCGCCGCCTCGCCGGGCCTGCGCCGGCGGTGAGCTGCAGCCGCGCCCCGCCCGGCCTGTCCCCGCGCCCCGCCCTGGCGGCCGCCGGCGCGGGACCGGCCCGCGCCGCCGTCCCGGCCCGCGCTCCGCCGCACCCCCGACCCCGCCGCACCACGCCGGGCCGGCCCCGGGCCGTCCTCGGCGCCGTGCCACAGGGCACGGGGACGGCCGCCGCCGCCCGGCCGCCGCTCCCCGCCGGAGCGCCGGAGCCGCGCCGTCCCGCCGCGGGCGCCGACGTGGGCGCCGACGTGGGCCGGCCCCGCGCCCAGCCGCTCGCCCCACCCCGGTCACGCCGCCGCCTTCGGCCGCCACCGCCTGTACCGGCCGTTCTCCACCCCCTCTGCCGGCCTCGTCGGATCCGGCCCGCGCCGCCCGCTCGTCGAGCCGGTACCGCTACCCGCCGCGCCCCCGCCCGGCCGTCCCGCCTCCGCCGGCCGCGCTCCGCCCGTACGCGGCCGGCGGAGGCGCGCCTGACCGGGCCTGCTGCCGTCGGCCGCCGCCGGCCGACGGCCGGGCCGCACCCGCGCGGTCCCACCAGCGGGCCGCCGCCCGCCCGGCGGCGTCGCCGCGCCGCCCCGGGCCTCCACCGCCCCGCGCCCGGCCGCGCCGAGCTGCCGCGTCTCGGCGTCCGGCCACCGCGTCCTCGACGCCGCCGCCCGGCCGCCTGCGTCCCGGCTGTCCGCCGTGCTCGGCCAGCTCCTTGCGGCTCGGCGTCGAGGTCGTGCTCCTGGCCCCGCGCTCGCGCCGATGTCGCCCGCTCCGGCCCCCGGGCCCTCACCGGGGTCTGCCCGCCTGGCCGCCGCGATTCGTCGCAGGGCCGAACCGCCTCTGGCGGTCGCCAGCACCGCGGCGCCGCGGCCGGCCACCGCCGAGGGCTCGGCCCACCATGCCGCCTGCCTGGCCCGGCCGCCCGCCGCCCCGCCCACCGTGCTGCCTGGGCGCCTGCCGGGCGCTGATCCTGCAGCGGGTTGTTCGGGGATGTCCGGGGATGTTCGGCGAACTTCGGTGAACAACAGCCGTCCTGGGGCCGGCCGCCGGCTCGTCCCTGCGGCCCGGCCGGCAGCAGCAGCACCTGGCCGTCGCTGCTGCTCGTCCCGGCTCCGGCCGGGCCGCCGTCGGGCCGTTTCGCCCGTCCCGACCCCACCCCCACCGGCCCGGTCGGCGTGCCGGACCTTCCGTCGCCGCGCGCCAGCGCCGGCGGCCGGGTGCGGGCCTCGGTCCTCGAGTCGGCGGACCGAGCAGGCGGCACGGCGGGCGGCCCGCTGTCTGTCCGTCTTCGCCGATCACCCGGCCGCCCGGCCCTGGGCCGTCCCGCGCCAGGCTGTCCGCCGCAGTGCCTTGCGGAGCGCGCCCTGCGACGTCTTGGCCGCGGCCTTCCCGGCCGTGCCCGCTCGCCGCTGCAGCACCTCGTCGAGCTGAGGTCCGCGGTTGTTGTGGCCGCCGCTCGCCCGCCCCCGGCGGTCGCCCCCTGGCGCCGTCGCTACGCCGCGCGACAGTCCGGCCCGGCCCGGCTGCCCCGCGCCCGACGATGCCCTCGGCCGACCGCTTCCTCGCCCGCGGCCCAGCCGGCCTCCGGGCCTGCGCCCCGCTCACGTCCGGAGAGGCCGCGCTGGCCCGGCCGGCACGGTCAGCCGGGGCCTGGTGGTGCCCCCCGTTCCCGCCTCGCTGCTCACCGCGGTGCCGCCCGTTCCCGCCTGGCCGGCTACCGGACGCCCCAGCAGGGCCGAGCGGCACCGGCCACCGCCGCCTCGAGCTGCGCCCGGTCCGGATCCGCGCGTCGTCCGCGGTCGACGGCCTCGGCCGCTCGGCCGCGGGTTCGTCGAGCGGGCCCATGCCGCCGTCGCGCTCGCCCCGTCCGCCGGTCACCTCGCCGCGACCCGGCCGTCGCCCTGCGGAGCTGCGTCGCAGCGTCCCGCCCCAGAGCCAAGGGCCAGCCGCCGCCGGCGACCGTGCCGCTGCCCGCCGTCCGGCCGGGGGTACCGAGGACCAGCTCCGGCCGTCCCGCGCGTGTGCCCGAGTCCGTCCGACCGTCCGACGCCCTGGGTCCGCCCGCCCGGCTGCTGCCTCCGCCGAACCCGACCCGTCGGCTTCCCCCGCAGCCGTTCCGCCGCCGTGCTCCTGGTCGACGTCGTCAGCCGTCGGAGGCGTGGGACGGATCGGACGGCGAAGCGGGCGGGCGCGAGGCGGCAGTGGCGCGGGGCGCAGCAGGCGGGCGGGGCGCGGTGGCCTCTGCGGCGCCGGGCCGGCGTCTGGAGCGCAGCAGGTCGGCTGTTCACCGCGGTGGCCCGCCGAGACCGACCGCCGAGCCGCCGACCGCGGGCCGGCGCCCGCCCCGCGCGGCCCGGGCCTACCGAGCCGGGCGCCCCCGCCGCGACCCCATGGGCACCTGGGCCTCGTTGGCAGCGCCGCCGTCGCCTCCCGTACTTCGCCTGTCCGCGCGGTCGGCGCTGCCCCGCGCCGTTCCTGGCCGCGCTTCGCGGTGCCCGGAGGGGCGCATCGGTACGTCTGTAAATCCAGTTAGGTATGTGGGTGGGCGTAGTGGGGGTCATGGTGGCCGTTCTGCCGGGTTTTTCACGGCCTGGGGCGTCCTGTACCTGGGGTGTGCTGGCGCCTGGGGCCATGCCCAGGTATCGGTCGCGTCGCGTTCGTCCCGACCCCTTCGGGCGGTCTCGTGGTCCAGGGGCGGAATTCGGCTTTCCCGTCCAGGTGTTACGTGTCGAAACCCAGGGAGATTACGTAACAGGTTTTCGGAGTGGCGCTGTTACGCTTTCTGGAGCGGCTTTTTATGGCGAATAAGTGGCACCATGAACCGCTTTGTTGCCGCCTTCTCTGAATATGTGTCAGGTTCCTTTTCGCGAGCGTCCCAAAAACCCTTTTCATGCACCATCGGACCTGTACAATTTGACAGGTGGTTTAGACCTGTTGCGAGCCATCCTCTGATATGCTTATGATGGGTCGTCAGGAAGCAACGGACGCCGACCCGGTTGCCACCTCCTCTTGTTGCTGCCATACTGTAACCACAAGAGAGTGGGCCCAAGGAGCCCGGAGGGCGACGCGAGGCCCACCGGAACCCACCCACACAAGCCACTGACCAGCAAAAATAGCCCAGTATCGGCTTACAGCTCCACAACCGCCGGCACAACCCAGGCCTCACCGGATCACCCGCCGGCCCCCGCGAGACTCACATAGAGTAGCGGCCACCGGCCCACTCTCCTCCAGGTGTTGCGGAGCAACGCAACAGCATTCCGTCGCGAAGTGACGGCGCGTCATGTTGCCGGAGGCAACGGCGCGC
>NZ_JBIVTU010000023.1:0-63802 GCF_044756845.1 Streptomyces sp. NPDC091416
GCCGGCACGGAGTAGAGGTTGCCGTCGAAGGCGACGAGGCAGTCCTTGCCGACGTGCCGCAGCTGCCGTTCGGCCACCAAGTAGGGGGTCGGCGGACGTGCGGGGACTGCGGTCCACGGTCCGCCCGGGACCGGGCCGGGCCACCACCCGGCCATGATCCGATGTGGTCCGATCATCAGGGTCAGGCGGTAACGGTCCACGACGCTAGTCCTCGTCCAAGACGATTCTCAAGGTGACGCCCGCTTCGGCGGCGGCCTCTCGCAGTACGGTCAGGATGTCGGCGAGCGCCACAGACGGGCCGCTGCGCGGGGCGGTGGCAATCAGGCACGGCATGCAGCGGTCCAGCCAGCGGCGCCCATGGTCAGGCGTGCTGACGGCCCGGCCGCGCTCGACGGCTGGCCGCACCGCACGCCGGGGTGCCGGGCGGCAGCGCTCGGTCCCCCGGAGCGGTTCAGCCTGCACCCAGGCCCCGGAGGTCGCCTCGTTGCGGCCCCGCACGCCAAGGCTGATGGTGCGCGCCCTCGCTCGGCGAGCAGGGGCCGCACCTCGGCGACAGCCCGGATGACTATCCAGCGGTCCACACCGAACCAGAGCACGCTGGTACGTCACGCATCACTCCATAGCGAAGGTCCACGAGCGTGGTCGGGAGCCGTTCGGCGGACACCATCCGGCACGTCGCGAAGGCGCCCACGGCATGCCGCCCGTCCCCCGCCCCGCTCACGGCTTCACCAATGGGTCGAAAGTCCGTCCCTCTACGGACCCGTGAGCGTCGCCGCCCACAACGGCTGAGTCCTGAGCTTGAACAACTGAGGGCCTGGGCGCATCACCGCGGCTGCCGGTAGACCGTCACCGGCCTGTCCCGTATTCACCAGGTGTCCGGACCTATGGCCGAGGCGATAGGTGTGAGAAGCGAGCCCTCACCAGGCCCTCGACGCCTTACCGACCATCACGTATGCGCTCGTTAAAGCTGCGCGGGTCAGAGACTGCGGGCGGCCCGAATGACGCTCCGCCTGTATGGGTCTGGCGTCGAACTGAAATTCCAGAGAACCGGATCTTCCAGCAGATTTCGCGCCCCCGATCAAATTCGATCAACGCACGACTTTCCTTGTTCCAATTTGCGCGCCCAAGTGGTCACTTGCGGCATATCAATTTACTCAGGAACGCCAGAAACGAATCCGTGAACGTTTCGCGCCACAGGGACGGGTAGACATATCTGATTACGGCATGAGTGCGTGGCGCGGGGGGCTTCGGCCGGGTTAGTGTCACGGCCTGGAGGGGGCCTGGGCCCGGCCGCAAACCTAGGAACCAAGCCCCCTACCGCATTCGTTCAGTACGAGTTCCGTTGGAGGAATCTCATGCCTTCTCGATATGCGCTCCGTGGCGCCGTGGCGTCGCGGGGTGGTACCCACGGTAGCGCCGGAGGAGCGGGTTTCGCACGACTCCGTGCCTGCGCTGTCACGCTGAATCTCGGAGGGGTATTTGCGCTGGCGGCTCTCCTTCTCGGCCAGACCGAGGAAGCCTGGGCCGCAGCGTATGCACTGGGAGGGTCCGGAGTGATTGCCTGGGCCTGCCGTGAGTCGCGGTTCTCCTGGCTGTGGGCTCGCGCCGACTGAGGTCTGCCGGCCCAAGGTCGGCCCCCTGTGGCGCCAGACAGGCTGGCGCCACAGGGGGCGCAGCGAAAGGTACCTCTCAAGTAGGGGAGTAATAGAGCCCGGCGGCAAGCCTTCGGCAGCACCGCCGGTGGCGGCGATCAGCACGAAGGAGGAAGCGGTGGCAACGAACGCTGCGAATCGTGTCTGCGGTTTCTGCGGGGCGCCGCTTCCTGCCGCCAGCGGCCCGGGAAGACGCCGTTCGTACTGTGACGAGGGACATCGACGTCAGGCGCAGAGGCGTCGGGACCGGGAGCGGCCGGTTATCGGCCAGGGCAGGAGGTCTGCGGGGTATGAGATCGCTGCGGAGGCTCACCGGCTGGCTGGTCTCCTGCTTGAGGCGACGTATGCGGATGAGGATCTTGCGGGTCTGGTGCAGCGCGCCCGGGCCGTCCAGCAGGAGATCGACTTCTTCCTGGCTGCCGAGGTCGGAGCCAACCGTGACCGGGGGGTTAAGTGGGACGACATCGCCCGGGCGGTGAACGTCACTGCTGAGACGGCCCGCACTAAATGGAGTCCGGACCGGGTGCGGCGGCTGCTGGATCATCGCGCGATCGCTCTGCGAGCCGCGCCGCTTCCCTCGACTCGATCCTTGTCTTCGCTCCAGCCAGGCGGGGAACGGGAGCCGGTACGACCGATGGCGGCCACCGCGCGCCAACGACTGGCCGCGGCTCTTTCCTACCTGCAACGCAAAAGCGGCCTCAGCATCCGTGCAATCGCGGACCGCACCATGCTCTCCCCCTCCTTCATCTCCAGGATCCTGTCGGGTGAGCGCATCCCTTCGTGGGACCTGGTGTGCCATTTGTGCAGCATTCTTGGGCATGAGCCCGGTGAGTTGAGGCTGTTGTGCGAGGCAGCTCACGGGATCGAGCAGCCACCGCGGCAGACAGTGACGGAGTACATCGCTTCGCTGAAGGCTGCGTTGCGGGGCCTGCACCTGGCTGCTGCACGGCCCGCACCCGAGGAGATCCACCGTCGCAGTCACGGAAGGGTGCCCGTGCCCCTCGTTGCGCAGGTGCTGCGGGGTGATGCGGTTCCGGAGTGGGAGGTTGTGGGTGCGCTGGTCACCGCACTGGGTGGGCAGGCAGCAGACTTCAAGCCGCTGTGGGAGGCAATCCATTACAGCTTCTTAATGACGGATGACCCCTGTGTCGGTGATCTGGTCAGTGAGAGGACCGCCTGAGTTTCGCCCCGCTCAGCGCCGGCACCACCGGGCGGCTCTTCTTGCAGATCCCCCTCTTTTCCGCGCACCGGCGGCGTGCGGGTGATCCCGGCGCACTGTGGAGTCGACGCTGCCAGGTGCGCTGTCGGCGGCGGACAGCTCGCAGCTCCGGCCCCAGGGGCTGTGCCGCACAGAACGTCACGCCACGGGACGCCGGTGCGGGACCAAAGCCGTACGCCGTGGATCAGCTGCCACCTCGTCCATGTCGGCGGACGTCCCGGATTCTCACCGTCGTGCGGGAAAGTGCGTGGGGTCGGGCTGGCCGAGCAAGTCGGGGCACGGACGGGGCATGGCCGGCCAGAAGTCGGCTGCGCCTCCAGGTGCCGGTCCCTCCCCCGCATCCATTACAGCGTGGACCAAGCCGACCGCTTGGGAAGAGGGACGCTGTCAGGGCTGCTTTCAGTCGATCGTGGTCTCGTGCGCGCTTTGAAATTTCACTAAGCTGTCGACCTCCGGTGCGGGGCCGACCTGGCCACGCCGTGAATTCTCCCGGGGACGCGATGACGGCCGAGAATCAGCTTCCGTACGGTGTGGACGTCAGGACTCCGAGTGTCGCGCGGATGTATGACCATCTCCTGGACGGCAAGGACAACTTCGCTGCCGACCGTGCGGCATGTGACAACCTCTTACGGCAGGTCCCGAGCATGAAGGATCTGGCCCTCAACAATCGGGCCTTCCTTCAGCGGGTGGTGCGGAATCTCGCTCACGAGTACGGCATCCGTCAGTTCATCGACCACGGGTCCGGCCTGCCGACTCAGGACAACGTGCACCAGGTCGCGCAGCGTGTGGACGGCTCCTCACGGGTCGTCTATGTGGACACTGATCCGATTGTGCGCAGCGTGGGCGGAGCGCTTTTGGAGACCGATGACCGGACCGCGGTCCTGCAGGCGGACATGCGCGACACTCAGGCGATCTTCGAGAGTGCGCCGGTGCGGCGGCTGATCGATTTCCGGGAGCCGGTCGGTGCGCTGTTCGTTTCGGTTCTGCACTGCATTCCGGATGCGGACCGGCCTGTTGACCTCATCCGCAGGGTCAGGGGCAAGCTGGCCAGCGGCAGTGTGATGGTCATCTGCCAGTTGGTCAGCGAGAGCGAGCAGGTCCGTGAGGAGGTGTCCTCGTTCATGGACCGCGAGACCCAGGGGCACTGGGGCCGTGTGCGTACCCGGGCTGACGTCACTCGCTACTTCGAGGACAACGAACTGTCGGTTGTCGAGCCGGGCCTCGTGGAGGTCTCGCAGTGGCGTCCTGCCGCTGTGCCCGTTGTTCCGCCCCAACGGAGCTTTGAGTGGGAGGAGTTCGGCGGGGCTGGCCTGGTGCCGTGAGCCGGCGGCGGACCGGTCATGGGCGGCTGGTGGCGAGCTCGTCGAGCCGGTCCTCCAGCTGCGTCAGCGTGAGGTCTGCGGGGTTCGCCATGCCGGAGAGCGTGGCGATGCGTGCGAGATACCGTTCCGCTTCGCCCTCACCTTCGACGCAGCGGGCCCCCTCGCTCTGCTCGAGGTAGACGAAATCGGACAACAATGCGTCAGCGAACCGCAGATGCACGATCGGATGCCCCACGGCGCCGGTCATTCCCATCGACAGCGGCGCGATGTGCAGGCTGATGCGGTGCCGCAGGTCTCCAGTGAGGAGCTGGATCAGGTACTGGATCTGCCGGTACATCACGCCGGGGCTGCCGGCCGGGCGGCGCAGCACGTCTTCGTCCATGATCGCGACCAGGGCCGGCGGGTCCTGGTCGCGGTGGAACATGTCTAGTCTGTTCACGCGGGCCCGGGCCCGGGCTTCGACTTCTGCGTGCGGCAGGTCGGGGAAGCCTGCACGGATGACGAGTTGGGCGTACTCGTGGGTCTGCAGCCAGCCCGGAACGAGCTGCGGCTCGTAGGACATGATCCGCTGGGCGGCGGGTTCGAGTGCAAGGAGCGGCTGCACCCAGCGCACGATGGAGTTGCCGTAGGCTTCCCAGGCATCCGGTTGTTCGCCCTGAGCTGCGATTGACCGTGCGTGGGCGAGCTCCTGCAGGTCGGTCACTCCGCACAAGCGCAGCAGTGCGGTGGCGTGCAGGGACGTGTTCTCGGTCCTGTCGCCTCTCTCCAGCCGGCTCACGGTCGGACCGGACGTTCCGATGCTCTGGGCCGCAGTCTTTCCGGTGATCCCGATGCCGGTGCGGCAGCGTCGTAGATGCTCGCCGAGGGCTCGGCGGTGGGCCGCCGCACCGAGGTGAGGCCGGGGCGCGAAACCGCGTATGGAGCGGATTTCCCTGTGCTGGCCAGTCATGCCGAACTACCTCCCCTGGGCCCCTTGTTCGGGGCGTCAGTATGCCAGTCGGGCAAGGAGGGAGCATGCACTGGCCAGAACCTCACGGATCACCTACAGGGCGAAGTCGAACTCTCCGTCCTTCACGCCCAGGAGAAACGATTCCATCTCGGCAGGTGTGTACACCAGCGCCGGCCCTGCCGGGAAACGGGAGTTGCGTACGGCGATTTCGCCCCCCTCCAGTCGGGCGACTTCGACACAGTTTCCCGCTGCATTGCTCCGCTCACTCTTCCGCCACACCGCGCCGACGATCATCTCCGCGCTCGCACCGCTGAGCTGCACTGTCATGCTCTCTCCGTCTCCGGCCGCCCCCCAGCCGCAACCGTCACCGCACCCACCACAGGGAACGTTCGTGCGACTGCGAGGGCTGAAATTTCAGTCGTCCTTTCAGGAACGAGCATTAGCGCGACAGGTAGCGGGACAAAATGCAGTGAGCCGCCGACACGCTCACTTACGGGGAACCGTCCATGGGAAATCGAACACATCAGCGCCAGTACATCAGTGTCAGCGGCCCCTTCGGGGGCACGTCCCATCTTGCTCTCACGGCACCCCCCTTTGCCGCCCACCGTGTCAGCACGAACGTCCTGTGCCTGAAGGAGGCGCGGAGGTTCACCGCCGATGTCGTACACCGCTGGAAACTGGATCCCGTGCGCGAGGACGCCGTACAGATCGCATCGGAACTCGTCGCCAACGCGGTGCGCCACGGACGGCGCCGTACTCCCCTGCCCGACGGCAGCTGCCCCGTCGTGTGGCTGGCTCTCTCCCGACGCCCGCACAGCCTCCTGTGTGTCGTGTACGACCACAGTCAACGCAGGCCCCGCCTCACACCGCCCGCCCCCCTAGCCGAGGAACGCCGCGGACTTCCTATCGTCGAGGCACTCAGCGAGGGGTGGGGCTGGAAACCCTCCGGCAGCACCGGCAAAGCCGTCTGGGCACGGCTCGCGCTGCCTCCCGCTCCAGCCCGCGGGAGAATTTGAACAACGGCGCGGCCGGGGGACGCCGGACTCTTCCGGTGCCTCAGCCTCGACGCCGAACCATTCCCACGTACGGGCTCTGAGGCACGTGCGGCTCGCTGTTGAAGCCACTCCTGCTGGGAATGATCCCGAGCAGCGGCAGGGACACCTGCACCGTTCTGGCACGGGGCGAGATCATGATGAGTGGAGCAACGGGAGTGAGCTCGCTCTGCGACGCGCTCATTTAAAGAGCGTTTTGTCCCGACGGGGGTGCTTCATTGCAGCTCAGGTGACGGACCGCTTCGGGCCGACTGAGGCGGTAGACGCTTGTTGTGGCAGATGGGTCGGGTGACGGTCTTCGAGGGTCCATTTCGGCCCCTTCGCTCCTGTCTGATCCCGACACGCACCCGTTCACGCCGATTTGCGCCCTGTGGCTGAACGGCAGCCATCGGTACTACAGAAACATGCCTCGCAGACAGCGGCCGTACCCAAGTGACCTGCCCGATGCCCGTTAGGAACTACTGGAAGCAACTCTGGCAGCTTGGCGGGCCGAAAGAAGAGGTAAGTGCCTGGACATCGGGCGACCGCCCGAGCACGATCTACGCCGGATCATGGACGCCATCCTCTACGTCGACCGAACCGGTATCGCCTGGCGATACCTCCCACACGACTTCACCCCGCGGGAAACCGTATACGGATACTTCGCTGCCTGGCCGAAGGACGGCGCCTTCGACCAGCTCAACGGACTCCTGCGACACCTGGTCCGGAAGGCCGAAGGCCGCGACGCCGAGCCCAGGGCCTGCATCCTCGACGCCCAGAGCATCAAGACCTCGGCCAACGTGCCCGCAACCGGCCAGGGCATCGACGCGGGCAAGAAGACCGCAGGCCACAAACGCCACATCGCGTCGACACCCTCGGCCTTCTCCTGGCCGTCTGGGTAACTGCCGCCAGCTTCTCCGACAACGCCGGCGGAATCCGCCTGCTCTCGAACATCGCCGAAGGCCACCCGCGCCACGAAGGCGTGGGTCGACAGCGGCTACCGCATCAAAGCCATCGACCACCGCGCCCGCCTCGGCATCGACGCCGAAGTCACCCCGCCGCGACCCTGCCCAGAAAGGCTTCAAGGTGATTCTGCGACGCTGGGTCATCGAGCGGACCTTCGGCTGGCTCATGCACCACCGCCGCATCGCCCGCGCCTACGAAACCCACCCACACCACTCCGAAGCCATGATCCGCCTCGCGATGATCGACCTGATGAACCGCAGGCTCACACAAGAGTCGACTCCGAACTGGAAGGACTCATAGCCGCCGGGCCACGCTGACCCGCGCGTCCTCACCCCTCATCGCCTGTGGCCATCGATGACACCTGCCACCTCGCGGCAGGCGCCACAGACGTTCTCCCGCTCCGGCAGCCACCAGTGATCGGACGGCGACATGCCGGCTTCCGGGATTCCGCACAGCGTCCTGTCGAAGATGCCGAAAGCGTGGGACACGTCGGCCGGAAGGCCGTCCGCGACGGCCCTCTCCCAACGCATGCTCATGGGCAAGTACGGCGGCCGCGCGACCTCGAACCACTCGCCACATCGCCCGTCCACACACATCGCACTCCACGGGCGGATCCTCACACGCCTTGGTGCGGGGCCCCAACCCGCTGACACCGCGCGACTTACCAAACACCCCCGCCGGGACACAACGCTCTTTTTTAGCCGCTGCCCAGCGGGAGGTCAGGCAGGCTTCGCAGGAGAGCCCGAACCTCATCCATGGATGCGCCCACACGTGTCTCGAAGTCTCGCTCGTCGCCAGTCTCAAGTGCTTCACTCATGAGTGATACGACGAGGAAGAACTCCTCCCTCTCCATCTCAACTATGACCTGAGATCCACAGTCTTCCACCTTCACTGAATACCCCTTCTATCCCTGCTGAAAGTGTCTAGTGAAGTAATCGTAACCTTCTTTCGGGACGAAGGAAGTTCCCCCATCGCGAGTATTTGGGTCTCGAATCACGATTACACCATTACGCCAGTATGCACTACGCCCACGGGGGCCAACCCGCCGCTCCCCATTGAGGACTACATCTTCGATCATCGAAGCAAACTGTTTACGCGTTTGAATTCCCGGAAACTCATTCCGTTCCACAACATGCTTCCGGAAGGCGTGGCCGTCAACTCCTGCCAGTTGTTCGCCAATCAACTGCGCATTCAAGCGTCGCCCATCGACAGCGCTATCCATAACACTTCGCAGCGCGGCCGTTTCGCTGGGTACGACATGGGAACTATCGGCTTCGAGCTTGCCGTATAGACCCCTGAGCTCTCCACTCATCCTTGATAGGCCTACACCTGCCCCAATCGAACCTCCTGAGGCAACCTGAAGCTCACCAACTGCGGCATCAACGGCCAGACCGAAACAGACCTCAGCCGCCAAAGCGCAAGTAGCGACGGCTGCCATGACGAGCCCACCCCACGAGTGGCCCGAATCGAGTAGGCCTACCTCATCAGCGGCGGCGCAGAAGTCTTGATGATCGCCCGAAACGCAGATGTTCTCTGCCCAAAGGTGGTAGGCCTCTTCGTAGGTGTTCCAGGGCGTCTTTGTATACAATTCCTTGGGTGGGGGGATGGGTATGCCGCCGACAGTGGTACGGGTGTCTATCGGGTCGGCTGAACTTCCGCTGTCGTTGCTACCAGGCGTCTCCTTGGGCGGTTCGGGCCTTTCTTTTGTAAGTGTTTGCCCGCTTTGCCCCTGTGATCCGTTGTCGGGGCAGGGGAGATCGGTGCCGGGGCCGCATGCTGTTCCTAGGCCACTGGGATCGGAGTTGGTGACAGGGCTGTTTGCAGCGTAGGCGTAGCCGCCGATGGTTTGGGGTTTGTCGAGTTCGAGGAGGGGGTCGACGGAGATGAAGCGGCCGGTGGTGGTGTCGTAGTCGCGGGCGCCGATGTGGGTGTAGCCGGTGGTGGTGTCGATGTCTCCGCCGACGAAGCCCTTTTGGCCGGGCCAGAAGGTGGGGGCGGTGCCGCGGGGTGCCCCGTAGGGGAGGGTTTTGCGGCGGTTGGCGGCGAGGGTGGTGGCGCTGACGGAGAGTTGGTTGGTGCCGTGCGGGTCGGCAACCAGGAGGCGGACTCTGCCGTCATTGCTGGTGCGGATGGCTGAGCCGCCGGGAACGTTGTAGTAGCGGGTGCCGGCTAGGGCTCCTGTGGATTTGGTGAGTACGAGTTCCTGGCCACCGGGCAGGTAAAGGGTGGTCGTTGTCGGCTCGCGCTTGAGTATGCGTGTGCCTTCGGCGTCGTAGAGGAATTTGGTGGTTGCGCCGGAGGCGGTGGAGGTGGCGAGTTTACCTTCGTCGTTCCAGGTGAGGTCCTGCACTGGGCCGGCGGCGGGGGTCTTCTTGGTCAGGTTTCCGGTGGCGTCGTATTGGTAGGTCTCTGCACCCGTGGTTCCACCGGTGGCGGTGACGGTGCGTGCGGCGTGCGGCTGGGCGGCGCCGGTGGTGGTGGGGTAGGTGTAGTTGCGTGTGGTGTCGGCTGTGATCGGGCCGGCCTTGTGCTGGGTTTCGGTGGCCCGGTCGTTGGAGTTTGTGAAGGTCCAGCTGGTCCAGTACGGGTCGACGGTGCCGAGCGTCGGTGTGCCGGATCCGTTGACGGGCTTGGTGGTGCACGCGTCTGCAGTGGTCCATGCCTCGGCCAGGCGGCGGGCCCAGTCGTAGGTGAAGCACTGGTCGTCGGCGATGGCGCCGTCGTTCTGATCGTCTCGGATCCGGGTGATGTTGCCGACGGTGTCGTAGCTGTACTTGATGTTCGACAGGGTCTGGGGCCCGGATGTTTCTCGGTCGACGATCGAGGAGGCGAGCCGGCGGGTGACCGTGTCGTAGCCGAGGGTCTGGACCACGCGGGTGCCGAGGTTGCCGAGGGAGGCCTGGGCCAGTTCACCGAAGGGTGTGTAGCTAGCGCCGGTCATGTAGACCTGGGAAAGAGTGCCGTCGACAACGCCGAGCTGGTCCTGGGCGCCGTAGTGGTTGGTGACGGTCTCGGCGGGTAGCGCGGTTGCCGCGTTGGTGTTGCTGGTGCTGTAGGCAGCAGTGGTGGGCAGGCCGCTGACCGCGGTGGCGGCGCTGGCGATGGAGTAGGTGCCTGCGAGCTTCTCCTCGCCGCTCACCGAGGGCACCGTCATCGCTATTCCAGTGGCTCGGCCGGCGGAATCGTAGCCTGCCACGGTGGTCTTGTATGCGGCGGCTGGGCTCGCGGAGGTGTCATAGCGTGTGGCGGAGGCCAAGAGGCCCTTGCCGCCCGCGGCGGTGTCGTATGCCCATTCGGCAAGCTTGGTACCCGTAGCCGAACCGGTGCGGAGGCTAGTCTTTCGGCCGAGTTCGTCGTAGGTGGTAGCCAGGGTGGTTCCGCGGGCATCCGTGGTGGTGGCGAGGCGGCCGTCGGCGTCGTAGCCGATGGTACTGGCACCCTTGTCGGGGTCGGTCGTGGCGATTTGTCGCCCGCGCAGGTCGTAGGTGTAGGTCCACGCGTTTCGGCTGGATGCGTCGGTAACCTTCGCGAGCTTGCCGGAGCGGTCGTAGGCGTAGGTGGTCTTTTCGTACTGGCTTGCCGCTGCGCTGATGAGCGGGTTGCGGTCCTTGTACGTGCGCCGTTCGATGGTGCGGCCACGGATGTCGGAGAGCTCCAGCGTCGCGGTGCCGCCGGTCGGCGGGACGGTAGACGTCCAGGTGTCACCGTAGGTGGTGGTGGTGCGCCACTTCTCTACGTTCAACGACAAGGTAGCCGTCGCGGTGGGGCGGCCCTGGCCGTCGTACTCGGTGATGACCGAGGCTGGGATCTGATTCGGGGTGACGCTGAGCAAAGTGGTCGAGACGGTCTGGTCGTTGTAGAAGGGTGCGTTGGCTTGGAACGGGCGGCCGAGTGTGTCGTAGAACGTGTCGGCCACGATTCTGCCGGTGACGCCGACAGCATCTGCTTGTGTCTGGCGCTGGCGCAGGAGCGAGTCGTAGATCGTGACGCTGGTGCCCCAGGTTCCGTTCTCGTACAAGTTCTTCGCTGTCACGGTGGACGGTGCGGTGGCGGAGATGTTGTACGTGAAGGTGGCGTTGGGGTTTGTGGTTGTGGCGCGGCCTGCGCTCCAGATCTTTGTTAGGCGCCCCAGCGCGTCGTATTCAGCGGTGGCAGTGCGGTTGTTGGGTTCCGTGGTCTTCAAAGTGAGGCCACGGAGCCCGTCCATGGTGGTTATGGTCTCGTGTGTCTTGGGGTTGGTGACTTTGACGGTAGTGGGCTGGGGGCCAGTTGCAGGGGTGTAGGCCGTGGTGATGGGTTGGCTGTCCTGGCCTGCAGCGGTACGTGTCCGTCCGTACTGGTCATAGGTGGTCTGGGTTGTCGTCTCCCACACCAGCTGGTCGTTGATGTCCAGCTTGGATGCTTGTTCTGTCTTCGTAATGTTCGCTTGTCCGGGCTTGGGGGCCAATCCCGAGGCCTGGTCGTCATAGGAGGTTCGCGTGGACCCTGTGATGGCTGTGTTGAGGTAGCCCAGGCCACATGGTGCCTGGGCAACTGCGGTGACCTGCGCAGGGAAGGCAATCAGCCAGTTAGTGGTGTCGGGAGTTACATACTGCGTACGGGTGCACTGCGGCTTTACCCCATGCGCGGTGTCGCCATCGTCGCCTTCGGCAGTTACCAGGCCGTAGAGCGGGTCGTAGAGGCGAGTGGTGGTCAGTGTGCGCCAGGACGTGCCGTCATCCAGCAGCGTTGCCGCAGCTTCTGTGACTGTGCCCGCGTGATGGGCAACGGCGTCGGGCAGCACTGGGCCAGACGTGCTCGGCTTGTCGGGGTCGGTGATACCGGTGATGTTCTGGGTGGCGGTCGGGTCGGACTGCCAAGGTGTGTAGGTGGTCTTGGCAACCACCTTGCCGGTGGTCCCGTCCTTGTCGTAGGTACGGGTCTGAGCGGCTCTGCCGGCGAAGTCCTCTCGGTCTGTGATGCCGTTGATCTTCGCTGCGGGCCTGGTGCTTCCGTCGGCGAGGGTATCGCCGGCCATACCGAGGAAGTAGCTTGTCTCGGTCTTGGTTCGGTTGGTGGCACCTGTCAGGGTCCGGACGGTTCCATAGCCGCGGAAGACACTCCAGGTGCGGTGCTTGTCGAGGCTGAACTCGGAGGTGTCGCGGCGCCAGTTCGGCCCGTTCTCGTATTCGTAGGTGGTGGTCTTGGATGCCGATCCGGTGCCGGCGGTGGTGTCGTCCTCAATTACCTGGGTCACCAGGTACTTGTGGAACCAGTCCTTGACGGGGTCAACCGCACCATCGGGCGTCCACCAGGCCGGGTAGCAGCGTTTGGTGTTCTGGTCCGGGGAAGACGGCTTGTTCGTGGGGCTGCACTCTTTGGGGCTATAGGTGACGAGGGTGTTGCCACCGGTCTCGTTGACGATCCGGGTGATGCGGTACTTGTTCAGTGGAGGGCGTCCCTCGGCCGAGTCCACCCGGTTCGGCATCGGTGTCCCGCCGAACAGTATTTTCGGCAGTGCGAGGTCCGCCAGGGCGCCTGCCTTGCCGGTGTGCTGGATCGACTTCAGCCACAACGCGGGTTTGGAGATGTCACCCGTGCCGGGGAACGACTGGTCCAGCGTCCACGTATCCACGGGCTGCATGGTGGTGCCCTGCAGGGCGAAGGTGTTGATGTCGGTCAGCCGGATGCGGGACCAGAATGTCGGCGAGGCGGTCAGGCATTCTTTGCCGGCGGTGCAGTTGAGGTCGACGGGGACGTCCGGCCAGCTGGTGGCGTGGTCGGAGTCGAAGGTGCCACAGGTGGAGAAGCACCGCTCGTCGGTCCCGAAGGACACCCGCCCGGCCGGATTGGCTGTGGTGTAAACGGCACCGGCGCGCAGACCGTAGTCAATCCGGTTCAGGTACCCGCCACGGATATAGGAGACGGGTGTCTCGATCTTGCTGTTCTGCGCGTAGTAGCCCGCCTCCTTGCCGTAGTACATAGCCATGGCGTTGTTGTGTGAGTCGACGACGTAGTCAAGGTTCCAGCGCCATCCCTGCGTTGCCGCGGAGGAGGCGAAGTCTGCCTTGTGGCCCGGCTCGCCGCTGTGGTTGCCGTAGACCGGGACGGTGAAGACGGATTTCGTCTCCTCCTTGCCGCTGGACCAGCCGGGAAGGCGGTTCTTGCCGAACCAGTACTGCGTGCCCTCCAGCGAGGTTACTTTCCAGTACTCGTAGTCCTCGTCGCCGTTGACGTCATTGGGGGCGCTGCCGAAGATTTGCTCGACTCGAGAACCGTCATCGGCGGCGAGTTTCCAAGTGTTCTTGCCCGCATCCCACACCAGAGCGGTCGACGTGCCGTTCAGGGAGAGCGTCGCGTTCTGCGACTTCCAGCAGAGATCGCCGACCTTCTCCGTGTTGTTGCCGCCTTGCTTGTCGCTCTCGCAACCCGCGTAGGTACGTTCGATGAACCCCGGCGAGTAGTCCCATCCCTCCCCAATCCACGACGTCTGATTGTTCGTCGAAGACGTCCGGCCGTCCATCACGGAAGAGTTGTACGACAGCTCCACTTTCGGCTGCAGCCCTCCCGGTACAGGCGGCGCCATGAGTGGAACGCTCCAGCCGAATCCACCGGAGTTCCCGCCGGCTGACCACGAGCCGGATGGGGACAGCGAGGTCGCCGTGAACGATCCTTCCCCTCCGACCGGGGCCGCCTCGGCTGCCAGCACCACCATGCTGCCATTCACAGCGTCCGTGAGGGACTGCTTAGCCGTGCTGTCTTTGGCTGGGAACTCCACGGTCGCAGTGAGCGTCCGGCTAGCGGTGTTGTTTTCGGTCGCCAGAGGCAGGCCCTTGGTGCAAGCGGCCTTATCCGGGGTCGTCAGTGCGCAGGCGGGGAGCTGGACCAGTCGCAGTCGGGAGGACCAGCCGGCGCCGAAGGCCGGCTCGATGGCGGCGTAGTCGACCTGAACGTCTGCCGCAGTGGAGGCGGTGTCGGTGTCAGTCGGTTCGATCGTCATGAGCAGGCCTTGGATGCCGGCCTGCTGTGTGGTCTTGCGGTCGGCGAGCTTCACGCGCACGTGGTCTGGGCTTGCGGTGCCGGTGGTGCGGGTCTTGGCGCTGGTGACGGAGTTGGTCGGCTCGGCAATGTGAATGGGCAGGGTTCCCGCCTTGACTCCCCGGCTGCGGGCAGCGGAGTGCTTTGCCGTGCGGTCGGCTGCTTCTGGCAGGGCAACGTCCGCCTGTCCAGCAGCTGGCCAGGCAATCTTGCCTGGTGGTTGCCACAGGTTGCGATCGGACGGGGATGTGTTCACCGTCCGATTGACGCTCAGATCCTTGCCCGGCACCGGGGCGGTCTTCTGTGCTGGCCGAAGTGAGAACCCGTCACCGGGCTCAGCCCACGCGGGTACTGAGAGCAGGGACAGGCTCAGGGCGGCGGAGAGCAGGCCTACTGAGGCGGTGCGGGCGCTGCGCAACCGCAGGTATGGGTGGGTGGAGAACGGCATGCCGAAGGCACCGCGGAACTGCATGAAAACCCCACCCCTAGACCTGCATGTTTGTGAAGAGCCTGCAAAGCAAAGCCGATTGGGTGGCCTTTGCACAAGAGTTCAAAACGGGCAATTTTTGAACCGCCTCACCTCCCCTTCGTGAAGGGCTTCACTCACGGTGGATCATTGTGGATCAAGGGTCTGACCAGGCAAGAAGCGTCCGCTAGAGACGGAAAACGGCACATATTGAACTTGGGGAACATCGACAGCCAGCCCTGGTGGCAGGCGACTCATCCGCTCAGGGTTCAATGCCCCAACGCGCTTGGGAAATCCTCCATAGTGTGAATAACCTGCAACCTTCATGCACCATGCGCATGCTTCAGGAAGGCGCCTCATGACAGATCCGCACACGTCGAGACGAAGAAGCAGGCGCTCCATAGCGTTCCTTCTGGCCCTGGGACTTCCGCTGACGGCCCTCACCACACTCGCACTGCCTGCCGCAACGGCAGCGGCTGACAGTGCGCCTTCGAACGAGCCGGCTTCCGAAGCCAAGGCGTTCGACATCGCTGCGCAGACCGGCGAGCGCGTGGAGATCCTGGACCGGCGGGAGGAGACCGTAGAGGTCTTCGCTAACCCGGACGGCACCGTTACCCGCCGTCAGTACTCCACTCCCATGTGGTCCCGGTATGAGGGCGTATGGAAGAAGGCCGATGCCACGATGGTCCATCGGGCCGACGGCACGATCGGCCCTGCCTCCTCCACGTTCGGCATCGCCTTCTCCGGCGGCGGGAGCGCCCCGCTGGCGACTATGACCAAGGTCGACAAGCAGCTGTCGCTGTCCTGGCCCACCGCTTTGCCGGAGCCTGTCCTGGACGGGAACACGGCCCTGTACAAGTCGGTCCTGCCGGACGTCGACCTGAAGGTCATAGCCGAAGTCGACGGCTTCGCCGAGCACTTGATCATCAACACGCCGCAGGCCGCGGCGAATCCCGCGGTCAAAAGCATCAAGCTCAACATCGCAACCACCGGTGTCACCCTTACCGATGACGCCGACGACAACCTGACCGCTACGGACGTAGACGGCAACGTCGTCTTCAGCGCCCCCCGCCCCAAGATGTGGGAGCAGCCGGCCTCTGCCGGCGAGGAGCCGCTGACTGGTGCGGCGCGAGTGGCTGCATCTGCTGATGACGGGCAGCCTCAGACTGCGCCAGTGGGCGCTGACTTGCAGGGCAACACTCTGACGCTGACCCCGGACCCCACGCTGCTGGCTACGGCGGACCAGTTCCCCCTGGTGGTGGACCCGCCGTTCACCGGTGGACACCTGAAGAAGTGGGCGGTGGTGTACGCGGCAACGCCGGGTGACGCGTACCCGAATGGGGTGGGATGGCACTCGGGAACGCCGAGCGACGAGCCGCGGGTTGGCTTCAACGGGACTGGCGCCACCAGATCCTTCTTCGCGATGGACACCGATGGTCTGGCTGGCTCTGACATCACCGATGCGAAGTTCGCTTTGTCCGAGACGCACTCCTGGGGCTGCAACGCGTCTCTTGCTGGGCCTACGGAGCTGTGGTCCACCGGCGGCATCAGCAACACCCCCACCTGGGACAGCCAGAAGTCGGGCATGTGGGCTACCAAGCTGGATTCGAAGTCCTACGCCCATGGCAACGACGATTTCTGCCCGGGGGACAAGGGTGTCGAGTACCAGTCCGCTGCGCTGACAGCCTTCGTCCAGGAAGCGGCTGACAAGGGCTGGAGCGCACTGACCCTGGGCCTTCGCGCCGACAGCGGCTACGAGGGCAACACCGAGTCGTTCAAGCGGTTCTCCAACAGTCCGGCTCTCGAAGTCACCTACAACTTCAAGCCCGAAGTGGTCGCCGGAACCGCCAAGGCGTATGAAGGATCCTGGGCCCCGGGCGGCGACGGCAACAAGCAGGTGCCGTGCGGTGGCGTGATCGGGAGAAGCAGTATCGCTCTGACCGCGAGGCTCAGGGATAAGGACAGCGGAAAGGTCACCGGTGAGTTCTCCGTGACCAACTCCAGCGGTGTCGCGATGTCGTTCCCCTCCAGCAAGGTGGCCGATGGTCAGTACGCCTCAGTCACCGTGCCCTATAGCAAGCTCGCCAACGGGTCGTACACCTGGAAGGTCCGGGCCAAGGACGACGAGGGCACCACCAGTGCTTACACCTCATCCTGTGCCTTCAAGGTGGACCTCAATGGCCCCGAAGGGGCGGTTAAGGTAACGGACGTCGAGGGGAATGCGGTCGCTGGCGCGTTTCAGGCTCGCAAGACCGCCCGGCTCAAGCTCTATCACTCCGCGAACGACATCGCTGGCTTCTGCTGGAACATGGTGGTGGAGCTGTCCGCCTCAAGTAACCGCTGTAGCAATGGCACCTGGGTTCCCGTCGGGGCCGACCACCACACCGCGTTCATCGACATCAAGCCCATCAGCTGGCCCACCAGCACGCTCCATGTGGTTGCCTACGACATCGCCGGCAACCACTCCCCCCTTGGCGGAGATGCTGACTCACTCACTCTCAGCACGAAAAAGTCTGAGTTCGTTTACGCCCCCGGGAAAGACCCTGGCTCGGGTCTGGCCCACGCCGACCTGCCCGGCGACCTGACCGGCGACGGCTACGCCGACATGGTCGCCACCGACGACCTCAACAAGCTGCGCCTGTACTCCGGAGACGGCACCGGCAAGGTCTCCTCCTCTCAGACCGTCGGAACCGGCGGCTGGGGCGATGCCCTGATCGCTCACCATGGCGACCTCGTTGACGTCTCCAGCCCGACAGCAGCGCCTGACGGCTACGAGGACTTCGTGGTCCGCCTCGACGACAACACCTTCTGGGTCTACGGCGGCACCGGTCTGGGCACACCCAACTTCACCACCCGTACCCCGCTGATCCACAGGAAGATGGACCCAACTGATGCCGATGACTGGCGCCGCGTCCGGCAGATCATCCTGCCTGGCGACATAGACAAGAACGAAACGGAAGGTCACGCCGACGGCAACGACCTCATCACCATCGAATGCACCAACGATGCCTGCTCGAACGCTGCGCTCTGGCTCTACACCGGAAACACGTTCGGCAGCCCCGGTAACCATTGGCAGAATCAACATGAGCCCTTCAGCCTGAACACCCGCGTGAACCTCGGCATCGAGGGCTGGAAGGACTACACCAACCTCACCATCGGAGACCAGGTCGGCGACACAGACCCGGACGGCGACGGCATCCCGGAGCCCGACGAAGTCAAGGGCCCCGACGGAATCAAGGACATCGTCGCCCGCGACCCCGGCACCGGCCAGCTCTACCTCTACCCCGGTAAGATCACCAACGGCGTCTACTCACTGGGCATCCGGATCCCCTACGGAAGCGGCGGCTGGCAGTACCGTCCGCACCTCGCATCCCAAGGCAACATCCAGGGCACAGTAACGACAGGCACCTACAGCGACCCGGACGCAGGCACGCCTATCACCTATCGCCAGTTCCAGCCGAAGACCGACGACGAGCTAGGTGATGTGTGGGCCACTACACCGGCCGACTCCAACCTCGCCATCGACTACATCGATGGCACAGGTGCAACCAAGCAAACGACCTGCCCCTCCGGCTGTTTGCTCTTCTATCCCGGTGTGCGCACCAGCCATCAGTACCCCAGCCATAAGTACCCCACTTTGGTGGGACTCAGCGGCTGGGACACTGTCATCACCGGTATCTTCTGACGACCAGCTGTTGCAGGGCGGACGGACAACACCCGTCCTGAGCGCAGCCGTTGAACAATTCTCGCTTGCGGGATACCTACAGGTGGCTCCTCTTCAGTTCAGGGGCCACCTGTAGGTATCTGGCTGACGGTCGCACATGTCTGACGCTGAACGTGTGACCAGCGCCAGGCTATGTGGCGTTCCGCCGTCCGGTTTCCGCTGGAGACGCGGACGAAGCACGTACTCATCAATACACACTCATCCCAGCAGAGCACCTGCCACCCCCTTCACCTGAGGACACAAATGCGCAGACGCAAGCACGTCGGCCGCGTAGCGGCCGTCGGAGGATCCATCAGTGCGCTCGTGGCAGCCGCCACCGGTGTCGCTCAAGGGCCCGCAAGCGCCCAGGACCTCCCCATCGTCCACGTGAACAATGTCGTCCTGCGGCCGTCGGACGGGGGCTGGTGGGCAAACGCTGCCATGTCCGGACCCACCCTGGACGGCACCATGGTCTACGCATTCGCCACCAAGCCGCTGACCGGCCCTGCAGGTGACGGCGCAGGCCTGCCAGCGGGACTCGCTTTCGGGGCCCAGGAAGTGTGCAAGCCCGCGCCGCAGGTCACTGCCGTGTACCTGTGCCGTGTCGGCGGCGACCGTGACCATTCCGCTCCGGCCGTCACGATCGCCGCGGACACGGCGCACGACACGATGGGCTACTACGGCGCTGTCTACGCACCGGCCGGCACTGATCTCACCGCCGCTGTTCAGGCCGCGCAGACCGCCGGCGCGACGCCCGCCGACCGTACGCACGGAGCCGGGACGTTCACCGTGAAGCGGCCCGAGCACGTCGCCCTCAACACTCTTGCTTTCAACACCCCTCACATCGAGGCCGGTAAGGCGTCGCCCCAGACGCTGCGTGTCCACGCGGTCGACGGCGGGCACCTCAAGCTGTGGTTCAGCCCCGCGCCCAAGCAGTACGGATGGGACAGCCACGGGGTCGATATCCGCGTCACGTCGGTAACGGCAGGGAAATCCGCAAGTTGTACCCACCGCAGCGATTCGCTGACCCAGGGGGTCCTCCTGGTCGCGTGCGAGGTGACGCCGGGTGACACCGACATCACGTACACGCTGACCTCGGCGCCGGGAACGGAGAGCTGGCGTATCGAGGCCCACGCCGCCTATCAGGTGTATTCCTGGGGGCAGGACGACATAACGGCAGACGCTGCCTTCGCCGTCGACGGGCTTCCCGTGCGGGAGCGGTACTCGGTCATGGCCCGTGACGCCGTCGGGAAACTGTGGCTGTACCAGGGCACCGGCAACAGCGCTACGCCGTTCCGCTCGCGCAGCCTTGTGAGCAGCGGATGGCAGGGCTACAACGTCCTCACGAAGCTGGCACCGTGGTCGTCCGACAAGCTCGTCGGCGGGCTCGTGGGCCGCGATGCCTCGGGCACCCTGTGGTACTACCAGGCCAAGAGCTACGGCCCGTTCGCGGCGAAGGTCCGCGTCGGCGGCGGCTGGAACACCTACAACCAGCTCACCGGTGCCGGTGATCTCACCTCCGACGGCAACCACGACCTGATCGCCCGCGACAAGGCCGGGGCGCTGTGGCTCTACCGCGGCACCGGCAAAGCTGCCGCTCCCTTCGCAGCGCGCACCAGGATCGGCAATGGGTGGAACGCCTACAGCCAGTTCGCGGGCACCGCCGACCTGACTGGAGACGGCAAGGCCGACCTGATCGCCCGCGATGCCGGTGGGGTGTTGTGGCTCTATCGCGGCACCGGCAAGGCTGCTGCCCCTTTCGCTAGCCGCAGCAAGATCGGCAACGGGTGGAACGCCTACAGCCAGCTCACTGCCACCGGTGACCTGACTGCTGACGGCAAGCCCGATGCCGTCGCCCGCGACACAGCGGGAACGCTGTGGCTCTACCGCGGCACGGGTAAGGCAGCCGCCCCCTTCGCAGCCCGCACCAGAATCGGCGGCGGCTGGAACACTTACAACACCCTGAACTGAACCAACGAACGACCACACGCTCAAGGGCTGCCCCGGCGACCTCTTCACCACAGGCAGCCCAACTCATAGCCGCGGGTGGCCGCACAACCTGGCACGCTGCTGAGCGCGCAGACCTCCGAAACCCAGGTATGCAGACTCCTCCTCGACACCGGGGAGCCCGACACCCAGCACGCCGAGCCTGGCAACCATGTTCCTCTCTCGCTCGCGAGCATGGCCTGCTCCATCGACGACAGGTCTGACCCCTGCCAATGAACAACCCCGTTGTGCCTCAGTTGGTTCACTTGGTGAACCAACTGAGGCGATGAGCCGGTCCAGGAAGATTTCAGATCCGTAAGAACAGCGGCTGGACAACGCCAGCGCCGGAGTCTGGGATTCGTGGGCTGTCGGCCGGCCAGTGGTCCCGGAGCCGAACCTTGGTGGGACTCCGCAGCGACATGGCCTCACGGTTCGACGCCGCTGCTGCGCGCCATCTCCAGACGGTGCGGCGTACCGTGCACCGCGCCTCAGGCGTCGCGGACGTGTCAGTTCGCCGCTCCGGCACCAGCGAGATGGCACGAGTACCGGTCGAACGGCGAGCCGCGACGCTGCATATCGTTCCCGCATGAGAATCAAGAGACCCAACCCGTGGCACAGGGCCGCCCAGCTACTGGTCACCATGTTTCTCCTCGGCGGAGCGACGGCCGGGCATGCAGCCGGTGTGGAAGCTGAACCTGACAACGACACAGGCAGGAGCGCCTACTCCGCCGCACCGCTGCGCGTGATGACGTGGAACGTGTGTGGCGAGGCCGGAGGAGCGGGCCCCTGGGCCGCGGGATACTGCCCGGAGCGCAATACTCGGCTGGCCGATGACAGCAACACCTTGAAGAAGGCGGCTGAGATCGCCGACCTCGTACTCCAGGAGGACTTGGATGCCGTGTTGCTCCAGGAAGTCTGCGCGGGGGCCCTGCACAGCGACGAGACCCGCGGCGCCAGCCAGCTCGATCAGATACGTGGCCTGCTCACCGAGACAGGGGCCACCTGGTCGGCTGTTTCGGCCTCCACTCCCCGCGCCGGCGGAGACTCCGCCTGCCGGGGCAGCCTGTCGGGCGACGTGAGTGTGGCGATCCTGGCGAAGGGTGACATCAACTGGTCGCGTGAGACGCCACTGCCGGTACCAGCGGGCCCGCAGCAGAATCGCGGCAAGGTGCTCTGCGCCGGAGTCACCGGCTGGGAAACCCACCTGTGTACGACGCACCTCACCAACTACGACACCTCCCTGCAGCCCGACGAAGCTGCCGTGGCCTACCAGGCCCAGATCGACACCGTCGCCGGTCAGGTCGCCGACTTCGGAAGGGTGGTCCTGGGCGGCGACTTCAATACCAGCGTGCGGAACAATCTGCAGCCGCTCTACGGGGCCATGACTGAATGTGATCAGCAGGCCTACCACGTGGGTGACATGGTCAACGGGACAACCAAAGTAACGAACCAGTGGTCAGCGGCGACAGACGGCACTCTGGTCAGAGGCACGACCCAGATCTCGAAGATCGACTACCTCTTCGCCAGCGCCGGGTTCGGCGCCTGTGACTCACTGACTCGGCTGGCGGACAGCGCAGACTACTCCAAGTCCGCCCAGCCCGGCTGTACCACGGCCACCGGGTCCGCCTGCGTCGCGAACGCCCCCTCGGACCACGCTCCGCTCCTCGGCACGCTCCGCGGAGGGCCACGGTTGAACTGGCCCCTCCAGGAAGTTGGAGACCATACGGGCACTGCCACGAGCGGCGTCGGCCGAACCACTGACCATGGCGGAGCCGCGGTATTCGACGGGCTGTCCGGGGTGATCACAGCCGACGGTCCTGTGGTGGACACCACGCGGAGCTTCACCGTGTCCGCCTGGGCCAAGGTCGAGCCCGACGCGGGCACCGCAGTCGTGCTGGCTCAGGACGGGACTGTCATCAGCGGCATGATGCTCTGGTACAACCAGCCCGACAGGACATGGCGGTTCGGTCTACCGAAGGCCGACAGCGCGACCTGGGACATGGACCAGGCCATCTCCGCGACAGCCGCCGTACCCAGCCGCTGGACCCGGCTCACGGGCACGTTCGACGCACTGAGCGGGACCGTCGCCCTCTACGTCGACGGCGTGCTTGCTGGCTCCGCCAACCACCCCACGACCTGGCAGACCGCCGGCGACTTCACCGTAGGCCGGGACAAGGTCTCCGGGCACTCGAACGCCTTCTGGAAGGGCTCCCTCCAGTCGGTCGAGGTGTTCGACTACTTCATGACCTCGGCCCAGGCCGCTTCGGCAGCCAGATCGCTCGCCGCTCCCACACAGACCGTCACCGCCCCCGCAACGGACGAGAAGGGCCCCGGCTGCCACGCCGGCAGCTACACGGCGGGAGATTTCGGCACGGTCTCCACCACCACCCCAAAACTGACCGCCTACATCGCCCATCCCGATCCTTCCCTCGAAGTCTGGGCAGAGTTCTCGATCTGGGACAACACCGACCCACAACAGCCCCAGCCGATCCGGCTGGGCGGCCCGGGTTCCGCAAGCGGCCCGGTGACTGGAAAGGGCGTGGTCTCAGTCCAGCCGAAGCTGCTCGCCGGTCACAAGTACGGCTGGTACGTCAGAACGGCCGACGGAGCTCTCGCCCCGTCGCCGACGGCTGAAGTCTGCCACTTCACCGTTTCGGCACAGTGACCGGCGGGGGTACCGCCCCTGCAAACCAATTCTTGGGCAATGACCTGCGGAAGTACCAGGGTGAGCGCAGTGAACGGGCCCGGTGTTGACGGCATCCCTTCCTCCAGCAGCAGGTCAGAGAGGAGCCAAGAGTGCCGTCCTCCTACCAGGACGCGAGGAAGCGCCTGCACTGCCCAGGACGGCCACGAGCTGGAGCTCATCAGAATGATCGCCCAGTCCCGCGCCTACAGTGCGGTGATTCGGACAGCGCTCGGCTGCGCTGGGCCCCACTGTCATTGAAGGCCAACGAGCGGCTTCCCGGCGGCACGGCCTGGAACGATGCCCGAAAGAGTTGCCAGAACTTCGCGCTCTGCACCTGGATCATCCAGCGTGTCGGCGCCGCCACCGACCCGGACTGGGACCCCGAGGCGCTGGCCGCCGACACGCTGGCCGTGCTCATCCTCGCCCCCGACCGGGCCCTCTCGCTGTCCACCGGCCGGCACGACCTCCTGGCAGAACGGATCGGTGAACTTCGGCGGCACAAGAACATGACGGCTCACGTGAACCAGTTGGTGCACCTCATCCCGTCAGAACCGACGAAGGACCAGCTCAGCACCTGGATCGACGTGCGCAAGTACCTGCCATGAGCGCCCCTGCTGACACGGACATGCAGAAACCTCAGGGCCACGGGCAGACCGCTGCCACAACCACTCTCCTCTGACGGACCCGACCTCAGGAGCAGCGGGCCCGAGGTCCAGGCGCGTGATGGTGCAAACGAAATGCAGGCGCTGGACACCTTCCACTTTCCGTGGAGGGCTGACTGAGTGGGATGTCAGGGGCATGTGGTGGGATGGCCGGACTCTGCTGCCGTGACCTGCTGGGAGACCGCATTCATGCCCGTGTACTCGTCTCTTACTCACGCCTTGACCGCGGCTCTGGTCGATGTCTTGTGGTTCATCGAGGGCAAAGACGACGAGCAGATGGATCCGGCCGATGCCGTCAAGGTCCTGGAGGGTGTCACCCACCTGGTCAGCACGCTACCGAGCGATCAACGCAGCGAACTGATCGGTCTGACCGAAGCCGAGTCCGACCCCGCGCGAAAGGAGTTCCTGGAAGGGTTCCCGGAAGGCCTCGGGCTCCTTGATGATGCTGGCTGACCCGTGCTTCACCAGCAGAGCAGGACGCGCTTGCACAGGAGATGGAAGCCGGCCCCGCCAAACACCCGGCCGCGTGGCGCAGCGGGTCGCTCAGTGGGCTGGCTGGTGTTCATTGTGCAGCGGGTGCGTTTACTGGTGTGGGGTTGTTGAAGTCGGTGAAGGTGATCGTCGCTTCGATGTCGGGGCCGGTCGCGAAGTGGATCTTCTGGCGTACGCGTACGACTCGGCCCTGGTTGTCGATCCATGCATCTGCGTCGATGGTGGTGGCGGGTCGCAGGTTGTGCCCGACGGTCCTGTCGACTGATTCGATGTCTTTCGGGGTGAGGCGGGCCGATACGCGTAGAGGTTCGCCGCCTTGGTGTACGGAGGTGCTGTGGGCGAGCATGAGCCGTACGTACTGCGGGAGCCGGTCGGTGGGTATGCCCCCCTTAGCCACCGAAGCGGGGAACTGTTGCCATGTGCCGTGCGTTTTGGTGGCGCGCCGGTACACCTTCTGGCGGGTGATCACGACGTCTTCGGTGTACTGCTCGGTTGTGTCTGTTGTGCGCCCTGTGAAGGGTGCGTTGAGGTTGACCCGTCCCTCCATGAGCTGGAGTCGTCTGGACCCGGACTGCGTGATGGCTCTGAGCTCGGCTGAGTACGGGGCGTCGCTGGCTGCGGCCAGCCGATCGCGGACTACCTGCGGGCCGCTCTTTGGTGGTCCGGACTGGCTCGAGGAGCACGCGGAGAGCATCAGCCCCAAGAGCACGAGAGTCAGGGGCGTTGTCCGGCGATGAAGCACAGTGGATCCTTTGAGTACCGAGCCCGCGCAGGAGACACCACTCCGGGCCGCAGGTGGATGGTGACCTCATCCTGTCCGGCCATGGAGATCAGGCGGGGCTCAGGGGGAGGTGGCGTGATCAAGAGTGCGTCGGACAGTTACGGAATTGGCTTCTCCACCCGCACAACCTTCCGGCCGGCATCCGCCGCCCTCGAAGCGCTTCTCCAGCGGTTGACCTGCTTAGAGCCACCCTTGTAAGCGAACCGCCCTGGTGTCGGCGACGCCGACCTCGGAGCCTTTGCTCCCGGGCAGGGTCCCGGCATTCTCCGGGGCGGCGGCGCTTCTGCGCGCATCCTGTACGACTTCCCACTCCCCCGGGTGACGGCGCAGCGATTCTCCGTCCTGCCGCTGATGGTGGCCGGTACCAAGGCTTCATGATCAAACTGTCCGCGCAGGTCCTTGCCACCGCTGCGCTCTCTGTCCTTCCCTTGCTGGTCGTCGCCCCTGCCCACGCCCAGGCCCCGGCCGAGGTCCTCACGCTCACCGAAGCGATTGAGCAGCTGCCGCTCGCAGCCGAGTCCCGCGACGGCTACCAGCGCACGAAGTTCAAGCACTGGGTCGATGCGGACAAGGACTCCTGCAACACGAGGCAGGAGGTACTCGAAGCAGAGTCGCTCGTCCCCGTCACCGTTGAGGCGGGGTGCAAGATCGTTGCAGGTGAGTGGTACTCGTACTACGACGGCGTCACCCTCACCGCACCCGGGGGTCTCGATATCGATCACATGGTCCCGCTTGCCGAGGCCTGGGACTCCGGTGCCTCGCAGTGGACTGCAGCCCGACGTGAGGCTTATGCGAACGACCTCGGGGCCGAACGCTCCCTGGTGGCTGTCACTGCCAAAACGAACCGTTCCAAGGCCGATCAGGACCCTTCGACCTGGCTGCCGCCGCTGGCCGACGCGCGCTGCACCTACGCTGCGGACTGGGTCTCAACGAAGCTCCGCTGGGGGCTGACCGTAGATTCACCTGAGGTCGAGGCGCTGACCGAGCTCGCCTCGGACTGTGGGCAGCAGACCGTTGAGTACGAGCCGGCAGCTGCGGCTGGGAAGTAGCAGGCCGGCAACTCTGAATTCCCCACCATCCGGGCGGCAGGGGGCCCTGCGTACGTGCGAAGTGACCGCAGGGCCCACCCTGAATGCCGTCCTGTCAGGGCACCCACACCGACCGTACGGTCAACCGGTCCTGACCGCTCGTCGAGAGCGGCTGCCCGCGGCCCTCGGCCGAGCCCGTCCTGGCAAACTTGATGATATGTACGAGCTTCCCGGTGGCGCGGCGCCGAACGGCCCCATGCAGGACTACGTGATGCTCTATCCCGAGGTCGCCCAGGCGGGTTCCTTGCAGAACGCTCTGCAGGAGGTGGCCGAAGATGCGGGCCACGGGCTCGTAGTCGAGCTGACGTCCTCACCAGGCTGGCGCCATGTGGCCGTGCGTGTGGAATCCGACAGCCACTCGGCGTATGTCCTGTTGGCACTCGATGAACGTTGTTTCATCGTCGACTGCTGGGCCGGCGGCGTCCGCATGGCTTCCGGGAGTACCCCGGATCTGGCCCAGGTTGTCGGGGCGCTGCACTCCTAGCTGGAGCGGCCGCGAGTGGGCGAACTCATCGCCCAGTGGCCCTTCCTGCGGACCTGGGAGCTGGCAAGGGCTCACAAGCGCGGCGAGGCTGTGCCGGTGCGGTGGAGCCAGCTGCGCGAGGCCGCTGCGTGCGCACCGCACACGGGGTTGCACGACCTCGTCGAAGCCGCCTTCACGCACGAGCGGCTTCGGGTGCTGTCGCCGGGACGGAGCATGCACTGGCTCACCTTCAGCCGCCGGGCCGCGCCGCCCATCTGTCACGATCTGCCGCGAGCCATGCCGCTCGGGAGCGGCCGGTACCGGGTGCGCTTGGCCGACGGGCGGCTGCACGAACTGGGCACTGCGGCTGAAACCGTGGTGGTCATTCTCGAGGGTCTTCCCGACGGCGCATTCCCACGATGTTGAAGACTGTGCTGGGGCTGCAAGTGAGCGGCCTGGCTGTCACCCTGGCCGCCGCTGTCCCCACCGGCTGGCTGCGCGGAGTTCGGCGATGGAGGGCATGCTGTCAATCGCTTCGTCTGCGCGTCCGTGCCTAATGAGGAGTGCGGCCGCCTCCCACGCGTCCACGTCGGGATCTGCCTGGAGCAGGTCAAGGGCCTCTTCGACGCGTCCTGACTGCTCCAGGATCCATGCGGTGCTGGATGTCAGTCCGTACAGGTCCGTGGGCAGCTTCGCGGCGTAGGCGAGGGCTTCCTCGTTCCGGCCTGCCTCACCCAGCAGCCATATCCGGTTCGTGTGGAACCAGGATGGGTGCTCGTCGATGTATTCGGGATCGCGCTCGTCGAGGATGTCCAGGGCGTCGTCGAAACGCCTGGCCTCTGCAAGGAGGTGGATCACGCTCTCGAGAAGGCAGTTGTCGTGGTGGTCGAACGTGGGTCGTCCCACCTCGACGGCTTCCTCGATGCGGCCCTGGCGCCCGAGCAGTTCGATCAATGGCCAGCGGAAGCGGTCCCACTCGTCGGCCGCGATGAAGCGTCGCAGGATCGTCTCGGCCTCATCCGCACGGCCTTGGTCTTCGAGGGCCCTAGCGTAGTACGGCAAGCCAACCTGCGCGTGCTCCCCGGTGCCCAGCTCGTGCAGCTCCTGCATGCGACCGTTGCGCTGGAGGAGTTCGGCGTAGGCGGTGAGTGTGTTCTGGACCAGGAAGCGACCGGCTGCTACGTCTGCCCCGAGTACTCGGACGGCCTCATCCGCGCGGCCCGCCCGTTCCAGGACCTGGGCCTGAAGGTCCTGCGCATTGCTGGTCTCAAGGTCCCATCGTTCCTCACCGCGGACGCTGCGGACTCGCTCGGCTCGCGGCGCGAGCAGTTCCAGGACCCGCTCGTCCCGGTTCTGTCCCTCGGTCAGCTCGACCAGGACGGACAGCGGCCACGCCCGGTCCAGGTGCGGTGTGAGGACGGCGATTGCCTCATCCACCTGCCCTGCCTTGACCAGCAGCTCCGCGAAATCGCGGCACGTGCGCTCCGACGCCAGTCCCATATCGTCCGGGCGGACCCAGTCCAGCGCCTGCTGTATCCGCCCGGCCTGCAGCACAATGTCGGCAGCCGCCCAGCGTGCCGGCTCCCAGCCAAGCTCGACAAACGGCTCCAGCACGCCCAGAGCCCGCTCGAAGTCGGCTGTCTTGCACAGCTGGCGCGCTGCCGCCGTCGCGCAGGACCACGCCCCCTTTGAAGCCGCCCGGACCAGCAGCTCTACGTGCCCTCGCTCTACCAGCAGGTCGACCAACACGGGCGGGTATCCGCCGAGCCCCCGTGACTGCCACTCAAGATCATCAATATTCACGGGCTGAGCCTACGACCGCCCACTGACAGCCACAGAGAGACCGACGGCACACCGGATCTCCGGTCGCTCAGCAAGCCGATCGGCTACAACGTGCCCGGATCGGCCCGAACCAAGCCACTCGAAAAGCGGCTGAGGGGCCCTTGACGAGTGGAGTTCCGCCATCCTGTCCACAACGGAGTCGCACGGAGTTGGGTGCCACAACGTCCCCGCGGGTGACGGGCCTCAGACTCAGCCGCGCTGAGAATGGCCCTGCGTTCCCTCAGCGGTGGAGCGTGTAGCGGAGCAGCCGTTGACGGGCCTCACGTTCGGGCAGGCCGAGTCCGGGCCCGATTACGGATCCGTCCCTCGTCCCAGCCTCTGCGTGGAAGGCTGCCGTTCGGCCGGCGTCGGTGATGGTGTGTTCGAGGCGACTGATCGCCCTCAACGCAGCGAGGGGCGCGTCGCCGGCCAGGTTCCCGAGGCGCCGTTCGATCTGCTCGATGAGGGTGGCAAGGTCGTCGGGTACCGGTACGGCGCGGGCTTCTACGTCCCTGATGTGCTGGTCCCAGTCTTCTTCGGGGCCGGTAGTGTCGAACAGGTCCGGGCTGCGGCGGTCCACCTGGTCCCAGTCCAGCGGGTAACGCGTCTCGCCCCGCCATCCGCAGCCGCATGACGCCCGCAGGTGGGCGGCCAGGGGTGCGCGCAGTGTTCCGTCGTAGATCCACCAGTCACTGCTCTGGTGCACGTGACCACCGCTGCCGGTATCGAAGTAGACCGGCTTCGGCTCCGTGCCGTCGGCCAGGACGGCGCCCGGCCGCCCTTCATGCGCGGCGCCGAACTCTACGGTCTGCCACATCGCGCCCACCCCACTCCTGTACCCGAATACAATGACTCCCCTCTGACCATGCACCAGCCCACAGTGCGGTGAACGGTGAACCCTCGAAGTGGTGAACGGCAGATCCTGCGACGGGTTTGGGAGAGAGTGGCGGCGCTGCGCTGGCCGTGGTGTCGATGTTCGCGCAGTTCCCCGGCAGCAGGACCGGACTCTCGCCCGCAGGTTCGAGCGCAGTGACCCCGCACTGGGTCTGTCAGTCGCTTCTGTAAGCATGCTGCCGTGACAACCACATCACCTGACCAGTACCCGTCCGAGGCCACGCTGGAGTTTCTGCGTTCCGCGTTTGAGACGCAGTGGCGTGAGCCGGCCTTGGGACACGATGGTGTTTCGGCTTGGGAAGCCGAGCACAGGGTCGTGCTTCCGGAGCCGTACCGGAGTCTGATCGCGGAGATCAGCAACGGGTCGTCTCTGGGACCGCCGCAGGACGGAGGGCTCCTGCCTCTGGGATGGCTCCCGCCCCACTAGCCGTACGACAGGGACCGCGACCCTGGCGCGTCGTTCCCCCTTCGAGAAGCCTGGGCTTGGGAAGGTGAACCACTGGCTGTCGGCCATCACGAGCGCGTAGCCGACGTCTTCAGCAACGGCTCGGTCGTGCTTGGCGCCGACGACGGGCCGTGCTATTGGGTCCTGGTCGTGACCGGTCCCCAGCGAGGCAAGGTCTGGGTGCTTTCCGAAGTCGGTGCCTACCCTTATCCGATGCCGGAAGCGGCCGGGTTCCTGGAATGGGTGCAACGCTGGCACGCCGACGAAAGCTGGTGGGACTGATCACTGCCCGCACGGAGCCGAGTCGCCTTTCCCGCGGCAGGGGCGTAGTCGGGGTCGCTCGTACGAACGGAAACCGGCCGTCGAGCACAACTCTGCAGCTGGCCACTCGTCGTACAGCCATGGAATTCATCGATCCACAGCACGTGCAGGAACCAGGCCTGGTCGTCCTCGACATCACCGCGGCCGACGAGGCAACCGCGCGTCTGGTAATGGCCTCCCTCGAGCAGCATTGAGAGACCGCCCACACTGTGATGGCGGTCCTCGACCGGCATTGGGCAACGTCCGGTGTGACTGTCGTACGGAGGATTCCTGGAGTGCCCGGGGTCAGGGCCCGCATCTACGTGGACACGCGGCGTTCCGGTGCCCAGTTGTAGAGGCCAGAGTGGCGGGTCCGGGCGCCCGGTGGCGCTGCGGGTGCGGCGCGGGGTCAGGTGGTGGGGGTGCCGTCGGGGTGGTTGTTGATCCATGACAGTCCGCCGAGATCGAGTTGGTGGCGGGCGCGGGTGACTGCGACGTAGGCGAGCCGGGCTTCGGCGGGGTCGATGGGTCCGGGGACGGGGCGCCCATTGTCGTCCTTCTTGTCGCTGTCGCGGGGCGGGGTGAAGTCGGCGGCGATCTGGACGGTCTCCCATTGACGGCCTTTGGCTTTGTGGGCGGTCGAGACGGTGATGTCGGCGGTGCCCTCGTGGTCGAGGCGGTGGACTGCATTGAGGATGGCGTCGGTGCCGTGGGTGTCGACCAGGTCGACGAGTGGCTGGAGGTCTCCTCCGGCGGGGTCGTTTCCTGCGTAGTCCTGGAGGTCGCCCCATGTGGGGAAGAGGAGGAGTTCGGGGTGGGAGGTTCGCCGGCCTGTTTTGAGGTCGTCTGCCGCGCGGGCGAGTGCTTGCAGGGATTCGCCTCCCCCGGTGAGGGCTACCCGGTTTTCTGCTTCGAGGAGTTGGATGACTTCGCGCATGGCGCCGACGTTGGTGCGGCACAGGATGGCGTCGGGTTGTTCGGATGGTCCAAGGGTGGTGGGGATCGTGTCGCTGCCGGTCAGGCGCAGGGGTGCGTCGGCGATGGCGAGCCAGCGGTTGGCCTCGGTGGCGAGGCGGGGGCCGAAGCGAAAGGACTGGGTCAGGGTGAGGCGTGTGCCGGGGAAGGCTGCCATGACGTCGCGTGCGCCGCGCCACCCGTAGATGGCTTGGGCGGAGTCTCCGACCATCACGAGCTGGGCGTGGTTGCGTTGGGCGTTGAAGATCTGCTCGACGACGGGGTTGGTGTCCTGGGCTTCGTCGAGAAGAAGGTAGTCCGAGGGGATTTTCGGTTCGGTGAGTGCCCAGATTTTGAGGTAGTGGTCGTGACCGAAGCGGACCATGCCAGCGTCGGGGTTCTGAAGGTCTGACCATGCTTTGCGGGCGAAGGGCATCACTGCTGCGGTCAGTTGGCCGTGGTCGACGGCGCCTTCAAGGCTGCGCAGGGGTGGGACGTGGTGGTCGGCGAGGGCTGGGTCTGCGGAGTGGCAGAAGCGGGTGACGGTGCGCAGGGTCGCGTAGGAGAGGGCGCGGGGTGTGAGGTCTCGGTCGCCGATGCGAATGGTTTTGGTGATGCCGAGGTCGTGGCCGGTTTTCCAGCTGGGCTGGCGGGGTGCGTTCAGGCGGGTGCGGTAGCGGTGGCCGATGGCGGCGTAGGCGAGTGCGTGGGCTGTCTTGCACGTGACGGTTGAGGGGAAGCGTGTGGCGGCGTCCTGGGCAATGGCTTTGTTGTAGGCGAGGTAGCGGCCGGTGCGGCGGGAGCGGTGCGCAAGGAGTGCCAGGGTGCTGGTCTTTCCGGTGCCTGCGCCTGCCTGGAGGGTGAGGTGCTCTCCGTTGTGGAAGTGGTCGGCGGCGGCGGCCTGTTCATCGGTCGGGGTCAGCACGGGAAGTCTCCGTTGATCGAGCGCGTAGGGATGGGCCGGGGCCGGCGGCGGCATTGGGGAATGAGGCCGCACGGGTGAGGGGCCCCGTTTGTTGGTTGCAGAACGGGTGCGGGAAGGGTCGCGGAGAAGAGCCGAGTGGGGACGGGCTCAGGCCCTGTGGGGTCGGGTGTGGATGTGCTGGTGGTGCAGTAGGGGGTCGAAGGGTTCCCATTCGGCGAGGGCGAGGTCGGCGGCCCCTGATGCGGTGTGGTCGGGGCAGTGCTGGTGGCGCCATCGCAGCTGCTCGCTGTAGGGCAGGTGGGTGAGGTCGTAGACGGCCATCAGGCCGGTGGGAAGGGCGCATTGGCGGCCGCTGGGGGGTGCGGCGGGCAGGAGCGTCCAGACTCCGGCAGGGGTGTTGGTGTCGAGGACCGTGCGGGTGCAGCGTCGGCGTTGGCGGGTCTGCGAGACGCACCGGATGGCGTCGACCGAATGCATGGCGAGGTATCGGACGCACAGGAGCTGTACGACTGGTCTGGCCGGCCGGCACTGCTCGGCGGCTGCGGGCTTCCATGCGGGTGCCGGCGGGGCGGGGTGTGCGGTGAAGGTGCCGTTGTTGATCAGACGGCGGGTGTGCAGGGCGAGGTGGCGGCGTAGTGCGGTGATCTGGGGGGTGGGTGCTGCGGGGGCGTGTCGTGCGGGGCACAAGGCGGTGTGCGGGATGCGGCACCAGGGGGTGCCGTCGTGGGCGGGGTGGGCGGTGCCGGAGCTGACGTGCCAGCGCAGGTGGGCGGGAACGGCGCTGGCAGGGAGTTCGTGCGGGTGGAGGCTGGCGACACGTCCGGTGGTGTCATGGCCCGCGGGGGTGTGGGGGAAGTAGTCGATGCGGTTGCCGCAGTCGCGGCAGCGGCCGGGCTGGGCGCTTCGGACGAGGCGGGTGGGGCTGTCGTGGGCGACGCGCAGGGAGCGCAGGCGTGGGGAACGGGCAGGAGTGCCGTCCCAGCGGTGACCTGGTGAGGTCGTGGCGGAGCACATGGCGGTGAAGGTCGCAGGCGACACACCGAACCTGCGGGAACCGTGCCGAGGTGTCCTGCAGATGGCTCAACATCGCGGAACGCCTGCACGGTTTCCCGAACGGAGGTTCCCGCCCGCGACTGGATCGGGTGATCTCTCAGTCCGGGGAGCGGGGGCTAAGGGGCGGGTTCGGTCGGCGGCTGATGGCCTTCGCAGAGGCGTGCAATGAGATGGTCCACGGGCACGTCGAGGGCGTGGGCGATGGCGTGCCAGGTCTTGAGCGATCCGATGGTGCGGCCTTGCTCGATTTCGATGAGCGTGCGCCTGGCCAGGCCGGTTCGGGCGGCGAGCTCGTCGTAGGTCCAGCCGCGTTCGCTCCTCAGTCGTGCCAGCTCCAGCCGGAGGGCGGTGAGGTTCGGGTCGGGCGGGAAGATCGTCACTTCATTATCCGAAGGCGCAGACCCCCGACCTGTCAGTGCAGACCTCTGCCCTATTTCTGCAGGTCGCCACACCGCCACGCAGGGCAAAGGTCTGCACTACGGTGTGCCGCCACCCCACTCCCCCACCCAGCGGGATAGCACGCGGGACCGAGCTCGCCGAAGATCAGGAGAAAGACACATCAGATGAGGCTCTGCACGACGCAACCAGCGGTGCGGCGCACCTGGACGGTTGAACTGCGCCCCGAGCGAGGAGGGCCGGTCCTTCACTGCCCCCAGTGCCCGCCCGGCAGCCCATCCGTACGGGCCGCGGCACGCCAGGCCTTGGCCCATCTCGCGCGGCATGCACGTCACGACGCTCTGCCCCCGCATCTGCGCACCTGTCAGTGCCATCCGCACGGCTGCCGCTGGCACCCCCGCCACCGCGGCTGTGCGGGGCCTGTCCTACTCGTCCTCACCCGGGAGCAAGGCGGCCGGCTCTGGCGTCTCGCAGACATCTGCGCCGCCTGCGCAGCAGCCACGACCCACGCCGCGGTCGTTCCGGACACCGACCTCAACACCGCATCGGCGACGCACACCACACAGGTCTCGGCCCGGATGGGTGACAGGCGCGGGCCTGAAGGGCCGTCCGAGCAGGTCCGCGTCCGCGAGATGCTCAGCTACCTCGCTTCCGCACTCCCCCGACAGACCAGCCCGTCAGCCCGCCTGCTGGCCCTGCAGTGCGCCCTGCGCTCCACATCGACAGGCCGCGTACATATCCCTACGGGCCTACTCCGGGGCATGCGGACAGGCGTTCACGCAACCGCTCGCGCGGAGTTGGAAGAAGCCGCTTGGTTGCACTGCGATTCCTCCGCCCCGCTTCGCGCAGGCTCGGGATTCATGGGATACCTGACAGACCCCGCGCTCCTCACCCAGGCGCCTGGGCGAAGCAGCCGCTGCCGCGCCGCGGACTGGGCTCTACGTGCCTGTCACACTCTGAAATTGCGTAACACCAGGCCAGCCTCCCGTCTCCTCGCACTGACCCTCGCCGCCCATCTCTCCGCCGACAGCCCTCACGCACTGGCCGAGGAAGGTCTTTTCTACCGAACAACCAGCCTCTCTCCAGAGCAACTGCACTACGAGCTCAACCTGCTCGTCGACTCGCAGGTCCTCCAGCGCTGGTCGCACAGCCGGCAGAGCGGCGACCTGACGTGGACCATCACTCACACCACTGCATGTCAACAGAGGCGAAGGGGCCATCCCTCCACCGTTCAACCTGCAGCAAAGAGCTCGTAACACGATCATGCGATCCAGTCCCGGTCGTCATGTCGTGGTGGGTCGTGGGAGCGTGGCCCTGGGTCGTGGGCGATGACCTGTGCAGAAGGGGAGCTGGATGAGCGTTGTGTGGGTGGGGACCTTGCCGGCGTCGGGGCTGTTCTCTCCGGTTGAGACAGATTCAGGGGCTGAGGACCTGTCGGGCCGCTTCAATGACCTGCGTTCCCGTGGTCAGGGGTACATCGAGGTTCGGTTGCCGAACAGGGAGTTCCCTGTGCTGACCCTGGCCTTCCGAGATGATCACGCGGTCGTCCATCTGATGAGTGACGCCGAGCGGACGTCTTTGCTCGCAGGAGACGGCACCGTGCCCTCGGGTGACGAGATCGAAGTCCCGATCACGGACGACCTCGTCACGTTCACGGGTGACTTCGTCCTGGATATCGATCGAGCGTGGAACCTGGTGCACTACTTCTCGCATACGCAAGCGGTCAGTGCTCTGGGTGAGTGGTGTGAGCTGTAGTTAAAGCTAGCGGCGTGATCATGATTGGCGCTTCTCCAGTCGCCTCCAGCGATCAGACTGCAGGCCAACGAGACGAAGGCGTCATGGAGTTCGGGGCGCCGTTCCCAGCGGACGGCCAAGCGCTTGAACTGGTGGAGTAGGGCGAAGGTCTGCTCGACGACGTAGCGGAGCTTCCCCAGGCCCTTGATGTTCGGAGAGCCCTTGCGGGAGATCACCGGCATGATCCCTCGTGTGCGCAGTTCGCGACGGACGGCCCGGGAGTCGTACGCCTTGTCGCCCAGGACCGCCTCGGGGCGCTTGCGGGGATGGCCAACGCGCCCGGCCACCGCTGGGATGCCATCGACCAGGGCGAGGGTCTGGGTGATGTCGTTGACGTTCGCCGCGGTCGTGATGACCCTGAACGGGGTGCCACGTCCGTCGCAGATCAGGTGATGCTTGCTGCCAGTCTTGCGCCGGTCGACCGGCGACGGACCGGTGGCGGCACCCCCTTTTTCGCGCGGACGTGGGAGCCGTCCACGCAGGCGCGTGACCAGTCCAGCTTGCCGGCCGCGTTCAGCTTCGCGAGCAGGATCCGGTGCAACTCTGTGAAGGCCCCTGCCTGTTGCCAACGGTCCAAGCGCCGCCAGCACGTCTGCCCGGAACCGAACCCCAGCTCCAGCGGTAACAGTTGCCAGGCGATGTCTTGGCACAGGACGTGCAGGATGCCCTGCAGGCATAACCGGTCCGACACCGGTTTCGGCCCCGGCGACTGCTCGGGCCGGGGCGGCAGCAACGGTTCGATCACTGCCCACAAGTCGTCATCCACGATCCACGGTCGAGTCGTCACACTCACCCGAACGATCGGATCGTCACAACGGTCACGCCCCACCAGGTCTGCTCAGCAAGATCCTTTTACGAGCTCAGGACATCGACACCGCGAGAACCCACCGTTGAAGGTCCCGCTTCATGACCCGATCAGGCGGAGCCAACGCCGCTACGACTGGACGGAGGAAAAGGGCGCGGGCACACATCTACCCGAGTCGGATGAATATCCTGAAAAGGTGCCGCCTGTAGGATCAGAATTGAACGGAGCATCTCTCCATGCGGTTCCGGGCGGCGAGGTCAAGAACCCGTCTCCAATGGTGAGTACGCACTTTCCTCGTCCTCCAGCCGCTCCTGTAGGGCCTCGACCCTTCGCGAGATCCGCTGGAAACAGAATGCAGCACCCCACCCAGAGATCCATCAATGCTGCAACCGGACAGGTAACTGAAACGGTGCAGTAATCCCCCTCACTAAATACCAGCGGCGTTCGAATAGGTGGAAGCACGAGCGTCGACCGACGCGGGCGATCCGGGCGGAGACGAGGTGGCGGTGCGGCGTCTGCACAGCACCGTATGCACGTCTGCGATCGAGTTCGTTACGTAAGATGCCGACTGTAAAGCAGGCTTCGCGAACCACCGAGCGCTCGGTGTCGCCAAAATTGCCATCCGCGCCGTCGGTGACGATGCAGATCTGGAAGACCGTCAGGATTCAAATGCCGCGTCGATCCAGGCGTCACCCGGAGGGGGGATGAAGAAGTAGCCGCCGCCGGTGGTGAGCAGGTACTTGGCCATAGCTTCGCTTTCAAGGCGCTTCTGTACGGCTTCGAACCCCTTGGCCAGGTCCCGCTGGAAGCAGGAGAAAATCAGCCCGGTGTCGCCGTTCCCATGGTCGTAGCTATAACTCCGGCGGACGACAGGTGGTGGGTTGCGGCGGTCGGGCGCTGCGAGCCGCACATGCGAATCCAGAGGTGTTGCCTTGCCCTTCGGGTCTGCGGCGAAGTTCGGCTCCTCATCGCTGGGCGTGCCGTCGAGCCACCGCCCGTCACGCCTACGCCCGATGATGCGTTCCTGCTCGTGGATAGTGTCCTTGTCCCACAACTCGGTCGCCAAGCGAACTATACGGATGACCTGGTAGCTGCCACCGACGACCCAATCGGGCTCGCCTTGGTCGGCCCGCACCAGAACACGGTCAGCGATTCCGCGCCTATTGTCAGGATTGCCGAATCCATCAGCGAAATGGAACGGATTGCGCGCGAGCCCGCGCCCATCCTTGACCCTGTTCTCAGCCCGGAATCCCTCTATGCGCCAGCGCAACCGCCAGCCAGGCAGACCCCTCAAGACCCCCTCGATAGCCGCGCGTACATCGGAGCCATCTCGCCCGGCGATCTGGATTAGTAGGTCTCCGTGCGACTGTGCTGGATCGAGTACGTCGCCGGCGAACCCCGGCATAGTGGTCAACTGCCTCGGGGCGCCCGTTCTTCCCCGGAACAGTCCGGACCCCAGCCCGAGCCAAGCGTCCTGCCCATGAGCCCCTGCCGCCCGCACCTCGAAAACCACTTGGCGCAACTCCCGTTGCCTCACCTCGACATTCTGGCTACGTCGTTGCAGGGCAATCAACACCGCATGGGGCGCTGGCACGATCCCGCGCAAATGGGGTCGGTTCAGGGAAGCCACCTCCGCCGCATTGCGATAAGCCTGGCGCCCAAAGAAAACCCCACCCCCAACAACTGTCAACCCCGCAGCCGCCGAGCCAGCTACTATCATTCGCCGCCTCAACGAACCCCCCAAAAGTCGGAATTACCTAGCTAGCAGATAGGTAAAATTCATCAATCATCGAACACATCCCTTCCGAAATGCTCGAAAGGACTCTTGCAGTACAAGGTCGGCCACCCATCACGATTACAATACCTCCTTCTATTGAGCACCTAAGCCAAGGGGAGAAGTGAAACTACCTCCGCTTGGCAGCCAGAAAGAGGAAATGAACTGGCTGATCTTGCCGTCGAAAGGTCGAATAGACGTGTCGCGCTATAGAGCTCAGCTATACCTCCTCGTGTCAATTTTTTGGGCATACACCACTCCTCTAATCATGTGACCAACACCCAGCTAATCCAGTCGCGACTACTACGCAATTTCACATGGAATCTGAGAGTTTCACGAGGGCTACCGAGTGGCGAGCCCAGCCCTCCGACCCACACTGCCGGGGTTCCGAAAAGCAAAATAGCCCCAAGTGGCACCATGGTTTTGAAACTACTCCACCCCGCTTTCCCGCACCAGCGCATAGTTTGGAATCTGTGCAGCATTCCTCAAAATGACCACCCTGCCCTTCGGTACATAAGCATGCATCGGCATCAACCCCAAGAGGCACGAATCGCACCAGAAGTTTGCGGAACCTTGTTCGATCCCTGGAGAAGTAACCAGGAAGACCAGCTGAAGTTCCTTGGATCCACAGCTTGGACAGCAGACAGTCCTGTCACCCACATACGCACGCTGATACGCATCCATCCATTCTGAGTGCGACGCCGATGAATCCTTCACATCAAATCTTTCCCGATAGTTGTCCACCAGAATTCCTCGAACGCCTCGGCCGCACTTTCCCAAGCGTTACCCGAATCATAATCTTTTGGGTAACCCATACCTTTACGAATCTGATCCACATGAAAGCGCTCATGGGCAAGCGTTCGAGCGAGCTGCTGTTCATTCTTGAACGCCTCTCGGGTCAACGTAATTACACTTTGCGGAGAAGTCGATCCGTAGTACCCAATTCTGGACTTGTCAATTTTGATGGAAATCCCAACTATATCTATTCGATACTTATCGGCAATCCGGCAGACGCATTCCGTAGTCATAGGAAGTCGCCGTCCAGATCCTGATGCGGTCGTGCTCCGAAGACCGGGCCCTGCCTTGGCACCAAGCCCGACGCCAAGCATGCCAGCTGCGCAGCCGAGGACCGCCGCATTGCCGACCTGTCCCCAGTTGACCTTGCGCCCTGACAGGCGCTGGATGGCCCAGTCGATACCACCGTCGATCAACCCGTTGGCCGCGCACGCCGCAATCATGGGGTTGTTGCCGCTCGGGTCGGTGTAGGTGGTGGGTGAGGAGAGGGCGTACTGGTAGAGATTGGTGCCGCCGGCCTGGCCGATGGGGTCTTGGGAGATGAAGCGGCCGGTCTCGGGGTCGTAGTAGCGGTTTCGGTAATACAGAAGGCCGGTGTCGTCGTTTTCCCGACCGGTGAAGGTGTAGGGGTTGGACGATGCGGTGCCGGTGGTGGTGGTCTTGCCGTTGGGGTCGTAGGCGTAGGTGGTGGCGATGGTGCCGTCGCTGTTGGCGAGTCCGATGACTGAGCCGAGGGCGTCGGTCAGGTAGACCTGGGTGGTGCCGTTCTCGGTTCTAGTGAGGTACTGGTCGAGGCCGGAGGTGGCTACGGTCGCGGTCGTGTCGCCCGAGCCGTTCTGTTCGACGAGTGGGTTGCTGCCGTCGGTGAGGAACTTGTCCGTCGTGCCGCCGACGGTTTTGGTGGAGCGGGTACCCAGGCCGTCGTAGGCGAAGGTGCTGTTCTGGCCAGTCTTGGTCAGGCCGGAGAGTTGGCCGCGTGCGTTCCAGGTGTAGTCGCGGATGCCGTCGGATTTGAGCTGGCCGTCGGCGTCGTAGGTGAAGGAGCGACCGGCGAAGGTGGTGATGCGGTTGTCCTTGCCGAAGACCGTGCCTGTCTCGGCGGCCGGCAGTGCGACGTTGGCGAGGGAGCCGGTGAGACCGGTCTGCAGACTGCGGGCGTCGCGGGTGTAGTTCAGGTCGCCGATGCTGGTGGCGCCCTTGGCGTAGGCGATGGACTTGATGGTGCCGGTCTTGTCGTAGCCGGTGGTGCGGGTGATACCGCCGGGCATCGTGGCGGTCTTCTCACGGCCCGCCGCGTCCAGGCCGAACCCGATTTCCTGGGTGCCGGAGGTGACGGAGGTGAGGATGCTGGACTTGTCGAAGCCGTAGCTGGTGCTCTGGCCGCCCGCGGTCATTGTTTTACGTCGGTCGGCTGCGTCGTAGGTGTAGCTGACCGTGCCGGTGGGGCCGGTGACGGTCTTGGGCCGGTCGTAGGTGTCGTAGGTGAAGCTCTGGTTGCCGGCCTGGCTGTCGGTGATCTGCTTGGGCAGGTCGTGGGTGTCGTAGTCGTAGCTGACGCTGGATTCGGCTTGGCCGGCGATGTCGACGCCGTACTGGCCGGCTTTGGCCCGGCCCAGGAGGTCGTATGTCGCGGTCGCGACCTTCCCAGAGCGGCTGGTCGCCTTCTTCAGAAGCCCTGCCGTGTCGTACTCGAACGTGGCCTGGGCACCCACGGCGTCGGTGGCCGATTTAGGGCGGTCTGCGTTGTCATAGGACCAACTGACCGCGTTGTTGCGGGCGTCGGTGAGGGTGGTGAGGTTGCCGTTGTCGTCGTAGTCGTAGCCGGTGGTCTGTCCCAGGGCGTCGGTGACGGTGCGGGGCTGGTTCAGCTTGTCGTAGGCGATGGTGGTGAGTGACCCGGCCGTGTCGGTGAGGGCGGTCGCTCTGCCGGCGGCGTCGGTGAATTGGGTCGACACCCGTCCTTCGGCGTCCTTGGCCGAGACCAGGTCGCCGTTGCGGTAGGTGTACTCCGTCACTGCCCCGGCGTTGTCGGTGACGGTCTTGACCTGGCCGTCGGGGGCGTAGGTGAGGGTGGTCTTGCGGCCCTCGGGGTCGGTGGCCGTCTGCAGGTTGCCGTCTGTGTCGTAGCCAAAAAGGGTGGTGTTGCCGAGTGGGTCGGTTGCCTTGGTCGGCTGGTCGTAGGGGCCGTCGTACGTGACTGTGCCGGAGGAACGGGCATCGGCTGTACCTGCCAGCTCGACAGACTTCGTCGCATACCCGTTGGCGTCGTAGGTCAGCTCGGTGCGTTGCCCGTAGGGGTCGATGACGGCGTCGATGCGGTGGTTCGGGCCGCGCACGTACTGTGTTTTTCGGGCGAGTGACGAGCCGTAGGCTGCGGTGTCCAGGACGCCGTAGCCGTCCGTGTCGAACTCGACCCGGCGTACTGCTCCGCCGGGCTGGGTCACCTCGCTGGAGGTGATCTGGCCGGTGCCCGTTTCCGTGTAGGCGAAGGAGTACTTCGCGCCTTCGGTGAGTGCCTGGTCCTTGACCTTCCCGTCCGCATAGAACGTGTTGGTCATGTACGTGATGCCGCGGGCGTCCTTCGCGGTGGCGATCCGGTTCGACGTGCCGTCGTAGGTGTACGAACTCACCTTGCCCGCCGGGTCGGTGACGGTGTCCAGCCGGCCTGCGGTGTCGTATGTGTAGGACGTGGTACGGCCGGCATTGTCCCGGGCCTCACGCACCCGGTGCAATTCGTCATAGGCGAGGGAGATCCAGCGGCCGCCGGGTGTGGTGATGCGGGTGATTTCGCCCTTGGTGCCGGATCGGCGGGTGAATCTGAGGGTGTTGCCGTGCTGGTCTCGAATCTCCTTCAGCGGCGAGTACAGGGGAAAGACCCACACGCTGCCGTCGCGCAGCCGGAGCTCCCACTGGGCTTTACTCATGAGGATTTTCGAGCCGCGGAAGCCCGTGGGGGTATCCACGGGCTCGAAGACCGCGTCCAGGTATCCGGTGCCCGGCGACGTGCGGGTGAAGTGGACCTTCTGGCCGCCGGGCAGATACAGGTCGACTTCTTGATACTGCTTCTCGGAGTGCAGGAAGGCGTTGTAGGACAGGTCTCGTCCGATGCCGAAAGCGCGCCGGTGAGTGTCGCCCTGCCAGTAGGTCCGGGTTACCTCGGCCGATCCGACCGGGTCGGTGACGCCCAGGTCGGTGCGGGAGTCGGTGAGCAGTCCGGTGGCAAGGTCGACCGGGTCCCCTGACAGCCAGTCGATGACGTCCTTGAGCCCGGTCAGGTCCCAGGGCACGAGGTCCGAGATGTTGAACATGGCGCCGTGGAAGGACCAGACGCGGGTCTTCGCGTCAGGGACGACCTGCCGGCCGTCGGCACTGACCTGACCGTGGCCGTAGATGTGCCAGCCCTTGCCCTCGGGGTCGTAGTCCATGAAGTCGACCCGGGTGCCGGCGGCTTCGTGGGTGTAGTTCGGATAGACGATCTGTGCGCCCTTGGGGAACACGTAGGTGCCGCCCGGCTGCACCGTGAAGTAGACCGGGACCACACCGTTCTTCGGCAGAGGGAAGGGCGGCCGGTCGATCGGAATGGCGGTGATTCCCAGCTCGGTGACTGTCTTGCCGTTCTCGTCCCGCACCACCGATCCCTTGGGGATGCGGACCTCAAGGCCGGGGATCTGCGGGGTGGTCAGCGTGACGTTCTTCTTCGCCGGCGCGGCGAAGGACACGGTGTGCTTGGTGTCCAACGGTGTGAGCCACACCGGGAATCCCAGGTCGGTGCTCTGGCCGGCCTTCGGATGGATGCGGATGTCGAACCGGCCGTACTGACGCTTCTTGGTGTTGGCGCTCGCCCCGTCGACGACCAGGGTCGTGGCGTCCTCGTTGATGTCGGTCAGAAGGAAGCGACCTTGGGCGTCCGTGTGCCCGTGTTTGTTGCCGATGCGCACGGTGACCTTGGCCAGCGGTTTGCCGTCCAGCTTCCGCACGTGTCCGCTGAGTGCTGTCGTGCCTGGCGGGGCACGCAGTTGTGCAGGGGGCTTAGGCCCGTCGCCGCGGCCGGTGACCCAGTCGCGGCCCTTGATGTTGGCTGTGCCCGGCTGCCAGGCATCTGCGCCGGTGGGCACGATGCCTGGTGTTGGATTCGTGGTGCTCTTGGTCGTGGCTGTGTCGCTGGGATGCGAGACGGGCTTAGCGGCAGCCTTGGCGGGGGCAGCTGTGGGGGTGGTGGTCAGGCCGAGGCTGTAGGTGCCGGTCTTCATCGAGGCCGGGTTCACCGTCAGGGTGTAGGTGCCGTCTGCGGGCAGTGCCGAGAGGGCTTTAGTGACGGTGGTGGCGCCCATGTATGTGGCGTTGTAGAGCCACTTTCCGGTCGGATCCCACAGGGACAGCTCCCAGGGCCCCGGCGGCGTGTCGAGCCCGAGTGTAAGTTTCTGACCTTTGGTCCCGGTGAAGGTGTAGTGGGCGTTCTGCCCCGGCGTGGTGATGGAGGCGCTGCTCCTGCCGCCGTCTATCGCCAGCGTGCCGCCGTCGGTGTCGGGCACCAGGGTGGCCGTTGCATGACCGGTGGCAGGCTCATCGGGCTGCAGCAATACGGTGTGGGTGCCAGCAGCCAGGGGCGCGCGCAGTGTCGCGTCGAAGGTGGTGCCGGACAGGTAGCCCAGGCGGACGTCTGTACTGGCACCGGGCGCCCAGTGCGCCACCCTGGTCACCTTGGTCAGGGTGCTGGCGCTGAGCAGGAATGCGGCTCCGTCTCCGGCTGTGGCGTTGTAGGTGTACTGGAGTTGCTGGCCGGGCCGGGTGATCTCTGCGCTGGCGGAGGGCTGGGCCGCTGACAGGGTACCGGCCACGACAGGGTTGGACAGCCAGAGTTTCGCCTCACCTGTTGCTGCGTCGCCGGGTGTGATCACCACGGTGTATTTGGTGCCTGGTGTGGCTCCGGATATGTACAGCGCTGCGGGTGAGTGGTCAGGGATGTAGCCGAGATAGGTTCCCTTCCCGCCGGTGGGTCCTACAAGGTAGGCCTCACCGGAGGAGGCAAGGGTGTTGTCCGTGACGGCGAGGCCGAACACTTTGGCGGCAGGAGCGGTGAACTCGGCACGGATGCGCTGTCCAGGGCGGGTGGACCCGACCGTCTGTGCTGTGCCGTCGATCGCTATTGCGGTGACGGCGTCTGCCGACAGGGTCACCTTCACTGTTCCGGTGGTCCCCTTGTACGGGTTGATCTCCACGCGGTAGAGGCCGGTCTCGGGCAGGTCCGGCAGCGGGAAGCTGGCCGCGTACCCGGGTGACAGGCTCTGGCCGTTGATGACCTTCGTGCCTGAGGGCGCGAGGACAGTGATGGACAGGAGCAGGGTGAAGGTGTTGCTGGTGAAGCCCAGCGACAGGTCATCTCCTGCCACGGCCTGGAAGGTGTGCACGGCGTTCTGTCCGGCCCGGTCGATAGTGACGCTGCTCGTCGGGCCGGTAGTGGTGATCTCAGCGGTGGTGGGATTGGACAAGGTCAAGGTGATCGTGCCGGTGCCGTTGTCCTGGGGCACGACCTTGAGTGTGTATGTGCCGCTGGTCGTCAGGGCAGGACTGTCCCATTCATCGCTCTGGTTGGCGGAGACGATGAAGCTGCTGTCGACGATCTTGCCGTCCGGTCCGTGTACTTCCATGCTCGTGTACGACGGGAAGCCTGTGGATGTGGAGCCCAGCGAGATGCGCTGGCCCAGCTGTGCCGTGAAGTGGGCGATGCCGTTCTGGCCGGGCCGGGCGATGGTGAGGTCTGTAGCCGGGCCTGTCACCGCCAACTGTCCGGCGTCCGCATAGTGCGAAGCTGTCACCTTGGTTGTGCCGGTAGCTCCGGGGGCCGGGTCAAGCCACAGGTCGTAGCGGTCCGAGGACGGCAGGGCTTCCACGTCCAGTTGGCCCTTGGAGCCGCCCGTCACATAGGCGGTGTCCACGGCCTGTCCGTCCGGCCCCAGAAGTTCGATGTGCATGGACAGGTTCTTCGCCATGCTGGTCGCGTCGATGCCAATACTGAGCGAGTCGCCTTGGGCGCCGGTCAGCGTCCAATGCCCCTCCTGGCCCAGTCTCAGCATGGGCGTGTCGGCAGTGGGTGCAGACAGGTCCAGAACGCCGCCAGAGGCTTTGGAGACCGTGACGGTTGCCGCACCGATGTTGTTGGGCCCCGGGTCAAGGACCAAGGAGTACGTACCGGTAGCGGCAAGGCCATGAACCTGCCAGGAGCCGCCCTCCTTGTTCACCGAACCTGAGCCACCGACCTGAACACCCTGCGGGTCATACAGGCGAAGCGGAATGTTCGTGTTGAACGTCGAGGCACTGATTCCGAAACCGATGTCGTCGCCCTGCTCGGCATCGAACAGGACCTGCGCACGCCTGCCGGGCGTGGTGACGGCCACCGTCGGCGGAGTGTCGTCCGTGACGGAGGTAGTCGCCGTGGTTTCGAATGTGCCGTCATCACTGCCGGCCGTAATGAGGAAGGTTGCTGCCGTGGTTGCGGTGCCGTCAGGTGTCTCGATACGCACGCGGCCGCTCGTCGCCGCCTCAGGAACCTTCACCGTCAACGACGTTGCAGTGACACCGACCACTTCGGCCAGCATTGTATTGAACCGCACCAGATTATTCGTCGGAGTGGAGGAGAACCCTGAGCCGGACAGCACCACCTGAGAGCCTGGTGCCCCGGACGTCGGCTCCATCGTCGTCACGACTGGTCCGGAGGACGCGAGGGTGAACGACTCCGGCGACTGCTCGGTCGAACCTCCTACGCTCACCGACGCATGCCCGTCTGACGCAGCCGCCGGCACCGTAACGATCAGTCGGGTGGCCGTCGCTGAGGTGACCACGGCCGCATGTCCGCCAAAGGACACGGAGTTGTCCGCGGCAGTTGTGGAGAAGCCGGTCCCCGACAGGGTCACCGTTGCCCCAGCTGGGGCACGCACAGGAACCATCGACAGCACCGAGAGAGTGCTCGAGGCGTACCGGTCCACCCCCAGGCGGTTGCCGGCTTCGTCGAAGCGATACCGAGCCGTCTCTCCACTTGGGTCCGTAACCCCGACCAGGCGGCCTACCGCGTCGTATGCGTACACAGCGTTGGCAACGGTCGGCGCATCCGGCGCAGCGGCTGCCTTGGCGGGTTGCTTGGACTTTCCCGCAAGCTCAGACGCGGGCGACTGCACAGGACTTGGCGCAGAACTGCCCGCGGGCGCAGGTGCTGAAGCGGCCGCCGAAGGCGTCCCAGAACTGCTGGGCGTGGGCTTGGGCGGCGTGGCTTCCGCCGACACCGTGCCAACCGCCAGTGCCAGCACCAGCGCCCCCACCGTCAGCAGTCGCCGACGGGCACCAAGAAACACACCAGACCGCTCGCCGTGCATACGCACGCGCCCTCCCCAGAGCACTCTCACAAGCCATAGCTAGCGCATGAACTCCACACTCCCCGCGCGGAGCGTCACACCATACACACATTCGGTCATGTACATGAGCACCGTTGACTTGATGACCGGAAATCATTTCCCGCCGCTATCCGGCAAAGGTGAACCACTAGACCAAATGCCACCTAGCGGGCACCTAAGCGCCCAGAGCTACTAAAAAACCTACGCTCCAGGACTACACCAACCATGACAAATAGAACAGCACTCACTCGTCAGCGAAGGGAGGAAACAGCAGAAAGAACCGCTCCCCGATTCGGCCATATTCTTCGACTCGACGAGGCCTTCACACAGCCTCCACCGTCATGGGTAAAGTCACCCATCGTTGAACGCGGACGCGCTCAACGTGGGAGGGGAAACTCATGCGAAAATTCCGAATGCTTGCGGTTGCCGGAGCCTTGACACTTGGGCTATCGCCCATGAGCAGTGCGAATGCGGAAAGCCTGACTCCGCTGCAGCAAGAGATCAATCAAGTCCTGGCGAGCACCGAGGGCGGGGTTCAGATAAGCCAGAATGAGATCGCCTGGGAAGGCGGGGAAGCAATCATGGCCTTCCCGCTGCCCGGAGAGACCCAGGCTCCCATCAGTAGCCCTGCCGCGCAGCGGCTACAGGCTAAGGTCGCCGGCAAGACGACGGGCACCGTCGAAAGCGAAGCCACGCAGGGAGATGCCACGATCCTCGCTTCGGATAATTGCCCGACGCAAGTGTTCGGCAACGACTGGTACTGCTTCTACCAGAACACCAATTTTGGGGGCCGGCGTCTGCAGTGGAATGCGGCACACACGTCACGCGTCTACTTCTCAGCGTATGACTTTGACAACGAGACTTCATCGTGGTCCAACAAGGGAGGGAAGACCATTAGAGTGTACGAAGATTTTTGGGTGAACAATCCCACACATCTCTGGACCGAAGAGAACCACTCGAGCAGCTCCTCCGTCTATTACGCTGATGATAACCGAGCCGACTACTTCGTCACAAGCTGACCGCAGGATAATCTGACCGCCGACGAGGGGGCGCGGAAATCCGCGCCCCCTCTTTGCGTACTCCTCTAGTGCACTATGTAAGTGACGTAGGAGATGATGGCAGGAGTTTTCACGTTAAGCGCCCCGGCGGACCCGGTAAGTTCTTCTTCATAGCTCAAGAGAACTCCATTTTCGGGGTGAAATATGAGGGTGTACTGGGTGTCCAGTCCGCGGTATGCAGAATTCACTGAATAGCCGATACCCGTACGCCCGGCACGGTCGGTCACCTTGCCTCTGCACGTCAGGTCTGACGCGCCCCCCACTACCTGAAGGATCGCTGCTCGCTGCTGCGGGGAGAAGTTGTGATCAAGGTATACCTCTCGGATGCGGCTGAAGAGTTCCCCAGAGCCAAACTGTGGCAGTCCTTGCGCGAGCCATTTTCGCATGCCCTCCGCTCCTGATGACGGTGGCGCTGCTGGCGCTGGTCTATCTGCCGGCTCGCCAGATCCAGAGAACACCTTCGGGGTGTCGCCCAAAGCGCCGGAGTCCTGCCATTCCTTGCGCTGCTTTTCCGTCTGAAACTCCGGCTTCTGCGTCCTAGCCTTCCATCTCTGGGATCCGTCGGGTGATACCCACGTCTCCCGATGTTCAGGAATCACTGCCGAGGTCACCTGAACACCATCAATGCGCGTCGACAAGGACCAACTGTCCTGGACAAACCGGTGTGTCACGTCAGATTTTTGATTTTCGTGAAGCGATTTCGTCCGCTCTGCAGTCTTACTCAGCATTTCAGTGGCTGAGCAATCAGTGGCTTCGTAGTTCAAGGCGACGGGCGTCATCGCAAGGGCAGGTTGTGGCGGAACCCCATCCAATTGAGACATCACGAGGCTTCCAGCCACAACTAGCAGCGCGGCTCCAGCCAGAGCCCACCGCTGCCGCAAAGTAGGGACGTACCTGGCGGGGGTCTTAGATTTTCGCTTGCTAGAAATAATTCTCTGTAGCGCCGCTTCATCTGGCATCGCATCAGAATCAGCAGGATTAAGATCCTTAAGATAATCCTCAATTTCACGCATCTCTACCACCCCACTCCACCGGACTGTTTCCCCACTTCGAAGACGAGGACAGGTCGGGTTCATCGTCGGCCAAAGTTTCGACTGCTCGCCTTAGCCGCTTCCTGGCACGGTGCAGACGTACCTGTAAGGCAGGAACCGTGCAACCCAGCACCGTGGCAGCCTGAGAAAAAGTGAGCCCCTCCCAGAGGGTGAGGCGCAGCACTTCCTGGTCTACCCTCTTCAGACCATCGAACGCATGGGAAATTGCTTGCCGCTGCGCTATGGCATCGGAATGATCCCCGACATCACGGTGAGGCTGAGCTGCCAGCATTTCCACGAGGCGCAGGCGACGTCCGTCCGAACGGTAGGAATTGGCCACAATTTTTCTGGCCACACCGTACAACCATGGCAACTCCATCCCAAATGGGACATCCTTCAGTCGCCGCCATGCAACGAGGAATACCTCGGCTACGACATCGACCGCGTGGTCCGGGTGCACGCGCCTCCGCACATACGCATCAACAGCCCCGTAGTGCTGGCGATACAGCTCTGTGAAGCATTGCTCATCGGTTGAGTCCACATCCCCCTCCAGCCTGTATGTGTCCACGAACGGTAGGAACTTACAGGTGGCAAAAGATTTCAGAGATCGTTGCCCACTCATACGACCTACAACAGCCAGAGGGACTCACAACGTCATGTTGCCGCCTCGTCTGAACGCAGCCGCCAGCACCAGGTGGGTGGGTGGCTAGGCCGCGTCAGCGGGGACGCCAGGTGCGGATCTCGAGGTGCGTGATGTGGGCTTCGGGGCGGATGCGGCTGGTCTCGACGAGCCATTGGTAGACGGCTGTGGTGACGTCGCCGCCTGTTTGGTCGACGCGTTGGGCGAAGTCGGTGGCGGCGAAGCCGCCTGTCGTGGCTGAGCCGTAGGAGCGTTCTTCGGTGTGGTCGGCGCGTTGTATGACGTCGCGGCGAATGCCGGGCGAGTCGGTGCGGCTGCCTGAAGCGTGCAGGTATCCGCCTTTCGCGAGACGCACGGTGAAAGCGAGGCGCAGGCCTTGGCGGGCTGCTTCGGCGATGAGCGGGCGCAGCCGGGCGGAGCCGGAGGCGATGGCTTGTGCGCCGGCGCGGCCGGTGCCCGTGCCGGTGGAGGTGATGAGGACTGCTTTGGTGCGGACGCGGGCTTTGGCGCCGGCTGCGGTGGTGCGGCGGGTGGTGTGCTGGGCGGCGATGGTGGCGAGTTCGGTGGTGTCGGTGATGCCTGCGCTCTGAATGGCGGTGAGGACGTGGGTGAGAGCGGGTACGAAGGCTGCGCCTTTGTTCTTTGTGTAGAACTGGGAGACCAGAGAGGGGTCTCGGTTGATGATGCGGGCGATGTCGCGTTTGGTGTAGCCGACTGCCTGGAGCCGGTCGGCGAGCCGGGCTGCTTCGTTGTGGAGCGGTGCGGGGGCGGTTCGGCGTCGGGGCGGCATCAGGACTCCCCGTTGCTGGATGCGCTCTGCAGGGCGGTGCGGCCCTTGTCGCGCATGGTCAGGAGTTCGTCTTCGGTGGCAGGTGCTGTGAGGGGGCCGGTGAGGTGTCCCTTGTGTAGGTAGTCGCCGGGCTGGCCGTGGTAGGGCCAGGCCTGAGGCTGGGTGAGGTAGACGGCGTCGGTGCGGAAGGCGACGACGGTGCCGGGCGGGGCGTGGAGGGCGCCGGCGTAGGTGTCGTCGTCGCGGTGGCGCTGGGTGAGCAGGGCGGAGCGGGCGGAGGACCAGATGTGGGCGGCCCATTCGGGGTGGGCGTTGGGGTCGCGGGTGAAGCCGGTGGGGCGTTGCCAGGTGATGGTCTCATCGTTGAAGCCGATGATTTCGGCGTCGGCGGGGACGTCGCGCTCCATGGTGCGGGGGGTGGTGCCGGTGACGGTGCGGGGGCGTTGGGCGAAGGCGCCGATGCCGTACAGAAGGATGGCGCGGACGGCCCGGCCGGCCATCAGTCAGTGGAAGCAGTCTGTTGCGCGAGGTGGCGTTTCCCTGGGGCACTGGGTCGGCGCCTTCAAAGCCGTAGTCGAGAACGCGCGTCAGCACAATGATCCTGCAGCCGGCCTGGTCGAGGCGGCAGCCCGGAAGAAGGGCGGGAAGGGCCTGATCGCAGACCTCGATCAGCTGGTCGCTCTCCGCAACAAGGTCCGTCATGGCGCCGGACCTCGTACCCGAGCCGAGTTCGAAAAGAGCTTTGAGCGGATCGAGAAGCTGATGTTCAGCAGCCTGTCCGGGTGCGCCTTCCTCGCAAACACCCGGTGGGTCCACGCTGAGCGGCTCAGGTGGCTGCCCAAAGCAGGAAAGTTCCGCGTCTCAGAGGGCGTTAAGTCCGTTTCTGGTAGCGGCCACGTCCGGGTTGGGTGAGGAATCCTTGGCGAGCGAGTCGTCCCAGGCGGGAGCGGGTGACGTTGATCGAGGGCTCGTCGGTGGGTAGGCCGAGGTGTTCGTGCAGGTCGTGGACGCGGAACACTTTGTCGGGGTGCTCGTTGAAGGTAGTCACGATGCGCTGGTAGACGGTGCCGTTCTGCGCGGAGGGTGGTTCGTGGCCGGGCGGGGCGAGGTCGTCGATGGTCTATCGGGTGGCGGTGAGCTCTGTCAGGCGGGCCTCGGTCTCGGCGAGGGCGGTGGTGAGCCGCTCGATCTGCTCGCGCAGGTGGTCGGCTCGTGCGGTGGCCTCGTCGTGTTCGGTCTGCAGCAGCCGCAGGAGTTCGGCGACGTTCACGCGGCCAGCTCCACGTCGTCGCGCCAGGCGGCGGTGGGGGTGGTGAGGCGGCGGAGCATGCCCGCGGTGGATGCCCAGTAGACGCGGGAGGCCGCGTTTGTCGGGCCGGTGGTCGTAGTCACGGGAGAGGCGGCGGTGGAGCATGAGGGTGCCGTTGACCTGCTCGACCACCCATCGCTTCGGCTGCGGAACGCAGCCTTTGCCCTGGTCGTCGGGGTTACGTCGGACCACCTCGACGGTGATGTCCTTCACCGCTCCGTGGATGACCACGGCGTCCTTGAAACCCTGGTCGACCAGGGCTTTCTCCAGGCGTATCCCGCATCGTTCGGCAGCCTGGTCCAGCAGGGCGATGCCGGCCTCGTTGTCATGCGCGCTCGCGGCCAGGACGACCACGCCGATGATCAGGCCCATGACGTCCACGGGGAGCCCACGCTTGCGGCCGGGCGTCTTCTTGTTCACGTCCAGTCCCGTCGTCCCCTTCGGCACCCCGGCCGCCGCACGGACGGACTGAGTGTCGATGATCACCAGGGACGGGCCCTCTAATCGTCTGGACCGCTCCCGCACCTGGCAGCGCAGAATCTCCTGTGTCCGCTGGTCGAGGCCGTCCTCGCGCCACAGGGTGAAGTAGTAGAACACCGCCGACCAGGCCGGAAAATCGTGTGGCAGGAGCCGCCACTGACAACCGGTCCGGTTCTGGTAGAGCAGCGCGTTCACGACCTCCCGCAGATCGCAGGAGCCCGGATTCCCGGTCGCCGACCGCGACACCCGCGCCTGCTTCCACCCGGTGACCAGTGGTTCGATCAGCGCCCACTGCCTGTCGGTCAAGTCGGTTGCGTACGGCATCCGTTCCATGACCACGACCCCATCATGCACACGCCAGAACACGAGGGCGGAATCGCCCCATCACCCACGAACGAGCGACACCACAGCATCTGGAACGGGACTTAACGCCCTCTCAAGAGGGCATGCTCGTCCTTTGCTCCCGATGAGCTGGCCTACCTCGCCCTCACGTCAAAACCTGAGCACCCGATCCGCGACCGCCTGGCCTGGGTGCTGCACACGTCGCTTCCCGGACACATCACCGCCCGTGAATGGAGCCCCTACGGCGCCCAGGGGCGCACCGACCTCGCCGTCCTCAATGAGACAACTCTCGAGCCACTGGCCCTGGTGGAGATGAAGGCTGCGTACACGTTCGACTTCGCGCGGAAGGAGCAGGCGACGGTAGGGAAGTACAGCCGGTACATGGCAGACGATCTGGCCAAGGCCACTACGGTCGGCGCCGGCAAGGCGCGGGTCTATGGACTGATGCTCCTCACCCATCCATCAAGCGTGCCCCGCCAGCGCACCCAGGTGGTCAAATATGGGCTCGAGATAGCACGCTCCCTCACGCACCGGAGCGCCGACGACCTGTCCCGAGCCGCAAGGGAGAACGCCCGTCTCACTCTGCAGGTGCACGGGAAAGTGAACGACGGCACCATCTGCGCAGGGACGGCATTCGGTATCGACGTGGACATCAACTACTGCTTGTGTCGCCAGGCTAAGGGATGTCTCCTCTCGACCCCGACGGAATTCACGGTGCCGTGGGCGTTCAGGAACGCGATTGCCGCGGCATCCCCAATCCACCCCAGCAGATTCGCGTAAAACCGCCGGCGACACCGTCGGGCAGTCGCTCCTGGCAGTGCCAGCTGGTTGCTGCCGTCGCCCCGGCAACCCCCGGCGCCGGCGCTGAAGAGGTCTGTAGCCAACTGAGGGTGTGTTCAACAGTTCGCGTTCTGTTGCCCCTCCTGTGCGCGTACCAGCTGGAGGGCCTGGAATGCGGGAGAGGGGCCGGCCAGCAGATCCATCACGTCGATGCCGAAGTGTGCTGCCAGGGCGTCGCAGTCGTCGAGGCCCCACGCGGCTGTTCCGCTCTGGCGGCGGCTGACCTGTGCCTGGCTCACGCGGATGGCGTCAGCCAGTCCTGCTTGGCTCTCGCCGGTTTCGTGCAAGAGCGTTGCCACGGTGGCGCGCAACCTGTGTGCCAAAGACGTGTCCACGCGGACGGCTCCCTTGAGGACGAGATTCTCAAGGCACCCTAGCGTGCCGTGGTCTTCTGCTCACCCCGCGTGTGTGGACGTCTCCCGCAGGGAGTGAAACGCCTCGCGGTGCTGTACACGTCAGGTGGCCCGGTTGTGGGTCTCATAGAACTTTGAGTCTTGCCTGGTCGGCTGCGGGGCCGTGAGCCCCGGTCTTCAGCAGGCGGGACTCGATGGCCAGTTCGCTGCGCCCGAACTCCTTACTCAGCTGTGCGACCGGTGCTCCGTCGGCGCAGCGGCGGGCCAGTTGGGCTTCTTCCTGTTCGGTCCAGCGGGCGTGGGAGTTGCTGTGTTGGAGGCGCCGCTGTTGCTGGAGGGGCGAGGTGGTGGGTTGCGTGGGCTGGTGCGGACGCTGCTGGGCGGGGTCGGCGATCAGTTCCAGGTGGCGTAGGTGGAGGTAGATGTCGGCTCGTCGGCAGTTGAACTCCTGGGCGAGGACACCGAAGTCGCGTTCCTCGCGGTAGCGGTCGGTCAGCCTGGCGGATTCGGGTGGGCTCCAGGTACGCCGGTGGTTGCCGGTTGGTGGGGCAGGGCTGGGGATGCTGGTATGCAGGAGTCGGGCAAGGGGGTGGAGGTCAGCGATGTTGACGGTTCCGCGCAGTTCGGCCTGGATTTCTCCGTGGTGGCTGGTGACGGTGATTTCTATGGTTAGGTGGCCGCTTGCGTCGCGTGTGGCAGTGAGGGCGTAGTAGCGGTCGTTCTCGGTGAGGCTGCCTTCCAGGCAGGGTGTGGGAGCGGGAGCCTGGCTCTGCAAAGGGATAGCGGCTGAGCCGATCGGTTTCGCGAGCAGGGTGTGGACGTACCAGGTGGCCTGGAAGCGGCCGCCGCTGTCGAGTTGGTAGGTGACCGGGCCTGGTTCCAGGTCGGTGACTCCGTATAGGACGGCGAGGGTCTGTCCGGCGAAGGGGCTGTCGGCTTCGGGGGTTCCAGGGACGGGCTCGTAGGTGAGCCAGCCGCGGGAGGGCTTGTCGGCGGGGTTGGCCGGGGCGGTGTCGGGGTCGCCGTGCCACTGTCCGTTGGCGTCCTGGAAAGCGTAGATGTGGGTCATGGTTGGCTCCGGGGGCGGGCCAGGCAGGCCGCCGGTGTCAGTAGTGGAACTGGATGAGGTGCAGGTCGCTGATGGTCACTGCGGCCTGCTGCTGGTCGTGGGGCAGCGCGCGGAAGAAGTAGGCCTCTCCGATTCCGTCGGCGAGGATGCGGCGTAGTTCGTCGTCGTCGGATTCGGTGTGCCGGGCGTTGAAAAGGCGGCGTGCGTGGGCGGCAGGGATGTCCTCGGTGATGTTGCGCAGACGTTCATCGGGGAACTCGCCGTTGGGGGTGGTGTAGGTGAAGCGGGCGTGGAGTCGAGCGGTGACGGAGCCGTCGTGGTCGAGGATCTGTTGGTGGGCTCGGCGGCGGGCGCGAGGCTGCCAGCTGCGGTAGATCTCTCGCTCGATGAGGCGGGCGTGGGTGGTGGTGAGGTTGTCGAGGCCGTCTCCTTGGGCCCAGCGTTCGACGGCTGCGGGGAAGGCGAAGATGCGGGCTGCCAGGAGGTCGGGATCCTGGGCGGTGAGGAGGTAGCGCAGGCGTGTGGCAGGCCGTGTGGGCGGCTTGCGGGTCCAGTGGCGGGCGTCGGCGAGGTCGAGTGCGTGGGTGATGGACGTGGTCGTCGGTGGGGGCATGGGGGCGTGGTTTTCTGCGGGAGGGGGCGCGTTGCCGTGAGCGTGGTGGGTCGTTGTCTGTGGTGAGGAGCGCGTGGTGGGTTGAGGGGGCGGGATGCAGCAGGCGGGGCCGCAGCCGGTGGGGTTGCGGCCGGTGCCGGGTGAGGCGACGGGGTCGTTCATCCGTCGCCTGGCACGGGTGAACGATCGTCCGGTCGGTGTGCTCTTACGGGAGGCGGCGGGTGGCGGGCGGGTGGAGGAGTGGGTGGATCCCCGGGCGCATGAGGTGTTCTTGAGGGATCAAGGTGTTGAGCGGCTGGCCGCTATGGCCTGGCGTACCCCTGAAGAGTTGCGGCGGAGTCTGCCGACGTTGGCGGTCAGGGAGCGCGGCAGCAGGCCTGTGCGGGTGGCGCCGTGGCCGCCTCGGTGGACGGTGCTGGAGCCGTGTGTGGGGTGTCTGGCGCGGCGTGAGGACATTGTGGCTCCGGTCTGGTGCGCCAGCCGTGAGGTCTGGCAGGTGTGTGTGCGCCACGGGCGTTGGCTGCGTGATGGTGCGGCGGGCGGTCCCGCCCAGGTCGGGTTGACTGGCCTTGAGGAGGTGGTCTGTGCGCATCGCCGGTGGCAGCGAATGCGGCAGCGTGTGGGGCCGTACGCGCGGGTGTTGCTGGCTGATGCGCTGCAGGTGACCGCCTGTTGGTGGCAGGGCAGGCTCATGGGGTCCGAGACCGTGTGGGCTCGGCGTGAGGGGGTGTTGGGAACGGGGCGGCAGGAGTGGTCGGTGCCGCTGGTGGTGTACCCGGAGGCGGTGGTGGTGGCTGAGGCGATGGCTGTGTACGAGCGGCAGCGGCGGTGGGGGCGGGAGTTCGATAACGGGGCGCCGGGGTGGGTGTCGCGGCACTGGATTACCTTCGTGGGTGAGCGGTTGGGCATGAGCGCGCCCATGGAGTACGGCGGGTACCGGGCGCTTCGGGAGTGGACGCTGCAGCACGGTGTGGATGAGCCTGTGGTGGCGCGCTTGGGTCAGCAGGCGCCGCCGCCTGACTACCTTTCTCAGCGGCTGCCGGTTCTCGAGCCTCACGTGGGCGGTTTCGAGCAGGGGCCGTTGGAGGACGCGTCCTGCCTTCCGTGGCGGCTGGGACGCCCGGTTTCCGCGCTGGAGTAGGTACGGGGATAGTGCTGCAGTGCCCGGGACGGCTGGGGTGCTCACCAGGCTGCGCAGGAGTTCTTGAGTGCGCGTGCGGCGTTGGCGTTGTCGGTGCACTGGGCCTGGTACCAGTGCATGGGGCGCACGGCGACGGGCCTGATCTGGCCGGGTGAGAGGCCGATCCTGAAATCGCAGTTCGGTGCCTCGGTGATCTCGGTCAGGTCCGGGGAGCGAGTGGCGTAGAGGAGGTGGCCGTCGGCGACGGCGAGGGGGAAGTGGCCGTCGCGGGCGGTTCGGCTCAGTTTGCGGTGGACGTTGGCGCGGGCATTGGCGGTGACCGCGGCGCGCAGATCGGGACGCCAGGTGGGGTCGTCGGGGGTGGGCCAGGTGGTCAGCAGCGCCTGGTCGGGATGGGTGGGTGGCTGGGCCATGGCGGTGAAGGCATCCTGCGCGGTGGCGTCGATGACGTTCAGCAGGGCCCGCTGCCCGCAGTCGGCGCGGGGCAGATCGCGAAGGGCGGCGAGCAGGCCTGGTGTGTCCGGGTCTTTGGTCAGGCCGAGACGTTCGAGGACGGCGAGTCGGGCCAGGCGCACATGCTTGTACCAGGGATCGAAGTAGGGATTCGTTTTGCCGGGGCGCAGCCAGGCCTGGACGGGTTGTGGCCTGATGCCGCGCATCGTGGCGTAGGCGAGAGCGGGGGTGGTGTGCCAGGCCAGGCCGCTGCTGGCGAAGGCCGGTGGCAGGTGGGGGTTTGGGTCTGTGCCGGACAGGTCGACAAGCCAGCTGCCGGGAATTTTGGGGTCGAAATCCGGGTGGTAGACGTGGCGGGCCGGCACGTCGGAGACCCGGATGTTGTTGCTGTCGGCGAAGTGGTGGAGGTTGACCGCGAAGCACACCACGTGAGGGTAGGAGGCTTCCTCGGGGGTGGGGAGCCGCCACCAGTCGATGTCAATGTCGGCAAGGGTGTCTTCGCCGGCAGATCGGTGTCCGGTCGGGGCATCACAGGGAGCCGGGTCGGTGCGGGCGGTCAGGGCGCTGGGCACTCCGCGAGCAAGCAGGGCGCGGGTGACGGCGTGGCGGTGCTCGGGTGGCCGTAGATCGCTCATGAGGCGGTGGCCGCAGGCGCCGGGCTCTCCGGTAGGGGTGCGTACGAGGTGCGCGTACTGGCCCATTACGAGGGCGAGTTGGGCGGGCGAGAGATCGTCGGGCAGCTGCCACGCGTCGTGGTGCAGAGCTCCCCAGGCGGTGACCGCAAGGTGAACGCTCTCGCAGGCCGGGTCCCCGGCGCTGGGGTGCAGGCGCATCCAAGGGCCCAGGCCCTGGTCGTCGCTCTGCCAGCCGACGGTCCGGAGTTGGCGCAGGAGGACATGGTCGCTGCGCGGGTGGCGCTGAGCCTGGGCGGGGGCTGCTGTGGGCAGCCCCAGGCGGGTGAGGGCGGTGGGGGTGAGGACCAGGAGGGGGCCGCTGGGCAGGCCCTCCGCGCGGAACGGTGCGGCTCCGAGCGGGGCACGCAGGGTCCATTCCAGCAGGCCGGGCAGGTCTCTGACGGGGCAGAGGCGGACACGTCCGTCGGCCAGGTGGGCCAGCAGGCCGGTGCCGTCTGCTTCGAGTACGGCCAGAGGTCCGTCGCTGTAGTGGCGTCCTCGCGCCGCCGGATAGCACAGGTACCGCGCGGGTGGTCCTTGCTGAGCGGCGTGAGGGGCGGAGAAAGGGGCGGCCGGGGCGGGCTGCTGTGGGACTACGGCGGGTACGACAGGGGCGGGCGGACGTTGGGAGCCCGGGGCGGGGCAGCGGGTACCCAGGTGCTGGGGGCGGCCGCCGACGCGTTGCGTGGTGGGCTCGTGGCAGCGCCGGCAAGGTTCCTCTCCGTCGGCACTGCTGGGCAGTTCGAGCTTCAGGCGGCCCAGGGCGGCCCAGTCCGGGAGCAGGGTCGGCACCGGCCATTGTTGTGCCTTGCCGGTCAGCCGTGCCTGCAGGGTGTCCAGGAGGTAGCCGTAGGTGGCTGCCTCGTCTCCGAGAGGGGATGACGCGCCCTGCTCCCAGGCCAGCAGGGTCTCCTCGGTGATCCCGCACGCGTCGGCGACCTGCCATGCATTCAGTTCGAATGCTGCGCGCAACCTGGCGCGTTCGGCCGGGACCGGAATGCTCGGACGCGGCTTGGCGATGAAGACCTCATCGGAGTCGAACAGGGCATCCACGATCGCTTCAACTCCCGTGAGGGCTGCTGGCGGAAAGAACGTCACCGCAAGGCGTTCGCCTTGCGGCACGCGGCACAGCATCACATGAAAGAATTTTTCATCCCTTTTCCGCAAAAACGATCCGCCCGCCTCTGACCTGGGGAGAGGGCTGTCGAGGGACTGCGAAGAATGCTCCCTACGAGCGAGGCGCACACGAATCACGTTGTCGTGCGCCCCCGGATCGCTCTCGATGAACCGGGGTTGAGCAGGGAATATGTGCGCTGGAGCACCCCATCGATGGAGCGTGCGGCCCGCGTGCACGCATCACTCAATCGAACGTAGAGCCTCCTAATCGCTTCCGTTTCCGTGGTGGCCCGGAGAGCGTGGTCGCCGTCGATGGTTCGTTCGATACAGACGGCGAGATCTTCTGCCGTCGAGGAAGGAGGTGCTTGGGTGAATGACCTGGTGTGGGCTCAGTTCCGGTCCTCCGCTGGGCGGCTGATCGAGCGGCCGGTGCGTCAGCTGTGCGAGGAGAAGCTGGAGGAGCGTGCGGGGGTGTGGGAGCCGCCGCGTTACCGGGGCCGGCGGGCCATCACGACGTGGTGGCGGCCCGCGGACCGGGCAGGGCACGCCGGGTGCGCGACGTTGGGCGCGCTGGAGGCGGCCATCTCCTTGGAGTTCGACCCGCAGGTCGCCTCCTTCGCGTCCTGGCCGGTGCGGCTGTCCTGGGCCGGCAGTACGGACGGGTACGTGCCCGAGTTCTTCGCCCGGCTGCGCGACGGGCAGGCCCGGCTGCTGGTGCGCCGCCCAACCGGCGGTGCCGCGGCCGGTGACGCCTGGGGCAGAACCCTGAGGCTGGTCACCGCCGCGGGTGAACAGGCTGGCTGGCAGGTGCGGGTACACGAGGGTGATGACTCGGTGGTGGCGCGCAACCGGCAGCGGCTGGCGCGCTACAGGCACGACCGGATGGCCTGCCCCGATACCGCCCGGGTGCTGCATGAGATGTTCGCCAGGCCCCGCCGCTTCGACGGCGGGATCCAGGCCAGCGGCCTGCCCCCACTGCCGACTGCGGCCTGCGGACTCCACCTCATCTGGAGGGGCGATCTGCTCATCGACTGGAACCGCCCCTTCGTCCCGGGACGCTCCCTGGCCTGGACCCGCGAGGAGGCACCGTGACGGCCGCGGTGGCACCCCCGGGCCAAGTGGCCTTGGGCCGGGCAATCCGCTGGCGCGGCCAGAGCTACCTGGTGGCCGCGCTCCAGGGCACGAGCGTGCACCTGCTCAGCCAGCACGCCGACGGCGAGGACGCTGTAGTCCTTCTGGACGCCCTGTACTCCTCCCCCGGCTTTTGCATCCTGGATCGGGCACACCACATGCCCGAGCTGTTCGCCGGAGTTCCGGCCGTTGCCACGGGCGGGGATGGGCGGTCGAGCCTGGGCTGTGCCGCCTTGCTCGACGGGCTCCCTCAAAACGTGCGTGATGACGCCGAGTTCTGGCTGGATCATGTGCTGGAGGTCCATACCGGCCTGCCCGGCTTCGGCGCACCGGGCAATGTTCCGCGGGCCTGCTTCGACCCGGACCGCACCACTCTGCGGCAGCGCTACGCCACCAAGGCCGCCGAACTGTGCGCAGCCCATCACAAGGTGTCGGCGGCCACCGTGGAACGCAAACGGCTGGCCTGGCTCAAACAGGGCGTGTGGGGGCTGGTCGATAAGCGCAGCCTGCGTACCGCCACGGCCTACGGCCGCGTCGACGAGCAGGTCGTTCGGCTGCTGCAGAAGATCCACCACCGCGGCAAGCACAGGTCTATCGGAACCCGCTCACGTCTGTTCGAGCTACTCGATCGGGCATGCCGCAGGAAGTTCAAGAGGAAAGCAGACCAGTTGATGCCCTCCCGAGCCACGTTTTATCGGCTGCTTGACCGCCTGGGCATCGCCTGCGGCAAGGAGACCATCCGCAGCCGCCGTGATGACGGCAACCGGCCGGAGCCGCCCTTCACGCTGCCCATGGCCACAGCCCCTGGCGAGCAGGTGCAGATCGACACCACTTCGCTGGACCTGAAGGCCATCGACGAGACCGGCCGGGTCGTTTCACTCGAACTGACCGCAGCCATCGACGTCGTGTCCCGGTCGGTCCTCGCCGCGGTGGTACGCCCCAAGTTCGCCGGGGTCAAGAGCACTCCCAACTCCCGTCGACACGGTGGGAGGGCCACCAAAGCCGTGGACGCGCTACTGCTGCTGGCCGAGATGTGCACCCCGCAGCCGATGCGCCCGCACTGGTCGCTCAAGGCCGCAGCGGAAGGATCGGATCTGCCGTACGCGGAGCTGGTCGAGGCTGATGAGCGCATGGCCGGTGCGGCAGCCCGTCCGGTGATCGTCCCGGACATGATCGTCATGGACAACGGCAAGGTCTTCGCCGGCCGCGCCTTCATGGACGCCTGCGCCCAGCTGGGGATCTCGGTACGCCCCGCCGCCTACAACTCCCCCACCCACAAAGCGATCATGGAGCGGACTTTCGGCTCGGTCAAAAGCCTCTTCAGCCAGTTCCTGCCCGGCTACATGGGCAAGGACCTCTCCCAGCAGGGCAAGGGCGTCGCAAAGGAGCGGCTGTGGCGCATCGACCAGATCAATGACTTCCTGCAGCAGTGGATCGCGCTCGGCTGGCAGCAGCGCCCGCACGCCGAACTGCGTAACCCCTTCCTGCCGTCGATGCCGCCCCGCAACCCCAACCAGATGTTCGCCGCCCATGTCGCCAGCAACGGCTACGTGCCCATGTGTCTGAGTCCTGAGGACCGTCTGCGGCTGCTGCCCACCGCCTGGGTGACCGTCACCGAGAAGGGCATCCGGATCAACAACCGCACCTACGACAGCCGCGCACTGAACCCGTATCGCGGCAAGTCCTCGGGCTGGCCGGGCAAGGGGCAGCGCTGGCCGGTGCGCCACCACCCTCACCAGCCGGAGAAGGTATGGCTGCAGACCGAGCCCAACGGTGAGTGGAAGGAAGCAGACTTCGTGTACCAGCGGCTCATCGGCGACGCGTGGACCGAGCAGGTCTGGGACCTGGCCACGGCCCTCCACCTCGACAGGGGCGGCAGCACCCGCAACGAGGCGGCGATCGCCCGCGAGGTACGGGCCTTGCTGCAGCGCGCCGGCCGCGGCCCCTCCCCCGCGTCCGCGCACAGCCAGCCCGACGCAACGGCTACCGACCGCGGCATGGCCGTGGGCATTGAGCCTGCCCAGGACCCTTACCAGGGCATCCCCGCCCCGGATTTCCACATGGTCAATGCTCTGCCCAGCATGGACGTCTCCCTCAGCCATCTGTGCCGCGGCCCTCTGCCCCAGGTGCAGTCAGTTACAACGCTGCCGGGCGACGCAACCTGATCCGCTCTCCTCAGGACGGTTGCACATGCACCCTCGTGATCCATCCGCAGACTCCCTGGATCTGCCGGCCACGGTCCGTGCCGGCTGGCAGGCCCGCCTGACCCACGTCGTCAGCCCGCCGACACTCGACTCCTGCCCGCCCACCGACCCTCCGGTCGATCCCGACGACCCGCGGATGCTCTACCACGCCACCATGCAGACCGTGCAGACACCGCCCATGGCGAAGGCCCTCACCCTGGCACGCCGTCTCTGGCTGGCCAGCGGTCCGCGGAGCGAGGGCCAGCTGCACCTGGCCGTGGACGGGCCCGGCGAGACCGGCATGACCACGGTCCTGCGGAAGATTGGCCGCGCCTTTGAGGGGATCGTCCGCACCCAGCTGCCGGCCGACGCCACCCGGGTCCCTGTCATCCACATCAACGCCCCTCTCGCACCGAGCAGCAAACTGGACATGTCGATCCCGTTCGCCGAGTTCCTGGGGTTCAAGCACACCAAGGACCCGGAAACCGCAGGTCGCAGCACCGACATGACCGGCCCCGTCTGCCATGTCATGAAGACCCGCGGCACCCGCCTCGTCCTGGTCGACGGCATCGACCGGCTCGACAACTCCGAACTGTCGACAGCTTTCGACTACTTCAACTACTTGGCCGCCGAATGCGATGTCTGCTTCGTCTACTGCGGCACCGGCGCCCGCGAGATCGTCAACGACGCCCGCCACGGCAGGCACCCCGCCCCTTCCTCCAGCGGATCCGGCGGCATCCCCACCCTTCCTGTACTGCCGATCCCCTACAGCCCCGACGACCACGCCCTGTTCCACGAGATCGTCAAGTTCTTCGACCAGAGCCTGCGGCTGCACCAGCACAAGCGCGGTGACCTCCTGGCCCTGGCCGAACACCTGCACCGACGCACCGGCGGCTACATGAAACCCCTCTCCCAGCTCATCTGCCACAGCGCCCAGGAAGCCATCGAAACCGGCGCCGAGGCCATCACCGTAGAGCTCCTCGACAACCAACTGGTAGGACACTTCCGTGAAGATCCGGTTCTGCAGATCTGACACACATCTCATCGGGTCATGCGGTCGTTGCAAGAACTGGGCCACCGGGCCTTCGACTTCACCGAGCGCCCGCAGAATTCGACGCCATCAGCAAACAGCAGGATCAGGAGAGGACGATCCACATGGACGAGTACCGGACCGTCCTGGAAGTGCGTTTTTCCGAACCGCACCGCGAGGAGGGCACCTGGGATCGCTACGACGAGACCCTCATCCCCTACGGCTCCGACGTCCGTTGCACCGGAGAATGGGACGAGGACAGTATGGTCCCGCACACTCCTGACGAGTGCGCCGAATACGATCTCGAGTACGCGCTAGGTCCCGTCATCGACGAGCAGTACCTGGCTCGCGTCGTGCGTCAGGGCCCGATGGACGTCAGGGTCAGGTTGCTCGAACGCCGCACAGGTCTGGCCTCATGGCGTCACGTCAGTACGCACACCCCCGATCCGGCCGCAGTTGCGCGCGCCTACCTCCGTTCCGCAGTTGAAGGATTTGATGACGTCCGCCGCGACCTGAGGTACCGGATCTGCGACGCCTACCGCGCAGGGGATACAGCGGACAGCCTCGTCAGCTCAGTGGCCGGACGGATCCCGGAGGACGAGGTGCTCGGCCTTCTCCGGGCTCATGACGAGGCTGAGAAGGCGACCGGGCTGATTGCTCAACTCGTCCATGACCTAGCCCACGAGGCGGAAGTCGGGATCTCTGACCGCAATGAGCTGGAACTACGTCTGTACCCGTCGTTCGCCCAGGAGATCAATTTTCAGGAATGGGGGCATCATGGAGATGAAGGGGACTGGGGTCCAGACCCGTGGGGCCACCAGGAGGGTGTGGAGGCCGCAGAACGGCTTCTGACAGTCCTGGCTCCCCACTACGCCGCTTTCCGGGACGGCCAGAAGGCCACGGCAGATCATCTGGCCCCGTCCCAGCCGCCGTTCCCGGGAGTGGTACGCATCAGCCCCCTGAAGGCCCTGCCGTCTCCTGCAGCAGCGTGAACACAGGTGCCGCGCCGTGGCCGCGCGGCACTGCCGAGGCGGCCGCAGATGACCAACAGCCGACAGGCCGCTTGTCCACCGTGCCGCTGGTGGCGTGAAGCCCGGCTGCAGTGCCTGACCTTGCCAGCTCAGTCGGCCTCTCACCGTTTCAGACCGGCAGGCGGGCGTCAGCCCATGGCCATAGGCCGCCCACCACGCCGCCCCGTATCCGATCCGAACGAAAGCAGAAGGAAGTTCACTGTGACCAAGCGAAAGAAGACCAGGCGACAGCCTGGGGCTGGCTTCACCGGCTGGCGGACCGTTGTAGTCGACATGCTCGAAATCGGTTCCACACACGGCAGTTTGACGATGCGCGCGGGCCGGGATGACGGACAGGTAGTCTGCATCGTTCTGCCGGCTCCGGTGCTGCCGAGCTTCGTGGAGAGCCTCGAACATGCCCGTCTGGATGCAGAGGAGGAGTACTGGCGCGTGATCCAGCACATCACCACCTCCACTCCCGTGACCGGCCCCGGCGGCGTGCCGCAGGCCGTCGAGAAGTGGCTGCTGGCGCAGAACTGGAGCATGGTAGTCGCTGCCGCCGCAGAGGAGGCACCGGATTCCCTGGCGCTGATCACGCATGTGGGGCACATTGGGCTGCGGCTAGCTTGATCTTTAACCTGTGCGGCGTGGACGTGGAGTCGTTGACTTCTTCGTTCGTCGCTTGGCGGAGCCTGGTTTGCCGACTGTGTGCACG
>NZ_JBIVTU010000024.1:0-63061 GCF_044756845.1 Streptomyces sp. NPDC091416
GACCTGGCCCACTACGGGAAGGACCTTCCGGCGGCGATCCGGAACCTCACCGGCGGACGCGGAACCGACGCGGTCATCGATGCCGTCGGCATGGAGGCCCACGCGACCGGCGCGCCGATCGGCAGGGCGAGCCAGTGGGCCACCGGCCTTCTTCCGGACGCGGCGGCCCGCAAGCTCATGGAGCGTGCGGGCATCGACCGCCTCGGCGCCCTCCTCACCGCCATCGACGTGGTGCGCCGGGGCGGCACGATCTCCATCTCCGGCGTGTACGGCGGCGCCGTCGACCCGTTGCCCCTGCTCACCATGTTCGACAAGCAGATCCAGTTGCGGATGGGCCAGGCGAACGTCAAGCACTGGGTGCCCGAGATCCTGCCGCTGCTGGTCGACGACGATCCGCTGGGCGTGGACGGTTTCGCCACGCACCGTCTGTCCCTGGAGGAGGCCCCGATGGCGTACAAGACCTTCCAGCAGAAGGCTGACGGGATGGTCAAGACGCTCCTGCGGCCCTGAGGGCCGGGGCTCTGATCGCTTGGCGCCCCGCCGTCTGCTCCTCCGGCGCATTCGCGTGCCGACGAGGCCGTGGCGGGCAGCTTGTGCCGTCACCGGAAACGATCACCTGGTTGGGCTGCTGTTCTCCCGGGTGCTGCCGAGAACGCTTTGCGTGATGCGGGGGCGGACTACGGTGTGCGTCATGGCGAGAGGGACCGACCGTGCCGTCCTGGCCGCCGGCGTGCGCATCGCGCTGGAGAGGTACTGCCCCGGCTCGCATGCGGAGCTGATCGGTTCGCTGGCATCGGGCACGGCGGACGCCTTCAGCGACATCGATATCGCCTCGCTCGACCGGCGGACCGAACCGATGGAACGGGTCGGCGAATCGATCGTCGCACGGGAACCGTCCGTGAGGCGCTCCTCCGCCAGGGCTGGATCCCGCCTGACAGCCAGGCCGACTCCCTCTGGCTCCGGCCCGGAGAGCGGACCCCCTCCTCCGCCGGACACTGTCAGGACTCCGGCGCGACCGTACGGCACTGTGGCCACGACGGAGTCAGGGTCACCATGGGAGCGCGAGGCGAACGACGTGTTCCTGATGGCGGCGGCATCATGGCGCGGGGATGCCGCCGAGATAGGCGCGGACAGCCCCTGAGGTCTCGTCGTGTCGGCCGAGCACCAGCAGGTCCGGTCCCGGTGGCGCTCCGTGCAGGGGGCGGTAGGTGAGGCCCGGCAGGGCGATGCGCTCCGTGGCGGTGGGGACGAGGGCCACGCCGGTTCCGGCCAGGGCGAGGGCGAGGGCGCCGAGGGTGCTGCCGACCAGGCGGACCCGGGAGTGGTCCTCCTCCGCGGCGGCGGGCCAGAGCCGGGAGAGGACGGTCTCGTCCTCCTCGCTGCTCGCGAAGACGATGAGATCGTGGGCGCCCAGGGTGGAGGTGGTCACCGAGGGCGCGAACGCCAGTTCATGGTCGGAGCGCAGGGCGACGGACAGCGGGGTGGGTGCGCGGCGAATGACGTGCAGGCCGTCGGTGTCGCCGAGGCCCAGGTCGGGGCAGTACCCCAGGTCGAGCGCGCCGTCGCGCACCGCCTGGATCTGGGCGGCCGGAGGCAGTTCGGTCAGGGCGAGACCGACCCGGGGATGCGCCTGGTGGAAGTCGCGCAGGTCGTCGGAGAGGACGCCCTGGAGGACGGCGACGCCGGCGAAGCCGATCCGGACCGTCCCCGTCTCGCCGTGCACCGACTCCCGGGCCACCTGGAGGGCGCGGTCGGCCTGTGCCAGGGCTCTGCGGGCCTCAGGCAGCAGCAGTTCACCGGCCTCGGTCAGCTCGACGCGTCGGCTGGTACGGGAGAACAGGCGGCCGCCCACCTCCCGCTCCAGTGCCTGGACCTGGGCGCTGAGGGTGGACTGGGTGACGTGCAGCAGGGTGGAGGCCCGACCGAAATGCCGTTCGTCGGCGACGGCGACGAAATAGCGCAGGTGCCGCAGCTCCACCGTCCACTCCTGTTCATCGTTCCTGACGATTGGTTGATCGTATCTTTCGGTTGGACCTATCGCTGCGCCGGCCGCACGCTGGACGCATGAACGTGACATCTCAGGATCGACAGGACATCGCCGACCTCATGACCGGGTGGATCCACCGGGACCTGGGCGAGTGGGACCGGCTGAAGGGCCTCTTCCACCCCGACGGCCGGATCGAGATCACCTGGTTCGAGGGGCGGGCGTACGAGTTCGTGGACGCCTCCGCCCGGATGGGGGCCTCCGCCTTCCGGACCAAGCACCTGATCACCGCCCCGGTGGTGACCTTCTCCGCTGACGGTGTCCGCGCTGTCAGCGAGACCAACGCCGTCATCATCGGCGAGAACATCGACTTGCGCCTCGGCTGCGACGGCCACAACCGGTTCATCGACCGTCTGGAGAAGCGGGACGGGGTGTGGCGCATCAGCGACCGCAAGAGCGTCTACGACTTCGGCACCTTCACCTTCCCCGCCGGGATCGTCGAAGTGGACGCGGAGACCGTTGCTCGGTACCCGCGCGAGTACGCCGCTCTCGCCTACCTGCTGGAGGCCAGCGGATTCCCGGTGAGCCGGGTCTTCGCGACGAAGGGCAGCGACCTGGAGCGCGACATCAAGGAGTCCGCCCTCGCCTGGCTGGGCGAGCAGGCCGGCAAGTGACGGCCACCGCCGCGAACGAGAAGTCCAGAGGACCGCGATGAAACTGATCACGATCGAGGAACACACGCTGCACACCGGTGTGGCCAAGGCGTCCGCCGCCCGGACAGCAGGCGTCAGTCCTGGATTCGGAGCGTCCTTCGCCCCGGCGAGCGGTCTGCCGTACAGCCCGTCGGCCGAGGTGCTGGAAGACGTGGACGAGGGCCGGATCGCCGCCATGGACGCCGACGGCATCGACATGCAGGTGCTCTCCAACCTCACCACCCAGTACCTGCCCGCCGACGTGGCACCGGAGCTGGTCCGCGACGTCAACGACCGCCTCGCAGCCGCCTGTGTACGCCGGCCCGACCGGTTCGCCGCCTTCGCGTCACTGCCCACCACCGCCCCCGAGCACGCCCCGGACGAACTACGGCGCGCGGTCGAGGAACTGGGCTTCGTCGGCACCCTCATCCACGGCCGCACCGACGACGAGTTCCTCTCTGCCGAGCGGTTCGACCCGATTCTGCGCACCGCTGCCGAGCTGCGCGTTCCCGTCTACCTCCATCCCGCTCCGCCGAGCCGCGTCACCGCTGCCGACAACTACGAGGCGGGGCTGAACGAGATCGTCGCCACCCGGTTCGCGACCGCGGCGTGGGGCTGGCACAACGAGTCCGGCGTTCACTTCATCCACCTGGTGCTCAGTGGTGTCTTCGACCGCTACCCCGAGCTGCAGTTCATCCTCGGTCACTGGGGCGAGGCCGTCCCCTGGTACCTGGACCGTCTCGACGAAGCCCTCCCGCGCAAGGCCACCGGCCTGGACCGCACCATCGGCGAGTATGTCCGACAGAACACCTACTACACACCCAGCGGCATGTTCACCGTCCCACACCTGCGCTTCTGCACGGACCTCCTCGGCACCGACCGCATGATCTATTCGGTCGACTACCCGTTCGTGGGCAATGCCGGATCCCGTGCGTTCCTGGCCGGCTCCGGACTCTCCGAAGACGCCCAGCACGACATCGCCCACCGCAACGCCGAACGACTCCTGCGCCTCTGACCGCCCCATAAGCAAGGCGGTCAGAGGCGGGGGCCGCTTTCCGAGCGCGGGGCCCGTCCAGAAGGACGGCGAGGACGCCCACTTCGGCTGCGGCCGTGAACAGGCGCACCCCGGCGGCTTCTTCGACTCATGGAACGGGCCGCGAAAATCCTGGACGCCGGCGCCGGCCGGTTCGGCGGCGACGTTGTTGACGCTCATGGCAGGGCATGTCCGTGCAGCCGCGGTGCGCGGGGCTCGTCGCTCCATGTCCGGCGCACCGCACCCGAGGAGGTGGCTTCAGGCGGTCGGGGCCCAGAGTCCGTCGGCCGCACCGCGGGCGAGGTGCTCGGTATAGACGGCTACCTTCCAGGTGATGACGGACCGGCACTCCTCCAGCGCCTGGATCTGTGCGTCGACGCGCTGTCGATGGGTATCGAGCAGGTGCAGGCGTTCCGCTTCGTTGCCCGGTCCGTGGCGTACCAGTTCGGCGAAGTGCTTGAGGTCGCCGAGCGGCATGCCGGATTCGCGGAGTCTGACGCAGATCAGCAGCCATTCGACGTCGACGGGGGTGTAGCGCCGTCGGCCGCCCGATGTGCGCTGGACGGGCCCCACGAGCAGGCCCTCGCGCTCGTAGAAGCGCAGCGCGTGCACGCTCAGCCCGGTGCGCTCGGCCACCTCGCCGATGCTCAGCGGCTGCGCGGCAGCCTCGCTGGTCGCCATCCCGCTCACCCCTTGGCTTGATCTAGACCTCGCTCTAGATCGTAGCGTCCTCGGCATGACCGTTACTGATCAGCAGTCACTCGGCTCGCCCTTCTCTGCCGCCACCACCGCCGAGGACATCGTGGCCGGCCTCGATCTCTCCGGAAAGACCGCCGTGGTCACCGGGGGCTATTCCGGGCTCGGCCTGGCCACCACACTGGCGCTGACGACCGCCGGAGCCCGTGTCATCGTTCCCGCCCGCCGCCCCGACGCCGCCCGTTCCGCTCTGGAGGAGATGAAGAACTGCGAGGTCATCCCCATGGACCTGACCGACCTCGCCACTGTCCGCTCAGCCGCCGAGGACCTGAGCGACCGGCTCGACCGGATCGATGTCCTGATGGCCATCGCCGGCGTCATGGCCACCCCGGAGCGGCGCGTCGGGCCCGGCTGGGAAGGCCAGCTCACCGCCAACCACTTCGGGCACTTCACCCTCGCCTGCGAGCTCTATCCCCTCCTGGCCGCCGCGGACGGCGCGCGCGTCGTCGTCAACAGCTCCGCCGGACACACCCTGACCGGCATCCGCTGGCACGACCCGCACTTCCGTACCGGCTACGACAAGTGGCTGGCCTACGGCCAGGCCAAGACGGCCAACGCACTGTTCACCGTGCACCTCGACGCCATCGGGCAAGGCGACGGCGTCCGGGCCTTCGCCCTCCACCCCGGCAAGATCATCACCGGCCTCCAGCGCGAGATGGCCTTGAAGGAACAGATCGACCGCGGCTGGGTGGACGAGCACGGCCATGTCATCGGCGAGGGCTTCAAGACCCCCTCCCAGGGCGCCGCCACCGGCCTGTGGGCCGCCACCTCCCCACTCCTCGACCACCGGGGCGGCCTCTACCTGGAGGACTGCGACATCGCGCGCGTCTCCGCCCTCGGCACCCCTATGGACGACGGCGGCGTCCGCGCCTACGCCATCGATCCCGACGAGGCGACCCGGCTCTGGGACCTGTCTCTCGCCGCGACCGGCGCCACCCCGATCACTCGGTGAAGCCGCGCTCCGCCTCTGCCCTGCTGCCCGCCGCGACGGCGGGCAGCAGGGTGAGGACCGTCCCCGGGCCGATCACGGCCGCGCCGGGCAGAGACCTCCGGCGTTCCGTCATCCGAGGCCAAGGGAACAGGGGATCCAGGTCCTGTCAGGAGTTCCCGCACAGGACCCAATCAGCACAACAGATGGTTGTTTCCATGGCGCAGAGGGTTGTTTGCGTGGCGGAGACCGCGAAGCTGTAATGCCTACCTGCACACCCACTGGTTTCCAAGGGATCGCCGGGGGCGACACGTATCACTCACGGAGATCCTGCCCCGACGCCTCAGCAGCTGGAGCACCGATCCCATGCGCAACGAACAACGCATCCGCAGTCGCACGCCCGAGTCCCGGGCCTTCGCGGAACGCGTGCAGCTCGTCATGACACTGACGGCGCGTCTCAACACCCTCCCTTTCGACCACCTCGACGCGAGGAAGACGCTGCTGGGAGAGATCTTCGACAGCCCTCTCCCCGACTCCCTGACGATTCTGCCGCCGTTCTACTGCGACTACGGCCTCGGAGCCACCTTCGGCGAGAAGGTGTTCATCAACCAGGGTTGCTACTTCCTCGACCTTGGCGGGATCACGATCGGTGACCGGGCCCTGATCGGCCCCGGGGTGACCCTGAGCACCGCCGGTCACCCGGTCGAACTCGATGAGCGCTACGACGGCATCACCCACGCCCCCATCGTGATCGAGGACGATGTCTGGATCGGGGCTGCCGCCACGATCACGCCCGGAGTGACGATCGGTCGGGGCTCCGTGGTCGGAGCCGGCTCCGTGGTGGCGCAAGACGTACCGGCGATGAGCGTGGTGACGGGCACGAGCGTGGTCGAACGCCGACGGCTCAAGACACCGTCCGAAACCGTCGGCGGTTCAGAACGCTGACTGTCCTCTGGACCGATGCCGACTTCGAGTTGCGTGGTGTGACCGTCCAGCGCGACCGGCTGCGGTCCCGCTGCAAGCGCGTCAGCGGCGACCGCAGCCGGTCGCAAGCGGCTTCTGCTCGCAGAAGACCAACAGCCGCCGGCTGCTCCCGGACATCCGGTCAGCAAACGGTCAGCACGTGTCCCGGACGTGCCCGCGCCGGCCGGCCTGCGACCGTCGCCGATGAGGATCCGGCGCCGGAGATCGCCGTGATGGCGGGGTGCGGTCCGGGCAACGGAACGGCGCCGGTGGCGAACGTCGACAACGTCGTGACCCAGGACGTGTAGCGGTTGGCGAGCAGATCCACTCCCACACGCTGAAGCCGGCGAAGCCGAAGCACCGCGAAGCGGGGGAGTCCCGGGAAGTACCACTGCCCCGATCGGTACGGGAGGCGATCGAGCGCTACGAAGAAAGACGCGGCACCACCAAGGGCGTTGTCCGTATGGGCCGGGCGCTTTCGTCACCGAGGGCATGGGGGTCCCGTTGGGCCAAGGCACGGTTGAAGCTCCCCCGTTGACCTGGACACGCGCACACGTGGACACGCGCACACGTGGACGGATGGGTCTCAGGGGGAGTGGTTCAGGTGGGGCAAGAGGACTCCGAGCCAACTGAGGACGGCCTCTGCACGCACTCCCCGACGCCCTCACACGGCACTTGAAGGAACCTCAGCAGCAGGCGACATGCGCACGCCGGTCGCGTTCGCGACGAGGGCGACGGCTCCGCAGGCGGTCGCCGTGGTGCCGAGAGCCGCCGCGCGCAGGCTGATGTGGGGGCGTACGGCGGGCACGACGAGTTCGTGGAGCTCGCGTTTCAGCGGATCCATGAGGGCCGTGCCGGTACGGGTCAGGGCGCCGCCGATGACGATGACGGCCGGCGCGAACGTGTTGGCGAGCGCGGCCAGCACGCCGCCCACCGCGCGCCCCGTCTCGGCCAGCACCCTGCAGGCCGCCTCCTCGGCGTTACGGGCCGCCACGGCCAGATCGGCGATGTCCGAGGCCAGACCGCCGCAGGCGTGGTAGCGGTCGAGGACCGCCTGGCTGGAGGCGATCGTTTCCAGGCAGCCGCGACCGCCGCAATGGCACGGCCTCCCGCCCTCCCGCTCGACGTTGACGTGGCCGAGCTCCCCGGCGGTGGCGTAGAGACCCCGGTGCAGAGCGCCCGCCTGGATCAGGCCGCCCCCGACCTCGCGGGACAGCGACACGGACAGCAGGTCCGGCTCGCCCGCCGCCGCACCCCAGGTCGCCTCGCCCAGGGCGGCGAGCCGGTAGCCGCGCTCGACGCGGACCGGGGCGGCGAAGCGTTCGCGGACCAGTTGAGCCACCTCGACCTCGGGGCCGGGGCGGGCCGGCCGTCCCGGGCGCGGGACCGTGCCCGGGCCGCCGATGCCGACGCCGACGCCCTTCACCGCTCCGGGGCCCAGGGCGCCCCCGGCCAGGGTGACGGCGAGGCGGTGAGCCGTGCGGACGCGCTCCTGCCAGTCGGCCGTGCCCGGTTCCTCGGCGCCCCGGACACCCATCAGCTGGCAGGCGTCGTTCGCCAGGGCGACCCGGGTGGCCCGTCGGGTGAACTCGATCCCGAGGAACTGGGCGCGTCCGGGGTTGAGGCTCAGCCGTTCGACCGGACGGCCGCGGCCCCGGCCGTCCCCGGCGGCGAGTGCGGCGGTGATCGCACCGCTGTCGACGAGGGTGGCCACCGCGTCGTAGACGGTGGTCCGGGGCAGCCCGCTGAGGTCCATCAGCTGGGCGCGGGTCACCGAGCCGTGGTGCGACACCAGCCGCAGGACCATTTCCTTGCTGCTGGGCTTCCTGGGGGCGTGTGCCGGAGGGCTCGCGTGGTTCGGCAGCCGGTCGGCACGCCCTTGCGGGGCGGTCATTTCGGTGCGCTCCTGGTCAGTCGAGGAGTTCTTCTCGGTGGGGGGAGTCCGCGCCCTTCCTGGAGCAGGTGACGGCTGCGGCGCGGGCGGCGAAGGTCAGCAGGTCATCCCATTCGTCGCGGCTCAGCCGGGCACCGGCCCGGAGCGCGTCCTTGCGGTGGAGTCCGTCGAGCAGGGCCGCGTAGACGGTGTCGCCGGCGCCGATCGTGTCGACGACCTCGCAAGGGGCGGCCGGTACATGGAGTGTGTCGCCGGTGGCGGTGACCGCCCACAGTCCGGTGCTGCCACCGGTGAGGACGACCGCGGACGGACCCGAGCGGGCCCAGGCACGCACGGCGTCGAGCACCGAGGCTTCGTCGGGCGCGCACCGGGACAGCCACACCGTGTCCTCGAACGACACCTTCAGCAGCGACAGATGGGGGAGCCAGCCCCGGAAGCGAGCCCGATAGGCGTCGGGGTCGTCGATGACGCCCGGCCTGATGTTGGGGTCGAGCGCCGTGAACACGCCCCTGCCGGACTCCCGCAGGAGCAGGCCCTCGTAGACGCTCGCCGTCGGCTCCAGGGCGAGTGAACAGGTGCCCAGCACGAGAGCCCGGGTGTGCGGTGGCAGGGCGTCGGGGGCCGTGAAGAGACGGTCCGCGGTGCCCCGGTGGTAGAAGGTGTACGCAGCCGAGCCCTCGTCGCCGATCGCCGTCACGGCGAGCATCGTGGGCTCCGGTCCCCGCTGGACGAGCGAGGTGTCGACACCGGCCTTCTGGAGGCCCTCGGTCAGCGCGGTTCCGTACACGTCGGTCGAGACACGGGAGCAGAAGGCGACCGGGGCCCCGAGCCGCCCGAGGGCGACCGCCGTGTTGTACGGTCCGCCGCCGCGTCTGGGGAGCATCAGCGGCAGGCCGCTGCCAACTGCTCCGTCACCGGCCGCGGGTACCAGGTCGATCAGTGCTTCTCCGCCTACTACGATCACGCTCGGCCTTCCTCGTATGTGCGTGCCGGCGCGCGGGGCGGCGTGCTGAACCGCCCCCTGTACGCCGGTGGTCGGCGCGCGGCCGGAACGGTCGCGCGTACGGGAGTCGCTTCCCTGCCGGTTGGGTACGGCGGGCGCGGCGGGCCCGGCCCGCGTCTCAGCTGGGCAGCTCCTGGGCGGCGGCGTACCTGCGCTCGCCCGAGCCTCGCTGGATCAGTCGGTTCTGCACGACGACGGTGCGCGGGCGCGAGTGGTCCCCGCCCAGCCGCCGTAGTGCGATGGCGCCCGCCTCGCGCCCGATGGTGACCGGGTCCTGGGCGACGACGGTGAGCGCGGGCGTGAGCAGCTCCGCCATCGGCACGTCGTCGATGGCGACCACGGCCACGGGGTCGCGGCCGGGCCGCCCGAGCTCCGCCATGGTGCCCAGGGTCATGACGTTGTTCCCGCTCACCACGGCGGTGGGCGGACTCTGCAGGGCGAGCAGCCGGGACAGGGCCTCGGCCGCACCGTGCTCGTCGTGCGCCTCACCCACCAGGACACGGTCGTACGGGATGCCGGCTTCGGCGAGGGCCGCCCGGTATCCCGCCTGGCGCTCGCTGCGGGTGTACAGGCTGCGCGGGAGGTCGCCTATGAAGCCGATGCGGCGGTGGCCGTGGGCGATCAGGTGCGCGGTGCCTTCCCTGGCACCTTTGCGGTTGGAGCTGACCACCGTGTCGGTGGCCAGTCCGTGCCCGGGGCGGTCGATGAAGACGACCGGGAGCCCCTGGGCGCGGTGCCGCTTGAGATGGCCGTGGTCCGCGCCGACGGAGGGAACCACCATCAGCGCGCTGACCCGGCGGGCGAGAAAGGACCGGGTCAGGTCCGTCTCGCGCTCCGGGTCGTCCCCGGAGGAGCCCATGACGAGGGTCAGTCCGTGATCGCGGACGGTGGCCTCGATGCCGCTGGCGACCGAGCCGAAGAAGGGGTTGGCCAGGTCGGGGATGACGAGACCGACGGTGGTGTCCGGCCCGCCGCTGCGGATGCTCTGCGCCATGGGGTTGAGCTGGAAGCCGAGCCTGCTCACCGCTTCGAGGACCCGTGCCCGGGTCGACTCGGAGGTGGGGCCGTTCTCGTTGAGCACTCGGGAGACGGTCTTGGCGCTCACGCCCACCTCTTGGGCGACATCGGCAAGAGTCGGGCGGCGGGGTGAGACCATGGCCAGGTTTCTCCGTGTTGAGGCTCTTTCGGCCGGGGCGCGGGGTGCCCGGGCCGACCGAGGACAGGTCGACAGAATACGGTGCGGGGGTGACGGCGGCTTCAGTCGTCGTGCCGGATGCCGACGGCGTCCGCCGCCCGGGAGTCGGCCACGGTCGTCGCCCCGTCGGCCTCCACCCGCAGGGCGCCGGTCATGATCGCCACGACCTCCGCCATGGAGTGGTCCGACGGCTTGATCACCGCCTCCCGCCGGCCCAGCCGGTGTACGTGGACCCGGTCGGCGATCTCGAAGACGTGCGGCATGTTGTGGCTGATCAGGATCACCGGGATGCCCTTGTCGCGCACGCGCCGAATGAGGTCGAGTACCTGGGCGGACTCCTTGACGCCGAGCGCGGCGGTGGGTTCGTCCATGACCACGACGCTCCTGGCCCAGGCGGCCGCCCGGGCCACCGCGACGGCCTGGCGCTGGCCGCCGGACAGCGTCTCCACGGGCTGGGTCAGCGAGCCGAGGCCGATCTTCAGCTCCGCCATGTGCTCGGCGGCCCGGGCCCGCATGGTCTTCTTGTCGAGCATCCGCAGCGCCCGGCCGAGGATGTCCGTACGCCGCAGTTCGCGGCCCAGGAACATGTTGGACGCGATGTCCATGGAGGGCGCGACCGCGAGGTCCTGGTACACGGTCTCGATGCCGTGTTCGTGGGCGTCCTGGGGGCCGGAGAACCGGACGGGCTCGCCGTTCAGCCGGATCTCCCCGGAGTCCGGGACGACCGCGCCGGTCAGGGCCTTGATCAGGCTGGACTTCCCGGCGCCGTTGTCCCCGATGACCGCCAGGACCTCGCCGGGCATCAGGTCGAAGTCGGCGCCGGCGATCGCGGTGACATGCCCGTAGCGCTTGACCAGGTTGCGTGCGCTGAGCACGGGCGTGACCGTGGCGGTGCTCTTGTCGAGAGTGTTCATCGGCCCTTCTTCCGGGAGATCTGGTCGATCGTCACGGCCAGGATCACCAGCACGCCGGTGACCAGGGTCTGGTAGACGGAGGAGACCCCGAGCAGCTGGAGTCCGTTGCGGAAGACGCCGACGATCAGGACGCCCACGAAGGTGCCGAGGACCGTGCCGCGCCCGCCGAAGAGGCTGGTGCCGCCCAGCACCACGGCGGTGATGCTGTCCAGGTTCTCGGTCTGGCCGGCCTGCGGGTCGCCGACGCCGGTGCGCGAGACCAGGAGCAGGGCGGCGATGCCGTAGACGAGGCCGGCGACCGTGTAGAGGGAGATCGTCAGCCGGGAGACGCGGATGCCGTTGAGGCGGGCGCTCTCGGAGCTGTTGCCCAGCGCGTACACGTGCTGTCCCCAGGCGGTGTTGCCGAGTGCGTAGGCGAACCCGAGGAAGAGGACGACGGTGAGCAGCGAGCCGTAGGTGACGTCCGTGGTGCCCAGCGGGAAGGTCTCCCCGAGCCCGGTGAGTGAGTGGGGCAGACCGGTGACGGTCTGCTCCTCGGAGAAGATGTGCGTCAGCGCGAAGGCGACGTTGAGCATGCCCAGCGTGACGATGAACGGCGGGAGCGGTACGAGCCGTACGAGCAGCCCGTTCGCCAGTCCGAAGGCCCCGCAGACCAGGACGCCGGCCAGGATCGCGAGTGGCGCGGGCAGCGGGCTGCTGACGGCGAGCTTCGCCATCACGATCCCGCCGAAGGCCATCACGGCCCCCACCGACAGGTCGATGCCGGCGGTGAGGATGATCAGCGTCTGGCCGATCGCCAGGGTGCCGACGACCATCACCTGCTGCAGGATCAGCGAGAAGTTGCCGCCGCTCAGGAACTCGTCGCTGCTGAGCGCGAAGACGAACGAGGCGAGGATCAGGGCGCCGAACGGCCCTGCCGCGGGCGCCGTCAGGATGCGGCGCAGCGGGGTGGGTTCCTTGGCGCCGGAGTACAGCGCGGAGGCGGTTGAGGTGGTCATCGGCCTCTCCGGGCGGATTGGGGGGTCAGGGTCATCGGGGTCACTTGCCCCAGCAGTTGTCGATGCCGAAGCCGGCGTCCTTGGAGTCCACGCCCGACTGCGCCTTGTCCGCGATGAGCTGGACACCGGTGTCGGTGTAGCCGCTGGCCTTCTTGCCGGTCTTGGCGTAGTCGACGATCGCGGCGACGCCGTCGGCGGCCATCTTGAGGGGGTACTGCTGCGAAGTGGCGGCCAGCTTCCCGTCCTTGACCGCGGCGACGCCCTCGCAGCCGCCGTCGATGGTGACGATCATGACGTCCTTCTCGCGGCCCTTGGCCTTGATGGCGGTGTAGGCGCCCAGGGCGGCGGGCTCGTTGATGGCGTAGACGAGGTTGATGCCGGGGGCCTTCTGGAGGCAGTTCTCCATCGCGGTCTGGCCCTTGGCGCGGTCGCCGCCGGTGTCCTGGGCGCACACCAGCGCGGGGTCCTCGTCGGTGATGCCGTATCCCTCGATGAACCCCTGGTGGCGCTGGACGCCGACGGAGACGCCGGGTGCGAGGTCCAGGGTGGCGATCTTGGCGTCCTTGCCCTGCATGGCGGCCTTGGCATAGGCGCCGATCAGCTTGCCCGCCTTGACGTTGTCGGTGGCGAACAGCGCGTCGGCGGCGTCCTGCGGCTCGGGCGGGGTGTCGAGCGCGATGACCAGGACGCCCTTGGCGCGGGCCTTCTGCAGCGCGGGCACGATGGCCTTGGAGTCGTTGGGGGTGATCAGGATGCCCTTGACGCCGGAGGAGACCATGTTCTCCAGCGCGGTGACCTGTCCGGCGTTGTCACCGTCGTACTTGCCGGCGGCCGTGGTGAGCTTCACGCCCTCCTTCTCGGCCTCCTTCTGGGCGCCCTCGCGCATTTTGACGAAGAAGGGGTTGGTGTCGGTCTTGGTGATCAGGCCGACCTTCACCTCACCGCCGTCCTTCCCGGAGGAACCGGAGCCGGAGCCACAGCCCGTCAGTGTGAGGGCGCACACGGTGACGGTGACGGCCGTGGCGGAGAGCATTCTTCGGGGCATGACGGCTCCTTGTGAGCAGGGGTGAGGGTTGCGCGGGCCGGTGCGGCCACGGACGGGTGAGCCGCTGCGGGGGACGGAATGTCAACGCTGACAGCGGCTCGTACCGAGGATGTTGGACGGCCGGATGCCCGGCGTCAATGGCGAAGCCGCTGATAATTCCGGGACGCCGTCCGGCCGGTACCGCCGATGAGTGCCGCACGCCGGGTGAAGCGATGGCCAAAACGGTTTCAACGACCCCAAGTTCGTCACGGAAAAACTCCCGATCGACACATCCGGCATCATCCGGCCACCCCGGGCCGTTCGCCGGATTAATTCCGCCTTGTGTCCCGCGTGTTGACGGTCGGATACCGGCCACACATCATCGTTCGCAGTTCACGTGTCAGCGTTGACATCGCCGCTGGCCGCCACGCCACTGCCGCCTCGACCCTCATGTCCTGGCAGAACCGGAGCGAGAGTTATGCGTGTACGTCGCAGAGCCCAGGCGTTCGTGATCGCCCTGGCGCTCGGCCTCACCCCCGTGCTGTCGGCCGCGCCGGCCTCCGCGGGTGAGGTGGGCAACTACCCCGAGTTCCCCTACCAGCCCACGACCTACACCGAGGCCTACCGGGGGCAGTTCCACTTCAGCTCGCAGCAGGGCTGGATGAACGACCCCAACGGCCTGGTGTACGCCAACGGCGAGTACCACTTCTTCTACCAGCACAACCCGCACGGGCTGGCCTGGGACACCATGCACTGGGGCCACGCGACCAGCACGGACATGGTCCACTGGACGCAGAAGCCGATCGCGCTGGAGCCGGACGTCCACCCCGGCACGCTGTTCTCCGGCGGCGGTGTCGTCGACAAGGACAACACCTCGGGGCTGAGGACCGGCAGTGACGACCCCATCGTGGTCTTCGCCAACACCGACGGCGTGAGCGTCTACTACAGCAACGACAACGGCAAGACGTTCCAGGCGTACGACAAGGGCCGCAAGCGCATCGACATCCCGGTCCAGAGCCGCGACCCCAAGGTGACCTGGGACGCAGCGCACAAGCAGTGGGTCATGGTGGTCTGGTCGGAGAACGACGGCGACGACCACGGCAACGGCGTCGAGATCTACACCTCGCCCAACCTGCTCGACTGGACGCACTCCAGCCGGTACTCCGCTCAGTGGCTGTTCGAGTGCCCCGACCTGTTCCAGATCCCGGTCGACGGCGACCCGAACCGCAAGAAGTGGGTGCTGACCACCGCCTCCGGCAACTACGTCGTCGGCGACTTCGACGGCACGGGCTTCCACGCGGACCGGGCCGAGCCGCAGCTGATGGACTTCGGCAGCAACCACGCCGGCGGCACCTTCTACGCGGCCCAGACCTTCAACAACGCCCCCGACGGCCGCATCGTCCAGATGGCCTGGCAGGGCGGCAACGTGGGCACCACCTGGACGGGCAACGCCACCTTCCCCGCGGAGCTCGGCCTGGTCAGCACGCCGCAGGGCCCTCGCATCACCCGTACCCCGGTCGACGCGCTGTCGTCCCTCGCCTCCGGCCGCAAGGAGTACAAGAAGCAGAACGTCACAGAGGGCGGCGCCAACCCCTTCAAGGGCGTCATGGCCGACACGTACGAGCTCAGCGCCACGGTCGACGTGGCCAAGTCCACGGCGAAGCGGATCGCGTTCGGCCTGCACGTCCGCAGCGACAACGGCGCCGACCGCACGGTCGTCTACGACAAGGGAGCGGGCACCCTGGACGGCCACCCGGTCGGTCTGCAGAACGGCAAGCTGAAGCTGCGCCTGCTCGTGGACCGCGGGCAGCTGGAGGTCTTCGCCGACGGGGGCCGGTACTCCCTGTCGGACAACGTCAACTTCGATTCCGCCGCCGACAGCCAGGGCATCCGGCTGTATGCGCAGGGCGGCACGGCCAAGCTCGAAAGCGCCGTCTTCCGCCGGCTGAACTCCAGCTGGGGCACCGGACAGTCGACGCTGGAGACCGATCTGGGCGACCGGTGGAACGCCGTCAGCGGCAGCTGGACCGATGTGTCCGGCGGCAAGCAGGGCCGGGGCTCCGGCAACGGCTTCTACCTCAGTACGCGGACTGCCGGTGACGGCACCTATCAGGGCGATGTGTCCCTGGGTACCGCCCAGGCGGCCGGACTCACCTTCCGCGCCAACGACAAGGGCGAGGGCTACACCGTCAACGTCGACAAGGAGGGCAAGGTCAAGCTCTGGCGGCCCGGCCTCGACATCGCCACGTACAGCACGCCGGTCGCCGCGGACAGCACCCGCCATCTCAAGGTGACCACCGAGGGCAGCCGCATCCGGGTCTTCCTGGACAACGGCACCGACCCCGTCATCGACGCGACCGACGACACGTACACCGGCGGCCGCTACGGCGCCAACGTCTTCAACGGCACCGCGACGCTGCAGAACCTCAATACCGGCGGCGCGGGGTTCGACGCCTTCACGACGGCCAAGTGGGCTCCCACGGCCGGGAGATGGACCACCGCCACCGACGGGCTGCACGGCAGTTCCACGGGGGACGGCTTCTATCTGAGCGAGCGCACCGGTGACGACTTCACCTACGAGGGCGACCTCTCGGTCACCAACGGCACCGCCACCGGGCTGACGTTCCGCGCGAACGACAAGGGCGAGGGGTACACCGCCACCCTCGACACCAAGGGCCAGGTGAAGCTCTGGCGCCCCGGCCAGGATCTGGCCACCCACGACACCACCATCACCGAGGGCAGGACGTACCACGTGAAGGTGCGGGCCGAGGGCGAGCGGATTCGGGTGTGGCTCGGCGACGACGCCTCCCCGGTCATCGACATCACCGACGGCACCTACCGCAGCGGCCGGTTCGGGGTGAACGCGTACCACGGCAACATCGTGGCGCAGCACCTCAGGATCGGCTGACCACTTCCCCCGAGCGGGCCGCAAGCAGGCCCCCGGCGCACCTGCCGGGGGCCCGACGGCGCCTGTCAGGGGTTGTACGGCGTGTGGGTCACGGAAGAGAGCTTGAGGTACCGGGCGCCGTCGGCGGTGGCCCAGGTGGAGGCGTCCGGGTTGCCCGGCCAGTCACCGCCCACCGCGATGTTGGCGATGAAGTGCATCCCGGTCCCTGGAGGTGAGGTGTACCAGGTGGTGCCCGAGATGACGCCGTCCACCGCGTAGTCGATGTGGTCGGGAAACCAGCTGAACGAGTAGGTGTGGAACGCGTTGGTCCAGCCGGACGCGTTGGTCCGGGAGAACTGCTGCTGGGCGTTGTTGACGTCGTGGTTGGTCTGGTAGACGACGTTCGGGTTCTGCCCCACGATCTCGGCCGCGTCGAATTCGGGCAGCCAGGGGTTGAGGAACGCCGCCCACACGGCGGGCAGGAGGCCCTGACCGTTGGGCATGCTCGCGGTGAAGCTGTACGTGCCGTACCCGTACAGCGACGACGACTCCACGCGGCCCGAGTAGTACACGCCGCCTCCGGCGTTGTAGGCCTTGATGATCAGCGTGTCGCCCTCGTACCAGACGCAGTCCGGTGTGTACGTCTCCAGCTCGTTGTTGGCGGTCCATCTTCCGTTGATCTTGTTCCACGCGCTGACGCCCACGGGCGCGCCCCAGGAGGCGGCCCGTGCGCTCTGCGCACCCAGCATCAGTGAGGGCGGCACGGCCAGTGCGGCACCGAGTATGCGCCTGCGGCTCGGCATGTGAGGCATGTCGGTCATCACGGCTCCATTGCTTGGACGAATGGGTGGGGGGACAAGGGCCGGTGGGAGCGATTCCATGAGCTGCTTGACGCGGGAGACTAGGAGACCGTTCGTCAGTTGACAAGGGTCGGCGCAGTGCGCGGCCTCTGCGTTAGGAAGCTGAACTCAGGATGTGCTGGTAAGGGCCGTCCCGTAAATGATCTACGGGTGTGCTTCTTGACCACCCACTTTCCGTTACCCGGCCAGGGCGAGGTTGTGCAGGCGAGCGATGCCGAGCATGGCGTGGTGAACGCCGTCACCTTTCGGGCGGCAGTCACGCAGGATCTTCCAGCCCTTCATCCGGGCGAAGACGTGCTCGACCCGGGCGCGGACCTTGCGGTGAGAGGCGTTGTGTTCCTCTTTCCAGGCCGGGAGTTCGGTCTGACCGCGCTCGCGGCGGTGCGGGATGACCAGACGGGTGCCCCGGTAGCCGCCGTCTGCAAGGACCGTGGTCCTGCCGACAGCGTCCTTCGCGCCGGAAAGTTCCCACGCCTTGCAGTCGTAGCGGTTACCCGGCAACGGCCGGCCGACGGCGACGATGAGCCGAGTGTCGGCTTCGATCACGACCTGGTGGTTGGTCGAGTAGCGGTAATTCTTCGACGGCTCGGCGATGGTGGGATCCAAGCACGGAGGCGAGTCCGTCTTCGGCGACCCGGCCACATGGGGAGAGGCCACTGCGGTCACCGTCACCAACACCAACCGATACGGGACCGCGACCGTCCAAGCCTGGGACCGGCTCCACCCACGGCTCACCCGCAGGGCCGCGTGGCTCGACCACGAGGGCCCGTTGCCGATCATCGAGGGCACCGTGATCCGCCTGACGGTCGCGAAACTGCCCGGCGGCGGGGTGAACAAGCCCGTCTGGCTGTGGTGGTCGGGCACCGGCGCCAGCACCGACGACGTCGACCGATGCCGGCAGGCGTTCCTCCGGCGCTTCGATGTGGAACACACATTCCGGCTGCTCAAGCAGACGCTCGGCTGGACCCGCCCGAAACTGCGAGACTCGCAGGCCGCCGACCGCTGGACCTGGCTCGTCCTGGCCGCGCACGCTCAGCTTCGTCTCGCCCGCCCGCCCGCTCGCGCGCGACCTCCGACGGCCGTGGGAGCGGCCGGCGGAACCGAACAGACTCACCCCGGCCCGGGTTCGGCGGGGGTTCAGGAACCTGCGGGCGAAGACCGGCACGCCAGCCGGTGCACCGAAACCCACCCGTCCCGGCCCCGGCCGACCGCTCGGCTCGAAGAACCAGCGGCCCGCCACCCGCTACGACGTCGGACGCGTCCTCGCCACCGGTGAGGCATACACCCGCCCAGCGCACCGCAAGGTCGGCACGAAACCCCGGAGAATCAGCTGAATAGCCAGCTCATGGTCTCTACGGCCGAGCGGCAACAGCATCGACGCCAGACGCCCGCAGCTTGCGGGCCAGGAACTCCATCTCAGGCATCGTGCCCGAGTGGGCTCCCGCCAAGACCTCCCTCAGCAGGGTCTTGACTTCCACCAGACCTATGCCCAGCTCTGCCCGCAGAACCCGCATGATCGCAGCGTTCCTCGCTGCTGGATCCACCTGGAGGCGGGCTGGTCCCCGCTCGGACAGCAGCCGCCCCCGTAGTTCGGAAGGCAGATCACCGCCGCAGTCTGCTATCGCAAACCCGCAGGCTGAACACCTGGACTCCATGTCCCAGCGCAAGGAGCCGTGGACCAGGGCCTGGACGCCCCAGCACTCCAACTCCGCGCCGCAGTCCTGGCACCCAGCTGAGTACCTGATGGTCTCGAAGACCGCCTGATCCATACCCACCCCTTCAAGGAGTTGAGGTTAGACGACAGGCTGAGCGCATGCGATACGAGGAGAAGGCGAAGCTCACCGCCGCGAAGTTCCTGGTCCCGTTGGCCATCCTTGTCGCCTCACCAGTGCTGCTGATGGCTGGAGCGCCGGTCCGCCGCCGCTACCTCCGCTACGTCTACCGGGATGAGGTCCCAGCGATCCTGGACAAGGAACAGGGCCGGATCAGTGTCCACTGGTTCGTGGTCATGAGCCCGTTTCTTGCATGGCTCTGCCGGCCCACAGAGACACTCGCCCGGCTCATCTGGCGCCGAGGTCAAACGGCAAGCTTCGTGCCTGTGTCTGAGCCGTTCATGACATGGCTCTCGGATGGCTGACGCTTTCATGAACGGCGGCTTAGCCTGCGGTTCATGAACCTGGATGCTGAACTGAGCGCTCTTGCTGTCCAAGAGGATCTACCCGCCGACCTTGTGCGGCGTCTGCTTCAGCATCCGCAGGCCCGGCGCTCGGCGGCCCTTCTGCGCAGGGATCTGACTCCGGCGTTGATGGAGGAGATCATCAGGCTCGGCTCCGCCCGCAGTCTGGCCGCCAACGGCTTCGTGCCCGCCAAGTTCAGGGCGCGTTTCGCAGATAGTCCGGAGCCGCTGGTCCGGGCTGCGCTCGCAGCGAGCGTGACCGACGAGCCGCCTGGGCTGCTGGCACGCCTGGCGGCTGATCAGGATCCTTCCGTGCGTGCGTTCCTTGCGATGAACGAGCATCTGCCGCCGCAACTGTTGGCCGTGCTGGCCGAGGATCCCGAGCCGAGCGTGCGGTCATCGGTTGTCGATCACCGGCGGCATGCACCCGAGCCGGTGCGCCGGGCTTTGCTGACGGACTCTGACCCGAGTATCCGCAGGGCTGCCGCTTCGGTGTACTCGCCGCCGGCGGACCTGTTGCCTGCCCTCCTTACTGATCCGCAGACCCGTGCCATTGCTGTCAGGTATGCCCATCCATCCCCGGAGCTGGCCGCTGACCCGGATTCCGGTGTTCGCAAGGCTGTGGCCGCCCATCCGGACCTACCCGCTGAGCTGAGAGATCTGCTCGCGGGTGACCAGGACACCTTCGTCCGCAACGAGATCGCGGCCCGCGCGGACACTCCCTCGACTCTGCGTGACAGCATCAGGGCCACCCTGACAACAGACAACCCCGTGGCCGACTGGTTTCTGTCCTTCCGTCGAAACGCCCACACATGCCCTCCACCTACACCGATTCCACCCAAGCTCCCGCGAGAACAGGCGGAAGAACTCCTCGCCCGCGCCGGCCTGTAGCCGTACGGTTCTCGTTCAGGCAGCCCGAACCAGGTCGGTCGGGGCTGTTCCGCGTTCGGTCCGGATTCCGGGACTGCGGCTGATGCGGCGAGTCATGAGCGTGACGGCGGCCAGGTGATGGGGGCTTCGCTGTGCTGCACGAGTCGTTCGTAGTCTCGTGCGTGGCGTCGCGCCTGCATAATCCAGGACAGGCTGCGTTCGACGACCCAACGGCGGGGCAGAACAACAAATCCGGTGGCGTCCTTGGGGCGGCTGACGGTCTTCACGGTCAGACGTAGGTACTTCTTGGACCAATCGACGAGTTGTCCGGCGTAGGCGGAGTCGGCCCAGGCGATGCCGGACCGCTGGACCAGCACGTGCGTGCCGCTCGTCGTCGTGTGGACGGGCTGCGTGAGGAAGCGGACCGTATCCGGGCCGAGCTCGCGATGGACGAGCAGCAGTGGCCGGAGTGGACGATTGCCCGCGAGCGGCCGGTGCGGCGCTGTCCGCGCCGGGCAGTGACTCAGCCGACGTGGTCGCCACCGACGTCTCAGAGGGGGTTGCGGCGGGAGCCGAGATGGAGGCGTCTGCGCCTCTGCTGGGCGTCACTTTGACGAGTCGAAGTCAGGAGCACGGTGATCGGCATGTGGGGCGGGCGCGTCATCCAACGGCGCTGGACGCCGCGCGTCGCCGCCGTGCTCGGGCCACCGTCTTCATGACCGGCAGAAGCAGGAACAACACGGCGCCCGCGCCGGTCGAGGCGGCCAGCAAGGTTGCCCCACCGCCCTCCACGTCGGCCGCGGCGGCGACTGTCTGCGGATCGTCCGCCCGGTACCGGACGGTGAGGTGCGCGCCCACGGGGTATTTGCTGCCACTGCTGCCTGGGGGCAAGGCCGCCACGACGGTGCGGTCCTGCGCTTCGAAGGCGACCTTGCACTGTCCCAGCGCGCACGTACCGCGGGTATGCATGGTGGCGTCGGCGCGCACACCGTCGCGGAGCGAGCGCTGATGCTGGGCCTGGGGAATCAGTACCAGGGCCGACAGCGCGCCCAGGAGCAGCGCGAGACCCAGCCACACGAAGACTTCCGTACGGTGCCCGGCGCCTGCACGTGCCGTCTCGTCCACCATGTTCCCTACCTCCGTATGCCCAGCTCACGTACGGGGCAACAGTAGGCGGGGCTCCGGGGCGGGGTCACCGGCTGCTTGCGGCACCCATGAGCCGGCCCGGTTGCCGGACACCGGCAGGACGGGTGGCCCGAGCGACCCCGTGCCACCAGGCTTCGACCGATCCCGCCTCCCGCAGCTCTACGCCGGCAGGACGGGTGGCCCGAGCGACCCCGTTGCCACGGTCGTCCGTACAGCCGGCACCTCAACCCCGTCAGGCACTTCGCCAAGGTCCACCCTGGCAAGCCGAAGCCGGCACACGGTGAGGAGCATCGAACGGATCGACTTGGGGGAAGTGCCCTACGAGGTGGCGCAGAAGAGCATGGTTCGCCGGATCGCCGAGCGGAAGCAGGATCGTGCCGGGAATCGACTGTTCCTTCTGACCCATCCTCCTGTGATCATTTACACGGCGCGAACACCCGCCGGCCAGCTCCCGTCGGCGATGTCGCCGATCAGCCTCGTCGAGGTCGGCCGAGGCGGTCACGCCACCTGCCACGGACCGGGCCGACTCATCGGCCACCTCGTACTGAACGCACGTGAGCCCGGGCCGCGCGACGCGCCCGCTTCCAGGTGCCGGTCCGCTTCACCCCTTCCCGTCCGGCGCCGCCGGACGGGAAGTGAGGTGGTGTCGGGCGTCTGGATCAGCCCTCGGCGCCGTCGGTGTTGATCCTCAGCAGATAGGTATCCATGATCCACCCGTGCTCGGCCCGCGCCTCGGCTCGCATCCGGCGAATGCGGCCGGAGACCTCGTCGAGCGGTCCGGAGACCAGGATCTCGTCAGGCGTGCCGATATAGGCGCCCCAGTAGATCCATATGCCGCTGCCGGCCAGGTGCCGGAAGCTTTCGCGCGCGTCGAGCATGACGACGATGTCGCCGTCGTCGTTCGGGAAGGTCTCGGAGAGCCGTCGGCCCGGGGTGATGTGGACCGGCCCGCCGATCCGGTTCAGGCTGATGCGGTGTCGGGCCGCCAGGGCGGAGACGCTGCTGATCCCGGGAATCACCTCGTACGAGAACGCCACCTCCTCGCGGGCTCGGATGCCGTCGAGGATGGCGATGGTGCTGTCGTACAGCGAGGGGTCACCCCAGACCAGGAACGCACCGCACTGCCCCGGGGTCAGCTCATCGCGGATCAGCTCCTCGCAGACGTCGGCACGCCGACGACGCCAGTCGTGAACCGCGTCGGTGTACCCCGCGAACTGGTTCTGGGAACGGTCGCGCCAGGGATCGTCGGCCTCTACTACGCGATACGGCCTCCGTACGTGCTCGTCGAGGATGTCCCGTCGCAACCGGGTGAGGGAGTCCTTTTGGTTGCCCTTGCCCAGAACGAAGAAGACATCCGCTCTTCGCATGGCCTTGACGGCGGCCAACGTCAGATGGTCGGGGTCACCGGTTCCGATGCCGATGACCTGAAGATGCCGGAGCTCGGTACTCATCTGGGGGCATTCCTCCCACGGACGTCCTGGCATTCAGCAAGCCAGAGGTATGTCCAAGCCACCCGTGCTCGCTGCGCTGTGGCCGGGGCGCCTGTCGGCGCCCCGGCCTTCGGAGCCTTCCGGTCAGGAGGTGGGCAGTTCGCCTCGGACCGTGCGGGCCGCTGTCACGAGGTTCTCCAGGGACGCCTGGGTCTCGGGCCAGCCGCGGGTCTTGAGCCCGCAGTCCGGGTTCACCCACAGCCGCTCCGCCGGGATGGCCCTCAGTCCCTTGCGGAGCAGGGCGGCCGCCTCCTCGCCGCTCGGCACCCGGGGAGAGTGGATGTCGTACACGCCGGGCCCCGCCTCGCGCGGGTAGCCGTGCTCCGCCAGTTCGCGGGCGACCTGCATGTGGGAGCGGGCGGCCTCGAGGCTGATGACGTCGGCGTCGAGGTCGTCGATGGCCTGGACGATGTCGCCGAATTCGGCATAGCACATGTGGGTGTGGATCTGGGTGTCCGGCCGTACGCCGCTGGTGGTGAGGCGGAACGCCTCCGTCGCCCAGGCCAGATAGGCCGGATGGCCGTCGGCGCGCAGGGGCAGGGTCTCGCGCAGAGCGGGCTCGTCGACCTGGATGACCGAGGTGCCGGCGGACTCCAGGTCGTTCACCTCGTCCCGCAGGGCGAGGGCTACCTGCCGGGCGGTGTCGCCGAGCGGCTGGTCGTCGCGGACGAAGGACCAGGCGAGCATGGTGACCGGTCCGGTGAGCATGCCCTTGACGGGCCGGTCGGTGAGGGACTGGGCATACGTCGTCCAGCGCACCGTCATCGGCTCGGGGCGGGAGATGTCGCCGGCCAGGACCGGCGGGCGGACGTAACGGGTGCCGTATGACTGCACCCAGCCGTGCTGCGTGGCGAGGTACCCCGTCAGCTGCTCCGCGAAGTACTGGACCATGTCGTTGCGTTCGGGCTCACCGTGCACCAGGACGTCCAGGCCGGTCTTCTCCTGGAAGGCGATCACCTCCTGGGTCTCGGCTTCGATGCGCTCCTCGTACCCGGCCGAGTCGATCCTGCCCGCGCGCAGGTCGGCGCGCGCGGTGCGGAGTTCATCGGTCTGCGGGAACGAACCGATGGTGGTCGTCGGCAGCAGGGGAAGCCCGAGGTGCGCCCGCTGGGCGGCGGCCCGCTCCCCGTACGGCTGGGAGCGGCGACCGTCGGCGTCGGTGATGGCGTCGGCCCTGGCCCGTACGGCCGGGTCGCGGGTGATGGGAGAGTCGGAGCGGGAGGCGAGGTCGGCGCGGTTGGCAGCGATCTCGGCGGTCACCGCGCCGGTGCCCTGGGCCAGCCCCTTGGCCAGCGTGACGATCTCGGCGGTCTTCTGCCGGGCGAAGGCCAGCCAACGCAGGACCTGCGGCTCAATGTCCCGTTCGGCGGCGGTGTCGAGGGGGACGTGCAGCAGGGAGCAGGAAGCGGCCACATCGACCCGGTCGGCGAGGCCGAGGAGCGTGGCCAGGGTTGCCAGGGACTTCTCGTAGTCGTTGATCCAGACGTTGCGTCCGTTGACGACGCCGGCGACGAGCCGCTTGCCAGGGAGCCCGCCGGCAGCGGCGAGGTCTTCGAGGTTGGCCGCCGCCGCGTCGGTGAAGTCCAGCGCCAGGCCCTCGACCGGCGCCTTGGCCAGGACGGTGAGAGCCTCGCCCAGCCGGTCGAAGTAGGACGCGACGAGCAGCTTGGGCCGGTCCGTGAGGGCGCCGAGGTGCCGGTAGGTGCGGGCGGCGGCGTTCAGCTCGGCCGAGGTGCGGTCCTGGACCAGGGCGGGCTCGTCGAGCTGAACCCACTCGGCGCCGGCGGCTCGGAGATCCGCGAGGACCTCCGCGTAGACCGGAAGGAGCCGGTCGAGCAGGGTGAGCGGTTCGAAGCCGGCCGGCACCCCGGGGGCGGGCTTGGCGAGCAGGAGATAGGTGACCGGGCCGACGAGCACGGGCCGGGCCCTGTGTCCGAGCGCGAGGGCTTCCTTGAACTCGGTGACCTGCTTGGTGGAGTCCGCGTTGAACACGGTGTCGGGGCCGAGCTCGGGCACGAGGTAGTGGTAGTTGGTGTCGAACCACTTGGTCATCTCCAGCGGGGCGACGTCCTGCGTGCCGCGCGCCATCGCGAAGTAGCCGTCGAGCGCGTCGGCATGGACGGCCTCACGGTGCCGCTGCGGGACGGCGCCGACCATGACACTGGTGTCCAGGACGTGGTCGTAGTAGGAGAAGTCTCCGGTGGGGAGCTCGTGGACGCCGATGTCCGCCAATTCCTGCCAGTTGGACCGCCGCAGCTCGGCTGCTGTCTGCCGGAGGACGTCGGCGGTGATCCGGCCCTTCCAGTAGCCCTCGGTGGCTTTCTTCAGCTCCCGGTTCGGACCCTGCCGGGGGTAGCCGAACACGGTGGCTCGTGCTGCCGCGGATGCGGGCTGCGCTGTCACGGAAATCTCCTTCGCGAGACGACTCCTTGAGATCCCGGAGACAGGACACGGGCGCGAAGGGATGACGAACCAGACGGAACACGTGCACGCCCTGGGCGTGAGGCTCTGTCTGGTATGTACGCCGACCCGCCCACGAGGTCACCGGGATATCCGTACGCGAGTGGTCACGTACGGGCAACGGGCAGGTCTTCGGACTTGCGGGCGCGCCTGCCGGGGCAGACTCCTACTGGCCGTCGCTTCCCAGATCCGACCGGATCCAGTGCTCATGACGGCGATCGTTCCCGCTTACCGCTGCGGGGCAGTCCCGGATTCCCACCGGGTTCCCTCTTGCGACGCGTCTGCCTGGCGGGCAGGGCGAACCAGCTGCACCGGCCACCATAGAGGGTCGAGGGTTGTTCGGACGTCGCTATCCAGATCCCGGGATGTGACGGGAGCGGGATCCGCCTACACACCTGCCGAGGACGTCGCCCTGGACGCCGTACTGAACGCGGCTCGCAGCGAGCACCTCTCGAACCCGGTGGAGACCGTGCCTCCGTCCGGCAAATCGACCGCCCACGTCGTGCGCCAGACTCAACGCAGCCGGCCCGAGAAGCAGGATGCGGTTGCCATCGACCCATTGAAGATTTCTTGCCAGTTGATGCGCGGTGGAACCTCAAGACGATGTGCCGCCCAGCCGCGGCAGTGCATCCTCTAGGGATTCGATACTCAACAGTCATCCCCCGTTTAAGGTTCTTGTGTTCTATCCGCTCTCACACGTTCTCATGGCTTCGTACACCGAGAGGGTGTGGAGTTGCCTTCTGCGCAACTCCACACCCTCATCCATACTTCTTGACCAGCGATGCAGGCTACGAAAGTGCATCGCGGCCTGACCTCTATCTTTCGCTATGAAAGACAGAGGCTAGCGGTAGGCTTCAAAAAATGGGCGCTCGACTTTTCTCGAAATCGAGAAAGGGCGGAACTCTGGATCCTTGAGGATTCGGCAGATGAATTCCGAGGTTGAAATCTCATCGAACTGATGCCAATCGTCGAGAGGTGAGGTTCTGGCAACGATGGGCCACTTCTCGGGGCTTGACGAGGCATTTGCGAGCCAGAAGTACTGCGCTTCTGTCATCGAATTACCCCAGAGGATGAGGCCAATCTCTCCGTGAAACACCTCGTACGGGTCGAACGGACCGGAAAGGGGCGTCTTATCCGCGCACTCTCTCATTGAGTTCCATCTCCCGAGCATCCCCTCCGGATCTGCTCCGTTCACAGGCAGCACTTTCAGGTACCCGCTGAAGGCGCCGTGACCGAAAAGTTCGCTGATTTCTTTGAAGTCGACCGGGAGGGATATTTCGAACTTACGCTCGACCTCATTCCAGTCGATCTCCTGCGGCTCGGATTGCCAACCGGTGATGGAGAGGAGTTCGTCGACCCTTTCCATGTTGACCTCATTCCTGATGCTAGTTGTCGCTACTGAGATGGAACCCGCGAAGCCCATCGGTGATGCGGTCCACCACTCGGAGGCTCGCCACCGAGTAATCCAGGGGCAAGCGGTTCCGCGCTGTCACCCTTCGCACGAACTCAGCCACCCCCACGCGCATTTCGCCGGCCGACAAGGTACGCCTCTGTTCCCCACCCGAACCCACTTCAGCCCCCAGCCGTCATTCCCGGGAGCCTCATCGGGACGCCCGGCGGGGGACCTGGCGGTCCCTCCTCCAACCAAGCGAAGCCGTGGCCGAAAACGTCACTGCGACGACGGGCTTTCGCCGGAGGAGTGCTTGGTGCGAGGGGTGGCGTAGCCGGCGAGGTTGTCGCGGTACTCGCCTGCGCCGGGTCCCAGCCGGTGCAGGCGATCAGGCAGAGGCCGGCGCCGGACGCGGGGTCGGCGACTTCGGCCGGCGCCCGCCGAACGAGGAGCTTGCGGCGCCGGTTGTTCATGGCGACGGCCTCCAGGTCCGTGGACGGCCACCGCGAGAGATCGGTGCCCCTCGGGAAGCACTGACGCAGCGGTTCGTTCGCCGGCCGCTGCCAGGGCGAGTTGTGCCGTTCCTGTGTGCGGGGCGGGGTGCGGGGGAGTTTCAGGGGAGACGGCGGTCGACGAGTGCGGGACGTCGCTCCCGGGGCCCGGCGCGAGTGAGGCCGGGTCCCGCATCAAGCATTTCGGCTCGGTCAGCCGGGCTGCAGCCTGGACGCGGCGCCCGTTCGGTCGGGGCGCGCAGGGTGTAGTCCGTCCTGCGCGTGGCTCCGGCTCTGGCTAGCGTTGGCTTGTACTCGTACGACGTGTCGATGGACAGGGAGCTCCAGGGATGCCCTCACAACCGCATTCGGCGAGAGGTGACATCGGCCGGCGTGTTGCCACGCGTCGCGAGCAGCTCGGCCTGTCCAGGCAGGAGGTCGCCTTGCGCGCAGCTGCGGCGCCCGGCTACATCGAGTACGTGGAGGAGCACTCCTCGGCAGCGCCTGGCATCGGGTTTCTCCTCCGGCTGGCCAACGCCCTCGAAACTACGGTTGAGGAGCTGACGGGCGCGGCCGGGGATTTGCCGGCAGGGCTGGCCAGAGCGGCTGGGCGAGCCCGAATGGTGGAACTCGACGTATCGGATTCCTGGGCTCTGCTCGGCGACCACGGCGTGGGGAGGGTGGCGCTGTCCGGTGCGGACGGGCCGGTCGTGCTGCCGCTGAACTACCAGGTGCTGGACGGCGAGGTCGTGTTCAGCACGGCGGAGCATTCCTCCCTCGCCATGGCCGACGGCACAGAGATCGCCTTCGAGGCCGATCACATCGACGGCGCCTTCAGCAGAGGATGGAGTGTGCTGCTCGTCGGGCCCGTTCATGGTGTGGCGGACGAGGAAGCCGCTCGTCGGCTCAGGGAGTCCGCCTTCTCGCCACCCTGGGCGGGGGACAAGCGCGAGCACGTCATGGTGCTCTCACCGCGACGCGTCACCGGTCGCAGGATCATCGTGAGCGGTGCTCCGGGCGACGACGGCTGAGCAGGAGGCAAGGGCACTTCGGAGTCGATGGCGCGGGCATGTTGCCGTTCGGGCCTTGCCCCGGCGTGCTCACTCGACCAGGAGTTCCGGCCGGTGCCATCTGCCCCTGCGTGCTGCGCGGTTCTGGCACGGCCGTGGCCCGGGAGTGCGACCCGCAGGACGAGGGGGTAGCCGCTCCGGTGCGGCTCCCGGCAGCGCGCTCAGCTGCCGCAGGCGCAGCCCGCCGCCGGCTCCGGCGTTGAGGTCAGTCAGCAAGTGGTCAGCATCAGTCCTGAAAACCTGGCAACAGCTACCCGGACTTGCGGTTCGTTGTAAGCTGCGGGAACAGCACTTGACCTGCAAAAACGCAGGCAGGGAGCCGATGCCCAGGAGTACCTCAATGATACGAACGATGTTCAAGTCCAAGATCCACCGCGCCACCGTCACCCAGGCCGACCTGCACTACGTCGGGTCCGTCACGGTCGACGCCGCGCTGATGGAAGCCGCCGACCTGCTGCCCGGCGAGCTCGTCCACATCGTCGACATCGACAACGGTGCCCGGCTGGAGACCTACGTCATCGAGGGCGAGCGCGGCTCCGGTGTGATCGGGATCAACGGGGCTGCCGCGCATCTGGTGCACCCGGGTGACCTGGTCATTCTGATCAGCTACGCGCAGGTCGACGACGCCGAGGCGCGCGGGCTGGTTCCGCGTATCGTCCATGTCGACGAGGGCAACCGGATCGTCGAGCTCGGGGCCGACGCCTCCGCGCCCGTTCCGGGTTCCGACACCGAGCGCAGCCCGCACGCCGTCCCCGCGGCGCGCTGAAGCGCCTGGCACAGCGAGGGAGCATTCGCCATGGCCGAGCAGTCCGGGCAGGCAGGTCCCGACATCCGCGACGACCGGGCGGCGGGCAAGCTGCTCGCGTACGTGGACGGCGAGGCCGCCGGGGTCATCGTGTACTTCGTGCTGGACGGGGTGCCTGCGGCGCTCGTCGCCGTGCACACCGTCGTGGAGCAGGAGCACGAGGGGAAGGGCATCGCCGGCGCCCTGGTCAAGGAGTTCTACTCCATGGCCGCCCGCGAGGGCGTCCCCGTCGTCCCGCTGTGTCCGTACGCCGCCAAGTGGGCATCGCGCCACCCGGACGAGGCCCCCGAGGCCCCGGCGGAGCTGGTGGAGCGGGCCAAGAAGGAGCTCGCCACCCGTCCCGAGCTCTACTGAGCGCTGTTCCGGCTGGTGGACGCCTGCCGGGCGCGGCCGGGGCGGTCGGTAGCGTGGCGCGGATGAGCCTCGCACTCCTGCACACCTCCCCGGTCCACGTCCCGGTCTTCGACGCGCTGCGTGACGCCCACCACCCCGGCCTCGTCGTGCGTCACCTCGTGTACGAGGACCTGCTCGACCGCGCGGGCGTGCTGGGGCCGGAGGCGGTGGCGGGGGACGTCGAGGCACTGGTGAACCGTGCCGCCGCCGAGGGTGCCACCGCGGTGCTCTGTACGTGTTCGACGATCGGCGGGGTCGCCGAGTCCGTCGGGGCGCGGCTCGGCATCCCGGTCCTGCGCATCGACCGGCCGATGGCTGCCGCCGCCGTCCGCGCGCGGAGGGTCACCGTCCTGGCGGCGCACCACGCCACCCTGGAACCGACCCGCGCGCTGATCGCCGAGGAGGCCGAGCGGGCGGGGGAGCGGGGCCTGGAGGTGCGCACCGTCCTGGTCGACGGCGCCTGGGCGCGCTTCGAGGCCGGTGACCATGACGGCTACCTGGATCTCGTGGCGGCGGCGGCCGACGCTGTGACGGAAGCCGATGTGATCGTGCTGGCCCAGGTCTCGATGGCGGGCGCGGTCACCCGTTCGGTCACCCGGATCCCCGTCCTGTCCAGCCCCCGGGCCGGGCTGGACGCCGCGGCCGTCGCGGCCGCGCGCTGACGACCGGGGTTCCGTACGGCCGGCCGGGTGGGACCGTGAGCCGGCCGGTGCATCCGCAGCCCGTACGTGTGGACTCGCCGGGCGCGGGCAGCCGCTCCGGGAGACGGTGGAGGAGATCCACCCCGACCGTTCGGAGGCCCGAGATGACTCACCCGTACCCCGATCCGGTTCCGCCGGCGCCCACCCCCGGGCCGATTCCGGGGCCGCCCCAGCCGCTGCCGGAGCCGACACCGGTTCCGCCCGGTCCGGGGCCGACGCCGCCCGTGCCCACGCCGCCGGGCCCGGCACCGGATCCGATCCCGCAGCCGCCCGCGCCGGACCCCGATCCGGTGCCGCCGCCCGAGCCCGAGCCCTCACCGGTCGGCTGACCGGCACCGGGATCACCAGCGGTCCCCGGCCGGGCCCGGCACCGGGCGTCCGACGGTGCCACCTGCGGCTCAGGCCCCGGCCAGTACCGCGTTGGCCCGGGCCGTGACCTCGGTCAGGACCCGGCCCGCCGTCGCCAGGTCCTCGGCCGACAGGTCCGCGTAGAGCCGGGCGGTGACTTCGGTCAGGGCCGCCCGGTGCGTGTGGTCCAGTGCGCTGCCCGGGGCCGTCATCGACAGCCGTGCCGGGTCTCCCGGCTCCTGCGCCAGCAGACCCTGCGTGAGCAGACCGGTCAGGACGGTCTCCACGACCGCGGCGTCGATCTTCAGCGTGGACGTCAGCCGTTCGACGAGTCGTGGTCGCTCGATGACCCCACCGGCGTCCGCCGTGGCGGTCAGGGCGACGGACTCGTGGAAGGTGGTGCCGGTGGTGGCCAGCAGGGTCTCGAGAACGGCGCGCGTGGCGTAGTGGGCCTGGCCGATGACCTGGCCGTTGACGGTCGGTGCGGTGGTCATGATTGCTCCTTGGTGGTGGGGTCGGTGACTACGGGAACGGGCACGTCGAGGAGGGCCTTCAGCGTCCGGGTGAACGCCTCGGTGTCCGGGCCGTCCAGGCCGCCCAGCGGAGCGAGCAGTCCGTCGACGAGCCGGCGCACCACCTCGACCGCGCGGGCGGTGACCGCGAGGCCCTCGGCGGTGAGCGAGAGGCGGACGGCCCGGGTGTCGGCCGGATCTGCGGCCCGTTCGACGAATCCGGCCGCCTCCAGGCCGCGGGCCAGTTTCGAGACGTAGAGCGCTTCGAGCCCGGTGTGGTCCGCGAGAGCCCGCTGGCTCGGCCGCAGACCCGCCTGCTGCATCCCCATCAGTGACCCGAGCAGGGAGTACTGCGCGTGGGTCAGCCCGAGCGGCGCCAGCCCCCGGTCGATGGCCACCCGCCATCTCATCGACAGCCGCCAGACCAGGAAACCGGGGGTCGGGCCCGTAGGTGCGTTGCTCATGTCAATACAGTACATGGCTACTATCGCCATGGCTATTAAATTGACTGTGCACCCGGGGCCGGGGGAGATACGGGTTCAGGCGTCCGGCTCCAGCAGGGCGTCGGCGTGTGCGAGCCCGCTCTCCGCGGCGATCGAGTCCAGCGACTGGGCGTCACGCACCGGAGTGAAGCGGACCGTCAGGCCGTCCTGCCCCGCGCCCGGCGCCGTACCGAACCCGTACACCGCGGGCCGCGGCAGGCTGGCGCAGGCCCACGGCGTGGAGAAGAGGTACGCGCCGGTGTCGGACAGCACCACGTAGTCGCCCGCCCGTAGTTCGGGCAGCTCCCGGGCCGGCGCGACGACGTCCCCGCCGAAGCGGCACGGACCCGCGATGTCCTGGACGAGCGCCGGACCGGCCTTCGGGAGCCCGTCGGCATCGAAGGCGCCCACCCGCGGCGGCCACGCGTCGGGCGTGAGGACGGTACGGGTGGCGGTCCGCGTGCCCGCGTGGGTGAGCGCGATCCGCCGGCCCCCGGCCTCCTTCGTGTATTCCACGCGTGCACCGATGAGGCTGTTCCCGGCCATCAGCGACCGGCCGAACTCGGTGACGAGTCCGTACCGCCCGTCGAACAGCCCCGGTACCGCGCCGCGCAGCGCGGTCGCGTACGCGGCGAAGGCGGGGCGGACCGTGTCGGCGGTGAAGTCGACGGGCAGGCCGCCGCCGATGTCCAGGCAGGTGATCTGTGGGCGTCCGAGCCGGGAGTTGATGTCCTCGGCCAGCCGGTACATCTCGCCGATGCCCGCCACGTTCAGCTCCGGCGAACAGTCCTGCGTGCCCACGTGCGCGCGCAGGCGGCTCAGCCACGGGCGGGCCGCGAACGCCTCCATGACGCGTTCGCGCGCGCCGGGATCGCGCAGTGCCACGCCGTTTGTGGCCGTGGCCGTGCTCATCGCGCCGACGGACCCGCCGCCGACCTGAGGATTGACCCGGAGCCCGATGGCGGACACCGCGTCCGCGGGCCGTAACGCGGCGATCCGGTCCACCTCGTCCAGGTTGTCGGCGTGGAGCGCCACGCCGAGCGCCAGCGCCCGCCGGATCTCGTCACGCGTCTTGACGGGGGAGTCGAGGACGATCTTCGACGGTGCGAACCCGGCGTCGAGCGAGATCCGCAGTTCACCCGGGCTCGCGACCTCGCAGCCCATGCCGCACTTCGCCAGCAGCCGCAGCACCGGTACGAGCGGCGCGGCCTTCGCGGCGAAGGTGTGCAGCACCCCGGGCGCGCCCGCGAACGCCTCGTGGAGCGCGGCCACCGAGTCCCGTACGCCCTCCGTGTCGACGAATCCGGCGACCGGGCTCGACTCGCCCAGCAGACCGGCCGCGACGGCGTGGCGGACCGCGGCCGCGACACGCACGGCGGAGAGGGACGGGGGAGGGCTCGTGGAATCAGGTGCGGTCATGGGGTGCGCCACAGTCTCCGCCCAGCCGGACGGCATCGGTGCAGGACCTTGTCAGTGAGGAAATGAAGGCCGGTGGACGCGGACGGATCCACGGCCGGACCGGCAGGCGGGGCGGACGGCACTCGCGAGGAGATGCCGGGTGTGCCGGCGTGCGGACCCGCGGGCGTCCGCCGGTCAGGCGATGATCGGGACCACGGCTTCCGGGGTCAGCATCCGGAAGGTGAACGACTGGTGGAAGTACAGCCTGATGTCCGTCGCGTCATGGTCCTGGTAGCCGATGGACAGGTCCTCGCCCAGGCACAGCTCGAAGTCGCCGCCCCGGGTGGACAGCAGCACCCCGCCCGCGACCGCCGGTGCCCACAGGATCTGGTCGTCCAGCAGCCGGGCCAGGTGCGTGGAGACGGGATATCCGTGGTCGGACGTCTCCGTGGCCTCCGTGAACGCGTCCGCCCCCAGCAGCAGCCGGTAGGGCCCGTCCACACCGGCCAGCCGGAGCCGGGTCAGCGCCTGGCTGACCGTGGCCGGATAGTCGCGCGCATCGGCGGGCAACGGCAGCGGGGTGTGCGAGGAGCCGTCGCGCAGACCGGCGATCCCGGCCGCGGCGTAGCCGTCGATGATGGCCATGTCCTCGGCGAACGCACAGGTCCGGGCCGCGTCCTTGACGGGCTGCCAGTCGCTGTCGTCCGAGCCGCGCTCGACATCGTCGACGGCCGACCGCGTCACGGTGAACGGCACCCGCCACTCGACGACCGGCATCGACGTACGGGCCCGGGCGATGACGTCGGGGGTGGGCGGATCGATGTCGCGCAGATGGCCGTCCCCGACCGCCGCCAGTCGTGGCCCCTCCGGTCCGCTGACGTCGACGACTCGGCGGCCGGCCAGATGGCGGCTGAAGGTGCGCCTGGCCTCCTCTTCGATCTGGTCCCAGGCGGCCTGGGTGACAGGGGCGAGTTCGCGATGGAGGTTGTTCATCTCTGGGCACTTTCTTGCAGGCTGCCGATGCGCAGCGAACCGTTCCGGACCACCGGCGTGACCACGGCCCTCGCCGCCGGCGCGGACGCCGGCTCCGGCTGGGGCGCGGCCTCGGCGGCGGCGGGTGACGGCGGAGGGGCGTCGAGGAAGTCGGCGCCGGGGGCGTGGAACAGCGTGCCGGTGACCGCGGTCGAGAAGTCGAGGATCCGGTCGTGGGTGCCGGGCGGGTTGCCGAGGAACATGTTGCGCAGCATCCGCTCGGTGACGTCCGGGTCGGCGGCGAACCCGATGAAGTACGTTCCGAACTCGCCCTGCCCGAAGCTGCCGAACGGCATGTTGGCGCGCAGGATGTCGCGCTCCGTGCCGTCCGGGTCCGTGATGGTGTTCAGCGCGACATGGGAGTCGGCGGGTTTGACGTCGTCGGCGAGCTCGATGTCGGTGAACTTGGTCCGCCCGATCACCCGCTCCTGCTCCTCGGTCGGCAGGGCGTTCCACGAGGCCAGATCGTGCAGGTACTTCTGGACGATGACGTAACTGCCGCCGGCGAAATCCGGGTCCTCGTCCCCGACCAGCGCCGCCGACCGGGCGTCGTCGCCCACCGGGTTCTCCGTGCCGTCGACGAACCCGAGCAGGTCCCGGTGGTCGAGGTAGCGGAAACCCTGTGTCTCGTCGACGACCCTCACCGCCCCGCCCAGCCGGTCCAGCAGCTGCGTGGCCCACTCCCAGCACACGTCCATCCGCTCGGCCCGGATGTGGAACAGCAGGTCGCCCGGGGTGGCCGGGGCGTGGTGACGGGCGCCGTGCAACTCCTGGAAAGGATGCAGCGAGGCCGGCCGCGGACCCGAGAACAACCGGTCCCAGGCGTCGGAACCGAACCCGGTCACACACACCAGACCCGCCTCCGGGTAGCGGAACCCGATGGAACGGGCGAACGCCGCCAGATCCGGCAGCGCCTCCCGGACGACGGACTCACCACCGGGCTCGATCGTGGCGACCAGGATCAGGGCCGCACTGGTCAGTGGCGCGACGACCGGTTGCGCCGGGGCCGGTTGCTCGGTGATCTCGGGCATACGGCGGCTCCATGAGGCTGGCTCGGCGGTACGACGCGGCAGAACACGGCCCCGGGCGCGGGTGCGGCGAGCAGGACCCGTTGCCACTTACCCACATCCCGGGCCCCGCCGCACTCCGGGGCAGCCGACCGGGCGACCCCGTGCGCCCGCGAAACAGCGCGACGCCCGGATCCGTTGACATACCGCCGGCCCGGCCGGGACAGCGACTTGAGTCTCCCCCCGGGGGAGACGGGAGAGTGGGGCGCATGAACGGCGACGGCGACACGCATCTCTCGATCGGCGAGCTGGCACGGCGGACCGGCCTCACGGTCAAGGCGGTACGCGCGTACTCGGACCGCGGGATCGTGCCGCCGGCCGGCCGCACCCCGGCCGGCTACCGCCGCTACGGCCCCGGAGCGGTGGCACGTCTGCGCCTGGTCCGCACCCTGCGCGCGCTCGGGCTCGACCTGTCCACGATCCGCGAGGCACTGGACCGGGACACCCCGCCGGCCGAGCTCGCCGCAGCACACGCGGAGGCGCTCGCCGTACAGATCCGGGTGCTGACCGTGCGGCGTGCGGTGCTGATGGCTGCCGCACGCCGCGATGCGACCCCTGAGGAGATGGAACTCATGCACCGACTGGCCGCACTCTCCGAGGACGAACGACGCGTCCTCACCGATGAGTTCCTGGACGAGGTTCTGGGCGTCCCGGGGACGAGGACCGGGACGGACCTGGCGGGCGTCGCGAGATCGATGACGCCGGATCTGTCCGACAACCCCACCGAGGAGGAGACGCAGGCGTGGATCGAACTCGCCCAACTGTGCCAGGACGCCGGATTCCGGGCCGCCATGCGGCGTACGGCCGCGCATCACGCGGCGGACCGGGCCGAGCATGCCGCCGGAGCTCCGGTGCCTGGCCCGGAGGCCGTGATCCGCGCCCACACCGCCCCGGCGCGCGCCGCGGGCATCGACCCGGACTCCCTCCAGGCCGGTTCGGTCGTCGACGCGGTCACGGCCGCCTACGCGCAACGGTGCGGCCGCCCGGACGACGCCGCTCTCCGGCAACGGCTGCGCGCCCGCCTCGACACCGTGAACGACCCGCGACGGGAGCGCTACCTGCACCTGCTCGCCGTGGTCAACCGCTGGCCGGCACCGGATCCGCCGGCGCCCGAACTGGACTGGTTCCGCGCGGCGTTGCGTGCGCATACCGCCTCTTGATCCGGCGTACGGGACTGCCGCGCGCGGGGTTCCGGGCGCCGGGTCCGACGGCAGCAGTCCGGCCGCGTCCCGTCATCCTGTGGGACTCCCGGCCCGGTGGGATTCCGGGCCCCATGGGATCCCCGACCTGAAGGGATCTCCGATCCCATGGGTTTCTCTGCGATCCCGCCCGCGATTCTGCGGCAGCCGGGTGGGTGCGCGGCCGTACCGTCGGAAACATCGGCGCGACGGCGGGCCCGGATGCGGGCCCGCCGGACCGCACACCCTCCCGGGAGCAGAGCGCCCGGCCCAGCGAAAGTTGTGACATGGCAAAGATCCTCTTCGTCGTGACCGGATCCGACCACTGGACCCTCGCCGACGGAACCGTGCACCCGACCGGCTTCTGGGCGGAGGAGGTCATCGCCCCGTACGAGAGGTTCCGGGCCGCCGGACACCGGATCGTCGTCGCCACCCCCGGCGGAGTGGTACCGACCGTGGACCGCGGCAGCCTGGCTCCCGAGTTCAACGACGGCCACGAGAACGCCGAGAAGATGGCGGCCGCCGTCGCCGGCATGGCCGAACTCGGGCACCCGCTGAAGCTGGAGGACGTGGACCCGGCGGACTACGCGGCGGTGTTCTACCCGGGCGGACACGGTCCGATGGAGGACCTCGCGGTCAACGCCGACTCGGGCAGGCTGCTGACCCGGGTGCTGGACTCGGGGATGCCGCTCGGCATCGTCTGCCACGCCCCGGCCGCCGTACTCGCAGCCATGAAGGACGACGGCACCCACGCCTTCTCCGGCTACCGGCTCACCGGCTTCACCAACACCGAGGAGAGCCAGGCCGGCTTCGCGGACAAGGCCAAGTGGCTGCTCCAGGACCGGCTCGTGGAGATCGGCACCGACTTCCAGGAAGGCGAGCCGTGGACCCCGCACGTGGTCGTCGACCGCAACCTGGTCACCGGCCAGAACCCGGCCTCGTCAGGGCCGCTCGCCGACGAACTGCTCAAGCGGATCGGCTGACGGAGCGATCGGGAGGCGTCGCCCGCCGACGCACCGTGCTCCTCATGAGCGGCGCCTGCACAAGCCGTCCTCCCCTGAGCGGCGCTCGCACAGCCGCACTCACCGGAGGCGTCGGACCTCACGGCGGTTACGCGTCGGGGTGCGCCGGCAGCGCGAGCCAGTCCGGCCAGGAGGTCTCGCGCCCGAGGTAGCGCGGCTGCTCGAACGGCCAGTCGGCCGCGATCCACTGCGGCACCAGTGCGTCCAGGGCCTGTTCGACCTCGCTGCCCACCAGCTCGTCCACCACCCACCAGCAGATCTCGCCGTCCGCGCCGGACTTCTCCGGCGGGTCGATGTAGACACAGCCGAGGAGGGCTGTCTCCGCCGCGTCGAACAGCGCGTAGTTGAAGGACTGGTGGGCGGCGATCTCCTTCTCGTGCCGCAGCAGATCCGCTTGGTCGGCTTCGTAGGTCATGGTGGCTGCGGGCCAGCCCCACGCCGGACCGAACATGGTCCACAACCGCTCGCGAGAACCCATCACGGCCGGATAGTCGAGCGGCGTGTCCGTCTCCCGGATCGGCCTCAGGTGGTGGTCGCCGCCCGGCAGTGGTACCAGGACGGGGTGGACGAAATCTTCGGGAAGCCAGCGCATGGGGCCCGACCGTAGCATCGCGCGGACGCCTGTTCCTCCGGGTTTTCCGCGTCCCTGCGCACGGACCACCGTCCGGACGGGCGCACCGGGCCCGCCTGCGCGGAGGGCCCGCACCCGCGACCACGGCGCGCCCGCCGACCGGCGTCTCGGCGGCTGTCGGTGGTTCGCGACGGTCAGCGGCGCGGGTTGCGCCGCCCGCTCGCCGAAGGGCGCCGACCGGGCACGTGCCCGGTCGGCGCGTGTCCGTCGGACACGGCTCTGCCCGGTGGCCCCGACCAGTGCGCGCCCCGGGCACCGCGTCACCGGGCCGGGATCGGCTGAGTGAGGTTCACCGGGTTGCCGTCGGGGTCCTTGATGTGGGCGACGCGCTGTCCCCAGGGCATGTCCTTGGCGTCTCCGCCGACCGAGCCGCCGAGCGCCTCCACCCGGGCGAGCGTCTCGTCGACGTCGTCGACCCCGATGCTGAGCAGGATCGGCGACGCCGCCCCGGTCCCCGCGTCCGCCTTGGCCACCAGCCCGAGGTCGGTGTCGCCGATGCGCAGACCGAGGTAGAAGGCGGCGCCCTTCTCCGGCACCCGGAAGATCTCCTCGGCGCCGAACAGTTGCGTATAGAAGCCGAGCAGAACGTCGTGGTCGGACGTCAGGATCACCGGCTGGATGGTGGACATGGGGTACTCCTGTCGAGAACGGTCGTGTCGATGGGTGGACCGTTCGAGGACAGCGAACTCATCGGACCGACGACGAATCCTTCGCCGAACGCGAGGACGCGGGGTGAGGCGGCCACGGATCCGGCCGGGGGACCGACGACGAATCCTTCGCCGAACGTGAGGACGCGGGGGTGAAGCGGCCACGGATCCGGCCGGACAACCGCCAGGCGCTCCGATGGCATTGCTCAAGATGCACAACCGACGGCAGTCGGGAAACTGGCCCTATGGCAGAAGAACGTCGCACTCATGCCGCGCGCTCGAAGACGGCTACCGCACGCCGCGCCCCATCGGCGCGGGGACCGGAGCATGCTGCCCGCGCTGCCTGCGAGAGCCTGGAAGGGCTGATCGGGCACCGCACGGAAGGCGTGTCCGCCGTCCGGCGCGAGGACCACGGCTGGTGTGTGGTGGTGGACGTTCTCGAAGTGCCACGGATTCCCGATACCACAAGCCTCCTCGCCTCCTACGAGGTGCAGCTCGACCGAGCCGGTGAACTCCTGGAATACCGCAGGGTCCGGCGCTACCGCCGCGGTGCAGCCGACGAGTGAGCCGGGCTCCACCCCTGCTGGAAGGACGTTCCATGACCGCGACCACTTACGCGGACGAAGTAGTAGTGGCCTGCCCGCCCCGTGCCGGCACGTTGTACGACGTGTTGGAGCTCATTCTTGACCGTGGCATGGTCATCGATGTCTTCATCCGGGTCTCGCTGGTCGGCATCGAGATCCTCAAGATCGATGCGCGCATCGTGGTCGCGAGCGTGGATACCTATTTGCGGTTCGCGGAGGCGTGCAACCGTCTCGACCTGGAGCGGGACTCCGGCAGCACCACCGTCCCCGAACTGCTCGGTGGCGGCGCGGCCAAGGCCGTGGGCAAGCGCAAGGTGCGAAACGCTGCCGAGACCGTGGGGGACACCGTCCGCAAGGCGGTGGGTGGCGGCGACGACTCCTCCGACGAAGAGGACGAGCAGCGCGAGCGGCCGAAGAAGCGCCGCGCGCCCGCGCGCAGCGGCGAGAGCCGGCGACGGCGCGCGGAGGCATGAGCGTGGCAGCCGACGGTGTCTATGTGTACGCGATCGTGCGGGCCGGAACCGGGCTCCCGAAGAACGCCGGCGGCGTGGGGGCACCTCCCGCGGCCGTCAGGACGATCCGGCAGGGGGCGCTCGACGCGGTCGTCAGCGACGCGCCGCCGCAGCTCCGCGCACGGCGTCGCGATCTGCTGGCGCATCAAGAGCTCTTGATGCGGCTGGCCGACGAAGGACCGGTACTGCCCATGAGGTTCGGAATGGTCGCGCCCGACGAGCGGACGGTCCTCGCGCAACTGGCGGTCGACGAAACCGCGCACGTTCGTGTCCTGGACCGGCTCGAGGACTGCTTCGAGATCAACATCAAGGCTTTTCCCGCACAGAACGCGCTGGCAGCACTTGTCGCGGAGGAGAAGAACGTGCGGCAGCTCCGTGAAGCCGCACGAAGAAACCCGGGCTATGAGGCGAGCGTACGTCTGGGCGAAGCCATTGCTGGTGCTCTCACACGGCGGGCGGCGGCGGCAGGGAAGCGACTCCACCGCGAGCTCGCGCCCCGGGCCCGCGCGACCGCCCCGGGACCCGTGGTCTCGGGGTGCGCGCTGAACATGTCGTTCCTCGTCGGCCGAACCGAGAGCGCCGCCTTCCTCTCCCAGGCCCGGAACTTCGTGGAGGAACACCGGGAGCACGCGGAGATCCGGCTCGCCGGCCCGCTCCCCTGCTACAGCTTCGTCTCGTCCGATGCCCGTCCCGTACCCGTGGGCGGGCCGTGAGATGGGACTGATCACCGGCTTGCTCACGCTGCCGATCGCGCCGGTGCGCGGGGTGGTCTGGGTGGCGGAGAAGCTCAATGACGCTGCCGAGCGCGAGCTGCACGATCCCGCTGTGCTGCGCGCGCAGTTGGCCGTGCTCAACCAGGAATTCGAATCCGGGGACATCACTCCGGAGGAGTTCGAACGCGAGGAAGAACGACTGCTCGAGCGGCTGTACGCCGTGCGGGTCAGCCCGGCAAAGAGCGAGCGAAGGTGACGTGCTCATGGAAGACCAAACGAAATTGACCCTTGCGGTCGCCGTAGTCGGGGGCTACGTACTGGGCCGGACCAAGAAGGGGCGCATGGCTCTCAGCGTCGCCACCTATCTGGCCGGCCGCCGATTCGGCCTCGAGCCGCGTCAGTTGGCCGCAGAAGGCATGCGCCGGCTCGGCGAGGTCCCCCAGGTTGCCGAACTCCAGGAACAGCTGCGGGGCGAGGTTCTTGACGCGGGCCGCAAGGCCATGACCGCTGCCGCCAACCGCAGCATGGCCACGCTGGCCGGTTCGATCGGCGAGCGAACGGCACGTCTCCTCGAGCCGCCGAGTGACGAGTACGAGGACGAGGACGAGTACGAGGACGAGTACGAGGACGAAGAGCCGGCGCAGGAGGGCGACGACTACGAGGACGAGGAGTACGAGGAGTTCGAGGACGAGGAGCCGGTAGACGGAGAGGAGCCGGAGGAAGAGGAGCCGGAGGAAGAGGAGGAGGAAGAAGAGGAAGAACAGGAACTGGAGGAGAGGCGGCCGCGGCAGCGTGCTTCCCGTCGGACCGAGTCGGATGCCGATCGGGATGATGACGGCACCAGGTCGTCCCGGACCGGAAGGGCCTCGGCCAAGAAGTCCGCGCCGGCCAAGAAGGCTGCGGCGAAGAAGTCCGCCTCGGCCAAGAAGTCCGCGCCGGCCAAGAAGGCTGCGGCGAAGAAGTCCGCCTCGGCCAAGAAGTCCACGTCGGCCAAGAAGGCTACGGCGAAGAAGTCCGCCTCGGCCAAGAAGTCCACGTCGGCCAAGAAGGCTACGACCAAGAAGACCGCCCCCGCCAAGAAGGCGGCCTCCAAGAAAACGGCTGCGGGAAAGTCGGCGTCGAAGCGGTCCGCATCCAAGCGCTCCAGCGGTCGGAGGTAGCGAGTCATGCCCAGGACGGAAAACGCAGAGCCCGAGGAAGAGACGGAAGAGTCCGGAATGGACAAACTCCGCGGGGAGTTGACCGATTTCCTCAGTGCACAGGTGGAGAAACTCGCTGAGAAGGCGGGGGACAAACTGACGAACGTCACCGATCAACTGAACGATGTCGCCGAGAACGGCGGCTCATTGCCGGCTGTCGGCTCTCGCATCCTCCAGGGTGACTCTCCGTTGAAGGCGTTCGTTTCGGAGAAGGCCAAGGGTGTGAAGGACAACGTGGTGGACAAGGCCAAGGAGGCTCTGGGCGGCGGCGGCAAGGGGAAGCGCAAGGCCAGCGGCGGCAAGGTGATGAACATCATCGAGGTACTCGATGTGGGAGTCCCTCTTCGCACCGCGTATGACCACTGGACCCAGTACGACCAGTTCAGCAGTTTCGCCAAGGGCGTGCGTGACGTCTCCATGGAAGAGGAGATGACCAGCGACTGGAAGGTCAAGGTGGGTCCGTCCTCCCGCAGCTTCAAGGCGACGGTCCAGGAACAGGTTCCCGACGAACGCATTGTCTGGACATCCGAGGGCGCCAAGGGAACGACGCGCGGCGCGGTGAGTTTCCATGAGCTGGCGCCCTCACTCACCCGCATCGTTCTTGTCATGGAGTACTACCCGGCCGGCTTCTTCGAGAAGACGGGCAACCTGTGGCGTGCGCAAGGACGCCGGGTCAGGCTCGACTTCAAACACTTCCAGCGCTACGTCACGCTCACCGAGGAGGAGCCCGAAGGGTGGCGTGGGGAGATCCGCGACGGAGAAGTCGTCGTGTCTCACGAAGAGGCGATGGAAGAGGAAGAAGCGGAGAACGGGGAAGGCCGAGACGGGGAGGAGGGCGAGGAGGAGTGGGACGACGAGGACGCTGAGGACGGGGAGGACGAGGAAGACGAGGACGGCTGGGACGAGGAGGACGAAGAGGACGAGGACGAAGAGGAGGACGGCGAAGAAGGTGAGGAAGACGAGGAAGAGGACGAGGCGCCGCGCCGCGGGCGGGGCTCGCCTGCGAAGCGACGAGCCCGGAAGGGCTCGAAGTGACCGATCTCGACTTCCGGCAGGACGCCTCCTATCCTGCGGCCGGACCTCAGAACACCAACCTCGCGGACATCCTGGAGCGCGTGCTCGACAAGGGCATCGTGATCGCTGGTGACATCAAGATCGACCTTCTCGACATCGAGCTGCTCACCATTCGCCTGCGCCTCTTCGTGGCGTCCGTGGACACGGCGAAGAAGGCCGGAATCGACTGGTGGGAAACCGATCCGGCGCTCAGTTCCCACGCGGCGAGAAACGCGCTGAAGGACGAGAACCGTGAGCTGCGGGCGCGTCTGGAAGCACTCGAATCCCGTAACGACGAGACATCGTCGGACACGCAATGACTCAGGGAGAGGAAAGCCGGAGGCTGATGACGGAGCGCAGCAGCGAGGCTTCGGACACGAACGCCGTCTACGTGTACGCGGTCTGCCGCACGGAAGGGGAGTCGTTCCTGCGCGGTCTCACCGGAGTCGGTGGGGACGAGCCCGTTCGCGCCCTCCGCTTCGGCTCGCTCACAGCGGTCGTGCAGAGCGTGCGGGCGGCTGACTTCACGGACGAGGTCTGGCAGGAGAGGCTGGCCGACGAGACCGAACTCGAACGCTACGCGCGTGCTCACCACGAGGTCGTGTCGGCCGTCGCTGCCCGCTTTCCCACCGTCCCTCTGCCGCTCGCCACGCTCTACCACGGTGAGGAGCGGGCCGTGCTCGCGCTGGCCAGTGAGTCGGCACGCTTTCGTACCGCCATGAAGCGCATTGCGCACCATGCCGAGTGGGGCGTGAAGGTCTACGCACCGGTCGCGGGAAGTGAGGGATCCCGGGCCCCGGAGGAGCGCCCGACCGCACACGCGGGCCGGGCCCGCCCCGCCCCCGGAGCGGGACTGGCCTACGTGGAACGTAAGCGGAACCAGCAGTCGGAGCGTGAGCGGAGGCAGGCCGACTCCCTGCGAGTCGCGGATGCCGTGGACACGGACGTGAGCCGCATCGCCGCGGCGTCGCGCCGGCTCCGCCCGCACGGCAGTGGAGCGGGCGGTGACCAGAGGGTTCAGGTACTGAACGCGACCTATCTCGTCGCCGAGCACCGGGCCGCCGAGCTGGACCTGCTGGCCGCGGATCTGAGGAAGCGGACCGGCGCGGAGATCGAGGTCTCCGGCCCCTGGGTGCCCTACTCCTTCGTGGGCGAGGTGTAGGCGATGCCGCGGGAAGCAGTCCCCTGGGACAGCCCCGGACCCTTGAGCGGCCCGATCGGCGTGCCGCTCGTGGATCTGCTGGACCGGGTCCTCGCGACCGGGGTGGTCGTCAGCGGTGACCTGGTCATCGCCATCGCCGACGTACCGCTCGTGCGCGTCTCGTTGCACGCGCTGCTGTCGTCGGTCAACGAAAGGGTGCCTGCGCCCTGGCCGGACAGTGGGCCGCTGTGACGTCCTCACGAGTGGACCTGGACTCCGAACGCATGGGGAAGGATCTGGTGACCCTGGTCCTCACGGTGGTCGAGCTCCTCCGGCAGTTGATGGAGAGGCAGGCCCTGCGGCGCATCGACGAAGGGGACCTGACCGAGGCCCAGACCGATGAGATCGGCACGACGCTGATGATGCTCGAGCAGCGCATGGGGGAGCTCTGCGAGCAGCACGGCGTACGCCTTGAGGACCTCAATCTCGACCTCGGGCCCCTTGGATCACTGCTGCCCCGGGACTGAGGGGAAGGGCCGGCCGGCGGTCTCGGAGGCGTTGCGCTTCCCGGCCACTCGAATGGCGGACGCCAGGATCACGGAGGAGTGTGGAAGAGGGGCACAGGCGGCGGAACCCATCCGCCGATTCCGGTTCGGCCCCTCGGAGAACACTCGCTGCGAGGTGCTACATGGCGACAAACGGTAGCGGAAGCGGAACAACACTTGGCTCGAACGACGAGCAGGGCGTGACGCGGGGGACGACGGTCATTGCGGATTCCGTCGTGTCGACGATCGCGGGTATTGCGGTACGCGAGACGGACGGGATCCATTCCCTGGGCGGCGGAGCCACCCGGGCAATGGGGGCGATGAAGGACAGGGTGTCCCGCTCCAACGACCCGGGACGAGGCGTGAAGGTTGAGGTGGGGGAGAAGCAGACCGCCATAGACGTCGATGTCGTGGTGGAGTACGGAACCCTCATCCTGGAGGCCGCGAAGAAGATACGCATCCATGTCACGGATGCCGTTCAGACGATGACCGGATTGGAGGTCGTCGAGATCAATATCAAGGTTCTCGACGTCCATGTACCCGGCGCGGACGACGGGGACGACGACGAGGCGTCGGAGAGCTCCCGTCGGGTTCAATGACCGGGAGTTCCGGCGATGAGGGCCCCGGCAGGGGCCGCGGACAGGGCGCCAGGAGGGGTTCCGGAGAGTCTCCGGAACCCCTCCTGCCCGTCTCGCCACCCATAGCGCCGAGGCCCCGTGTCGTACGCCGCGCTGATCGGGGCCGTCCTCGACGGGCGGGAGCCCGAGGTGTCCGGCCGGCCCACTCGTCCAACTCGTCCACCGCAGCGACGTCTGCCGCAGCCGTCTACCGCAGCGCGGACTTCCCGGCGCGCCACGAGGCGAGCAGATGGTCGCTGAGACGGTTCTCCAGATGCACGGTCACGTCAGCGCCGAAAGCCACGTCCGCCTCCAGGGCGGGCTCGTCGGCCAGTAGCCCGCCGACCACTTCCCGCCGCACGACCTGTTCGTGTACGGCGTCGGCCTCGACATGCTCGGCGTAGAAGTGCTCGGCAGCCGCGCCGGCACCGGTTCGCCGCATCGCGGCCGCGAGTCGGCGTGACCCCGGGGACGATGTGATCTCGAGGCAGGCGAAGTGGCCGACGAGCGCGCCGCGCAGCGCCCGGTGCAGTCCGAACAGAGTCATGATGTTGACCACGGCCAGGGCGCAGGCCGGGGCCGCGTCCAGGTAGTGGCCGTAGCGCGTGTCCAGGTCGAGGTCGGTCATCAGGTCGGCGAACAGCCGGGCGTGTACGTGCTCGGCGCGGCCGGCCCCGAATTCGTCGTACTCGATGGCGGCCATACCTGCCTTGGCCCGGCCGCGCAGGCGGGGAATGACCCATGCGTGAGGGTCCGCCTCCTTGAGGTGGTACAGCGAGCGCATCGCCGCGTATTCCTTGATCTGCCACAGTTCACCGTCGTGCTGGAGATGATGGGCCACGGAGCCCCGATGATCAGTGGGTTCGACGAGCAGCTCACCGAGTGCGGCGTCGCCGCTGCGGCCGGCAGGGACCTCGCCGCGCAGGGCGGCGAGAAAGTGTTCTTCGAGCGCCCGGCGCAGCGGCATCAGCGCGGGGTCCCATTCGCGGTCGTCGGGGACGCCGGCGAACCCGCGGTAGTGCAGTTCGTAGAGCGCGTACAGGGCAAGTTGCAGGTCCTCGCCGTAGGGGTCCGCACCGGGCACGTCACCGACGTCGGGGGCCGGCCGGCCGGGCTCGGTCAGTGCCCTGATCACGCCGCGGGAGAGCGGCCCTCTCCCGCGGGGCAGGGCCGGTTCGGCACGGGCGGGGCCGGCGATGCCTGCCGTCACGAGGTTCCTCCGGGGTCTCCGTCGCAGGGCGGGTTCCGGTGGCCGCCGCGACGGGCTGTGCCGTGCCCTCGATGGCTGGTGTCGCACCAGGGGTAGCTGCGGCTGCGGCGGCAGGTACAGACAGCGACGACGAACCGGTCCGACCTGCTGATCGTGCCGTCCTGTCCGACGAACTCCACGGGTCCCTCGATCAGGACGGGACCGTCGCGGTCGACCGTGACCCGCCTCGGGCGGTCAGATTCGTTCGGCACGGATGACCACCACTTCTTCAGTGTCCTCGTCGGTGCCGATCAGGCCCTGGGACCGGAGCCAGGGCAGGCGCTCGGTGACCACGGGCCCGAACGGCACGTACGACCTCTCCGCCACCGAGCCTCGCATTCCGGAGCCCTCCAGGCGCCGCAGCGATTCATCTACGCCGCACAGCCCGGAGTGGACCATGAGCAGCACACCGCCCGGTCGCAGCACGTCCGGGGCGCGGGCACAGAGCCGGTCGATGGCCTGCCGCCCGGTGAGGCCTGCGTTCCAGGCGCGTGCTGAACCGTGGCGGCGGCCCCGGAACCCGTAGGGGGTGGGGACGTACGGAGGATTGCTCACCACCAGGTCGAAGCGTTGTTTCGCGACCGGACCGGTGAGGTCGCCCCGTCTCACCCGGATGCGGTGCCCCGCGAGGGCGGCGTTGGCCCTCGCGGTCAGAACCGCCCTCCAGGAGATGTCGGTGGCCGTCACTCGCGCCCCGCTGCGCGCTGCCAGCAGGGCCAGCGCGCCGCTTCCCGTGCCCACGTCCAGGACGTCCATACCTGCTTCGACGCCCTCGCCGCGGATCGCCCGCGCGAGGAGACTGGTGTCGGCCTGGGGCTCATAGACCCCGAGCGGGGTCCAGAGATTCCCGAATCCACGAGGGAGAGCGGCAGCGGTCGTCATCATGAACCTCCGTGCTGCGAAAACGTTCGTGGTCGTCGCCGAGGCACTCCGGAGCATGTGGCCGAGCCGGCTGTTCCGGACACAACGCCCGACGTCAGGGGGGCATCCTCACGACGGGTACCCGGACCCGGGATACGAAACCTTGCCATTGACCGGTGCCGGGTCCTCCTTCATTACATGCCGCCTGCCCGGGCCGTGCGACTTCGGCCGTCCGGCACCGGGTGCCCGGCGGGCCTCCTGCCGCTGCCCGGCGAAGAGGATCCGCGCGGTGTACAGGGGTTCGCCACGCGCCGCCTTCCGCTCAAGGACAGGCTGGAGGCGTACGGCGCCTTCCGGGCAAGGACCGACGGCATGGGTCAGGGCCTCCGGCCCGAGTTGCGTGACGACGGGCAAGCCGCACCGCGGCGTCGGCATCTGTCGCCGGACGTCCACGCAGCGTGCTGCACACGAGGAGTCACGGTGGACGTTCTCCATGGACGCACGTCGTGATCACGGGCGGGCGTGCCCGCCTCGAAGCCGCCGGAGGAGGCGCGAGCGCCGTCCCGCGGAAGGACGTGTCGCGGGGGTTCCGCAGGTCCCCGGAACTCCGGACGCCGCCCTGCCCCGATACCCGTCGGCGGTGCGTGCGGCAAGCCCGTGGCGGGATCGTGCGGGGCAGACCGCGGCGAGGCTCCGCGTCGTCACCGAAGTCACCACGCGGAGCCTCGCCACGGTCCGCCCCACCGCCCGCGGCACGCACTGACGGTGCGCCGGCCGGGAAGGGGGCGGGCTCACCGAATGAGCCGGCCGTCTAGACGAACGCGGCCATCTGGTCGCCCCTGGTGTCCTTGTTGGACACCAGCAGGGACAGCAGTGCGGCGACCACCGCGACGGCCGCGCTGATCAGGAACACGGTATGCAGACCGCTGATGAAGGTGTCATGGGCGGCCTGAGTGACCGTCGCGGAGAACTCCTTGACCTGCTCCGCGGTCATACCTGCGCTGGTCAGCTCCTTCTCCAGCGCGGAGCGCGCGCTGGGCGGGAAACCGAGCTCCACGAGCTTCTGGACCTGTGCGTCGTTGGCGAGTTCGTCGACGGTCTTGCCGCCGCTGCCCCCGAACGCCGCCTCCAGTTTGCCGGAGAAGCGAGCGCTGACCAGCGCCGAGATGATGGCACCGAACACCGCCGTGCCCAGCAGGCTGCCGAGCTGGGACATGGACTGCTGCATGCCCGAGGCGGTGCCCGCCTTGTCGACCGGCGCGCTGCCGACGATCGCCTGAGTCGCCGCCACCATCATGAAACCGACGCCGACGCCGCCGAGTACCAGCGGCGGGCCGACAGTGGTCAGGCCCGAGCCGCCCTCCAGGCGGAGCAGAAGCAGTGAGGTGCCCGCGATGCACAGGGCACCGAACGAGAGGGAACCCTTCACGCCGAACTTCTCCGTGGCCCAACCACCCAGCGGGGCCGAGATGATGAAGGTCAGCGTCAGCGGGAGCAGCGCGATGGACGCGCTCATCGGGCTCTTTCCCTGCATGCCCTGCAGGAAGAAGTTGAGGTAGTAGATGATGGCGTAGAAGGCGAACATCGTCACGATCATCAGCAGGCAGCCCACCCACAGGGAGCGGATCCTGAAGAGCTCCAGCGGCACCATCGGGTGCGAGCCCTTCATCTGGATGGTGACGAAGGCGGCGAGGAGCAGCAGACCGAGACCGATGTAGCCGAGAGTGGAAGCGGAACCCCAGCCATCCTCCTGGCCGTGTGTCAGCGCCCAGACCAGGCTGACGATCGAGAGGGTGAGCGTCACTCCACCGGGAAGGTCGAGCGGCTGCGGCGGCTCCTGCTTCGACTCCTTGACGACGATCACCGCCATCAGCACGCTCAGCGCACCGAAGGGCAGGTTGATCAGGAACACCCACGGCCAGGTGAGGTGCTCCACCATCACACCGCCGAGCAGCGGACCGCCGGCCAGGGAGATCGCGGTGACACCGCTGAACAGGCCGATCGCCATGGCGAGCTTTTCCGGCGGGAAGGCGGCCTTGATGATCGCGAGTGCGGCCGGGATGAGCATGGCACCGAAGACGCCCTGCAGGACACGGGCGCCGATGAGCAGTTCGATGGTGTTGGACGCCGCGCACAGTACCGACGCGATCGTGAACCCCGTAAGGCCGATGAGCAGGCCCTTCTTGCGACCGATCCTGTCCACCAGGTTGCCCGCCGGGATGAGCAGACCTGCCAGGACGAGCAGATAGCCCGTCATGACCCATTGCAGGCTGTTGAGTCCGGCGTCCAGGTCCGCCGCGATCGCCGGGTTGGCGACAACCACCACTGTTCCGTCGAGCTGCACCATCATGATGCCCAGGCCGACAGTTGCCAGGCTCAGCCACGCCTGCTTCGACGTCTTGCCGGAGGCGGCTGACGCCGGAGTGCCGCCCTGTGGCGGGACCATGGCGCCCGAAGTGTTTAACTTGTCTGTTTCACTCATGATGAAATCCTTGTGCGAAGGGACATGTGGCACGGGTCGCGTCGAGCGAGGTGTGCCCCGGTTCGGTAGCTGTGCGGATCTTTTTCGGCGGCCGGGAACACCGGGCATCGCCGACTGTTGAGGCATGGGGCATCGGCCCCTGGCGCTCCGCTGCCGCGGGGAAGCCGCGGGAATCGGAGCCGGGGTGTGCGGTGCCTGCGCGGACGCAGGAGGTCATGGCGAACCGACAGGAGACACGTTCATGGCGCAGTGTCCTGGCGGGTGCGGGTGCGGGTGCGGGTGCGGGTGCGGGTGCGGGCAGGGCGCCCGGTGCCCCGCGGGTTCACCCGCGTGGTGTCAGATGCTTCTGCGGATGCTCACGTCGCCGACGGTCGTCCTGATGAATACTTCAGCTTGCTCATCGGTCGGATCGGGACCTTCGACCGGCGTCATGAAGTTGTGGATGTTGCCGGATACGGAACTGATGTCCAGCCGTGCCGCGGTGTTCGGCGCGATGCCGACATCGAGCTGACCGATCGACGTGCCGAGCACGATGTTGCCCTTCACGACCTCACCGATCCTGATGTCGCCGTTGGCCGCCTTGGCTTCCAGGGACTGGCATGCCCGGTCGACGACGATGGTCCCGTTGGAACTCTTGAGTACGGCCTTGGCGCCCAGCTCGCGGATGCGGACCGCGCCCGAACCCGTGGTGACCTCGGTCGGGCCGTCGGTCCGGTCCACACTGATGTCACCGACTCCGGTAGTCACCGTGAGTGACCCGATCACGTCGAACCGGACGTCTCCGGTCGAGGTCTTGATCCGGCAGTTCTGCAGCCGGCCTCTGCCGTAGAACGATGCCTCCCGTGCTGTCGCGGAGAGATCGGAGCCGTGCGGGAGAACGATGGTGATGTCGATGGAACCGATCCGTCCGAACAGGCCACGCTGTTTGGGCGCCTTGACGAGCAGTGTCTGTTCGCCGTACTCGACCAAGGTCTGCTCGGCAGCCTTGACGTCCGCCTCGTTCTCCTTGTCGCTCGGTACCACGGTCACGCCGGTGTCCCCGCGGTGCTCCGCGTGCAGACGAACGTGCCCGACACCGAGTTCCATGGTTACGGCAACCGGTAGTGGCGTCTCGAAAACAGGCATGACTGAACTCCATGGGAGGACGACTGGATGTCCCTGTGGCGGAAGCGGGTATGAGGCGGTAGCCCACGGGCAGGCCGGCTACTTGACCCATCCCGTGTAGCGCTGGACCTGACGCGGAGCACGCCGCTTGGCGCGCCGCGGGGGATGGTTTCGGTCGCCCGACTCGAGCATCGAGGCGACTGCTCGCACCAGCCAGGCGTTCACCGACAGTCGTTCGAGGCCGGCGGCCTCCTCGATCCGGGCCTTCAGATACTCCGGAGGCCGGAAGTTGATACGGGCGGTGGCGCCTCCCTCTGCGTTCAAAAGGGATGCCGCCATGGCTGCGTCGGGTGGCGCCATCATGGCGCTGCTGTCCTCGAACTCCTCTTCCTCGTCCTCGAATTCGTACCCCCGCTCCTCGGGCGGCAAGGTGACGATGAACGTCGGATCGAGCTTCCGAAGCCGGATCTCGACGGATCCGGGCAGCAGTTCTCGGGAGATTTCATCCGCGGCATCCGACAAGACCTCCAGCAGAGTCAGCTGGATCGACGACGAAAGCTGTGCGACGAGTCGCTCGGCGAGAACGCGTCCTTCGTCGCCTCCCGACTCGGCCGCAACCGAGAACTCCCGCTGCAAGTTGTCGATGTACCGTGCCAAGTCCATGGCGTCATCATGGCCCCGCTTTGGCTCTAACGCAAGCGGTGCCATGTTCTGGCCGGTCGGCGTGTCGCGCCCAGAGGTGAGCTGGCCCTAGGGAGTCGGGCTTGTTCTGCGCTTGGCGCCATGCTGCGTGTGGATGGCGTCAGACCGGCCCGCACCGGCGGAGGAGGGCTCGCGGGCCTCGGCCACCTGCCCGGGGCGGGGTCAGGGCAGACCTGCGGGCTCCGGCGGTGCGTGGGGAGGTCGCAGAAAGAGGGATCGGCAGGAGCCACTGATGCCCGAAGTGCCCGGACGCTGCGGTCCAGTGAGCACGCGGACCGTTCCACGGCCACGCTCATCGGGCGAAGGCTCACGGCCACGCTCATCGGGCCAAGGATTCACGGTCACGTTCATCGGGCGAAGGCTCACGGCCACGTTCATCGGGCGAAGGTTCCACGATCACGCGCGCCGAGTGCCCGGTCCAGGACCGCGTTCGCCGGGCAGGCCGTCGCGTCGGCTCCGCTCTGCTCGCGCAGCTCCGCCCCTGCTCCATCCACCGTCACGGTTCAGGCGGGGAGAGCCGGGGCGGTCGTCCGTCCGGGACGCGGACGTCCCGCCGGCACCGCCGACGGGACGTCCTGGGGGAGGGGATGGCCGGGGTCAGCTCGTGCTCTCGCCGGCCGCCACCGGAGTGCGGCGGGTCAGCTCGCGTTCGGCCCGGCGCTGTTCGACGGACTTGACGATCTCCCCGCTGCGGATGGCGAGGTTGGAGAGCAGCGACGAGGTCAGCCCATGCGTGTGTTCGGTGCCGCCCTGGAGGTACACGTCGAACGGAAGGGTGTCGGTGGTGGCGATCCGGTAGTTGCGCTCCACCCGGTGCAGGCCTTCCCGGTCGCGCAGGAAATGCTGGTCGAGGTCGCCGAGCAGCCGGCTCGGCTCCATGGAGTCGTAGCCGGTGGCGAAGACGAGCACATCGGTCTCCAGCTCCCTCGACTCGCCCTCGACCAGCGACCGAAGGGTCACCCTGGTCTCGGTGCCCGCACGCTGGACCGCGGCCACCCGGGTCAGGTTGAGGAACTGCAAGCGCTTGTGGCCGCTCACGTCCTCCTGGTAGGAGCGCTTGTGCAGGTCCCTGATCAGTTCGTCGTCGACCACCGAGTAGTTGGTGTTCTTGTGGTAGCGCCAGAATGCCTCTCTGGTCAGCTCGGTGCCGAAGTAGTAGTCGTCGACCGCGCTCGGGTCGAAGACCTGATTGGCGAAGGGGGTGTCGTCCGCGACGGAGTACCCGTACGACGGGATGACCGCGGTCACCTGTGCGTGCGGCAGCATGTCGTGGAAGAAACGGGTTATCTCGGCCGCGCTCTGCCCGGCGCCCACCACAGCGACGTTCTTGAGGTCGTCGCCGTTCAGCCCGTGGAAGCGCTCCAGGAGGTCGGAGCTGTGCCATACCCGTTCGTCCCGCTGGATCCCGACGGGCATGCGCGGGACAAGTCCCGTCGAGATGACCAGGTTGCGGGCGTTGACGAGGCGTGAACCCGAGCCCGCGGTGTCCTTGACCTCGACCTGCACGTAGTCCGGTTTGTCCGGACCGTGGCCTTCAGGGAGCCGCAGGGCGGTGACCTCGGACCCGTACGAGACCTGATGGCTGAAATTCGACTCCACCCACTCGAGGTACTGGTGGAATTCCTGGCGCGTAGGGAAGAAGTCCTGGTTGTTGACGAACTGGGTGAGCCGGCCGACCGAGTGCAGATAGGACACGAAGCTGTGCCGCGACATCGGGTTCCTGAACGTGACCAGGTCCTTGAGGAAGGAGATCTGCATGGTCGTCTGGGGCAGCAGCATGTTGCGGTGCCAGCCGAACGAGGGCTGACGTTCGAAGAACGCGGCTGTCAGCGGCTTTCCCGGGACGACGGCTCGGTGTTCTTCCAGGGCAACGGCGAGGGACAGATTCGACGGTCCGAATCCGACGCCGACCAGGTCGTAGGTCTCGATCTCAGAAGTACCCATGGAAAATTCTCCCGTTGGCGTGGCTGTGACAGGGCTGCCGCGGAATCTTTTACGAGTCAATTACCGTAATCGAAGGGGACGCAGGCCGGGAATGCCGGTGCTCCGTATCGCGACTGCAGGTCTCGAAACAAATCCACCATTTGCTTGGGAGACGTGCGCTGCTAATTCTCCGGAACTCACCGGGGCGCCAATTTAGTGCGCCTCGGAAATCCGTTCAAGGGGAGTGGCGTTCCCGGGCTGTACGGACTGTCCTGCCGACGGGACACGGAGCGGCCATGAAAAGTTCAGCTGTGCAGGCCGAGAGCCGTAGCCACCGCGTTGCCGGAGGGATCCCGGTACATCCTGTACGGAGATGCTCCGCCGCTCGCCGGGGCGCGTCGGGCCCGACTGCGCGGCGGGGCCGCCCGCGGGGGAGCGCAGCCGGGCCGCCCGTGCCGCGGCACGCGCACGGCCGGCCCGGACCCCGCGAGGCGATGCTGAAGAGGCTGACGGCACCACCGCGTTCAAGCCGCGCGGCTCAAGGAGCGAGTCGGGGGCCCGTGGGGGAGCGGCGTATGACGATGTCGCCGATGACCGTGCGGGCGTGCACGTGGACGTGCTCCTCGGACGGCGGTGGGTTCTCCATCAGTGAAAGAGACTTGTAGACCGTTCCGGCGCCACAGTCCAGATCCAGTTGCGCCGTCGTTCCTTCGGCGATGCCGATGTCGATCGCACCGAAGGTCGTGCTGGCCGAGACCGATCCCCGGACGACCTCCTCCAGATGGATGTCGCCGTGGGTCGTCCGGGCCTCCACACCCGCGTGCGCGGAGCCGATGTGGATTTCGCCGGTGTCCGCATGGGCGCGGGCGATTCCGGTAACGTTGTCGATGTCGATGTCGCCGTCCCCGGTCGTCCGGACGGTCGCACGGCCGTCGACCCGGCGGATCCGCACGTCGCCGCTCTCCGCCGTCGCCTCCACGCCTCCGGTCGCGTGGTCGACCGTGATCTCGCCGAGGGCGGCGTTCAGGTGCACGGCGCCCGTGCGGTCGAGCCGGATATGGCCGAGACCGGTCGCCAGACGGCACTCGCCCAAGGTCCCCCTGCCCCGGAAGTCCGAGGCGATCGCGTCGCCCTGGACGCTCGACCCGGTGGGCAGTTCGACCACGAGGTTCACCGCGCCGGCCGTGTTGCTCGACTCGCGCGGCTCCGGCACGCTCACGAGCAGGCGACCGCTCGTGAAATCGACATGCGCGTCCTCGGCGGTGCGGACATCGGCCGGGTCGTCGGGGTCGCGCGGGTACATGCCGACCGTGGTGTCCCTCCGGTCGGTCGCGAGAATCAGGGCCTGGCCGAACGCCAGCTTCAGAGCCGCCCTGATCGGTCCGGGAGTGTCGAAGGTCAACATGTCCGGTCCCCTCCGGGAGTTCTGCCACGGCCGGTCGGCAACCGTTGCCGACCCGGCACCGCAGGGCCCGGGGGCGCTGCCGCATCGGGCCGGGCGGTCCGCAGGAGGCAGAGGTCCGGCGGACCGGCTGAACCGTCCCCGCGTGCCCGGCCGGGCAGGGCGGCGTCCCGGAGCCCGGGAGGCCGCCCTGCCCCCGCCTCCTCCGTCAGGTCCGGACACCGTGCCCGGTCGTGCCGCAGAACCCTGCCGAGCCTCACCACGTCCGACACCTCGCCGTTCGCCGTGGCGCCGCGTTGAATCGCGCGATGCCTGCCATCTGTCTGCCATGCCGTGCCGTTCGGGCCGAAGGGGTGCCGCCCCCGACGCGGGGCCGCGCACCGGACCCGCGGAAAGAAGTACGGTGCTGCGCGACCCGCTGTGACGCCATATGGCGCCATGGTAGTGGGGTGTAAGGATATCCAAAGAGTGGATGTTCGGACACACTGGGTGAGGCCGCCCGCTGTGGCTCATGCCTCTGTCCACGGTCTTCCGCGAACCCCCGACTCCAACAGGCAGATTTCGGGGAAGCGGGATTCGGAGGCGGCGAGCGGTGAGGTGGGCATGACTGACCGGGCATGAGCGCCATTGTGGCGTCATGATGCGCGGCTGTGGAGGCGGCGCGCCAGGGCTCCGGGGTCCGGCAAGGACCCGGCTACGGGTGGCACCAGGGAACGCGGACTCGGACCCCGGTCGTGTGATCGGGGGTGAGGACGCCGCCGGCGCCCTGGGAGTAGCCCGTGAGCGGCAGGACGGACCGTGCCGGCCGGGACCGGGGCCGGCCGGCTGAGCCCTTGGCCCGCCATCCCGCACCGGGGACAGCGGGTGCCGACGCGCGCGTACGGGCGCGGCTCGCTGCCGGCCCGGACACCAGGGCCCGGGCCGGCAGCCGCCGTACCGGCCGGTCTATCGCGTCATCCGGCGCAACTGCGGCCGCGGCTTGGCCTTCCCCGCCTGGACGTGCTCGGAGAGCTGCGCGATCGTCGGGTGCTGGAAGATCATCCGAATGGTCACGGTGAGTCCGAGCTGTCTGCGCAGGCGGCTGACGAGCCGCCCCGCCATCAGGGAGTTGACCCCGATACTGAAGAAGCGGTCGTCGATGCCGACCCGTTCGGCGCCGAGGACTTCGGCGAACTGCTCGCAGAGGGCCACTTCGAGGGGTGTGCGCCCGGCCCGGTACCCGTCCTGGACGGGATCCGGCGCGGCCTGGGGCGCGGCGCCGGTGTCCTGTCCGGCGGCGACGAGCCGGCGGTCGGCGTCCGATGCGCCTTCCACGCGCCCCACCGATGTGGCCGGACCGGCGGCCAGTTGCGCCAGTACCGCGCGGAAGCGGTCGGCTATCGCCTCGGCTGCGCGCCGGTTGAAGCGGTTGCGGTGGTACTGGAGCGTCATCCGGTCGCGCTCGACGAACAGGGCGAGGGGATAGTTGACCCCGCCCAGCGACTCGACGCCCGTGATCTCGAAGCCGGCCGCCGCGGTGGTCCCGGCCCCGGCCCGGTCGGCCGGATAGGACTGGAACACGAGCAGGGTGTCGAACAGCACGTCCGTCCGGGCGTCCCGGTGGATGTCGCTCAACCCGCGGTGGTGGTGGTCCAGAAGCGCGGTCTGGCGCTCCTGAAGGTCCGACAGCAGGGTTCCCACCGGCGCACCCGCTGCGCACACCACCCTGACCGGCACGGTGTTGATGAACAGCCCGACCGTGGACTCCACCCCGGCGAGAGCGCCCGGCCTCCCCGACACGGTGGCTCCGAAGACCACGTCCTCGCGGCCCGTGAAGGAGGACAGCAGGATCGCCCAGGCACCCTGGACCAGGGTGTTCACCGTGACGCCCCGGCCCGCGACACCGGCCATGGCCTCGCGCTCCCCGGGCGACAGCGTGATCACGACCTCGCCGACCCCGTTCGCCTGCGCGTGGGCCGGTGCACCCGGAGCCATGAGTGTCGGAGCGCGCACACCGTCGAGCTCCGTGGCCCAGGCCCGCGCGCTCGCCTCCTCGTCCTGCCGGGACAGCCACGTCAGGAACGCGCGGAAACCGACCGCCGCAGGCAGGGCGGAGGCGTCGCCGTCCGCGGCGCAGAGCCGGAGCAGGTCCTGCCCCAGTACCTGTTCCGACCAGCCGTCCACCAGGGCGTGATGCGCACTGAGCACGAGCACCGAGCGGTCGTCGCCGAAGCGGACCAGGGCCATCCGCAGCAGCGGCGGAACGGCCAGGTCGAACCGGTCCGACCGGTCCTCGGCGAGGAACCTGCCGAACGCCGCCTCCTGCTCCTCACCGGGCAGAGCGGCGAGGTCGAGCTCCCGCCACGGCAGCGCGAGTCCGTCCACCACGATCTGCACCAGCTCGTCCGCCTCGTCCCGGACGAACGCCACCCGCAGGCCCGGATGCCGGCCGAGCAGCGCGGCGGCTGCCGCGCGCAGGGCCGCCGCGTCGACGCGGCCCGACAGGCGGTACAGCGTCTGCACGTGGTAGGTGTCCTGGCCGGTGTCGTTGAGCATCGAGTCGAAGAGCATCCCGGACTGCATCGGCGTCAGCGGCCAGACCTCACGGAGGCCGGTGTGGCGCCGCCGCAGTGCCTCCAGGTCCCGCTCGCTCACCACCACCAGCGGTGCGCGCGCCGCTTCGGTGCTCTCGTCATCGGCCCTGTCCCCGGCGACCTGGGCCAGAGCGGCGACGGTGCGGTGCTGGAGGACCTGGCGCGCCGTCACCTCCAGCCCCCGCGCCCGGGCCCGGGTCACCACCCGGATTGCGCCGATGCTGTCCCCGCCGAGCGCGATGAAGTCGTCGTCGACACCCACGCGGTCCCGGCCGAGGACGTCCGCGACCGCGGCCGCCAGGATGTCCTCGGGTCCGGTGCGCGGGGCGCGGTACGCGGCGGCATCCGCGGGCGGCTCGGGCAGGCCCGCCCGGTCCAGCTTGCCGTTCGGTGAGAGCGGCAGGGACTCCATGACCATGATCGTCCCGGGGACCATGTACGCCGGCAGCCGTTCGGCCGTGCGAGCGTGCAGCTCCGCGGTCCACGGCCCGGCGGGCGTCTTCGGGTCCAGGGGCACGACATAGCCGACGAGCCGTCCGCCGCGTGCCGCCACCGCCGTCTGCCGTACCCCGGGCGCGCTGCGCAGGACTGCCTCTATCTCACCGACCTCCACCCGGAGGCCGTTCACCTTCACCTGGAAGTCGATCCGGCCGAGCAGTTCGATCAGGCCGTCGTCGCGGAACCGGGCCAGGTCGCCGGTCCGGTACAGGCGTTCGTCGCGTATCTCGCCGTAGGACCACTCGATGAAGCGTTCCGCCGTGCGCTCGGGCGGGCCGAGATAGCCGCGGGCCAGGCCGGTGCCGGCCAGATAGAGCTCGCCGGGCACTCCGGGCGGCACGGGGCGCAGGCCGGCGTCGAGGATGTAGGCGCGCTGGTTGGCCATCGGCCGGCCGTACGGGATGCTCGTCCACCCGGGAGCGGCCTCCTCGACCTCGAAGAGCGTCGAGTGGATCGACGCCTCGGTGGCGCCGCCCATCACGACGAACCGCAGCGACGGAGCGAACCGGCGAACCCGTTCCGGCAGAGGTACGGGCACCCAGTCGCCGCCGAGCAGCGCGAGGCGCAGTCCGGGGAACGGCGCGGCGCCCGTCTGTTCCATGGCGTCCGCGAGCAGCCCGAGCAGGGCCGGGGCGGAGTTCCAGATCGTGATGCCGTGGGTCCGGATCAGTTCGATCCAGTGCATGGGGTCGTGTACCCGCGACGCCTCCGGGATCACGACGGTGCCGCCGGCGAGGGTGAGTCCGAGGAACTCGTACACCGACATGTCGAAGCTCGGTGAGGAGAGCGCCAGGACGGCGTCGCCGGGGCCCACCCCGAACCGTGTATTGAGGTCGGCCAGGTTGTTCATGACACCGCGATGTCGCAGGGCGATGGGCTTCGGCGTCCCTGTGGATCCGGAGGAATGGATGATGTAGCAGAGGTGCTCCGGGCCGCACGGGGTGACCGGGGCGCCTGCGTCGGCCGCCGTCGGCACGTCCCCGTCGCGGTCCAGGAGGATCAGGGGAGTGTCCCCGGTGCTGCCCGCACCCGGGAGCCCGCCCGCCAGGTCGGAGCGGCTGATCATCACCGCGCACGACGTGCCCTCGACCATCGTCGCGATGCGCCTGGCCGGGTAGGCCGGGTCGATGGGCACATACGCACCACCCGCCTTCAGCACGCCGAGCAGGGCGACCAGCAGCTCGGGCGAACGGTCCAGGCACAGGCCCACCCGGTCGTCCGGGCCGACCCCCTGCGCACGCAGGTGGTGGGCGAGCCGGTCGGCCTCGGTGTCGACCCGGGCGTAGGACCACCGTTCCTCGCCGTGCACGACCGCGACGGCGTCGGGGTTCGCCGCTGCCCGCGCCTCGAACGCCCGGTGCAGGCAGACGTCGTGGGGCAGGTCCGCCTCGGTCCGGTTCCACTCCACCAGGGTGCGGTGCAGCTGCGCGTCGTCCATCAGCCGCAGACCCGCGACCGGAGCGTCGGGCGAGCGGACCCCGTCCTCGATCAGCGTCACACAGTGACCGAGCCAGCGGGCCGCCGTGGCCGCGTCGTAGAGGTTCTCGTCGTAGTGGAGTTCGAGCCCGTGGGGCCCGCCGCCGGAACCCGCGAGCACCATGAGTTCCAGTTCGGTGTCCGGCGCGGGGCAGACGTCTCCGGCTGCGTCCGTGTAGCAGAAGCCCACCGGCGAGCCGGCCGAGCCCGTGTCCGGAGCGACGGCGGCCGCCAGGGAGCGCAGTCCGGAGCCGGCCCCGAACTTCACCTGCGCGCCGCCAGGGCCGCCCGTCGTCCGCAACCCGATGGTGTCCTGGCCGGTGCAGCGGTGCAGGAAGGCGGCGAACCCGGCCAGCAGGACCTTGTCCGGTGCCGCGCCGGCGACCGGGACCGGAACGGCGAGGCTCGTTCGAGCCACCGCTGTGCACCGGGGCGGCGTGTCCGGCCGGCGCGGCCGGTCGGACGGCATGAGCACCGGGGAGCCGCCCGTGGCGGCGTCCTCGTGAGCGACCGGGGCGCTCACCGGGCGGCACCCGTCGCGAGCGTGCCCTCGTGCTGGTCGGACGGGAGGGGGTGACGGGCACACAGGTTCTCGACGGCCGAGCGGACCTCGTCGGCGACCACGGGATCGATACTGAACTCCGTGTCGGTGCTCGCAGTCGTTGCGGCGAGCACCGCGGTCAGGAGCTGCGCGCATTCCTTCATCTGGTCCGGGCCCATACCCCGTTGCGCCAGGATGTTGGTGCCGAGCCGTAGGCCGCTGGTGACCAGCGGCGGCTTCTGATCGCCAGGGATCCGGTTGCGGTTGGCGAGGATCCCGCAGTGTTCCAGGGCGCGTTCGGCGACACTCCCCGTCAGCCCCCGGCTGATCACGTCGATCAGCACCATGTGGTTGTCGGTCCCGCCGGTGAGCACGCGGTGGCCGAGCCCGGACAGCTCCTCGGCCAGACGCTGGGCGTCGTCCACGATCAGCTGAGCGGTCCGCAGGAACTCCAGGTTCGAGACGTGGGCGAAGGCGCGGGCCTTCGCGGCGATCGAGGCGGGACCAGGTGTGCCCTGGAACTGCGGGAAGACCGCGCGCTGCATCAGCCGGAACAGCGGGGTCACCCCGTCCGGACCGGGGGTGCGGTGCTCGCGCCCGATGAGGATCAGCCCGCCGCGCGGACCGCACAGCTGCTTGTACGTGCTTGTCGTCGTGACGTGGGCGACGTCGATCGGGCTGGGGTGCTCACCGGCGGCCACCAGGCCCGCGATGTGTGATATGTCCGCCACCAGGAAAGCCCCGACGGAGTCGGCGATCTCGCGGAAGCGGGGGAAGTCCAGAGTGCGGGGATATGCGCTGGCGCCGGCGATCAGCACTGCGGGCCGGTGTTCCTGTGCCAGTGCCTCGACCTGGGCGAAGTCGATGCGGCCCGTACTGTCCAGGCCGTAGTGCACCGCATGGAAATGACGGCCCGTCATCGAAGCCGGGGAACCGTGGGTCAGGTGCCCGCCGGAGTCCAGGTCCAGGGCGAGCAAGGTGCCGCCCGGTGGGATCAGCGCCGCCAGGACGGCGATGTTGGCGGAGGAGCACGAGTGGGGCTGGACGTTCGCGTACTGCGCTCCGAACAGCTGCTTGGCCCGCGAGACCGCGAGCCTCTCGACCCGGTCGAAGTGGACGGCTCCGGGGTGGTAGCGGGCTCCGGGGTATCCCTCGGCCGTGACGTTCGACAGCGCCGATCCGCCCGCGGCGAGCACCGACGGGTCCGCGATGCTCGCGGACGCGATCATCGCGAGCGTCACCCGCTGGTGTGCCACCTCGGCATCCAGCATTTCGGCAAGCTCCGGGTCGGTGCGCCGGAGGGACTCCGTGCCGATCCGCGTCAGCTCAGACTGCTCGCGCCCCGTGACGAAGGGCGCCTTCGGAACGTTCCTTTCCTGCACTGCCCAACCGGCGTCCTGAGGCGCCGATTCTCTTGTAGTGGTGTCCGACCGTCGGGCCATCTCCTGCACCTCTATGTCTGAGTCAATGCAACCCGGATGAATGTCTGTGATGTCAATGCGCGACCGTGTGGTGCGACTGCACGAAGCCGGGAGGCCGAAAAGGCGGATGGATGTGCGCGGAGCCGTTCGACAACGTCCCGCGGTGGTGCGTACCGGCCGATTCCGCGGATACCCGGGCCGGATCCGCACGGGGCGGTCGCACGGGGCGTTCGCGGAATATCGAAACGCCCTGACCGTGCCGGGCGCGAGTGGTTTCGGTGAACCGGCCGCGTGCTCTTCCGGGCAGCGTACTGGCCGACGTCGGGCCGGGCACGGCACGGCGGCCGACCTGTTGTCCCGTCGACGGGACAACGCGGCAGTGCCGGGCGGATATTGCGCGGAAGAGAGGGCGGATGCGCTACCGGGGACGAATCTGCTTGACCGTTCAGCGCGCACACCGGAAGCTCATGGCATGCATGCCCCTTGATGTCTCTCGGGCGTTCTCCGGTACTCGCGGAACACCTGGAGATTCCTGATCGGAACGATTTCGTACGGGCGTCGGGACATGCTCATGGATGACCGCAGGGATATCTGTGGCTCCGCACCGCTGCGGTTCATCCGCAGTCCGGATCCACGAGGTCGCGACAGTCGCAGAGGCTGCCGCAGCGTGTTCGTTCCCCCGTACCCCGGCCGGCCCAGTCCGCGAGCGGATGACCAAGGAAGCAGAGACGAAATGATCCAGTTGTCCTTCGCGCAGCGCCGGTTGTGGTTCCTTCACCGTTTCGAGGGGCCCTCCGCCACCTACAACCTTCCGGTGGCGCTGCGGCTCGACGGCGCGCTCGACGAGGCTGCTCTGGAGGCGGCTCTGCGGGATGTGGTGGTGCGGCACGAGAGCCTGCGCACGGTGTTCGTCGAGGACGAGGCCGGTGTCGCCCACCAGCACGTCGTCCCCGAGGCCGAACTCGACTTCGTCCTGCACACGCGCGAGGTGTCCCCGGACGACGTGGAGGATGCCGTCGCCGAGGCGACGGGCTACGCGTTCGACCTGTCGGCCGAGATCCCCGTACAGGCGCTGCTCCTGCGGTCCGCACCCCGGCAGCACCTTCTTGTGCTGGTCATGCACCACATCGCCTTCGACGGTGAGTCGATGGGGCCGTTGGCGCGGGATCTGTCGCGTGCGTACACCGCGCGGTGCGAGGGTCTGTCCCCGGTGTGTGACGAACTGCTGGTGCAGTACACGGACTACACGCTCTGGCAGCGGGACCTGCTGGGCGACGAGAGCGACCCCGACAGTGAGCTGTTCGCCCAGCTGGCGTACTGGCGGCAGGAACTCGATGGAGCGTCCCAGCAGCTGGTTCTGCCGGCCGACCGCCCTCGTCCTCCCGTGCCCGGACACGACGGCGGCGTCCTGCAGTTCACCGTCGACGCAGCCGACCGGGCGGGCGTCCAGGCGCTGGCCCGGCGCACCGGTGCGTCCGAACCGATGGTCCTCCAGGCCGCGCTGGCGGTGCTGCTCGGTCAGCTCGGTGGTGGTGAGGATGTATCGATCGGATCGCCGATCGCGGGCCGTAACGACGAGGCGCTGGCGGACCTGGTCGGCTTCTTCGTGAATACCTGGGTGCTGCGTGTGGATCTGTCGGGGAACCCGACGTTCGACGAGGTGCTGGAGCGGGTGCGGGGCAAGGCGCTCGCCGCCTACGACAACCAGGACGCCCCGTTCGAGCGGCTGGTCGAGATCCTGAACCCGGAGCGTTCCCAGGCCTACCATCCGCTGTTCCAGGTGATGTTCGCCTGGCAGGACACGGCCCGGGTCGACGTCGAACTTCCGGGCCTGACCGCGTCGATGGAGATGCTGACCTCCAACACCGCCAAGTTCGACCTGGAGTTCAGCTTCGGCGCCGACCCGTCGGGCGGAGGACTGCTCGGCACCCTGGAGTATGCGACGGAGTTGTTCGACCGGGGGACCGCGGTGGGTTTCGCGGAGCGGTTTGTGCGGGTGTTGCGTGCGGTGGTGGCGGATTCGGG
>NZ_JBIVTU010000025.1:0-31364 GCF_044756845.1 Streptomyces sp. NPDC091416
GTCGCGCTTTCCTTGCCAGGTGAGTGCACGCATGAGTGATCTCCTCGCTGTCGGGTGACGGATGCGCCGCCGGGTCAGTGGCCGGCCGTGCGCCGGGGCGCTTTCGCCTCGGCCTGGGCCATCCGCCCGACGGCCTCGCGCCGCCGGCCCTCCGCCTTGAGTCCCTCGTCACCCAGCGCGGCACCATCCGACTTGAGTTTCGCCGCCCTTGCCCTGATGGCCAGGGCGCGGGCGATTTCCGCATGCCGTCCCATCTCCCCAGGTTCCTCCCGCGTCACGCTGGGTGCCAGCCCGCACAGTGGTTCTCAGCGACGAGTTCCCCAGGAACACGGATTCAACCGGAATGCCGGATTCAATCCGGGAACGTGCCGACCCCCTCGTACGAGCACCTGTCGGGACGGTCCCGCATGTCTCCGGGCGCCACGGGTACCCGTGCGGTCAGGCCCGGGGGTACGCCGGAGCAGGCGCCGCACGCTGGGACAACAGCCGCAGCGCCATCCACCGGATTCCGAGTCGCGCACCGGTCCCGGTGCGCCCAGGATCGATGGCAGGACACCCCCGGGCCCGCGCCCAGGACGCCACACCGCCGCACGGCCCCGCATATCTGTCCTACGGAGACTTCATGGTCGACAGCGCCCCGTTCCTCCTCCTCCGGGGCTACGCATGGCTGCCCGACCGCCGGCGGCGGAGCGCCCGTGCTCCTCGACCTCTATGGCCAGAACCACGATGCGGACCTGTGGCCCGACCGTACGTCTTCGATCCCGCACGCTTCCGGGGCACGCCGGTGCGGCGGCCGGACGAACTCGTCCTGCAGGGCGGTGGCGACCCGGCCACGGGGCACCGTTGCCCGGGCGAGGACATCGCCCTCGCCCTGCTGTCCGCCCTCGCGGGTCTGCTGTCCGGCCTTTCGTACCAGTTGCCGGACCAGGATCTCGCCATCCCGTCGCACCGGATTCCGACCGCACCCCGGAGCGGCTTCGTCATCAAGGATGTCCGGTGAAACCCGGTCCGGGCCTCCGCCACCATCAACGAAGGACATACCGTCATGAGTGAGTCCACGCCCGGCCAGGACCCCACCGAGCGCTTCCCCCAGCCCGACTTCCCGCAGCAGAGTCAGGAGCACCCGGGCTGGACCGGCCCCATGGACCCACCGCCCGACCACGGCGAGGATTCCTACCGGGGCCACGGGCTCCTGAAGGACCGCAAGGCCGTCGTGACCGGAGGTGACTCCGGGATCGGCAGGGCCGTCGCGCTGGCCTTCGCCCGGGAGGGGGCGGATGTGCTGATCACCCACCTCGACTCCGAGGAGGACGAGGCGCGGGAGACGGCCAAGCTGGTCGAGGAAGCGGGTCGGCAGGCGCTGACGGAAGCGTGCGATATCCGCCACGAGAAGCAGTGCCGGGCCCTGATCGGCAGCGCGGTACAGGAGTTCGGGCGCATCGACGTCCTCGTCAACAACGCCGCATACCAGATGGCCCAGTCCGAGGGGATCTCCGCCATCTCCACGGAGCAGTTCGACCGCGTGCTGCGCACCAATCTGTACGGGATGTTCTGGCTGTGCAAGATGGCCCTTCCACACATTCCGGCCGGCGGATCGATCATCAACACCACGTCGGTGCAGGCCTATCAGCCGAGTCCGCATCTGCTGGACTACGCCATGACCAAGGGCGCCATCGTCACCTTCACCCACAGCCTCGCGCAGATGCTGGCGCCCGACGGGATCCGCGTCAACGCCGTGGCCCCGGGGCCGGTCTGGACGCCGCTGATCCCGGCCACACTGCCGGACACCAAGGAATTCGGGAAGCAGAGCCCGCTCGGACGGCCCGCGCAGCCCGCCGAGATGGCTCCGGCGTACGTGTTCCTGGCATCCGACAGCGCAAGCTTCGTCACCGGCGAGATCGTGAACGCGACCGGCGGCACGCCGCTTCCGTAGCCCAGGGTTTCTCGGTGCGCGGATTGGCAGGGCAGACCACAGGAAGGCGGCAGGTATGTCGAAGAATCATGAGGAAGCACCTGTTCTGGACGCCCTGGCCGCCTACCGGCAGCAGGGCGAGATGGGGTTCACTCCCCCCGGTCACAAGCAGGCCCGGGGCGCCGCGCCGGAGGTCAGGGAGGTGCTCGGAGACGCCGTGTTCCTCGGTGACGTGCTGGCCAGTGGCGGGCTCGACGACCGTCGGACGAAGTCTGGGGTACTGAGGCGTGCGGAGATCCTGATGGCCGACGCCGTGCACGCCGAGCACGCGTTCTTCTCCACGTGCGGCAGCTCCCTGTCGGTCAAGGCCGCGATGCTGAGCGTCGCCGCGCACGGCCAGAAGCTCCTGGTCGGGCGGGACGCGCACAAGGCGGTGATCTCCGGGCTCATCCTCTCCGGAATCCGGCCGGTGTGGATCGAACCGCAATGGGACACGCAACGCCATCTCGCACACGCGCCGTCCGCCGAGGCGTACGCGCGGGCCTTCGAGGAACACCCCGACGCGAAGGGTGCGCTGGTCACCAGCCCCACGCCGTACGGCGTGGCGGCGGATCTGCGAGCCATTGCCGAGGTGTGTCACCGACGCTCCCGCCCGCTGATCGTCGACGAGGCATGGGGCGCACATTTGCCGTTCCATCCGGACCTGCCGACGTGGGCGATGGACGCCGGCGCCGATGTCTGCGTCACCAGCATCCACAAGATGGGCAGCGGCCTGGAGCAGGGGTCCGTGTTCCACTTGCAGGGCGATCTGATCGACCACGACACGCTCGCGTCCCGGGCCGACCTGCTGGGCACCACGAGCCCCTCCGTACTGCTGTACGCCGGCATGGACGGTTGGCGGCGCCAGATGGTGCTGGAGGGCCACACCCTGATGTCCCGGGCGCTCGCCCTCGCCTGCTCGGTGCGGGAGGAAATCGAGTCCATCGACGGCATGCACGTCAACGATCGGGACGACTTCTGCGGACGGGGGGCCGGCTCCGAGTTCGACCCGCTGCCGGTCATCATCGACATCGCGGAACTGGGTGTCTCCGGTTACCTGGCGGCGGACTGGCTGCGCGAACACCACCACCTGGACACACACCTGATGGACCACCGGCGCATCAGCGCCCAGCTCACCCATGCCGACGACGCCGAGACGACGAAACGGCTCACGACGGCGCTGCGCGACCTCGCCCGGCAGGCACCCTCGCTGCCCCGAGGACCCGTGGTGGCGGTCCCCGCCCCGGCGGAGCTGAGGATGGAGCAGGCGAAGCTGCCGCGCGACGCCTACTTCCACGGGACCGAGGACGTCCCGGTGGAGCAGGCCGCGGGCCGCGTCGCCGCCGAGATGATCACGCCCTATCCCCCGGGCATCCCCGTGGTGCTGCCCGGGGAACGGCTGACGGAGCCGGTGCTGCGCTACCTCCTGACCGGCCTCGAAGCGGGGATGAACCTGCCCGACCCGGCGGATTCGGAGCTGCACACCGTACGGGTTTGCACGGACGAGACCTGAGCGCCTTGCACGTCGTCGGCCTCCCGCCGCAGCAAGGCCGCCCACCGTCTCAGCCGCGCGTTCTGGTGACGCATTCGGTCACCGCGTCGCGGAGGCTGCCCGTGCGGGCGAGCGCGTCACGCTGGATCCGGGCCCCTGTGCCCGTCTTCAGCACCCGCCTGATCCCGTCCTCGGCCGTCGCCAGGTCCCCGCTGTCCTCCAGGGCGTCACGCACATGGGCGAGCAGGGCGCGGACCACGTCCCGCGCCGGTGCGGGGCGCATGGTGGCCGGATGCAGCAGGTTCCCCTCAAGCCCGCGACGGCCAGCTTGCCAGGCGGCCATGCGCAGCAGCCCGACCCCGTACGGCTCCGGCGCATCGCCCGCCCGCCAGGCGCGGGCCGCCGTCTCGACGAGGCCGCGCGCAAGGGTGGCGAGCAGGGCCGCATCGGCGGGTTCGAGGCACACGTCCGCAACCCTGATCTCAACGGTGGGGTAGCGGTGCGAGAGCCGGGCGTCGAAGTAGATCATGCCTTCGTCGCGCAGGACACCCGTGTCGATGAGCGCCTGGACCTCTTCGTGATAGCGGCGCGCCGAACTGAAGATCTCCACGGGCCCGGACGAGGGCCAGCGGCCCCAGACCCGACTGCGGTAACTGCTGTACGAAGTGTCCTGCCCCTGCCAGAAGGGCGAGTTGGCGCTCAGCGCAAGCAGGACCGCGAGCCAGGGGCGGAGGCGGTCCAGGACGGCGACGCCCTCCTCGTCGGATTCCACGGAGACGTGCACATGGCATCCGCAGGTCAGCTGCTCCTGCGTGGTCAGTCCGAACTTGTCGGCCAGCCACCGGTACCGTACGCCCTCGCCGATCGTCGGGCTGACGGGCAGCGGGGAGGTCGCGAGCGCCACGACCGCTCCCCCGGCCTCGGCGGCACTGCGGGCCGCCTCCGCCCGCCAGCGCAGGATCTCCTCCGCGAGTTCCCGCATGTCCGCGCGCGGCTCGGTGGCGAACTCCAACTGCTGGCGGTGCAGCTCCGACTCGAAGGCAGAATCGCCCTCGGCTCGCCGCTCCGCCAGGGCCAGAACGGCCGTCGACAGCGCCCGGGGGTCGCCGCTCTGCTCGTCGACGAGCAGCAGCTCCTCCTCGACGCCCACAGTCCGCACCATCATGTCCTCCATGCTCCCTCGGCCGGGGGCAAAGCCTCCTCGCGCCGAAGCGCCCGCGGAGCGGCCCTTCAAGACTCCCCCACATCGCCGTGAGCCGCCTTCCGGCCGGGGACGCTCCTTGTCGGTCGGCGTCTCTCCGTACGCGCGCCCCGCAGTACAGGCCAGGTCCGCGCATCCCGCCCCGCTGCGCGACGACGGACATAGGGCTGGCCGCGGTCCTCGGGTCGGCGGCCTCCCGCAGCACAACGGCGGCCGGGCGGGGGCGTGCGGTTGCGGCGCCCTCGGCGCGGCAGCAGGCTTCCGGGGGCGGGACGCATGAATGACCGGCACCCATGGGGGCCCGGAGGCTGCGACCCAGAAGTAGCGCGTCACCGGGCGTTTCCCCGCAGGACGGAAGGACGGCAGTAGATGAGCGACAACGGCAGCAAGCGCAAGGTGCTGGCGATCGTGACGAACTATGGCGTGGAGCAGGACGAACTGGTTGTGCCTCTCGGCCATCTTCGCGAACGCGGCGTCCAGGTCGATGTCGCCGCGCTGAAGAAGGACGACGTCGAGACGCTCGTCGGCGACAAGGATCCCGGCACGCCCGTGCGCCCCGACCTGACGCTGGAGGAGGTCGATCCGGCCGGCTATGACCTGCTGCTCGTCCCGGGCGGCACCTTGAACGCCGACACGCTTCGGCTCCAGGGACCCGCCTGCGACATCGTGCGTTCCTTCACCTCGTCCGGGCGCCCCGTCGCGGCGATCTGCCATGGCCCATGGGTGCTGGTGGAGACCGGCAGCGTGTCGGGCAAGCGGCTCACCTCGTATGCCTCGTTGCAGACGGATGTCCGCAACGCGGGCGGTGACTGGGTGGACGAGCCGGTCGTCACGGACGAGTCCGGGGGATGGAACCTCATCACCTCGCGCAACCCGGGCGACCTGGACCCCTTCCTCGAAGCGGTCGACGCCGCGCTCTCCGGTTGAGCCAACCGGACCGGGCTGCCCGGCCACAGACGGGCCGGGCAGCTTTTGCGTGGGCTGCTACACGGGTTCGGGTGCGAAGGGCAGGAATTCGTCGATGCCCGGCTGGACGACCCCGTAGCTGCTCTCCGGCACCTGCTTCCACACACCGGGCAGCCCGCCCAGGGGCTCCGACACGACCAGGCGCGTGCTGTCCGACACGCCCCGAAGGAAGTCCAGGTCCGGGTGGAGCGCCCGCACGGTGTCGGCCTTGCTGCTGTAGAACAGCGAACGGGACGTGCCGAGGCTCGAATAGCGGAAGGACCAGAGGCGTTCGCCGTCGGAGACCGCGACGGTCATCTGGAGCGGATACTCCACCCCTCCGTCGTACCCCACACGTTCGATCAGACCGGCCATCCGGGCCACCGCACCCGGAACGTCCTGGTCGAGTCCGAACGTCAGCGCGAGGTAGAACATCACCTCCGAGTCTGTCGAACCCTCCAAGGCAGAGAACAGTGCCGGGTCGAGCGCCAGGGAGAGCTCGCGCCGCAGCCGGTGGAAGTCCGCGATGGCCCCGTTGTGCATCCACATCCAGCGGCCGTGTCGAAAGGGGTGGCAGTTGGTCTGCTGGATGGCCGACCCCGTGGACGCCCGTACATGGGCGAAGAACAGCGGCGATCTGATGTGGCTCGCGATCTCCCGCAGATTCCGGTTGTTCCAGGCGGGCCCAGTGTCGCGGATGATCGCTGGAGTCTCGGCTTCCTGCCCGTACCAGCCGACGCCGAAGCCGTCCCCGTTCGTCGTCTCGACCCCCATGTCGGAGTGCAGGCTCTGGTCGATGAGCGAGTGCTCCGGCTTGTAGAGGAGATCGCTGAGTACGACACTGGTGCCGGAATAGGCCAGCCATCTGCACATGAGCGGCGTCCTTTCCCGGGCGGGCAGGAGCCGGAGCAGGGCGTGCCGGAGTGGCTTCTTTGCTCCTCGAACCCTGGCGACCGGTCGTCGTCGTTATGTCCACGCTACCGACTTCGCGGGACGGTCGCCGCCCCGCGCCCCTGCACCACGGGGCGCGGCGCGTCAGAAAGTCTCGGCCGAAGCCGCGTTCCAGGACGCGCGCCATCGCCGTACGGGGGCGGGACGCCCCGCCCCCGTACGGCATGGGTGCCGCCGCCGGGGCCTGGGCCTTCACCGCCCGCACGCCGACGAACGGCGGCCGGAAACGGCCGCGCGGCGAAGAGCGCCCAGCGCGATGGCCGCGGCGAGATGGGTGCAGCAGGAACCGAACCTCCGGGTCGTCCACCGGGGAGAGGCCCGCACAAGAAGAAGGCCGGCACCACCAGTTCGTTCGCCGCCCACGAGGGCCGACCGGCCACCGGCACGAGCCGCCGGACCGTCAGCAGATCTGTCGTGCACCACCTCCCATGTGGTTCACGTGTGCGCGGGCCTACTGGGGGTGCCGTTCGCGGGCCCGGCGCAGCCGCAGTGCGGCCACCGCGCCCAGTACCGCACCCACCGCGAGCACCCCGAGACCGCGCAACCAGACCTCGCGCTCGATCTGCGTGGCGAGCCCGACGCAGGAAGCGGCGCCCAGGACGGGTACGAGAGTTGGCACCCTGAAGTGGCCCAAACGCCCCGGGTCACGACGCAGGACGAGCAAGGAGGTGTTGACGACGAAGAAGACGACGAGGAGCAGCAGGACCAGGGTGGAGGCGAGCGTGGAGACGTCGCCGGTCAGGGCGAGCACCAGCGACAGGGCGGTCGTCGCAGCGATCGCCGCCCACGGGGTTCGACGGCCCGGGAGCACCGCTGTCAGAAAGCTCGGCAGCAGCCCGTCGCGGGCCATGCCGTAGGCCAGCCGCGAAGACATGATGCCGGTCAGAAGCGCCCCGTTGGCGACGGCGACCAGCGCGATGGCACTGAAGAGCCACGTGGGCACTCCTCCGGCGGTGCGGACGACTTCGAGCAGCGGCCCACTGGACTCGGCCAGCTTCTTCGTCGGTACGGCAGCCGCAGCGGCGGCGCCGACCAGCGCGTAGACGGCGCCCGCGGTGAGCAGGGCACCGAAGAGCGCCCTGGGGTAGGAGCGTCGAGGGTCACGCGTCTCCTCGGCCACGTTGACGGACGTTTCAAAGCCGACGAACGAGTAGTAGGCGAGCACTGCCCCGCTCAGCACCGCCAGGACGGGGCCTTCGCTCTCCGTACCCAGGTTCGTGAGCCGGCCCGGATCGCCATCACCTCGCAGCACGATCCAGGTGCCGAGCCCGATCACCAGCAGCAGACCGCTGACCTCGATGACGGTGGCGACGGCGTTGGCCCGGGTCGATTCGCTGATGCCCCGGGCGTTGAGCAGGGCCAGCGCCAGCAGGAAGATGACGGTGACCAGGACCAGCGGGAGTGTGACGAACTCGGAGAGGTACTCGCCGCCGAATCCCCGGCTCAGGGCCGCCACCGACACCACCCCGGCGGCAAGCATGCAGAAGCCGGCCACGAATCCGGTGAAGGGCCCGTAGGCCAGGGTCGCGTAATGCGACGCGCCGCCCGCCCGGGGGTACTTGGTTGCCAGTTCGGCGTACGAGGCGGCGGTCAGCAAGGCCAGGCACAGCGCCACCAGGAGAGGCACCCAGACGGCGCCGCCCGCGTCGGCCGCGACCTCTCCTACCAGGACGTAGACGCCCGCGCCGAGGACGTCTCCGAGGATGAAAAAGTAGAGCAGCGATGTGGTCAGAACCTTGTTGAGGCTCGTCGGGGCGTCCGGGCTCTCGGGGTTGGTACGGGGAGCGTTCACGCAGCCCGTATACCCGGTGCATCCCCCGGCAGGCGGTCGGAGGGCGGCAGCCAGACGGCGTGTCGCTCATAGGAACGGGACGCCGAAGCGGATGGCTCAACCAACGTGTCCGGCCGTGGCCCGGGGGGTACGCGTGGTCAGGCGATGCCGTCCCCAGCGCGTGCCGATCCTCCGCGCACGGCACTGCCCTTCCCCCCGCGAGATTGGAAATCAGTGAGCGAGAAGAAGAACCCGGTGCCGGCCGCCGGAAAGGTCCAGGACGCCGTCGGCTCGGGAAGCGAGATCCCTGGCGCCCCCGGCCCCGAGCCCGCCCAGCTCGACGAGCCAACGAAACCGCGCGGGCCGCTGCCGCCCAAGCGCGACCAGCGCGGTCCGGAGGCTGTCAGCCCGACCGGGCAGTCGACCGGAGTCCCGCAGGACAAGGCGGCCCAGGGCGGCGCCTACCTGACCACCGCGCAGGGCGCGCGGCTCCACGACACCGACCACTCGCTGAAGGCCGGTCCCCGGGGTCCGGTGCTGCTCCAGGACCACCACCTGCGGGAGAAGATCACCCACTTCGATCACGAGCGCATCCCGGAGCGGGTGGTGCACGCCCGTGGTGCCGCCGCGCACGGTGTCTTCCAGGCGTACGGCGCTGCGGCGGGCATCACGAAGGCTGCCTTCCTCGCCGAGGGTGCCCAGACGCCGGTCTTCGTGCGTTTCTCCACGGTGCTCGGCTCGCGCGGCTCCGCCGACACGGTGCGCGACACCCGGGGCTTCGCGACGAAGTTCTACACCGACGAGGGTGTCTTCGACCTTGTCGGCAACAACATCCCGGTGTTCTTCATCCAGGACGCGATCAAGTTCCCCGACATCATCCACGCGGGCAAGCCGCACCCGGACCGGGAGATCCCGCAGGCGCAGAGCGCCCACGACACGTTCTGGGACTTCGTCACCCTGCACACCGAGGCGACCCACCACACCCTGTGGAATATGTCGGACCGGGGCATCCCGCGCTCGTACCGGATGATGGAGGGCTTCGGCGTCCACACGTTCCGGCTGGTCAACGCGGAGGGCGCGACCACGCTGGTGAAGTTCCACTGGAAACCGAAACTGGGTGTGCACTCGCAGGTGTGGGAGGAGGCCCAGATCACCTCGGGCATGGACCCGGACTTCCACCGCCGGGACCTGGCCGACGCGATCGAGGCGGGCGCCTTCCCCCAGTGGGAGCTGGGTGTGCAGACGTTCCCCGACACCGAGGACCAGATGTTCGAGGGCATCGACCTGCTGGACCCGACGAAGATCGTGCCGGAGGAGCTGGCGCCGGTCCAGCCGATCGGCCAGATGACGCTGAACGCCAACCCGTCGAACTACTTCGCCGAGACGGAGCAGGTCGCCTTCCACGTCGGCCACCTCGTGCCCGGCATCGACGTCACAAACGACCCGCTGATGCAGGGGCGCCTGTTCTCGTACGTGGACACCCAGATCAGCCGGCTGGGCGGGCCCAACTTCGCGCAGCTGCCGATCAACCGTACGCACGCGCCCGTCAACGACATGCTGCGCGACGGCATGCACCAGACGGCCGTTCACCGGGGCGTGGCCCCGTACCGGCCCAACTCGCTCGACGGCGGCTGCCCGTTCGTCGCCGGCGCGGACACCGGCGCCTACATCGAGGTACCCGTCGATGTCCCGGCGGCCCGCAAAGTGCGGGACGCGGCGGCATCCTTCGACGACCACTTCAGCCAGGCCCAGCTGTTCTGGCTCAGCATGACGTCCACGGAGCGCGAGCACATCACCGCGGCGTACACCTTCGAACTCGGCAAGTGCTGGGACCAGGCGGTCAAGGAGCGCGGCCTCAAGGTGCTCGCCAACATCGATCCGGAGCTGTGTGCGCGTGTCGCCGAGGGCCTGGGCCTGCCCGCGCCGGAGGCGACCGTGGCCCTGGCCTCGCCCGAGCCGAGCCCCGCGCTGTCCCAGCTCGGCCGGACCTGGCCGCTCGACGGCCGGGTCGTCGGCATCGTCACCGACGGCGAGAGCGGCCTGGACGACGTACGGGAGGTACGCGTCGCGGTCCTCGACGCCGGGATGGTCCCTCTAGTCATCGCAGCCGCAGGCGGTGAGCTGGGCTCCGGGAGCGACCCCGTCACCGTGCAGCGCACCTTCACCACCGCCCGGTCGATCGAGTTCGACGCGATCGTGGTGGCGGGAGCCCCCGCTCCGGCCCCGGACGCCTACGGGGCCCGCGACGCCAAGACCGACGACGCGGCCACGGCAACCGGCGTGGACCCGCGCGTCCTCCTCCTGGTCACCGAGGCGTTCCGCCACGGCAAGGCCCTCGGCGCCTGGGGAGACGGGACCACCGTGCTCGAGAAGGCCGGTCTGGCTCCGGATGCCCCCGGAGTGGTGGCCGGTGAGGCCGCGTCCACGGTGCTGGACGGCATCACCGAGCTTCTCGCAGGCCACCGTGCCTGGGACCGTTTCACCCCCGCGCTCTGACACCGCGCCGGGCCGGCGTGCGCAACCGGCCCGGACCAGGCACGCGCGGGAGGAGACCCAGGAACAACGGGCGCCCGCGATCCCCGCCCAGACCCCTCATCCAATACACCCCCGGGCGGGACGAACGTTACGAGAAGACATATGGACCGCAGGCACCGTGATCAAGAGCAGCTGCCCCGAACCGCCGCCGACGAGGTCCTCCAGGAGGCGGAGGAGGCCGAGACGTCCGGACGTCGCGAACCAGGGGAGGCGGCACGGCAAGGACAGTGAGGCCGGCGATGCGCTGGCCCCGGACGAAGAGGCCCAGGAGGACGCAGGCCAACTGCCCACCTAGGGTGATCGATGGGGTGTCTTCACCGCACGCATCTGAGCGCTCGCAAGATGCGAAGGACGGCCGCCGACTAGGTATCACCGTCGGCGGCCCGGCACCCTTGACGCCTCCGACGGAAGGACGAAGCATGCCGACAGAGGCACGTGGCGACGATATCTACTAGCCGCAGGACGACGGCCAGGATCCGCCGAACGACGAGCTCGACATGGAGAATGCGCTCGGCGAGCGAAACCTCGATGACCAGATGGAAGAGGGCTACTCGCCGCCCGAGCGTCCCCTCGCCGTCGACAAATACGGGACGACGGGCGAGGAGGAACGCCGCGGCGAGTCCCTCGACCAGCGCCTGGCCCAGGAGGTCGACGACGTCGCGCCCCGGACGGCGACGGCATCGGAGACGTGGACGGCGGCGAGGGCGAGCCGCTGGAACCCGAGGGCGGCGAGACCCGCTCGGGCCGCCTGAGTGCGGTGGAGGAGGTGCCCGGACGGCGCACCGACGTCTACGCCGAAGACGTGGGCATCGACGGCGGAGCCGCTTCGGCCGAGGAGGCAGCCGTCCACACCACGGACGAGGAGGAGGATCAGGAGCGGGAGGACTGATTGCGCAGCGGGTCCGGTCCGGATTCAAGCGGAGAGGCTCGTCGGGGCTGCCGCGAGATCGAACGGAAAGCATCGCGGCCCGGCGTACACACCTGGAAACACCTCAGAGCTAAACGGCACGTTCCCCGGCACCGCGCTCGGCACGCGCTTCGGCGGCGAGCGGTCCACATCTGTACCGAGTGGGAAACACTGGATCCTGACGGGCCTCTTGATGGCCTGCTGACACGCCTCGGCGCTCTCGGACCATCTCGTGAGAGAGCAGGATCTCGCACGGCGACGCGCGGTCTGCCTCGACCACCTGGTGTCGTACGACGAGTTGCGCATCAGCCAGGCGGCATTACGTGGCGAGGCGCCTTCCCTGCGGGCCTGAACAGGTGCCGGGCGACGGCTGGCGGTCCGGGCTGGCCTTTTCGCCTCTACGACACAAGGGCTGACAGGTAGCAGCGCGGTCACGAGAGCTGTTTGGGCCCGCGCCGAAAGTCGCCTCGCTCCACCCGCAGATCCATCCTGGCGCGCGGCTCAGTGACGCCCCCTGCCGGAAGCCGCAGTTCCGACTCGGAGGTGCCTGATCCGTGGCGTTGCTACTCCTCCCGTGCAGGGCGCCGGCGCCCGCCGATGACGTTCGGGCCGAGCAGCGCGGCATGTGCACGTACTGACGGCCTACGAGCTGGACGGGAACGGGGCATCGGCGAGAGTCTGAGCAAGGTGGGCCGCGTTGACAGCGAGGGTACGTGTGGTGGCAGCTACTGCCTTGGGCGTCCCGTCCAGATCCTGATAGTCAGTGCCCTGCTGCGCCTCTCCGACCCAGTAGGTAACAGCGCCCGGTGCCAGGGTGAAACCCAGGTCGTTGAGGCCCTGGAAGAGGTCGGCACTGACCTTGTGTGCTCCGTCCTCGTTGCCGACCACAGCAGCAATTCCGACCTTGCCGTAGGTCAGCTGGCGGCCCTTGTCGTCGGTTTCGGAGATGTCTGCGTTCAGACGCTCCAGTACACGCTGGCACACGCTAGAAGGGTGTCCGAGCCAGATGGGGGTGGACACCAGCACAATGTCTGCGGCCAGCACCTTCTCCCGCAGCGCCGGCCACGCGTCTCCCTCTCCCATGTCCTGTGCGACTCCCGGCCGCACGTCGTGGTCGACGACCCGCACGGTTTCTCCCTGCACGCCCAGGGCGGACAACTCAGCCATGATCTGATCTGCCAGCAGATGACTGCTGGAACGCTTTGGCGATGGTGACAGGGTGCAGACAAGTGCCAGAGCACGCGACATGCCGATCAACTCCCTCTATTTGCAGAACGGGGTGAGTGCCCGGGCCGTCTGTCAGGACGCGGGCGTATGTGCGTCTACTACGTTTCTCAGTTGAGTGGTGCGGACTCCGCGAACGAACTCCTGCCGCGGCCGCTCGTGTCCTGCGCGCCAAGTTCCTTCGCCGTCGGCAGCGGGCACAACGAGCCCATGCTGCACAGACATACCGCTTGGTCTAGTTCGCACGAATGTGGGACCGCGAACCGCGGGGGAAGGATGATCGCCCGCTTCTCGACGTGGCGATGCGCCTGCGGTGGGCCACCCTTCTCTCAGCGTGTCAGCCCTCGGCTTCGGCACTCCGATGCGCTCGAATGCGTTGTCACGATGACTGCGAGCTCACCGCATGTAGTCAGCTCTTGCCGCGCCCTGTGAGCATGTCGCGGGCCCGGTCTACAAGCCCCACTCCAGGGCCCAGGAGCTTGTTGCCCGGCGGAGTGTCCGGAGCCGACGGGTGCGGACGTGTGGGGGCCGTCTTCTTCGCGGTACGGATCTTGTCACCCAGCTCATCCAGGGCCTGTGGGGTGCACGCTGCGGCGAGGAGGGGAAACAGCCTGTCTTCCTCATCACGAACGTGCGCGCTCACCTCAAGCTTGAGCTTCGCCACCAAGTGATCGAACTCCGCATCGTCCGCAGACAGGCCTTCCAGGTCCTTGAGGTGCTGTTCCACCTCCGCGTGCTCGGCAAGCTCCTTGTCCGCGATCCCGTCGCCACCCTCTACGTAGTCGCGAACAGCCGGATAGAGGTGCATCTCCTCGGCAACCGAATGACGTACCAACTCGATGGTCAGTTCATCGACCAGCTTCCGGCGCTGCGTGTCACCGACCGGTTGAATCTCGATCTTCGCGAACATCTCGTCGACCTCGCGATGATCGGTGGTGAGTTCCGCGATCACGTTTCCGCCGTGCCCCATGAGGGACCCTTCCTCTTCTGTGAAGTGAGCCCGGTACAGCTCAACGTTCCACAGAGGTACCCCCGGATCTCTTCGATACGCACGCGTAGGCGCCAAGCTGGGCAGCATGGCCTAACGCATTTGTTAGCCCCTCGGAGCCGGGCACCCCGCTATGAAGCAGCCGTGACGAGGGCTGATTCGTGGCTACTAACCGACTCGACGCGACCTGCATCTCGCCGCGACACACAATTCGCTGCACTGGGAGATGCTCGCTCAAGTCGCCAAGTCGTCCAAGGCCACCGATCTACTCATGCCACCCCAGACCCTGCGACAGATGCGCTCGACCAACACCATGATCAAGACCTTGTCGCCACAGGTGCTCAGCATCCTGTGACACCGGCGACGGCCAAGCCCCCTGTGACGCGGGAACGCCCGTGCCGCCGACCGGATCAGTGCCAATGCCCGCAGGCAGAAGTGCAAGCGGCGGAGCCCGTAGCGTTGTGCGGCAGCAGTGGTCCAACGAGACTCAGACCGTCTTGGAAGATCTGAGGCCCAGGCGTGTCTTGACCATGCTGTCTCGCTTCCCTCGGAAGTCGGCACACGTGGCGCTTGCTCCAGCGGCCGAGCAACGACAGCGCGCTCGGCAGCGCACATCAGAAGTTCCGCGCCTTTGTTCTCACCGGTGTTGAATAGGCGGATCCCTACGTTCCTGATCGGGGTCCGCCACACGCTCGCTTTTCGACCGTGGTCGGGTCCCGGCAGCCGGACAGCGTGACGGAGCTGCAATTCAGCGCCCGTCACGTCGCGGAACCTCGGACGACGTCCCTGTTGCCGCCTCACCGCCCGCGCCCAGGGGCCCGGTCGCCGCGGTGCCCCCGTTGCTCTCCAGGCGCCGCATCATCCGCCAGGAGCCGAGCACGACCAGCGTCGGAAGCCACGGACGCGCGAGCCGCACCCCGCGCACCCATGGCTGGGCGTAGACCGCCACGGAGCGGCGTTCGACACCGCGCACCAGATGTTCCGCGACCTGCGGCGCCGGGTAGGTCCACGAGGCCGGCCAGGGCAGCGCCGACCGGACCGCGCGCAGGGCAGAGGTGGTATCGCCGACGCGGATCATCTCCGTGTCCGCCCAGCTCGGATAAGCCACCCCTACCCCCACGCCCCGGTGCGCCACTTCGGCCCGCAGCACCTGCGCGAAGGACTCGGCAGCCGATTTCGAGGCGCAATAGGCGCTCAGCAGCGGCGCCGGCGCCAGCGCGGCGAGAGAGGAAACCTGAAGGTAGTAACCCCTGGTGCGCAGGAGGTCCGGCAAGAAGGTGCGCGCCGTCACCGCGCTCCCCACCACGTTGACCTCGACGACCCGACGCCACAGGCTCACGTCGGAGTCCAGGAGCGGGCCCGCCGCAGCGATGCCCGCGTTCGCGATCACCACCGAGGGCGGGCCGAACCGGGACCGCACACGCACGGCCGTCTCCTCCATCGCGGCTGCGTCGGTCACGTCGACGGTCCACGCCTGGGCGGCCCCTTCGGGCAGCTCGGCCACCGTCCTCGCCATCTCCCGCTCTTCCAGCCCCAGCAGCGCCACCCGGGCTCCGCGCCCCACCAGCGTCCGGGCCATCCCGGCGCCGAGGCCGCGGGCGGCTCCGGTCACGACCGCCGTGCGGCCGGCAAGGGGGCTCGGTACGGGCATGGCACCTCCATATGACGGAACAGGTTGCGCCCTTCCCCAGGATGCCCCTGGCATCGGCGGGCCGCCCTGCGGCGCCGGGCCGACGGCGCGGACGGTTGTCCGTCCTGGCCGTGCGGGTGCGGGTGCGGGTGCGGGTGCGGGTGGCCGGGCCTAGCGTGGGAGAGAAGGATCGGGGCACTCGGGCGACGGAGGCGCGCATGGCCGTACGGCACCGGTTGATCAGGAAGCCTCCCGCAGAAGTCTGGGAGGTCCTTTCCGACGTCGAACGGTACGGGGACTGGGTCGTCGGCGCCGCCCAGGCCCAGGTGGGCGCGGGGCAGTGGCCGGAGCTGGGAGCAACCCTCCGCTACGAGATCAGGATCGGGCCGTTCACCCTGCACAACCGGACCGTGGTGCGCCGCAGCGAACCAACCACCGTCCTCGAACTGGAGGCGGACAGCGGGCCGCTGGGGACCGCCAGGATCGCGATGGAGCTGCGGCCCTGGGGTGAGCACACGCTGATCATCTTTGACGAACACCCCTTGCGCGGTGCGGGAGGCGCTCTGCACAACGGCCTCCTGGACGCGGCCCAGCAAGTGAGGCACCGCGTGATGCTGGGCCGGCTGGCCCGGCTGTGCGAGGCGGGTGAAGGCCCGCCCCGCACGACTCGCGGGCGACCGCGCCCCCGCAGGGCGTGAACCGAGACCCCGTCTGCCCCGCCCCGCCGGGCGGGGCACCACCCACCGAGCCGGGAGCCAGCCATGCCGGACGCCGTAGTGATCGGGGCGGGTCCCAACGGACTGGTCGCGGCCAACCTCCTGACCGACGCGGGCTGGAGCGTGGAGGTCCTGGAAGCCCAGAACACGCCCGGCGGAGCGGTCCGGCACGACCGGGGGGTGGACCCGGAATTCACCAGCGACCTCTTCAGCGCCTTCTACCCCCTGGCAGCCGCCTCCCCGGTCCTGCGCGGTCTGCGTCTGGAGCGTGAGGGGCTGAGCTGGAGCCACGCCCCGAAGGTGCTCGCCCACCCCCTGCTCGACGGCCGCTGCGCCGTCCTCAGCCGCGACCTGGAAGAGACGGCCGCGAGCCTGGAGGCGTTCGCTCCCGGGGACGGGGCCGCGTGGCAGGAGCTGCGGAACGTCTGGGAGACGCTGCGGCCCGGCATCATCGACGCACTGTTCACGCCGTTCCCCCCGGTCCGCGCCGGCACCCGGCTGGCGCTCCGGCTGCGCGCGGCGGGCGGGCTCCGACTGGCCAGGACCATGGTGCTGCCGGTCCGACGCCTGGGCGAGGAGGAGTTCCGCGGCGAGGGCGGCAGGCTCCTGCTCGCGGGCAACGCCCTGCACGCGGACCTCTCACCGGAGGCGGCCGGCAGCGGCGGCTTCGGCTGGCTCATGGCCATGCTCGGCCAGACCTACGGCTTCCCCGTCCCCACCGGAGGCTCCGGAGCGCTCACCTCCGCACTCGTCCGCCGGCTCGCGCGGCGCAGCGGCCTCGTCCGCTGCGGGGAACACGTCACCGAGGTCATCGTCCGCGGCGGCAGGGCGGTCGGAGTACGCACCGCGGGGGGCGAGGCGGTCCCGGCCCGCAAGGCGGTCCTGGCCGATGTGTCCGCGCCCGCGCTGTACGGCTCCCTGGTGGCCGAAGAGCACCTTCCCGGACAGCTGCTCGCCGACCTGAAGCGATTCCAGTGGGACTTCGCGACGTTCAAGGTCGACTGGGCACTCAGCGGCCGGGTGCCCTGGACCTGCCCGGAGGCCGCCCAGGCAGGGACCGTCCACCTCGCGGAGGGCGTGGACAGCCTCACCCGTTTCGCCTCGCAGATCGCCATGGGCCGCATCCCCGACGAACCCTTCGCCCTGTTCGGCCAGATGACCACCGCCGACCCGAGCCGCTCGCCGCTCGGCACCGAAGCCGCGTGGGCGTACACACATGTGCCGCACCGGGTCCGGGGAGACGCCGGAGAGGCCGGACTGACCGGGTCCTGGGACATCTCCGAGCAGGAGGCCATGGCGGACCGGGTCGAAGCCCAGGTCGAGCGCTATGCCCCGGGTTTCCGCGGCCTCATCAAGGCCCGGCGCGTCCTCGCCCCACCCACTCTGGAGAGCATGGACGCCAACCTCCACGGCGGCGCCATCAACGGCGGAACCACCGCCATGCACCAGCAGCTGGTCTTCCGCCCCTCCCCCGGCACCGGCCGTCCGGAGACGCCCCTTCCCGGGCTCTACCTCGCCTCTGCCTCCGCGCACCCCGGCGGCGGCGTCCACGGCGCCCCCGGCGCCAACGCGGCGCGAGCCGCGCTGCGCCGGCAGCACACCGAACTCCTGCCCCGCTTCCAGCACCGACTGACGCAACGCGACCGCAAGGGCAGAAAAGCATAGCGCCCCACGCCGCCACGGCCGTGACCCCATGGGCCATCCACGCCAGCCGTATGCAGCTTGTTCTCGGAGGTTGCGTGCTCGGTGATGTCCGTCAGCCACAACCGGTTCGGTCCGGCTGCGGTAGAGCCCCGCCGCACCAGATCATCATGTGCAGGCGGCCCGGCCTTGACGTTCTTCCCGCGTCCGTTGTGTTTGCCGAAGGCCCCCGGCGGTTGTCCCTGCAGATTATCGACCCGGAGCCGGCCTGAACGGCGCCGACGTCGCCTACGAAGACACCCCTGCGGCACTCGCCACGACACGCTTCACGACGACTGGCGAACCCCTCGCCCGCTGCCTTGGCGCCTGACCCACGCCGAGGGGCCAAGTGCATCGGTTTCGGCGAAGCGTAGTACTCAGGCCTTCTTTCGACGCAGGCCCTGGTACTCCAGCGGGACTTCGGTGTACGCCCTGGTCAACGGCTTGGGTCGGCGCAGTCCGGAACGTGACCACGAGGGATTCCGGCCGCAGTATCACCAAACAGGGGCGCGCATATGTCGTGCCTGCTGAGAACAACACGGATTCCGGCCGGTGGCGCCCGTCGTAGGCCGTCGCGGCCTCTTGGAGGACGAGCCCGTCGGGTAGGCACATGCACACTCAGGGCATAGGTAGGGGCGTGAACGATGAACAGAGCAGCTATCCGAACACTGCACACCAGCGTCCCGAAGGCATCAGCGACAAAACCGTCGAAGCTCTGGGCGCCCTGTCGAAGGCGCTAGAGACGACGGAACGCGCCCGCGGCGCACTGTATGAGTTCCATCAGCTGACCGGCAGCGCCGACTTCGCCGTCGGCGACGCGGTCCGGCTTCTACGCGAGGCCGGCCATGAGCAAGACGCCGACTTCGTCGAACGTGAGATCCTCGGCCGCAACGTCATCCCCGGTCACTGGACCTTCCAGCTCATCGAGTCCTACAACCAGACCTACTACCGGCCGTTCACCGATGTCGAGCAGCAACTGATCAACAGGCTCGCCCAAGGCCACCGCCACCTGTACGAAGCCGAACTGAAGGAGGCACGCCGCCCCCTCGGTGGCACTCCTGGCACCAGCAAGCATCCGGGCTAGACGGCCCACCCATGGCGTCTCCCGGTCGCTGGTCCGCGAGAGCGCCCATGTCTCGGCGTCGTACCGTCCTTCGGACTGCCGCTGAGAACGTCCCGACCTCGCCTGGGAATACACGCGCGATCTCCCATCCTCTTGCTCCTCGAGACGGTGTCTCGGCCTTGCCGTCGGGATGGCCCTCCCGCCGAGGCATGTGGGCCCGCGACAGCGGTCATGCCTTCCGTTTCGGTGGGCAGGAGAGCCCCGAACCCAGGAGGCTGAAGTGACACATGATCCGGTCGGGCCGGTCGATGTACTGGCAGCCAAGCAAGCGTGCCCGATGCGTCATGGTCACTCTCAGCAGCCGCTGATCAAGCAAGTCGCTTCTGCCGAACAAGGCACACATTCGGCCACAGCCCGTCACCGCCGGAATGGCGCCCGCCCTGCGTGCGGCCCATCCTGGACGAGCGGCGACCAGTCGCCGCCACTACGAGAGCGAGGGGCGGCCATGGCCGTATCACCTCGGAGCACCCCTCGGCGCATGATGACGGTGCCGGGCGTCTACGCTCCCCAGCACGACACGCACCTCCTCATGCGGGCTCTCGCCCGTGAGAGCATCAGTCCCGAGACGCATGTCCTGGAACTGGGAACCGGCAGCGGGGCCCTGGCAGTCCACGCCGCCCAGCTGGGAGCACGCGTCACTGCTGTCGACATCTCTCACCGGGCGGTGTTGTGCGCCCGGGTGAACGCCGCCCTCCACCGCAGCCGGGTCACCGTCCGGTATCGCGACTTGTCCACTCTCGACGCGCGACAGTACGACCTGGTGATCAGTAACCCTCCGTATGTTCCCTCACCGACCGCACGGCCTCCGTTGCGGGGCAGAGCCCGTGCATGGGACGGCGGTCCGGATGGCCGCGCCCTCATCGACCGAGTCTGTGCGACGGCCGCGACCGTTCTGCGGCCCGGCGGCGCGCTGCTCATGGTCCACTCAAAAATGTGCGGCGCCCAGACCACGATCGATGTCCTGGCACGGGCGAGTCTCGAGGCGGAGGTCATTGACCGCGAGCTCATTCCGCTGGGTCCCGTCCTGCGCTCCCGTCTGCCGTGGCTGCACGCTCGGGGACTGATGGACGACACAGGGAACGACAAGGAGGAATTGGTGGTCATCCGTGCGCGACACATCTGACCCCCGTCGTGTCCGTTTCGTACCGGGTGGACCGCTCCTGGTAGAGGGGCCCGTCACCCCCACCGGGCACGACGGCGTGGCTGTCACCTCCGAGCGCTTCATGGTGGCGGTGTGCACCTGTCGTCGCAGCCGCCGCTATCCCTGGTGTGACACCAGCCACCGCAGTCGCACGGCTTCGCCCGCCGTGGATAAGACCGACATGTCCACCGACCCGGAATCAGGTGCGACAGCATGACCACCTCGCCCTACCTCGAGTCGCGTGGCGTCAGCCCGGTGCTGCCCGCCTCCCGCGGCGTGCTTTCCTGCGCCGTCCTGTCTGCCCTGCGGAACGGAAACGCACCCCTGGTCGATCCTCATGCCGTGTCCGACGCAGACCCTTACGGGGACGACCTCCAGCTTGCGCTCTACGTCCTCTACGAGCTGCACTATCAGGGATTCGACGGAGTCGGCGACGACCATGAGTGGGATCCAGACTTGTTGCGGCTGCGTGGTGCGCTGGAGCACCGCTTCCTTACCGCCTTGCGCACAGATGTGCCGGGGAAGGCCGACGCGCATGATGCCCTTGCCACGATCCTCACCGAACCAGCCGTCGACGACGGCACCGGCGTGAGCAACTTCCTGCGGAACGAGGGCCTGCTCTGGCAGGTCCGGGAATACGCGGCACTCCGCTCGCTCTACCACCTCAAGGAAGCCGACCCGCACGCCTGGGTCATCCCGCGGCTGCACGGCCGTGCGAAGGCCGCGATGGTGGCAGTGGAGTACGACGAGTTCGGCGCCGGACACGTCGAAGACATCCACGCCCGGCTCTTTGCGGACCTGATGGACGACCTCCGCCTGGACCACGCCTACGGTCACTACCTCGACGCAGCACCCGCGCAGGTTCTGTGCACCGTCAATGTGATGTCGCTGTTCGGTCTGCACCGGGCCTTGCGCGGCGCTCTCGTGGGGCACTTCGCAGCCGTGGAGGTGACTTCCTCTCCCGGATCCCGACGGCTCGCCGAGGCGATGCGGCGCACGGGCGCCGGGCCCGCTGCCGCGCGGTTCTACGACGAGCACGTCGAGGCCGACGCGGTGCACGAGCAAGTCGTCCGCCTTGAGGTCATCGGCCCTCTCCTGACGGCCGAACCCGGTCTGGACAGCGACGTCGCCTTCGGTATCCAGGCCACCGGTCTGCTCGAAGACAGACTGGGTGCGATGTTGCTGGCTGCATGGCGGGACAATCGCTCCGCCCTGCGCATCCCATTGGCCGCACCCGCACAACATCCCGGCAGCCGATGAACCGTCCCGCGGCGCCCGTGACCAAACGGAGGGCCTTGACCCCGAATCCTGGACACGGGTTATGCGGCTGGTGCCAGCGTAGTAGGTGTGAGTTGAAGGGCGCTCTCGAAGGCGATCGATGATCGTTGTCCGAGGTAGGAGTGTCCGCGTCGGGTGTTGTAGCGGTGGAACCATCGGAAGGCGTCGAGTCGGGCCACGCGCTGGGTCGGCCAACTCCTTCGTCCCTGCAGGGTCTCGCGTTTAAAGGTCAACACGAGCAGAATCTTCTCCCGAGCTTGCAGGTCGGCAGAGCATGAGCGCAGTCGGGTCCAGCACAAACAACGCAATGGCCGAGTCCTTCAACGAGTTGTTTCCCGGCAGGCCGATAGGAGCATCAACGCATACCAAGGAGCCGGCAGACCCGTCCGGGTCCCGCCCCGAGGCCGCCGGCTCAAGCAGTGGAAGCGATGCCACAACACCACCCACGCCAAGATCCGTTGTCTTGGCGAGCAGGCCATGGCCACCCTCAAGGCCTGGCGCCTCTTGCGGAACTCCGCTGCAGCAGCACCGCATCACCAACATCGTGAAGGCCGTCCTCGTCCTTCACCACGCGTCAGCATGAGGGTGGAAGAGGCTCACTCATAGGTCGGCTCCTTCATCGAATAGCTGCCCCTCGTCCGGTCGAGACCGGGAAGCGGGATCGGGCGTCGCCGGAGATCCCGGCGACGCGCTCTCAGGACACCGCTTGCCCGACATGCCGACCGCCGTGCATGCGCACCGAAGAATAGTTTCCGGACGGCCCGCGCGACTGTTCAGGGAGGCGTTTCCCGAATACGAGCGGTGGCCCCCACCTCCCCTGATCCACGGCTGTTTCAGTTTCGCTGAGGAGGCGGCGTGGGGCGGGAGGAAGGTGACCAAGGTCCTCAGCCGCGGAACCGCGAAATGCCCAGTTCGAAGCCTGACACGACCGCACGCAGCAGCTGAAAGGCAGTCAATTTCGCGTCGCACGGAATGTCACGAGAATCTCCCTGCGGAACTTTTTGTTCCGGGCCGGTTCCAACTGGTTCCGGAGGGCTGTTCGGGGAGGAGGTGTCCCAGGTGCGGGCGTTCGGTTTGAACACAGGCAAACGGGTAGGCGGCGCAAGACCCAGTGTTCAGCGAAAGGTGATCGATCATGCTCCCGGACCAGCGAAAGAACATCTTCGTCATAGGTATGGACGAAGCCAACCTGCGCACCCTCGAAGCTGTTCCGAACGCGGACGAGTACCGGCTCCACCAGCTATTCAGTATCGAGGAGTTACAGGAGGAGGCCATCACCGTCGACGGCCTGATGAGCCGGGCGCGCGCCGTGCTCGACTCCCACGAGGGCAGCATCGATGCCATCGTCGGCTACTGGGACTTTCCGGTCAGTACTCTCGTCCCCATGCTCAGCCGTGAGTACGGGACGACGAGCACCAGCCTCGCGTCCGTCGTGAAGTGCGAGCACAAGTACTGGAGCCGGCTGGAACAGCAGAAGGTCATCGACGAGCACCCCCGCTTCGGGATGGTTGATCTGGAGAGCTCCGATCCGCAGCCCCCGGAGGGCGTGAGCTTCCCCATGTGGCTGAAGCCCGCGCTCTCCTATTCCTCCGAACTGGCCTTTGGGGTAAACGACATGACGGAGTTCAGGTCGGCGGTCACTGAGATCCGTGGGGGGATAGCCAGGGTGGGCGAGCCGTTCGAGGCAGTCCTCGACCTTGTCGAACTCCCGCCGGAAATGGCGGGTGTGGGCGGTCGGGTCTGTCTGGCCGAGGAGACCATGACCGGAATCCAGGTGGCAGTCGAGGGCTATGTGCACGACGGCGAGGTGACCGTCTACGGGGTGCTCGACTCGATCAACTACCCCAATTCGTCGTCCTTCCTGCGCCACCAGTACCCGAGCACCCTTCCGGCCCCGGTGATCCAGCAGCTGCACGACGTCAGCGCACGCACCATGCGCCAGATCGGCATGGAGTCCGCCACCTTCAGCATCGAGTACTTCTACGACCCGAAGACCGGCGGCATCAGCCTCCTGGAGATCAACCCCCGGCACTCGCAGTCGCACGCGGAGCTGTTCGAGTTCGTCGACGGAGTGGCCAACCACCACCGCATGTTCAGCCTGGCCCTGGGGCGTGACCCCGCCCTCCAGCCGGGCCTCGGTGACTACCAGGTCTCCGCGAAGTGGTACTACCGCTGGTTCGGCGAGGGGCGGGTCCACCAGGTACCCACCGCCGACGAGATCGCCGCCATCGAGCGCGAGATACCCGGCGTCCGCATCGACATGGTGCCCGCCGAGGGCCAGCGGCTCTCCACGGTCGGCGGCCAGGACAGCTACAGCTACGAGATCGCCCACATCTTCACCGGCGGGAAGGACGAGGGGGATCTGCGCCACAAGTTCGACAGGTGCATCGCCGCTCTCGGCCTGACCTTCGACGAGACCGAGCCGGGTGAGCGAGGCCGCAACACCGCGTGACCTCGCAGAGGTCCGCGTGGCACCCCCGCCGGCACGCAACGACATCAGAAGGGAGCCAAGCACCGGTATGCGCTTCGTGGAACAACTGCCTTACGAGACACAGGAAGAGGACCACGTCACGATCGCCATGACGGACGGCGTCAAGCTGTCCGCCAGGATCTGGCGGCCCGTCTTGTCCGACCGGGAACCCGTCCCCGCGGTCGTGGAATACATCCCGTACCGCAAGAACGACCTCAGCTCGACACGCGACGCCATCCACCACCCGTACCTCGCGGGCCACGGATACGCCTGCGTACGCGTGGACCTGCGCGGGACAGGCGAGTCCGAGGGCGTCCTGCTGGACGAGTACCTGGAGCAGGAGCAGCGGGACACCGAGGGCGTGCTGGCGTGGGTCGCTGAGCAGCCCTGGTGCGACGGGAACACCGGGATGATGGGCATCTCCTGGGGTGCCTTCGCCGCACTCCACGCGGCTGCCCGTCAGCCGCCGAGCCTGCGCGCCATCGTCGTCGCCTCGTTCACCGATGACCGGTACGCGGACGACATGCACTACCTCGGCGGTGCCATGCTCTCCGACAATCTCGCCGAGGCCGGGACGATGTTCGCGTACGCCACCTGCCCGCCCGACCCCGAAGTCGTGGGTGGGGGCTGGCGCGACATGTGGCACGAACGGCTGGACTCCGCCAGGCCCTGGGTCCTCGAATGGCTGCGCCACCCGCATCGCGACGCCTACTGGCGCCATGCCTCGCTCAGCGAGGACTACGGGCAGCTTCGCTGCCCCGTGCTCGCTTCGAGCGGCTGGGCGGACGGGTACTCCAACGCAGTCACCCGGCTCCTCGCCAACGTCGACGTGCCCCGCAAGGGGCTCATCGGCCCCTGGTCCCACAAGCTGCCTCACCTCGGCGAACCCGGCCCGGCCATCGGCTACCTCCAGGAGGTCGTCAGGTGGTGGGACCACTGGCTGAAGGGCATCGAGAACGGTGTCATGGACGGCCCGATGCTCCGCACCTGGATGCAGGAGAGCGTGCCGCCGTCCACCTCGTACGAGGAACGCCCGGGACGCTGGGTCGCCGAACCCTTCTGGCCCTCACCGCAGGTCAAGGAGGTGGCACACCCGCTGCGCGGCTCCGCGATCGTCACCGCCGACGACGACCGGGTCGTGTCGGAGTCCGACCGCCTGCGGGACCGGGTGCGCACGGTCCGCTCCCCGCTCTCCGTAGGACAGTTCGCCGGGAAGTGGGCCTCCTACAACGCTCCCCCGGACCTGCCCTACGACCAGCGGGAGGAGGACGGCGGCTCTCTCGTCTACGAAACGGATCCGCTGTCCGAGCGGGTCGAGATCCTCGGCTCACCGGTGCTCGACCTCGAAGTGGAGTGCTCCACCCCGGTCGCCCAGGTCACGGCCCGGATCTCCGATGTCGCGCCGGACGGCCGCGCCACCCGTGTGACGTACGGCGTGCTGAACCTCACCCACCGCAACGGCGAGGAGCATCCCGAGCCGCTGGAACCCGGCCGCCGCTACCTCGTCCGGCTCTCCCTCAACGGCGTCGCGCAGGCCTTTCCGCCCGGACACCGCATCCGGCTGTCCCTCTCCACCTCGTACTGGCCCCTTGTGTGGCCGGCCCCGCAGCCTTCGCTGCTGACCGTCCACGAGAAGGACGCCGTGCTGACCCTGCCGGTACGACCGAACGACGAGCCGGACGGAGTGCCGGAACAGCCTTTCGGGGAACCGGAGGGCTGCCGGCCGCCCCCCGTGACCATGCTGACGGAACCGGAGCAGGCCTGGACCGTCTCCAGGAGCCTGGTCGACTACAACTCCTCCCTCGACATCGTGAAGGATCGCGGACTGCAGCGGTACGAGGCCAACGGCATCGAGGTGGGTCTGCGCGCCTGCGAGAAGTACACCTCGGTCGCCGACGACCTCTCCTCGCTCAGCGGCCGGTCGGCATGGACGATGCGCTTCCGCAGGCCCGGCTGGGACGTGCGCGTCGAGACGAGCACCGTACTCAGCTCGACCGCCGGTGAGTTCACCGTCGACGCAACCCTGGACGGCTACGAGAACGGGCGCCGGGTATTCTCCCGCACCTGGAACGAGACCGTTCCCCGGGACATGGCCTGAAGCGGCCTTCCCGCCGGCCGTGACGACGACGCCTCGTGCCGGCAGCCGTAGCCGAGGACCACAGTCCGCGGTCCCCTGCGGCTGCCGGAGGCCGCGCACCGTGAGCATCCGAACAGCGGCATGGCTTCCGGCAACAGCCGGCATCCGACGACAGCAGACATCGGCGCGGCACCGCTCGCACCGGAAGAGAGGAAAGGCCCGACGTGTCGATCACCACCGTGGGCGCGGTGTACGCATGCCTGGGCCTCGGAGCGTTCCTGGCCGCGGCACTGCCCCGGCTGCTGTCCCGGCTGCCGGTCTCCGTGCCGATCGTGTTCCTCACCGCGGGGGTGCTCCTCTTCCTCCTGCCGCTGCCCCTCCCGCAGGTGGATCCGGTCGCCGACCGCATCTGGGCGCACCACCTTTCCGAACTCTGCGTGATCATCTCCCTGATGGGCGCGGGGCTGGCCATCGACCGCCCGCTCGGCCTGCGCTCCTGGGCCACGACATGGCGGATGCTCGGAGTGGCGATGCCGCTCAGCATCAGCGCGACGGCAATCGCCGTCTGGTGGCTGCTCGGCTGGCCGGTGTCCGCCGCCCTGCTGGTGGCCGCCGCGCTCGCACCCACGGACCCCGTACTGGCGTCGGAGGTGCGGGTCGGTGAGCCGTCGGCCGACAAGTACGACGAGGACGAGGTCCGCTTCGCGCTGACCAGCGAGGCCGGGCTCAACGACGGACTGGCCTTCCCGTTCGTCCTCGCGGCGCTCGCACTCGCCGCGGCCGGCGACTCCTGGTCCGGCGCGCTCCTGGTGCACTGGGTCTGGAGCGACGTGCTCGTGCGGATCACCGTCGGCGTCGTCGCGGGCGTGGCCGTCGGGCTTCTGCTGGGACAGGTGCTCTTCCAAGCGCGCACCAGGTCGCTGCGCCTCGCCGAACAGGGCGAGGGGTTCTTGGCCCTTGCCGCCACGTTCCTGGCGTACGGCATCGCCGAGACGCTGCACGGCTACGGGTTCCTCGCCGTCTTCACCACCGCGTGCGCGCTGCGCAGGTCGGAACGTACCCACGGATTCCACAAGGTGCTGCACGGCTTCGTGGAACAGATCGAACGCCTGCTGATGACCCTGCTGCTCTTCGGAGTGGGCGCCTTCATCGCGTCGGGCGGCCTCGCGGCTCTCACCTGGAGGGGTGCGGCGGTGGGCCTGCTGCTGCACCTGCTCATACGTCCGGCCACCGGGTGGTTCGCGCAGCTGCGCGGCCCCGGCTGTCCCAAGGAGCGTGCGGCGACGGCCTTCTTCGGAATCCGCGGCATCGGCTCCCTCTTCTACCTCGCCTACGCTTTCGGGGAGGGCGAGTTCGGGGCGTACGAGAAGGAGATGTGGGCGGTGGTGGTGTTCACCGTGCTGGTCTCCGTCGTGCTCCACGGAGTCGCGGCGACGCCGGTGACCGCGTACCTCGACCGGCAGGCGGCCGAGGAAGGAGCCCGTAGCAAATAACGGACAAGGCAGGGGCGAGCGGGACTGGGTGCCGCAAGCCTCGCCGCGGCCGTCGTCGGGGGGCAGCCCGCAGCAACTACGGCCCTCTGTGCACAGCATCATCCCAGGCCCCCTGGGTACCAGAGGTCTCGCACCGGCTTCGGTGCCCGGAGAAGGAAGCGAGAACGTGGTGAACGATTGTCGACAGCAGGCCACCGAGGAGGAGGACGCCCGGGACCTCATCGGCGGCCCGACGCGGGCGCGGACCTGCTTGTGGGACGTGTCGTGTGCCTGTTTCCAGCCAGGCAGAGGCAGTTCTTCGCCTTTGCGGCGGCGGTGGGGCATCACAAGCCCGGGGCCAGGATAGCCGCCGTCGGTGATCGTCATGGTCTTGCCGACGGCGGCCTTCGCGTGCCGACCAGCCCCTTCCCGCAGCGGATGAGCAGCTGCCAGAGCTGGACGCTGAAGCGGAAAGCCTCAGGTCCCTCCAGCACCCCGTTGCGGCTGCCAGGGCTACGAAAGTCGATCCCGACGGGCGACCGGCTGCTCGGAGTGAGCGGAATCCTTGGGGGCACCGGGTTCATGCGCGGCGTCGACCAGGGCCCTGACGGGGAGACCGGGGCTGGCTCCGTGCGGCGGCGCTACCGCAACGCTGCCGGCAAGGAGCGTCCTCCACGTGAGTCGTATGAGCAGGTGGTCGAGGCCGCACCTGGATGAAGCAGGCCCGGTCTACGTCGCCGTGCCGGAGGAGTGAAGCGACCAGGTCCGCAGGAAAGGTGACCCCCACCCAGTTCCTGTTGCGCTGCTGCGATCTCCTCGCCGCCCGCAGGCGGCTGAAGCGTGGCAACCGTGCGGGGCGCGTGCTCGCGCAGCCACGCGTCGATGCGAGTCTATGAGTCCTGGACCATGTCTGATGTCATAGAGCCGAACCTTACTAGTTGTTTTCCAACCCGCTGGTGTTCGCACCGTGAAGGCAGAGACGGTCCCACAGCTCGTCCCACGCCTCCGGAACTTCCTCTCGCTCCACCTGATTCAGGAACAGTGGCGCTCGCCCAACCGCCCCATGAGCATCGACCACCCGCGTCCAGTCCGTCACGAGGGCATTCAACTGTTCCCACAGCCTCACTGCCAACCTGCAGGATGACAGGGCCAGGAGCTCCCGAACCATTGCGGGACAACACTTATAGCCGCGACCTGATTGATCCCGCTGACCGCCGCGAAGTCGCGACTTTGCGCGGCGGTCTTCACCCTCACCGATTGAGGAGTTCTGGCCAATAGGGGGATTTGATTGCATTTCATCTGAACCGCGAGCATCAATACACGCCTCCCGACGCTTGCGTGAGCCCAGCGGGGACACCAGTATGTATCCGCCTACCGTTATCCGCCATCGCGAGTGGTGTACCCGCCTGTCGGGATGGCTTCAGATTCCACCCACTGAATGGAGCGCGGAATGAAGTCCTGGAAGAGAAAATGTGTCAGCGCGGCCGGCGCAGCTGCTGCCATTGCCGCAATTTCCCTGGCCAACCCGTCTACAGCGCAAGCCAACTCCATGTACGGCTGCAACTACCCGGAAGTCTGCTTCACCACTGGAAGCGGCAATCACACCATCTTTGCCCGATTCAAGGACGTGACGTCCTCCTGGCAATACCTCAACAACCCGAACACCGATTACGGGGCCATCAACACTCGCAACGATGACGTCGCATACCTACTGGAAAGCGATGGTGGCGTGTACTGCTTGAAGCCAAACAGCACAATGGGCACCAGTAAGACAATCAAGGCGATTCGAATTTCCTCAAGCGCCACCTGCTAAATATGGTACACAGAACCTGGCGCATCTAACAGAATTGCATGCCTTTAACAGGGGGCCGGAACTTAATTCCTAGAATTAAGTTCCGGCCCCCTGTGATTCGAGTTGATAGCCGTGAGCTGATGAACTGCCGTTCAGCCTCGGAGTGGGGATAGCCCGTGCCAGTGACTAGTTGTTTTCCAACCCGCTGGTGTTCGATGGCGGGCCGTACGACGAGCTTGATCGTGTGACTTGGTGGCGGGAGAGGACACGAGGACGAGGCTCCGTTCCTAGCGTGTCGGGTGTCTACGCCGAACCCGCAAGAAGCAGAGCCTCGTTGTGTCTCACGCTATCGCCTGCGCCCCTGATCGTCCGCTGCCCGACCTCCGGTTCACGGCACCGTGCGACTGTCTCGTCCCCCTGTACGGAAACGCCGGGGACCGACTGCGGGCGCGTTTCTATGCCACGGGCATGACTGATGAGGAGTGGCAGGTCATCCGGCGGATGATGCCTCTGCCGAACTGGCTGTGCGGGCGCGGGGGAAACCCGGAGGGCTACTGCCACCGGGAGATGTTCGACGCGGTGCGCTACCTGGTCTCCGAGGGCATCAAGTGGCGGGCAATGCCGGCCGACTTCCCGCCCTGGGGCGCGGTCTACGCCTTCGCCCGCCGCTGGCAGGCCGACGAGCTCCTGGACGTCCTGCACGACCGGCTCCGTGAACAGGTGCGGCTGTTCGAGGGCCGGGATGATCCCGAACCGACGGCCGCGATTGTCGACTCCCAGTCCCTGCGCGGCGCGGCCACGCTCACCGGTGACCGCCGGGGTTTCGACGGAGCAAAGCTGGTCTCGGGCTCCAAGCGGCACATCGCGGTGGACTGCCTGGTCCTGCTGCTCGTAGTGAGGGTGACCGCCGCCGACCTGCAGGACCGCGACGCGGGTGTGAACCTGCTCAGTGCCGTGCGCCGTCTGTTCACCCGGGTGCGTCTGGTCTGGGCCGACAGCGGCTATGCCGGCGCGCTGGTCGACTGGGCCCGCGAGAAACTCGCCCTGAAGGTCGAGGTGGTCCGCCGCACCGACGACATGAGCGGCTTCGTGGTGCTGCCGCGTCGTTGGGTGGTGGAGAGGACGTTCGCGTGGTTGGTCAGCTGCCGCCGCCTGGTCCGTGATTACGAGCGGACCGCCGCCGCGCACGAGGCGTATGTGAAGTGGGCGATGGTCACCTTGATGGCACGCCGGCTCGCCGCCGTGGGGCGGCAGGCCCGGACGGTGCCGCCGGTCTCAGCGTGAGACGGCGGTGAACGAGCGCCCGTCCTCACTGGCCAGCCAGCACCGCTCGACCAGGTGCTTGAGCTGGGCGCGGACTCCTTCCTGCGAGCTGCGGCCGGCTCCCTCACCGAACAGGGCGCGGACCACGTCCGGCACCCGCACCGGCCGGTCCGCACCCGAAACGAACGATACGATCTCGGCATACAGGCCGGGCAGTCGGGCCGGATCGGCCCCTTCGCTCCACTGCGGCACATACCGGCTCACGGACTCCGCGGCTTCGCCCGCCCCGGCAATCTCCGGCTCCCCGGCCTCGCCGGCCCGGCCCCCGGCTCCGCCCTCACGCAGTTCCTGCTCGACCTCCTCGAAGATCTCGCCACCGATACGCCAGCGCGTGGCCTGCTCCTCGACCTGGTCGGCCTCCTGTTGCAACACCGCAATCCGCTCGCGCAGTTCGGCGGCTCGCGCCTCGAGATCGCGCAGACGGCGCTTCATGACAGCGGCGGGCGTGGGCACGGCAGACCTCCGGACTCGATGACCCATGGTTCTTGATGGAACCCCCGACCGATTTCTCAGAGCCCCCGAAACGTGTTTCCCATACCCTCCTCGCGCCCTTTTCTGGTCGGCTGGCATGAGGCCGACGTGTGGGGGGGGGGGGGGGCCCGGGGCGGGGGCGCCCCCCCCCCCCCCCCACCGCCCGGGCCCCCCCCCCCCCCCGGGGTCGCCCACGGGTGGGGGGGGGAGGGGTGGGGGGGGGAGG
>NZ_JBIVTU010000025.1:31374-51245 GCF_044756845.1 Streptomyces sp. NPDC091416
TGGTGGGACCCCCCGACGGTTTTCTCAGCGCCCCCGAACGGTGTTCCCCATCCCCCCCTCGCGCCCTTTGCGGGGGGGCGGGCTTGCGGCCGAGGTGTGGGTGGGCCGCGACGAATCGTCGTCGCGCCCCACCCACACGTCGAAAGGGATCTGCACGTGCCCAACGATGTCGGACGCACTGGTGTGCGCGTTGACGGTTCGACGGGATCTGCGCCGGCTGCCGCCAGCGGTCCGAAGTCGGGACTCCGGTGGCGGCACCGTTGCCGGAATCGGGGGAAGGGAACTGATCACGGGACAGTCATGTCGGTGGGAGGAGCGCAGGGTGAGAAACCGGGCAGAGATGAAGTTCAGGCATCCGCGTCACGAGCGGCGAGGTGAGGCGCGGCTGCCCGCCGTCGCTGCGACCATCGGAGCGATCGTTCTCTACCTAGCGCTCCCGCAACAACTCCTCGTTGCCCCGCGCTTCGTACTGCCTGGACTGGAGCTGCTGCTCCTGGTCCCTCTGGTGGCGATCAATCCTCGGCGTTTGACCCGTCAGACTCGCACGTTCCGTGTTCTTTCCCTGACGTTGGTACTCGTGATCGCGGCGAGCAATATGACCGCATTGGGCATCCTGGTCCACGAACTGATCCATGCCGGGATCAAGGACGGTCCCGCGCTGCTCACGGCCGCCCTGCAGGTGTGGCTGACGAACATCATCGTGTTCGGTCTGGCCTTCTGGGAACTCGACCGCGGCGGCCCCGTCACGCGGACACAGGCGCCCCGGGACGAACTGCCCCTGGCGGACTTCCGGTTCTCCCAGGACGAGAACGACGACGCCATCCAGGAAGTCGCCGACGGCTCGAGCGGCTCCTCCGACTGGGTACCCACCCTCGTGGACTACCTCTACATCTCCGTGACCAACTCCACCGCCTTCAGCCCCACCGACACCATGCCGCTCTCCAGTCGTGCCAAACTGCTGATGAGCATCGAGAGCATCGCGGCACTGACGACTTCGCTGCTCGTCATCGCCCGCGCCGTCAGCATCCTGCACTGACGATCACAACCGGGTGAGGAGCACCCGGAACCGCACTGCGCGGATCCCTCTCCGTCGCACCGTCCCCCCGCGCGAGGAGGGCGGCGGTCGTAGCGGACCGTGGCGAGCACCGGTACATCATCACGAACAGGCCGAACGCGATCAGCAGCGAGGCACCGGTGACAGGCCGAGGCAGGCCGCCATCGCGATCAGAATCCACACGGCGAGAAACCGGTTCAGGAACGACAACCGGCGGGCGACCGGCCCCCGGGCCTCGCCGCGGCGGGGCCCTCGCCGCTCACGAGGCCGCCCCGGCCGACGTGGTCGTGAGGAGCGGCTGTCCGGCGGAGCGGGTGAAGATCGCGGCGAGCCGGTCTGTCGCCTGAGGCAGCAGCCGGAAGTAGACCCAGGTCCCGCGCCGCTCAAAGGCGATGAGGCCGGCTTGCCTCAGCAGTCTCAGGTGGTGGGAGATCGTCGGCTGCGACAGGTCGAAGGCCGGGGTGAGATCGCAGGCGCACGGGTCGCCCAGTGCCTTGAACACCTTCGCCAGATCGGCGGCCTGTTCCTCGTCCAGCGGCGCGGTCAGCAGCCCCGGGCAGCAGCCTTCGACGCCGTCCTGACCGAGCACCACAAACTCCTGCGGGCGTACCCGCACAGCGGTTCCGTGCGACGGGTTCCCACTGGAGGCGGGCTTAACCGGAATTCCCGATTCGATCCATGGGCGGCATCCGTTCACGAGATCGTCCCGGCCCGCCCCGCATGTCCCGGGGCGGTACAGGAGCTGCTCGCATACCCGGAGGAGATCCGATGAAGCTGGACATGGTCCTGAAAGAGGTGCATCGCGGGGAGAATGCCCTGGCCGTGCGGCTGATGCGGCTCTCCAGCACCCATCGACCGACCACGAGGTGCATCACGTCGCCCGCGACCTCGCCGCCTGGTCCCAGCAGCATGTACGGGAGCTCGCGGACGCGGCCGCCGATCACGGCGTGGACCTGGATCCCGAGCCGAAGGAGGAGTCACCGGCCGCGGCCTGGCTGCGGGAGAAGGGCGGCGAACGCGTCGGGTGGCGCCCCGGGGCGGGGCTGCTGCTCCTGTGCGATCTGCGCGGCACGGGCCTCAAGACGGTAGCCGTCTCCGTGGACTGGGAGCTACTGGCCCAGGCCGCCCGCGACCAGGAACTACTCGACCTGACCGAGCGCTGCCACCCGCAGCCCCTGCGCCAGCAGTGCTGGGCCAAAGCGATGATCAAGGTCGTCTCGCCGCAGGTACTGACGAGCTGAACGGCTGCCCCGGTGCGGATCGGGCGTGGTCACGGGACGGGGCGGGTGCGCCGCCCCTGGCGGGAGCGCATTGCGCAAGAGGGCCCCGGCGGCTCATGCCGTGTCCAGCAGGGCTGTGTGAAACTTGCCCCGGTCCGGACCGGCCGGCACGGCCTGGAACTCGTCCTCATGGTCTGCCGGAGCTGCAAGGTCCGTCGCCGACCGGTCGGCAAACGGCTGATCGTCTACATTCCCCAAGGGCCCTCCGGTCGCACGCCCTGGTAGCCCTTGCCGTCAGACTCGGATTCTCAAGGCACACCGCCCCCGGGGCGGTTGCTCCCCCGCGGCGGGCGAGCGCTTCCACCAGTAACCGAGTGACCGGGCACGAGCCGCAGAGTCAGTGTCCGCGCGGGGCTTGGAGCGTGTGTGGCGGGCGGGGAGTGTGGGGCGGAGAATCGGGTACGAGGTTGCACGGCCCCGGCCAATTGATTCAGGTGAAACAAGGACGGTTCTCTGATGCTGATGGCTCACCCCGCGGTGCTGCGGAATCTGATCGCACAGTATGAAGCCCTTGCCGCCGTGGACGCCTCCCAGGCGGACTCTGCGCAGGTACGCCAGCGCATGAATGATGTGGCCTACACGTTGTGCGTGTCCACCGGCACCCGCGACATCGACGCGGCACTGATCGCGGCCCGCCACCGGCTGCCCGGAGCCCGCCCACTGGACGACTCGGTCCTGAACCCGGGCTGAACCACCCGCTCCCCCTGTCCTGTGGCCTCAAACCCCGGGATATCCCCTATGGACACCACTGCCACGGCGCAGAGTTACGCCCCGCTGATAGCCGAGCGGAGGCAACCCTCGCCGACGCGGCATGGGGCGCGGAGCAAGCCCTTCGGCAGGACGTTTCCGGGCGACGACACAGCACGGATATGTCAGCCCCACATCACTGTTATCCACGATGGCGCAGGGCCCGCTCGTGAGCACGGCCTTCCGGCGGTGGCCCGGGACGACCGGGGGCCGTGGTCGCCCAGTAGTGCGGCCACGGGGCGCAGCTTGCTGCGCTTTTGCCTCATTGACTGACCTGATGGCAGTTACCAGTAGTGCCGTCGCCCTCCCACGGCGTGCCCGAGAGCTCCGAGGGCCCAGAGCACCGCGCCGATAGCCACCAGGATGATTCCGATGGTCCATAGGGCGCTGATACCGGCGATGAGGCCGATGATGAGAAGGATGAGACCGAGAATGATCATGGCACGCCTCCGATCAGCACACGTCATCAGTTTCACCCCGGTACGGCCGACCTACAACCGGGGTGATCTGCTCAGCAGCCTCGCGGCGTAGCCATGCGGGGCGTTACATACATGCGGCGGAACGTGGGCACGTGGAGCGCGTCCCACTCACGGCAGCACCCGCACCCATCGAGGGCGCCCCTCAGAAAGGCGATGAGATGACCAACCGCACCCCCTCCCACATCGGACTGGAGGCCCAGAGGCCTTGGTCACCGGCGGCTCCCGGGGCCTGGGGCTGTTTATGGCCCGGCAGCTGGCGGAGCGCGGGTGCATCGTGACCATCGCCGCCCGCGCTGCCGACGAACTGGAGCGGGCAGCTGTGCAGCCGCGGGAGGCCACTGCGTCGAGTGTGCGTACGGTCGTGTGCGACGTGCGCGACCGCGCCGCTGTGGGTGCCCTGGTGCGCGAGGTCCATGAGCGTGACGGCCTCGACCTTGTCATCGCCAGCGCCGGCGTCATCCAGGTCGCGCCCGTCGAGGACGTAGGCGCTAGTGCTCTGACCGCATAGGTTCGCCGGGTTGGTGGTCGTGGCGGTTGGATGTGCGGTGACGTCCAATCCGACCGCTGGAGGCGCGCTGGCCGAGCCCGTCGTGTGCGCAGACTGACCGACCAGGAGGGGCAGAAGCTGCAGAAGATTGTGCGCCGCGGCAGCACCAGCTCGGTGCGCTACCGGCGCGCGATGATGCTGCTGGCCTCCGTCGGCGGAGCCGGGTGCCGGTGATCGCCCAGCTGGTGTAGGCCGATGAAGACACCGTCAGAGAAGTGATCAACGAGATCGGTCTGGCCTGTCTGGACCCTCAGTGGGCGGCAGGCCGTCCCCGCCTGCTCAGCGAGGACGGCGAGGGCTTCGTCATCCAGACGGCCACCACATTCTCCGTAGACACTCCACGGAAAGTAAGCGAGAACCTGAGAACGGGAGACACCTGAGCCGGAGCCTCCACCGGCTCCGGGAGCAGATCGTCGGAGGGGGCTTTCGTGGACTGGTCGACAGGGCTGGTCGGTTTCGCTGCTGGGCTGTTGATATCCGTGGCCACGGCGCCCGTGGGCGTTTCCGGAGCGGTCTTCTTGCTGCCGGTGCAGGTAAGTCTGTTGGGCGTGCCGAGCCCGGCAGTGACACCAACGAATCTGCTCTACAACGTCGTGGCCGGCCCCGGCGCGCTCTTCCGCTACTGGCGGGCCGGTCGCCTCGGCGGGCCGCTGACCCGTCTGCTGATCGCCGGAACCCTGCCCGGCGTCGTCCTGGGCGCCCTGATCCGTGTCTTCGCCGTGCCCGGTCCGCGCGTCTTCCGCCTGCTCATCGCGGCGCTCCTGCTCCCGCTCGGCCTGTGGCTGGGGCTGCGAGCCGTACGTCCGGCATCGGCCCGTGCCACACGACCGCCCTCGCCACGTGCCACCCGAACGCTGGCCCTCCTCGTCGGCCTCGTCGGAGGCGTCTACGGGATCGGCGGCGGCTCCCTGCTCGGCCCGATCCTCGTCGGCCGCGGAACCCCGGTCGCCACCGTCGCCCCCGCAGCCCTCGCCGCCACCTTCGTGACCTCCATCGTGGGCGCGACCACCTATGCACTGCTCGCCCTGACCGCTACGGGCGACGTAGCCCCGGACTGGCTCCTGGGCCTGTCCTGCGGGGCCGGCGGACTCCTCGGCGGATACCTCGGCGCACACCTCCAGCCCCGCCTGCCCGACACCGCACTCCGCCTCCTACTGGCCGCATTGGCGACCGGCGTCGGCTCGCTCTACGCGGTGCAGATACTGGGCTGACGACAAGGCGATCCAGCCGCCGCGCGGCGCGCGGATGCCGTCGGAACCCGCCTCGCAGCCCTGGACATCGTCGGCCAGTCCCGGCTTCTCGCCCGCTAGGTCACGGTGGTGTTAGCTGGCACCGTTCGGGTGCAGAACGACCTTCGTCCAGCCATCGTCGCGGGCGTCGAAGTGGCCGTACGCCATTGCTGCATCATCGAGGTTCAGCTCATGTGAGACCAGGAAGCTCGGCTCTGCCTTGCCGCCCGCGATGAGGTCGCGCAACGCCCGGTTATACCGCTTAACCGGCGCCTGTCCCGTGCCGACCTTCTGGCCCTTGAACCACATCATGCCGAAGTCGATCGGCACCTTGCCCTTGGCCTCGAGTTCTCCCTGGGCTTCTGTGCCGCCAGGATCATCGGGGAGGAAGACGCCCACGACACCGAGAGCGCCGGTGAACCGGACCGCGTCGATCAACTGGTTCATCGTCAGGGCTGCGTCCTCGTGTCCCTGCGGATCGTGGGCCTGGTAGCCGACGCACTCGCAGCCGTTGTCCGCGCCCTGACCGAGCGTCGCCTCCTTGACGACCTCAGACGGGTCTTGGTCGTGGGTGTTGATCGGGATCGCACCAATCTCTTCCGCGAGCCGCAGCCGGTCCGGGTGGTGGTCGGCCACCCACACCCGTCCGGCGCCTTTGAGTATCGCGGAGTAGGCCGCCATCAGTCCCACCGGACCGGCGCCGAAGACGACGGTCTGGTCGCCGGGCTTGACGCCCGCCATCTCGGAGGCGTGATACCCGGTGGGGAAAATGTCGGCGAGCATGACATAGTCCAGCTGGCGTTCGGCGGCATCCTCGCCCAGCCGCAGGGCGTTGAAGTCGCCGTACGGCACGCGCAGCAATTCGGCCTGACCGCCCTGGTACGGGCCCATCTCGGCGAAGCCGTAAGCCGCGCCGGCAAGGGCGGGCTCCGGCTGCATCGTCAGGCAGTAGTTGGTCAGACCCTGCTCGCACTGCTTGCAGAAACCGCACGCGATGTTGAACGGCAAGCACACATACTCGCCGACCTTGACCTTGGTGACCGCGGAGCCTACCTCGACGACCTGCCCCAGGTTCTCGTGGCCCAGCGTGCGACCGGTCTCGAACGACGTACGGCCTTCGTACATGTGCAGGTCGGAACCGCAGATGTTGCTGCTCGTGATCTTCACGAGGATATCGGTGGGGTGCTCGATCTTGGCATCCGGTACGTCCTTCACTGCTATGGCCCGGGGTCCTTCGTACACCGCTGCCTTCATGATCAATCCCTTTTCGTCGCTCCGCGCGAGCACCATCGCTGCATGCGCTTGACGGCGGATCGTCGGGGGAAGCACCGGCGGCTGTACTCCTGCCGTCCGGTACGTGTCGAGGGGGACGTCGGCGCGCCTCTCCCTCCTTCCACACTCCCACTTCCCCTGGTTGGACGCGACTCTCCAGACATCACGCCTGCTTCGTCGTAGCGGCCCTGTGATGTGCCGCACCGACCAGCCGCTGCCCGAGCCGGGTGAGGAGCAGGGCGCGGACGCCACGGACGCGGTGTTCATATCGCTGCTGGAGGACAGCGCGGAGGAGCTGTACGAGCAGGCCACGTGCGGGGAGCTGTCGACGCTGGGACGGCAACATCGCGAAGATCAACACCACGTTGCTCCGACAACACGTACACCTGGTACGGCACGGTGGCCCGTCCCCGGCGTGCCGGTCGGACGTGCCGATGCGGGTGAACCCGGCTTTGGCCAGGACCCGGCCGGAGGCGGGGTTGTCGGGGTGGTGCATGGCCTCCAGCCGGTTGAGGCCGGGGGTGATGAAGGCTACGGAGAGGACCAGGTGCGCAGCGTGGGCGGCGTAGCCGTGGCCCCAGGTGTCCTCGCGGAGGATGCACAACTGAGGTGGTGCGACGCCCCTGGCATCCTCCTGCTGCTGAAGGGAGCGAGCAGGGCCGGCTGCGGGTCAGCCGGGGTCAGCCGATGTTGGGAGTGACCACGAAGGTGGCGGCCAGGGTGTTGGAGGTCAGGCCCTCGTTGTCGCAAGCGGTCAGGTCAAGGCTGGCGCCGGTCATGGTCAGGACGGCCAGACTGCCGGCGAACCGGCCGGCGGTAATGCTGCCCGACTGGATGAGCGAGGTCACACCGTTCACGGTGTTGAAGACGGTCGTGTAGTCGAAGGTGCTGCTCTGGCCGTTGTTCCAGGTGAGGACCAGCTGTCCGGGCGTCGCCAGTAGCAGGTTGCTGCACTTGAGGCCGGGGAACTCGGCCGTCACGTGGTTGCTCGCGGAGGCCAGGAGCGGGGTGACGCAGACACCGAGGTCGATGTCCCGAGTGACCTCGATGTTCTGGGGGGTGTTGGTCACGCCCGGGGAGAACTGGTAGGTGGCCGTGCCCGCACAGGTGGCGAGGTCGAGCAGGTCGGCAGCGGCCGGTGGCGCGGCAAGCACACCGACAGCGGCCAGCAGGCCGGCCGCAGACAAGGCAAGGGGGACGCGCAAGCGCATAGTGGGCTCCGATCACTGGGTTCCGGCCCACAGCCGGACGAGGTGCGGCGACAAGCCCCCGGCTTCTCGCCGAGCAGTGAAGGGGAGCATCGTCCTGAAACCCGCCCGACGGCAGGCGCATACCGGCGAAAGAGAAGCGCAATAGGGGCGTGCGCATGCGCTGCGCGCCCCCAACCCCAATGGCACGACACCCCGCCCGTCAGATGTCACTGAACTCTGCAGCAGTCCCAGGCTCTACAGTCCCAAGGTACCGAGGCCGGCCACCACCGTACTGGCGGATCAGAGATCAACGACGGTGGGACGGGGGCCGGGGCGGCGTCACAGGGTAAAGACGCGTTCGACTTCGTCGCGCTGTGTGTGCAGGTCCCAGTAGAGGGGGGCGACCTCCTCGGCCGAGGCCGCCGGTACTCCGGGTGGGCCGCCCGCGCCGATCCACACGCCGATGGCGACGTGCGCGGCCTGGACGCCGGTGTCGGCCAGTTCCTTGTGCAGGCCGAGTACCCAGTTGCGTAGCGCGGCCTGGGCGGCGTTGAGGTTGCCGAGCATCGGAGTGGGCTCGACCGAGCCGGCGCCGTTGGTGTAGAGCAGGGTGCCCGCGCCGGCCTCGCGCATGACGGGCAGAACGGCCCGTGTGGCGGCAATGGCCCCGTAGAGCAGGATGTCCATCGCCCATTGCACATCGGACGGATTGGTCTCGGACGAAGCGGTGAGCGGCGTGGATTCGAGACTCCCGCCTGGGGAGTACTCCAGGACGTCGATGCCGCCGAAGCGGGTGGCGGCGTCCTTGAGTGCCTGGGTGAGTGCGTCATGGTCGAGTACGTCCGCGGGGAACGCGGCGGCGGTGATGCCTTCGGCGTCGAGCCGGCCGGCCAGGTCGTTGAGCTTGCCGCGGTTGCGGGCGATGAGAGCGACGTCGAAGCCGCGTGAGCCGAAGGTACGGGCGATGGCCAGGCCCATTCCAGGGCCGGCTCCGACGATGGCGATGCTGGGCACAGTGAACTCCTTTGCTGGGAAGCTGTTGGGAAAGGTGTGGATCAGGCGACGGTGAGCGCGGTCCTGCCGAGGAAACGGGCGCCGAACACGGTGAACGCCTCGCCGGCCTGCTACGACCGCAATACAGGTAGGGGGTGGGCCGGGGGCGGGGCGCATGCCGTTGCCGGCGCCCTCACCGTCCGTAGTCGTCGACGAAATGGTTGTCGTGGGCTTCGTGAAGGCGGTTCAGGTCACGCTCGTTCACAGTGGCGAGCTGTGCGAAGTACTCCTCCCGCGGTACACCTGGCGAGAGCGCCATCAGGAGGGTGGCGGGTTCGGCGCGCTCCTTCCGGAGGGCGTGGACGTCACCCACTGCGGCATGCGCGGTGTCGCCGGGCAGCAGTGTTCGCCAGGCATGCCCATCGAAGTAGTCGACTTCACCTTCTTCGACGATGAAGGTCTCGCTGAAGGTCGTGTGAAAGTGCGGGGCAGGTCCCCGGCTGGAGGGTGACATGCGCCACCGGTAGATGCTCACGATCCCGCTGGTCTCCGCCGGACCCGCGAGGACTTCGATGGTCGACCCGCTGGCGCCCAGCCGGATCGTTCGCGTCTGTTGGGCTCGCTCGGGCTCCTTGGAACACCGGGCAATCGACTCCGTGTCGGTCATGCCCCGAGTCTCGGTGCTTCACCGTTCTGCTCGCGCTCACTTCGGCGGTGGCCTCACAATGGTGAAGTGATCCGCTACCGATTGGGCGTTGGTGCTGCGAGCGTGCGGTGGGCGATGTCGCCGATGCACGAAGTGGTCAGTCTTGCCCAGCTCTTGACTGAACCGCAGCGTCACCCGATGTTCCACCCGTGGCTTCGCCGTCGCCGCCACCGTCTCTCGCTCCCGGACCTGAGGGCGCTCACGGTCTTCATGGCCGATGGTGCGTATCGACCCGACTTCCTTGACCCATCGCCGATGTCCAGTGAGCCAACGTTCGAGGAAGGTATGGATGCCCTCCTCGCCGCGCCGGCGGACCAGACGTACGCCGAGCTGGTCGACGCTATGAGGGGACGCGGGGCAGAAATAGGCAGCCGATTGCTCGATGACCCCGACCGAGCCAGGTCCGAGGCCGCCGATGCGCTGCGCCGCCTCTGGAAGGCAGTTGTCGAACCGGAATGGCCTTCCATGCGGCAGGCGTTGCGTGCCGAGATGCTGGACCGGGCCCTCCAGGTCAACCGCGAGGGGTTGCGCGCAGTCCTTCCGCGCCTGCACCCTTCTGCTGCGTGCGAGGGCGACGCCATCACCGTCGAAAAGGCAGTCGACGTCGACGTCGACTGCCCTGACGGACTCATTCTTGTTCCGTCGCTGTTCATCACCGACCGGATACAGTGCACCACCTCGGACCACTGGACACCGGCGATCTATTACCCGGCATCCGGGCGGTACCTATGGGCGGCACCTCCCACTCCGAGGTCGCTTGACCGGCTTCTGGGAATGACCCGATCGAGGATCCTGGCCGCGCTCGCCACTCCGCTGCAGACGACCGTTGTGGCCAGGCTGGTGAGCGTCACTCCCCCGACGGCCAGCGAACACCTGGCAATCCTGCGAGACGCCGGGTTGATCGACAGCAGCCGGGCCGGTCGCACCGCCACGCACGAGCTCACCAAGGCTGGACGTGCGCTCCTTGACGCAGCCACGCCGCGGCCATGACAGGTCTAGAGCTGCTGATGGGCAGTCACGCGCGCCACATCGCGACCGGTACCACCGCGCCCTCCGAACGGACTCGGGCCAGTCGTTCGCCGCTGCGGCGAGTTCCTTGCTGGGGAAGGGTGACGCCGAAGCCTAGGAACCGTCAGGCCAAGGATCCACAGTCGATGACCAGGTCGGCGACGACCACCGCGCCCGCTTCGGGTGAGGCAAGATGGAGCACCGCGGCCGCTACTTCTTCGGCTCCTGCGACCCAGCCGACGGCTCAATCGGCTGGCTGTGCCTGCCCCGTTTCGACTCGCCGGCCGTCTTCGCGGGCCTGCTCGGAACACAGAAACATGGCACCTGGCAGATCGCTCCTGCCGCGGCCGTCGGCAGATCAGAGCCCGGTTCGGTTGCCGCGCGCCGATATTGAGGTGACTCGCTCGTGATCGAATCGGTGTGGCCCGGCCCGACCGGCTCGGCACGTGTTATCGACTTCATGCCGCCTGGTGGCGGGGCCTCGCAGGTGATCCGGATCGTCGAGGGTGTGACCGTCGACGTACCGCTGATCTCGGTCATGCTTCTGCGGCTGGGATACGGCAACGTCAGCCCGTGGATCCACGAAGTCGGCGGACGCATGGTCGCAGAGGCCGGCGCGGACGCTGTATGGCTCGACACCCGGCCCAGCAGCTGGAGAAGGACGGCACCGTCGCCAACACCTTCACCATCACCGCCGCGCAAAGGGTGGCGTTCGTACTCAGTTGGTGCCCGTCCCACACACCGGCGCCTTAGATCCCCGCCCCGGAAGCCGCACTCGTCAAGACGCTCGACTGCGGGCAGGACTGGACGCAGGAATGCACCTACCAGAGGGGCCCTATCGAGAGCCCGTGGCCCGGTCTCTGATCACTTTGAAGGCTGGCGTAGGGGCCGAGCGGCGGAATCGTCGCTGCGCCGATCACCTCACTGCCTGAGGAAATCGGCGGACGCGGGCCAGCATGGCCGGAGCCCAGTCCCAATCGGGGCTGTCAGCCGCTGGTGGGTCCCACTGGCAGTCACCATCGGATGACTCTGCGGCACGCGTTCGACAAGAGGTGAGAGAGTCCGCAGAGACTCGCGCAGGCTGCTGGGTAACGGCCATGACAAGCAGTATCCCGGTTGCGTCCACCGCTTTTGCCGGACGTCCGAGCGTCTCAAGATCAGCGACAGAGCCTCCGAACGTACACGGGTCTCGGTGCGGATTGGCTGGTCTCCGGACCAATGGGCGTTGCCCCGCGCCGTGGAGCAACCGGATAGGACGATGCCACCTGCCCTAACTCCTGATGCCCGGGGAGCCCTTGCGGGAGATGACCGGAGGGTTCGCTCGCTTGCGCAGGGCTCCCTGGTTCGGGTCTGCCTGCCAAAAGGGCCCGGCTCACCGCTCTGCGCCGCCCGTCCTGCCTGCGCAGCTGTGCGTTGCGGTCAGGGCGCGGCGGTCAGGGCGGCCAGGTAGTCGTCCAAGAGCTCGACCTGCCGGTGTGGCGGGAACTCCGTCGGGGCGAACAGAGCCTGGACCACCAGGCCGAGGACGAAGGACTGCGCCGCCGCCGCGATGTCGGAAGGGGCGCCGGGCGGAATCTCACCGAGCGCCTGTGCTGCGGCGACTCTCCTGGCCAGCCGGTCGCGGCCCCGCACGTACCTGAGGGCATGGTCGGCACTCAGGTCAGGGTCTGAGAGGGCGGCATCCCACGACGAAACCCAGATGCGGTTGCAGTCGGTGGCCTCGGGGGACAGCGGCAGGATGTCCAGCAGGGCGTTCCTGAGGGCGGCGAGTCCCTCCCCGGGTTCCCTGCGAGCGCGCGCGAGTGTGCGCTGTTCGAGCAGGTCGAGGGCGTACTCCACCAGGGCGCGCTTGGTGGCGAAGTAGTGCGTCAGTAGACCGGTGGTCGCGCCGAGTTCGTCGGCGACGGCGCGCAGGGTCAGGCCGGTGAATCCGCGGGTGGCCATGACCTGCCAGACGGCCTCGGACACCTCGCGTCGGCGGGCCTCGTGATCTCCCTTGGTACGTGGCATGCGGACACGGTACATTTTCATAACAAGTGTTGTGTGATGGGGGTCGCATGTTTTCGCTGGCGCTGCGCGGTGGGGCTTGTTTCGAGCCGCTGGAGGTGTGGCACACAGAGGAGTTCGCCGGTCACATGGATCGAGCCCGCGAGCACATTCGTCCCTGGGTCGGACCCGCGTTCTCACCGATGATGCGGACGGGGCACGGGCCACGCTCCAGCGGTACTCCCGGAGTCAAGCCGACGACGGTGCCCGCCTGTACGGCATCTGGCGGGACGGACTACTGGTCGGCGGAGCCATGTTCACCGCTTTCGACACCGCCGGCGGTTCGTGCGAGATCGGGTGTTGGCTGGAGCCCTCGGCGGAGGGCCAGGGACTGATCACCCAGGCGTGCGGCGCCCTGTTGGACTGGGCACTGACGGCCCGAGGGCTACACCGGGCCGAGTGGCACTGCCGGGCCGACAACGACCGCAGTGCGGCAGTGGCCAAGCGTCTCGGAATGACACTGGAAGGGGTGAGCCGTGAGGCTTGGCCGTACCGGAGTGTCCGCTATGACAAGCAGTTGTGGGCGGTCCTTGCGCCCGAGTGGCGGTCCCTGGCACGACGAGAACCTTGTCAGGCGCACGCGCCGCCCATCCGAGAAGCCCGCTGACCAGAGGCGCTGAAGTGAGAGACGGCGACGCGGGTCAGCCAATCCTGCGTGTGCCCGCACGGTGACAACGCCTGCTATCCAAGGAGTCCGAGATGCCCGTACCCGAGCCCGTCAACTCCAACCGACTCCACCCGGCCGAACCGCACCAGGCGGCAGACAGGGAAGCGTACAAGGCACGTGTACGGACCGAGCTCGACCACCTGGTCGCGGCGTTCATGGCCTCCTTCACCAATACCGGCGGCCTGACACCCGACCTGGAAGGAATCCGACGGCTCTTCATCCCCGAGGGCAGGATCATCTCCTCGGTGGGGCCGACTCCGGTGATCATGGACCTGGACGGGTTCATCGAACCGCGCCGCAGAATCCTCACCGACGGCACCCTGACGGAGTTCTCCGAGTGGGAGCTCTCCGAGCGCACGGAGGTCTTCGGCTCGGTGGCCCACCGGTTCAGCGCATACGCCAAGTCGGGCGTCCTCAACGGGCACCGGTTCGAAGCCCGAGGGCACAAGTCCAGCCAGTTCCTGCGCACGCCGGCCGGCTGGAGGATCTGCTCCATGACCTGGGATGACGAACCGAACCCGGAAGCAACCTGAACCGCTTCCTGGCACGGACAACCGGGCTCCGAGCAACCACGTTACGCCCGCGCTCGCTCCCCGCGTTGTCCAGCTGGTTCACTCCGTGAACCAGCTGGAGCGAAGAGCCGCAGTGGGGACAATTCGAGATCGGCATCAGGGACAAGACGGCGATCCGCGAGGGCCTGATATTCAAGATTCGAAGCATCCGGGGTCCGCCCCGGCCGGCGAGCACCACGCCGACATCCTCCACCAGGCGCTGCAACTGGGGTGTCCGCCGCTGGTAGCCCACGGTCAAGCCCGGCACCTGCTCGGCGTAGGTCTTCTTCGGGCAGGTCGAAGCGCAGAGGGCGGCCGGCGAGCGTGACGTCGACGAGGCGCCGTGCGTAACGGCTGTGGCACCACTCGCTGAGCTGGCCACATCCCGTGCAGCCCGCTGGTTCACCGGATCTCGTGCGAGCGCGGACCGCTACCACCGCATCGGAAACCTCAACCGAGACCATCGGCACATGAACAACTGCGGTAACAAGCCTGCCAGTTCGGCAGAGCACAGTCACAGGCTGCTCATCCTGCGGACCGGCCGACCGTGGCACGACGATGATCTCCGGCTACGAAATTCTCGCCAAAGCCACGTTCGCGAGTACGCCGACACATGGCGCCGTCGACGTCGTCTTGGCGTAGGCGGACGCCGCCGAGGTCGGCGAGTACGATGACGCGGGTGCGGCCAGCGCGTACTTGAAGTCGATGCGGCAGCGGGCCGCCTCGGCGCACTGCCGGTCCGAGAGGCCGAGCAGGAACTGCAGTACGCAGGCGGTGGCCAGTTGAGCAGGCGAGAGACCCGGACGCCTGTCACGCGGGTACCAGTCCGCGAAGTCCTCGTCGCACCACAGCCCCTCCAACCGATCGCGCATCCATATCGCCGTCGTGCCACCCGGGTTGCTCGCCCACGCGATCCGCACAGTCAGAGACGGTACGTGCTCACCAGAACGCGGGCGCAGGGCCAACAGGCACCTCGACAGCTGCATCGGTCATCGAAACCACCCGAGCATGCCCTCACCTGTCTGCCTCACGCAGCGCTTCGATCGCCCGTCGGAGGTCATCGAAGGCACGCTGTTCCTCACGAAGGGAGAAACGGCCACCGGAGAGCAGGCTGTCGCGCGCGCCCCGAGCGCGATCGTAGGCATCAAAACAGGCCAAAACCTGCTGGACGAGTGCCTGAGGTATTGGGGAGGGAGATTGCGCAGACATAGCTGAACTCTCGGCTGGTCGGAGCTTACTGGCCAGAAGGAAGAGGCTCATCGAGGAAGCGCTCCAGGCCGAGCTTACGGAGGGCCCTCAGGATGCGAGGCGAGCTTCCGGCTACGACGAGCCGGACCCCCGATCGGCGGGCGTCACTAGCGGCCCTGAGGAAGATCGCACCGCACTCCGGGGAAAGGAACGTGACCCTACTGACGTTTACTTCAAGAACGTCAGGGCCACGCGCGAGAGCTCTCGACAGCTTTCTATGCACACGGTCGACCTTGCTGCGATTCAACTCACCTCGCAGCCGAACGACTGCACGGGCATGCGAGCGGACATGAAACAGCACAGGCATGGCACACCTTCCCGGGCAGGGCAATGACACTGCCGACCAGACTTCCCGGCGCACCACTCGCCCCGACAGACGAGCCAACACCCATGCTAGCCCGGCAAGGCACGCCCCATCCGCAACCAGGATCTAGAAATTAACGGACGCCGAATGTCACCCTCAGCCAGCACCGGATCAAAGACAGTTACTCAACTTGTCGTTTGACCCATCCGGGAGTGCCGGGCTGCCACGGCTGCCCGGGGCCGCGGTCGGCCGGGGTAGGGACGCGCGGGAACTTGGCAGGCCGGGGCACCCTGGTGAAGCGGCCGGTGCGGCAGGTGCTGGCGACCGCTCCGGAACGCGAGGCAGCATGAGCCTGACTGTCCGTGACAACGCGGGCAGGGTCGCGCTCGGCCTCGTCCGCGTTGCTAGTGCCCCGTCAGGCAACGTTCGCCCTGTCGACGGCCTCCTGTAGGCGTTGGTCGTCGGCGTGGCGGTTCCGCCAAATGATGTAGCGGCGGATCATGCTGCCCTGCTGCTTGTGGGTGGTGTGGTCGGTGCCGTCGAGGGTGAAGTAGCGCAGGGCGGTGAACTGGGCCTCGATGCGATTGAGCCAGGAGCTGTTCGTCGGCGTGTACGCGATCTCGACGTTGTTCGCGGTGGCCCAGTCGCCGACGCGCTGGCACTTCCTCGTGGTCAGGTGCGGGGAGAAGTTGTCACACACGATCGCGATCCGGACCTGGGCAGGGTAGAGGGTGCGCAGGCAGCGGCAGAAGCCAGGAACTGGGTGCGCTTCTTGATCGGCTTGATGTGGCCGTAGAGCTTGTCCCGGGCCAGGTCCAGGGCGGCGAACAGGTGGCGCACGCCGCCGTAGCGGTTGTAGGTGGCCCGCCGCCTGCGGCGCGGTTCCCGGGCGGGATCCTTGTGCTTGCCCCCGCGTTCTGCCCACTGACGGCCGGGGTGTGGCATCAGGTTGAGCGGCCCGAACTCGTCCATGCAGAAGACCACTTCGGGCTCGCCGTCCTCCGGTATGACCTCGCCGTCAACGATCGCGTAGAGGTGCTCGACCCGGTCCTTCTTTGCTGCGTAGTCCGGATCGCGGGAGGTCTTCCAGGTCTTCAGGCGTTGAAAAGAGACGCCTTCCTCGCGGAGCAGGATGCGCAAGCCCTCGTGGCTGATGTCGTCGACCACCCCCTCGGCAACCAGGAAGTCCGTCAGCTTGGTCAGGCTCCAGGTGGAAAACGGCAGGTCGTGCTCGGTCGGCTTCGACTTCGGGATCTTCTTGATCTCGCGCCGCTCGGGCAGCGTGAAGGTCTTCGGCCGGCCGCCTTTGTACTTCGGGTACAGCGAGTCGAAGCCGTCCGCGTTGAAGTTGTGGATCACATCCCTCACCCGGTCCGCGCTGGTGAACGACACTTCCGCGATCTTCGCTACCGGCATGCCCTGCGCGGACAGCAGGACCATCTGGGCCCGCCGCCATGTCACCACTGACCCGGTGCCTCTGCGGATGATCCGCAGCAGGCGCTGCCCCTCGTCATCGTCGATCTGTCGAACCTGAACTCTGTCGGCCACGCCGACCAGTTTCAGTGAACGCGCCGATCGGGATCCGGTTCCCGATCGGCGCGTCGCGGGACTGCGGTCGGCGGTATCAGCCGAGGTGCCGGGCGAAGAACCTCAGCGTGCTATCCAGCTCGAATGCCGGGATCTCTCCGTGCTTGCCGGGATTGGCGTGCAACGTTTTCTCAGCCGAGGCCAAGGCGTCGAACAGCGCCAAGCTCTGAACCCGCGGCACCCGCTCATCATCCCACTGCACCAAGAACTCCACTGGGACCGTGATCCGCGCGGCGGCCTCGGCCGACGCCAACACCCCGCCCAAGCCCAGTACCGCCGCGCGGACCCGCGGTTCAGCAGCGACGAACGGAACACCGAGTCCGCATCCCAGCGAAACCCCCCAGTAGCCCACCGGGCCGGCGCCAACGTGCTCAAGTTGCTGAACCGCGTCCAGGACCGCCCGCCATTCCGGCACAGTCTGGCGGGCCACGAGCGCCTGGAAGCCGGCGATCAGCGGGGCCAACTCTTCACCGGCTTCCACGCGAGCCTGGTTCTCAGTCGCGATCCGGTCGTACTGCTCAACCTTCGGCCGGTCGCCATGGGCGGGAACGTCGACCGCCACGACCGCGAACCCGCATTCGGTCACGAAGCGGCGTGCCCGAGTCAGAACGTCAGGGGCCTTCTTGTGCTGACCGCCACCGTGTCCCATCAAGACGAGCGGACGAGTGGCGACGGCACCTTCCGGCGTCCACAACACGCCAGGAATCTCGCCGAGGGTGAAGAGCTGTTCGCGGGCGCCGTCGGACGACGTCTCAGAGATGAAGCGCATAGCGATTCATGCCTTTCGGGATGCCTCTGCGGGCACTCCCTAGGCCATGCGAGGGAGGGAGGCCCGACCTGTCAAAGCGTTGATCGGTCTCACCTCCTCAGTTCGCAGTGGTGCACGGTTGCAGGAACGTATCACGAAGGACTCCACCCTGGCCCGGGCAGGGATGCCGACAGGGCTAACGTTGTCTGATGCGGCACTAGCCAGAGCCGGAGCCACGCGCAGGACGGACTACACCCTGCGCGCCCCGACCGAACGGGCGCCGCGTCCAGGCTGCAGCCCGGCTGACCGAGCCGAAATGCTCGCGGTCGCGCTCGGTGCGGCTGCGGACGCCGGCGGTTGGTACGAGCCGGGACTCCGCGATCGTGCTGTCGCCAGTCTTCCGTGCGAGGGTGCGACAAGCCTGACGGGAGGTGCGGAGCACCGGCCACGCAGCGTGTCCGGGCGGCGCAGGTAGACCGAGCCCGCCCGGCGTCCGGCCTCACCGGTCTTCCATGCCGCGCGCTCCGCCAAGGGGAGGCCGTCGATTAACGCAGGGTGCGCTCTGCGATCGGCTTCGCGCTTGCCGAGCCCTCGGCCAGGAAGTCGGGCACCGGCGCACAGGCTGACGTGCCGTCCCCGTCGGGCACCGCGCGCCGGGGCGCGCAGGACCGCGTCGACGTTGGCCCAGCAGAGGGCGAGCACCTTCTGGTCCGTCTCGCTTAGCTCGTAGCACGGCCGGTTTCGGCGGAGCGAGCCAGCGACACACTTTCCGCTCCGACACCTCAAGCCCCTCCGCGACCGTCCGCACGTGTGCTGAGGTCAACGCCTCGTCCTCGCGCATCCGAGACAGCCTTCGATAGCCGCCCGGCATTTCTCCGCCGCCACTCTCCCCATGAACCAACGTGTCAGCGGTGGCAGGACCTTGCGCCCGACTGCGGCCGTATCCACATGACGGGTGGGCTGCGCCCGAACCTGTGGCGTGCGAACGCTGAGCATGATCCAGATGCGGCCGGGGCCCGGATTGCCTGATGAAAGTCCGGGATTTTTCGGGGAGCGGCTTCAACTTTTCCGGCGGCTCAACGCTCTAGGAGTACCGAGACCAAACGAATTGCGTCACCCACCCCTACACAAGGATGACACCTATGCGTCTTTCCCTGCCCCGGGCGGCAACCGCCGCCGCACTGGCGGCGGTCGTCGCCACCGCCGTCTCGCCCGCGAGTGCGAACACCTCGAACTGGCGGGATATCAGTCCGCCGGGCAGCGAGGCCAGCGTCCTTCTGGATGTCGAAACCGGAGGGGGTGCGACGTGGGCGATCGGCCGGCGCACCGACGCGGCTACCGGTTCCTCCACGCCGGTGGCGCTGCGCTGGACCCGGGCGGGTTGGCAAGCGCCACCACAGCCCGTCGGCCAGAGCCGCCTGGAGGACCTCACCGTCGGCGCACCCGACCAGGTCTGGACCGCCGGTAGCCGCGACGAGACCGTGGACGGCGCGGAGAAGGGCCACGAGCGCGCACTCCTCCAGCACTGGAACGGCTCTGCGTGGAACGAGGTCACTCTGCCGTTCCCGGAAGGCGTCGACTACTCGACACTGTCCGCCGTCGACACGGACGCGGACGGCGCGGTCTGGGTGTATGGCGGGTACATCAATGCGGGCGGCGAGTACTTCTCTGTTCTGTTCCGCGGTGACGCGGACGCCGGCGGCCACTGGACTCTGCTGCCGGCGGAGACGGGGCTCACCTGGGTCTCCCAGATCAAGGCGGTGCCCGGCGACGGCATCTACGCCATTGGCGATGGCATCTCCCGCTTCGACGGCACCGCATGGTCCAGGCAGCACCTGCCTCCCACGCTCGATGGGGCGCTGTTCGACGGCATTGCGGTGCGGACGGCGACGGACGAGGTCTGGGCGGCCGGATACATCAGTGACGAGACCCTGTGGCGGCGTCCCGTGATCGTGCGGTATGACGGCCGTTCCTGGAGCAGGGTCCGAACCCCTGCCGAAACAGGGCAGTTGTCCGACATCGCCTTCGACGGTTCCGGCCGCCCGGTCGCGGTGGGCGAGACATTGGACCCGGCTGTCAGTCCGGACGGGAACTACGTCCTCACCCCGGGCCCCCACGGGTGTCGGCGTACGACCTTTGCTCCCCAGCCGTGTACGGATGAACGTCCCCAGCTGCGTCGCGGAAAGCAACACAGCTGAGGAACCTGGTTGAGATC
>NZ_JBIVTU010000026.1:0-51071 GCF_044756845.1 Streptomyces sp. NPDC091416
CCCCGACGCCTGAGGGCCACCCCCCACCCACGACCAGGGATCCTTCCCCAACCTCAACTACGAAACGGACAAGAGCTCACGTTCCGCACTCTCAGGAACACGTCGCCGACGCGCAGGGTTGCGCGCTCGGAATGGGCGACGACGACCTTGACCTCATCCATGGGCGACCAGTATCCCGGAGGTGATCGCTGACGTCGCCAGGTTTTCGCTTGCGGCTGCGCAGCTGACCGCGTCCCGCTACCCGACAGCTCGGTGCGCGCCGCTGACTGACCAGGTCAGGCTGCGCCGTCTGAGTTGATCCGCTGGACAGGCCCTGAACAACTGGCCGGACCAGCGACGATCAGAATCCGCCGACAGGCGTCGTGGGGCTACCCATATGGGTGCCGCCCCATGCCGTAGATGACCTGGTTCGGCTCCGAGTTCGAGCCGGGGCGGATCTCCTGAACCATATCTCCGCTCCGGAGAATCACAGGCAGAGGAACCACCGGAGTCGTCGATCGTGGAATCGGTTGCTTCGACCAATCCTTGAGACGGCCCCTGATCAACGTCTTCTCGTCGATCCAGCCCACGGGAATGCCAAGCCTCTGCGCGTACACGCGGGCTGGGGGAACGGCAGCTGCGCCAGGTGCTTGGCGAAGTTCGTCAACGACTTGGAGCATGCCGCGGAGGACCTGGGTGCGGCGCAGCGCGGTGCTCCTGATCCTGTTCACCATCCAGCCCGATGCGCAGAGAGCCGCGAAGAGGGCAGCTGCTGCGAGGGCCGGCGTGAGCGGATCAATCTTCTTCCAGTACGAAGGGCCACCTGGCGGCGAAGCCGGAGGGCTCAGTTCCGCGGTGATCAGCGTGGCCCACAGGACTGCTGCGACGGCAGTTGCCCCCAGGGCTGAGGTGAGAACCTGAGTCGCTCGGGCGATGTGGCGGGAGATGGTGCCGCGGTTGAGGTTCGTGAGGTCAGCCAGTTCCTGATGCGAGTAGCCGACTCCCTTCGCCAGGAGGATGAGCCGTCGCTGCTGGCACGACATCCCATGCAGTGCCTTCTCCGCATCGAGGCGGCCGTCCACGTCCTCAATGTCCGAGACCCACAGGACGCGCTTGGCCTCCGCCTCTGCCACGTCAATGGGGTCGGCCACTCGCCGACGACGCTTCTCGTCTCGAACACGGTTCTTGATGACCGTACGGAGGTAGCCCTCCAGGTTGTTGATGGGTTCCTTGGCCTGGTTGGCCAGGGCGATCGCGATGGCGTCCTGGACCATGTCCTCGGCGCTCGCCCTGGACGCCGGGATCCGCGCATCATGAAGCCGCCCTCGGGCGTATGCGACGAGAGCAACGCCCTTCTCCCTGGACACCTTCGTGAGCTCGTCGGCGAACGTCCTCTCGTCAGCCATGGTTCTTGTTCCCCCGACTCCGGCCCGACTTGACCGCGGTCACCCTCTCAGCCCGTGCGCGGATGATGGCTGCCTTGCCCTGTGCACGCGCGAGGTCGGCTTCGCCAGTGGCACGGATCAAGAATGCCTCGTCCCTGGCGCGGTTGCTGTGAACCGCACTCTTGATCAGCTTCTTGAAACTTGAAACCAGCGCCAGCACCAGCACCCCCACGACGACCTCCATCGTGCGCTCCCTCCAACACTGTCCCGCGCGGCTGTTCCGCTGGGCCCGTTCAGCGAGATAGGGGCAGCAAGGGGCGTCTTGCATGACAAGGAAGTTCACTTTCTTCCCGCGCCTGACCACGAGCCTCTGCCCCTGGGCGGCAGCAGCCGGCTGAACCGTTCCGGGTCCATCCGGACGCCGGCGGCTGTTGGGGTCCACGGTCAGGCGCAGCGCGTAGCTCAGCGTGCGAGAGAAGCGTGCGTTGAACTGCCCGAACGCAGTCAGCATCTGCTCCGTGCCCTCGCCGACGAGTCGATCTTGGGGGATGGGTGATCCCGGTAGATGGGGCGGGGACATCCAACGGGCGAGCAGTGGGCTGTGCTGTGGTGTGGTGGAGCCGTTGTTGCCGAGGGGAACCGCCGGAGTCTTGTGCGTCGCGTAGTTGTCCAGGATCAGGTGCACCCCTGAAACTCGGCGGGCACCTCCTTGTCGATCTCGGCGAGGAACTTCTTGAACTCGGTGGCCCGGTGCCGGCGGTGCCGGCGGTGCAGGGAGCCGATCCCTTTGGCGGAGGCACCCCGGGCAGCACCGGCTGGGACCGGTCCAGGGCCTGTATCTGCGACTCCTCGTCCACGCACAGCACGAGGGCCTTCTTCGGCGGGTCGAGGCAGAGGCCGACCACGTTGCGGACCTTGTCCGGGGTCTGACTCATGACTCGTCTGACCGAGGTGTCCTGTTGCCACACGGTCGGCCGTTGAGCGGGGATGGCGCGTTGTCGGTGCCGGGCCGACGGGGTGCATGGGGCCAGGTCAGCTCGCTGTGGCCCAGGCGCGTCCGTCTGGTCGGTGAGACGTGGGTGAGAGAAAAACACCCCAGCCGGCCGGAGCCGGCGGGGGTTTCCCGCGCGTGCGGGCGTCGGGACCGCGCGCACGTTCTGGCCGTCGTTGGGGGCCCCACGCGTGCGGGCGTGCGCTGAAATGCTGCTCCATGGTCACGCTGGTGATCCAGTGGATCGCACGTCCGGGATTCAGTGCGAAGCGAGCGACTCGGCCCTTGGCGTGTCCTTCCGTTGACCATGGAACGGGGGGACCTTCGGGTGGCGTGCTGTGTCACTCGGTACGGCGGCTTGATGCCGGTCCTGACTCCAGGTAGGTCTGCCGGGTCACGACCTTGCCGTCGATGCGGGAAGACTCCTCCAGGATGCTTCCGGACGCCCTGTCGATCACGAGCCGTGTCGCGACGGCTTTGCTTCCCAACTGCGGATCGGCGGCAATGGTGTTCTCGATCGCGGTTCCCGGTCGGCCCATGCTGTCCTTGACGTTCCTGAGGAGCGTCACCCCGTCCGTCCGGGCCAGTACGTCGAACAGCGCCGAGCGCAGCGCCGGGCTCGCGGGGGAGTCTGCCAGGATGACGGAGATCGGGCCGAACGGATGGTCGCCGAAAGTGTCCGCGAGCGCGTCCGGATCTGCGGGCAGGGCGTCCAGTTGGGCCCAGGTCAGCCGGTTCCCGCCCACCAGCCACTGCTTCTTCTTGCCTGGGACGGCTTTCTGGCCGGGGGAGAGACTGTTCTGTGTCCACATGGTGCCCGTACGGTCGAAGACGAGTGTGGTGGTGCCCGTTCCGTCGTCCTCGTTCTCGAACTTGGTGCGGACCTTCCAGTACGGTGCCTGCGACGGGCGTGCGGCTCCTGCAGTGTCCGCCATGCCGTGCAGGAAATCGGCAGCCGACGCGGTCTGAGCGGGAGGGCGCCCGAGGTCGAGCACTGGATACGCGACCGCTCCGGTCGCCAGCGTGGCCACCGCCGCTGCCGCCACGAGGAGGCGACGGGTCAGCGGCACGCGGGTCCTCAACTCAGTGACCTGCTCGGCCGCCACCCGTCCGGCGACCGCGGTGACTGCCGCGTCCACCGCTGCCGCCGTCACGGGTGGCACCTTTGCCGCGGCAAGTAGCCCGTCCGCGCCGGGGAAGTCCAGCACGGCCGCCCGCGAAGACCCTGGTGCGTCGTCGTTGTCGTTCATCGGTTCTCCTTCGTCATGCCGTGAAGAGAAAGCGAAAGGGCTTCGCGGAGCCGTGTGCGAGCCCGGTGCAGCCGTGATCTGGCGGTGCCGGCCGGTATACCGGTCACGGCTGCAGCCTCCGTGGGACTGAGCCCCTCCCAGGCCACGAGGAGGAGCAATTCCCGCTCCGCCGGGGGGAGGTCGCCGATGGCACGGCGCAGCTCAGGTCCGGCGGCCGCCGCGTCGAGCCGGTGGTCGACCGCCTGCCACGGGTCGCCCACGAGGTCCGAGTGCGGTCCGCCGGCCCGCTCCTGCCTCGTATCGCGCCAGTGGCCTGCCAGCACGTTCCTGGCCACTCCGAAGAGCCATGCCCGCGCGGGGCCGCGGGCAGGGTCGAATCCCCGCCGCGCGGAGTACGCCTGCAGCCACAGCTCCGCGAGCAGGTCGTCGGCCGCGGCGGGTGCCCGCCGCGCAAAGTAGGCGTGCAGTGCCGCCGAGTGCCGCCGAACCAGTGGTTCGAAGGCCGACCCGTCGCGCTGGGCGCGGGTCAGTTGGTCGTCGTCCGGGTTCCCGGCATGCGCCCGGCAACGGTGATTCCTGATGTTGCCCAGCGCTGCTCCAGCGAGGCCATCACCAGGGCGGCGGTTTCTTCGTCGGCCGCGGTGATGTCGAAGACCACCAGGCCGGATTCCTGTACATGCTGTGCGTCGATCGCTTCCATGCCTGTACGACGAGCGGCTCGTTGCCGGGATGTGGATGCCTCGTGAGTTCCGTCCGTACGAGTGACAGAGACCCCTCCGGGGCTCAAGGACCATCGCTGCGTTGGATGACCGTGATCATGTGCCCCGTACCCGGCTGGTATTCCGGCCAGCCGCACGTCAGCCCGAACCGGTCGCTCACTATTTCGAGGGTTTGTCACTTACCCAGGGCTGCACTGGTGCATCGTCAGCCGTGTCGTTATAGGTGGGCAGGAGAGCGGGGTGGGTGCGGTGTGGGAGACAGACGAGTTTGGTGCGGCGCATGAGGGCCGGCCGGGAGTGCTCATCGCCGACGGATCGGAGCCGAAGGCGGTGTACTTCGATGCCGGTAGCGGTGGCCTCATGCATCAGAGCAGGGACCGGTGGGTCTACGACGGCACCCTGGGTGCACCGCTGGCCACCCATGTGCGCGCCTCGTGCGCGTGTGGGTGGCGTAGCGAGACCCACTACCCGCTGGATTGGGAGACCGTGGACCGCCACAGCCCCGAGGAGTACGACACCTCCGGTCTTGAGAGCGACGGGGACCAGCACATCGCCGAGGTCGAGGCCCGCGCTGCGCCCGTTCCGGAAGACCTCGCCGCTCTCCTCGCCCAGCTCGACCGACGCCTCGATGCCCTGGCCTCCGACGCACCCCTGGCTGCTCTGCGTGCGATCGCCACCTTGGAGCGCATGGTCACCGAGGCAGGCCGAACTGCAGCCCTTTATGCGGAGGCGGACGACGCGGTCGGGAGCACGCTCGGCTCTGGCTTGGGCCTGCCCGACCGCGATGCCCGCGCCCGCCTCCTGCAGTACACGCTGCGCTGAACGGCAGATGTCACACGGCTGGGCGCTGCTTATGACGGCATGTCCGCCTACGGAGCGGGTGTGTAGGCGACCATGGTGGTCGGGCACTCGGCGGCCAGGTCCTGGAGCGCCTGGAGTTCGGCCGCATCCGCGGCCAGAGTCCAACGGAGCTTGGTGGCGGTCCACTCGGCCGCGTACTGGCACCGGTAGTCGGCCGCCGGCGGGAGCCACTGCGCCGGGTCCTTGTCGGATTTGGACCTGTTGGACTTGGCAGTGACGGCGATGAGCGTGAGGGGGGAGTCCTGGTCGTTCGCGTACGCTTCCCGCCGAGTTGCGTCCCAGGCGAAGCCGCCGGAGTCGTGCACCTCCGCCAGGGGCACCATGTGGTCAACATCAAGTCCGCCGGCGTCCGTCACGGTGACGCCGTCGTACGCACTGGTCCAGGACCCGCCCGTGAGTTTGCATCCCGTCGCGACCTGAGGGGATTCGACGGCCTCGGAGAGGATGACCTCACGGCGGGTGTCGCACCCGTCTGTCGCGTTCAGGCCCTTGTTCCAGTGCTTGTAGAGCTCGCGCTTATACCCCTCGCGCTGCTCGGTTGCGACAGGGAGTTGGCCGACTGCGTCGGACAGCGTCAACAACGCGGGCGCCGCGACAGGTGCGGGCGCAGCGGCGACTGCGCTGAACGAGGCAGGTGTTGGCGCTAGAAGATCGGCTGCATGGACTGCTGGAGTGATCGCGAAGAGGGGAAGGGCGGTCAGGGCGGCGGTAAGAATGCCGCGCATCGTGTTAGTGATCATGCAGCCTTCGTACTGCCCCGGCGCCTCTTGATGTGGGCGAATCCGCTCACACGTCACCCCACAGGCGGGTAAGTCGTACCGCACCGCCCGTCACCGGCTCCTCGTTGTTCCGGCATGGGCCGATCAAGGGCCGCAAGGTGTACCTGCTGGCCGCGCTGGGCCACGCCACCGGTCTGGTCATGGCCCAGCTGGACGTCGGCGAGAAGACGAACGAGATCACCTGCTTGCAGCCGATGCTGGGCACCGTCGACGATTTGGCCGCCACCGTGGTCATCAGCGATGCCATGCATATCCAGCGCGACCACGCCGGCTACCTTCTCGCCCGCGGCGCCCACTACATCGTGATCGTCAAGAAGGAGGTGTTCAAGCAGGTCAAGTCCCTTCCCTGGGGACGTCTCGCTTCAGGGCCGCACCCGGAACACCGGACACGGACGGCCTGAGATCCGCAGGATCAAAGTCGCCACCGTGCACAACCTGCTGTTCCTTGGAGCCCGCCAGATCAAGCGTCGCCGCACCGACCGCAAGATCGGCCGGACATCGGTCACCGCTATCTACGCGGTGACCGGCCTGACTGCGGAACAGGCCACCCCAGCCCGCCTCGCCCAACTCGTCCGCGATCGCTGGAAGATCGAGTTGCTGCATCACATCCGCGACGCCACGTTCGCCGAGGCCCGCGGCCCTCGCCGTCCCCTCGCCCGCGTCGGGCTCACGTGATCACGAACTGGACAGCACCCGACAACGCCGAAGTCTTGGGCGCGTATCCACCTGCGGTTCTTCCAGCGAGTTCGGGCGCAGCCCAGCCGTGAAGCCTCGCAAGGCGAGCAGGTTCGCACCAAGTTGTTCTAGGGTGTTTTCGATTAGTGGCGCTACTCACGAAATCTTGTGCGCTGCCCCGAGCGTGTCGCCCATTTTCCGATTCTGAGATTCGGTGCTAATTCGCACGCAAACGCCCTGACGTTGACGGGCGTGGCGCGCTCAGGTCGGGTGAGGGCGTTTGACTCTGAATTTTCCGGGATATCAAGGCGAGGCGCCCGGCGCGCCGTCTGGCGCTTGGGTGCGCTCCCTGATGGAGACCCGTCTTGGTTAACAATCGCGAAGATCATTAATTCTCATATGCACGTGCATCTGGTGTTGCATTTAGGATCCCGCGGCAACTATCCCAAGCGTGAAGTGGAAACTCTTTTGGCTCTCGTGAACATTTACCGCGTCAAAATGATCGAGTGTGTTCATGTGTCTGCCTGAAGTGGTGCTCAAAGGGTGTGCGCGTGAGGTTGTGCAGGGGGGCAGCATTTCTGTTTTGACAGTTATCCCGAGGGCGTCGCGAATGCTCCTGGATCACCCGAGTGGCTGTAAGGTCGGTACTCAGGGTCGCTGCCCAACCACCATGAGTTGGGTGCCGCGCCCCAGAGGGGGCAACCTCTGGGGCACAGCAAAAGGGCACCCTCATATCCATAGGAGATGATGTGCTCTCTCGAGAAGGCCGAGGGTCCGCTATGACCACCCCGGCCTCTACCCCCAGTATGCCTGCCTGTTCGTGCCAGGAAACGGCCAGGGGCGGCGCAATCCGCCGGGCGCTGCGTGTGATCGTCGTGCTCGTGGTCCTCGCCGTTGCCGTCGTTGAGGCAGATCCCGTCCCGTGGGACGCCGTCCTGAACACGGTGGTGATGCTGGTCATGCGCCGCTAGGGCGTGACGGGTGGCCAGGCTGTCAGCCTGGCCACCATCCCGCTCGGTGATCCACTCTCGGCCGGCAGCGACGCTGGCCGTTCCTCGGGGAGAGACGCATGACTGCACCCACAGGCCCTGCCCGGTGCGCTCACACCGCCTGCGGTAAGCCCGTGAAGAAGAATTCCAACACCGGTCGGCCCAAGCTCTACTGCGACACTCGGTGCCGACGGCGTGCCCAGTGGGCCCGTGACCGAGCCCGCCGCAGCATCACCGACACACCATCGTCGGCGGGCGAGTTCAGCCCGGCTATCGCCGCAGAGATCCAGGCAGTGGCCCAACAGCTTCAGGAAGCCGCGCACCGCCAGGCACCGTTGGAGGTGCGCTTCAAACTCGCGCAATGGCTCCAGCGTGAAGTCACCTGCTACGTGGCCGCCGCAGTGCAGGACGAACGAGCCGTCGGCGAAGCATGGTCGACGATCGGGATCGCAACGGGAACGAGTGAAGCCTCGGCACGTGCGTGCTGGAGCGAGACGAAGGTGGCCGCGCAGCTCGCGGCACAGCCAAGGAACGCCGCCGCGCGTCGATCGAGGCAGCTCGACGCGGAGCGGCCGGTGGACTGGGTGTTCACGCGTCCCGCCGGCCCGGTGCAACGGGCTGCTGCCCGGGTGCTGCAGACGTACCTGACGGCACTCCGGGACGCTGCAGCGTTGTCCATCGAGGACGTGGCCCGACAGGCGAGAATGCCGAACGACGCGGTCACCCTGGGTTTGGGCGGCGAGTTGATCGCCTCTTGGCCGGTCACCTGTATGGTCGTCACAATCCTGGGTGGGGAGCCCCGAGACCTGCGCATGGCCTGGGAAGCAGCATCGGGCGAGGCGGACTACAGTTCCGCAGCCGAAGCCGAGCGCTGCCTCGGCGGTATTCTGCGCCCCCTCCACCTGGCGGCCGGTGCGCCGTCGGCTCCGGATCTGGCTGCGCGAGCGCGGCTCGATCCTGATGACGTCGAGCACGCACTTGCGGGCGGCCTACTGGACTGGCAAAGCACCGAGAGCCTCGCTGCTGCGCTGGAAGTGGAGCCGAGCATCGTGCACCCCTTCTGGAACATCTGCGCTCAGGCGACGGACGGGAGCACCGGATGGAGGTCGGTGTGGTGAAGCGTCGGCCGCACTCGGCGCAGAAGCTGTCTGCGCCGGGCCGTCCGAACACTCCCTGGAATACGCTGCCTTCCGCGAACTGAATGAGCAGGTCTACCTCGACTACGCCCGACTTCAGACCGATGACATGCGCCGTGCCGACGGGCCGTGAACCTTGCCTTCACCGCCCTCTGCGCCGGCTGGAGTGACGCGCTTTGCAGTGCGAGCCTCGCCGAGGAGGCGTGGAAGACCTTGAACCTTGCGGTCGGCAGCGTCGACGAGCACGGCATCATTACGAACGCCCGGCAACGGTGCCACCTCAGCGACCTCCAGGCAGACGCCGTACGCCTCTACCACCAACTGGGGCTGAGCCTGCCGGCCGCCGCGGCGGCCACGGGCACGGACGACCACACCGTCCGCGCGGCCCTGTCCTCCGCCGCCTTTACCACATGCCCGGCGACCCCCTGTTGCTTTTACCGATTCTGAGGAACGAGGGTGTATAAACGTAGGGGTTTCGCACCTCATGCTTCCCTCAACTCTCTCAAGGATCATTAACCCCTGCGGGGACTATCACGAGGGCGAAAGCCCATCTAGCATAGGGAACTTCCTTGGCCGAGATCTTCAAACGAGATCGGAAGGAGGGCAGATGGTCCACGGGGAGAAACCCCAAACTCACCGCATCGACATCAACACCCCTAGCGTCGCCCGCATGTACGACGCGCTCTTAGGCGGGGTAACCAACTACGCCGCCGACCGCGATGCCTGCAACCAGCTCCTGCGCATCGCCCCCAGCACACAGCTCCTTGCCCGCAACAACCGAGCATTCCTCCGACGAGTGGTGCGCTACCTCGTCAAGGACAGAGGTATTGGCCAGTTCCTCGACCACGGGTCCGGTCTGCCCACGCAGGAGAACGTTCACGAGATCGCACAGGGTCTGAACGGAGAATGCCGCGTTGCTTACGTGGACAACGACCCCATGGTCCACGCCTTCGGCCGCTCCACCCTGGACGAGAACGACGGCACCATGGTCATAGACGCGGACATGCGGGACTCCGCAACAATCTTTCGGGAAACCGAGGACTTCTTCGACTGGCAGAAACCTATCGCCGCGCTCTTCATTTCAGTGCTCCACTGCCTGAAGGACAACAGTGGTCGCGGGACCCCAGCCGAGATGATCGAGCGTGTCGCCAGCAAACTCCCCTCCGGAAGTTACCTCGTCATCTGCCAGCTCGCCAGCGACGACCCCCGTGTGCGCAACGATGTCACCGAACTGATGAGGGAACAGACCGGCGACGCGTGGGGTCGGGTGCGCTCACCGGAAGAGGTTCGCGCCTACTTCGACGGGCTGACCATCATCGACCCGCCCGGCCTGGGCAATGTCGTCGACTGGCTACCCGAAGTGCCGCCGCAGCCGCCCGAACTTAGAGCGACCGACTGGGTCGAGTGGGGTGGAGTCGCCTCCCTGTGACCCGCCACTGGGTCCGTGAAGCCATCTCCTAGGCATACGACTTGATGGCCTCACGGATCTTCTCGGCGCTTCCTGTGCGATCCAAGGCCGCCACGTGAACCTGGTGCAGATCCCTGCGGTACCTGTCGACCAGCTCCGGCTTGGTAATGTACTCGGCGCCGGTGATTCCCTCGACGTACACCAGATCAGCCGGCCCCTCGCTCGGAAACTCCAACTGCGTCATCGGGTACGGCGGGATGAACCCCTCGGCCGCGCCGAACGGCACGATGCGCACGTTCCATCGGGACTCTTCCATCACCCGGAGCAGGTGCTCCAACTGCTCGCACATCGCCTCGGGCCCGCCCCAGGGCCTCTTCAGTACGCCTTCATCGATAAGGGCCGTCAACCGAACGGTGTTGCCCCACCGCAAGGCCGTCTGCCGCTGCAAGCGCAACGCGACCGTTCGCTCGACGTCCCGCTCGTTCACCATCACCTTCTCAACGAGGCTGCGCGAGTAGGCCGGCGTATGGAGAACCCCAGGGACCACCTGGCTCTCGTACGTCATGATGTGGGACGCGCTGCCCTCCAGAGCAATCAACCGCTTGAGGTAGCTGGGAGTGACATCACTGAACTGCTGATACCAGGCCCTGTCGAGCGCCTGCTCCAGCAGCTGTTCTATCGTCCGCCGCTCTTCGGCGCCGAGGCACATGAAGTCGGCCAGATCCATTACATCCCGACGCTTCGCGGGACTCTCGCCGCGCTCCAAGCGGCTGATCTTGGAGACCGAGCCGCGGATGACGTACGCCAGGTCCGACTGGTTCAGGCGGCGCTCCTCGCGGCACTGCCGGAGGAACTCCCCGAGCATGATGTTCGATGCCTCGCGGCCGGGGTGGAGATGTGTGACAACCGCGTCCTGGCCGTCCGGCTGCGAATGCGGAACAGCGGGCATGCGAGGCTCCCAGAGGCTAGATGCCAGTATCTGCCCCTCAGGATGCACTCCGCCTACCCGCAGTTCCAAGCCTTGGCCCAAGCTAGGCCATCAGTCGATCAAATGGTCGAATTCGCCCGCCTTGGCGGCTGCGAGGAAATGCCTCACCTCGTCCGGTGTGTACAGCAGTGCCCCGCCGTCGGGAAAGCGTGAATTGCGCACGGCCACCCCCGAGTCGAGCTTGGCGAGTTCCACGCAGTTGCCGTTTCCCTGGCTGGACTGCGCCTTGACCCACTGGGCACCCGGAATCTCGCTGGCGAGAACGCCATTCTCGATCTGCATGAACTTCCCTCTCTCGTGGACTATTCAGTGTCACGCCAGCTGGGCTCAGTCACGGATGCGGCCTGCCCGAATTCTCATTTGGGATTGCATGGCGAGACATGATGAGAATCCTAGTCAGCCCAAGACGGTGGTGAAGTCCCCCGTAAGGGTGCTCTCGCACCCTTACGGGAAGATGGTCCGACAATCACGCTCTCTGGTCGCCTGGTTGGTCGAATCAATCATCGGCGTGAACCTGGTGTCGGAATATCGTGATTGAATTCGAGGAGGTATCCCGGCTCGCCGGGAAACGCTGAAAGGTGCCGAGGTTTTCGATCGGACGTTCCGGGCCACTGAGCGAATCGTGCGTACGCCCGACATGCGGGCGAGCGCGCAGGAGAGTCCGGCGAGCAGCGAACTCGAGTTCTACGCGGGCGCGGTGATGGTCCAGGCTGGCAGTTCCGGTCCGGGGCCGGCCCAGACGGCCCGGGTTGCCCCGCTCTGGGGATGCTGCGAGGTCGGTGGGGCGAAGTGAAAGCCTGCGTTCCCGTGGGGAGCCGTCCAACGGATCCTGTGTCCGTTCGAGGCATGCTTTCATCCATCTCCACGAGCGGCTGAACTGCTGCTGTGACCGTCTTCTCGTCCAGTGGGGCGCCTATGGCTGTGTCCCCGCCGTGCCGTCGGCGAGGCGGGTTTCGCGGCGGTCACGCCGTCGATCCACGTGGCCGACTCACCTCCGCTCGCGCGGAGAGCACATCGGCATCGGCAAGATGTGATGGGGCATCAGCGGCTCACCTCCGCTCGCGCGGAGAGCCCCCGGGCACCGGCGGGAAGGTCCCCGGCTCGGACGGCTCACCTCCGCTCGCGCGGAGAGCACCAGGAGGAAGAGGAAGCCCACGCCCACGACAACGGCTCACCTCTGCTCGCGCGGAGAGCACCCGAAGCCGAAGCCCACCCCGGCCGCACCGGCCGGCTCACCTCCGCACGCGCGGAGAGCACCTGCTCGGACCTTCATGCGGCGCTCCTGTCGGCGGCTCACCTCCGCACGCGCGGAGAGCACCCTTCGCGACCTGGCCTTATTGGACTGCTTTGCAGTCTCTTTGCCATGGTTCGGTGCGCATGCATCTCGATTCAGTGTGGTCGCGAAGCGAGTGTACGGCGCGCCCCTCGTCTCGGTTGGGGCAGGAGCTATTTGGGGTGCTTGTCAGGGGGTATCTGCAGGGGTTCGGACCCGGTGTACCCGCCCCGGATCTTGTGGTTCAAGAGCGCCTGGGCCAGCGGGTGCAACCGGAACCCACCGGTTTGGGTCATGGCAGCAGGATCTCCGGTTCGTACGGGTTGGGGTCGCCACCGTGATCGAGTAGCAGTTGTGCGCCGGCTGCCGGGTGCAGACAACGAGGCTGACGGCTAACCGGCTTCGACGAGGTGAGGGACGAGAAATGCAAGACCATCGAGAGGGAACATCAACAGATTGGAGAACACCCCGGCTTTTGCACCCCGTTATGGCAAGCGGCACCGGCGCTGCGGCGCCGTCGATATCTGGCTCCGCACCTGACTGCGTGCCGCGGCCTCAACATACCGAGGAAATCGGCGCCCACTCCAAAGCCGCTGCCGAGGGGAAGCCTTCAACGCTGATGACGCCGCCGCCAGTACCGTCGGCCGATTCGATCAGGGGCCTTGACACGGAGCAAGGTTGGGTTCCTGCGGTGCAGGGGGGTGTACGGAGCGTGCGTAGTCAGGCGATGGGCCGGCTGATGGTGGCCAGCTGGGGCGGAGGTTCGCCGTGTTCGGCTGGGCTTCACAAGGTGAGGGCGGGGGAGCGTTAGTTGTTGACCCGGTTGTACTCGGGCTCTCCGGTTTCGAGTACGCGGAGCAGGGAGGCGGTAATTACGCGTGCTCCGCGGCCGATGTGGAGCACACGGCAGGGGAACTTCCCCTGGCGGACGAGGTCGTAGCCTTTCGCGCGGGAGAACCCGAAGGCTTTGGAGGCATCTGCCACGCTGCTGGTGCCGCCCCAGGTGGCACGGATCTGCGTGGGGCTGCACGCCGTGCTCTCAACGTTCGCGTCGGCAGTTACTGGGCTCACGTGGTGGCTCCTGGGGGTAGATACGCGTTCCTGACGCGGTGAGCGGGGCGATCTGCGCGGTCGTGACAGGCTCTCCGTCAACGAGGAGTCGGGTTGCTCCTTGATGCGACTGCGAGATATCCATGGTGCGCGGGAACGCCGTTTTGGCTAACCGGCGTTCTCGGGCTATGTTGCCCAGCTCTCAGGCGGATCGGACCTTGCGCCCGAGCCGTGGTCGGCTGTTCACGGGGCTCGTGAAAGGGGCTGGTCCGCATTGAGGAACTGGGGTGTATTGGCGAGGGCCCCCGTCCCTGCTGGAGGCTGAGTGGTCCGCAAATTGCCCTCGATGCGCAACACGATCACTGTCCGGGTCGGAGCGTTGACGGATGGCGTTGGCGGGGAGCTGTTGGCGCCCAGCTGGCCTGGAGGCACGAGGGTTAGGGGCGTCGGGCGAGCAGGGCGTCGAAGTGGGCCTGCTCCAGGAGCTGCCCGGCGACTGCGCGGCGATGTGGGGGTTCGCAGCGATCTCCCCTTGTGTGGCCAATTCTCCGCTGTGACGCTCCGAGCTCCGTACGCCTCCCTGGCCGACTAGAAGAAGGGTATCTGACCTGCAGTTTCGTGCCCAGGCGTCCAGGTCGACATCGTTCCGATGGCCCACCACGTCGAGTGTGTCGTGATCCTTGAGCCTGCTGTAAAGGGTGTCTGACCTGCGACTTCGCCGAGCGCGCATTATGTGCGCTGTGGGCGTTACGGGCGATATCCTGACGCTGAAATGACGCTTGTGACGTTGGTCCTGATGGGGTGTCAGGCGCCTTGTCGGGCAGGTCAGGCCCTGTCAAGGTGACGAGCATCGATGGGGCGCCAAGGAGAGGCGATGCTGAGCGCAGACCTACTGTGTTGATTTGATGTCCTGGGAGAGAGTAGTTGCTCGGCTGACCTGCAGGAACGACCGACCATCAGCCTCTGACCTGGGGAAATGGCCTTTCGGTTGTTTCACGCTTGTGCCCCTTGGCGCGGCCGAGAGTCCCTGGAAAGTCCCAGAGGGTGTCCAAGGAGACCAGGCGTTCTTTCCAGGTCATGTGGGCTGTGCCGCGCGGCGTCTGCCGGCATGGCGGCCGCGGCAGAGGGGTGCAGCAGGCAGTGGTGGCAGGAAGACCTGCTGCTCCACCGGGCCCGATAGTGGTGCTCCGGCATCCGCTACCGCTGTCACCCGATTCCCACGCCAACCACCGCCACCTGGCCTATCGTCAACCTGTGGATGCGCTGACGCCAGAAGATCCGACTCACATCGGCCCATACCGTCTCATTGGTCTGCTCGGGGCGGGTGGGATGGGGCGGGTGTACCTGGCACGGTCCGTGGGCGGGCGCACGGTCGCCGTGAAGGCGGTGCGGGAAACGCTGGCGCAGCAGGACGAGTTCCGGTGGAGGTTCGCGCGGGAAGTTGAGGCGGCGCGCAGTGTGGGCGGCTCCTGGACGGCGCCGGTTCTCGACGCGGACACGCAGGCCGCGACCCCCTGGGTCGCCATCGGCTACGTACCGGGCCCGGACCTGCACGCGGTCGTCGGTGGCGAGTACGGGCCGCTTCCGGAGGAATCCGTCCTCGCCCTGGCCAACGGACTTGCGCACGCCTTAGCTGACATTCATGTGGCCGGCCTCGTGCACCGTGATATCAAGCCTTCCAATGTCCTTCTCACCGTGGACGGGCCTCGCGTTATCGACTTCGGAATCGCGCGGGCGCTGGAGACACCGGTCGACGGAGTCAGAACCCGAACGGGAGTGGTGATCGGCTCGCCCGGCTTCATGTCACCCGAGCAGGTTCGGGGCGGGAAGTCCGACCCGGCCTCAGATGTGTTCTGTCTGGCGTCCGTTCTCATGTACGCCGCGACCGGCCGGACTCCGTTCGGTGAGCTGGGCAGCGGCGCACATGCCCTGATGTTTCGGATAGCCGAGGAGGCGGCAGACCTGGAGGGCCTGTCGGAACCCCTGTACGGCCTGGTGCGCGATTGCCTGATGAAGAACCCCGCCCGGCGCCCCTCCACGGGCGATCTTTTGGAGCGCACGTCGCAGTGGGCCCTCACGGCGCGGCCGGACTGGCTACCTGGCAAGCTCCTCGCCCACCTCGGTTCCAACGCTGGCCGACTGCTGGATGCCGACGGACCCTCCGCGCGGACCCTTCTCACCCCTCCGGCGCAGGCAGTGTCTCCACCGCCGGACGTGCCCCTCGTGAAGCGGCCGCGCCGACCCGCGATCCGCAAGTCGAGGCTCCTCGTGCTCGCGACGGCACTGGCTTTCACCGTGGGTACGGTGGTTCTTCTCCCCCAGTTGTTCGGGGGCGACGACGGCGCGGACGGCAGCAACGGTACGGACGGGCCCGGACGGCCCTTACCGCGCAACAACTCCGCGTTCGTCGGGAACTGGGCAGGTGAGGTCGAGGATAATGACGGAGCGGGGCCCATGCGGTTCCTCCGAATAAGGATCGGCCTGGGCAATGCTTCGGGCAACAGCGGAACGTACTCCTTCCTCCAAGGGCAGCGTATGTGCAGGGGAACGATCGGATCTGTTCCGGTCAACGGTGGCCATATGGTCATCAAGCGCGAAGACCTGAAGCAGGCGGAGGTCATTGCGGACCGACCGGAGGACGAAGTGTTGGCGTGCCAACCACCGAAGACCCAGACGCTCACACGGAAGGGAGACGAACTCCACTGGGAGGCCGACGTGTGGTCTGCCGTCCTGCGTGACGAGGGGGACGAACCCACCCCGCGGGCGATCAGTGAGAAATACACCGGCACATGGACCAGTGAGGATGTCAGTCCTAACTATCGTCTCCGGATCGAAGAGGTGGAGCTGGATTCGACGATCAAGATCACTGCGGGCACCTCCCCAAGCGAGTGCTACATCACGGGCAGACTGATCGCCATCGAGGAGGGAAGTCTGTCCGCCGGGTTGATCGAGGGCGAGACGGTCGCACAGGGTGTCTGTGCCGACTTCGGCTCTTTCATACTCCGCTCGACCGGCAAGAACACGATGGATGTGCAGGCGGAGGGGTACGACGGGCCGTTTGGGTTCCACCGCACTAACTGATCGTTTCAGAATGAGTTGAGCTCGGGTCTTGCGCTTGACGATCTTGGTCGGCAGAGTGTCCGGAATGCGTGCTGATCTTGTTACTGACGACCTGTGGGACCGGCTGGCCCCGCTGCTGCCGCCCGCTCCCGAGCGCCGCCGCCGCTATCCCGGGCGGCTGCGTGTTTCCGACCGGGCGACGCTCTCCGGCGTCATGTACGTATTGCGGACTGGTGTCGCGTGGCGCGATGTCCCCGCGGAGACTGTGGGCTGTTCCGGAGTAACAGCCTGGCATCGGCTGCGGGACTGGACCGAGGCCGGCGTCTGGCCCCGCCTGCATGCCGCCCTGTTGAGCGAACTTCGACGCGCTGGCCTGCTGGACCTGGACGACTGCTCCGTGGACGGATCCCACATCCGCGCCCTCAAAGGGGGGATCACGTCGGCCCCTCAGCCGCCGATCGTGCCCGCCCCGGCTCCAAGCATCACTTGATCGTCGACCGCCACGGAACTCCGCTCGCCGTGACGCTGACCGGCGGGAACCGGCACGACGTCACCCAGCTCCTGCCACTGGTGGACGCCGTCCCATCGATCCGGGGACTGCGGGGACGCCCCCGCCGCAGGCCCCGGCGTCTGTACGCGGACCGGGGCTACGACTACTACAAGTACCGCTGCCTGTTGTGGAAGCGCGGCATCAAGCCGTTGATCGCGTGACGCGGCGTCGCCCACGGCTCCGGACTGGGCAAGGTGCGCTGGGTGGTCGAGCGCGCCTTCGCCTGGCTGCACCAGTTCAAACGGCTCCGCACCCGCTACGAGAGACGCGCCGATCTTCACCAGGGCCTGCTCGAACTGGCCTGCAGCCTCATATGCCTGCGCCGCCCGCGCACCGCATCCTGAGCGATCAATCGGCTACGGTGAACCACCCCGGCCGCACCTCGTCCAGAAGCGGTTGCAGGGACCGCACTGCGGAGCGCAGGTCCTGATCCGCGACGTCAAAAGGCTCCGCCAGGCTCAGCCCATAGCAACGCAGCCGCCAGATGTCGAAGACTTCGCTCCCGTCGGCTGCGAAGTCCACATCGACCTCAGTGCCGTCGTCGCTGACGAAGCGGCACCCTGCCCCATGAACCGTGTAGGAGTAGCTGCCGACGCGCCCACTCCGGCTGATGATCCGGCGCGAACGGACCAGGCCGAGGACATCTCCCAGTCGCTCCAGCGACGGGATCGCCACCCTCATGGCCTCGTCAATTGTGTTCAGAGCGTGGACGTAACCGAGCACGAGCTCCCGTGCAGCCCCAACCCGTACCATACGGCGTCATCCCCTCTGATCCCGCAGCTGAAGGGATTGTTCCATGGGGCCGCCAGCATCTCCGCAGGACGGCATTCTGAAACGATCAGTTAAAGCGCACTCGGGGAGAAGTATCCGGGAGCTGCCACCAGACTTGTTGCGCGTTCAATGGGTTCACCACTTCCGAGGTTTCCTCGGCGGGGCTCTTGGGCTCATCGCGTGCGCACGGAGGGTGTCAGTGGTACGTGCAGAGTTGGTATCAGTAGTCGGTGATGGCAGTCGTGGTGCGGCGGATGTCCACGATCGCTGAGCCTGCCGTGTCGGTCAGCGCCGGCGTGCTGTCGTCGCCAAGAACTCATGTGCCGCGGCGATCTCGCTGGAGGATCTCCGGACCGGCAACGGTCCAATAGACGTCGAAGGATGCGCAGGGGCAGGTCCATTGTCAGTGCGATGCGCTTCACTGTCCGCCATGAAGCTCACCCAGACGACAGTGAACGATCTGTTGGCTCAGCTCGGCCCGGCGGACGGCCACATGTACCTGCCCGATGACCTGGATCCGCAAGTTCTGACCGACCTGCTCGTCGGCAGGTACGGAGCCCCTCGGACGCTCGTCCTCGACGGCTTCACCGATCCGACGGTCGACGAGGTCAGTGGCGCGGGTCTTCTTTCCCCTTTCGGTGACCGCGCTGTGGCGATGCGGGCCTGGGCCTATGGGGATCAGTGGGTTGGCATGGGTGCGGCGCGAGACGACGACGACATCGAGCGGCCGGTGCTGGTGGTCGCCCACAGACGGGTCCTGGAACCTTTGGCGGTCGCTCCTCATGAGAGCGCTGACTGGGTGGAGCGACTCGTACAGATCACCGGCTGGACGCAGCCTGCGCAGCAGCCGGACGCGCGTTGGGCGGAGGTGGAGTCACGCCTGGGCACCACGCTTCCTACTGACTACAAGTGCATGGTCAATACGTTTGGCGAGGGAGCCTTCGACGCGTGGCTGAGCCTGTATCAGGAGCCGTGGACGAGTCTCAGAGAGGACGGGCTGCTCATCTGGGCGGGCACGGAGCACGAGGAGCTGTACTGCTGGCGGGTCAGCGGCGACGACCCTGATCAGTGGCCCGTCGTCGTCCGGACCTTCGACGACGGCGACGTCCTCTTCGACAGCCAAGTCGCACAGTTCGTCTGTCGCATCCTCATCGACCCGCACCACCGGTTCACGATGGCCCGCTATTTCGACACCCATTGGTTCATGAATTACCAGGAGAGCGACTGACTGAACTCGACCCCCAACGGGGCCCTCAGTCACGTCGCCCGTGCAAGGTGCTCCTACTGGTGCCGGGCAGTTGCGGACCGAGCCCCAACTACGACGCGGCCGCCGACATGGCCGCGTTCCTCACCACTCCCAGCGCGACGGGAGCTCCGGCGTGAACGACGAGACCACGTTGAGCGGCGTCGACCTGGCCCGCGTGGCCCTGCAGAACTCCCGCGCCGCGGCGAAGACCGCACCGCAGCCCGCCCGCACCAGAACCACCAGGTCAACGTCGTTGCGCAGGGGCGGCCGTGACCCGCTCGCCTTCGGTGAGGCCATCACGAGGATGGTCGCCGAACGCGGTGGGTACCGCGATCCCGGTCCGCGACGGCGCTGCGTCGTGCGCACCCCGCAGGCGCGGCGTGCCGCTCGCGGGCACGGTCCGGGGCGGGTGAGCTGTCGCGCGGGCGGCCGACGGGAGCGGCCGCATTCGGTGCCGTGAGGTTGCGGACGGGGGGAGTCGGAGGTCACTCGGACGGCGCTTGTGCCGCCCGGCCCGATCTCGCAGCCCCCGGGGAGCACCATGTTCACCTTCGACGCGTTGTCCCGGCGGCTGCAGCGCAGTGCGCGCATGGTGTCCGGATGGGAGCGGCTGCGCCTGGAGCGGTTGCGGGCGATGAGAGCGGTCATCGAACAGCGCGACACGCTCGTGGTGATGCCGATCGGTGCTGGGAAGTCCGCCGCCTACCAGGTGCGCGGGGTACTTCTGTCCGGCCCCACCGTCGTCGTTTTCCCTCGGATCGCCCTGCAACGGGACCGCGTGAGCGGCCTGTTGAGATGGGCTGGTGTGGACGCTGCGGCCGTGAACTCCACCCAGAGCCGCGGCGAGAACGAGGCGGTGTGGGATCGGATCAGCGAAGGAGACGTCGACTTCGCCTTCCTCGCCCCGATGCGGCCACGAGGTCGCGGTCGTCGTTCAGATCTGACGTGCCCGCGCGCGCGAATAGGTAGCCGCCGTTCAGAGGGGGGTGTAGCCGCGGGTAGTGATGTGGTCGTGGGCAAGGTGGGTGAAGGTGCGGGCCGCGGCGCTCTGGTAGGCGCTATCGCGTCTCAGCAGGGTGACGGTGCGGGCGGGGAGGTCGGGGGTGAGAGGGATGGGGGTGAGGTGGGGGTGGTCGTGGGCGATGGCGTTGGGCAGGACGGTGACCAGCGTGGTGCGCTGGATGATTTCGGTGAGGACCTGGATGGAGTTGGCCTCCACCGCGATGCGTGGCTGCACCGCGTGGGTGGTGAAGTACGCGTCGATGTGTCCGCGAGTGGCGAAGTCGCCGCTCAGTAGCACGAGTTGGCGATCGGCGAGGTCTCGTACAGGAAGTGGCTCCTGTCCGCTCGTTCCGGGCCGGCCGGCGGCGGTGACGAGGGTGAGCGTCTCGGTGAACAGGGCGGTGGCGGTGATGCCGGGCAGGTGGGACCCGTGGAAGGCGATGCCGAGGTCGAGTTCGTCGGCCAGCAGGCCGGCTTCGATGCGGTCCTGAGTCATTTCCCTGAGGTCCAGGGTGATACCAGGGTGGCGGGTGTGGAGTTCAGCGGTGAGGGGGCCGACGAGGTAGGCGGTGAAGGTGGGGGTGAAGGCGAGGCGGAGGTGGCCGCGGGAGAGGTCGGCGACGTCCAGGACGGCACGTTCGGCAGCCGCCAGGTCGCGCACGACCCGGCGGGCGTAGTGGACGTAGGTTTGCCCCGCGTCGGTGAGGCGTACGGTGCGGCCGGTGCGGTCCAGCAGCTGGGCGCCGACAGTGCGCTCGAGCTGTTTGATCTGCTGGGAAAGCGTGGGCTGGGAGATGTGCAGGTCTTCGGCGGCACGGGTGAAGTTCGCGTGCTCGGTGACAGCGAGCAGGTAGCGCAGATGACGGAGTTCCAGGGCCATGACCCAACTATAGATGTCAGTAATTATAGGCATTGATATTGAGTCTTGGACGCTATAGATACTGGTCATGCATGGTGGAACCCGTCAGCCCCCGAGGCCGACAGCCACGAAGGGAGTGACCATGCAAGACCTCATCGAGGGCGTTGCGCAGTTCCAGCGGGACGTCTACCCGGCCAAGGAGGGCCTCTTCGCCCACTTGGCGACCACCCACCACCCCTCCACGCTGTTCATCAGCTGCTCGGACGCCCGGGTGGTGCCGGAGCTGATCACCCAGAGCGAGCCGGGCGAGCTGTTCGTTATCCGCACCGCCGGGAACCTCGTCCCCGCCTACACCCCCGGTCCCGACGGGGTCGCGGCCAGCATCGAGTACGCCGTATCCGTCCTGGGCGTGAGCGACATCGTGATGTGCGGGCACTCTGCCTGCGGCGCGATGACCGCCCTCGCCGAGCAGCACGACCTTTCCTGCGCGCCGGCGATCGCCGACTGGCTGCGGCATGCGGATGCCTCTCGCGCCCGTATCGCCGGAGAGTCCGGCGCGCAGGAGGTGGATGTCCTGGTGCAGGAGAACGTGCTCGCCCAGTTGGCCAACCTGGCCACTCACCCCTCCGTCGCCCGCGCCCTGAAGACGAAGTCGGTCACCTTGCACGGCTGGGTCTACGACATCCCCTCCGGCACCATCACGGAACTCCACACCAGCGTCCCCTCGCCCGCCCTCGCGGCCTGACCGGGCCAATCCTGATCCCCCGACGCGGGATCACCCCTGCCCCCTCTACATGCCGTTCCCCCCTTCCCCCCGGCGATCGGCATGACCGAAAGGAAACCCATCTCATGGTGCACGCCCAGTTCGACAACACCGCCCGTCAGGCCCTGGCAGCCAAGGCCGTTGACGCCAAGATCAGCAAGGACCTGTCCTGGCAGCAGATTGCCGACGCCGCGGACCTCTCCATCGCCTTCGTCACCGCCGCCGTACTCGGCCAGCACCCGCTGCCCAAGGCATCAGCCGAGGCCGTGGCCGACCTTCTGGGCCTGGACGCCGACGACACGATGAGGCTGCAGACCATCCCCACGCGCGGCTCCATCCCCGGCGGTATCCCCACCGACCCGACCATCTACCGCTTCTACGAGATGCTCCAGGTCTACGGAACGACCCTGAAGGCCCTGGTTCACGAGCAGCTCGGCGACGGCATCATCTCCGCGATCAACTTCAAGCTGGACGTGAAGAAGATCGCCGACCCCGAGGGTGGCGAGCGCGCCGTCATCACCATGGACGGCAAGTACCTGCCGACCAAGCCCTTCTGATCGCCCTGAGCTTGAGTTTTAGCCTCGCGATGAATGGCGCCGGGACTCGGTTCCCGCCTCGTCGCGTCAGCGGCGCAGGACGTTGACGACTCGTTCTCTTCCGAGGATCGGTGCGTCTTCGCATCCGGTGGGGGTGACCAAGTACGGTCCGACCCACTTGCGGGTGTAACCCGTCGGGTCGTCTTGGTCGGGGTAGGTGCGGCGGTGAGGTCGTACGAACCACTGGTGCCGGTAGACGCGGCTGGCGGTGTCCTGTGCCCCGTGATCGTCGTCGGGGGCGGGCCGGATTGACTGGCGGAGAGTGATGTAGCGGACCGGAGCATCGGGGTGTTCGGCGCCGGCCCGGCGCAGGCGTTTACGGGCGGCGGCGTCGGGCCGCACCTGTTCGGCTTGCCACAAGGCGCGGCGGGCGTCGGCGGGCTGGCGGATCAGCAGCAGGGTGCCCAGCAGCGTCCGGATCACGCGGAGCTGGTCCTCGTTGATGTTGTTGACCTGGTCGGTGCCCACGCCGTACCGGTCCTTCGCCGGGCGGCCGTACTTGTCGACGGTCCAGGCGTGCTTCACCTGGTCCCACTCGGTCTCGGTGTTCAGCGGAATCGTCGCGCCGAAGCCGATGGCCAGGCCACCGGCGAGCGAGCCCTGGATTTGGCTCGCCCAGGTCGGATCAGCCTGGCTCCCGAGTTCCTCCAGGGTGCGCCGGTACGGCCCGGCATCGTCCAGGACGAGGATCCGCAGGGTCATCCCGGCCCGGCACCACAGCACGGCCCGCGGCCGGCCGAGGGTCTTGGTGTGTGCGCTCGGGTCGTCGGACCAGAGCAGGAACCCGATCGGGTCCGGCAGGTCGGCCGCGTCGAACGCGCACACCGGCAGTTCCTCGCCCGTCGTACGTGCCAGCCACGTCATGCGGTCGTTGACGAAGAACTGCTCTGCGCCCCGCACGGCACTCCGCATCGTGAGGGGGTCGGTGAAGCCGTGGACCTGTACCGCACCTGAGCCGCGCATGCCGCGCTCGACGTTGTTGTCGGCCCAACGGAGGAAGTCCTGACGGACTTCGGGAACATCACATGCGCGTAGATGAGTTGTCGCCACACCTCACACAACGAGTCCGCCGAATGGAAGTCACTCCGATTGATGTGATCATGCGCTTTGTTGAAGCGCTGTTGATCATCCCGATGCTGTGAAGGTGACTCCCCTGCACGACTTCTCCGGTCACGATTCCCTGACCGTGTTACCCAGTTCCGGATCGACTTCTACGACTGCTTCACGGCCCGTCGAGACGAGCTGTTCGAGCTCACCGATGCGATGCTGTGCGCGGATGGGCCGGTGAAGACGCTGGTCGGGCTGGCTCTTGCGCCGGAACACCGGCGCGGGCACGGGGCCCTGTACGCGGGCCTGAACCGGGGGCGGTTGGACGTGGATCGACTACGGCGGGCTCTGGTTTCGGTGCCCCTGCCGAAGGCGGCTGACGGGCGTCTGGTGCTGGCGGTGGACGTCTCGCCCTGGCTGCGACCGGACGCGGACACCGCCCCGGACCGGTGCTTCTGCCACACGTACGGGTACGGCGACAGCAAGCATCTGATGATCCCCGGCTGGCCATACTCGGTCGGACCGGGTGATGCGCCAGCCGACGCCGCCACGGGTCTACGACCCCATAGGCGGCCGACCGCCGAAGCGCGGCGGCGAGTTCGTCTTCGGCCGGTCGGACACCTGGGGCGAGGAGCATGCGCAGGACCGCGCGTGCGTACGCGAGGACCAGGCCGTCGACGGCGAGGACACCGCGGCCGGATCGGCGTCGCCGGTGGCCGGGGTCGGCCCGCTGCGCGGGAAAAGCCGAAGGATGTCCCGATCGATGAGCGGGTGGGACAGCGCGCTGCCGTAGCTGGGGCCGGTGACCAGCCGAAGGCTGCGGGGTGGGACAAGACGCAGCAGCAGCGGAGAGTGGCCCTTCCGGATGATCTTGGTCTGCGGGTGGCTCTGGGGCCGGTGTCGTGGCTGTGGGAGCGGCTGTCCGGCTGGCAGCAGAACCATGTCGAGGAGGCCGCGAGGGCGGAGCTGGCCGACGCTCACCACCGGCTGGAACTCGTCTGGGCTGACGGCGGCTATACCGGCAGCCTCGTCGAGCACTGTCTGGCCGGCCTCGCGCTGGTCCTGGCGATCGTCAAGCGGAGCGACGACATGCGCGGCTTCGTGGTGCTGCCCAAGCGGTGGATCGTCGAGCGGCTCTTCGCCCACCTGATGCGAAGCCGCCGTCTGGTGCGTGACTCGAACGATCCACGAGCAGCGCCGAGGCGATGATCTACTGGTCGATGACCATGATCATGACCCGCCGCCTGGCCCGCTCACGTTCCGCGCGAGGGTGAACCGGCCCGGTGCCGGCTCGGCCAGCCAGCCCCGCGCGACCAGGCGTTTCGCCTTCGACCGCAACCCCTCCACCTTGACCGGCACCACATCCAGGCCGAACACGGCTGCCATCTCCTGACAGGCCAGCGGCCCTTGCCCGAGACGGACCCGATCCTCGACCGAGGCCAGGATGCGCTGGTAGTCCACCGACAGTGCCGTCGCGGCCAGCCCTTCGCGCCACATCGGAACCTGCGACCTCGCCTTCACCGCCAGAGGCGGAGATGCCTCCACCTCGGCTCCCGTCACAACACCCTCTGGCACGTCGGTGGCGACCACGCCGGCTGAGTCACTGCCCGGCGCGGACAGTACCGCACCGACACGCTCGTCGCGACAAGGCATGGCGTGCAGCGGTCGACCCACCGGCGGCCGTGCCCGGGGATGTCGACGGCACCGGCCACAGTCGACGGCTGGCCGCAGCGCAGGCACGGGTGGCGGGCCAGGAGCCGTTCGATGCTGGCAGTCCCGCACGGCGTCCAGGGTGGGGTCGGGGCCAGGTGTACCGGGTCGATGTTGAGGGATTGCAGCAGGTCAGCGTCGACCTGCGGGGCTGCGTTGAGGGCGTGGGTTGGCACGGATCTATGCTGACACGACGACGCCCCGGCCATTAGAGGTGGCCGGGGCGTCGTGTTCTGCGGCTACTGCTCGGGGGTGGCGAGGCTGTCGGCTTCGGCACGCAGAGCTGCGGCCTTCTCCAGCCACATCCGCTCATCGTCTGTGCGGGGCCCGGCGATGACCGGCGGGACTCTGCTCTCCAGCTCGGCGGCGCGCGTCCGAAGTTCGTCTGGTGTGCTCATGGTCTTATTCCTCATTGTTCGGGGGTAACGGTTTCGGCACATATCAGCCCGACGGCTTCAAGCCCGGCTTCGATGGTGACGGCGCGCTTCAGGAGGAAGGTGGCCTCCTGGATGAGGCGGGTGATGTCGCCGGAGACGGTGCGCCCATCGGTGGGCGGGTTCGTGGCGATGTACGCGACCTGTGCGGCCAGCCGCTCGGCCTCCTCGGCGAACTGGGCCTGCTCCCGCTTGATCGAGTAGGTCAGGGCTTCGCTGGCGGTTACCTGCGCCATGGTCGTGGTCCTCACTGCTCGGTGACGAGTCGGTAGGTGGCACTGTCCGGGTCGACCTTCACAATGACGCCCGCCGCCTTCAGGTCGCGGAGGGCCTGGCGGGCCCGCTTCTCCTGCGCCCGCAGATCACCGTGGCCGAGCCCTGCGTTACTCAGGACGGTCACGGAACGGTGAGTACCCCAGGCGCCTCCGAGGGCGCGGATCGACTTCTCCAGGGCCTGGGCTGCCTGTGAGGCCACCGTCAACTCCCATTTGTCTCATCGACGGCTTCAGCTCCGCAGCGGCGGCACTCGTTGCCCTCCCTGACCTGCGGGTAGTCGTGTTCCGGGTACGCCTCGCCGTCGGGACCAAGGCAGTCGTCCTCCAGCGGGAAGTACTCGTGTTTCTCTCCGCCAATGGGCGGAGTGTAGTTGGCCACGGTCATTTCTCCTTGTGGTATCGATTGACGTGGTTGGCGATACTGGCGGGCGCTCCCGCGTAGTCGCAGCCACGAGGGCACAACTCCCAGCCGCCACGGTCGAGAGCCGCCCGCCGAACCGTTCCCTCCCGACCGCCTGGCGCGTGCCCAGTGTCATGAAGCAGTCGGGCGACTGAGCCGCCGTGGTAGACGGCCATGTATGCGGCTTCAGCGGTCTTGTCGTGGCCAGGCGCAAAGCGTCGGCCGTAGCCGGGGGTCTCACGGCATCCGCACCAGCAGGTCCCGTCCGGTGCGGGCAGATCGTCAGCTGTCATGACACTCCTTGCTATGTGAGGTGTCCTCACCGTAGCGAGACACAGCACACAAGGCGACCCTTAACAACTCAAGACTTTCCTTGAGTGGAGTGAGGGCTCCATCAGTACTAGAAGGGGCATAGAATCGAATACATGTACGACTTGCCGCCCGATCTGCCACGCCTCCGCACCCTGGAACAGCAGCTCACCATCTGGATCGGGCACGTCCGTGCAGCCATCGCCGCAGCAGAGCAGCGAGAAACCGAACGGCGGACGGGCGAGGAGCGGCGGCCGCCGACGCCCGACTGGATCGTCGAGCTCGGCATCGGAGTCGGCGCACCACTCAGCGAAGTACACGCCGGCGACTGCTACGCCGCAGGGAAACGACGCCGGGCCATCGACCGCGACCAAGCCCGCAGCCTGCTCGCCGACGGGATCCGGGCCTGCACACACTGCCGGCCCGACACCACCCTCGGCGTACTCGGGTAGCTCAGGCGCTTTTCCCCGCCGCGGCCTTCTTCTTCCCCGTGGACTTCTTTGCCGCAACCTTCTTGGCAGGGGCCTTCTGACGAGATCGCTCCCGACCGGATAGTGGACGGCATTCGTACCTCCAGAAGCCCCCTGTGGCTGCCGGGAGGCGGTCCGGCCGCGGTTAGGGAGACATCTGGTCGGGACCAGGGGTGACCGGGCCACCGCCCGTACACCGATCCTCACGCCGAGAGCCGGTGCCCGCATCTGAACCAGACACGGACACCAGCGCCCAGGGCCTGCCGCTACTCGGCGGCCGGCTCGTACTCGATGGGCTGCTCGCCGCAGTCCGCGGCAAGTCCGGCCAGGGCGTCAGCTTCGGGCGCGTCCACGGTGAGGCCCCAGCGGAGCTTCGTCGATACCCAGTCGGCTGCGTAGGTGCAACGGGCGTCGGCCAGCGGGGGCAGCCACGTCGACGGGTCCTGATCGCTCTTCGAGCGGTTACTCTTTGCCGTCACGGCCACGAGCGAGCGCTCAGCACCGAGGTCGTTGGCGTAGGCCTCGCGCCGGGCTGCAGTCCACTGCGAGGCGCCCGAATCCCAGGCCTCGGCCAGCGGGACCATGTGGTCAATGTCCAGACCGCCCGGCGCGGTGAGCGTGACACCGTCGTAGTAGGAGTACCACTCTCCCGCGACGATCTTGCACCCCGAGTCGATGGTGACGGGGACGCGCGACTCGGCGATCAGTACCTCGGCGCGGGTGTTGCACGAGTCGCGGTCGGCGTCCACCCAGTGCTTGAACTTGGTGCGCTGGTAGCCGTCACGGGACTCGGCCGCGAGCGGGAGAAGCTGGATTCCGTCGGACAGGGTGAGGGCGTCCGCCTGAGCGTGAGCGGGGGTTGCGAAGAGCAGGGGCATGAGGGTGAGAGCGGCGGCAGCGAAGCCGCGGGCGGTCTTAGTGATCATGGATTCTTGGTATCGGCCCGCAGAGCCGGAAGCTCGCAGAACCGCAGCAAGGTCCCCCCGAAGGGTGGGAAGTCGTACCGCACAGCAAAGCCCCTCCCGCAAGGCGCGGAGGGGCCAGCGCCGCACAGCTGCCTAGCTGTGAACCAGGAACTCTCGAACTAAGCGCGCCACGTTCGCACACGCCGACACGGCGGCCAAGGCCACACTCCAGCCCCGCAGCCCAGGAGACTTCACCAGGCGGCGAGCGGTACGGTGTTCAGACACGATGCATCACTCTTCCATGCGTGATTGCCGAATGCTGCTGGCTCAAGTAGTTGCTGTCCAGGCCGACTTGAGCTGGCGGGCTTTTGCTTGCTCACCCATAGAAGCAGGTCAGGCGTCGCGCTCATACGCGATGGACGCTGCTCGACACCCCAGCTTGTTGAAACAGCAGGAAGCTGCGGGGGTGCCGCTGATGAAACGGCCCCAGCTCCATCACCGCCGCCAAGCCTCCCGTGGGGAACCGGGAGGTGCGGCAGGCCCCGCCCGCAACGGGGGCAGCGGGCAGGGCCTGAACGGGAGGGGCTGCCTGGGGGCGAGCTCTGGCCGTGCGATCAACGATGCACCCGTTCCGGCCACGGGGGAAGAAGGGTGACCGGAAACGGTCGATCACGCGCACTCAGCGCGTCAGCGCCGCAACAGGTGTCACGTCACCGGAGTCGAAGACCACGACCGCGTCAACATCTAGGTCCACAACCTCGCGGACTGCGGACACCTCTGCGGCGCCGTACACCTCGTCGACGTCAACAACCACGGAACGGATGGTCAGCCCTGGCTGATCAGTGAACCACTCGCCCACCAAGTCCATGACGTCCTGCAGCGCTTCTGCGGGGAAGTACTCAACACCGCGGGTGGACAGCCAGCCTTCGCCGTCGAGCCCGCCCAGGACGAACCGCTCCAGTACTCGCGCCATACCGAGCGGCAATCCGGACACTCGAAGATGCTGGACGGTCAACCTACCCTCGGCGTGCTGCCGAAGCCGGTTGTGGCCGGCCCCGGAGCTGATGCCCGGCTTCACCCCGTTATGGCAAGCGGCACCGGTGCTGCGGCCACCCTCGTTATCTGGCTCCGTACTTGACTGCGTGCCGTGGCCTCAACATACCGGGGGATTCGGCGCCTACTCCAAACCCGTCGCCGAGGGGAAGCCTTCGACGCTGATGACGCCGCCGCCAGTACCGTCGGCCTGTTCGATCAGGGGCTTTGACACGGAGCAAGGTTGGGTTCCGGCGGCGCATGGGTGAGGGGTGGTGTACGGAGCGTGCGTAGTCAGGCGATGGGCCGGCTGATGGTGGCCAGCTGGGGCGGAGGTTCGCCGTGTTCGGCTGGGCTTCACGAAGTGAGGGCGGGGGAGCGTTAGTTGTTGACCCGGTTGTACTCGGGCTCTCCGGTTTCGAGTACGCGGAGCAGGGAGGCGGTAATTACGCGTGCTCCGCGGCCGATGTGGAGCACACGGCAGGGGAACTTCCCCTGGCGGACGAGGTCGTAGCCTTTCGCGCGGGAGAACCCGAAGGCTTTGGAGGCATCTGCCACGCTGCTGGTGCCGCCCCAGGTGGCACGGATCTGCGTGGGGCTGCACGCCGTGCTCTCAACGTTCGCGTCGGCAGTTACTGGGCTCACGTGGTGGCTCCTGGGGGTAGATACGCGTTCCTGACGCGGTGAGCGGGGCGATCTGCGCGGTCGTGACAGGCTCTCCGTCAACGAGGAGTCGGGTTGCTCCTTGATGCGACTGCGAGATATCCATGGTGCGCGGGAACGCCGTTTTGGCTAACCGGCGTTCTCGGGCTGTGTTGCCCAGCTCTCGGGCGGATCGGACCTGCGCCAAGCCGTCGGTGGCTGTTCGTGGGCCCGTGAAAGGGCCTGGTCCGGGTTGAGGGGTGGGGTCTCGTAGAGCCGAAGGTATTGGCGAGGCGCCCCGTCCCTAACTTGATCTTTAACCTGTTGGCGGTCCCGCGTCCCAGCGGAAAGAGGCACGGTTCTGGTCGACGTGGAGGAGGAAGTTGGCAACAGGCCCTTTCGGCGACACCAGGGTTAGGGCGTGTCTCCTTGATCTGCTTGTCGGTTGATCGGGTGTGTCTGTCCGGTGGGTAATCACTGATGCGATGTGGGACCGGATTGAGCCGTTGATGCCGGCCGATCCGGTCCGTGGCCGGCGATGGGCCGACCATCGCCGAATCCTGGAGGCGATCGTGTGGAAGTACCGCACTGGCTCGCCCTGGCGGGACCTGCCGGACGAGCTCGGCTCGTTCCAGACCGCTCACAAACGGCTGCTCAGGTGGGCCGTGGATGGCACCTGGGAGCGGATCCTCTCCGTGTTCCTGGCAGTGGCCGACGAGGCTGACGACATCGGCTGGACCGTGTCAGTGGACTCCACCGTCTGCCGGGCCCACCAGCACGCCGCCGGAGCCGGAAGCAAGGGGGCGCCAGGTCAGGCTGAGCCCGACGACCATGCGCTTGGTCGTTCCCGCGGCGGCCTGAGTACGAAAGTCCATCTCGCCAGCGACAGCCATGCACGCCCCTTGGCTCTCCATGTCACCGCGGGTCAAGCGGGTGACGCACCGGCCTTCGAGGCCGTCATGGCCAGTATTCGTGTTCCACGAAGCGGGCCGGGAAGACCGAGAACTCGACCGGACACCGTTCTGGCGGATCGCGCGTATTCGTCACGCGCGATCCGGACGCATCTCCGCCGACGCGGGATCCGCGCTGTCATTGCCCAGCCGTCCGACCAGGCCGGTCACCGGCGGCGCCGAGGTCGTTCGGGTGGCCGGCCGCCCGCCGTCGACGCCGAGATATACAAGCAGCGCAACGCGGTCGAGCGATGCATCAGCCGGCTCAAGCAGTGGCGGGGGCTGGCCATGCGAACGGACAAGCTCGCCATCTCCTACCAGGCTGCGCTTTACGTCGCTGCCCTCCTCATCTGGGCCCGGACGTAGGGACGTCGGGCCGCACAATTTGGAGAGGCACCTCCTCAGGCCAGCGTGGCAACATGCGGCAATGGTCTTTCGACACCCAGCCGGCGACTACGCGATCACCGCGATGTACTCCGTGCCCGATGACGCCTGGTATCTGGAACTGGATCGCGTGGCCGGGCAACGGATGCTCGTGACCGCAATCGTTCCCGACGAGGATCCGGCACGGAAACCGATGATGTGCTTCAACCCGCACGCAGGGCACATGGACGTCCCGTACGAGGTCATGCGCTGGTTCATGCACCAGGTCGATGAAGAGATCCGTACCTCCCGTGCCTGGATGCGGCTGAGACCAGAGCTCGTCGAGATCATCTACCAACTCCGTCAGGAACACATGGGCGTCATCGGCGATGACGCCTTTCCTCAGGCTCTGGCGGACGTGCGCACCTCGGTCCCCGAGGAAGACCTCCCCGCCGTTCTGGAGGCCGCCTTCGGGCGGAACCTTGACGGCACCACCATGGACCACCCGCAAACGCCCCAGCCTGTAAACGGTCAAGGAGACAGGTCCTAGGGCACTTTCGATGCGATCGTATGCGTCGTCGAAGCGTTCGAACTCTTCAGCCTGGAGAATGGCGTTGAGCTCGTCGAACCAGGGCTTGAACTGGCTGAAGGCAGGCTCGGGGAAGAAGCGTCCACGCTGCCAAGGCATGCCTGCCTCATCGACGGTGATCGTGCCGACGAGAGTGCCGCCGTGCAGGAGCTGCCACTCACTGTCGGGGCCGGTCATTCTGCTACTTCCCTGATCTTTGATCTCGGGGTCCGAACGGCCCGTCGTACTTGATCACTCGGACTGGTAACTGCCCTACGTACAGGCGGCCTTCGGCTGGGTATGTGATCCGACCAAGGAACACGCAACGCTCAGCACGAAGGCCATGAGGATGAGTCTGCTGCATCATGCTGTCCGGCAGGATCCGTTCGCGGGACTGTCACGCTCCCGGGGCGAGTTCTACTCCTGTCTGACCCGGCGTGCGGACGCGCTGTTCGAACTCGCAGATGCGGTGTTGTGCGCAGACGGTCCGGTCCGGTCGCTGGTGGAACTGTCGCTGGTCGGTGAACATCGTCGCGGGCACGGCGGGCTCTACGATGCCCTGTCCGCAGGCCGGGTCGATGGGGCCCGGGTGCGACGGGCCCTGGCGGCGGTGTCTCTGCCGCGGGCGGCGGACGGCCGGCTGGTCCTGGCCGCCGATCCCTGACCCGCCCTCCGCGCCGCCCGGGCTGAAGTCCGCGAGCACGTCTGGGAGCTGGCCGGTGACACCGCACCGGACGCCGGCGGTCAGGTGACCGTGGACCTGGACGGAGTCCTCGTCCTGGCCCACTCCGACAAGCAGGACGCGGCGGGTCCGGCGAGCCGGTGGTGGCCTGCTGCGGCCGGGGGACGCGGGCTCCAGCACCGCCGCCGACCACATCACCGCCGCCCCTCTCGCCCTGGCCCAGCTGCCGAAACAGTACCGGCGAGGACGGCAGACGCTGATCCGTACCGACTCCGGCGGCGGCACCCACCACGCGTTCGTCGCCTGGCTCGCGAAGCGCAGGCGGTGGCTTTCGTACTTGGTCGGCATGACCATCACCGACGCCCTCCATCAGGCCGTCCTGAAGGTGTCGACCTCGGCCTGGACACCGGCCGTCGAACCGGACGGCGGCCTCCGCGACAGCGCCTGGGTCGCGGAGATCGACGCCGGCAGCGTCTGCCTGGCCGGCTGGCCGAAGGGCATGCGGCTGATCGTCCGTAAGGAACGGCCGCACCCCGGAGCCCAGTTGTGCTTCACCGACACCGACAACGACGGCCATCGGCTGACCTGCTTCGCCACCAACACGGGCGGCGAGGCGATCGCCGCGCTTGAACTGCGCCACCGTCAGCGGGCCCGGGCCGAGGACCGCATCCGTGCGGCCCGGGCCACCGGCCTGCGCAACCTGCCCCTGCGCGACACCGCCCAGAACCAGGTGTGGCTGGAGCTCATCCAGATCGCCCTCGACCTGCTCGCCTGGATGCTGATACTCGCCCTGACCGACCCCGCCCGGCTCTTGGAACCCCCTCGCCTGCGGTTCCGCCTGTTCTCCGCCGCCGCTAAGGCTGAGCAGCAGTAGTCGGCCTTCTGGGCGGCCCTTTCGCGGCCTGTTCGATGAGACGCCTGGCCCACTGCAGCTGGCCGAGACCATCCGCTGGATGGTGACAGTGGTGGATTGACCCACTCGGCAGAGAGATTTCTTTTGGAGGCCACGGCACAGCCAGCCGAGCTGGAAGCTGAACCCCGCAGTACGGTCGGCATGCCGCTCAGACAGGACGGCGGTCACACAGCAGCCTCGTGTCCACTTCGCACGTTGCACGGGGCTGCTGCCTAGCGCGGCCGACGACAGCGGGCCCGCTGTCCGAGCCCCCTTCGCGGGGACTCTACGGGTGGCAACTCCGGCCCGCCGTGGGGAACCAGGATGCGTCGACGCCCGGGGCACTCCAGCCACATTCAGGAAGCGCTGCGCTTCCTTGCCGCTGCCGTCCTGGCCGGGCCCTTCGTTGTGGTGGCCTTCTTCGCCGCCTTCGTGCGGACCTTCATCTCGCGCACCATGGCATCCCCGTCTCCCTCGCTTCGTCTCTCCTTCGCCGCCTTCACGGAGCCATTCAGGGCGGCCATCAGGTCCATGACCTTTCCGTACCCCTGCTGGCCGCCTTCGACCGATTTCGGGAGCACCTTGTCCTCGGCCTTCGCCTCGATGAGTTCTTCCAACGCGTCGCGATAGCGGTCCCGGAACTGGCTGATGTCGCCGGTGGCCATGGTGTCCGTGAGCTGGACCGCCCGCTCGATCTCGTCGTCATCAAGCTCGACGGAAGTTGGCGCGCGACTACCGCGAGCTGCTGATCGCCGCTCACCAGCAGCTCGGCGGACCGACCGTGATCGTCTGGGACAACCTCAACGTCCACAAAACCGCCGGCCTTCGGGAGTTCGCCGACTCACGGGACTGGCTGACCATCTACTACCTGCAGCCCTACACACCCGACCTCAATCCCGTCGAAGGGATCTGGTCCCTCCTGCGGCGCGGCTGGCTCTCCAACGTCGGCCTCTCCACACCCGAACACCTCGTCCAGCGCATCCGACGCGCCCTACAGCACATTCAGTACCGCAGCGACCTTATCGACTGCTGCCTCGCCGAGACCGGCCTGACCAGCAGCCCCACCTGAACAACCCGGCGACATCACGAGTTCAACCTCAGTAACGGCCACAGGCAGCGAGCGCGAGCGCAATCACGGCGGTCAGGTTCTCACCCAGCCGAGCGGCGATGGAGGCCTCGGCAAACACTGTGGCCAGCACACGTAGCGTGGTCGCAAGAGCTGTCGCGGTGAGCGCGGCGGCGATTCTTCGCCATCCCGGTTCCCTTCCGCGAACGCAGGTTCATCGAGGCGGCGGCCACCCTTCCATCATGCTGTACCGCGGTCGGCCTATGCGTTCGAAATCGGGCACCGCATCAAGGGGAATCACCGTTTCGGTACCGCCCACGACCGGAGAATCAGGTATGAGCTGGTTGTAGAGAATTTCTGGATGCGTCAGGACAAAATCTTTGAAATCCTTCACCTTCATGTCGATTTTGATGATGCCGCGACCGCCTCCGGACACCCCGCCTTCACTGGCTTGATTCGCATAATAATTGGCCGTCTCCAACTGCTGGGTGAGGTACAGGGCTTTCCCTGACATGCCCGGTGCCCGCTCCTGGTTCTTCGTGAGCCGACCGAGATCCATGTGCTGTTCGTCAGCCGTCTGCTGGGCGTCGTAATAGTTGGTGCCGCGGTAGAAGGTGATGATCGCGTCGTCGTCCGGCTGGTTGGCGGGAGCAGGCGGAGGCGCGGGAACCGTCCCTGGCGACGCAGCCGTAGTGGGCGCCTCCGGCATCTTGTTGTTGGTGGGAGGCGTCGCGAGATGAGCGTTGGAGCCGGAGCGGTCGTTGCCGCCCTTCGGTCCGGCAAAAATCGCGAACAAGGTGACGCCCACCACGACGGTGCCCAGCACGGCACCGACAGCGGCTCCGGGCGGTCCTCCGACCGCGCCACCGGCGATCGTGGGGGCGAGTATCACCTCCTCCACGAACTTGCCGGTCGGGTCGGTGTAACGCAGAGGATTGTTGTATGCGTAGGTGTAAGCGGCCAGGTCGCGGGACTTGTTTCCGCCGGCACTGTCCAGATAGCCCGGCAGCGCCGGGTCCGCGCTCGCCCATAGTTGCGTGCGGGGGTTGTAATAACGCGCCCCGTAGTAATAAAGCCCCGTCTCCGCGTCGAGTTCCTTGCCGGTGAACTGGTAGGGGGTATCAGTGTCGCCGGTGTGTTCCTCGACCCAGGTCTCGCCGTAAGGAAAGTATTCGAGGTGCTCTGTCACCTTGCCGTTCTTGTCGGTGACATAGCCGGAGGAGCCGATGTGGTCGGCATGGAAGAACTGCTGCTCGTCCTCGACGCCGGTGGCCTTCACCGTCTGGGTGGTGACACGGCTGTCGCCGACGAAGATGTGCTTGTAGCCGGTGGCGTCGCGTTCGCTGTAGTAGCGGTTCGGGTAGAGGGAGAGTCCCTCGTCGCTGGTCTTGACGACGCGGTCACCCTTGTCGTCGTAGGCGTACGTGACGGTGGCGCCGGCGCAGCCGCCGGGATCTTGGGTGACGGTCGCTGTCGCAGTGTCCTGGTTGCAGGCGAGGCGGTTCTCTTCGTCCCAGACGTACTGGCGGTGCTTGTCGGCGACGGCGGTGTTGAGGGTGCTGGTCAGATTGCCGTTGGCGTCGTAATCGTTACTGACTGGGCCGACCTTGCCCGGGGCGTGCGGCTTCGGGCCGTCGTAGGTGTACGCGTAGTCGTAGCTGGTGCGGTCCTGGACGTCGGGGCCGTTGTCCGGGTTCTCGACCGGTTCAATGGGCCCCTTGCCGCCACCAGCGGACGGGCGGGCGGGGGTGCCGTCTGTGATCTCATGGGTCTGCGTCTTGCGTGTGGTGTTGTGAATTGAGTCGTACTCAAGGCTCAGGGTGTACGAGTTCCGGGCCGCGTTTTTGTCCGTGTAGGTGCCGGACGCCGAGGTGAGCTGGTACAGGTCGTCGTAGGCGTAGGTCTGGGTGCTGGGCCCGCCGATGTCGCCGCCCTGGGGCGCGTTGTTGGCCAGCGAGGTGATGTTGCCGGTCTTGTCGTAGGTGTAACTGAGGTCCTGGAAGGCCGCTCCGTCCGACTGCGTGGACTTCAGTGTGGCGAGGCGGCGATCCTCGGCGTCGTAGGTGTATGTCGTGCGGACGCCGTTGCCAGCCTGCTGGAGGGCCTTCTGACCGAACTTGTCGTAGTCGATCCGGTCCACGTACGTGTAGTCCGTGCCGTTCTTGGTGCCGGTGGCCCGCTTGACCTGGCCGCCGGAGTCGTACTCGTAGGTGAGGGTCTCGCCGTCCGGGTATGTCATGGCGAGGACGCGGTTGAAGGCGTCGTAGCGCCAGGAGGTGTCGTACGTGCGGGGGGCCTCGTGCACCGCGGTGACGGCTCGGGTTTCCTTGGTGACCTCGCCGAGGGCTCCGTAGGCGCGCTTCACCGTGCCGGCGGAGTCGTGGACCTCGCTGACGCGGGAGGCGGTGTTGTCAGCGGCGCCCGGGGCTCCGTAGTCGTAACTGACGTCGTTCGCGGGGAAGGTCGGGTAGCGGATGGCTTTGAGGCGGGAGTACTCGTAGTCGTACTCGATGGCCTTGTCGGCGGCGCGGAGGTTGGCGGTGATCTTGGTGGTGACGTTCCCGGCGAGGTCGTAACGGGTCTCCGTGCGGCCCGCGTCGGGGCTGTCGTACGAGACGCGGCGTCCCAGCCCGTCATAACCCGCCCTGGTCACGTTGTTCTTGTCGTCGGTGACGGCTGTGACCTGGTTCATGGGGTCGTGGGCGTAGCTAGTCCATACCGGCTTGGAGTCGTGGAATTCCTTGACTGAGGTGGTCACTTCGCGCACATCGGTGTAGGTGATGCGTTTGATGCCGTTGCCGTCGGTGACGGTGGTCTCGAAGCGTGTGGCCCCGGACCGGTCGGGGCCGAAGCCGTAGTCAGTGCTGGTGCTGACGCCGTCGGGCTGGACTGTCTTCACCGAGCGGTCGAGGACGTCGAGGGTCTCCTTCGTCGGCGCGACTGTGTCGTAGGCCGTGTTGAAGGTGGTGTTGGCGGTGCTCTTCGGCTCGGTGACCGGGTAGTACTTCTCCACCGTGCGGCCGAGGGCGTCGAACTTCATACGGCCGGAGACCGTCATGACGTCGGTCGGGGCGGCGCCCGGTGAGCCGGCGACGGCAGCGTCTTTCTTCTCCTGCAGGATCCGCTGGAGGCCGTCGCTGAAGGCGACTGTGTCGATGGTGTCCTCGCGGACACCGTCGGCGGCCCGGTCGAGGTGCTGCGTGGTGGCGTACGGGACGGGTGCCTCGGGGTGGTAGCCGAAGGTGATCGTCGCCTGGCCGGCGTCCTGCTCGTAGGGGCCGGTGAGCGTGGCGAGGCGGCCGACGCTGTCGTACGTCATCGTCACGGACTGGTTGTTCTGGTCCGTGTTCCGGGTGGGGACCCCGTATCGGAGGTCGTAGGCGGAGGTGGAGCGGTAGCCGAAGCTGTCCTCGACCGACTCGATCTGCACGCCGACGGTGGGGTCGTAGCCGTAGGTGTGGGTGTAGCGCTGGCCCTTGGCGTTGGCGGGGCCGGTGACCGCCTTCAGGTTGCCGTCGGGGTGGTAAGTCATGTCGGAGACCGCGGCGGTGTTGTCGTCGAGGTACTCGCGGACCTGGCGGACCTCACCAGTGGCGCAGTCGACGTCGGATGCGCGGTGGCGCAGCACCTTCCCGGCGGCGTCCTTCTGCCGGGTCTCGTCGGCGACGCCGGTGCGGTTCGCCTCTCGGCATTGCACGTCGGAGGCCGTGTAGGCGTAGGTGGTCTCCAGATCGTCGGCGGTGCCCTCACCGCCGGTGTCGAAGACGCGGGTGACGTTGCCGTAGGAGTCGTAGGAGAGCTGGGTGGTCGTGCTGGCTCCGGCGGTAGCGGCGCCTTCGTAGTACTTCTGCTCGACCTGGGTGAGCTGCGGGAAGACGGTGGTGGTGAGGCTGTCCGGATCGGCCGGCTCACCGGAGGCGGCGTCCACCAGTGTGTAGGTGTTTAGCGTCTCTTTGTACGGGTGTCCGGCGCCGTCCTCGGTGAGGCTGCGGGTGAGGAGCCCGCGGGTGACGTAGCCGTCGGTGCGGTAGTCGTCGGTGAGGACGCGGCGGACGGCGTCGTCGGCGCTGGGGTCGCGCTGTTCGGTGATCACCCGGCCGAAGCCGAGGAACTCGCGTTCGGCTCGGTCGGAGCGGCCCCTCTCGTAGCGGAATGTGGCGGTGCTCGCGTCCGCGCCGTCTCCGGGGACACCGTCGGTGACGGTGGAGCGGGAGAGAACCCAGTGGCTGTCCGGCATGGCGGCGGTGTTGCCGGCTCGGGTGTAGTCGAGGTCGATGCGGGCGCCCATGGGGCGGCTGACGGAGCGCAGCAGGTTGGTGCGGCCGCCCTTGTTGAGGGCAACCTGCATCTCGTTGTCCCGGGTGGACTTCACGTGGTCGGGGAGGCCGTCGCCGTTGACGTCGCGCAGGGCGACCTCGGCGCGGCCGATGCTGGTGGAGAAGTCGACACCGGGGTTGAAGACGATGCTGCCCGCGCCGACGGGGAAGCCGAAGGTGAAGTAGGCGCCGCCTCCAAGGGTGGCGTTCTTGTCGACGGCGATGTCGCTGAACGCGCCCCGGAAGGCGGTGGGCGCGGTGAAGCCCGAGCCGGAATTGACGGCGACCTTCACCGGGTTCCTGCCGTCGGTGAACACGCGGTCGGTGAGGCCATCGCCGTTGACGTCAGCGAGAGACACGTTGGTCGACGAGGTGCCGAGTGTGGCGGACAGCCCGCCCGCGAAGCCGTAGTTGTCGAGGTTGAAGCCGAGATTGACACCGGTGTTGAGGGTGGAGGCGTCGTTGACCGGACCGCCGCCCCAGGGTTCGCGGGCGGCGAAGCGGTAGCCTAGGTTGAGCTGGGCATCGCCGTTCTCGTACACCTTGTCAGGAAGACCGTCGCCGTTGATGTCGGTGAGGTCGAACATGGCGTCGGACTCGCCGCCACCAAGGTTGCCGCCGATGCCGAGGGCGGGTATCTCGGGACCGGTGCGCGCGGAGGTGGCGGCGGACCGGCCGTTGGGCGCGTCGTAGCCGCTCGCGTTGGCCAGGGTGCGGGCCGGGCTGCCCGCGCTGAGGGCGACGCCGCCAGAGAGCGACCTCGACTCGCGGACGTTGCCGCCGAGACTGCCGCGGGTGGCGCCGAGCCCGCCGTCCATGTCGGAGTACTGGATCTCCTTGCTGCCAACCACGTCCGGGAACCGGTCGCCGTTGATGTCGAGGAAGTCGATCTCGCCGACGCTGGTACCCAGGGCGCCGCTCCCGCCGAACGGGCCGAGCGTCAGGGTGGTGGAGATCTGCTGGGTGCGGCCGCGCCGGATCAGGCCGGTTGACCCGGCGAGTTCGGCGTCGGTGACCACATCGATGGTGTCGAGGCCCAGCCGGGAGCTCGCGGCAGCGGAGTCGCCGATCCAGGTGCTGTCGTCAGAGGCGACCCACTTGCCGTTCGCGGGCTGCGGGGCGAGGACGGTGACTCGCGGGGTGGGGACCTTCGGGTCCTCGGTGAACGATTCGAGATCCGCCTGGACCGGCGCCTTCGGCAGTGCGTCCTTGTAGCTCTGGTCGATGACAAGCTCGTTCTGGGCAATGGGGCGAGTGGCGCGCTCCTTGTTGCCCTGGTAGCCGATAGCGCCCCAGCCGCGAAACGGCTGAGCGAAGGCCCCCTCCACGGCCGGTGAGTTCATGGCGCTCGGCACCGTCGTCCAGTTGGTGGTGTCGTAACTTACTTTTACCGTCAGAGACTTGAGTAGGCCGACGAGTTTGGTGTTGGTGGTGGAGAGGTCGAAGAACAGCTCGTCGCCAGCGGTGACCGGGACGCTGAGCCGGGTCAGCCATGCAGGCACTCCCGCTCCCAGGGTGATCCCGATACTCCGCTTGCCGACCAGGCCGTTGCGCTTCTTCACCGTGAACCAGATCGTCGCGTTCTCAAGGTTCGAGTTCAGCTGGATGTCCGGTTCCACGGTGAGCGTGCCAGTGCGCGTTGCCTGCCACGAGGTCTGCGGGCCTCTGCGCGAGGTCACCGGGTAGAGGTTCAGCTCGTACGGTGGGTTGACGACGATGGACGGCTTGCCCTCCGAGTCGACAACCGAGTCCACGCCGCTCGCCTTGGTGTAGTAGGCCTGCGGAGCCCACTTCACCGCGTTCGCGTCGATGGGTGAATCGACCAGGAGCTTCCAGGACAGGCGTTCCCGCGCGCCGACCGTCACGTTCAGGTCGATGGGAGTGGTTCCGGTGGAGGCGGCCGGCAGCACCTTGCGGATCAGCTCCTTCGTCACCGGGTTACCCAGGAGGTCGCTGCTCTCGTGGGTGATGAGGACGGTCACGTCGTCCGAGGTGGCGGCGGCCTTCACCACGTCGCCGGTGATCTTCAGAGTGCCGGAGAGCGGCGCGGTGACGGCGGAGGCCCTCCCGGCCAGCGTGAAGTCGTTCTTGGCATCGAAGACAGTACTGCTCAACCCGTTGGCGTCGCTCTCCGCGGCGACACCGTCGGTGTAAGTGATGCGCGGATCCCAGGCCACGGTGTCGTACATGCCGTCGAGGACGGACTGCACCCGGAAATAGAACGCGTCGCCCTTGTGGACCTGCACCGCACCGACTCCGGTCGGAGCGAAGTCGATGTAATCATCGGGGCCGATCCGCTGTGCCCACAACTCGGTGTCGTTGTGCTGGATGGTGACGCGGACGCCGTCGGCCTTCTCGTAGGCGGCCCGCTCCGCGCCAGTGTCCTTCACCAGCCGCGCCGGCCCCTCGACCTTCACCGTGCCGTCGTAGGGGGCGACCCAGCGTCGGACGCTGTCCATCAACGGAGAGTTGTCGACGACGCGTTCGAAGGCCTCGGTCTGGTCGCCGACGATGGTGCCCGATGCGGCGCCGGAGCCGACGGGGGCGGGCGTGCCGCTGCTGTCGGTGCCGTAGCTTGGCTTGCCGTCGGCGCCGAGACGGCCGTACAGGACACCGCCGTTGTTGACGAGGTCGGCGATGCCGTCGGCGTTGACGTCGGTGAAGTAGCGGTCGGAGGTGGTCGTCGTCGACACGTAGTCGAGCTGCCCGTTGACGCCGGCGTACGCCTCGATGCCCGCGGTCCCAGACAGGGTCCGCTCGCGGGATATTCCGGGCAGCCCGCTCAGCTCGATCGCGGTGTCGCCGAACTTCGGCTGCCCGCCGGGTCCGGAGAGATTCGGCCGGTACCAGATCTTGCCGTTCTTGCGGAACACCTTGTCCGGCAGGTTGTCGCCGTTGACGTCCTGCAGGGCCAGAAGTCCGTCGGTGACCCCGGCGTTGACGCCAACCTTCACGCCTGCCGAGCCGGACTTCGCCGGGACGCTGCTCGGGTTGTAGCCGACGTAGAGGTGACCGCCCGCGCTCGCCGAGGTCGTGGAAGAGAGCGCGCTAGCCCCGCCCTGGCGAATGTCCAAGCCGAGGCTGTCGTCGGGCACGGACCAGGCGGCGGCTTCGTCGAAGGCGTTGTACGTGCCGGACTGGTCACGGACGTCGTCGAAGTAGTCGAAGAGGTGGGTGTGGAAGACATTGCCGTCCGAACCCAGCTGGGAGACCGATCTGAGCAGTGTCTTCGCGAACGCGCCGGTGCGGTAGTTCAGTTCGTAGGCGCGGATCAGTTGGTCATCGAGCTTGACCTCGACACGGCGCAACAGGTCCGCGGTCACCCGCTTGAAGCCGTACCGTGCGTCGATCTGCACGTCGCCGCGGCGGGCCTCGCCACGGTCGCGGTCCCGGAGGAAGTTGACCGAGTAGCGGCCCTCCGTATCGCCGCGCCCGGTCCAGGTGATGCGCTGCGGGTAGAGCGCACGGCCGGGCACCTTGGCGTCCGCCGTGCCGCCGTCGGTGACCGTCACATGGTGGTAACGGAGCAGGTTCTCGTGGCCATCGCGGACCTCACGGGCGGCCCACACCGCGATGTTGCCCGCGTCGTCGGCGAGCGTGGCGTTGGGCTCCCCGCCGTAGACGGTGCGCACGCCCTGCTTGTCGGTGACCTCCCACCAGTAGTCCGATGGCGCGTCGCCGTGCCGGACGATGCGCTCGAAGCGCCCCTCGGCACGGGTGTGAAAGACCTTGTCGGTACTGCGCGGCTGGAGGGCGCCGCGATGTGCGAGCGGGGTGAGCTGTTCCCCGTTCAGCAGGTACGACTCGGTCTCCTCGTCCGCGTCGTAACGCGCCACGCCCCAGCGGGTGTCCACCGTGATCTGCGGGGTGACGACATCCCAGCCGACTCCGGTCCAGCCGTTGCCGCCGGAGGAGTTGTAGGTGACGGCGAGCTCGGGCTGCAGACCGCCGCGTCCCTTTGGCACCGCGATGGGGTACGAGAGGCGGGCGTCGCCCTGGTTGTTCGCGGTGGGCGCCTGCACCAGGTTGACGCCAGCGCCGGGGTCGGCGGTCTTGATGTCTTTGATCTGGTTCGGGTTGAACGAGGTGCCCTCCGGCCCTTCCGGAGCGGTTACGGCGGAGCCCGCGTCCGGGCCGGGCGCCGCCGCTGCGGTGCGGAAGGACTCGGGGGAGGACAGCCCGCACACGGCCAGTACCATGATCAGTGCGAAGACCAGCCCCGTGCGGTGCCGGAAGACTGGCCGCTGGCCCCGGTGCGGGCCACCCCCAAGTACCCGCGTGCCCGGACCGAGTCGCCTTCTCCCGCGCCCAGCCGGAAACCGCCGTACAGCCATTGAACTTCCCCCACCCGATCCGACGTCCGGAGCGGAGGCAGGCGTCAACTCCCGTGCCTCCGCTGGCGAAAGGTACGGGACCGTTCCATTACCCGTACAGACATCCTTCGCATGACTGGCGCTTTTCGGTCACGATCAGGCGAGAGGCGGACACGAACCGGCCAACCCGACAGCGACTGAACCCCCACTGAGGAAGAGGCCCGCAAACTGGACGGCTACAAGAAGGCCAAGGAGACAGAGCGAAAGCTCAATCCTGTCGTGCGTGTCATCGGTCTTGATGGCCTACGCAAGGGCGCCGGACTTGCTCAGCTCAGCGAACTCACCGGCGAGTCCGCCGAGACGTTCGGCCGCATCCGTGACGCTCACGACCTTCCCTTCGACCCGCGCTATGAGAGCCAGGCGCGGATCGCCCGCGCTCGGAAGACGGCCTCCCCTGAATAGTGATCAGTCGCGGGCGAGTCGTCGATGAGGGGCGGGCCTCGTTCCACGCGTGCGCGGCGTGCAGGAGGAGCAGTCTCCGTTCACCCAGCGCACCCGGCGGCCGAAGCTCTATCCCGAAACGGAGACCTGCCCCCGCCGTGTGCTCGCCTCATCGTGGGAGCTTCCCTGTGCGTTCGGGGTGCGCCGCGGTGATGTACCGCATCGCGGTCTGCGAGGAGATGCCGAACAGGCGCATCAGGTGGAGCGGGTCGTCGACCTCGAACGCCTCGTCGCGGATCCGGTCCTGCCGCAGTGTCGGCATCGTGAGTCCGGTGGGCCGGAAGATTCTGGCGAACGTGGTGCCGATCGGCGAGTAGGTGGTGTCTACCGCAGTCCAGCGGTTGATCAGCAGATGCGGGTTGGTGGTCACCGGCCAGCGGCGGTGGCGTTCACGGAGCCACGCGGAGGCGCAACGGTAGGTGAGTTCGTCCAGGTAGATGATGTGGCGTTTGCCGGGGCGCCGGACGATGAGGCGCTCACGGGACAGGTCGAGGTCGGTGAGTCGCAGGTGGTGCATGTCGGTGCCGCTGAGCGTGTGGACGCAGACCAGCACCATCACAAAGCGTTGGAAGTCGTTCCGTGCGTGGCTGAGACGCCAGCCAGCCGGTCTGAGGGCACGGAGGGCGGGCGCTTGTTGATCCCGGCAAAGATGAGGCCGCGGGTTGGATGATGACATCAAACGAGCCGTCGCCACCCGTAAGGGGACGCCGGCCCGCTCGATCCACATCGTGCTTCCTGGGTGATCTCGCGCAGGCTTTCGATGCCGCGCCGTTCAGTTAGGGCCGGGCTGGGGAGTTGTCAGGCCCTGATCAAAAAGCCGTTCGGGTGGCTGATCGGGCGGGGTCTGGTGCGGCGGCCGTCGTGCTCGGACCGGCGCTGCGACGACGGCACCGGCGTCACTCACATCGAGCGAATCGTCACCAACAACAGGGCCTGCTACCGCGCCGAGGCGTTCCATCGAGCACTGCTGGCTTCGAGACATCAGCGGATCACGCCATACACGCCCCGGCACAACGGCAAGGTGGAGCGTTACAACCGAATCATCTCCGAGGAGTTCCTCTACGTCCGTACCTGGACCTCAGAAGACCAACGCCGCCAGGCGCTCGGAGTCTGGAACATTCATTACAACTACCACCGACCCCACAGCGCCGCCGATGGACAACCGGCAGCCTCACGGCTGCGCGAAGGTGTCAGCAACGTCCTGGCCTCCTACACCTAGAACTTCCCTCCAGGCGAACCTCTGTTCGTTGGTGAAGGCCAGTTGAGCCGCGATGTCACCTTGGGTGGTGGCCATCGACGTGCTCGGTGTGGATGGCCATTTTCAGTGGTGGAGGCTGTGGTGGGCGGGTGGCAGCATCGGCGGATGCTTCGCAACCCAAGTCTTGTCCTGTCGGTGGTGGCGGCGACGTACGGGCTGTCCGCGATGGGTGACCAGATGGCGATGATCGCCCTGACGCTTCGGTTGCATGACCAGGGCGAGTCCGGGGCTGTGATCTCGGTGCTGGTGATTGCGAGCGTGGTGCCCATTGTGGTGATCGGCCCGCTGGCTGCTCCGTTGATCGACCGGGTGGAGAGCGGAAGGTTGATCGTCGTCGTGACCGCCTTTCAGTCGGTGGTGGCAGCGGGCTTGGCCGTGGTCGACAACAAGGCCGCCACGATCGCACTGCTGGCGCTCTTGGGGGCCGGGCTGGCGATCGTCTCTCCGGCTTTGCAGTTGGTGGTCCCCGAGATTGTGGGGGAGGACGACATCGCCCGCGGCTATGCCCGCCTGGAGACGTTCAGGTCGCTGGGAAGTGTGGCGGGGCCGGCACTGGCCGGTGTTCTTGTCGCAGCGTTCGACGATCGCATCGCCCTGCTGTGCGATGCCGGATCCTTCGTCGTGATGGCACTCGTCTTCGCCGGCCTGAAGGTCCGGCGCGAGCCGGTCTCCCTCCTTCCCGGCCGGCCGCGCTGGGCTGCCCAGGTCCGCGAAGGCGTCGGCGTCCTGAGCCAAGACCGGCTGCTGCGCACAGCGATCCTCTCCCTGGCGTCCGCGATTGCTTTCACGGCGATACTCAATGTCGCCCGGGTGTTCTTCATCCGTGACGACCTCAACGCCTCGGACGCCGGCTATGGGGTCCTGGTCACCGCTCACACGGTGGGAACACTCGTCGCCGCGAGCCTGGTGGCCCCCCGGGTCCCCCTGTCGTGGCAGTCCCGTGTCCTGGCCGGTTCCGGGGCCCTGATGGGGGCGGGGCTCATCCTCGGCGCGTCAGTGCCCCATTTCGCCATTGTTCTTATCGCATTCATCCTGACCGGCATGGCCAACGCACTGCAGAGCCTGGCCATCCGGAATCTGATCCATGACCGAGTGAAGACCGAGGTCAGAGGGCGCGCCTTCGCATCTTCCAGTGCTGCTTTGAACGGCGCCAATCTCACCGGCACGGCGTTGGGCGGCCCGGCAGCCGGCCAGCTGGGCGGCGATGGAGCCCTCCAACTGGCCGGAGCCGGAACGTTGCTGGCCAGCCTGGTGGCGGCTCCAGTACTTTTCCACCGGGCGCAGCAGAGAGGCCGAGTTGGCGAGAATACTGCACCTGAAGTCGAGACGGCTAAGGATTCCTGAGCGGTTCGCACAGGCGGTGTTGACCTCACTAGGTACCCCGCTAGTTTCCGTGTGCATTCTCTGCGCATGAAATTGCACGACAAGTTGCGTGGGGGAGTGCTGCCGCTTTCGTCCATGATTCCTGGATGCGGTCGTGCTCCAACCCGCGCTCCGACGTCAGCTTGGCAGGCCCCGCGCGTGAGTTCGCCGCTCTGGCATCCGACGGTCTGTACCCGTACCTGCGCACCGCCGAGTGTCCGAGGCACCCCCGCGACTGCCAGTGTCACTGTTTCGCAGTGTCCCTGCCGAGGCATTCGAGGAGTTCCAGTACCCGACTCCACCGATAGGCACCAGCGATTCGGGGTTCCGGGCCGAGGTCGAGAGCGAGCAGGAGCTGGCCCGCGGAGAGCACCTCCTGGCCATGGTCGACGCCCACGAACGTCACCAGAGGGAGGGGCCGGCCGCCGCGGAGGCAGCCCTCCGCCTTTGCCCCGCGCTGGGTGGTCGACGTACCGCCGGGGCTGCGCGAGCTACGTTGTCGTCGCCGGAGGTGCACTCATGCCGTTGGCGCCCACCGCTCTGCCGGATTCCTCCTGGGCAGGGCCAGCGGAGTGCGTAGGATTCCGGGAATATAGATCAAGGGCCGTGCCGCCTGGGGGCTCCGTCTCGGAGAATAGGGTGCCGCGGCCCCTGTCAGCGGGGGACTGTGTGTACTTGGCGCATCTGCGGGTCGAGAACTTCCGGGTCTTCGGACCCGCAGCGCAGGGAGAGGGCGAGCGGGATGATGCGCTGAGCCTGTCGTTCACGGCCGGGACGAATGTGCTCGTGGGGGAGAACGACAGCGGGAAGACTGCGATCGTTGACGCGATCCGGCTGTGCCTGCAGTCCGCAGCATCGGACTACTACCGGGTCTCCCAGGACGACTTCCACCTCGGGAAGGACGGGAGGGCGGAGACTTTCACTATCGGGTGCGCCTTCACCGACCTGTCGACCGAGGAGCAGGCGGTCTTCCTGGAACTGCTCACCCACGACCGCGACGGCGCCGTCTGGTTGTGTGTCACATTCAAGGCCCAGCGGATGGATCCGCTGCGCAACCGGGTCTCGGTCACTACCCGGACCGGACCGGACGGCAACGGCCCCGCCCTGGACGGCGCTGCTCGCGAACTCCTGCGCGCCACCTACCTGCGCCCCCTTCGCGATGCAGAGGCGGAACTGCGCTCGGGCCGCGGGTCACGGCTGTCCCAGATCCTCGCCGGCTACCCGGCGATGAAGGACCAGGACGTCGACGACTTCGACCCGACCGGTGATGAACCCCCGTCGACTCTGAGGGGAATTCTGCGGCGGGCTGAGTGCGATATCCGCGACAATAAGGCTGTCTCGGAGGTGAGCGAGGACATCAACTCGGCCTACTTGCAGCGATTCGCGATCGGTGACGACGTCCTGCGCGCCAAGATCAGCGTTGCCACGGATGCGACGCTGGTCCGCGCGCTGGAGCGGCTGGAACTGAACCTCTTCACAGCATCCGACGACTGGACGCGCCGCGGACTCGGTTACAACAACGCCCTGTTCATGGCCGCGGAGCTGCTCCTGCTGGGCAAGAACGAACTGGCGCCCCTGCTGCTGATCGAGGAGCCCGAGGCGCACCTCCACCCCCAGCTGCAGACCCGGATCATGGACCTGCTGCGGGACAAGGCGCAGCGGCCGCAGGAAGGTGACAGGGCACCTGTGCAGGTCATCCTCACCACCCACAGCCCCAACCTCGCCTCCTCGACGCCGGTCGAGTGTCTGACCCTGGTCGCCCGGGGACGTACGTTTCCGTTGCGGCGCGGTATGACGCGCCTGACCGAGGGGGACTACGCGTTCTTGACCCGGTTCCTGGACGTCACCAAGGCGAACATGTTCTTCGCCCGGGGGCTGGCGATGGTCGAGGGAGACGCCGAGGCGATCTTCTTGCCCGCGCTCGCCGACGCCCTGGGTATGCCCTTCAACGAACACGGGGTCAGCGTGGTCAACGTCGGGCACGTCGGCCTGTTCCGCTACAGCCGGGTCTTCCAGCGCGCCGGTGAGCAGATTCCGGTCCGCGTGGCCTGTATCCGCGACCGCGATCTCGTGCCCGCCGGAACTTCCGAAGTCATGAGGGGCAAGCTCGCACGCTGGACCGATATGACGGAGGAGGAGATATCCGCGTACGTCACGAACCTCACCACCGGCGACGACGGGCCGGTGAAGACGTTCGTGTCTGACTGGTGGACGCTGGAGTACGACCTCGCGGTCACGTCCTGGACCATGGCCAGGCTGATGTATCGCGCGGTCAAATTGGCATCCGTCGCTGCACGGTCCTGGCCGGACGCCGACAAAACGGAGAAAGCCATCGCGCGGGCCGACCGGGTTGTCGACACGTGGATAGGGCAGGGACTTTCCCCGGAAGAGGCCGCCCTGAAGATCTACCGGCCGCTCAAGCTGGACAACGTCAGCAAGCCGATCACCGCACAGTTCGCCGCCCAGTTGCTCGCCTCGACGCCGCTTGTTCGCAGCGACATCCCGCCCTACCTGCTCGATGCTTTCACCTACCTGTGCGGCGAGGTGGCCCCGTGACCCGCACCTACCTGCCCGACGCCTTCGCCACCGACAAGGTGGAGGACATGGTGAAACTCCTGGGGCTGGACCCGCTCGATGCCGAGCAGTGGGACTTCCTGCAAAGCGAGAGCACCCAGGACCTCCAGGCCGCCCCGGGGTCGGGCAAGACGACCTTGATCGGACTCAAGCTCGCCCTGATGGCCGACGCGTGGACCTCCCCGACCCGCGGGGTATGCGTGCTGTCGCACACCAACACGGCCAAGAACGAGATCGCCGACCGAGTGGGCCTTCTCGCCACAGGACGCAGCCTGCTGCGCTATCCGCACTTCATCGGCACCATCCAGTCCTTCGTGCACACCTTCCTCGCGCTGCCGGCCGTGCGGGACAGAAGAGTGGAGGTCCGGTCCATCGACGACGCGGCCTTCGAGACCGCAGCCTTCCGGCTCCTGCAGCGCCCCGAATACTCCACCCTGCGCAACTATGTGGAACACCAGCACCAGGGCACTGGCATCGTTACCGGGGCGACGTTCACCTACCAGGACGGCGAACTCGCGGTTACCGGAGCGGCCAGAGATCTGCCCTTCGGCGCCCAGTCATCCAGCGGAAAACAGCTGGACCACCTCAAGCGGACTCTCGCACGCCGGGGCATCTTCCGCTTCCAGGACATGTACGCCATCGCCCAGGAGTATCTCGCCCGGCACTCGGGTATCGCTGCCGCGGTCACCACGCGCTTCCCGTTCGTTCTCCTCGACGAAACGCAGGACACCAGCGCCACCCAGCACGAACTGCTGGACCTCGTGTTCGCCTCCTCATCCACCGTCGTGCAGCGGGTGGGCGATACCAACCAGGGCATCTACAGCGACGCGGCCTCCGTAGGAGGGCCCGCCTCCCTGTTCCCGCTGCCGGGGTCCCCGGAGCTGCCGGTCAGCCGCCGCTTCGGGCCGCAGATCGCGGCCGTGGCCAGCCGCCTGGCCGTCCGGCGGCCCCAGCAGGTCCGGGGAGCCGGCCCCGACGGTCAGGTGGCGGTTCTGCTGTTCGACGAGACCACAGTGTCCGACGTCGTTCCGACCTTCGAGCGCATGGCCGCTGTGACCGTCCCCGAGGACGTTCTGGTGCGGCGTCCACCGCGTGTACTGGGTGCTCGACAGAATGCGAAAACCTCACCCGTCTACCCGCAGTCGATCTCCTGTTACCTGCCCGCATACACGCCGACCAGCCGCCCGACGGCTCACCGCACCCTGATCGGCGCGGCCCGTGCGGCAAGCGCCCGGTGGAGGACAGGCCCGGACAGCCACGAAGCGGCCACCGAGTTGTGGAACGCCGTGCGCGCGTCCGTCTCGTCATCGACCGGCGACGGCCTCCCGACCCTCGGCCGCCTGGAGAGGTCAGCGGCGACGGCTGGAGGCAGGGTTCGGATTCTGCTGCGTGAACTCCTTCTCAACGCAGACGGGTTCGACGAAGCGAGCTGGGGAGAGGCCACCGAGCAGCTGGCCGTCCAGCTGAAGCTTCTCAACGGCTGCCAACTGCGCCAGCCTGAAATGGAATTCACCCCCGCTGCTACGGCAGGCGTGGCTCCCGGGCCGGTTCCCGCAGCCGGCGCCGCAGTACCAGCGGCGCGGGCCGTGCCCGGGACCATCCAGAGCGCGAAGGGCGAGACCCACGCGGCAACACTGATCCTGGAGTGTCTGGAAAAGACAGGCAAGAAGTTCGACGTCACCGAGGCGCTGCGCATGATCGCCGAAGGGAGCGACCCGCTGCGCGAACTGAAGAGCGTCCAGGCCGCCGTGCAGCTCGTCTTCGTCGGCGCGACACGCCCCACCCACCTTCTGGTGCTCGCTGCCCACCGCGACCGGAGCAAAAAGTACGCGGACGCGATGACCGGCGCTGGCTGGGACATCCGGGACCTCACCGAGCACTGACGACACCCGCCCCGCCGTCCCTCCCGGTATACGGAGATCGTCTCTGCCGCTCCACGCCTGGTTCGGGGCGTGAGAGCGTGCTCCCTGTACGGCTACGAATGTCCGCCGGGAGGCAGCCGGGTTGAGGCTGGACGAGCGGCTTGCGACTGATCGCGGGGGATCTGCGTACGGGACGGCTACCTCCGAGAATGAGCGCGTCATCTACGACCAGGACGGCGAACGGCTTGCTGCCGGACGAGACCCAAAAGAAGGCGAAGTGCCGGGGCCTGAGTTCGTAGAGTCTGCAGTTGGCTGCCTGTTCGTCTCGGACATCAAAACATCCCAGGTGGGAAGGGAAATAATCTCGTCCAATGGGGCGTAGGGACCCGGCACGCGATCTCCGAGGAAGGCGTGCGCGAGTCAGCTGAACTGCAGACAAGCGGTTCAGAACCCATCAGGTGTCCGGCGTCAGGTAGTCGCCGGCGCGATCGGGTCTTCCTCGTCCGACGACGGCACTGCTGCCCCCGCCGTGGCGGGGAACGCCCAGGCAGCCCCAAAGGTGAACACGTTCAACTAGTCTGGCAAGGTATCTCTCCAGGCCCGCTCCTATCGGTTGGCCGATGCGGGCTGAGGGTGGGAGGTCCTAATGGCGGCCGGAAGCAGGCTGCGGGCGTGGGTGGCGCCTCTCAGTGGCTTTATGATGGTTTTGGCTACTCTGAGAGTGCGGAACGTGAGCTCTTGTCCGTTTCGTAGTTGAGGTTGGGGAAGGATCCCTGGTCGTGGGTGGGGGGTGGCCCTCAGGCGTCGGGG
>NZ_JBIVTU010000027.1:0-879 GCF_044756845.1 Streptomyces sp. NPDC091416
AGATACGACAAACTCGCGGTCCGCTACGAGGCGACCGTCCTCGTGGCGGCCATCAACGAGTGGCTGTGACCAGCACATTCGATACACGCCCTAGGGCACGATCATCGAGCGAGTTGGACGAGGCAGAGGAGGACGCCAGGGTGTTTCACCGAATACGCCGCAGGGCCAAGGAACCGAGCGAGGCGCAGCGGCAGTTCGCCGAGCTGCACGCGCGGCTGGCGGACCAGGTTCCGCCGGGCCTCGGCGTACCGACGGCGGAGCTGCAGCACAGCGAACCGGCCGCGGTGGTGGACGACTTCCTGCCTGCGGAGCTGCGGGTGCCGAGCCACGACCAGCTCGACGGCAGGATGATGCCGTGGAAGCAGCCGCTAGTCCTCAACAGCGAGATGGTCGCCTGCGCCGAGTGCGGCGAATACCGGGACTGGCTCATCCTCTCCACCCGCGATGAGATCTGGCTGCGCTGCCGGGCCGGTCACCAGCAGCAGGAGACCCGCCTCGACACCGCCTGGTACAACCGGCACGCGGGGCCGGCGGACGCGACGCACACCACGTTCGAGGACTGCCTGCGCCACCTCGGGCACTGACCACCACCCCTACGACCCCGCCGGGCCCGCGGGCCCGTACTGACCACCCGTCGTCTAGCACCAAGGGGTCAGTTCCGTCATGCGCGTTCGCGTCGCCACCATCCTCGGCATCACCACCGCCCTCCTCGCCCTGCCCGCCTGCTCCACCGACACCGTCGGCACCGAGCCCGCCGCCACGTCGTCGGCCCGTACCGGGAAGCCGACGAGCGGCACCACCGTCATCTCGTCGACCGCGCTGGAGTCGCGCCTGCTCGACGAGAACGATCTCGGCAGCGGCTACCTGCGCAAGCCGGTG
>NZ_JBIVTU010000027.1:976-45534 GCF_044756845.1 Streptomyces sp. NPDC091416
GTGCGCCCTGCCCAGCACGACGACGTCACCGTCATCGGCTGCCCGGCCCTGAACGAGCTGGGCGGCGACGCCGCGATCGGCGGCAGCCTCTCCTTCTGACGAGAACGATCTCGGCAGCGGCTACCTGCGCAAGCCGGTGCGCCCTGCCCAGCACGACGACGTCACCGTCATCGGCTGCCCGGCCCTGAACGAGCTGGGCGGCGACGCCGCGATCGGCGGCAGCCTCTCCTTCCCGCGCAAGGCGAAGGTGTCCTTCACCTACGGCAGCGGTTCCTCGGAGGTCTCGGAGGAGCTGTACAGCGCCAGCGCGACAGAGCTGTCCGACGGCATCGGCCGGATCTTCGAGGCGATGACCGGCTGCCCGGCCTATCAGGTTGTCGCGGGCGGCACTCCGATTGACGTGGCCTCACAGAAGCTGGCGTCTCCCGGCGGTCTCGGGGACGAGCAGTGGAGCCAGCTCCTGACGGCCTCCACCGCAGGACGGAGCGCCGTGGTCAAGCAGACCGCGATCCGCGCGGGCAGCCTGCTGCTGGTCGTCTCCGGCTCCCCCGCCCTCGTCGACCGCCACCTCGACAAGGCTCTCGACAAGGCCACGGCAACGAGTTGAGACGGAATTACCCACCGGGGTGGCTTTGTCCACGAGTACGGGTTCTGGCTCAGGTTCTGTGAACTGGCGCCGAACCGGTTCCGGCCTGCCTCGGAGCCGGCCGCCGACCTGTCAGTTCGTCAGGGGCGCTGTTCTCGGTGACCGAGGCTCGGCTCGGTTCCACGGAAGTTGTGCCAGAGCCCGAGTACGGGCTGCGAATGTTCACCACTTCGGGAGGCACCCGGGATTCGAACAGCCTGTGACCTGCGACCGGTCAATACGAAGCGTTCAGTCCCACCAGTCGTCGCCGGTGTGCCAGCGCTGCACCCACCCATTGAAGCCCCATGCCGGTTCGCCGGGCACCGGATGGCACCGACGTCGGCGATCATCCACACCTCGCCGCGGTGGGGGCCTGTGGTCAGCAGGAGCCAGAACGACGGTCCGTCCTCGGCCCCGAGAACGACGGACCCCTTGTTGAACGCGGCGTTGATCCGGGGGTCCTCGGGGTCGACACCCTCCTCGTCCTCCCAGGGCCAGGCCCCTTCCAGAGGAAACGGTTCTCCCGGCTGCCGCAGGCCAAGGTCGGGCCACGTGTCCGGAAGCCAGCCGAGCGGCTGGAGACCGCCGTCGCCGGCGGGGCCAATGCTGGACCCGTTGGCGACCTCCGCGATGAACGTCCTGTACGGCTCCGGGAGAACCACCCGGTTCTCCTGCTCCCAGGCCGCGACGGCTTCATGCCCGAGCGCCGGCTCTCGCCACTCAGGCGGAAACGCAGAGCGCAGGAAGTCGAGAGTGGCTTCGGCGGGACGCTGATCACGTGTGTCTGTCACGGCAGCATGCTGGCAGAAAGGGCTGACAGCCCATCGCGACTGCCTCACTTGCTGTGCTGCCCAGGCCATGAACATCGAACAGGGCCGAAGACAGGTGCCTCCCGAAGTGAGGTTCTGGCTCAACTTCTGTGATCCGCGCGGGCGCTGTCCGCACTTCCCAGTGAAACAGCAGGTCACAGCAGCGATTGGGTGCACTACTGGGCAGGCCAGGATGCGGTTTCACAGAAGTTGAGCCAGAACCCGAAGTGGTGAACATTCGCTGCCCGTAATCGTGGACAAAGCCACCGGGGCGTCGTTCAGCGCGAGCGACGCCCCGCGCGCCTCAGCCCATGAGCTGCGGGGCCGTCGAGTCGCCGTGCCCGGCGCATGCGTGAAGCCCGGCCTCCCCGTACGGGAAGGCCGGGCTTCGTTGGTGTCCGGCGAGGCGGACGGGACCGTGGGCGCCATTCCCACGTCGGGGCTCACGGCCCGGAGATACCTTCGGGCGTACCACGGTCCGCCCGCCTCTCCCGCTCCGGCCGAGAGCGGGGGCCTTCACCGCCTGCGCGGCGAACGCCTCCGCCCTCGGACCAAGCGAGTACCTCACCGTGTCATCGGGTGCGGTGCCGGCCGAGAACGTGTCGATAGATCGTTTGCGTGCTGACGCCGAAGGTCTGGGCGGTGGCCGTGACGGTGGTCCCGGGGGCGGCGAGCATGGCGCGAGCGAGCACGACCTGCTCCTCGTCGAGCGGTAGCCGCCTCGGGACAGTGGGAGCGCCGTCGTCGGCAGGGTCGTAGCCGAACGCTGCGCCGTCATCGTACGGTAGTCCGGTGGCCATGCAGTGGTAGAGGCAGAGGACGATCTTGCGTCCCAGTTTCCTCAAGGCCGTGGCGTGCGCGTCACCTGCGGAGCGGCGCATCGTGTAGTAGGCGTGGGCGCCTGGTGAGTGGCCGACCAGGGAGAATGCCGTCGAGTGGAGCGTGCTTCTCAGGTTCCTGGAGGACGCCCGCCGGAAGGCAACCCGCACAGTCTGGCCGGAGGCCCAGGTGACCGGGGCGACACCCGCGTAGGCCGCGAGGGAGCGTCCGCTGCCGAAGCGGTCGACGGGCCGGTCGCCGATCTCCGCCAGGAGGTAGGCACCGAGGACGGTCCCGATCCCTGGAACGCCTTTCACCAGCGGATGAAACCGGTGGGCTGCATAGTGCCGCTCCAAGTCCCGCTCCAGGTCGTCTGCCCTGCGCACTGCGTGGTCGAGGACCGCGAAGGTGGCTGATACGCAGACCTTCGGCGTCCTCGACCTGGGGATCGAGGAGCATCGCCGGGCGGTGGAAGATCATGCGCAGACGCTCGGCTTCGTTCTGGACCGAGCGCTTGCGGCCCGCCGCAGACAGCAGCGCAACCAAAGCCGTGCGGTCCAGCCGGGCTGCCGCGCGCGGGGTGCGGGCAGCGGCGAGCACGGCTCGCGCCTGGGCGCTGCGCAGCCCGCCGACGCTCGCCGGCCACGCCGAGACGGCCGTCGGCCAGACTCGCATCAGCCCCGCCCGCAGGGCGTGCAGGGCTTCGGTGCGGCGCGCCACGGCTGCTCGGTGGGCGTGCGCCACGATGCGCAGGGCCTCTGCCGCCGGAGAGGATGCAACGACCGGACGAGCCTGGCCCGCCAGAGTCATCACGGCGATCAGCCTCGCGTCGGCGCGGTCTGTTTTGGGGATCCCTTGTGCTGTGCGGTGAAGAGCGGCACGGGTGGGGTCGACGTGAACGACCTCCAGCCCCGAAGCCGCCAGCGCACGGGCGAAAAGGATGTTCACGTCCTCGATCCCGGTGACCGTCGCCCGCCACCTGCGAGCCAGCGGCGCGAGGAACTCCCGGTAGCAGGCAACAGGGTCCGAGGTCTCGGCGTAGACGATCCGGGTCTCGCCGACGACCGCACCCGACCGGTCGACCACGGCGACATCGATCCACTGGTCGGACCAGTCACAACCCGCGAAGATCAAACACCCACCTCCTCAAGGCAGAAGAACGGAGAAGACGCGTATGCGCCCTAGCTGGCCGGCGCCCGCAGCAGCCGGCCCTGTGTGGCTGCGGGCAACACCCGGCGCAGGACCGGTGCGGTCGAGCTGAGGGAGGCGGCGAAGACGGCGACGAGGTCGTGCGGAACGCTGGCAGCGAAGGATGCCGCCCACAGACAGGGCGCCCCGAGCGCGGGCTCGGCCCATGCCTGCCATCCTTCTGGTCCCGCCTCGTCGGCGTCGATGGTCAGGGCGCGGGGATCCGCGTCCTGGATGAGGGGCGGCACCTCGCCGAGGCTGATGTGCGAGGTGAGAGTTGGGTCAGCCGCTCCCGCATGGGGCTGGTCGATGTCGCGGAGCCAGCCGTGTGCCGCGACGGCGTCGAGGACCACCTCGGGGCCGCTGTGCGGCACGGCGGGCTGATCACGGGCATCGAGCGCGACGAGGTAGTCGGCCACGGCCTCGCCGGGGACGTCGGTGGTGAAATAGGACGACCACGCCCCGAGCGGGCTGCCGGCGTCCGTACGGGCCGATATCTGCCAGGCGATAGGCAGGTCCCCGAGGCGAAACGGCTCATCCGCCAAGCTCCACTGCGCCCAGCGCAGGGTGTCGGGGCTGATGTGTAGGACGGTGCTGCGCAGGACCTGGCGGTCCTCCGGCGCCTCGTCCAGCTCGTGCCGGCCACGGACGATTGTCAGGCTCGTCCAGCCCAGGCCGGAGAGCGTGTCGGCAACGCTGTCGTAGAGACGCCGGTCGTCACCGGCCAGGTGCCGAGGACCGACCCAGAAAGCGGGCTGGGCGCCACGCGGGGTGGACGGGTCGAGGGAGGAGTCGGGGTACAGGGGCGCCTCCAAGGGCTCAGTGCGGGTCTATCCGCCACCGGCACGGCGGCGCGGGCGGCGCGGGGGTGCCTGGACGGGGCCCTGCCAGGTCAGGTCGACGGCGACTTCGGGCGGCAGATGGCCGAGCTGCGCATCCGTGTCGCGTCCCTCGGCGAGGTACACGATGGTCCGGCCGGTCTCGTCCACCGACTGGACGACCTGCGCCAGGCGGTGGGCCATCGGGAAGAACGGATTCATGGCCTGGCGAACCGGAGCTTCGCGGTCGCAGCCGGACAGCAGGTCGATGAGATCGCCGACGGTCATCTCCGGGGACGTCACGAACAGCCTCCTTGGGTGAGGGGGAAGCGAGGAGCGATGGAACGGCCGACCGCTGGCAGCGGACCAGCTCTCCGAGTGAGTGCGGTCATACGCGACGTGAGGTCTCCAGCACACGTGCCACAGCGGCGGCGACGATGTCCGCCGGCGTCTCGGTGTCGAACGACATGCGGTATCCGGGCACCGTGGCCGTTCCGGTGACTGCGATCGTCCATCCCTCGCCATCCGTGCCGGGACGGCCGCGTGGGAACCAGCCGAGATAGAACCGGCCGTCTTTCGAGCTGACGTGCACGTCGGCACGGTCGTCCACGATCAGGTGGAACTCGTCAGCTGAGAACTGGTCTGTCACGAGCGCGGGCCGCCCGGGGCCGAGCTGCCATTCGCGGAGCCGCAGAGCTTCGATGGTGGTGGAGAAACCAGGGCCAACGGGCGCCATGGTCACAGGCAATCACCTCTCTGACCTGGAGTTTCTTGCAAGGTCGTCCACGTTGACATGCCCTCGCCCGCGTTGGCCAGTCTTTTCGCGTTCTTTCCTGTCTGCCCCCGGCGAACTTCCAATCTTCACTCGATTGTAGGTTCTCAAAAACCGCGCCATATTCTCAGCGCCAACTGCATATCGGCACCACTTATGGCGTCCTGATGAGATTCACAGATCACGGCACTCACTCTTTCGAGTGGTGGGGGTCGGTTTTCTCCGGGCCCCATGCCGTGGGCGCGCATCGTGGTGGTGAAGGGCTCATCCGTGCTGGGGCTACGCCATGAGCAATCCCGCCGTTGCAGCCAGTGTCCGCTTCCGAACTGGCAAGGTCATTGAGGACCTGTCGTGGACAACAGTGTCTATCGATCTGCTGAGGTCGGCGACTCCGTGGCGAACGTTTCGGTGGCACCGCGGACAGAAGCACTACTCCGGTAGTTACTGGGCGGCGACCACGCGTGACCACGTGATCTACGAGTCGCGGCTGGAGCTGGCCAGGCTTCTCTTCGCCGACTCCGATCCGCTTGTCCAGGGCATCGTGGCTCAACCGTTCCTGATGACGACCGTGATCGCGGGTGGGGTCTGCAAGCACATCCCGGACTATCTGCTGATCACCGACGAAGGACCGGTGGTCGTAGACGTCAAGCCGTTCCGGCGGCTTTCCAGGCCGGAGGTGGCATTCACCTTTGAATGGACCCGACGGGCGGTCGAGTCTCGCGGGTGGCGCTATGAGGTGTGGAGCGAACCAGCAGAGGCAGCGCTGGAGAATCTTCGCTTCTTGGCCGGCTACCGGCGCCCCCAGTTCATGCGGTCCGACGTTCTCGGGGCCATCCGTCAGGCTGATCTTGACGGGTCTACGTTGGGGGATGCGATTCGAAGGCTGCCGCACGAGCCCGAGCCTTATATGCGTGCTGCCATCTACCACCTGCTGTGGACGCAAGAGATCCGGACCGACCTCAGTCGGCCACTGGCCTCCTCGGCGTTGTTGAGGCTCGCGTCGTGAGCGGCGTCGGGGCCCGAGTAGGGGTCGGGACGCTGTTCCGTTTCGATGGTGAGACCGTCGAGGTGGTCGAGTTGGCAGCAACCACGGCAGGCAATGAGGTCGTTCTCAAAGATGGGCGAGGACGGCTTCTGCGCTTGGCGTTGAAGGAGTTGATGTTCTCCGATCGAGCGGCCGTGATATCCGATCAGCCCGGCCCGTCGTCGGATGATGACGAAGAGCTCGCTTCGGTGGTATTGGACCAGCTGCGACCGGATGAACGCCGCCAGGTCCTCGAACGGGCCGAGCATGTCCGGGAGGTGCTTACCGGGTTCCGCTCGGGGAGCCCGGAACTGGTACGCGAGGGTGAACCTCGGCGTGACTACGCTCTTGGCGGTCCGGTGGAACCCAAGTACGCGGCCAAGGCACTGGAGCTCGGAGTGCACGTCCGCACCGTCAAGCAGTGGGTCGCTGACTTCCGCCGGCACGGCGAAGCCGGACTGGCGGTGAGGCGGAATCAGTCCGGTGGCGCGGTGGCGGGGGCGGATGAGCGCTGGATTGAGACGGCCTTGGAGGTCATGGTCGAGCACACCGGCGAGTCGAAGCCGTCGCGCAAGTTGGTCATCGAGCGCACTGGGGCTCGCGTCATCGCCCGTCACGGTCCCGATGTGGTTCGAGTGCCGAGTAGGGCGACGGCGTACCGGATTCTGGAGGACCTGGAGCGACGGCATCCTTTGTTCCGGCTGAGTACGAAACGGAACCGGGATATCGCTGACCGGCCGGAGGGTCCGTACGGGAAACTGCGGCCGACGCGGCCGGGTGAGTACGTGCTGATGGACACCACTCGGTTGGACGTGTTCGCGTGTGATCCGCTGACGCTGAGGTGGGTGCAGGCCGAGCTGACGGTCGCGATGGACTGGTACACCCGTTGCATCACGGGGATCCGCCTGACGCCCGTATCGACGAAGGCGGTGGATGTCAGCGCGGTGTTGTTCCAGTGCTTCCGGCCGCGGCCGGCGGGGCGGGACTGGCCTCGTGGTGCGGTCTGGCCCGAGCACGGCATTCCGCGCACGGTTCTGGTCGATGTCGAGGGCGCCACTGGTGAGGGGCTCGCGTCGCCGCCGCTGGTGCCCGAGACGCTGGTTGTCGATCACGGCAAAGTGTTCGTCTCGGAGCATCTGACCAGTGTGTGCCGTCGCATGGGGATCTCGGTCCAGCCGGCCCGGCTGCGGACGGGCCGGGACAAGGGGCCGGTGGAGCGGTTCTTCCGGACGCTGCGCGAAGGTCTGCTGGAGGCGCTTCCCGGCTACAAGGGACCCGACATCGACTCGCGCGGCGAGTGCCCCGAGGACGACGCGTTCTTCTTCCTCGACGAGCTGGAAGCGATAATCCGGGAGTGGGCGGCGGTGGTCTACCACTGCCGCCCCCATGTCGGCCTTGTGGATCCCGGAGTTCCGGGACTGAGGTTGTCGCCCGCGGCGATGTTCGAGCATGGGATGGCGAGGGCCGGCTACATCGAGGTGCCCCGGGATCCGAACCTCGCCTTCGAGTTCCTGCCGACGAAGTGGCGCACAGTTCAGCACTACGGTGTCGAGATCGACCGGCGGCGCTACCGCGGTGCGGGCCTGCCCGACCCGGGAATCCGTAGCCCCTTCGACGGGCCGGTGCGGGGGGCCTGGCCGTTTCAGGTCGACCCGGACGACATCACCCGGATCTACTTCCGCAACCCCGCCACCCGGTCCTGGCATGTTCTGACCTGGGAGCATGCTCCGGCCGCCCGGATGCCGCTGAGCGAAGACGCTCTGGCCTTTGCCCGGAAGCTGGCGGCGAAGAAGTACCAGTATCCCGATGACCGGCTTGCGGTCGCCGACCTGCTGGAGCGCTGGAACCTCGGTCTGGGTACGACACTGGCCGAACGGCGGATGGCCCTGCGTATGTCCCGCGACCAGGCCGCGATCGAACTACCGCACGTCGAAGAGCCGACGCTCTCCGCGTCATTGCCATCCGTACGCCGGGCCCTGGGCAGCGAGGCACGAAGTCCCGGGATCGCCGAGACGGAGAGGGCGGTGGACGGCGGGGATGACGACGAGGACGACTTCTACGCCGACGCCCTGGAGGACGTGTGACCACGCCCCGGCCGGATTCGGGAAATCTGGCACTGTCGCGCAAGGAAGACTTCAAGGCATTCGTCGATGCCCCGCGCCGCCCCCGCCCCGAAATTCTGGGCCGGGACGAGCTGAGGTCCATGGATGCCCCGGCGCGGGTCGCCTATGACCGGGACCGAAGGCTGTGGCATGCCAACCTGGGGCCGATCCGCACTCCTCAACTTACTTCTCTGCACGAGGACTTGTGGGACATCGTGGACAGCAATGTCCAGGACGGCGACCAGGCGAAGGGCGCCGTGGCGGTGGATGCGTTCCCGGGCCTGGGCAAGACCACCGCGGTGCTCGCTTTCGCGCGCAAGTTCCACCGCCGCGAGATCGCCGAGCACGGAGCGTTCACCTCGCAGGGGCACGAGCGGTGGCCGGTGTGCAGGGTGGGCCTGACCGGCAACACCGGCATGAAGGACCTGAACCGGGCCATGCTGGAATTCTTCGGCCACCCCGGCCGGCAGACATCCACGGCCGCCCAGCTCGGCCTCCAGGCCCTGGACTGCGTGCTGTCCTGCGAGGTCCGACTGCTGATCCTGGACGACCTGCACTTCCTGAAATGGCGCAAGACCAGCGGCGTCGAGGTCAGCAACCACCTTAAATGGATCGCCAACGAATTCCCCGTCACCCTCCTCAAGGTCGGCGTGGGGCTCGCGGACAAGGGCCTGTTCAGCGAGGGCGAAGCGATCGGCGAGACGGTCCTGGCCCAGACCGGCCGGCGCACCACCCGCCTGGACATGCCACCCTTCACCATCGCCACCGAGCAGGGCCGACAACAGTGGCGACAGCTGCTGCTCGCCCTCGAACAACGCATCGTCCTGACCGACGCGCATCCGGGCATGCTCGCCGATGACCTGTCCGACTACCTCTTCGCCCGCAGCACCGGACACATCGGATCCCTGATGACGCTGGTCAACCGCGGCTGCCAACGAGCCCAGCGCACGGGCGCCGAACGCCTCACCCGTGACCTGCTCGACCAGGTCAAGAACGATGCGGCGGCGGAACAGGCCCGCCGCGAGCTCGAATACGCCTTCAGCTCAGGAAGAGCGACCACCCGGCCCCGTCGGGCTGGGGCCACCCGATGACCGTGCAACGGTCCCTGCCGATCCGGTTGCCGCCACTGCCCGGTGAAGCCCTGGACTCCTGGCTCGAAGCCATCGCAGCCCGGCTGAACTGCCCGTTCACGGACGTACTCAGCGCACTCGGTCTCCCGACCCGGGACCCGGTCCTGACCGCCTCCGTACTGCCGCGCTGGACGACCCTGGCCAGGCAGGACGAGCTGGCCGCCATCGCCGAAACCACCGGCGTTGCCGAAGACACCCTCGTGGCAATGACCTTGCAGCCCTTGGACGGACACGCCGTGGCGATCCATCCAGAACACCGACGCGTACAACCGCGCATCCTGTGGGGACGATCCGGATCCCGGTTCTGTCCCGTATGCCTGGCCGAAACCGGTGGACGCTGGCAGCTGACCTGGCGCCTCGGCTGGTCCTTCGCCTGCACCCGACACCACCTGCTGCTGGCCGACCGCTGCCCGGCCTGCCGGCGCATCCCCCGCCTCCGCTCACACCCCCGATCCCAGACCCCTCGTCCCGGAAGGTGCTCAAGTCCAGCAGCGACCAGCGGCCCTCGCCCTCCTCGCTGCCACCACCCCCTGACCGACACCCCCGTCACGACGATCACCGCCGACGGAACACTGGAAGCAACACAGCACCTCATCGACACCGCCCTCGCCACCCCGGACCGATCAGTGAACTGGCCCCTCTACGGGCCAGGCGGCGCGCCCTTGCAGATCGTCCTGCGCGACGTGAAAAGCCTGGGAGCTCTGGTCCTCAACCACGCCACACCCAGCGACCTGCACGATGTGGCCCCGCCCGACATCCAGGACCGCCTTGAGCGCTACCGCGCACACCTCCGGCCCGCGACGTCGCAACGGACATCGGAACCACGACACAACGATGCGCACAGCTACCTTGCTCCTGGCGACGCCGCGGCCACGGCGGTCGCGATCACAGTCGCGACCCACATTCTGCGTGCGGCGGACATCCGCACCGCTGCCCGCTCCCTGCAGTGGCTGACGGACCGGGTGGCTGCCACCGGCCGACCGCTCCCTCCAGCCGCCGTCGTCACGCTCGGCGGCGCCGTCTCGCCCCCACTCGAAGCAGCACTGCGCAGCAGCCGGGAAGCGAACCTGATGCCGGTGGCACGCCTGCGCCACCGCACCGCTGTGAACTCCACCCGGCCCCCAGCCAACCAGGATGCCCGGGCCTGCATGCTCCCGGCCGCGCTCTGGCCTGAATGGACCCTGCGCCTGTCACCTCTACACACCAGCGGCCGTCCCACGGCCCGACGCATGGACGAACTCCTGTCCACCGCCTGTCTCCTGGTCGGCAACACCACCTCGATCCGCGCCGCAACCCGACTGACCGGCACCACCGTCAGCGCCCACAACGTGTCCACGCTCCTCGCCGACCTCACCCGCCGCCCCGAATGCGTCGACGTGCTACGCGTACTGATCCTGCTCGCCGACCACCTCGACACCCATGGCAGCCCCATCGACTACGCCCGCCGCCGCGCCCTGTTCACCCCGCTCTCCCGCTTCATCGACCCCGCACTATGGACGCGCCTGCAGAGACGGCTGCGCTCGAACCCCGCCCCTGATGACTCACACGCCCAGCGCTGGATTTTCCACACCCTGACCGGCTCACCACCCACTCTGGCGCACCCGGACATCGCACCGGCCACCAGCGCGCAACGCCAGCACTACCAGCGCTTCCAATGGCGGATCCTGCCCGCCGAGGCCGAACTGCTGCACCAGACCGCCCGCGCGCTGCTCGATCAGCACGGCATCGACGAACCCGTCCACTGGGCCCCGGATCTGCCCGCCCGCGCACTGCGCCATCTTGTGCTCCCCGGTCCCGCCCCGGACAGCGTGAGCATCGCCGATCTCCACCGGACGGCACCGGCCGGCGACTTCTCGATCGCTCAGCTCGCGCGCACCCTGAACACCACAACCGCCCACGTCATCTACCTGCTGTCCCGGCATCCGGTCGACTGGAGCCCACCACGGTTTCGCCGCACCCAGCTCACGGCCACCCGCATCAGGCAATGGCGCACCTGGTACGAACGAGACCGCATGTCGCTCCAGGACATCGCCGACCGGGAGGGAACGAGCCTGGCGACCGTTCGCCTGGCTCTGCTGAAGAATGACGTCCCACTCCGACCCCCCGGGTTCTATCCGGGCCGCCCCCACAGAAGGTGACACCTCGCCCTGGAGCCGGACGCGATCATTACGGCGCGCGACGGTCACATCTTCTCCGAGGACCCGGAAGACCAGGCGGTGTATCGAACGTGGATCAAGGTGAGAGGGTGGCCGCGGTTCGGGGCTAGATTCACTGGTCAGGTGTCGATCTGAGGAGACGGACGAGTTGGCTGCTGTGGTGCTTGTTCACGGCCTGTATCACCGTCCCGAGCACTTTGCGGTGTTGGCGGAACGGATGCGGACAGACGGAACCGAGGTAGCTGTACCCGAGCTCCACCGCGGCTCTTTGGCTGCTGACACCGCCGCCGCCCAAGCCGCCATCGACGCGTTGCCCGAACCCCCGGTGGTCTTCGGCCACTCCTACGGAGGGTCGGTGATCACAGGGGTCCGTGGAGCAGCACACCTGGTCTACCTGGCAGCATTTGTGCTCGACGTCGGCGAGAGCGCGGCCAGTCTGGGTGGTATGTCCCAACAGCTCAAGGACGCCATCGTCGCCGAGCCGGACGGCTCGACCACCCTGCACCCCGGCCTGGCCATCGACACCCTCTACGGCGACTGCCCTGACCCCCTCGCCGCGCAGGCGGTCGGCCTGCTCCGTGCACAAGCCCCGGGCTGCGGACGTGGAGTTCCCCAGCACCACAGCTGGAAGAAGACTCCCTCCACCTACGTCATCTGCGCACAGGACCGTGCCATCGACCCCGGCCTCCAGCGGACCATGGCCTCGCGCTGCACCGACGTGCGCGAATGGCAGACAAGCCACTCCCCGTTCGTGGGGCAGCCGGACCTCACCGTGGAACTCCTGCGAGAACTGCTCCCCGCCCGCATCGCGCCCAGCCGGCACCGGTAGTCACAACCATTCGTTGATCACTGCAATCAGGGCCCTCGTACCGGACCGCGAGCTTGTCGTATCTGGTGGCGACGGCACGAGGCGCCATGGAATCGTGTGAGATGAGAGACCTGACGTGTTACTGGTTCACCCGGGGGCGAATCCAGGCCGGAGTGATAGCCCCTTGCTCTGGCAGCTGCCTCTCACTCAGTCGCAGATCACCCAGGTCTGGGCCGCCGGACAGCTCGTGAGCTGGGCAGACGATTGCCTCTGGATAATCTTGCGAACGGTCGCCCGCCCTCGCGGCGCGGAGAGCTTCGTCGTCCTGACCCGTCGCTGGATGGCCCAGCGTACGATCGGCTGGCTTATAGATGCCCGCGGCAACGCGCCCGACTACGAACGTCTTCCACAGCGCTCCGAAGCCCACCTCAATTGGGCTCTCTTCACACTCCTGGCCTGGCAACTGGCTCGCAAGAAGCCTGCCTCTGGCCGGCTAAGTAACCGTGCCGCCCACTGACCCAGTTGAACCGAGTTCACGCCTTCCGCTGACCTGCCGGATCCTGCAGTGTGATGATCGAATCCGTGAGTAGCAAGGGGACTGGACCAGCCGGACGCAGGACGTGGATCGAGATAGCGGCGGCAGCGCTCCCGCTGTACCTGACGATGATCGCAGCCTCAGCTGGCGCTCTGGTCGACACTGTGCTGCTCGGTAATCACGCCACCGCCAGCCTCGCGGCCTTCGCCATCGCTATGGCCGTGTTCAGCCCCGCGACCGCCACTGTGGCGGGCGCGCTGCGCGGCGTCATGCCGTTCATCGCGCCAAGCAAGCAGGATCCTGACCGTCTTTTGCCCGTGGTGCGCAGCGGGACCTGGCTTGCGATTGCCGTCGGCGCGATCGCTGCGGTGGCGGTCGTGTCCGTTCCTCTGATCGGCCGCGCGGCCGGGATTGCCCGTACCACCCTCGATCAGCTGGGGATCCTTCCCCTGCTGTTGGCCGGCAGCGTGCTCGCCATCGCGGTCAGCTCGTCAGCCACGTCCGTGCTGGTGGCGCTTGGCCACTCAAAGTTGGTGATGCGAGCCGGACTGCTCGGCACCGCCGCATCCACCACGCTGTCCATCGTCCTCGTAGGTGGCCCCGGCCCGCTGCCTAGCTACGGCCTGACCGGGGCAGGCATCGCCATGCTCGCCTCCAGCATGGTCAGCGCTTGCATCAGCCACGCGGCCCTCCGCCGCTCTACGGTGCTCAGAGGCCGCTCGTTGCATCCGGGCCGACCTTATGTGAAGCAGGTCTGGACATTGGGCACCGTGGGGATTCCGCTGGCCGGCACAGTACTCGTAAAGTTCGCCGTCCTGGGCGTATTGACCTTCGCGGCGGCCAGGATCGGGACGGACAGCGCCGCGGTGCACAGCGTCGGCATCTCCCTGGTCAATCTCATCTTCACGGCTGCGGTGGCAGTTGGCCAGGCCACCATCCCTCTGATCTCCGCCCACGCGACGAAGCGCGACAGCGGGAGTATCCGGCGCAGCGTTCGGGCCGGAACGGGGCTGGCACTGAGCGTCGTGGGATTCATCGGGGCAACGGTGATTCTTCTCAGTTCCTGGATCGTTCCGCTATTCACCCAGGATGTCGATGTGCGGCCACAGATCACAGATCTTCTGCCACTGGTACTGGCCGTGGTCGTCACCGATGCGCTGCAGGCAGTTGTCGGCTTCGGCCTCATCGGTCTCAAGCGCACCGTGCCGAGCTTCGTGTCGACCTTCATCTGCTTCGGAGTCCTGGCAGCCGTCGCCGCTCCAGTAGCCGCAACTGGAGGGCTTGCCGCGCTGTGGACCGCTCTCGCTCTGGCCAATCTCCTCCAAGCAGTGGGCAAGGGTTACTCCTTTTACCGACACAGCACATACACCGACAGTCGCGAATACGCACCGACTGCCACGTGAGAGAAGCCCCAGCCCACATAGCCCTCCGTCTCAGCTCAGACGTTGATGACCTGCGGAGACGAACGCGCCCCCTCGACATGCCCACAACACCTTCCTTGGCAGGGCGGCGGCTCTTGCGCTTCCTCGCTGCCCAGTCTCCACCGAAGCCGCCCGAGACCTCGGCATTGAGCAGTCGAGATCTGGAGCGGTGACCACTGAGATCATCTAGAGATGAATCCGATCGAGCGTATGGCTGACCACGAGCTGCAGATCATCCAGGAGTGCCTTGACGCAGCAGTGAGCGGCCCGTTCTTCCCCGACTGGGAGTTCCACTCACTCATGGGCTTCACCCGCGACGAGATCGCTGCGGTCGCCGCATCCTGGCCATCTCCGCCACTCGCCGGCACCGAGGGCGACGACGCCGTCAACAACGTGCTGAACAACCTGGTCGGCTACCCGCATGGCGTCGAGTCCCGCTGGCACGAGTACCTCCCTGCGACTCGCGACCAGGTTGCCCAAGTGCTGGCCCGCTGGCGTGGCGAGGACGTCGTCGATCAGGACCCGGGAGGCAACGGCGAGCACTGAGCACCGTCGCTACTATCCATCGCCCCGATGTGTCCAGCTCTGGCGGCTCCGCCATCCCCATTGGGGAATCGTGACCGCGAGGGCGGGGAACTCCGTGACGCTGACCATGAGGACGGTGGGGAATTCCGTGTCCATCGACAGCGGCGTCAGACCGGAGCCGCTGACTGAGGAAATGCAGCCGTTCTGAGACTCGGCCAGGCCGAGCTGGATATGCGCCAGCGAGACAGCCCAGGTCACAGCGTCGGCTTATGCAGCGAGCGGCGAGATCCTACATCGATCATCGGCTACCGCTCGGGCCTCCGTGACAAACCGGGCCACGCTAATCTGCGGTTGCTATGAAGATCCCGGACCCCGCCGGACCGCCCTACATCAATCCGGATCGCGAAGACCTGAAGCGGCCTGTGTGCGGAATCTGCCCGGCCACCCGGTACCCGCGCGAGCAATTCGTGGTCTACAGCAAACCCTCCTGGGAATGCCCCTTCCATCTGGAGAACGGACACCGCTACACACACGAGGGAGTGCCGGCCTGCGTACACCCGGGCAAAGTTGGTCTGGAGCCTGACAGGATCGCTCCGCCACCCCAAGCACAGCCGGAGCGGAGTGAGAGTACGCGTCGGCGGCGTCGCTGGAGACTCGCTTGGCGCGAGCGCCTCGCGAAGCGGCGTCGCCGGTTATGACGGACACGCTGGACAGGCATACAGAGTCATGCGAGCCGTGTCCACAAGGCGGCCAAGACTTCCACGCTCCGGCGTGGTCTTTCAACGCCTCCTGAGACGCTCAGGCGGGCAGTCGTGGACTGTTAGTCGGCGGTGGAGTTAGCGCGCCAGTCTGAGGCGTGCCGTCTCTGCGGCATGGGACGCGGCTTCGATCAGTCCAAGTTCGCCGGCGAGGGTTGACACAAAGGCATCGACCGCTTCGATCGCGCGGCCCTCCACGGTGTCGGGCTCTGCGAAGTACGCCGCAAACTCACCGGCACCGATGGTCGCCATGGCGGGTCGTCGGGCCTGATAGTCGGCCCATTCCGGTCTGTAGGCGGCACGCACGCGGTCGAGCTCGGCTTCGTCGATGTCCTCATGCCGGAGACGGCGGATTGTTTGCTGGCGTGCCCTCCACATGGCGATGTGGTGCTGGACGGAAATCGGCCCGAAAGGGCCCGGACGGGCTCGCTCAATCCTCGGCATACCTGGCTGGATTGGCCAGGGTGAGTTCAGCTCTGTGAGGACAGAGGTCAGTCTTTCGACGTTAATCCGCCCAGTCCGCTCGCTCTCCTCGATGAGGAGTTGGGCGGCGCGTCGCTGCTTGAGGGTGGCTGAGGGATGGGCCAGTTGCTCAATGATGGCCCGGACATTTTGGCTTCGCCGGGCGGCAGTCGTCTGCCCGGTGGCACGCGCGTGGGTACGCCAGGCTCTGCGCGCCTGCGGAGTGAGCACGATCGTGTCGTCGATCAGCCACAGGTACAGCACGACGCGGATCAGGGAGCGTTGCGGGATTCGTCCTAGCGGGGAGCGCTCCCGGGCCCCGAGAAGTCTGGTGAACAATTCGCGTTGCTCAGGCGGGAAAATCCGCGGATCACTGCCGTGCGCGCTCGTCTTGCGCGGCTCAGGGTTAGCAAGCAGGCCGTCCTCGACCCAGGAGGTCACCATTCTAGGACTGGCTTGCACACCCATCGCGTGCGCGTCGGCGACCAGATCGGCCGACGTTCCCTCGGCCCACATGGTGGCCTGATTCCCGTTCATGGCGCCGAACTTACATCGAGATTCGAACCTCGGTAGCTGCATTCAGCGCACGTCAGCCATAAGGCTTGGGGGAGCAGAAACTGCGCCCCGCACCGTATCCCTGCCAGGAACACGCGGTGCGGGGCGCAGCCGACTCATCCCCTGAATGGAGACCGTCATGTCCCACCGTACGCACCGCCCCGCACCGAAGCCGCGACGCAACCGCCACCGCCTTGTCGAGGGCCTTGGGCAAGCAGCGCTCTACGCCGCGTCCGCCGCGTTGGCCGGCGGCCTGGTCCGCGAGCTTATCCAGTTGGTTCACACGTCTGCCTCCTCGTGCTGACCTGAACGCCAGGAAGATGCCGCGCACGGCAGGCAGTACCGTGCGCGGCATCTCGCCGTCAGGGCATCGACGGCACTCGCGAGCCGACGACAAAGGGCTGGTCCATGAGAACAGCGTGCCGCGAGACATCACACATGACCCCAGAAAGGGCCCGCTGACGTCACCAGCGGCCACGACGATCATGGCAGGCCGAGCTCGGTGTCCGGCCGGCACAGCTGGCACGCCAGCCCGGCATCCGCGTCGAGGAGGCGTCGCGCTTCATCCGCGCCCACCGGCCTCACTCTGGGACCAGTCGGCCGGCAGTACCCCTGATGGACGGCGACGATGCGGCGCCCCTGGCCGATGCCCTGCTCAACCACCCAGTCCGGCGGCAGGGGCGGGGGCAAGCGCGCGGCGACCTCGGCCTGGCGCCGCTCCTCGACCTCCCGCCATTGGCGGGCGCGAGCCAGATCCTGCTCGCGGACCCGCTCCAGAAAGCGGAGCTGGTCCAACCTCGACGTCGACACTTCTTCGGACATACGTTCGAGTCTATCCAATCTCACGCAAGGACGGCGCACGGTCACCGTGCACCCCTCGCCCGCGCCGGCTCGACGACTGTCTGGGTAGATATCAGCGCCAGCCTCCAACCCGAACGAGTAGACGTGCACCTAGTTGCCGCTCGCTATCGCGACGCCGACGACCGCGACCATCGGGGCCGTCGATGACGACATCAGCCACTGAAGCCACCTACACCCTCCTCTCTCGTCCCTCGTGAAGCAGCCCGCTCTGGAATGAGTCCGCTCTGACAGCGAGGGCGATTCGCCAGATGCCAACGAAATCTGCGTTGTCACACCTCGCCCCGAGGGGCCCACGTGGCACCTGTGGCGGGCCGGCACCTGCCCGGCCTCCGGCAGGCTTGGCCTGCCCTGCCTCACGCAGCAGTACGGCCACTCAAAGCTGAGCCGCCTGCCAAGCAGCACCGAGTTCGGAAAGGCGCCCGCGAAGGACGTCGCGCTGCTCCTCAAGGTCTTCTGATGCGGGCGACAGGAGATAGACGTTGTCTCGGTAGGGACGAAACCCCAGGCTCTCCCATCCCTTGGTGATCTTGGCGTTCACGCGGTCCCACTCGTACCTTTCCGTCAGGCTTCGGCTACTGAGAACGGTGATGCCGGGCGAGCAGGCGATGGCACGACAGCCGGCCATGAGCCGGTTGATCGCCTCGCAGACGAGTACGGTCGCCAGGCCGTGCCCACGCCACGGAGGGTTCAGCGTCACTCTGTCCATGACGAGCAGCGCTGAGCCGACGTACGCCAGCCGTTCGCTGACTTCGTCTGTATAGAAGCCCGTCTCAGGATCGAGAAGCGCCTGAGCGGTCTCGTACAGTTCCTCGGACTCCTCTTCCATAGCCCAGTAGGCGTTGCGGCCTCGGTCGAGGTTCACGCGGTAGAAGGTCATGGACCCGATGGCAACGTCCTCGACCTTGCACGCGGGGCAGTCTGGGGTCATGCAGCCGTTGGGTCTGACCGAGTCTTGATCTCCGCGGTGGGTACGTCGGCGGTGCCGGACGGCCACGTTCCAGCGCTCAATCGTGTCAGCCTGCGGGGTGTCCCAGAGTTCATCGTCGTAGGAGATGCGCAGGTGGAGCTGGGACGGATCGCCGGGTGGCGGGGAGTGCTCGGTCACCGCGGCAGCCTAGCGAGGCGCCCGTGAGTTCACGCACGACTGAGCCCCCGGATTCCACAGCGTGGGGTCCGGGGGCTCAGTCACGAAGAGGGTGGAGCGTGGTCAGTTCTTGCAGGCGCTGGTGCTCTTGTCTGTGCGACTACGGCGTGCCAGAGCGAGGGCGACTCCGCCTGCTGTGATCAGCGTTCCCGCTCCTCCGATCAGCCACGGCGTGGCGTCGGTGCCGGTGTGAGCGAGGGAGCCTGCCGACGCCTTTGGTGTGGAGTGGCTGAGGGGGAGTGCGGCTGCGGGGGGCGAGGACTCGGCCTCCGGCGTGCCGGTGCCCGACGTGGCGAGCGTGGCACCGTCGGTCACGCTGCTGGGTCTGTCGGGCTTGGACGGGGTCGAGGTGGGCTTGTGCGTTGGCCTTCCCGAGGGGCCGGGCGTCGAGCCAGTAGCGGTCTTGGCGTTTATGACGGTCACATTTACAGGGGCTCCGGGGGTTGCGGTGAACGTCTGGATCGGACTGTAGAGGTCGTAGCCGGCGGGAGCCTTGATCTCCTTGGCCCAGAACTGCATCTCGTTCCGCGACAACGGCAGTTCGCCGGAGGCCGTGCCCTGAGTGCCGGTGGTCAGGGTGAGAAGCGTCGAGGTACCAGTGCCGATATTCACGGTCGCGCCAGGCAGCGGCTTCCCGGTCCTGTCGTCCTTGACCTGCAGAAGAACGGTGGCGGTCTTGAACGGGTAGGTGATCATCAACCGGGTGGTCGCTCCGGGTGTGACGATGACGTCTTGGTCGGCGACGGCCTCGTGGCGCGGGCTCCCGGAAGTCTGCTCCTTGAGCCGGTAAATCCCAGGGGTGAGGTCGGAGAATGTCAGCTTCCCCTGTGCGTCGGTCTTCCCGCGGGCGACTTCCCGTCCGGCGGAGTCGAGCAGCAGGAATGCGGCGCCGGGGAGGACGTCCCCGGCTGGGTCGTTCGTAGTGATTTCGACGCTGCCCGTGTCCGGGGCCGGGGTCTCAGCGGTGGCGGCGGATGCCGAGGGGGTCGGTACGGAGGTTCCGGCGGTTGCGGCCGGTGCCCAGGCAAGGGCGCCGGTGACCGCAATGACGACGGCGGTGGATCGTACGAGAGGTGCGTACACGGGGAAGGAGGCTCCTTGATGGGGTGGGGGTGTCATCGGGTCCGGCGAGTCCCCTCCGAAGTTGGGATCGCAGGCGAAGGCGCGGGAGTCTCGTTGCCTATCGCCGTCGCCATGTAGAGGCGGTCTCGAACGTCCAGCGGTACGTCCTTGACGGTGCGGTGCAGCGGTTCGGTGGAGTTCATGGAGGCGGTGAAGGCGGCGACGAGCGTGGTGGGGGGCACCGGGCGTATAGCGAGCCCTCCAGTGGGGCCGGTCCGGATCTCCGGCGTAAGCCGTCCAGACGGCATCACCTGGTGCACCACGCCAAAGCGGTGCAGAACTGCGCCGAGTCCATCGGGTGAGCGGAAGGTCTGCGTGGAACTGCGTTTGCGGGGATCGGAACGAGGGCTCAACGGGTGCGGTCTCTGCGGGGGTGGCCTGTGGGACTGGAGTGCTGCGCGGAGCACGGCTGGCGGTGCGCTTGCCCACGAACGCGGTCCAGGCGCCGGGGAACCAGATAGCGCTGTACTGCTCGATGGCATCACGCAGCCCGGTGGTGACCGCGCCGTCCCACGGTGGGTGGCCGGGGCGGTGGTAGGTATCGAAGGTTGCGTACTGCTTGGTGTTCGGCCTGGTGTTGGTGGCTTCGTCACGGCGGTGGAAGGTTCCGTGGTCCAGAAAGCTGAGTGCGACTGCGTCGATCTCGCCGCGGTCCGGGTGGACGACCGCGACGCGCAGCCCGCCGTAGGTGTCCGCGTAGATGGTGCGGTTGAAGTCGATTCTCAGCCGCAATGGTGCGCCCGGTACGGGGACGGCAAGGTAGGTGTTGCCCACGACGGTGTGGTCGTGGAAAGGGAGGCACAGCTCGGCGAAGAACTCGGCGGCCTGCAGGGACAAGTGGGGCTCCGGTAGAAGGCGGGCAGGTCTTACCGGCGGGGGCTGGGTAGAGCCGGACGGCTGGTGGTGCTCCAGCGCGGGACGCTGATGGCGGGGAGAGCGGCCGGGCGTCGGGATGCGACCGCCCGCTGCACGTCGAGCGGTGTGGGAGCCGGAGGGCCGGGCGGCAGGATCGGGGTGAGGTGTGCCATGCCCTCGATGTAGCTGAGGGTCTCCTCACGCCAGCGGGGCAGCGGGGCCGGATCGGCGACGCACTCGGTGACGGCGGTAAGCAGGGGGATGGGGGTGTTGGTGCTGGCCGTGACGTACCAGACGGGCCGGTCGACGAACTTGCCCGCCCATAGCTGCCAGCGTGCTTCCCTTGTCGTCAGTTCGAATTCCGGATCGAGGTCGCCGGTGGTGACCTCCATACCGGCGAACCTGTCCTTGGACTGGACCGCGAAGACGCCCCAGCGCGGGTGGCCGATCGTCCAGCCCTGCTTCAAGAGGGGGGCGATGGCGCGGAAAGGCTCGCGCTTCTCGCTTCGGTCGTCCGGCCGGGCGAGGTAGGCGTCGGGCCCTTGCTCGTATGCCGTGGCGAGGGCGGTGGTGAATGCCTGGACGAACTCGATGGGGACCCGGTCGTTGAAGCAGACTCCCCACGTAGGCGGGCCGAAGGAGTCCTTGTAGGCGTTGATGCGCCAGAGCCCGTCGTCCTCACCTTCGGACAGGTAGCCCAGACGTACTCGCTGGTCGGGGGCGCTGACGTAGACGTTGCCGAGGTCATCGTGGTGAAGGTCCCAGCCGAGGTCGAGCAGCGGGGCGAGGGCGGGATCACCGGTGGTGGTGCTGCTCGCGAGGTAACGCGGGGAGACATAGACATCTCCGTCAATGTCGAGGTGCGGATCGGGCGGAGGGTTCATCGGTCCGCCCGGGTGGTGAGAGTGATCTCGTCGGCAGCGGTATCCAGGTGCTCGGTGACCTCGCTGGTGGTGCGACCGGTGACGATGTAGAACCCGGCCCGGGCGGTGAACAGGTCGCCCTCGGGCGGCAGAAGGAGCTTCTCCCCGATCTCGCGGATCCACTGCACCTGCCGCAGCCATGGGGTGTGGGCGGCGAATGGGGTGTTGATCTGGCGCTGGGTGAGGGTGCCGGAGGCGTCCGGGTAGAGCATGCGGATGCCCGCTGCCCCGCAGTGGGTAGGGGTGATGTCCGGAACCCGGCCGCAGGCCAGGTCGGCGGCGGCCTTGGGCAGGTCGATGCCGGTGGCGAGGCGGACAAGGTGGCCGATCATGTCGCCGCCAATCCGGGCATTGACCTCGATCAACCGGGGGCGCCCTTCCACAAGGCGCAGTTCGACGTGCTGCACACCATCGGTGATCCCCAGAGCTCTGACCGCGGCAGTGGCAGCCGGAGCGACGTGGGCAAGGAGCGGATCGGCGGCATCGACGGTGTGCCCGATCTCGTCGAAGTACGGTGCGGGGCCCAAGTGCTTGCGGGTCACGGCGACCGCGGTGGTCACGCCGCGGTGGGTGATGCACTCGACGGAGAATTCCGGTCCGTCGAGGTACTCCTCGACCAGGACGCCGGTGTCTTCGCGGCTGCGGCTCGCCCCCTCCGAGGCGAAAGCGAACGCGCCAGGCAGTTCTTCTGGATGGTCGACGCGGATCACGCCGATGCTGCCGGCGAAGGCGGCAGGCTTGATGACCGCTGGATAGCCCAGCGTCATCGTCGCGAGACCGGCCTCCAGCAGAGTTCGTACCCTCATCGAGGCAGCCGACGGGACGCCGTAGCTGGCGAACAAGGTACGGGCGGTGGCCTTGTTGCGGCAGGCCCGCATCACCTCGACGGAATTCGAGGTCAGACCGAGGGCGCGCGCAAGATGGGCGGTGGGGACGAGGTTCCACTCGTCCCAGGTGAGGACGCCGGCGAGGTCGTGCCGCTCGGCCAGGCCCTGGCCGGCGGCGAGCAGTTCCGCGGGGTCGCTCAGGTCGACGACTGCGTGGTCGACGATGAACGGCTTCTCCCACGATGGCTCGGTTCCGGTGAGCAGGACAACGTCGTACGCGGCGGCCACCTGCTCTAGGCAGTATCCGCGGTAGGTCTCATCACCAGGAGAGACAACAAGTACGAGGGGACGAGCGGACAAGAGGGGTCTCCGTATCGGTGGATGGCTGGACGAAAGGAACAGGGGGCGGTTAGGCGGCTCGGCGGCGGCGTAGCTCGAATGCGCCGGCCCAGTGGGGGTGTTCGTGGATCAGGCGGCGGGCGTAGAGGGCGGTGTAGTTGTTGTTCAGTCCGGCGACGCCGTGCGGAAGTTGGCGGCGCAGGTCCTCGAAGAGGTCCTTCAAGCTGACGCGGGTGGCTCCAGCGGCCAGGCGCCGGGCGGCCATGCGTTCCAGGTCGCGGTAGACGTGCGGATTGATTGCGTCGAAGGCGTGGAACTGCTCGGTGATGCTGCGACCGCTCACGCGGTGCGATCCGAGGATGGTGGTGGGCAAGAAGGTCCCCACAGGCTGGGAATGGGCCAGGGTCAGGTGTGCAGGGCGGGATCAGCGCGCAGCCGGGCGAAGGCGCAGAACAGGCCGAGGGCCTGAAGGGCGGCGCAGACGGTGATGACGGGGCCCAAGGCGTCCGGCGGGGTGAGTGCGGTGAGTACGCCGGCTACGGGGAAGGGCAGCAGGAGAATGAGGATGGTCGCCGACAGGGTGCTGCCGAACTTCTCTGGGGGAATCAGTCGGGAACGCAAGGTGCGCAGGACCACCGTCATGCCGCCCTCTGCCGCCATGAGGACTGCGACCAGGACCAGGTAGGACAGATAGTCGGGGGCCTGGGCGGCGGCGAGACAGGCGAGCGAGGCGAGGATCGCGCAGGCGGCACCGACCGGCCACAGTCCCACTCGGTCGAGCGCGAACCGACAGATGGTGACGCTGAGGAGCGTCGCCCCAGCAGCCGCGGACCAGACCAGGCCGACGGCTGTCGTGGACTGTCCGAAGTGCTGGACGACGATCACCGGGCCGGCTGCCTGGAGAAGCCCAGTGGCCAGGTTGGAGAGGGTCAGTCCGGTGACGAGCCAGCCGAGTGCGGGCAGCGAGCGGATCGTGCGCCACCCGGTGAGGAGTCCGGCCCCCGGCTGCCCCTTCGGCGCGCGGGCCGGGGTGACGGGCGAGGAGGGTGTGCGCAGGGCGAGCAGTGCAGCGAGCAGCGAGAGCCCGGTGATCAAGGCAAGCATCGGGGGCGGTCCGGCGAGCAGCAGCAGTCCGGCGAGCGCCGGGCCGGCCAGAGTTGCGGTCTGGTCGATGCCGAGCAGGACGGCTTGCACGCGGTGGGCTCGCCGTCCTGCCCGGCGGCCGGCAGCGGCGCCCGCTGTCTCGGCCGCGATGTAGCTGAACTCGGTCAGTGCCCCCGTCGTCGCCGCGAGCACTACCACGGTCACGCTCGCCACGGGGCCGTTGGGGTACAGGTGGAGAAGGACAGCCCCTGCGGCGAGTGCTGACGCGCGTGCCAGAGAGGCAAGGTGAAACACCACGGCCGCCCCGCGCCGGTCGACGAGCGCTCCGGCCCACCCGAACGCCGCCAGCCGCGGTATCCATTCCAGGGCGAAGGCAAGGCCCGTAAGCGCGGCAGAGTTCGTGGTGGCCAGGACCAGCAACGGGATGCCATAGGTGGTCATCGCGCCTGCCAACGCGTCCGCTGTGCGCGGCAGGTAGATGCCGCCCATCAGCCCGGCAGGGTGGCGCGCGTGCCCGTGCCGGGCTGCAGGGCTCACGCGACCAGCTCGGGATGAGCGACGTGGGTGACCTGTGGGTTACCGGCCAGCCACTCGATGAGCAGAGCGCGAGGGCGGGCAAGGTCCGCCTCAATGCTGGACGCACGCGCGGCCGAAGGCCAAGGGCCGATGTCGGAGTTCTTGTCCGCGAGCGAAGGTGCCAGCAGGTCGAGGACGTGTCGTATGCGGCTGCTGAACGCGCAGACCGGTGCCGGGTAGGCGTGACGTCGAGCCCAGCGAGCAGCCGCGTCGTACAGGTCGGCCAGCTCCGCCCCGGAATCGGTGAGTTCCAGGCCGGATCCGGGCACGGTCCGGACGAGAGCGTAGGCACCGGCCGCTTCGGTGGCGCGGCGCAGTTGGTGCGAGGAGAGGTCGGGGAAGGTTCCGGCCAGCCGCCGCGGCGGGATCGCCCCGTTGTCGTCGATCTCTGTGATCAAGCGGATCAAGGAACGCGACGCCAGCAGGCCGACCGCGTTGCGGACTTCGATGGTGGAGAAGTGGGTGGTCATCGGCGTGGACCTCCCGCCTGGATGGGGGCCTTCGGGCGGGCGGGCGTGGCGTGCGAGAAGAGGTCGCGGTTGTTCCAGGACGGAGCGGCCTCAACCGATCGGCCTGGCGGGAGCCCTGCGGGTGATGGCCGGGACTGACTGCTGACCCACGACTTCGGTGCAGGCTTCGCCTGCGGGAGCCCCCAGACGGGGTGACGGGCCGCCTGGGCGAGGGGCTGCCCGGCGGACCACGCGGACAGGGTGCCGAGCACGGGACCGAGGCCGGCGCCCGCCGGGGACAACCGGTAGGGCCGGCCCATGCCCTCGGTGTCGACGAGGCCGTCGGCCACCAGCTGCCGCAGCGGCGGGTACACATTGGTCGAGTCACTGTCGGGCATCACGATCCGGGCCAGGGCCCTGCCGCTGACCTCCTCACGGGATTTGAGCACCCACAGGATGGCGGCGGCGTGCCGCCGGGTGAGAAGCGTCAGGCTGTCCTCGATCTGCTCAATCGCAGGCAAGGGCCGCTCCGCCGTCTCCAGATACTCCTCGGCCCAGCTGACGATCACCGGCAGGACCGGCAGCAGGGCCGCACCACGCTCGGTGTGGCCGTAGGTGACGTGTCGGCCGGTGTGTTCGGTGCGCTCGACGAGACCGGCGTAGCAGAGCGACGTGAGCTTGGGGTGGAGCTGTCCTGCCTGCAGCCAGGACAGCTTGGCCGCCAGCTCGCTATAGCGCAGAGGGGGACCGGAGAGCGCCAGCATGATCCTCACATTCCAACGTGGGGTGATCATGGCGAGGGCTTCGGTGACCCGCGCGATGTCGGCGTCCGTGCTGGGAGGCAGAGCGGTGATGGCCAAGGGAGGAACTCCTGGGTGAGTAACGGCAATCGCATGCGGATCAGCGGCTGTACGCCGGGCCTTGCGCCGGAAGGGGCGGGGCCGGTGGCGGCGGCGACAGGGCCGGTTCCGGCCTGGGGACTGGGGCGGGAGCGAGGCTCTGCAGAACGGCGGCGGCTGACATGGCCTGCACGTCGCGCACAGCAACTGCCTCGGCGAGCCGGCGGGAGGCATCGAGGAGGTGGGAGACCTCGTAACTGCTCACATACCGGTCGGAGTGGATGAACCGCGCGAGGCGGTCTTGATGGAAGAGGATGCTGCGCTCGGCGAGGGCGAGGGCGCCGTGCATGCCGAGCAAGGCGGAAAGCATGCCGGGCGGCTGGGCCTCGGCGTGGGCTTCGAGGTCGGCAAGCCCAGCGCCGTACAGGTCCTCGATCCGTCCGGCTATCTCGGTGGAGGTGAGGTGGGGCAAGCGCGGGCCTTCACGGTCGGCAGGCTGAGGCAGCCCCAGTGCGCTGGGGTGCCGGAACGGCGGGCGGGGGCAGGGGTGCGGACGGTCCGGGTCTTCGGGGCGGGCGGAGGCATGGCGCGCAGCAGATCGCCGAGGGCTGTCCGGTAGCTGTCTCGGGCCTTCAACCCCGCCTGAAGCCACTGCGCGTCGAAGCGGAGCCAGGAGAAGGTCGCCCGTATCCGCAACCGCGTGCACGCCGACATGGACCCGGACGCGACATGGGCGAACTATCGGCGGACAGTCCCCGGCCGCCCCGCCGACGCCGGCGCGGGCGTCTCCACGGGCCGGTGCGGAGCGCTGGTCTGCACGGCCGGACCGGTTCGGGGACGAAGGCGGGCGAGGCGCTCGGCGGCGAGGTCCTTCTTCCCCGGAGCGTCCGGGTCAAGAAGCCAACGCACAACCAGAGCCCGCCCGTCGCGGGCGGTGACGGCGGCGTTCACACGGTGGGCGAGGCCCATAACCGGGTCGTCGACTTCGCTGGGCTGGGTACCCAGGGAGGCGAGGAGGTCGTCCTCCGCGCGGTCGAGCACCGACTGGGCCTCGGTAAGAAGGCCGTGCCACTTCACGACATCTGTAGCCTCGGGATTGGCAGTCGGCGCGGCGGCGACCGCGGCCTTCAACTGGCCCAGGTTCATACCGAAGTGCGCTTCGATCCGTTCGGTGAGCACGCCCACGACACCCTCAGCTTCATCGGATATGCCGTCGGACAAAGGAACGCTCCTGTTCTGAATGAGCCGATACATGGGGAAAGTGAGCAAGGGCGTGCTTGCCCGCCCGCTCGGCTCCTTGCGGGCACGGCTGGCTGCCTGTCAGTCCAGGCACATGCGGACGTCGCGGTAGACGTCCGTTCCTGAGACCCAGCCCTTGACCCCGGTCGACTTGTCCGTGATGTAGCACCAGTTGCCGCTCCTCTTGGACACGGTGAACTTGTGGCTCGTGTAGAGCACGCCGAGCGCGGTGGACTTCGCGCTGGCCTTGGACCGGATGTTCACGGCCTTGGTGTGCACCTCGTAGGGCAGCGGCGGCAGGGACGAGCAGCTGCTCGCGGGGGCTGCGGTGATGGCGGCGGGTGCCGCGCTGGCGGTCGTGGCGGACAGCGCCGGTAGAGCGAGAGCTCCGAGCATCGCTACGGATACGGCTATTCGGGTGGAGCGCATGCGGAAGAAACCTCCGTGAGGTCATGGGGATTGCGTGGAAGAGCGCCACGGTTGTTGTCGCGGCGGCTGTATAAGAGTCCGGAGAACCGCCGGTTTGGCTAACCGGCGATCGTCGGTTATGTTGCGCCGCTCTCCCTGGCCGTGATGCTCACCGCGAGCGGCCGGGCGGGCGCGGAACGGGGGCCTTCGCCACACCGGCCGGACGGACGGCTGCGGCTGCTGGGCGGACGGGTGGAAGCGGAGTAGCGGTGCCGGCGATCCGGTCCTCGCACCACTGCAGGGCCTCTTCGAGCGTGCCGAAGCCGCCCTCGCGCAAGGTGTGGGTCCACACCTTGGTGTCGATTTCCTCGACCACGACGCGGAACGGCGAGGGGGCGCGCTCGTCCATTGCACGCAGCGCTACGACGGTGACCCAGTCTTTCGGGTCGTCGTTGGTGTAGGAGTACCCATACGCGAAGTGGTCTCCGTCTCCCATGAGCCGTCGCTCCAGGACCCGGGTGGCGTCGTCCGCCGGCGAACTACCCAGGTCGGGGTTGAGGTCGAGGGAGTCGGGAGGGCAGCCGCGGTAAATGAGCCAGGACTGCGCCATCGAGGGCAGGGGCAGGGATTTGACTTCGAATACGAACGTCTTCGCCATCACGTCTCGTTGCAGATGAAGCGCGACGATCTGCGGATCTCCGGGGTGCCCCCAGGTCGCCGCACCGTCGTGCAAGACGTAATAGCTGTGGTCCCCGGAAGGGCTGTGGTGTTCGGCCAGCGGGAGCAGGACGTCCTGGTTCATCTCGATCGTGCTCCAGAACGCACGACCGGTTTGCCCGTCGATGGCTTCGAAGCCATCGAGATGGAGTTCGAGTTCGGGCGTGGGCAAAGGTCTCCTCGTTGGTGGCGGGTTTCAGCGGTGTGGGCGGGTGGGTGAGGTGGGCCAGGTGCCGGGCCGCGGTGGCGGTGTCGCTGCTGAAAGGGTTCCGCGGCTTCTGCTGAGTGCGGCGCGGCCGGTGTCGGTCAATGCGAGCGGCTGCCCGTTTTCTGCTGGACGGCTCATGTCCCGGGAGACGAGTCCTGCGGCTTCGAGTTGTTGCAGGTGGGCGTACGGGATCCTCGTGCCGGAGGATGTGGGCACGGACATCCGCCCGGTGAGCAGGTGGGCGTGGACCTTGGCGCCGCCCGCGATGGACAGAAGCGCCGCCTGGTCGGCCGTCGCGAGTGGACTCGGACCCTGTGCCGACGCCGGCGCCCCGGCGGCCTCGATGTGATCCAGGGCGGCGTTCACCGTCCGGGCAGCGGCGTCGCGGGTATCGGTGGCTTCCTCCAGCTGGTCCACCGTGCGGTCGATGCGCGTGAACAGGGCGTCATCGACGTCGAACTCACCGCTGGACAGGCGGTTGAGGAGCTTGAGGTAGAACACAACGCCGGTCTGGGCCTTGGCCAGCTCACGGTGTCGGTCGACCAGATGGGCGTGTGTCTCGTCAAGGACTCCACGGTCGCGATAAGCCCACAGAGTGTCGATGTCGTGGCCCGTGGCGGCTTCGATGCGATGGTCGAGCGGGGAGATCGCACGCCGCACTGGTGCCGGCGTGGGTTCAGGAGTCATGGGCGGGTCTCCGTGATTCAGCGGGCGTGATGGTGCGTCGGCTTGAGTGCGGGACGGGGCAGACCCGGCAGCGCGGTGGGCGGTGGACCGGGCCGGGGCGCGGGACTGCGGGTCAGCTGCGGGGAGCGAGAGCGTGCCGCGTGGGTGCGGGCGCTCAGCGGTCTGCGGGCTAGCCCCAGTCGGCGGCCGACCTCGTCGTAGACGTCGTTGCCCGCACGCGGCCGGACCGCGACGACATGGATCTCTTTCGGATGTGCGGACTCCGAGGGCGCCGGGCGGACGCCGTAGACGATGCGCCATTCCTTGCGCGAGTCCACGAACAGCTTCCGGAAACCCTCCAGGTCACCGTCGAGGCGAAGCCCGAAGCGCTGCGCGTACACGACCTCCTGCAGGTGGGCGAGAGTGAGGTCGCGGATGTCACTGGGCGCCTGGAGGAGGTCCGTCAGGGCCCGGGGGTCAAAGCTCAGACCGAAAGCGGGCTGCCCCTGTCCCGCGTTCACGACGCCGGCTCGGCAGTCCCGGTGGCCTCCGCCGGGAACGCCGCCTCCGCACGAACGGACCGCGGCGGGCCAGGCAGGAGACGGTGTGCGGGACGGTCGGGAGAGGTCATGCAGGCCGACAGTGGCCCGCCCGGCCCGCGGATCGCCGCGACGGCGTGGGTGAGGAAGTCGCGGTGCCACACGAACAGTCCGCTAAGCCCGGCGTCGGGTTCCTTGTGCTGCTGGTAGGCGAGCCACAGTGCGTGGAGCCAGGCCACGACATCGTCGTGCTCCTGCCACTGCAGGCACCATGGCGCGGCGGTGGTGACCTCCGCCCCGTACACCGGAAGGAAGAAGTCGTCGACCCAGTCGCTGAGCGCGTCGAGTTCGTCGTCCCTCTCCTCACCGTCGAGCTCCAGGATCGGGCGGGGCTCAGGCGGGGCGGCCGGAGGCGGCCCTCCGAGCCCCGGCATGCCGAACGCGGCGAACGGCGATCCGCTGGGCTCCGGGGAGGACGCGAGGTGGTCGAGTTGCTGAGCATGCTGCGCCGACTGCTCCATCAGCCGTCGGACGCTCGCTTCGACTCCCTCAAGCTGCGGATCCGGAATGCGAACCGGCTCCAGCTCCCCGTCTTCATCGGGTCTTTTGGATTCGGGCATGAAGAGTTTCGGCCTCCTACGAGACGCGGAATGGGGGAAGGACAAAAACGGCGACGTACGGGCGGTTCGGCGAAGTGCTGTTCAGGGCGCAGATCGCCTCGGCCGAACCCGGGGTCGCGGCTCAGACGGTGAGAACCAGGTCGTCTTGCGTGAGGGTTTTACGGATGGTTTCGGTGAGCCGGTCGGCGGCGATCGACGCGTAGTGGTCGGTCTTCTCCACGCCGATGAAGTCGCGGCCCTCCAGCAGGGCGGCGACGCCCGTGGAGCCGGAGCCGGCGCAGAAGTCGAGGACCGTGCCACCGACAGGGCTGATCTTGACCAGCTCACGCATCACGGACACGGGCTTTTGCGTGATATGCCGACGCTTGGACCCCGAGGGCTGCGACGCCGAGTACATACCCGGCAGGTAGACCGGGTTGCGGGAGCCGTCGATCGGCCCCTTGGACGCCCAGATGATGAACTCGCAGTTCTGGGTGAATCGGCCCTTCTGCGGCCTGGCCTGTGGCTTGTGCCAGGCCAGCACGCCGCGCCACAGCCATCCGGCAGCCTGGACTGCATCCGTTGTCGTAGGGAGCTGGCGCCAGTCGGTGAAAAGCAGCGCGGTGCCGCCGGTCTTCGTGAGGCGGTGGGCTTCGGTCATGATCTGCGTCAGCCAGAACGAGTAGGACCTCTGGTCCATGTTCTCACCCGTGAAGTCGGCAAGGTCGTTCTTGGAATCCGCAGACGTGTACTTCTGCTTGGCAGAGCGCGTGGTGCGCTCCTTCGCGGTCCTGCCGCCCGAGTTGTAAGGCGGGTCGGTGATGACGGAGTCGACGCATCCGTCCGGGAGACCGGCAAGGACACTGAGGGCGTCGCCCTGGTGCAGGGAAAACGGCAAAGAGGAACCCCTATTCGGGTGTGGGAACACGGAGGGAAACTCACCGCCTCACACAGGATTCCTCGCGGGCTGGAATAGGGCATGCAGAAGCCCAGGGCCACAGACCGAGGAAGGTGAGGGGGAGTCCAAAAACTGTAGAGGCGAATCCGCCGACGACCAAGAACTCCGCCCCTGAGGTGCCGGATTCCGATACCTCACGCCGGTTTTTTGGTCAACCGCCCATCCGCACCTACTGTTTTTGAACCGCCCGGCGCACACCGCCGCTGGCTACCCCCCGCCACACCTCACGGAGGTACCCCTGCCCCGGCACACCTGAATCAGGACCAGGCCACGTGGATCGAGCGGCAACTCGCCCACCCCGGCCCGCCACGATTGCCCACCGCGGCTGCCGCGCCCTTCCGGAACGCCTCGCGCACGCGGCACGCCGGACTCCGCACCCCGAAGGACACGCTCATGACCTCTCGCTACCCACCCATGCCCGAATACGCTGACCGGCGAGCGGTCCGCTCCGGTTGAAGGCGCTCGCCGCCGGCATCGGCGTCGTCCTCCTCTTCCCCATCCTGATCGCTGGCACCGGCATGATGCTGGCCTCCTCAGCCGCCGCCGTGCAGAGCAACGGCCTCGTCAGCAGCTGCCTGACCGACATCGACACCGACAAGGTCACCGAGCAGGTCGGCAAAATCCTCGACGGAGCATCCGGCAAGGACGTCCACGTCGATGGCCTGGACCTGCCCGCCGAACAGGTCCCCAACGCGGCGACGATCGTGGCCGCCGGCCTCTCCCTCGATGTCCCCAAGAAGGGACAGATCATCGCGCTCGCCACGGCGATGCAGGAGAGCCGGCTGCGCAACCTGAACTACGGCGACCGCGACTCCCTCGGCCTGTTCCAGCAGCGCCCCTCCCAGGGCTGGGGCAGCGCCCAGCAGATCCGCGACCCGCTCTACGCGAGCGAGCAGTTCTACAAGCACCTGCTCAAGGTGAACGGCTGGCAGCAGATGACCGTCACCCAGGCCGCCCAAGCCGTGCAGAAATCCGGCCTGCCGGATGCCTACGCGCAGTGGGAGAGTCTGGCCACCGCTCTGCAGACCGCCATCGTCAAGACCTTCCCTGGCCGAGGCGATGATGCCAGCAGCAAGGACGCGGACCAGGGCAAGAAGCCGTCGCCCAGTCCGACGGGTTGCACGCCGGGCCAGGACGGTTCCAGCTTCGGCCGCATCCCCGAGGGGAGTGTCCCCAAGGGCTACTCGATCCCCAAGGACACTGATCCGAAGGCGCGCAAGGCCATCGAGTGGGCGATGCACCAGCTCGGCACGCTCTACCAGTGGGGCGGGTCCTGCACCAACTCGCACGGCCCGGACCCCATGGGCCGCTGCGACTGCTCTAGCCTGATGCAACAGGCATACGCGCAGGTCGGCGTCACCCTCACCCGCACCACGTACACGCAGGTCAATGAGGGCAAGGCAGTTTCACCCGCCCACCTCAAGCCCGGCGACCTGATCTTCAGCCGCGGCAGCGCCACACGGCCTGAACACGTCGGCATGTACATGGGCGAGGGCCTGGTCATCGAGGCACCGCGCACCACCAAACCGGTCCGGATCACCCCGATCAAGGACTGGACGATTCTCGCCGCCCGCCGCGTCCTCTAACACCGCCGCCACCACTTCCGCGCCCCGAGCGCACCTCCCCCTCCCCGCAGGCCCTCGCCTGGCCCGCGTATACAAGGAGCCCCGCCACACCCATGCCCTTTCCTCTCGCCGACCACGTCATCCAGCTCGCCTACGACCCAGGCGTCTCACCCCAGGGCGGTGGCCTGCCTGGCCTCGCCGTTCTGAAGAACGTCGTCAACAGCATCAATCTCTTCGGCATCATCGCCGTCGTCGGCGCGCTCGCCACCTCTCTCGGCGTATGGGCCTGGGGTCACCACACCGGGGGCCACCAGGCCGAGGCCAATGGAAAGAAGGGCGCAGTCGTCGCTGCGGGCGCCGCCCTCGGTCTCGGCGCCGCGAACGGCATCGTCGCGTTCTTCTCGGCCCTCGGGACTCAGGTCCACTGATGCAAAGGCGTTTCCCCTCCTTCGCCCTGTCCTCGTACGGCGCGGGCTGGTCAGCGAACCGTCGCATAGCGATCGTCGCGTCCGTCGTCGCCGTGCTGCTCGCCATCGCCGGGATCGTCGCTCTGATGACCGGCGGTGGCAACGGCAGCCAAGCCCACGGCACCGCCACACCCACCCCGGCCGAGAGCCCGTCCTCTTCCGAGGCCGCCCCGAAGCCGTCCGCCGGATCCGGCTCGGTGGCCAAGCCTGCGCAGATCGCCGATCCAGTCGCATACGCCAAGGCGGTGGCCCAGATGCTGTGGTCCTACGACACCCGGACCACCAGCCTCGACCAGCAGCTCGCCGGCATGCGCGCCTGGATGGCCACCGAGACCAAGTACGCCGACTGGAACTCCGTTGCCGGCCAGGTTCCCGATCCGGTGCTGTGGTCGCGGATGGCCGACCAGGACCAGCACGCCACCGCCAGTATCACCGAGGGCCACTACCCCTCCGCGTTCAAGACGGCGCTGGCCGACGACCCTTCGGCGATCACCGAGGCGTACATCTACGTCGTCACCGTCAACGGCAAGCAGCAGATCGACTGGAAGAAGGGCGGGGGCGGAGCCGAGGAACGGGCCGTGACCCTCGCCGTCCAGTGCCGCCCCGATCGTGACTGCACCCTGGCCGCCATCGCACCGAACGTCACCCAGTGACCCTCGCCTGACACAGAAATGGAGGAACGACTTTCGTGGGTTTCTGCGATCTCCCCCTGGCGGACACAGTGTGCTCCGTTGGTGATGCGGTCAACTTCGCCACCGACCCCGGTAAGGCCATCGGTAACTGGATGGCGAAATCGGCCGGCGAACTGGCAGCAGCAGCTGCGGACCTGGCAGCCGAGGCGGTCAACACCACCACCAATGTGGACCTGAACGCCGGCTGGTTCCGCGACAACTACGAGATGCTGCTGCCGCTGGGCCTGGTTCTCCTCGTCGCTACGTTCTGCGCCCAACTCGTGAGAGCTGCCATCAAACGCGACGGGCAGGCCCTCACCCAGGCATTCACCGGCACGGCAGGCGGCGTCCTGTTCGCCTTCTGCGCCATCGCCCTGACTACCGTCGCCATCGAGGTCGTCGACGCCCTCTCCAACGGACTGTTCAAAACCGCGCACCTGAATATCGAGTCGGCCGTGCGCCGCATCGTGAAGGTGAACATGATCGCTTCCCTGTCCGGGATGGGCTGGCTCATCCCGGTGGTCACCGGTCTCGGGGCCGCCGTCGGGGCCATCCTCTACTGGTGCGTGATGATGGTGCGCAAGGTCGGCATCCTCGTCATGGTCACCCTGGCTATCTTCGCCGCGGCCGGGGGCGGCTGGGAGGCCGCACGCCGCTGGCGCAAGGGCTGGATCGAAGCAACCGCGACCCTCGTGGTCTCCAAACTCTTGATGACTGTGATCTTCGTTCTTGGCATCGCAGCCATGGGCCAGACCGAGGCCAAGGACGGCGTCGGAGCACTCGCCGACGTCATGTCCGGAATCGTGATCATGGTCCTGGTCCTGCTCTGCCCTTACGCGGTCTTCAAATTCGTGCACTGGGCGGCTGACGGCACCGACGGCGAGTCCATTCACCGTGCCGGCGGCGCCGGCGCCCAGATCGCCAAGGCCCACGCCGAAAAGGCGGGCCGCAAGGTCGCCTCGGCCGCGGCCACCGCCGGAACCGGTGGTGCTGCCGCCGCAGCAGGCGCCGCACCGCAAGGCCCCGACGCCGCGGGCGGTTTCCCCGGCGACATCGCCGCCAACCCGACCGGCGGAGACGGCAAGGAAAGCTCGCACAGCAGCGGAACAGGCGTCTCACCCGGCGGCGACGCCATCAAGCGCGGCCTGGAGAAGGCGGTCCAGCCCGGCCCGACGAGCGTGTCTGACGACACCAGCGGCCAGGTGGGCGGCAGCCAAGGACCGGGCGGGTCCGGTGCGAACGCCCCTTCCGGCCAGGGCGGCGGGTGGCAGAGCACCCCGCCGACCACGACCCCACCGCCCCAGGGTGCGCCGCCGTCCTCCGGCTCACAGAACGCCACGTCCACCGGACCGGCCACACCGCCCCCGAGCGGCCTCTGATCCCCTGCCCGACTCCCGGGGGTGGGATGTACACGCTCCCCGCCTCCGGGTTCCACCCGCGCCTCCAGGACCCGCCCCTTGACTGATCTCTCCGTCGCCCCGATCACGGTGAAGTTTCCGCACCGGTCCCGCCGCGGCATCCTCCTTGGCCTCTCCCTGCCACAACTCGCACTCGTCTCCTGCTCGCTGGCATTGCTGCTGATGGCAGTGATCTCCACCGGGCTGCTCGGCGCCGCCGCTTTGGCCCCTGTGTGGGCCATGTCCGGAGCGCTTGTCGCGATCCGCCGGCACGGCAGGTCCCTCATCGACTGGGCACCGATCGTCACCCGTTACGCACATCGCCGCCGCAGTGGCCAGACGCTCTGGCTTGCCCGGCCCGTCACCCGGCCCCGGCAGGACGGCACCCTCCACCTGCCCGGCACCGCCGCCTCCCTGAAAGTGGTCACCCCCGGCGACTCCGCCAACCAGGCCGCAGCCGTACACGACCCCCACCAGCAGACCCTGACCGCCATCGCCCGCGTCAGCAGCCGGGCCTTCGCCCTTCTGGACCCCTCGACCCAGAATCACAACGTGTCGAGCTGGGGGCGCGCGCTCGCGGGCATCGCCCGCACCGGGCACATCGCCACCGTGCAGGTGCTGGAGCGCACCGTCCCCGACAGCGGCGATACCCTGACCCGTCACTGGACCCAGCACGGGCAGATCCACGCCCCGGTCGCCGGGCAGATCTACTCCGAACTCGTCGCCTCGGCCGGTCCCGCCGCCGCACCGCACGAGACCTACCTCGCCATCTCGCTCGACCTCAAGGCCGCCCGGCGCCTGATCAGCCAGGCCGGCGGAGGACTGCCGGGGGCGTTCACCGTCATGGAACAGACCACCGCCTCCATCTCACAGGCCGCCCGCAACGCCGGTCTCCAGGTCACCGGCTGGCTGAGCGCGCGGGAGATCGCCGCCGTCATCCGCACCGCCTACGACCCCAAGGCCCTCGCCGCACTCCAGCAGTGGTCCGAGACCGGCCGCGCCGAAGCCGACCCCGCCGCCGCCGGACCCGTCGTCCAGTTCGAGGAGTACGACCGCCTCGCCACCGACAGCGCACGCCACACCACGTACTGGGTGGAGAACTGGCCTCGCACCGAAATGGGAGCCGGGTTCCTGCACGGAGTGATGTTCACCGCCGGCGTGCGACGCAGCCTCTCCCTCATCTACGCGCCGCAAGGGATCGAGTCCGCGCTGCGCGACGTCCAGCGGAAGAAGGCTGCGATCATCGCCGACGCCAACGAGCGCGCCCGCCGAGGACAGGTCGATTCCGAAGAGGATTCCGTCGAGTACGCCGACGTGAAAACACGCGAACGCCAGCTCATTGCCGGACACGCGGACGTGGCCCTGACCGGCCTGGTCACCGTCACTGCCGAAACCGACGCCCTCCTGGACGCCGCCTGCGCACAGATCGAGACCCACGCCGTCACCTCCGGAGTCGACCTCCGGCGCCTCAACTACCAGCAGCCTGATGCCTTCGCCCTCGCCGCGCTCCCGCTTGCCCGCACCGCCCTGTGACCAGCCGCGCCAGTACACATCCCGAACCCCTGCGCTCCGGATCATCCGAGGCGCGCCACCCGCGCCCCCCTGCCGTTCGGCAGGAAGGACCACCACCTTGACCTCTCCCACCCGTCCCGACGACGCGCACCCCTACCTCCGCGCCGCGAGCGCCGGCATCCGCCACCACGCACGATCCCAGGCACCATCGGCCACGGGCCCGCCCAGGCCCGGCGACCGCTCTCACCTTGATGTGCTGCACGCCCACCTTGCCGCTCTGCTCCAGCTCCTGGACCGGCTCACCGCCAGCACCCGGCCGCCTCATCCCGCCGCCGGCCGACACCTCGCCACCGCACACACCCGCCTCTGGCAGGCCACCAGCGAGGTCCACGCCGCCTTCCACATGCTGCCCAGCACCACCGTGACAGACGCGGAGGCCACCACCTGCCATGCAGAACAGCTGCCGGAAGGACCGCCCGTACTGACGATCTGCCAACGCCACCTCGCTGCCGGCCACGTCGTCCGCCGCAAGACCACCCCCACCGACCTCCGCCCGCACACCACGGCCTGCGTGCGATGAGCGCCCCCCGCAGAATCGAGGGCCACCGATGAGCCACCGGCCCGCCCGCCGAGCGCGCCTCGCCTCCGCCAGCCCGCTGTTCACCCCCCACGGCACCGACCGCGCCAGCCGAAAGGCCGCCCGCCAGCAGCTCGCCGAAGCCACCGCCAAAGCCCGCGCGGAAGCCAGCAGCCACCAGAGCGAGACCACGGCCGCCGAACACCAGATGCCCGCCCCTCTCTACCCACAGGGCGGACGCCCCGGGCCCGCCTCCGCGCGCAGGAACCGGCTGAAGCTGCCCACCCACCGCATGACGACCGCCATCGCCGCTGGGGCCTATCCGTTCCTGGCCGAAGGCGGGCTGGGCGCCGAGGGCATCTACATCGGACGTGACGTCCACGCCGAAGCCTCGTTCGTCTTCGACCCCTTCGCGCTGTACGGCAAGGTCGAGGGCTTCACCAACCCGAACCTCCTGCTCGCCGGAGTGATCGGCCAGGGCAAGAGCGCACTCGCCAAGTCCTTCGCACTGCGCTCGGTCGCCTTCGGATACCGCGTCTACGTGCCGTGCGACCCGAAGGGTGAGTGGACGCCGGTGGCAGAGGCGCTCGGCGGCCGGTCCGTCGCCCTCGGCCCCGGTCTGCCCGGGCGGCTGAACCCTCTGGACGCGGCCCCGCGCCCGGCGAGCGTGTCCGAGGCCGACTGGGTCGGCGAGATCCGCAAACGACGCCTACTCCTGCTCGGCTCCCTCGCCCGCACGGTTCTGGGCCGGGACCTGATGCCCATGGAGCACACCGCCCTGGACGTCGCCCTCGACGCCGTCGTCGCCCGCGCCACCGCCACTCACCGCACACCCCTCCTCGGCGACGTCGCTACCACCCTCAACAACCCGATTGCACTCGCCGAGTCCGCCGGAATGATGTCCGGCCAACTCGGTGACGCAGCCCGCGACCTGGCGCACGCCATGCGCCGCCTCGTCCACGGAGACCTGGCCGGCATGTTCGACGCGCCGTCCACCGTCGCCTTCGACCCAACTGCGCCGATGCTCACCATCGACCTGTCCCGCCTCGGCGGCTCCGGTGACGACACCGCACTCGTCCTCGCGATGACCTGCGCAAGCGCCTGGATGGAATCCGCCCTTTCAGATCCGACCGGCGGCAGACGCTGGATCGTGTACGACGAGGCATGGAGGCTGATGCGGCACGTCGGCCTGCTGCAGCGGATGCAGGCCCAGTGGAAGCTGTCCCGCGGCCTCGGCATCGCCAACCTCATGGTGATCCACCGGCTGTCCGACCTGCTCACCGCCGGCGACGCCGGGTCACGGGGCCGGGCCCTGGCCGAGGGACTCCTCGCCGACTGCTCCACCCGGATCATCTACCGCCAGGAAACCGACCAGCTCCACGCCTCGGCCTCCCTGCTCGGCCTGACCTCCGTCGAGATGGACGCCATCGCACACCTCAACCGAGGGCGCGGATTGTGGAAAGTCGCAGGTCGCAGCTTCATCGTGCAGCACCTCCTGCACAACCACGAACTGACGCTCTTCGACACCGACGCCCGGATGCACTGAAAGAGCGCCGAGTTCACCAATCCCGACAGCACTCCCTAAGGAAACCACCATCGAAACCCACCCGACCACCTCCCTCCTCCCTCATCTCGACGAGGAGGAGCTGGCAGCCCTCGCCCAGGACATCGAAGAGAACGGGCTGCTGCAGCACATCGTCCTCGACCCGCAGGGGCGCATCCTCGACGGCCGCGGACGCCTCGCCGCCTGCCGGCTCGCAGGTGTGGAGCCCACCTTCCTCACCTACGAACACGACAACGCCGATGCCTACGTCCTGTCGGTCAACCTGCGACGCCGCAATCTGACGAAGGGCCAGACAGCGATGATCACTGTCAGGGTCCGTTCCCTTGAGGAACAGGAAGGCCGTTCCCCGAGGGAACAGACCGCGCGTTCCCTCGGGGAACAACTCGGCGTCGCCACAGCTGTGATGGGCCGCGCGAGCACCGTTCTTCAGCACGCACCCGACTTGGTCGACCCCGTCATCAACGGTGCCATCGGACTCAACGAGGCATACGCCAAGGCTCAGGAGAACAAGGCGAAGGCCAACTCGGCAGAGACGCAGCTCGCCAAGCTTCGCGAAGAGGATCCAGAGCTCGCCAATCGGGTAGCTGAAGGCGAGCTTTCGCTGGCGGGGGCCTGGGCCGAGCGCCGCGAACGCGTGGAGGAGGAGAAGCGCCAGCGCCGAGTCGCCACCCACCTGCTGTGCGAGATTCTCCCCTCACTCGCCCAGGTTCGTGGAGCCCGCACCTTCGCGCTGTACGACCCCGACCTCGCACCGCCCGGTCGGGCGGTGACCCGGGAGGTCATCGAGCACGCGACCAGCGCCCTGACCGAAGCCGCCTCCGTGTGGGCGGAGCGTGACCTGCCGTGACCCAGATCTCCAGCAATGCGCTGCGCACGCTCGTCCTGGACGTCGCCCGGCGCATCACCACCAACCGCGGACGCATCCACACCGAGGAGCTTCAGCGGGAGCTTGCCAAGGAACTGGCCGGCAACGAGGACCTGCTCCCCCTGGCCCTCACGAAGGGCTGTCAGGGGCTCGTCCGGGATATGGGAGCCCGCCACAGCCCTTGCCGCCGCCGCACGTCCGGCGGCCTGTACCACCCCGATTCCGTGCTGAAGCTCGGGAACGGCATCTGGGTGTGGATGAAGGACGCCACCCCCACCGACATCACACAGTGGGGACGGATCTGCTCCCGCAACGCCGTACACATCCTCACCTCCGAGGCCGAGAACCAGCAGTACGTCGCTGACCGCACCGACGCCTTCCGCGACCACCCTGGAATCCAGCGGCTCGCCTCCCTTGAAGAAGCTGTCTTCCACTACCAGCAGGACACCTTCGACGATGAACTCGACGGGGTACTCCACACCGACGACCTCGACCACCTGTAGCTCGCACCACCCCAAGGGATGTCCGTAGCTCCCCACGCGATCCAGACTTCGACCTGTACGACAACGTTCGCCGCGACGCCGGCCTACGGCGTGCCCGCGAGCACCGAACCCGCGGAGGTAGAGACATGGCCCAGCCCCCGCCGCCGCGAAGGACGTATCCATGACCGGCCCACACGACTACTACGAGTTCGACGGCTCTCGCCGCGTGCCTCGCTGGCTGCCGAAGAAGGCACCCGCCGAAGCGGCCAGCTACGAACAGCCGCCCGACTCGGGAATCTCCGTCCGCGCCGCGACGGACGCCCTCCAAGCAGCTCCCGATCTTGAGCGGTTCACCGACGTGTTCGACCACACCGTTGACGACGAGCACGGCGCATTTGCGCAGATGCATCAGTTTCTGGAGAGCGCGGCCAGTTGGTGTACCGACCGAGGCGCTCTCGTCGCTGCTGACGAGTTGAAAGTGTGGGTGATCCGCCTGGAGGAGCTGATCGAGGATGCCAGCCTGCTCACGGAAACTCTGGCAGTCGACCTCTCCGCGGCGTCCCTCCTCTCCCGATCCCAACCTGACGCAGACACCAGAGCCCCTGCGACAAGCAGGCCAGCCACCACGAACGTGGCGGGACCAACCCGCCGGATACATGGACCGGCTATGGAATCCACTCCCGACGCGGCCAAGGATCTCGATATCCACGTCGGCTCCCAACGCGTCCTCGCGCCACTCACCCGTCAGGAACGTCCGCCGACACCTCCGCCACCCCGGCCGGGCGGTCTCCACCACTGACCACTCCGAGCCCGGAGCCCGAATCCATCCACATCCCAAGGAATGATCTGAACCGCCCCGCTCATTTCAGCGACGCCGACTGGGCCGACTACCAGCAATGTGAGGCAGAGCTCGACGACCTCATGGAGCGGGTCGCCGACCGCGAAGCCCAGCTGGAAAACGACCTGATCCCCGCCTACGTGTACGACCTCGACTTCGGTCCGGTTCCGAAGCCGGAAGCCGACACCTCCCGCCGAAAGCCTCCGTCGTACCGATCGCCGGCCTCACGCAGGAGGTGTCGTGGCCGCTGACGGGGAGAAGACCCCCGCTGTTCCCCGGACGGCTCCGCTAGCGCCGCTTCCCGACCACCGCGACGTGCACACCTCGTGGTGGCAGGAGCTGTGGCGCCGCCATGCCCACATCACCACGCCTCTGCGGCAACGCGGCCTCACGTGCGACATCGAGTTCGGCCTCAGCGCCTACGTCGTGCGTGTATCGCTCCCCGACGACAGTTACCTGATCATCAGCCCGCCGCAGGAGGCCCCATCCGACCGACCGCCCGGAGACCCGGAGGGATGGATCGTGACCCGTGAGTGCGCAGGCGAGGGATCGTTCCTGTCCGAGTGCATCTACGACTCGACTCCCCCTGCCCACTCCAACGGCACCACGCAGCCAGAGGCCCACCACCGGGGCGGCGCCGAGTCTCTGATTGCCGCGATCGACAAGCGCCTTGATCAACTCGGGCTGCTGCCGAATTCCGTCCCCTCCACGGCAGAAAGGAACGTGCTTGCGGCTACGCCGACACTCGACGCCCACGGGGCCACGGACGCCCCCGCCACAGTCGGCCACACCCCGGTTCACGCTTTCGGTGACGCGTTGCTCGCGTTGACCGACCGGCTCAACGGGACAGAGACGCATGCAGACGCAGCTGCCCTGCTGCACCAGGTCCTGGAACCGGTCGACGGTCTGCTTGATCGGCTCGGCGAGTTCTTCGAGGCCGCAGCGGAGAAGGCCAAGGAAACCGAGGATGACGACGGCTTCGACCTGTCTGATGACCTGGCCAAAGCCGCGGCCGAGGTACGCAACCTCACAGAGGTCCTGGACACGGCAGAGGTCCGGATGCGGGCCCTCACCCCGCTTGCCCCGGCTCCCCAGTTCCGGTCCTCCCTCACCCGTGCCCCGTCCCTGCCACCACGTTCCCTCCCGTTGGCGCCCCCGCGACATACGCGCTGACCTCGGACCACCGTCACCCCACCTACATCCACCAACTTCGCCGGAGGGGTACACCTCTTCGACTCGCACGACGAGTGCACCCTCGACTTCGCGTCCCCATCCCCCTGCCGGAGCGCCAGTGAACGACCAGTCGAAGCAACCCATTTCACCAACCGCCCATGGGCACCAGATCGTGGCCAAGACCCTCAGAGCGCACCCAGATACGCTTCGGCACCTGCACGAGCCCGGCAGCGCGGAAGGCGAACTAGCTGAACTCGTCGTGCGTGCCGCACGACATCTCGACAGTCTGCAGAGCGAACTGGTCGAGCGCTGCACCTGGGCCGCCGCAGACCTGGCCCGCGTCGCAGCCGGGACCACCGCAGCAAACTCGCTCGGAATTCTCCAGAACTCGGGCCTCCAGATCGACCTCCTGGCCGCGCGCCGCGCCGACTCCATCACGCACCTCAAGTCGGCGTTGGCCGCGTACCAGCGGGCCACCACGGGCGCCCAGCCCCAGCCCACCGGCCCGGTTCCGCCGCGTCCCTCCCGAACCACACGGCAGATGCTCTGAAGACATTCCAGGCCATGAACCACTCCGACTGGAAGCCGTCTGTGCCACACCCCACCCTCGAAGCCTTCGCCACCGGTCTGGCCGCCCGCCTGCCCGGGCCCTGGACCGGCAAGTACCAGCGACACGCCGAATACAAAGACCAGTACCGCACGACCAATCAGCTCTGGGACTCAGGGCACGTCGACTACGTCGTCAGCACCTACGTCCTCCCCCACAAGGCTGTCCTGCGCGGACCCGAAGGGGAGCGGCTCTACGTCACCCACCGGCCCCGGCACTCCCACCAATTCGTCGTCGCCGCACTCCAACCCGACATCGACGGCCTCAAGCCCCACCACTTCCACGGTGTCGAGGAACCCAACGGCATCGCCGTCCCCAACGACCCCGCCCGGGCCGCTGCCTGCGTCGCTCGCCGGGTCCTGACCCGCTACCAACTGGCCCTGCACGAGGTGCTCCACAACGCGGCGGAGCAGCCCGAACCCCCACACCGGCCTGCTCCACCGCAGGTCGCCCAGGTGCTCACCCTGACCTATTACGACGACGGAGCCCTCGGTGTGCCGTACGAGAGCGTGCCACCGGACATCCGCATGGCGCTGTTCACCCACGGCTTCCAGTACCACCCCCACCAGGCGGCATTCCTGCTGCCCGCCGCGTACGGCGAGGTCGGCCGCGCACTGCGCGTCCAGGCCCTGACCCAGAAGCTTGCCTCACTGGGCCTCGGCGTGAACCTGCGCCGCCACAGCGCAACACGCGCCGCTCCGCCCGCCACCACGACGGCGCCGCCGGCCTCCCCCTCGATCACCAGCACATCCGCGGTCGCCCGCCGCCAGTAGGCACATCACCTCGCAGCTCAGTCCTTCCCCCAGCTCATGGAGCCCTCATTCGTTCCGCCCGCCACGCCCTTCCGCTGATCACCACTGCCCTCTGCCTCGCTCTGGCCTCCGGCTGCAGCACGGTCAGGGACAGCCCCGGCACCACCGCGAAGAAGCGGTCGCCCAGTGCCGTCATCGCTGCGAAGCCGGCCCCGGCACTCACTCCGGCCGAGGCCCGCGATGCCATCACTCACTCTTCGAAGACGAACAACCTCGCGGAGGCCACGAAGGACCGCGCACTCCTCGACACCGTCGAAGACGGCCCGCAATACGCGATGTCCATGGCCGATCTCAAGGAGAACGAAGCGCTCCCCAAGGCCGACCAGCAGCCGTTTCGTCCGTGGTCGTACGACGTGTCCAAGACCGACTTCTACATCCCGCGCCTCTCGTCCGGACAGCATCGGTGGTTCGCCGCCGTCAGCCGCGCCGGCAACAACGGGCAGTACGCCCGCGTCCTGATCCTGACCGAGAACACGAAGTCCAAGGGCTGGGAAATCGTCGTGACCGTCGACATCGACGATCCGCAGCAGCTCCCGCAGATCGTGCTCGACCAGGACGGCTACGCCACCCCCATCGACACGGCCTCCGGCAAGCTCGCCACCCCTGCAGACGAGCTGCGCGCGGCCGTCGGCGACAACTTCGCAACCGGCGGCGAGCAGACGGGAAAGAAGGTGTTCGCCCCGACAAGGGCATCCGAGGGGCAGGTCAAGGTCCACCGGGACACCGTGGGCAAGTTCGGGTCGCACGGCACCACCCGGTTCATCGCTGAGAAGCCCGAGTACCCCGCCGCATATGCCCTGAAGACGGCTACCGGAGCGCTCGTCGTGTTCTCCCACACTCACTCCCAGCATGACGCCGTCGCCGCGCCGGGGCTGCGGATCAAGCCGGAGAAGCAAGACCGGGCCTGGCTCGGCACCACCCCGAGCCCCGCCTACACCTACACATTCACCTGCTCGGACGCCGCTTCCGTTCCCAGCTCGCCGGGTCCGTCGAACCTGCTCGGCTATGGCTGCCGCCGCACCGACGCCGCGGCGGCCGGCCCGAGCACCGTCGTCTAGGGCGTGTATCGGAAGTGGCTTGAGAGGCTGCTGGTTCGTTAGTCCCGCGACGGGGCGGCGAGCCAGCGGTCATCCTGGAACTCGGCTGGG
>NZ_JBIVTU010000028.1:0-42762 GCF_044756845.1 Streptomyces sp. NPDC091416
CTCCCTAACCCGGCGGTAGACACCTACACTTTCGCCATGTCGTACCCACGCCAGAAGCTGCCCCAGCGGGCCGGTATCTACTGTCGCCTGTCCTACGCCCCGGACGGGTCTCTCGAGAAGGTCGAGCGCCAGGAGGCGGACTGCCGCGCCCTCGCCGAGCGCCTCGGCTGGACCATCTCCGAAGCGCACATCTTCCCCGACAACTCTCGCAGCGCCTGGCAGAGAAACCGCCGGCGGCCGCAGTGGGACCGGATGCTGCAGTGCGTCGACAACCGGGAGATCGACGGGCTGCTGGTCTACCACGGCGACCGGCTCATTCGGCAGCCGTACGACCTCGAGAAGCTGATCAGCATCTCGGACCAGCAGGGCATGCGCGTGGCCAGCCCGTCCGGAACGCGCGACCTGGACAGCCCGGACGACCGCTTCATCCTCCGCATCGAGGCCGCACAGGCCTGCCGCGAGTCCGACAACACGAGCAGGCGAGTCCGCCGCGCCCTGACGGCCCGGCGCGAACGTGGCCTCACCCAGTCCGGCGGCCGCCGCCCGTTCGGATACGGCGTCCAGGTGGGCACGCGCTCCCGCCCGGGGCCGGACGGCGAGTGGCTCGAGGTGCCGCGGTACGACACCACACAGCAAGTTCGCGAGGAGGCCGAGCTGGCGGCCGACGCCGCGGACCGGCTTCTGGCCGGCCAAGGGCAGTCCGGCGTGGTCCGGTGGCTCAACACCCGGTGCACCACGACCGAGGGCAACCCATGGACGGAGAAGGCTCTGCGGAACGTGCTGACGGCACCCCGCGCGGCCGGGCTCATCGACCACGAGGGTGACTTGTACGAGGCGGCATGGGACGGCTTCCTCTCCCGGGAAACGTGGGAGAGCGTGCGCGCCCTGTACGAGGCGAGCGCCGAGCAGTCGCCTTATCCCGGCCGGGAGCGGCGCTACCTGCTCTCGGGGGTGGGCGGTGCTCAGTGCTACAACTGTGGCGGCTACGTACGGGCCAAGCCGGTCGGCGGGAAGAACCGAAAGACCTCCCGGGTGTACTACTGCCACACCTGCCGCAAGGTGGGCCGCAACGTTGAGCACCTCGACGCGTACGTGAGTGGCCAGGCGGTGGCGCTGCTCAACGACTCCCGCTTCCTCGCCGAGCTCACGGCCACCGCCGAGAACCCCGCTCTGGCCGACGAGGTCGCCACGCTGGAGCGGCGCCGCTCCGAGGTGCGCCGGCAACTGGAGACGCTGGCCGATCACCCAGAGGTCGACGCCGGCATGGCCCTACTGGCCCTGGCCTCGTTCGACGAGAAAATCAGGTCGACGCGTGACCGGCTCGCCGCGTCAGCCTCGCAGCGCCTCATCGGACGCATGGCTGGGATCACCCCGACGCAGTGGCTCGCCACATCCATAGACGTGCGCTCAGCGACCGTACGGGCCCTCTACGGCGTCGTCCTGCTCCCGACGACACTCAGAGGCCCGGGGTTCGATACGAACGCTGTACGCGTCGTACGGAGCCGCACTGACCGCGCGTCGGAAGCAGGTACACCGAAGGGCGGCTGACTCAGGCAACAGGCCAGTGCTGCCGCCAGAGCCCGTCACCTGCGATGCGGCGGGCGTAGGCGGATATCTCAGCGCAGAGCTGTTCGGATGCGTGGTCCTCATGAAGCAGCCAGACGAGAACGCCGTCTCTCTCCACGGGGGCAGCCAGCGTCCCCTTGGGCAGGGTCTCACCGGTGACTCGCTCCCAGGAGACGTAAGCCAACCCGAGGCCCTCACTGGGCTGGTCGAGACGAGCGGGATTCGAACAGGGTGACGTCTGCTCCCATCGGCCCTGCTCCATGAGGACCCGGTGCATGTACGCGAGGTCCTCGCACAGCTCGGCCGTGCCGTGCGCCAGCCCTATGCGCGCCACGATCCGGCCGTCCTCCTCGTCCAGGTCGCAAGCCCGGCCGACGGGCAACTGCCCCATCGGCACGATGTGAAATTCGATCTGTGCGGTCCCCGCACTGTTGCCGCTCATGCGTTGCCTACCTCCCCGTACCCGACCCCGGTCACCCACTGCACAATACGCACGTTAGTTCGAATAGCAGGTCTGATCCGGAGCCATCTGTTCCGCCCCCAGGCAGGTGACCCATCATGCATCGCCGATCACATTCGGACCAGCAGTTACATCAAACTAACTCAAAGTTACGATAATCCGCTCACCTGGGCTTACCCCAGGCCTCCGCGATGGAGCGCAAGCGCTCGCGGTCCTCGGGGCTCAGTGACTGATAGTGCCGAACCATCAGGCGGGTATCAGCGTCCTCCGCCCAGACGGTGTCGAGGTCGAAGAACTGGCCGGCGGCGGCATCCTGCACGAGTCGCAGAGGGAGCTGCAGCGCAACCGCCAGGGCGCGCAATTCGCCAGCACCTGGCGCCTTGATCACCTTGCGCTTGGCCAGGTTCTCAAGCGTGCCCCGCGTCCAAAGCGATCCAAGCTCCGGCTGCTCCGGATCGATGGCGAGCTCAGCCACCCTGCGATAGGAGAGCCCGAGCTCGTCCATCCGCATCCGTACCAAGTCAGCCAGGTCGGTTCTGGGGGCCGTCTCGTCAGCCATGACCATCCTCTTCGTCCGGGGGTGCGTGGGGCGTCCGGGGTGCCCAAGTGATCAACGATGCACGGCAGCATCTTTGCAGCTCATGACGCAGGAGCCCGCAGCCCCCTGGTCACAGTGTCCAGGTTTCTGGGCGCCCTGCGCCACTGGTCCAACGAATCCTGGCCGAATACGGATGCGGCGCATGCCCAAGAAACTGGACACATTGCCCAAGGCGTGCAACTGTGGGGCTGCCCAAGTTTTTAGGCACACCGCCCAAGAGGTTGCACATGGATCCTGCAAAACAGCGATACAAGCTGGTCAGCCCCGAACTGCTGGGTCAGCTCATGCAGCGCACAGGGGCAGGGACCAGCATCAGCAGGCGCGCACTGGCGGCAGCCGCTGGCATCCCGCACGGCACGATCGACCACCTGCTGAACAGCGTCGTCCGGACACAACCCGATCACGTCGCCTACTCCATCGCCCGGACCATCGGCGTAGACCTCCTGGTCCTCTGGGCACCGACCGGCCGCACGGTCCCCGTCGACGGCCCTCCGGCCGAGCACATGGCGAGCGCGCCGTGATCTGCCGGAGCCCCGCCGAGGCGTTCCAGGCCGGTCTGGACGAGCACTGCGTCCATGACCAGACCCCGTCACTGTGCCCCGCCTGCCAGCTCACGCATGCCGAGATCAGCGTCCTGGCCGTCCTGCACCGCACCAGTTCCCCCGCGATCACGGGCAAACACTCGGCACCGCAGGCCGCCTGATCGCAAATCAGGGGCCACCCGGACCGGGCCTGGTCCGTGGCAGCCCCTCAACCGGCACACCTCAACCCTTCAGAAATCGAGGTCACCGTGACCACCGAGACTACCCAGTCCGTCCCGCAGACCACCACCGAGCTCCCCCCGAAGTGGCGGGCACACCTGCAGCAGGCCTACAACGCGACCTGGCAGGCCGCGGGCCGCGTCGACACCGGCCCCTTCTGCGTCACCCAGAACCAGATCCAGGCCGCTGCCGGCGCGTACAGCGGGAACCTGCACTACCTCGACGTCGCCGCCGTCACCGAGTTCGCGGCCGCGTACGACGTCGAGGTGACGGCCACGTCCGGGCCGGGCGGCACGCACTACCAGGCCACCGCCGTCGTCAAGGGCGTTCCGGTCACGGCCTGGGCCGTCGACAGCAGCGAGTCCGGTGACCTCGCATGACGAACCCTCTCGCCGCTGTCAGCGCCCGCCTCCTGGCCGTCGCCGAGGAGCGGGACCTGGCCATCACCACAGCCGACGTTCACGCTCTGGCCGTGGCGGCCGCCGACGCCGCCACCGCTGCGGTCGTCCTGCCGGCGCCCAGCGTCGGCCGGGTGCGGCTGACGAACCAGCAGACCTGTGTGCTGATCGGCATGGCCGTCGGTGACTCGCTCGACGAGATCGCGCGCCGGATGTGCCTGAGCTCGGACACCGCGCGCAGCCACCGCCAGACCCTGTACCGCAGGCTCGGCGTCCACTCCGGCCCCCACGCCGTGGCCGTCGGCATGTCGCTGGGCCTGCTCCGGCCCGCCACCCTGCTCCCCTTGCCCGGCGCTCAGGACCGGAGCGCGGTATGAGCGACACACAATTCACCGCGATCGGCGAGGCCCTCATGGCGCTGATCCCCGGCGCCAGGCCCGAAACCACCCGCGTCACCGTCGAGTACGCCTACGCCCAGCTCGGCCACACGGGCCGAGACACGTGGAGTGGCTCGCTCGACGGCCTGGCGAACCGGATCGCTGACGCCCTGGAGAAGACCACCCCCGCGGGGGCTGCGGTCACTCCGTCGCACGAGGCCCGGTCCACCGTCCTGGTCGCCCTGGCCCGGGCGCTGCGTGAACAGCCGACGGGCGCCCAGATCCTCGGCGGCCTGGACGAGCTCGGCGAGGCCTCGGTCTGCGACGAGGAACCGTCCGTCATCGCCTCTTGGGTCGATGCGCTCTGCCACCTCGCCCGCCTCGATGCCGCGGCGGCCGTTGCTCCGGTGGTGTACCGGGCCGGGCACGACTCGATCAGCTGCGGGCTGTACACCACGCCCGAGGCCGCACAGCAGCACTGCGAGGCGCTCGTCTCCCGCGAGTACCCGGCCGACGTCACGGTGATTTTCGAGTGGTGCGTCGAGGACGAGGACGAGGCGCTGCCCGGCCTCGAGCTCGACGTGCAGGTGGACGGCAAGCACGTCTCCACCGGCTACACCGTCACCCCGCTCGAGGTCGCGACCGCGTACGACCCGGACGCCGACGAGTGACCAGCGAGGAGGCATTACTCCTCGCGGTCCTCGCCCTCGGCCTCCTGGACGTGGCCGCCATCGTCATCGGCTGGCTCGCCGACCGCCACATCACCCGCACCGCTCACCACCGCAAGGAGGGCTGACATGGCCCCCGGTTTCAACTCCCCGCCGTCGCTCAAGACCAGGTCCCCGCGCAAGAAGGCCGACCCCAACGCCGACCCGATGGAGAACCTGCCCCGTCTCGGCAGGCCCCCGGTGGCCCCCGGCACGTGCACCACCCCGCTCTGCGGCGACGTCGCCGACCTCACCAACGAGGCCGACCTGCAGGACGGATGGGTGCGCGCCGGTGTCTACGGCTCCACCGACCCCGACCGCGTCTGGTGCTCCGGCCTCTGCGCCACGTACGGAATCGCGCTCGCCGAGCTCCGCGTGACGTCGCCGAAGCGGGAGACCGCCAGTGCCTGACGCGATCGCCGCCTGGGCGCTCGTCCTCGCCGTCGGCGTGGCCCTGGTCCTGGTGAGCACTTACACCCGCGGTCACCGGGCCCCGACTGCCGGCCCCGACGGCGACCCGACCGGCGCGCCGCCGGAGAGCGGCCTGTACCAGGCCTGCCACTCCCTGACGTGCGCTCACAACTCGAGGCTGCACGACTTCACCGCGGCCGGTCTGGTCTGCAGGCGCTGCGGCCGGATCTACACCGACCGGTGAGCGGGTCCGTACGCCCCTGCGCCGACGCCGACCCCCGCCACGGCCTCGTCTACGCCCGCCGGTACGTCACCGGCTGGCGCTGCGACCGCCACACCCCATCCGCCTGGGCGGGCCGACCGGAGTCCCCGCCCGGACCCGGCTGGCCCGCCGGGTCCTACCTCAACCAGAACACCGAACCGCCGGCAGAACAGGAACCGTCATGACGACCGCTGCAGCGCCGCACCGCCCGAGCCCCGCCGACCTCGCCGTGAAATCGCCCGCGCACCAGCGCGCCGAGGAGCGCCAGGCCGCGCTCCTCGCCCCCGTTCACCTCCCGCACAGCTCGCGGTTCCGGGTCGAGTTCGGAAGGGCGATCTTCGCCTCCGGCATGACGCCCCACTCCCGCCTCGTCGCCCTCGCCCTGGCCGCGCGCGGCAACTACCGCACCGGCCACATCCCGGACCACCGCCAGCCCCGCCTCCACGGCCTGGCCCAAGCGACCGGCCTGTCTGCCGGTCAGGTCGTCGTCGCGCTGCGAGTCCTCGAGTCCCGCGGCTGGATCGCCTGCACCGGGTCGCGCAACTACGACCAGGGCACGCTGCGCGCCCACATCCCGCAGCACGCCGCCGCCTCGCTCATCCAGCACGACTGACCCATCCCGCCCCTATCCCTGGAGTTCCGTTGACCGCCGCCGTCGCGTACGCAGCAGCCCCCGCTGCTGCTGCGCCGTGCCTGCAGCCGCCCCGCGCGGCTGCAGCGGCACGGCCGCGCACCGGCGGTGGTTTCCGGGTCCGTACACCCCTGCGCCTGGTCGTAGGTGCTCAGTACGCCGATGCGGCCCTGAGCACCTACGTCAAGATCGCAGCACTCGCGATGCGTCCCGAGAACTGCCGGGCCGAGGTCGCGACGATCGCCACCTACCTCGGCCTGTCCAAATCCGCAGTTGAGCGCGCGCTGACGCAGCTCAACACCGCCGGCACGGACGGCATCGCCGAGGTCATCACCGTCCGGCACACCTCCCGCGACGGAGAGGGCGAGTCCGCGGAACGCTGGGTGCGCACCATGGACGAGGACGAACTGTTCGTGTGGCTGCCCGCCCGGGCCGCCACCTCGCTCCCGCCGCGCCAGCTGCGCCTGTACGCCGTCATCGCCTACGCCCAGGTACGCCGCATGCCGCTGACCCTGGCCGAGCTGCGCGACGTCGTCCGCCACCAGTACGGCGACAGCGCCGGTACGCCGCTCGGCGAGCGACAGGTGATGCGCCTCCTGGACGAGCTCGAGGACTCCGGCTGGATCACCATCCACCGCCGCCAGGGCCCGCGCGGCCGGCACATCTACGAGGCGCACCACCGCCCGCTCCACCCCGTCCTCGACGACGTCGACGAGGAGCCGGACGCGCCCGCGGCCGCCGCCGCTTCGGCCACCGCGACCCCTGACATACATGACGGATCGGCTCCCCGCACAGCTGACGGTTCCCCGTCTAGGGAAGACCACAGGACTGACCGACTCGGACGAAAGAGCGAGCTGGGTGGTGGGATCCGCCGCAGGCGAGACACCGGTAGTAAGGGCGCCCGCCCTGTGGAAAACCCGGCTGGGCCGACGTTCCGCGCCGCAGGTCACGACGAAAAGCGCAGCAACACCAGCGGGGCCACGAACTCGGCTTACACCGGCCCCGGGCTGCAGCTCTCGCCCCGCCTCTGGTCCGTCCTCGAGCCCGTCCGTCTCGAACTCCCCGGCATCCGGCCGTACGTGCTGCGCCGCATCGGTCACGAGATCGGCCGCCAGCTGGCCGCCGGGGCCGGTGCCGAGCGCCTCACGGCCCGGCTGGCCCGCCGCTGGGTAACCACCGACGCCCCGCGCCGCGGCGACGTCGGGCGCTGGATTCTCGGCTCTGGGCTGGTCCGCCGCGGCTGCGGCCTCGAGTCCTGCGAGGACGGCATCACCTGGCACACCGGCGACCTCTGCCCCGTCTGCCACGACAACGCCATGCACGCACTGCAGGCCGCCGGGGCGCAGCAGCAGGGCGTGGTCCAGGAGCAGCCGCCCGAACCACCGCCGCCGCCCCGGGCCCCGGTGGCGTGGGTGGCGGTGCCCGCCCCGGCGGTGAGCAGCGGTCCGCCCGTCCTGGACCGGGCCGAGCGGGCCGCCCTGCGCGCGGCCGCGACCCCGGCCGTAGTCCGCCAGGCCATCGCCGAACACGGACGGGCCGCTGCCACCTACCTCTACGGCCACTCCCTGGTCCTGCCCCACCTCGCCGAGATCGACCCCGGAAGGAACCCAGCATGAAACCGAGCACCTCCCACATCACCATCTGCCGCCGCTGCAACGCCCGGATCTGCTGGGCGCTCACCACCGCGAACGGGAAGCGCCAGCCCGTTGACGCCGAGCCCACCGCCGAGGGCAACTTGGCCGTGATGCAGGGCGCCGACGGCGTGCTGTACGTCCGGTCCGTCACCGTGGCCCGGCCGGAGATCCGCCCGGGCGAGTGGCAGGCCATGCCCCATCACGCCACCTGCAGCAGCCCGCCCCCGAGGCGCAGCAGCGGGACCGGGCAGCGGCAGCGGACCGGTGTCCGGCCGGTGCCGTGGCAGGGACGGCAGTCGTGATCAGCGAGGACAGCGACACGCTCGCCCGGGCGGTCGCCGCCCGCGAGGAGTTTCCGGACGGCAGCTACGGCGGCCGCCGCAGGACGAACCCGGACCCGCAGGCAGCCGAGCACGTTCAGGAGCTCCTCGAAGGCCTGGACGGATGGCGCCTCGGTGACCGGGCCAAGCACCCGTGGCCGCCGCCGGCATGACGATCGCCGCGCTGCAGCAGCTGCTGGCCGAGGAGCAGCCCGACGTCCCCCGTCACCCGGCACCCCGCATCCCGCAGATCATCGCCAGAAAGAGGAAGTCCATGAGCGCTCAGCCGCCCGTCCCCGGGCCGCGCACCCCGCAGGCGGCACCGTCTGCCGGCCTGACCGTCGCCACGACCGGCGCACTCATCACCTGGGCCGAGAAACACCCCACCAAGTCCATCGCCCGCAAGGGGCAGCAGGCCCGCGAACTCCTGCAGGAGCTGCGGGAGCTGCAGGCCGCCGACGAGCAGCTGGCACAGGCCGAGGCCGACGAGCAGCGCCTGCTGAGGGAGCTCGAGGCCGTACGCGCCCGCCGGGAGCAGCTGCGCCCGAAGCGCAAGGCCGTCAGGCGGGACTACGACCAGGGCGAGGTGCGGGCCTGGGCGACGTCTCAGGGCCTCGCCGTGCCAAGCCGGGGCCAGATCCCCAAGGCCGTCCTGCAGGCCTGGCGTGAGCAGAACGGTGGTGCGCGATGACGCCTGAACACGTGGACCGGGTCCGCGAGATGGCTGCGGCCGGCCAGTCGGACCGTGCGATCGCCGAGGAGCTCGGGATGTCGTGGCGCACCGTGCTGCGGGCCCGGAACCGCCACGGCATCCCGAGCACCTGGGCGCCGGCGCTGAGGGGGTGCGGGACGTGGGGCGCGTACAGGCGCGGCTGCCGATGCGAGAAGTGCCGTACGCATCACGCCGCGGGCCTGGCTGCCAGCAAGGCCGACCGGTACGCCCGACGGGCCGCCGGCACCGCCGTCTTCACCCACGGCGCCAACGCGTACAAGAACTGGGGCTGTAGGTGCGACGTCTGCAGCAAGGACGCCAGCGCGGTCAACAAAGCCCAGCACAAGGCCAGGCGCGCCCAGTGATCCCCGTCATCGCGGCCGCTGCGGTCGTCTTCGTCGCGGCCGCGCTCGCCCTCGGCCACATTGCCCACCCCCGCCGCGTCAACGCGACCACGCCCGGCACCCCCGAGCAGGACCGGGCCGCCATCGAGGAGTTCTGTATGCCCGACACCACACCCGCCGCGAAAGCCATTCCGGCGCCCGCCCTGGACCTCCCGGCTATCGCCGTGCCGTGCCCCTCCTGCAAGTCCCGTGCCCGGGAGCTCTGCAGCAGCCACGGCGGCACCCGCTCCCGCCGCAACGACGTACACCAGGCCCGTACCGCCCAGGCCCGTGCCGCTGGGCTGCTGCAGTGAGCGCGTCCGTCGTCATCCTCTGCGAGAGGTCCGGGCGGTACGGGACCTGCGCCGCACAGCACCACGCCGGCACGGCCGACGAGGACCAGGCCCGCAAGTCCGCCGAGGCAGCCGGCTGGAGCACCCGCGGACCCGATCTCTGCCCTGCCCACGCCCCACGCCGCCGGGGCGGACCGCCGTGCGGCAACAACCCGAACACGCGGCTCACCCCCGGGGACCAGGCCGCCGTCGCCGAATTCCTGGCCTACCTCAAGCGGCGTGCCGAACGCACGCCCTGACCCACCGCACGACCAGGAGCACGCCATGGACAACACCTGCGAGATCTGCCACCAGCACGCCCCCGCCGACTGCTACCTGTGCGACGGCTGCACCTACCGGATCCACACCTGGCTGCGGGAGATCCCCCGCCACCTGCCACTCCTGCAGGACAGCCTGCAGCCCGACACCGGACCGGCGCAGCGCGGCGGCAGCGGCCGCGCGCACTCCCCGCTGCCCGTCCGCCTCGAGGTCCTCGACCTCCTCGGCCCCGGGCACGTCGTCCCCCTCGCCGACCCGCACGGCGACCAGGCCGCCGGCATCCCCATCACGGCCCTGCTCGTCGGCTGGGCCCGCTACCTCGCCGCCGACGTCCCGTACGTTCGGCGCGACGAGCACGGCACCATCCACATCGAGCGCGGCGCCGCCCCGGTCGCCCGGGCCGGGAACAGCATCACCGCCTGGTGCTCCTGGCTGGACGCCTACCTGCCGTACGCCGCGACCCGGCCGTGGGCAGCCGACATGTACGAGCAGCTCGAGGCGCTCCTGCAGCGGATCCGCCGCATCACCCACACCACGCCGCGCCGCCGCCCCATGGACGCGCCCTGCCCCGGCTGCCAGGGATGGGCGCTGGTCGCCGTCGACGACGAGTGGCACATCTCCTGCCAGTCGTGCACCGTACGGCTCACCCCCGACGAGTACGCCGCCCACCGCGCCCAGGTCATGCCCGTCCTGGCCGCCATCGCGCTGCGCCTCGGTGCGCACCAGGCCACGGCGGCCTGACGCTCAGTACGCTCCGGACACGACTGCGCCCCGCCCGACTGTCACGGGCGGGGCGCAGCTGCTACTGCTCGGGCGGGGCCTTGAGGTCTGTTCGCTCCCCGGGCCGCAGCTCACGAGCCTTGTAGTAGGCCCGGGCCTCGGCGAGGTCCCAGAGTTCCCGGGTGCTGCCCGGGCGCCGGCGCGAGGCCGGGAAGCTCGGGTCCTTGGTGCGCAGCGCGTGCAGCCACTGACGTGTGACGCCGAGCTCCGCAGCCAGTTGCGACAGGTTCACCAGCTCCCCCTCGTCCGACGTTTCCGGCTCCCTTTTCTCCGGCATAGGCGTCATCCTGCCCTAACCTTGTTGACACTGTAAAGCAGGTTCCCTACGGTGGGGCCTGCAACGGAACGGCCCCGGTCGGCGCTCGCAACGCCATATGACCGGGGCCAGTCATCCACCTGCATCACCAGGAGGACAACCATGCGCGATCGTATCCGCGCCACCGTGGCCTGCGCCTCGGCCCCCGACATGAACCTGGCACTGGCCCAGGCCCGCACCACCCCCGACCAGGCCACCCGCGCGCTCATGGCCGACATCGGCACGGCGCTCTGCGGCGTGGAACCGACGCTGATCATGCGGGAGGTCACCCGCCTCGCGTACGCCGGACGGGCCGCCGCCGACGTCCACGGCCTCGGCACCCCGCACGCCGTCGCCGCCACCGGCCGTCTGCTCCGCCACATGCCCCGCGTCGACTGGCCGGCCACCGAGGCCCCCATCACCCGCGCCGAGTACGGCATGCGCCTGCTCAAGAAGGCCGGCGCCTGATGGCCGCCGCCGAGCAGCCCTCGGTGAGCGCCACCGAGGCCGCGGCCGCGTACCAGCGCGGCCAGGACCTGATGCGCGCCGAGGCCGAGCGCCGCCGCGCCGCTGCGGACGCCCGCGCGGCCGCCGTCAACGCCGCCCGCTGAGACCACCCCTTCCTGCCGGGCCGCACCCCCATTGCGGCCCGGCCACCCCTCGCCCCGGAGGACCAGGCGTGACCACCGAACCGCCGACCGAGCAGCAGCTGCTCCCCGGCATCCGCTACCGCACCGAGACCCGCCAGCGCCTCGTCACCCACACAGTGAACGGCGACCCGGAGCAGGTCGAGGAGGACTACGACGTCCTCGTGCCCGTTCCGCCCCGCGACTGGGACCACATCGTCATGACCGCGGTCACCGTCGTGGCCGCCGGCCTTCTCGCCATCGCGATCATCTGGTCCGTGGCCAGCATCGGCGACCTCCTCGCCCGCGCAGTCCTCGCCCCGATCGCCTACCTGGCCGCCTCGGCATTCGCCCTGGTCTGGATCAGCTGCATGGCACTGGAATGGCTCGCCCGCTACAACGCCGACCGCGCCAAGGGCCCCCGTACCGCCGGAACCGTCGCCCTGATCGCTGACATGGCCGCCGTGGCCGCGCACGGGCACCTCGAGGACTCCCTGTACGTCGGGATCGCCGGGGCTGCCGTATCCGCGATCGCGAAGTACATGTGGTCCACGGTGATGCGCCACCAGGCGCGGCCGCTTCCCGAGCTGACCCGCCGCTGGCTCGCCAAACGGGAAGCCGACATCACCGCCCGCCTCGCCCTCGCGGGACAGCTGCGCACCCTCGCCCGGGTCGAGGGCCAGGCCGCGGTCTACGCCGCCCCGCCCGCCGCACGGGCCCTGCAGGACAACGGCCAGGACACGCCAGGACAGCTGTCCCCCACTGTCCTGTCCGCTGTCCGGGCCATCCGGACAACCGTCCCCGACCTGTCCCACGATGACGTCCTGGCACACCTCGACACCCTCGGCCTGGACTACGACACCGACACCGTCCTGACCGTCCTGGACAACGAGGACAGCAGGTCACCGGGCCCACGGCCCGTCATCACCCCAACCGGGCAGACCGTGACGGACAGCATCAGGACAGCGATGTCCTCCGGCGTCCAGGACAAGGACAAGGTCGTGTCCTACGTCCACCAGATCCACGGGACAGGTGTCCCGCGCTCCACCATCGTCCGCGTCTTCAACCGCGAGCTGGGCCGTACGGCATGAACGACAATCACGGCACCCGCGACGCAGCCGAACGGCAGATCCGGGCACTGCTGCGCCGCGCCATCGACGGCCCGCCGGCCGACGAGCAGCCGAAGCCCGTCCCGCTCGTCGAGGTCCACGTCATCCCTGAACCCGACACCGCGGACCAGGACGACAAGGACGACGACGACCAGGAGCAGCCCGAGCCGCCCCGGCCCTGGTGGCACGTACGGCCCACCCCGTTCGGCACCCGGCAGCGCGCCCCCGAACCCCAGCCCACGCCGCAGGAGATCACCGCGGCCGCGCCCGGCATCCACGTCACCGTCAACCAGCCCACCCCCGAGCCCCAGGCCGCGCTGTCGGTCGAGGACGAGTGGGCCCGCGAGCGCCGCCACCGCCGCCGCCTGTGGCTCGTCTACCACGGCAGCGCCGCCGCCGTCGGCTGGTGGCTCGGCCTCGCCGGACAGATGGCCGACCTGCTCGCATCCGCCGGCAACGGCGCACCCGCCGCAGGCATCGCCATGGCCGCAGTGACGTACATCGTCGCGTCCTACCTCCCCGGCCTGCCGTACATGCCCCCCGCGCTGCGCCCGGTCACCGTCTGGGCCGCCCGAATCCCCGTGTGCACCGCCGTCCTCGCCCTGGCGCTCTACGCGCCCGGCACGTTCTAGGAGACGCCCCGTCATGTACCTCGCAGCCCCCAACAGCGGGAGCTCCGTTCTCGGATTCATGGGGTCGGGCGGCCTGGCGCTCTGCCTCACCGTCCTGCTCGTCTTCGGCGTCATCGGCAAGGGATCACGCAAGCTCGACATCGTCTGGGCCGGTGTCGTCGCGTTCGCTGCCGGCTCCGCCTACATCGCCGCCGGGAAGATCTGGGCAAGCCCTCAGCAGGTCGTTGAGCAGGGCTGGACCGGCCTCGGCGTCGGAGGTGCCGGCGGGCCGTTCGGAGAGTTCGGCATCGGCGCGGCCTGCACCCTGCTCGTGATCCTGATGGTGGTCGCCCCGCTGAACCCGACCCGGGCCGCAGTCCTCTGCCTGATCGCTGCGTTCACCTGGCCCGCAGCAGGGGACGGATCCATCTGGGCCGTCCCCGGGCAGTTCGTCGCAGCCGCATTCATGATGTTCGGCGGTGGCGCCTGATGGAGCACTGGATCGCGTTCTGGACCGCCCTCTGGGTCGGCTCCGAAAAGGTCACCCGCTGGACCGTGGACTGGCTCTGCAACGCCCACCCCAAGCCCGCCGAGCCCCCGGCCAAGCCCGCCGCCGACAACACGGAGGCGACCGACCAGGCAGAGGAGGCCGGCCCGGGGGAGGAGCAGGCGAAGCCCTCGAAGAAGGCGCCCAAGAAGACTGCCCCGGACACCGAAGGGTCGGCGCTGCTGCGCTGGTTCGGCGTCCTGGCCGTCGCCTTCCTCACCAAGACCCTGCCGTACACCACGATCATCACGGCCACCCTCGCGGGCGCCTGGGTGCTCACCGCGCTCTTCCTCGGCTACGCCGCCGCTCTCCCCGAGGAGCCCACCGAGGCCCTGGACGAGGAACCGGCTGAGAAGCCCGCCGCCGACGACCGCCACCCCCGCGACATCCTGACCCGCGAGCACGTCGCGCTGCTCCTTACCGACGTCTACACCGAGGGCTCCGGCGTCCACCTCGCAGCCCTCGCCAAGCACCTCTCCCGGGCCCCGCTTGTGGGCCTCCCCGCGACCCCATGGGCCACCGCAGATGTGCGCGCCCTCCTGGCCCGCCACGAGGTGCGTATCCGCCCCGGGGTGAGGGTGCCCCCGACGGGCGGCCGCGAGGGGGTCCATAAAGAGGACTTCCCCCCACTCCCCCCACCTCCTTCTGACCCCCCTGTTGTTGGCGTTGTTGTCCCAGGTCAGAGCAACAACAACAACGCGGGCAACGACTACCCGTTCACCGTCACCGACGACCCGAAGAACCCAGCTGCAGCACGCGTACAGCACCACACCCGCTGACGGCTGCCCGATCCGCCCGTCACGTACGGGCGGCGAGGGGAGCCGTACAGACCGGCTCAACCCCCGAGACCGGCCGCCATCCGCCAAGACGTTCGGCCGGCCCCGGGCCCATCCCCATCACAGAGACAGGACACGATCATGGCATTCGGTCGACGCAAGAACGAGACCCCCGCGACCGCACCGGCGCCCGCCAAGCGGCTGCCCGCGAGCATGCCGACCCGCCTCCCCAAGGACCCGCGTGGCAAGGGCTATGAGACGGACTACCAGGCCTCCCGCGGCGGCTGGCTCAAGAAGGGATGATGGAGCACATGGACGACCTGGTGCAGTTCCTCCGCGACCGCCTCGACGAAGACGAGCAGATCGCGCGGGCCGTCGGCGCCCAGCGCATCGAGACGGGCGAGTACCTCTGGGGATCGAAGTACCTGCTGCTGCAGGACGGCCCGAACGGCGAGTCCAGGGCGACAAACGAACTCGACGGCGATCTGGCCGACCACGTCGCCCGCCGCGTACCGTCCAGACCCATCATTGGCGCTCCATGGCTGCGGCGCTGATGCTCGAACGAGGCCCCGCCCTGCTCCCTGCAGGACGGGGCCTCGGCGCGTCCGGACCGATCGCGCTGGACATGATCACCATTTGGCGTCACACTGCTGCCAGCACCACACGTGTGCCCAGCAAGCCCCTGACCGGCGGTCAGGGGCTTTCGTACGCCCGGACGGAGGCCCATGAGCACGACATGGCTCACCACCGCCGAGGCTGCCACCCACGCCGACCGCGCCCGCCAGGCCCTCACCGCTGGCACCGCCCACATCCGGCCCGCCACCATCCGCCAGTGGGCACGCCGCGGCCACCTGCAGCCGACCGGCCTCACCGACCGCGGCCACCCCATGTACACGCTCGCCGACGTCACCAGAGCCGAAGTCGCAACCCGGGGCCGCGCGCTGAGACTCCTCGGCATCCCCGAGGCCCTCACCGCTCCCACGCATCCGTGACACGATTCCCCTTCACCGCGATCCCTGGGGGGGACCATGTTCGGCTCCAAGAAGACAACCGAGGAGAAGGCCGCATCCAAGGCACTCCTTGAGCTACGCCTCGCATCCGGAGCAGTCGGCCAGATGATGGTCCGAAAGGACCCGCTGCGCTTCACGACACCCGGCCAGATGGATGTCCTCGTGGCCGGCGCCACCATCACCATCGACCGCGGCGAGGCCGCGAAGCGCATCACAGCCACCCGCGTCCTCGCCACCGGCATCTTCGCCCTGGCGCTCAAGAAGGACGCCACCAAGCTGTTCGTCACCATCGAAGGCGCAGACGGCAAGTCCGCCATGCTCCTTGAGTGCGCAGCGAAACGTGAGGCAGACGCCCGCAAGTTCGCCATCCTCGTGCACACCAAGCACGCCGCCGAGCCCACCGACGAAGGTTGAAAGACTGATGGCTGGCCGCCCAGGCGACGGGTGTGACGACCCGCGCCCGACTCACCCGCACTGGTGCGGTTCCTGTGGTGCGAATCGCCTATTCAGCGCCGAGGAATGCAGGCTGCTGATGGTCGTACCGCCGTGCCTCCGCTGCCAGGGCACGGACTGGAAGAGCGAAGTCGACGAGCTCACCGCACGGGACTACCGGGACGAGTGGCGCCAGTAGTACCCCTGCCCCACCGAGGCCCCGTCCCCACGGATGGGGCCTCGGTGGGGCACCCCCCGACCCCCCGGGAGCCCCCCCATGCCCACCCGACCCCCTACCCGGTGCGCTGAGCCCGGCTGCTCCACCCTCGTGCCCAAGGGGCGCTGTGAAGACCACCAGCGCATCCCGTGGGCAGGCAGGGATGACAAGGCAGCACGCTACGGCGTGAGCTCTGGCAGATGGCGCACGCTGAAGCGCCGAACCACCGACCGCGACAACGGATGCTGCTACCGATGCGGCATCGAGCAGCCCGACCGAGACGACGATCCGGACGCCGAGCATCAGCACCAGCTCGACCACATCACGCCGATCGCCGAGGGCGGAGCAGCCGAGGACCTCGACAACCTCGGGCTCATCTGCGAGCCATGCCACCTCATCAAGTCCAAGGCCGAGGCCGCGCGTGCCAACAGGGCCCGTCGCAAAACCCGCTGACCGAACGGAGGCACACCCCATGGCCGCTGAGATCACCGGCTCCGTCCACATGGATGTTGAGATCGGTACCGAACACGTCTGCACCGACATCGGAGAGATCACCGTCCCCGTCCACAACGGCTCGGTTGAGATGCCCGAGGTCCGCCTGCAGCTGGCTGCGCTGTTCACCGAGCTGGGCGCCTGGCTGCGGGACGATCCCACTGCGTTCGGCCTCGCCGCCCCTCCCGTCTCCCCGGGGGTAGGGGAGTCCAGATCTCCAGGATGATCGCCAGGGGGCCCGGCGCCGTCAGCTCGGCACATACACGCTCAGAATTGTGAACTCAAAACTGGGGAAATGACGCAGCGTCACCAGTGATTGCGCAGGTCAGGAGGTAGGCATGGGGCGCACCGCACAGCCCGCAGCGCTTAAGTTGCTGACCGGTAGAGGGGACGGCCGCGACTCCGGCGGCCGCACGGTCAAGCCTCCGCCGGCCTTCCGACGGCTCCCCCCGAAGCCCCCGACGTGGCTGTCCAGGGAGGCGGCCGCCGAGTGGCGCCGTGTCGTCCCCGGCCTGCAGCGCCTGGACCTCCTGAAGGAGGAGGACCGAGCGATGCTCGCCGCCTACTGCGAGACCTGGTCCGTGTTCGTCACCGCGACGCGCGACGTGACCCTGACCGGCCTGACCGTCCAACAGATCACCAACCGGCCGGACGGATCGTCCACCGAGAAGACCGTGCCCAACCCGTCCGTGGCCATCGCGCGGAACGCCGGCCGCGAGCTCCGCGGGTTCGCCGCCCAGTTCGGCCTGTCCCCCTCGTCAGAGCAGGCCCTGGCGAGAGGGGCCGACGATGGCAGCGAGGACGACAACCCGTTCGCGTAGGAAGGCCGCCGAGCCTGAGCAGGCCGCCCCGGTCCCCGGCGCGTTCCTGGATGATGCCGAGCTCGAGCGGCTCAAGCTGTCACCCGAGGTTGGCTGGTACCTCGTCTCCCGGGGTATCGCTCTCCCGGACTGCCCGCCCCTGATCAAGACGCCCGAGCCCCGGGACGTCCCTGGCGCCCGGTTCGACCCCGAGCGCGTCGACAAGGTCATCAAGTCGTTCTCTCTGCTGCGCCACACCCAAGGGCAGTGGGCAGGCCGCCCGCTGATCCCGGACCCGTGGCAGGTCGCATGGATCCTGGCCCCGGTGTTCGGGTGGGTCCACTGGGACGACGACGCCGACATGTACGTGCGGATCATTTCCGAGCTGTACGTAGACGTGCCCCGCAAGAACGGCAAGAGCACCCTGTCCGGCGGTATCGCCGTCTACATGACGTGCGCGGACGGCGAGCCCGGCGCGCAGGTCGTCGCCGCGGCGACGACCAAGGCGCAGGCCGGGTTCGTGTTCACGCCGATCAAGCAGCTCGCCGAGCGCGCCCCGGCGCTTAAGGGCCACGTCAAGGCGTACCAGGGCAAGATCGTCCACCCGAAGAGCGGCAGCTACTTCGAGGTGATCGCGAACGCGGCAGACGCCCAGCACGGGGCGAACCTGCACGCCGGCATCATCGACGAACTGCACGTCTACAAGAGCCCGGACCTGGTGGAGGTCATCGAGTCCGGTACCGGCTCGAGGCGGCAGCCCCTGATCGTCATGATCACCACGGCGGACTCCGGCAAGCCCGAGACGATCTACGCCCGCAAGCGCACGCGCATCGAGCAGCTGGCGCGCGGCGTTCTCGAGGACCCGTCGGTGTACGGCGTGATCTTCGCTGTACCGAAGGACGCAGACCCGTTCGTCGAGGAGACGTGGCGGGCGGCCAACCCCGGTTTCGGGATCAGTCCGACCCGGGCGTACCTCGCTCGCAAGGCGCGCGGCGCCCAGCAGTCGCCGGCAGACCTGGCCGCGTTCCAGCGCCTGCACCTGGGGATCCGAACCAAGCAGGTCACCAAGTTCCTGGACCTGGACGCCTGGCGCGCCAATCAGGCCCTGGTCGACGAGGTCAAGTTGCGCGGCCGCGAGGCGTACGGCGGCCTGGACCTCGGGAGCGTCTCCGACCTGAACGCGCTTGCGTGGCTGTTCCCCGACGACACCGACGGCGGCCTGGACCTGCTGCTGCGGTTCTGGACACCGGAGGACAACCTGCCGTCCCTGGACAAGCGCACGGCGGACGCGGCCTCCCGGTGGGTCAAGGAGGGTTGGCTGCGCACCACGCCAGGCAACGTCACCGACTACCACGCGATCGGCGCGCAGATCCGCAAGGACCTCGACTCGTTCGACGTGAAGGCGCTCGGGTTCGACCGGTGGGGCAGTACGTCGCTCACCAACGACCTCGAGGGCGAGCGCGCCCCGATGGTCGGCGTAGGCCAGGGCTTCAAGACCATGTCGCCCGCCCTGAAAGCCGTTAAGCGGCTGCTGCTCCTCGGAGCGAAAGGCCGGCCGATGCTGCGCCACGGCGGCAACCCGGTCATGACGTGGATGGTCGACAACCTCGCCGTGGCCATGGACACCGCAGGCAACGTCAAGCCGGACAAGGCCAACTCCGGCGACAAGATCGACGGCATATCAGCGCTGTGCGACGCGATCTCCGAGATCCTCGTCCGGCCGCCCCGGCGCGTGTCCGCCTACGAGGACAGCGACTTCGAAGCGATCTGAGAGGGGGCGTCCTATGGCGTTCTGGCACCGCTGGACCAAGCACCACCCGCCGGCCCGGGTCATCGACCAGGACGGCGTGCCCGTCCTCGCCAAGGCCGCCGAGCAGTTCGGCGACCTGGCCGACCTCGGCCGGTACGTCACCCAGCACGGGATCAGGGTCGTTGACCCCGGCGTCCCGCTGTCCAACTACGCCGGCACCGCGGCCGCGCTGAACGTCTGGGAGACCCAGCCGTCGGTCCGCAAAGTGGTCGACTACATCGCCCGGGCCCTGTCGACGATCCCCTGGAACGTCTACGAGCGGGTCTCCGACACCGACCGGCGCAGGGTCACAGATCACCCGCTGGCGCAGCTGCTCGCGCACCCGGCCCCGGCGGTCCCACCATCGCGGCTGTGGCACTCGGTCATCGTCGACTGGCTCATCCACGACCGGTGGTGCATGCAGGTCCTCCCCAACGCCGACACACCGTCTGGGTGGGAGCTGCGCCGGAAGCCGGCCCGCAGGATGCACGTCCTGGCGGACGACGACGACCAGCCCGCCGCCCTGTACCTGATCAGCTCGCGCGGCCCCGCCGAGGTGGTGCCGCTGCCCGCCCCGTACCTGTTCGACCACGGGTATGCCACGGTCGGCGCGGACGGCACCTCGCCCATGGAGACCATGCAGCAGATCCTCGCCGAGCAGGCCGAGGCGGTGGAGTGGCGCCGATCGGTGTGGAAGAACGGCGCGCGAGTGCCGGTCGTCCTTGAACGGCCGGCGGATGCACCGAGCTGGTCGAAGACGGCACGGGACCGTTTCCTGGCCGGTTTCAACGCGTTCATCGGACGCGGCCCGACCGTGGGCGGGACGCCGCTCCTCGAGGACGGCATGAAGCTGGTCACCGTCAACGCGTTCAACCCGCGCGAGACCCAGGACATCGAGGGCCGACGGCTCACGGACGCCGAGGTGGCGTCCTTCTACCACATCCCGCCCGAGCTGGTGGGTGCGCGCGAGGGGACGTTCTCCAACCTGGACGCGTTCCGGCAGATGCTCTACACCCACTCGGTAGGCCCGGACATCACGATGCTGCAGGACGTCATCAACACCATGCTCGTCCCGCTCATCGCCCCCGGGTCGAACCTCTACGTAGAGGCGAACGTAGAGGCGAAGCTGCGCGGCTCGTTCACAGAGCAGGCGAGCATCCTGCAGACCGCGACCGGCGCCCCGTACATGCTGAGGTCCGAGGCGCGCAGCAAGCTGAACCTGCCGCACGTGGACGGCACCGACGAACTGGTCACCCCGCTCAACGTCCTGGTCGGCGGCCTCGCCTCGCCGACGGACACGGCCTCGCCGCCCGCCCTCCCAAAAGGTCAGGGCCGCCCGGCTTGAAAGCCGCGCGGCCTGAGGACCTGGGGACGTTCGCCGCCGAGCGGGACGCCTACACCGCGGCGCTCACCGGATGGGCGCAGCAGCAGGCCGACATCCTGCTGTCCGCGGCCGACGCGAAGGCGGACGGCCCGCCCGACTTCTACGACCTGTGGGCCGCGCAGTCCCCGGAGCGCCAGGCGCAGCTCGCCGCCCTCATGCAGGGGTACGGGTTCCGCCTCGCGCAGATCGGCGCGTGGGACGTCCTCGGGGTGTGGAACCCGGAGGCGGACGGCTGGGACGCGGCCGTCATGGAGGCCTGGTTGGCGAAGGCCGCCGAGTCTCACGCCACGGAGTACGAGCAGGCGGCGTACACCGCGGCGACGTCGGCCGTGGCGGACGAGGGCGACTGGCGCGCCAACCTCCGTGCAGGCCTCGGCTCCTGGGTGACGGCGGCCGGCGTGCGCGCGGTCACCGCGTCCACCGAGGCCCGGTCCTTCGGAGGCCACGACGCTGCCGGGGCGTCCGGCCTGACCCACAAGGTGTGGCGCACCGGGGGCAAGAACCCGCGCGCCTCGCACGTGCGCATGGGCGGCGACTCCGTCCCGCTCGGGACGACGTTCGACAACGGGCTGCGCTGGCCCGGGGACGCGAACGGTGACGCGGCCGAGACCGCGAACTGCAACTGCCGACTCGACTACACCCGAGAGGGGTCCTGACCATGGCCAAGCCCAGCGTCGGCCGCATCGTCCACTACGTCAGCTACGGCACCCCCGGCGGCGAGTACACCTCGCAGTGCCGGGCCGCCATCGTGACCGGCGTGCCCGAAGGAGCGCTGCCGGTCGCGGACGCCGAGCACGCCGAGGAATGGGACAGCGACGCCGTTGTGCTGGACCTGGCCGTGTTCAACCCGGGCGGCATCTTCTTCAACCGCTGCCCGCAGTCCGAGCCGATCCAGCGTGGCGGCACGTGGCATTGGCCCGAGCGCGAGGGGGTCTGACGTGCCCCGTACGAAGGAATGCACGGCGAAGATCAAGGCCGTCGGGCCCGCCGACGGGCTGCAGGAGGGCCAGTTCCGTGCGCTCGTCTCAGTGTTCGGGAACGAGGACAGCATGGGCGACGTCATCGCCCCGGGCGCGTTCGCTCAGGTCCTCGCCGAGTGGAAGGCGTCCGGCGACCCCATCCCGGTGGTCTGGGCCCACAAATGGAGCGACCCGTTCGCGCACATCGGCGTGGTCCTGGAAGCCACGGAAACGGCTGCCGGCCTCGAGGTCCTCGCCCAGATCGAGGACATGGACACCAACGCCACCGCGAAGCACGTGCACGGCCTACTCAAGGGCCGGCGCATCAAGCAGTTCAGCTTCGCGTACGACGTCGGCGAGGGCGGCTGGGTGGAGACCGATGACCTGGCCGCGCACCCGTGGGGCGAGTTCTACGAAATCAAGCGTTTCAGCTCGCTGTTCGAGGTCGGCCCGTGCCTGGTCGGCGCGAACCAGCAGACCGACCTGATCGCGGCCAAGGCCGCCGACCTCGCCCACACCGCGAAGGCCGGCCGCGTCCTGTCCCAGTCGAACTACGACGCGTTGGCGAGCGCGCACGCCTCGATCGGTGACGTCCTCGCCGCCGCGACCCCGGAGAAGAACCGGGCCCAGAAGACTTCCCCGCCCGCGCCCGCGGACGGGGCCACACCCGAGCAGGAGACCGGCCAGCAACCGCCCGAGGAGACCGCCGCCGCCGATGAGGCCGCCGCGAAGGCTCCCGCGCTCACGCCCGCCCAGGTATCCGCATGGGTCACCACGCAGGAACTGATGACCATGAGGAGCACAGGATGACGCTGCGCGAGAAGCTGCAGGCGCTGCTGAAGGAAGCGGCGGACATCGTCGCCAAGGCGGCGGCCGAGGACGGCCGGGACTTCACCGAGGACGAGGTGGCCCGGATCAACACGATCAAGGCTGAGTCCGAGGATCTTCAGGTGAAGGTCAAGGCGGCCGACGACGCGCAGGCCGCGGCCGCCGAGATGGCGGGCAAGGCCGCCGACCGGCCAGCCCCGAAGCTGTCCGGGGTGAAGGACCGGGAGGAGGACGGCGACGCTGCCACGCTCGGCGGCCGGTTCACCAAGAGCGCCCTGTACGCGGAGTTCCGCAAGGACAACCCGACTGGGCTCGGCGAGGGGTCGGCGGTCAGCATCGGCCGGACTCGCGTCGGGTCGCTCAAGGAGTGGATGGCCAACCGCAAGGCGACGTCCGCGCCGCTGCAGGTCGCCCTCGGCCACATCGCCCCGACGCGTATGCCGATGGTGGACCAGGTCGACCGCGACAGCCTGACCATCCTGGACCTGATCAGCCGCGGTGAGTCGGACGGACCGTTCGAGTACCTGCAGGTGACCGGGGTGACCCGCAACGCCGCCGTCGTTCAGGACGAGATCCTGCCCGGCGACCCGGACACCGCGCTCAAGCCCACGTCGACCATTCAAACGGAGCTCGCCGACGCCAAGCCCTACACGTACGCGGACGGCTACGACGTCACCAACTCCCTGCTGTCCAACGCGCCGGCGCTCGCCTCGTACATGGACCAGGAGCTGGAGTACTCGCTGGACTCCGTCGTCGAGGACATGCTGCTGAACGGCCCCGGCACGAGCGGGAAGCCGAAGGGCATCCTGCACACCACCGGTGTGCAGGAGCTGACTTACACCCCGGGCACCGACGCCATGGAGCAGGTCAAGGCGATCCGCAAGGCGATCACGAAGATCACCACCCTGCCCGGCGGGAACGTCACCGCGGCCCTGATGTCGCCCGAGGACGACGAGGCGTGGGACCTCATGCAGGACGCCAACGACCGGTTCTTCGGGCAGGGCCCGTTCGGCCAGGGCCCGAACACCAGCTGGGGCCGCGCCCGGGCGCTGTCGCAGCGCCTGGCCCCGGGCACGGTCATCCTCGGCGACTGGCGGCAGGTCGCCCTCCTGGACGTCGAGGGCCTGTCCGTCCTGGCGTTCAACCAGCACAAGGACTACGCCCAGCGAAACCTCGTCTACGTCCGTGCAGAGCTGCGCGCGATGCAGGTCATCTGGAAGCCCAACCGGCTCATCGTCATCAAGCCGACCCCGTAAGGAGACAGCATGCCCGAGCACAAGATGATCGTGATCGACGGGATCCGGGTGCGCGCGGACGAGGCGGCCCGCTACCGGGCGCGCACGGCACCGCCCGCGGGCGGGCAGGCGCCCCCGCTCACGCAGGCGCAGGCGGACCCGCGCACGCAGGAGACGGACCAGGAGCCCGGGGCCGGCGGGTTCGACCCGGCGGAGCACACCGTGCTGCAGGTCATCGCGCACCTGGCCGAGGCCGACGAGCAGGAGACCGCCCGGGTCCTGGACGCCGAGAGCAAGGGCGAGCAGCGCAAGGGCCTCATGGAGCGCCAGGACGAGTTCCTGGCCGAGGCCCGGCAGCGTGCGGCAGGCGGTCCCGGTGGCGGGGCCTGAGCCCTACCTCGCCGACCCGGCCGAGCTCGCCGTGTTCCTGGGTATCCCTGCTGACGATCTGCGGTTGCTGGCCGCACTGCGGGCCGCCACAAGGCGCTTCCGCGGTGCGGTCCGCCACCCCGTCAGTCTGGTCACCGAGGACACCGTGAGCCTGGACGGCACGGGGCGGGCGGCGCTGCAGCTGCCGGCCGCCCCGGTCGTCCGCCTCGGCGACGTCCTGGTGGACGAGCAGCTGCTCACCGGGGTACGGGTCAAGCGCCGGGCGGGGGTGCTGCTGCATCCGTCCGGGTGCTGGCCGGACTGGTCCGAGGTCACAGTGACGTACGACCACGGCCACACCGTCACGCCGGAGGAGGTCACGGAGGCGGTCATCGACCAGGCCCGGGCGATCTACCGGCTGGACCCGGCGATCCAGCAGATCACCACCGGCACCGAGTCCGTCAGTTTCGCGGCGACGGCGGCGGTGGGGATCACCTCGCAGTGGCAGGCCGCTGTCGAGGCGCACCGCCTGAACCGGGGGGATGACGCATGACAGTGATCGACAACCCGCTGCGGCGCGACACCGTCACCGTCATCACCCGGGTCCTGGTCGGTGAGGACGAGCGCGGGCAGGACGTCTACGAGGACCAGGAGCGCGACGTCGACCGCTGCAACATGCAGCCCGTCAGTTCCACGGAGGCGACCGACGACCGGGTCCAGGTCGTCACCCGGTGGCGGCTGGCCGGGCCCCCGCACATGGGCCTGACCAACACGTCCCGGGTCCGACACCGGGGGGTGCTGTACGAGGTCGACGGCGAGCCCGGCGAGCACGGCTCCTTCGGCGGACTGCTCGACCACACCGAGGCATTCCTAAAGGTGGTGACTGGCTGATGTCCGGTATCCGTTTCGAGTTCGATGCGAACTGCCTGCCCGAGGTCATGCGCTCCCAGCCCGTCCGCGCCGCGCTCAAGGCCGAGGCCGACCGCATCGCACCAGTGGCCCGGGCCATCGCCCGGTCCGAGGTCAGCGAAGAGTTCGCCGCCTCGATCGAGGTGGTCGAGGAGATCCGCCCCCGGGGCCGGCCGACGGCCGCAGTTGTCGCCGACAGCGCGGACGCCGCCGACCATGAACACGGCACGTCCTCGACACCGCGGCGGCGGGTGCTGGGCCGGGCCGCGCACACCCGCATCGACGGGGTGACGTGATGTGGGCGGACATCGAGCTGGCCGTGATGACCGGCCTGCGCCCACACCTGCCTGGCGTACGCGTCGCGGACGAGCTCCCCGACCAGCTGGAAACCCGGCTCCCGCTGGACTGGGTGCAGGTCGCGGGCGGCGCCGACGACCAGGTCACCGACACCGCCACCGTCGACGTGCATAGCTTCGCGGCGACCAGGGCCGCGGCATGGGACCTGGCGGAGCGGACCCGCACGGCGATGCACGCCCTGGCCGCCACTCACAACCCCGGACAGAAGGTCGTCATCGACGACGTGACGACCGAACAGCGCCCCGCCCTCGTCCCGTACGGCAACCCCGCTCTACGGCGCGCAGTGGCCACCTACACGGTCTCTACCCGCGAGCGCGCGCCGTCCTGAGCTCACCTCCACTCCTGGCCCCTGGCACTCGCCCGGGGCCATCGTCATGAAAGGGGCCCATTGTGGCTGCCGGCGATTTCACCACCATGGCGGATCTGCGCACGTCGCTGATCCGCAAGGCACTCCGTTACGCGATCTTCGCGGCGGACACCACGGCGGACGCCGTGGCGGACCCGTTCGACACGGCCGGGATCCTGCAGGTCCTCCCCGCCGGTTACGTCCCGGTCGGATACACCACCACCGACGGTGTGACGTTCTCCGGCGACCTGTCGATGAACGACGTCGAGTCCGGGCAGTCGGCGTCCCCGACCCGCTCCGACGTGGAAACGGACATTCAGACGGCGCAGTGGGTACCGCAGGAGACGAACGCCGCGGCCCTTGCCCTGTACGAGAACCTGCCGCTGTCCGGGGCCGATGCACTCCCGGCGATCGGCACGGAGGCATGGACCTGGACCAGGCCGCTGGTCCCGCCCACCCTCTACCGGCGACTCGTGTTCATCGCCGAGGACCTCAACAAGGAAACCGGCAAGCCGCTGTACATCGTCCGCCACTTCCCCAGCGCCCTGCGCTCGGGCCGTGAGGACGAGCAGTGGACCCGCACCGCCGAGATCTCCCGCGGCGTCACCTACCAGGCCTACGTCGACGAGACGGTCCAGACCGACTCGATCACGTGGATCGACGGCCCGGGCTGGCGCGACTTCGCAACGCCGGTAGGCCCCTGATGGCCGATCCGGCCCGCACACCGGCACCGAGGCGGCGGCCCAGGGTGAGCCCTGCCGCCTCGGTGCCTCCACCGGCTCACCCACCGGCCACCCAGAACAGAGAGATCACCACCATGAGCAAGCCCAACCGCAAGCGCTACAAGCTGTCCGAAGTCAAGGCCCAGTACACCGAGGCAGTCGGCGGCAACACCGTGGAGTTCGAGACCGACAAGGGCGACGTCCTGACGTTCCCGCACCCGCTGTTCGCCGAGGACGACTGGACCGAGGCAGTCGACGCCGCCGAGACCTCGAGGGACAAGGCCCTCGCGATCCTCGGCCCGGAGCAGTACGAGACGTACGCGGCCGCCGGCCACAGTGACGGCGACATCGGGCTGCTGTTCCTCGCCGTGCAGCAGGACATGCAGGGCCAGATCAAGCGCCGCCCTACACGGTCCTAGACGTCCTCGGGCACCATCCCGAGGCCGTCGAGGCGGACCTGATGCACCACTACGCGCCGCGTGATCCGGTCGCCGAGTTCTGGCAGGGCCGCATCACGCTGCGCAAACTCCGCGTGATGGTCGAGGGTCTGCCCCCAGGCGGGGCGCTGGCCCGGGCCATCACGGACTCCCCGTGGGGCACCGCCGAGTACCAGCTGGCCGACCTCCTGGACGGGATCGCCCGGATGGAGACAGATTTCCGCAACGCCAACCGGGGCGAGAAGTCGCAGGCGGAGCCCTACCCGGACCGCACCTGGCGGCCCGGCGACCCGTCCCCGAAGCAGAAGGCCAAGGCCGAGGCCAAGGCCGCCCGCAAGGGGCGACAGGGATATCAGCGGATCGTCGCGATGGCGACCCCGCAATACGCAGAGAAGGGGTGATCCGATGCCCCGCGCTGGTGCTGTGTGGGTGGACGTGCTGCCGAACATGTCCCGGTTCGGCCAGCAGCTGGACCGGGAGATCGGCGAGCCCGTGGCCCGGGCCTCCAACAGCGCGGGGCAGGCCGGCGGCGAATCCCTCATGTCCGGGATGAAGGCCAAGCTCCTGGTGGGCGCGGCCGCCGTGGGTGCGGCCGCTGGGGCCCTGCTCGCCAAGGGCCTCGAGGAGTCACTGGCGAAGCAGAAGGCCACCGGCAAACTCAAGGCACAGCTGGGCCTGAGCGCCCAGGACGCGAAGCGCGCTGGCGCGGCCGCCGGCAAGCTGTACGGGGACACGGTCACCGAGTCCGTGGACGAGGCGGCGGCCGCCGTGCGCGCCACGATGTCCGCCGGCCTCGCCCCGCCGAAGGCGACGACGAAACAGCTCGCGCAGATCAGCACCAAGGTCCAGGACTTGTCGACGCTGTTCGAGGTGGACCTGGGCCAGGCCGCAAACGCCGCCGGGCAGGCCGTGAAGAACGGCCTGGCGAAGAACGGCACCGAGGCCCTGGACGTCATGTACCGGGGTTTCCAGGTCATGGGCCCGCGCGCCGATGACCTGGCCGACACGTTCAACGAGTACTCCACGATCTTCCGCAGCCTCGGCCTGGACATGAAGACGGCCACCGGCCTGTTCTCCCAGGGCATGAAGGCAGGCGCTCGCGACACCGACGTCGTCGCGGACGCTCTCAAGGAATTCCAGATCCGCACCACCGACGGATCCAAGGCTTCCGCGGCGGGCTTCAAGCTCCTCGGGATGAACGCCGAGTCCGCCACGGCAATGTTCGCCAAGGGCGGGGCCGGCGCGGCCGCTGGACTGCAGACCGTGCTGGACAAGCTGCGGGCCATGAAGAACCCCGTCGACCGGAACGCGGCGAGCGTGGCCCTGTTCGGAACCAAGAGCGAGGACCTCGGCAAGGCCTTGTACAGCTTGGATCCGTCCAAGGCGGTGGCCGACCTTGGTGCGGTGGGCGGCGCGGCGAAGAAGGCCGGCGACGACCTGCGCAACAACGCCGGCGTGCCGTTCGAGCAGTTCAAGCGCCGGGCCCTGATGGCGATCGGGGACGCCACCTCGAAGTACGTACTGCCCCGCCTGATGCAGTTCGGCCGCTACCTGGGCTCCGACGTCCTGCCGGTCGTCCAGCGGTTCGGCGGATTCATCGACACCCGTGTCGTGCCGACCATGACGGCACTCGGCAATGCGTTCATGTCCGGCGCCCGGTGGGTGCGGGAGTACGGCATCTGGTTCACTCCGCTCGCCATCGTGATCGGCGGCGTGACCCTGGCAATGTCGGCGAACGCCATCGCAACCGGCATCAGCCTCGGCGTGCTCGGCGCGTACTCCATCGCGGTGCGCGGCGTCATGATGGTCACCCGGGCGTGGGCGGCCGCACAGGCGATCTTCAACGCCGTGATGGCACTCAACCCCATCACCTTGATCATCATCGGAGTGGTGGCGCTCGGCGCCGCGCTCGTCATCGCGTACAAGAAGAGCGAGACGTTCCGGGCGATCGTGCAGGGCGCCTGGGCGGGCATCAAGGCCGGATGGACCGCACTCTGGGAGCAGGGCCTGAAGCCCGGGTTCGGCTACCTGATGACCGGGCTGACCGCCATCGGCACGGCCGCATCGTGGCTGTGGCACACCGTGCTGCAGCCCGTGTTCGGATGGATCGCGACCGGTGCGAAGATCCTGGCCACCGTCATGTACATCACCCTGGTGATGCCGATCATGTACGGGGTCAAGCAGCTCGGCGACGGTTTCAGCTGGCTGTGGACGGCAGCGATCCAGCCCGCATTCAAGTGGATCGTGGCCGGCGCGAAATGGCTGTGGGGCGGGGTGAAAGCCCAGTTCAACCTGGTCATGGGCGGGGTGCGCCTGGTCGCCTCCGTCGTGATGTGGCTCTACCGCAACGCCGTGCAGCCGGTCGTCGGCTGGACGGTCGCAGGGTTCAAGCTCATGTGGTCCGGGGTGAAGTGGTCGGCGACCCAGATCATCGCTGGGCTGCGCCTGCTGGGCGCGGCTGCCACGTGGCTGTGGAAGACCGCGTTCAGCCCCGCGCTGCACGGGGTCGCAGAGCTTGCGCTCTGGCTCTACAACAAGGGGCTCAAGCCTCCGATCGACCGAGCGCGAGCCCTGGCGAAGACGATGGGCGACGCGTTCAAGTCCGGTGCGGACACCGTGGGGAAGGCCTTCAAGTCGCTGCAGGACAAGGCGAAGAAGCCGATCGAGTACGTGATCAATACGGTGTACAACAAGGGCATCCGTGGTGTCTGGAACCAGGTGGCCAGCAAGTTCGGTGCCCCCTCCTTGCCGGAGTTCAAGGGCTTCGCACGCGGCGGTGTGCTGCCTGGTCAGTCTTCTTTCCGTGACGGTGACGACCAGTTGGTGCCGATGCGGCGCGGTGAGGGTGTCTACGTCTCCGAGGCGATGCGGGATCCGTACGAGCGGGCGCGCCTGCACGCGGTCAACCGGGCTGCGATGCAGGGTCGTTCCCTCTCCCCGTTCCGGGGTCAGGGGTTCAGCGAGGGCGGCATCTTCGGCTGGGTCAAGAACTCCGCGTCCAAGGGTGTTGACCTCGCCAAGAGCGGCGTCAGCTGGCTGAAGGACGGCGTGAAGGCCTCGGCCGAGGCCGGGCTGAACGCGGTAGTGAGGCCCCTGCTGAACAAGATCAGCGGCTCCGCGTCGGCGTACCGGGACATGATCACCGGCATCCCCAAACGGATGATCAAGGAAATCATCGGCTACTCCGGGAAGGCGGACGGCGAGCTCGAGAAGGCTGGCATCGGCGGGAAGGGGTTCAAGGGCGCCCTGGCCTGGGCGCGTACGCAGGCGGGCAAGGCCTACCAGTGGGGCGGCAACGGCGATCCGTCGTGGGACTGCTCAGGTCTCGTGTCCGCGATCGAGTCCGTGATCCGTGGGCAGAAGCCCCACCGCCGTTGGGCCACCGGCGCGTTCAGCGGTGAGCAGGCCCCGCCCGGCTGGGTGCGGGGCGCCAGGTCCCCGTACATGATCGGCGTCACCAACAGCGGCGTCGGCCACACCGCGGGCACGCTGAACGGTGTCAACGTGGAGAGCAGGGGCGGCGATGGGGTCGTCATCGGTTCCCGGGCCCGCAGCTACATGGACCCGCTGTTCACCGACCGGTACGGGTTCAAGGGGTACGCCGACGGTGGGTCACCGCGCCGCGGTGAGATCGCCTGGGTCGGAGAGAACGGCCCCGAGCTGATGGAGTTCCGGGGCGGGGAGGTCGTCTACTCCAACGCCGACTCCATGCGCATGGCGGCCGGGCTCGGCCCGGTTCGCGGATTCGCCAAGGGCACCAAGGCCGCCAAGCGCCCGGCGCGGCGCATGGCCTCGTCTGGGGCGAGCCCCGCGCTCACGTTGATCCGCGGCGACCTGACGGCGTTTCGCAAGAGCCTGACCGGCACGGCCGCCGACATCGCCAAGGCCGCGCAGAAGCTCGCGAAGGACCTGGCGGCGGCCGGCAAGTCGAGCAGTCTCGTGGCGTCCACGCTCAAGGTCGCGGCGAAGCTCCAGGCACTCGCCGCGAAACGGGACAGTCTCCGTGCCACGATCGCCGCGGCGAAGTCGTTCGCCGCCGATCAGACCAAGTCGACCCGCGATTACCTCGGCATCTCCAACCTGGCCGACGCCGGGTCCGTCAGGGATCTGATCACTGGTCTGGAGGGGCGGCAGAACAACGTCCGCTCGTTCCAGGCCCGGATCGATACGGCGCTCAAGCACGGGGCGTCCAAGGACGTGATCAGTCAGCTGATCGCGATGGGGACTGACGCAGGGTCCGGCCTCGCCGGGCTGGTGTCCGGTGCCAGCAAGGCCGAGATCGCACGGCTGAACAAGGTCGTTGCGGCGGGCGGGAAACTGGCCACCCTCTACGGCAACGGCATGGCGGACATCCTGTACGACGCCGGAGTGGGGGCCTCGAGGGGATTCCTGACCGGGCTGCTCGACCAGGAGCAGGCCATCGTCGACTCGATGGCACGGATCGCCAACGGGGCGATCAAGGCGATCCGCCCCGACATGGCGGTCAACTCCGGCGTCATCCGCAAGGTGGCCGCCACACCCGTACCCACCCGGCGGATGTCATCCGCGGCCGCAACCACAGTTGTGCCGGTCACCTCGGCCAAGGCGCCCGCGCAGGATGCCGCCCTGCAGGACGGGGCCACGCTCGTCCTGCGCATCGGCGAAGACGAGTTCACGGCGGTCGTCGACCGACGGGTGGACGAGGGTCTGTCCACGGTGCGCCGGGCCATCCGTTCCGGCACAAGGTAGAGAGAGGAGCCGTGCCCGCATGGTCATGATCGTTGACCCGGCCGCACCGCACGTGACGGAACCGGATCGGATCACCAGCGCCGACGGCATGTTCGCGGCGACGGTGGACGAGGGATGGGCGGGGGTGGTGTTGTCCGTGGACTACGGGCCGCCCCCGGCCTCCGGCGGCCGCAATCTGGCCTACAACCCGTCGCTGCGCGGGGGCCTGGACCAGACGCTGACGTACAACACCGGGACGCGGGTGTGGGTGACCTCCCAGTCCAAGTACGGGCGGGGAGCAGCCCAGCACACCCAGCTGTCCACCGGGACGTTCTGCGGGACAGGGTGGCTGATCACCCCGCAGTCGACCGCGGGCACCGTGATCCGGGCCAGCGCCTGGATCAAGATCCCCGCAGCGGTCACCACCTGCTTCTTCGCTTGGCGCAACGCGTCCGGGACGGTGGGCACCGTCTCGGTCGGGTCCGCACCGCGGGACCAGTGGGTGCGGATCACCGCCGCCCGGACGCTGGCCGCCGGCGAAACCGTCGACCGCGTCGCGGTCGCCTGCAACGCCCCTACGGGCACGGTGTGGTGGGCCGACGGAGGGATGGTCGAAACCGGGGTGAGCGCTCCCAGTGACTACGTGGACGGCGACCAGGCCGGATGCGTGTGGGAGGGCCTGCCCGGGGCGTCCCCGTCGCGGCGTCTGACATCAGCGGACATCCGCCAGGTCCGCATCACCCGCACCGACCCGGCGGCCGCCGAGGCCGTACCGGTGCGCTCGGGTGATCCGGCCTGGGCGATCGGTGGCGTGGGAACCGCCTACGACCACGAGGCCCCGCTGGGCGTGCCGGTCTCCTACACCGCCACCCCCATCTACATGAACGGGGACACCGGCGGCACGTCCACGCTGTCCCTGCTCGTGCCGGCCCCGCCGCCCGGTGAACTCCGAGACCTGTGGATCAAGTCCCTTGACCAGCCGGGCCTGTCGACCCGCGTCATGATCAGCCAGTGGTCCGGGGCCTCGGCGGCCGGCCGTCAGGAAACCGCGGACGTCCAGGGCAGCCCGTACCGGGCGCTGGCCTACGACACCCACGCCGCCGAGTCCGTCCAGGTCTCCATCGACGTACCGCCCGACCGGGTCGACCTGGTGCGTACGCTCCTGCGCTCCGGTGTGCTCCTGGCCCAGGTCCGGCCCGGCTACCTGACCCCGGACGCCTACTTCGTCCCGGGGGACATCGCCGGACCGACACCGACAGGCAAGCTCGGCGCATCCGGCGGCTACGGGTTCACCTTCACCATCGAGCCGTGCGCCCGCCCCGACGCGGCAGACCAGCCGATGCGGATGCCGGCCTGGTCGTGGGACATCCTCGCCGACCGGTACGCGTCCTGGGACGCGGCGGGCGCCGCCTACACCTCCTGGGCCGCGCTCTCCACCGACGGAGTCACCTGATGCTCCGCATCCCCGCGGCCGCGCTGGCCGCCATCACCGGTCCGGCCGCACGCCCTGTGCGTGCGGAGTGGTCCAACGACGGCGGACGGACCTGGACACCCGTACCCAAGGTCAGCGACGGCGAGATTCGCCCGGACCGCGGCGCGGAATGCCGCTACTCCGGCTCCGTCACCGCGCTCGGGGTACCGCTGGGCCGGTCCGGACTCAACGCTGCAACCACCCGGATACGGCTCTGGCAGGGCCTGCAGCCGCCGCGTACTGCCGTGGTCTGGGTACCGGCCGGAACGTACGTGATCGACCGGCTGTCCCGTACCCGGCTCGGCGCGAAACTGGAGCTGCTCGGCCTCGAGGACGTGTTGCGCACCGCACGTTTGCCGGTGGCCCGGTCGGTCGGTCCCGACTCGGCGCGCGCCCTGGTGGCCCAGCTGGCCGCCGAGGCGTTGCCGGGGACGGCGGTGTCGTGGCGGCCGGGCATTGACCCGGACACCGTGATTCCGCAGACCACGATCCCCGAGGACCGGTGGGCGGCACTGTCGGGGACGTCCGGCGGAACGGACGCCGGGATCGCGTCCGCACTGGCCGGCCAGATCTGGGTGGACGCCCGCGGCGTGCTGACCCTTGGGCCGACCCCGACCCTGGCCGACGAGGTGGTCTGGCGGATCCCGTACGGAACGGCTGTGATCGAGCCCGCCGAGGAGCAGAGCGCGGACGGGCTCGTGAACCTGTGGACCGTGACCGGAGACGCGGGAGAGGGCGCCCCCACCGTGGGGCCCGTGCACATCTGGGACGACGACCCCACATCCATCACCTATGCCGGGCCCGACCCGGTCAACGACCCGGGCGCCCCCGCGCGCCTGGGCATGACCGAGGTCCGTGTCCGTGCCCAGCGGCATACCTCCGCCCTGATCACCGATGACGCCCAGGCGCACGCGCTCGGCCAGGCCCTGCTCGCCGACTCGCTCGGCGTGCAGAACAGCCTGTCGTTCACCGCCGCATGTCACCCCGGCCTCGAGCCCGGGGACGTCGTCGAGGTCGAGATCCGCCCGGGCGAGTGGCAGCGCCACATCATCGACTCCTGCCCCTACCAGCTGGGCCGCATCACCCAGACGTGCACGACCCGCACCACCTCGAGGAGGCTGCAGTGAGCGAGAGCGCCCACGAACTGGCCCGGCACCTCACCGGGCCCGGGCCTGCGGCCGCCGGACCCGGATTCGTCTCCGCCCAGGTCGACGACGTCACCGCTGCCGGCGGCGTCAACCTCATCCTGGACGGCGTCCTGCACCTGAACGTGGCCTGCGCCGACTCCTACCGCGAGCGCAGGGCAGGGGACTGGGTGGCCGTACGGCCCGGCCCCCGGCCCGTAGTTGTGTGGCGGCTCGGCGACGACCCGGGCGAGGAGACCGAAGCGGAGATCCGCGAAATCGCCGCCGACGTCGCCAGCGACATGATCACCGTGTCCGCCTACACCTGGGGCACCGCCGCACCAGGCACCGGCTGGCAGCAGGTCAGTGCCCTGTGGACCCGCAAGGACGCCAACGGCACCGGGCAGCTCTACGCCCAGCTCGCCACAGCCGACGTCCCCTCACCGGTCCCGCCACCGACCCGCCCCCCGAAACCGGCAGTCATCACCGCCAGCGCCTCCGGCTCCTGGCGCAAAGGCCGGCCCGACGACTACGCATCAACCCCCATGCAGGGCTCATGGACCTCCGGCGGTGACCGCCGCGGCGGCTGGTTCTACGGCAGCAAAATCGCCACCGCCTGCTCAGGAAAAACGGTGTCGACCATGCGGGTGCAGTTCACCCGCCGCACCGGATCCGGCGTCAACGCCAAACGGCCCCTGCACCTGTACCTCCACAACTACGCCTCACCGCCCTCCGGCCAACTGAACCTAGGCCAGGGCCCCGAGGACCTCCTGCGCCTGTCCGTCGGGGCGAAGGGCACTGCGACACTGCCCGCCTCCTGGCGGTCCGCTCTCGCCTCCGGCAGCGCCAAGGGGCTCGCGATCTACGCCCAGGGCCGCGACGACTACATGGGCGTCACGGGCGGCACTCTCACCATCTCGTTCTCAGCCTAGGAGGCCACACCACATGGCAACGTTCGGATACGCCGGCATCCGGGTCCCCGAGGGCGCGGACGCCCCAGTCGGCCCCGGCGCCCTGGCCGAACTGGCCCTGGACGTCGACCCCCACCTCGTCCAGCACGTCACCGATGCAGCCGACCGGGACGCCCAGTACGCGGCCGCCCCGCTGCACACCCTCGTCTCCGCAGAAGACGGATCACTGTGGATCAAGACATCCGCGGAGACGAACACCTGGGCGACGATCAGCGAACCCCTCTCCGCCTGGCGCCCGATCAGCCTCAAAAGCGGGTTCGAAACCCTCGGCACGGTAGGAGTCCGGCGGACCGAAGGCGTGCGCGTCCACCTCAAGGGGCGGCTGCAGCACACCGACGGCACGTTCATCAACGACCCGAACTGTTCCAACGTCGGCAGCGTTCCCCCGGACTGCATCCCCGTCGACCTCGGCACATGGGTCGGCGGCTGCTCCCTGGGCGGCGACACCATCAACGCCGCCGGACGCTTCGAGGTCCTCGGCAGCAACACCTCATCGGCGTACGGCGTGGCCGGCGACATCCTGTGGTGGTACCAGGGCCCCGGGGGCACCGCCTGGGTCGACCTCGCAGGCTCCTACTGGATGGACTGACATGACCCTGTACACCTTCGGCGGAACCGCCGCCGACGTCCTGCAGACCCGCAGCGGCACCGTCGTGCCCGATTACCCGATCCGGATCCGGCGCGCAGGCACCAGCGAGATCATCACCGCCCTCCTCGAGAAGGACGGCCTCACCCCGATCTCACAGTTCCGCTCCAACAGCCTCGCCTCCGGATCCCCCGGCGCGATCCGGACGTTCATGATCCAGGACGTCCCCGCGATCGTGTACGAGTACCTGGACTCCGCCGGCCAGCCCGTCACCTGGTACCAGGCCGCGCGCGAGCTCCCCGAGACCGCCCTGCAGGCAGCCCAGAGCGCAGCTGAGACAGTCGGCGCGAAGCTGGACCGGACCGACGGCGGCACCGTCACCGGCCCCGTTGTTTTCACCCAGCCGATCACCGCACCGAACATGGCCGACCTGCAGGCCGCCCGCGTCTTCCCCGTCACCGCGGCCGCCGGCACCGGGCTGGTCGATGACGGGCCCCGTATCCAGGCCGCCCTGGACCTGGCCGGGCTGGCGGGCGGCGGAACCGTCATCATCCCCAGCGGCGGCACCTACGCCGTCGGCACCTACCTGGTCGCCAGGGCGGGCACCCGGATCCAGGCCCATGGCGCGACGATGCGCGCGATCAGCAACAGCGGCCTGCTGCGCAACTACGCACCCGGCCAGGAATTCGCCGCCTACACCGGGCCCGGGAACATCACGATCGAGGGCGGCATCTGGGACGCGAACGCCGCCGGCCCCGAGGGCACCGGCGGAACCGTGACGAGCGTCATCAACGCGTTCACGATCAGCCACTCCAGCAACGTCACCCTGCGAGACCTCACCATCCGCAACGTGTCCGGCGCGCACGGCGTCGAGATCAACGCCTCCCGCAACGTGCAGGTCGTCGGCTGCACGTTCGAGGGCTTCCGGGACAACACCCCCGACGCCTCCCGGGGTTTCTCCGAGGCGGTGCAGCTGGACTACGCCATCCCCGGATCCGGCGCCGCCGGGCCCAACGACGGGACCGCCTGCCGCAACATCCTCGTGCAGGCCTGTACGTTCCGGGCCTCGGCCCGGCTGCCGGGCTTCGGCCGCGCCGTCGGCTCGCACACCTCGGCCGCCGCGACCTGGCACGAGAGCGTGCGCGTCCTGGACAACCACATCGAGGCGACCGGGCAGGAGGGGATCCGGGCCTACGCGTGGAAGAACTCCGTGATCGCGAACAACGTGATCTCCGGGACCGGGGCGGCGTGCGTCATGGTCACCGGGCCCGACCCGGCCGTCAACGGCTACAGCGTCGCCTGCCAGAACGTCTCGGTGCAGAACAACACCGTCACCGGCGCCCCCGGCTCCTCTCCCCTGCGCGTCATTGGCTTCGCTACCGCCCGCCCCACCGGCGTAGACATCAGCGGGAACACGGTCACCGGTGCGGCCGCGACCGGCATCTACGTCTCCCAGGCCACCGCCCCCCGCATCACCGACAACCTGGTGGCCGGCAGCGGATCCCTGGCCGTCTCCGCACTGAACTGCAGCACTCCACACATCGCCGTCAACACGTGCCTGTCCAGCGGCAGTACGGCAATCAGCGTCGACACGTGCACCGGCGGACACGTCGGAGGCAACACCGTCGACACCACCGCGGCAGGGCACGGCGTGCTCGTCAACGGCGGCAGCGACGTCAGCGTGAACGGCAACCGCGTCAACGCCGCCAAGGGAAGCGGCATCCGCGTCACGGCCTCGGCCGCCCGCGCCCGGGTCATCGGCAACCACATCCTGCGCGGCGGACAGACCGCCATCGGCGTGGACCTCACCGCGTCCGCCACCGACTGCGCCGTCATCGGCAACGACCTGTCCGGCTCCGGCTGGGCCGCGGCCGGAGCAACCGCGCTCAACCTCTCAGGCACCCGGCAGATCGTCGACTGGGCGGGCGGATCCGCCTCGCCCGGCCTCAACCTGGTCAGCTGACCACCCCACACCCCGCACGCCCCGCGCCGATCCGGCCCGGGGCATCGTCATGTCTGGAGACACGATGGCCCCACCACTCACACCCGACCAGTGGCTGACGATCCTGCGCGCCGAGGGCGTGAAGGTCGAGGAGTACCCGGGATGGCGCACGCGGGGACGCGACGCTGCTACCGGCCTGGCGTTCGGCCCCGTCCGCATGTTCCTCAACCACCACACCGCCGGCCGCAACGCCAAGGACACCGTCGCGAAGAACGGCGTGGCCGGACTGCCCGGCCCCCTCGCCCACATCTACCTCGCCCGGTCGGGTGTGGCCACGATGTGCAGCGCTCACCGCGCGAACCACGCCGGGCGGATGGCACTCAACGCCTACGCCAGCTTCCGCGACGAGAAGACCACGCACCCGGCGCCCGACAAGGGCACGGGGACGGTCGACGGCAACGACGTCTCGTACGGCATCGAGACGGAGAACCTGGGCGACGGCCAGGACGTCTACCCGCGAGTCCAGTACGACGCCTGGGTGCGGATCAACAGCGCCGTGTGCCGGCACCACGGCTGGTCCGCCGAGTCGACCGGCTGCCACAAGGAAACCTCGGTGGAGGGCAAGGTCGACCCCCGCGGCCCCGTCGAGGGCTACGGCAGCCGGGGCCAGTTCGTCTTTACACCGGCCCAGTTCCGGCGCGACGTCGCCGAGCGCCTCACCCACCCCGCGAGCTGGGACCCCGGCTCCACCCCGAGCAAGGAAGAAGACCCCATGGCCGGATTCAGTAAGCAGGAAGTCAACGACGCGGTGTGGAAGCTCGAGATCCCCGCCCCGTCCCGAAGCGCCACGATCAAGAAGAACCCCAAGTGGGCCCCGATGTCGTTCCTCCGCGAGATCTACGACCTGGTGGCCACCGTCAACGACAACGTCAAGAAGCTCTCCACACGTCTTGACGCCCTCGAGAAGAAGGACTGACTCATGGCCGCACCCGTAGAGACCAAGGTCAAGGCGAGCAGCGCGGTATCGCTCCTCGTCGGCCTGGTCGTCGCCGTCCTCAACGACGTCCAGGCGGACGCCAGTCTGCTCGGCCCGCTGCCGGCGTGGCTGCAGGGCCTGGTGCTCGCGCTCGCTCCGGGCGCCCTGGTGTTCCTCGCCGGGTACCGGGCGAGGCACACCCCGCGCGACCTCGCCGACCCGCTCGCCAAGAACGGCTGACCAACCCTCGCACCAGGAGGCATGCACGTGGACGCTGCGACGCTCGGCGCGGTCGGAGTCATCGTCGTCGGGCTCGCAACGGCCGCGGGCGCCTGGATCGGGAAGCGGGGCGAGAACAGGGCGGCGCAGTCCGCCGGGGTCCTCGGTGGGTACTCCTCGCTCGTCGACAACCTGCAGGAAGAACGAGACAAGGTGCGGGCGCAGCTCGTCGAGAACGAGGTGCGGCTAGCCGCGGCGTACGCCGAGCTCGCCGGTGAACGCGCAGGGACGGCCGACTTGCTGAGGCAGATCACCGAGCTCACTACCGAGAATGCCCGGCTGCATGGCCGTATCGCCGAACTTGGAGGGACGCCGTTGTGACGCACCGCAGTCCGAAGTTTCTCGCGCGCCGGTGGCGGCAGTTCGCCCTGGCCGCTGTGCTGCTGGTGCTGTCCGGCGCTGTGCTCCTGGTGTGGCTGCGCATCGACGCGGAGGCTCAACGGACGCAGCAGGTAGCGGCCGAGGCGGACCGCCGGGGCGACGCGGTCAGCACCCTGGCCGGAGACGTGCGCACCCTGCGCGCACAGATCAAGGCCGCGGGAGGTACCCCGGCAGTGCCCGATCCGTCGCGTGCTGTCGAGGACCTGCCCGACCGGCTCGAGGTACCCGTACAGATCCCCGGGCCGCCGGGGCCGAAGGGCGACCAGGGCGAGCGCGGCGCCACGGGCGCGGCGGGCACCCCGTCACCGGGCCCATCCGGCGCGGCCGGCAAGGACGGCGCTGCTGGTGCCGATGGAGTGACCGGGCCCGCTGGTCCTGCCGGTCCGGCCGGGCCTGCCGGTCCGGCCGGCGAGCAGGGACCGGCCGGTGCGCCCGGGCCCGCAGGGAAGGACGGCACGAACGGCCGCGACGGCACGAATGGCCAGACCTGCCCCACCGGGTACAGCCTGCAGCCCCCGCCCGGCGACCCTGATGCGCTGATGTGCCGGCGCGACGTCCCCACCACACCCGACCCGGCAGCAACCCCGACTGTCCTCGGCCTGCCAGCAGACCGCCGCCGCGCCCTATGAGCAACGCCCCCGCACCGGCCTCGGCCGGGACGGGGGCGTTCTTCTGCGTTCCGGGGTACGCGGCTCAACTGGTATCGCTATTCTGGCCGTAGCGCCCTCCTCGGACCCGACTCCGCGGAGGGCGCTCACGTGTCTGTGCTCCCCGCTACGATCGGGCGCCATGAGCGAGTACATGATCAGGTACAGCATCATTCCGCCCGGCGTCGGCCCCGACGACTACGAGCCGGCCGACCTCGAGCAGCGCGAGCACCTCGTCGATGTCCCCGGCGAGCAGCCCTCTGTAGCCGTCATCCACTCCACCGTGCAGGCCCTGCTGCCGCCCGGGTCCGGCGTGGCGATCCTGTCCGTGCGGTCGCCGGGCGAGGCCTAGGTCCGGCGGGCCGCGTCCTCGAGCCGGGCCTGGTAGTAGGCGTGGTCCCGGGGGTAGCCGACGAGCTCGGGGAGCGCGGCCCGGATCCCGTCGACCGCGACCTGCCAGTCCTGGCAGCTGTACGCGGTGTCGGCGAGCTGGAGCATGGCGCGGGTCGGGGTGAGCCAGTACAGCCAGCCGGGCCGCTCCTCCTCGTCGGTGTTCTGCAGCGCCAGGTCGACCGCCTCGTGTGCGAGGCGCCGGGCCCGGTCCCTCTCTCCGAGCGCGGCGGCCGCGGTAGCCACCTGGTGCGTGGCAACGGACGCGGCGGCCGGTGACAGGCCGACGGCCAGGCGCCCGGCCTCGGCGGTACGGAGCGCACGCACGGGGTCGCCGTGGCGCAGGCTGTAGTACGAGCGGATGCGGTGGACCCATGACGCCATGTCTGTGTGCCCGCCGTCGACCGCCCACCCGTGCGCAAGATCAATCCAGGCGAGGGCAATACCGCGCCGGTTCTGCTGGGCGGCCACCCATGACAGCCAGTGCGCGTGTTCGGCCGCCAGGAGCAGCAGCCGGTCCGCGGCCGGGCCCGTGGTCCCAGGAAGTAGCAGGGTCACGGAATCGAGCTGGGCGCGGACGACGGGCCACAGTTCGAGGCCGCGCGCCTGGTCCTCGTCGCGTCGGTGTTGGGCGAGGACCTCGCCGATCCATTCCGCGGTGCGGAGGTCGGTGCGGCCGGTGGCGTGCCCGTGCGCGATGCGGTCGCGCAGTTCGGTGGGTGGCGCCCAGTCGTCGAGGTCCGGCCGGGCCGGAATCAGGGTGAGCTCTGGGGGCACGCGGAGTCCTTCGGTGATGCGGGCGCGTACCTCGGCTGTCGTCACCTGCCGGCGGCCCGACTCGATCGCGGAAATGTGCGGCTGCGGCATTCCCACGAGCGGCTCCAGACCACGCTGCGATAAACCCGCAGCGCGCCGGTACTCGCGAAGGATCGCGGCCCAGTCCTGACGCGCCCAGGCGGCGCGCAGAGCGACGTCTGCCCAGAGTCCCCGACTACTCATGCGGGGACGATACGCCCGGCTGATACAGCCTGTGTATCGGATCGCGGGACTGTCCCCCGGACGATGTCGCTCATAACCGAGTCGGGTCGGAGAAGGGCAGCAGCATGGCCGTGAGAGCACTACCCAACGTCAGCAGCCTCACCGAACAGCAGCAGCGCGGTAGGCGCTGTACCTGGTGCGGGTATCCACTCGCCCCGGGCACGGACGTCGACCTCGGCGAGCAGCGCGCCACGGCGAAGAACGGGGCCGCGTACAGCTGGTTCCCGAGGGCGTGCGCGGACACCGGCGAGTGCGCACAGCAGGAAGCGCGGACGCGCCGATGACTCGGTCCGTGATCCGCCGAGCGCCCTGGACGATCGGCGTAGACACCACGCCCGGAGCGTCGGGCCCTGTGCACGAGATCGAGTGCACCAGCTGCCTCGACCGGTCCGACGCGGCCGCGGAGCGCACGCCGCCCGAGGACTGGGCGCTGAACCACACCGGCCGGCACACCGGCCGGCACACCGGCCACCGTAGCTACCGGGCGATCGTCACCTCGTTCATCCACGTCACACCCGCCCCTGGAAACCCGCTGTACGAGGAGGCCCCGTGACGCGGAAGCGCTGCGTCACCTGCGGAAGCCAGCGCGACATTGAGAGCGTCGGCGGGTACGAGGGCACCGAAGTCTGGGCGTGCCCTACACACCGTCAGGGCCTAAGTGGTGAGCCCACTGACGAACTGGATGACCTGACCTGGCTGCAGGAGACGCGCCCGCAGCGCATCCTCGACCGGCAGCTCTGAACTCCTGCCCGCGGCTGCGGCTCGCGCAGCTGCTGCGGGTGGGCCTCCCGCCCCTGCACCTGGCCGTCGGCGGCCGGGGTTCGGGCGGGGCGCTGCGTCCCGGTCGGCCAGCCCCCGTTGGCTGGCCGGGGCCCGGCTACTCCCTCACGAGGTCGGCGAGGGGAACGCCGATGGCGTCCGCGATGCGAATGAGGGAGTCGAGAAGGGGACTGCTGTGTCCCTGCTCGATGCGGTTGTACGAGGCGAGGCCGATGCCGGAGCGCAGGCTGACCGCCTCCTGAGTGAGGTTCGCGTAGAGGCGGGCGGCGCGGATGTGCTCGCCGATGGCCCGGCGTCTGGCGTGGACGCGCTCGGGTGGCATGGGCTGGTGGTGCACCTGTCCACGCTCGCGGGGTCATGATCATCTGTCTTTAGGGTTGACCCTAAAACGAATGATCACGCATCCTTCGGTGACTGGTACACCTAAACGTCGTTGATCCATATGGTGGACCCCCGAGACCGGCCCTCCCAACTACCTCCCCCAGGCAGTGGGAGCGGCCGCCTGAACCCCAGCGCTGCAGCGCTGGGGTTCAGTCATGTTCCAGTTCACGCCCTTGAGCTGGGCATATCACCGTGAGTTTCTATAGGTGTTTGCCGGTGGGATAGCTC
>NZ_JBIVTU010000029.1:0-38075 GCF_044756845.1 Streptomyces sp. NPDC091416
ATGCTCAGCCGAAGGCCGCCCGCATGTACCGCAGTTACCAGTCCGAGTGATCAAGTACGAGGACTCGTTCGGGCCCTGAGGTTAAAGATCAAGCTGAGTGCCTGTTTCTGAACCTTCGGGCCCTTGGCGCTCGGCTTTTTCGCCAAGTCCTCAGCGGTGGGCTTGAGAATGATCAGCCCGGCAAGGCCCTGCTTCCGACCCACCACGTTGCTTGGCGCAACCTGCGCGATGTGCGTTCGTTGGCCCGTTGATCACGTTCGTCTTCATCGGGAGTCCTCGCATGACGTCACCGTCTCTGCTCCGCAAGTCCGCCCTCGGGGCGGCCGCCCTCGCCTTCGTCCGGCATCGGGGATCAATCGAACCGTGGTTATCGGCGAGGTTGATCTTGGTCGGTTAGCACACCGGTTGCCCCCGGAGCAGGGGTTCAGCGAAAGATCGTCGATCATGGGCGGAGCGTCTCTACGGTCCGCTTCATGCCGGTGGAATTCTTAACTGATGAGCAGGCCGAGGCGTACGGACGGTTCGTTGAGGAGCCGACGCGTCCGGAGCTGGAGCGGTTCTTCTTCCTGGATGACGTGGACCGAGATCTGATCGCACTGCGGCGAACCCAGCATCACCAACTCGGGTTCGCGGTGCAGATGTGCACCGTCCGGTACGTCGGCCGGTTCCTGGTGGATGACCCGCTGGATGTGCCGTGGTCGGTGGTGGAGTACCTGGCCGGGCAGCTGGGGATCGATGATCCGTCGTGCGTGAAGCGGTACACCGAGCGTCGGCAGACCGCGTACGACCACGCGTGGGAGATCCGGGACGCCTACGGCTACCACCAATTCGAGGACCGTGAGTGGGGCCGGAAGTTCCGTGCGCTCCTGCACGGGCGGGCGTGGACACATGCCGAGGGGCCGGTGGCGTTGTTCAACCAGGCGGTGGGCTGGCTGCGGCGTAACCGGGTGCTGTTGCCGGGTGCATCGGTGCTGGCCAAGCAGGTCGCCGCGGTGCGCTCGGTGACGGAGAAGCGCCTGTACGCCACGGTGGCCAATGCCGCGCGGCGGGCGGATGCGTCGTTGCCGGCAGACCTGGTGGCGCTGCTGGAGGTGCCGGAGGGGCGGCGGATCTCGGAGCTGGAGCGGCTGCGCCGGCCGCCGACGAGGACGACGGGCACGGGCATGGCGAAGGCATTGGAGCGGGTGGATGAGATTTCCGCGTTCCACCTGGGCCGGGTGAAGCTGGACAAGGTGCCGCCGAACCGGCTGGCGACACTGGCGCGGGTCGGGCTGGGCTCGAAGGCGCCGATCCTGGAGCGCACGCCGGAGCCGCGCCGTACCGCGCTGCTGGCGTCGGTGGTGCGGCAGCTGGAAGCCTCAGCGATCGATGACGCGCTGGACCTGTTCACGCTGCTGATGCAGGTGAAGCTGATCAGCGCGGCGCGGCGGGCGACGGACCGGGACTGGATGGCGGCCCGGGGCCAGGTGGCGAAGGCGTACCGCATGGTCGACGGCGTGTTCCGGCTGTGGAGTGAGCAGCTGGACCTGATGGCCGCCAGTGGCGCGGACCTCGATCCGGGCGCGATGTGGCGGGCGCTGGAGACGGAGATCGGTCCGCGCGAGGAGGTGCAGGCGGCGTCGAAGCTGGTCGGGGAGTTGATCGGGCCCGGGGACGACGAGGCCGAGGCGGAGATGCGGCGCCTGCTGGGTTCCCGCTACAACACCGTGCGCCCGTTCCTGTCTCTGCTGGGGGAGTCGCCGGCGCTGGGGACAGCCTCCGGCGGCAAACGGATTCTGGAAGCGGTGAAGCGGCTGCCGGCACTGGCGCGGCGGAAGGTGAAGGCCAAGCCGCTGCTGCCGCGCGAGATCGACCAGAAGCTGGTGCCGCCGGCCTGGCGCAAGGCGGTGTACTCCAACCCCGAACTGCCCGAGGGGGCGGTGGACCGGGATGCGTACGTGGTGTGCGTGCTGGAGCAGCTGTTCCGGGCGCTGAACCGACGGGATGTGTTCGCTTCGCCGTCGAACCGGTGGGCCGACCCGCGGGCCAGGCTGCTGGACGGCAAACAGTGGGAGGCCGTCGCCGACGACGTCCTGGCCAGCCTGAGCCTGGACGAGCCGGTCGAGGAGCACCTGGCCGGGCGGGTGCGCGCGTTGGACGCGGCCTGGCAGCTGATGGCCGAGCGCCTGGAGGAGGCCGGGCAGGACGCGAAGCTCAGCTTCGAGATTCAGCCCAACGGCCGCCTGAAGCTGAACGTGGACCGCCTCGGGGCACTGGGCGAGAGCAGGTCCCTGAAGTGGCTGCGTAAGACCACCGCGGCGATGCTCCCGAAGATCGACCTGCCGGACCTGTTGTTCGAGGTCGACTCCTGGACTTCGTTCCTGGACGCCTTCGTGCACCTTGGGGACGGCCGCACCCGCATGGAGGACATCAAGACGTCCCTGGTCGCCCTGCTGGTCGCCGAGGCGTGCAACATCGGCCTCACCCCCGTCGCCGACCCGAACGAGGAGGCGCTCACCCGGGCCCGGCTGGTGCACGTCGACCAGTACTACCTGCGCGCCGACACCATCGCCGCGGCGAACGCCCTCCTGATCGAAGCGCAGGGGAAGGTGCCGATCGTCTCCCAGTGGGGCGAGGGCCTGCTGGCCTCCGTCGACGGGCTGCGGTTTGTGGTGCCCAAGCGGACCATCCACGCCGGTCCCTCGCCGAAGTACTACCACTTCAAACGCGGCATCACCTGGCTGAACGCCGTCAACGACCAGGTCGCCGGCATCGGGCAGATGGTCGTGCCCGGTACCCCGCGCGACTCCCTGCACGTCCTGGACACCTTGCTGAATCTGGACGCCGGCGTGAAGCCCGAGATGGTGGCCACCGACAACGCCTCGTACTCCGACATGGTGTTCGGCCTTTTCTCGATGCTCGGCTACAACTTCTCCCCGCGCTTCAAGGACCTGGCCGACCAGCGGTTCTGGCGGGCGGAGCTGGCCAGTGTCGCCACCGGCGGCTACGGGCCACTGGAGTCGCTGGCCCGCAACAAGGTCAACCTGAACAAGGTGATCACGCACTGGCCGGACATGCTGCGGGTGGCTGGCTCGCTGGTGACCGGGCAGGTCCGCGCCTATGACCTGCTGCGGATGTTCGGCCGCGAGGGACGGCCGACCCCGCTGGGGCAGGCGTTCGCGGAGTACGGGCGGATCGGCAAGACCCTGCACCTGCTGCGTGTGGTCGACCCGGTGGACGACACCTACCGGCGGCAGATGAACCGGCAGCTCACCGTCCAGGAGTCCCGCCACAAGCTGGCACGGGACATCTGCCACGGCAAGCGCGGGCAGATCATGCAGGCGTACCGGTCGGGTCAGGAGGACCAGCTCGGCGCACTCGGGCTGGTCCTGAACGCCGTGGTGCTGTGGACGACCCGGTACATGGACGCTGCCGTCGACGAGCTGCGGGCCCTGCCGGCCGAGGAGCGCGAGCACGAGGTCCTGGACGAGGACGTTGCCCGCCTCTCCCCGCTGCGCCACGCCAACCTCAACGTGCTGGGCCGCTACACCTTCCGCGGCTCCCAGCCGTCCGGTGGGGGCTTGCGGCCCCTGCGCGATCCGGCCGCCGCCGGCCTGGACGAGGACGACGAGGAGTAGGAGCCGCAGGAGTTCGGGGGCCAGGCGTGGCCCGCGGTCCGGCGGATCTCGATCTCGACCTGTCCGTCCGGGCGATGGTGCCCGGCCCGTACCCCCCCGGCAACTGTGGCCCCGGGGTGACGGAAGCCGCACGCTGACGGTTGCGGAGGCGACCTGTGAGGTCAGCTGGGCGGATTGCGGGTTTGTTCCGGCGTGGGCGTGGGCGCGGCCGTGGTGGTGCTGGTCCAGCTGGCGAGTATGCCGAGCGCTTCGGCGGAGGGGGAGGCGGGTTCGGGGGTGTAGATGGCGAGGCTCTGCTCGGGGTCGTCTTCGGCGGCGAGGACGACGTAGTCGAGGGTGAGGTCACCGACGACCGGGTGGTGGAAGCGTTTGGTCCCAGTGGTGTGGGCGCGGACGTCGTGGTCGGCCCAGAGCCTGCGGAACGTGTCGCTGTGCAGGGACAGCTCGCCGATCAGTTCGGTGAGCTGCGGATCGTCGCCATGGCGTCCGGCGTACAGACGCAAGGCGGCCACCGTGTCCCGGGCCACCCGGTCCCATTCGGTGTAGAGGCTGGGGGCGGCCTGGTCGAGGAAGACGAAGCGGGCGAAGTTGCGGTCGCGGTGCGGGCGGGAGGCGAAGTCCGCGAACAGGGCGTAGCCGAGCGGGTTGGCTGCCAGGACGTCCAGGCGCCGGCCCTGGACGACGGCGGGGACGCTGAGCGCGTCCAGGGCCCGGTAGAGGGCGGGGCGCACTCGTTGCGGGGCGAGGGGGCGCTTGCGTCGGGTCCGAGCGGCCGCGGTGGTGGGCTGGGCGAGGTCGAAGAGGTGGGCGCGTTCGGTGTCGTCCAGGTGCAGGGCGCGGGCGACGGCGTCGAGGACGGCTTCGGAGACGCCTTGGGTGCGGCCTCGTTCCAGGCGGATGTAGTAGTCGACGCTGACTCCGGCGAGCTGGGCGACTTCCTCGCGGCGCAGCCCCGGAACGCGGCGGGGCCCGGTGTGGGGGGTGAGGCCGGCCTGTTCGGGGGTGATCCGGGCCCGGCGGGTGCGCAGGAACTCGCGGATCTCGCTGCTGCGGTCCATGTGTCCACCGTACGGCGGGCCCATCGTCCTGCCGGGCAGCGAAAGGGGTACTGCCGGACCCCCGGACGAACGCGCCCCCGTACGGGCCTCCGCGGCGCATCCCTCGGTGGTTGCCTGGATGGCGGGCCTGCTGCACCGCACTGATCCTGGCACTGGCAGGCCGACGGTCCTCTCACCTGCTATGACCCGACATAGGTGACACCGCCTGCCCCGCAATAGAGGGAAGATCCATGGCTTCGAAACTGACCGGCACCGTCGCGCTCGTCACCGGCGCGAGCAGCGGTATCGGCACCGCCACCGCCCGGCTGCTCGCCGAGCAGGGCGCCTCCGTGGCGCTGGTGGCCCGCCGCAAGGACCGCCTCGACGACCTGGCCGCGGAGATCACGTCCACCGGCGGGACCGCCCTGGCGGTGGCGGCGGACATCACCGACCGGGCTCAGGCCGAGGCGGCCGTGCAGCAGACCGTCGAGCACTTCGGACGCCTGGACATCCTGGTCAACAACGCCGGCCTGATGCTGCTCGGCCCCGTCGTCGGCGCGGACCCCACCGAGTGGGAGCGCATGATCGCCGTCAACGTCCAGGGTCTGCTGCACACCACCCACGCCGCCCTGCCGCACCTGCTCAAGGCCGGCCAGGACGACCCGCGACAGGTCGCCGACATCGTCAACATCAGCTCGATCGCCGGTCGCGAGGCATGGAACGGCTACGGCGTCTACAACCTCACCAAGTTCGGCGTGAACGGCTTCACCGAGTCCCTGCGCAAGGAAATTACCCAGCGCCACGTACGCGTGGGTGTGCTGGAGCCGGGCGGCGTGGCCACCGAGCTCACCTCGCACAACGACCACAAGCCCGATATCCGCGAAGCGACCGCCGCCTTCTTTGAGCAGACCGAGGTGTTGCAGCCCGAGGACATCGCCGACGGCGTCGCCTACATGGTCACCCGCCCCCGTCACGCCTCCATCGGCGAACTGTGGATCATGCCCACCGACCAGGCCTGACCACCCCGCAGCACCCGAGACAACCCACAGAACCCGATAGAAACCGAAAGAAATGGGCTCCCTCATGAGCAAGGTCATCTTCGTCACCGGCGCCGGACGCGGCCTGGGCACCGACATCGCCCGCGAGGCCCTCGCAGCCGGCCACCAGGTCATCGCCACCGGACGGCGCCCCGCGGAGGTCGAGAAGACCCTCGGCGGACCGCAGGACAACCTCCTGACCACCAAGCTCGACATCACCAGTCCCGCCGACGCCGAGGCCGCCGCCCAGGCCGCCGTCGCCCACTTCGGCCGCATCGACGTACTGATCAACAACGCCGGGAACTTCTACGCCGGCTACTTCGAAGAGATCACCGACGAGCAGATGCGCCAGCAGTTCGAGACCAACCTCTTCGGCCCGATGAACGTCACCCGCGCCATCCTGCCGATCCTCCGCAAGCAGCGCGACGGGCACATCATCACCCTCTCCTCCTCCGCCGGACTCATCGGCCAGGAGTTCTGCGTCGCGTACGCCGCCTCCAAGTTCGGCGTCGAGGGCTGGATGGAGTCGCTGCGCTATGACGTCGAGCCCTACAACATCCGCACCACCGTCGTGGAACCCGGCTTCTTCCGCACCGAGCTCCTCGTGGACGCCTCCACCACCTGGCCCGAGCCGACCATCGCCGACTACGCCGAGCGCACCACCGCCACCGTCGAAGCCTGGAAGAGCATGAACGGCCAGCAGGGCGGCGACCCCGTCAAGCTCGCCCGCGCCCTGCTGACCATCGCCGACCAGACCGAGCCGCCGCTGCGTTTCGTCGCGGGCGCCGACGCCATCGAGGGCGTCGAAGCCAAGGCGAAGGAACTCCTCGCCCAGGCCCAGGCCTCCCGCGAACTCGGCGGCAACCTCGGCCACGACGACGCCACCGCCTGACGGCCCCTGGCTCCCACCCGCCCGTCACCCACGACTGACGCTCACCACGAAGCACGGAGTATCCGATGAAGCACACTTCCCTGGGCGGGCTAGATGTCTCGCGCATCGGCCTGGGGGCCATGACCATGGCCGGCACCTACACCGCCGGCGGAAGGCTCGACGACAGCGAGTCGATCCGCACCATCCACCGGGCACTGGACCTCGGCGTCACGCACATCGACACCGCCGAGATCTACGGCCCCTTCCACAGCGAGGAAGTCGTCGGCAAGGCCATCAGGGGCCGCCGCGACCAGGTCGTCGTGGCAACCAAGTTCGGTCTGGTCTCCCACTCCGGCACCAGCCCGGCCCCGGGCGTCACCGACAGCAGCGCCGCCAACGTCAAGGCCGCCGTCGAGGGCTCCCTGAAGCGGCTCGGCACCGACCACATCGACCTGTATTACCAGCACCGCGTCGATCCGAACACGCCCATCGAGGAGACCGTCGGCGCCCTGGCCGAGCTGGTCACCGCAGGCAAGGTCCGCCACATCGGGCTCTCCGAGGCCAGCCCCGCAACGATCCGCCGCGCGCACGCCGTGCACCCGATCGCCGCCCTGCAGACGGAGTACTCGCTGTGGACCCGCGACGTCGAGGACGAGATCCTGCCGTTGCTTCGCGAGCTGGGCATCGGCTTCGTCCCCTACTCGCCGCTCGGACACGGCCTGCTGACCGGACAAATCCGCAGCGTCGACGACTTCCCCGACGACGACTGGCGCAAGACCAACCCGCGTTTCACCGGCGAGAACTTCCAGCGCAACCTGGCCATCGTCGACGAGGTACAGGCGATCGGCGCCGAGATCGGCGCAACCCCCGCGCAGACCGCGCTGGCCTGGCTGCTGACCCGCGGCAACGACATCGCCCCCATCCCCGGCACCCGGCGGGTCGCACGCGTCGAGGAGAACACAGCCGCCGACGGCATCGAACTCACCCCGGCCCAGCTGGAGCGGCTGAACAACCTCACCTCCGCCGCGGGCGAGCGCCACGACGAGACGAACATGGCCTCCATCGACCGCTGAACCCGGCCGAACGAACGGAGCACGCCAGCCAATCATGCCCGGCCGGCGCCGCCCGCCCAGCCGACGCCGGGCGGGCGGCCGCGCATTTCGGTGTCCGAGTACGGGGTTGGGGAACATCGGTACAGCCATTAACGCTAAGCAGTTGATCTTGACTGGGGGGCCGGTCAGGACGGGTCGAGCTCAAGGTCGGGATTGTCGATCCGCTGGGCGATGATGCGTTCGCGCAGGTCGGTTTCTTCCACGGTGAAGGGCTCGCTGGGGCGCCGGATGCGGGTACGCGCGGGTGCCGCAGGCAGGTCTTCGGCGTCGGGGGCGTCGCGCTGTTCGGCTTCGGCGAGGGCCCGGTACACCGAGGCGACCGAGGGGTGTTGGTCCTTGTTCTTGCCGGTCTTGATGGTGAGCTTCTTGGCGATCTCGGGGACGGGGACGCCCTTATCCTTGAGGGTCTGAGCGAAGGTGAGCATGTCGTCGTCGATGACCTTGGGCCGTCCGCCGTGGTTGCCCTTGGATGCCGCGGACACCTGGCCCTCGAGCGTCTTCTCCCGGATGTAGTTGCGCTCGATCTGTGCGGCGGCCGCGAGGACGGCGAAGAACATGGCGCCCATGCCGTTGGGGTCGTGGATGCCGGTGAGCGGGCCGGTGAGGAGTTCGAGCTGGACGCCGGCCGCCTGGAGCTGGCCGGAGAGCGTCATCAGCTCGGCCGCGTTCCGCGCCAGGCGCTTGAGTTCGTGGACGGTGAGGATGACCTCTTGGTCGGGAGCGGCCTCCTTGATGTCGTACGCGAGCTTGAGGGCCTTCTCCAGCTCCGGCCGGGTCTTGATCCTCGTGCTGATCTTTTCGGAGTAGACGCTCTTGCAGTCGGCGCGGGCGAGTGCGTCGAGCTGGCTCTGCAGTTCCTGCGTTGCGGTCGAGCAGCGGGCGTACCCGATCCGGATGGGCCTGGCCGGCGGAGCGGAGGACATCTCCTCGACCGGCGGGCCCGGCTTCCAGGTTCGTCCCGGGCCGCGGTCGTCGGGCACCAGGACTTCGAGCTCTTCGCGGAGCGCGGGCACGAGGATGAAGCGGGCGGTGTGGTACTTGGTGGCGGTCTTGCCGCCGCGGGTGCGGCATGGACTCCCGCCGGGGACCTCGCACTTGGGGCAGTCGTAGCGTTCTACCGCATTTGCGGCTTGATCGGGTGTCAGCTGCATGAGATCAGGCTCTCAGAAGTGCTTCGCAGAACACCTTGGTTTTGACAGGGGTTTTGCGAATGGCGACCTGCGGAAATGTGGCCGCTCGGAGGCTGTTCTCAGAACTCTCGCATCTGGTCATTTGTGAGAGTCACTCGCCGCGCCCGGTCGCGCGGCACACCGCAGTCAGGTCTCCTGGAGGAGGCTCGCCAGGAGCCGACCGAAGTTGCGGCAGTCGCCGCCGTCGCAGAACCGGATGCCGGGCTCGCTCTCGCACATCCAGCACGACAGACACAGGCCGCTTCGCTGAACCTGGAGGGTGGTCCAGAAGCCGAGCTCGGCACCCGACTGGTATGACCGGAGGTCGTCCCAGGGCAGAGTCCGCCATCGGGGCGTGACCAGGACCGTGGTCCAGGCGGGCGTGTCCCACCAAGCTCCGCACCGACGCCGCCCGCGCCACCAGCCTCCTACGAGCCCTGCTCGTCCTGACCGACCTCGAAGTCAACCGCTGACAGACGATCAAGACCCGAGGCAGCCGCCCACCACCAGCACGAGAACCCACGAGCCCTGCCACACCAGCACCGTTGATCAGAGTTTTTCAAGCTGGTGGATCTTCGCTCTGGCCGCCTGCCCGCCCGGCGGCGTGGTGCTTCTTCTCCGTCGCGGTGCCTGTCGGAGCTGGACGCCGGGCGGGTCGCGGACTGTCAGTCGATGCCTTCGACGATGCGGAAGTCGCGCTCGACGGCGTCGGAGAGGGCGGCCAGCGCCTCCTGGTAGGCCTCGCTCTCGCGTGCCGCGAGGGCCTGTTCAAAGCTGTCGAACTCGATCACGACGGTGCGCTCGGCGATTCCGGCGTCGTGTGCGACGACCCGGTCGCCTCGGGTGAGGGTCCGCCCGCCCCCGGCCCGGACGGCCAGACCGGCCAGCTTGTCGTAAGCAGGCAGCTTCTCAGGGTCTGAAATGGTGCGGTAGACGCTGACCCAGTAGCCCTTGGGCACGGAACCTCCAGTATTCGAAGAGCACATCTGACGTCGTATTAGCAATTCAGTTCGTTCGTATCCGACGGCGGGTCGCCGGGATGATCCGGGGCACGAGCTGGTCGGCTCCGACCCTGCGGTCGACCGTCGCAGGCTCCTCCCGAATGTCGGATCGTGCGGTCGCGTCGCAATTGCGACGCTGGGAGTCTGCGATTCGACCGAAGCTGCCGACTCGGCCTCTCACGATGGGGAGATGCTCAGAAGCATGCTCAGATCCATGGCCGGCGCGCTGTGGGTCAGCGCGCCGACGGAGATGGCATCGACTCCGGTTTCCGCGACGGCGCGCAAGTCGTCCAAGGTGATCGTGCCCGAGGCCTCCAGCTTGATGCCGGAGTCGGGGGCCAGTTCGCGTCGGAGGCGGACGGCTTCGGCCAGCTGCGGCACGGTCATGTTGTCGAGCATGATCCATGACGGCTCGGCCTGCAGCGCTTCACGGGCTTGGGCGAGCGTGGCCACCTCCACCTCGATGGCCATGGTCTTGCCCTCCGACGCCATGTTCTTACGGACGCTGTCGATGGCGGCGGTGACGCCGCCGGCGGCCGCGATGTGGTTCTCCTTGAGGAGCACCATGGCAGCGAGGTCCAGCCGATGATTGTGCCCTCCGCCCGCGGCGACCGCGTACTTGTCCAGCAACCGAAGTCCAGGGGCGGTCTTGCGGGTATCCAGGACGCGGACAGGCAGATCGCGCACGGCGGCCAGATACCGATCGGTGAGTGTGGCGATGCCGCAAAGCCGCTGGAGGAGGTTCAGCACCGTCCGTTCGCCGGTGATGATCTGGTGTGCCGGGCCGGATATCCGCGCCAGGACATCGTCGGCCTCAAGTCGAGTGCCGTCGGGCACCGACTCGTCGATCCGTGTTTCGCCGCCGATACGGGCGTAAACCTCGGCAGCCAGGGGCATCCCGGCAGCCAGGCCCGGTTGGCGGGTGATGATGACTGCCGTCGCCCATTGTCGCGGCGCGACGCTCCATCGAGTGGTGACGTCATCAGCGGCCGCATCTTCGGATAGCGCGAGTGTCACGACGTTGCGGGCTGCCATGTGAGGGAACTGCATGCGGGGTCCTTAGCTTCCGGTTCGATCGATGGGGCGTGCCGGTGATCGCGGATCCGGCGGTTGCCGGTGCCGAAGGCGCACAGGCGTCCTCGGCACCGACAGCGCCGGTTCCGGCGGCATCTGTGGCAAGGGCTCGGCGTTGACGGCCGATCACGGCGTAGTGGTACGACTGGTACCTCCTGCCGGCTCCTCGATCGGGTCGGTCTCCGGCGGGCGGCGGGCGAGGGCGAGGCTGGTCATAGTCGTGATCGCCATCGCGGCGATGCCGATCAGCGCTGCCGTGGTGTAGGCGCCATTGCTCGGGAAGAGGTGGTCGGTGTCGGTGCCTGCGGCCAGCACCAGGCCGCCGATGGCGCTGCCCAGGGAGTACCCGACGCTTCGGACGACATAGTTGAAGCTCATGGCGCTCGACGTCTCGCTCTTGGGGGTGACGGCCAGGATGACGCCGGGCATGGCGGCCGTGAAGCTGCCGACGCCGAAGCCCAGCACGCCCATGGCCACGAACAGTTCGGCCAGGTTCGACCGGGCCGCCACGAAGAGGACGAATCCACAACCGACGACGACGGCGCTGCCGGCCAAGAGCAAGGGGGCGTCGATCCGCATCCGAACCCGTGGGGTGAGCTTGCCGGCGACGAACCCCAGCACGGAGAACGGAACGAGGACCAGCCCGGCGACGAAGGTGGTCAGCCCGAATCCGTAGCCGACGTCGCGCGGTGTCTGCGCGTAGCGGGTGATGAGCGTGAGTAGGAGGTACATGCCGATCCCGCCGACGAGCATGGCGATGTTCGCTCCGGCGACCGCCGGGTGCCGTAGCGCCCGGACATCGACCAAGGGTGTCTTGCTGCGCAGCTCGGAGGCGGTCCAGGTGCAGAGCAGGAGCACGGCGACGATGGCGAGACTCGCCGCCGCGGCGAGGTGATGGCTCCAGAGACTCGTCTCGCTTGCGAGGAACAGTACGAGGGACAGTCCACCTGCCAGGACGAGCGCGCCCGCTACGTCCACGTGAGCGGAGCGGCCTTCGGGAACTACGGGCATGGAGCGCCAGGCGGCCAGGAAGGCAAGAGCGGTGACGGACAGGCCGAGGCCATAGGCGGCGCGCACGCCGCCGAACTCGGTGAGCAGGCCGGCGAGGGGGTAGCCGACGCCGATCCCGATGATGGAGACCACCGATATCAGGGCGATCGTGGCCGCGCTGCGTCCCTCGGGAAGATGGTCACGGGCTACGCCCATCATCAGCGCCGTCAGACCGAGCCCGATGCCTTGGGCCGCCCTGCCGACGAGCAGCCACGCGAACGGCAGCGGTAGCACGGTGAGCGCACTGCCGGCGACGACGACCGCCAGCGTGGCGAGAATCGTGGCTCGTCGGTGTGCACCGGCTCCGAGCCGGCCGAGGACGGGTGTAGCGACGGCGCCGCTCAGCAGCGCGATGGTCAGCGTCCACTGCGCGCTGTCGAGTGAGACGTGGAACGTGGTCGCCACGCTGGTGATGAGCGGTGCCCCGAGGCTGGCGACTGCCGCCACGACCAGGGCGATGAACATCAGGGAGGGGACAAGGAGCCGCGCCTCGGAGTGCTCCCGGGCAGTGCTCACCGCTTGGTCGCGGTCGTGATGGGGAGGAAGTCGGCGAAGCGAGGCGCGCCGGGCTCGTGCGGCACGCGCGTGGCGCGCGCGGCGAAGCTGACGGCGTGGTACCACCCGCACAGCAGAAGCAGATCGAGCAGCTGGAGCTCGTCGAAGACCGACACGAGCCGTGTCCACAGCGCGTCATCGATGTCGGAACGCTCGCGCAGTGCGTCGACGGCGAGGATGAGCAGCTGTTCCCGCTCGGACGTCCAGCACTCGTCAGCGGGGCCGCCGTGCACCAGGGATGCCGCCTGCTCGCGGGTGAGCCCGACCCGTTCGGCGAACGTCATCATGTGCACGCCCCACTCGTACTCGCAGCCGCACAGCGCGCATGTCCGGTAGATGGCGATCTCGCGTTCCCGCATGGTCAGGGTCAGCTGTCGGCCCAGCTCATAGCGCCCCCATCCGTGCATGGCGCCGGCCATCGGGAGGTTTCTGGCGAACATCCGGAACAGTCCGATCGGTGGCACGTCCCCGGGCATCATGCGCGCGAGCAGCGCGCCGGCCTGGTCGGTGTACGGCGGTTCCAGCAGGGCTATTCGCGGCATCGGCGCTCCCGTTGAGGTTGTTTCGAAATTCGAAACACGCACGGATGCTAGTGTTTCGAATAACGAAACACAAGGAGGGCCATGCCGACACCGCGCCCAGGAACACCGGTTCGTGGATCGACGACCGGCCGCCCGATCATGGCCGCGATGGACCTCTTCGGTCGTCGGTGGGCGCTGCGCATTCTCTGGGAGCTGCGTGCGGGTCCGCTCGGCGCCCGCGCGCTGCTGGCACATTGCGAAGGAATGTCATCCAGCGTCCTCTACCAGCGGCTTCGCGAACTCACGGCAAGCGGGATCATCGCCCCCTCAGCCGACGGCTACGAGCTCACTCGCCTGGGGGCAGCACTCAGTCACGCCCTCCGACCGCTCGACGAATGGGCGATCACCTGGGCGCAGGCGCAAGAACAGAACGATCAGAATCCTGCGGAGGCATGAAGGTGGAGCCGGCGGTGGGCGGGAGAAGCGGACGCCGGTCCGGCACAAGGATCACGGCACTGCGATGAGTAGGCACGGTCTGCCCGTCACGATCGTCCGCGCGTGTCTGCGCGACGGCCAGGGCGGTAGTCCCACCGCGGTGCTGGACGAGGCGCCGTTGAGTGACGATGAACGCCGTCGTGTGCCGGCTGCGATGGGAACGTCGCATGCGGTCTTCGTGTCGGTGCACGACAGCCGACGGGGCGGTCCGGTCGTTTCCCTCCGCTTCTTCACCGCCGAGGGAGAACTGCCTGGGTGCGGTCATGGGACGGTTGCCGCTCTGGCCTTCCTGGCCGAGCGCGCAGGGGGCCGGGAGTATCGAGCCACCATCCATGCGGCAGGGCGTGTCTTCACTGGTTGGTCCATACGGGAGAACACTCATGTCAATGCCGCCTTCGACCCCGGTCCCGTAGACCTCCGCAGGCCCACAGCGATCGAGAGCGACCTTGTCCTGCCCGCACTCGGTGTCACCCTGGGCACACTCGCTCCCGGCACCCGCGTCGCCTCAGTGGGGCGGTCGCGGTTGCTGGTTCCCCTTGCTACGCGGTCCGCTCTCACCACCCTCAGCCCGGACTTCGAACGGCTCCGTGCCGCCTGCGACCGTCTCGGTTTCCTGGGCTGCTACGCCTACTCGGTGCCGACGCCCAGCGGCCGCGCCGCGGCCCGCATGTTCGCCCCGTCGATCGGCGTCGCGGAAGACATCGCCAACGCCAATAGCACCGCCTGCCTCGCTGCGCACCTGGCCGGCCAGGGCATCAGCGACATCGCCGTCGACATGGGTGACTCCCTCGGCAGTCCCTCCACGATCACCGCCACCGCACAGCACGACGCGTCGGGGCTGCTGGTCCTCTTGGGCGGCGCCGCGGATGTCACACGCAGCATCCGCATCCCTTAGCCGGCCCGTAGCAGCTCACCTGCACGGGCTGGTCGGCGCCCGAAGCCCGCTGACCAGACCCGTCCTGGAGCGTTCACTCGTCACTGCCGTCGTCATCCTCATCGAGGCCGACCGCGTCCGGGTCCCGCAGCGGCCGCAGCCCGCCCTTGGGGGTGGAGGCGGTGAAGCTGTAGCGCCCCAGCACGTTGAGGTTCTTGTGCACGAGCGGGGAGAGCCGGGCGACGTCCTCGTCGAGGATCTCGTGTCCCTCGGCCCTGAGCTGAGCCACCGCGGCGTCGATGTAGCGCGACGTCCACAGCACCACCGCGTTCAAGACGAGACCCAGCGAGCCCAACTGATCTTCCATCCCGTCCCGGTACGCCTGGTGGATGGTGCCCTTCTTGCCATGGCAGATGTCGCGGGCGAGGTTGTGGCGGGACTCCTGGACGGACAGCTGCTTGCCCATCTGCCGACGATACGTGTCGTCGACCGGATCGACGACCTGGAGCAGGTGCAGGGTCTTGGCGATGCGCCCGTACTCGGCGAACGCCTGCCCCAGCGGGGTGGGGTGACCCTCGCGGCCGAACATCCGCAGCAGGTCATACGCCCGTACCTGGTTGGTGGTCAGCGATCCCGCGACGCGGAGCATGTCCTCCCAGTTCGTGATCACCTTCTTCAGGTTCACCTTGTTGCGGGCCAGGACATCGAGCAGTCCGTACTCGCCAGCCTCGACCCCGGGCATCTCCGCGCGCCAGAACCGCTGGTCGGCAAGGTCCTTGAAACGCGGGGAGAAGTTATAGCCCAGGATCCTGAACAGCCCGAACACCATGTCGGAGTACGAGGCGTTATCGGTGGCGACCATCTCCGGCTTCACCCCGCCGTCCAGGTTCAACAGAGCGTCCAGGATGTGCAGCGAGTCGCGTGGGGTGCCCGGCACTACCATCTGTCCGATGCCCGCGACCTGGTCATTTACTGCGTTGAGCCAGGTGATGCCGCGCTTGTAGCCGAAGTACTTCGGGTTCGGGGCAGTGCTGATGGACTGCACCGGCACCACGAACCGCAGGCCGTCCACCGAGGCAAGGAGTCCATTGCCCCAGAACTGCACGATGGGCACGGCGGCCTGGGCCTCGATGAGCTTCGCGTTCGCCGCGGCGATGGTGTCGGCGCGCAGGTAGTACTGGTCAACGTGGACGAGCCGGGAGCGGTGCAGGGCGACGTTGCTCGGGTTGACGACCGGGGTCATGCCGATGTTGCACGCCTCGGACACGAGCAGCGCGACCACGCTCGTGGTGAGGTCCTTCATGCGGGTCTTGCCGTCGCCCAGGTGCACGAAGGCGTCCAGAAACCCGGTCCAGGAGTGCACCTCGAACAACAGGTCCGGCAGGTCGATCTTCGGGAGCATCTTCTCCACCCGGCGGCGCAGCCAGCGCAGGGACTTGGGCACCCCGAGTGCGCCGAGCGCGTCCACGTTGAGCTTGGCCCGGCCGTTGGGCTGGACCTCGATGCTGATCTTCGCCTCGTCGCCGGCCTCTGCGAGGCGCTCGGCCATCTGCTTCCACGCCGCGTCCAGGACCCGCACCAGCTCGGCCAGGTGCTGCTCGACGGGCATGTCCAGGCTCAGGCCGTGCAGGACGTCCTCGCGCACCGCCTCCCACGGCTTGCCCTCCAGCAGGCGGGCCCGCGGGTCAGCGAAGCGGTGCGAGGGCCTGGCGAAGATGTCGCGCCGCATCAGCGCCCGGTACAGCTGCTCGAGCACGCACACCACGTACGCGTTGCGGTCCACCGCGCCCTGGGGCAGGTCCTTGTTCGCGTACACCGCCTTGCGCCAAGCCGCCGGCACCACCTTGTCGTCGATCTCTCGCTTGAGCAGCGGCTTCTCGTCGACCCGGCGCCGGTTCAGGGCGGGCAGACGCCGCACAGCGGCCAGGATCCGCTTCCCCTCCGGGGCCGCGTTGAGCATCTTCGTGTCGCCGAGCAGGGACAGGAACGGGCGCACGGTGTTGTAGCGGTTGGCGAGGGCCTCGCGCATCACACTCTCTGCCGACCCGTCGTCCTCCGGAACCAGCGTCACGACCATGGCGGCCGCGCTGGACAGTGCGGCCCGCGGCGCGACCTCCTCCAAAGCCGCCCACAGCGCGGACACATCCACATCCGCGCCGGTCTCCTCGATGAGCTCCAGCTCCTCGATGAACACCTTCGACGCCTTCGCCAGCGCGCGGGCGGCCTTCTCCAGCTGCGGCAGGGTGGAGAGCCGTTCCTTCTCCGTCTTCCGCCGCGCCGTGCTGATCAGCCGGGTTGCCATCAGCACCGTGAACAGCTCCAGCGCGTCGTCGATCGCCTTGGCCTCCAGGTGGCGCATCACCGCAGTCAGCATCGCGGTGCGCTTCGGCTCCGGGGCCCGCTCCAGACTCGTCGCCTTGCTGCCCAGGCCGTAACGGGCCAGCGCGGCCAGCCGGTTCGGCGGCAGCTTGTCCAGCTTCACCCGCCCCAGCCGGTACACGGCGATCTCGTCCACCCGCTCCAGGGCCCGCTTCATCGCGGTGCCCGACGTCTTCGTCGGCGGCCGGCGGAAGTTCTCCAGGTGTGAATACCGCCTGCCCTCGGGCGTCTCCAGCAGCGCCACCAGATCCGCAAGCAAGGCGGGATCCAACCGCCGGGCCGCCCGGGAAACCGTGGTGTGCAGCCGCTTGTCCGCGATCTTGCGGACCTCGGACACCTCCCGCGCCAGCACAGTGACCCCGGGCAGCAACACCCGATTACGCCGCAGCCAGCCGACCGCATGGTCGAACAAAGCCTTCGGGCCCTCCGCGTGCGCCGTCCAGGCCCGGCCGTGCAGGAACGTACGGAACAGCCGCGACCACTTCGGGTCCTCGTACTCGTGGTACTCGTAGGCGTCGCGGATCTCCCACGCGTGCTCGTACGCCGTCGGCTTGCGCTCGGTGTACTGCTTGACGGCGGAGACGTCCTCGATGCCGAGCTGCTCGGCGATGTGCTCGATCACCGGCCACGGCACATCGAGCGGATCGTCCGGCAGGAACCGGCCGATGAAGCGCACGGTGCACATCTGCAGGGCGAAGCCGAGCCGGTTGTGATCCCCACGGCGCTTCGCGATCAGCTTGCGGTCCTCGTCGTCGAGGAAGAAGAACCGCTCCAGCTCAGGCCGGGTCGGCTCCGCATTGAACTTCCCGTACGACGCGGCTTGCTCGTCGGTTAAGAACTCCACTGGCATGGCGCGTGACCGTACGCGGACAACCGCCCTGTGGAGAGCAACTTCACCGAACCGGAATCAAAGCCTCAGACCAAGATCAACTGCTTAGCGTTAATGGCTGTACCGATGTTCCCCAACCCCGGAGTAGGAACGGACCGGAAAGCCGCGTTGCTGCCAAGACCTCACACTGCTCGGCCAAGCGGCTGCTCATCGACCGGATACATGTTCCTCCTCCAGGCGTGCAGTGGATGCTCGTTTCTCAGAAACGATCCTTTCCCGGAGCAAGATCAAGAGCGGTCGCCGGAAACAGCCCGGACCGCCGTTTCACTGTCAGAACTCGTTCTCACTCAAAGGTGGCACGGGCCACATTCTGGGAATCGTTTGTGACACGATCCGGGGTCATGACGGCCCCTCAAACCGCACCCCTGTCCGACGCGGACGATGTCGAACGGCACCCGTGCCCCCGGTGTCACGCACAGCCAGGCTCACCCTGCCGCTCGCGCTCCGGGGCGGTCGCCGGCACCTACCACACCGGCCGCTTCACCAAGGTGCCCCGGCTCGCCAAGCTCCTGCGCGTGCCGACCCCGGCCGACCGCGGCCCGGGCCAGCCGTGGCGGCCCGGCACCCCGATCCCGGCGCCGGTCGACCCCAAGGCCCCGAGCGCGGACATCCGCATCGGCTACGCCCGCTGCTCGACCCTGGGCCAGGAGCTCGACAGCCAGCTCGACGCGCTCGCCGCGAAGAACATCCCCCGGGACAAGATCTTCGCCGAGAAGATCAGCACCCGGGTGCGGGTCCGGCCCGAGTTCGAGGCCGCGCTCGCCGCCGCTCGGGAGGTCAAGGCCCACGCCCCGCACTGCCGGGTGATCTTCACGGTGTACGAGATGAAGCGGCTCGGGCGGGATGCCGCCGAGCTGACCGCGCTCGCCGATCACCTCGCCGCCCACGGCCTGGTGCTGGAGATGCTCGCAGGCCCCCTGGCCGGGATCTACGATCCCACCGGTCACGGACGGCTGCTGTTCGCGTTCTTCGCCGCGATGGCAGAGACCGAGCGGGAGAACATCCGCGAGTCCACGCTGGAGGGACTCGATGCAGCGGCCCGCAAGGGCAAGCACGGCGGCCGACCGCCGGTCATCACCGACGACATGCTCCACACCGTCCTGCGCCGCCGGGCGAACGGCGAGACGATCGAGCAGATCCAGCCCGACCTGATCATCCCCACCGGCCGTCGCAAGGGCCAGAACCCGAGCCTGTCGAGCATCTACCGGGCGCTCGCCGAGCATGCCAAGCGTCAGGCGTACCCGGAGGCCGTCGAGCAGGCGCACGCCGACTTCGCCGCCCTCCAGACTGTCGGGAGCATTCCGGGCCAGATGGCGGGGAGCATCAGCGCATGATCTACGGAATCCCCCGTGCCAAGGGCGCTCCCGCTCTGAGAGCGCTTCCTGGCCAGGGCGGCCCTTTCGGCCGCCGGTCCGCGCCGGGCGAGGATGACACAACTACTCAGACTCGGGCCCCGACCAACCGGCCGGGGCCTGTGCTGTTCAAGATCAATCTCACCGATAACCACGGTTCGATTGATCCCCGACGCCGTCGTCCTTGCCTTGGGGGCCGCTTCACCGGCCTCAGCCCAGGACACTCAGGTCACCCTCGAAGTCGCCGGGACGGACTTCAAGGGCACCATGCCCATCGCAACCGGGCCCCGGCCCGTGTTCGACGGCACCCTCTGCGACGCAGGCACCAACAGTTCGACGCCGATCACTGCCCTGGTTGACGCCTCCGACAAGTTCGAGTTCAACGTGCAGAGCACCTACGACGAGGTCCTCAAGGATTTCATCGTGACCGGCATCGACGTCGATGAGGCAGACAGCACTCACCAGTGGAACATCTACGTCAACGACGTGGTGATCACGAACGGCGGCTGCCACACACCGGTAGCTGGCGGCGACAAGATCAAATTCGCCTTGGAGTCGCGCGTGTAGGCGTCATCCGCCTCGGCGCCGTCAGGCACAAGAACCTGGCGCCGCTCTCACCCGCGCCAGGCGAGCCCCGGTGTTCCGTTCCAGGAGCAGTCACAGGGACTGTTCCTGGAACGGAAGCACAGCGTGGTGTCCGGGGTCCGCCGTCGGCACCAGCCGCGGCGCACCTGTTGTCCAACCGGAGGTATCTGCGGAGTCCTCCGGTCTGCCCTGCCGGAGTTTGCGCGGGTGCCGCACGGGACTGCCTGGCTGTTCGCTCGTTGGTCATCGGACTGAACCAGGGAACAGGAGTGAAGTACCAGTGGCCATCAAGATCACCGAAGACTGCATCAACTGCGGCGCGTGCGAGCCCGAGTGCCCCAACGAGGCGATCAAGGAGGGCGGCGAGATCTACGTGATCAACCCCAATGCCTGCACGGAGTGCGTGGGGTTCTACGACCAGGAGGCCTGCCAGGCCGTATGTCCTGTGGAGTGCTGCGTACCGGATCCGGACAGGACGGAGAGCGAGGATGTCCTGATCAAACGAGCGTTGAGCCTGCACCCCGACGACACCGAGCTGAAGAGGAAGGCGGAAGCCGACGACTACCCCAGCCACTTCCGGAAGAAGTGACCTCGGATCCGCCCGGGGAACACCGTTGAGCACTCGCTGGCCGGCTGCGGGGCGTAGGGGATAGTCGGCGACTCGGTGCAGGTCACGTGCTTCTGACAGGTACGGGGCGGGCTGAGACGGCATCTCGGCCCCGCCCCGCACCTCAGGGGACCCTTGCGGTCCGGGCTGCTCTGGCAGCCGCATCGGCCGGGCCGTGATGCGGGCCTCGGAGCCGCCGACCATGTCTACCTTCCGTGTCGCGGACAGAAGGTGCCGGCCGGCCCGGCCCTTCAGACAGCCTCCCGCGGTGTCGAACTTCCACCACTGTCCTCGGCGGCCGTCAGGACTTCGCGCTCGTGCGGCGGGCGTGCTGCTGGCGTACGAGAGCGGTGTGCATGCGCACCGCGGCGGCTCGGTCGGGTGCGTGAAAGACGCGGGCGTCGCGGTCGTAGTTGTCGAGCAGTTGCTTACCGACCAGAACTTTCATGTCCAGGTCGCTGCCACATGCCTTGAACAGGGCGCGGTAGTGGGCTTGATATTCCGGGAGGCTCTTCTTGCGGCGGGGTGCTGCAGACGCGGGGTGGCCGGTGGCTGCGATGGATGATGCGACAAGGCCGCCGAGCGCTACCTTGAGCGCGCGGCGGCGAGTCGGTTCAAGAGTCATGCACGGAAAGTAGCAGAACTGCTACGGAGTGCTTCGGGTGGTCAGACCCAGACGCTTCGCTGGGTTCCCCACCCCCAGCTGCCGAAGGTCTCTCCGCCGTAGGCGCCTGCCTGGACGTACACGCGGCCGTCCGAGCGCATGGGGCCCGTCTCGTTGATCGTTTCCTGTGCATACGGGTGGCTGCTGTCGCTGCAGGGCCGTGTCACGTACCGCCAGCTCTCAGCGCTCGACCCGAAGGCCATACCCCATTCCTGGGAGGGGCCTCCGTCCCGATGGCACCGGGACTTCACGACGGCGGTCAGTTCGTACTGGTCACCGTTGCGGGTGACGGTGCCGGTGATGTCCACCCAGTACGAGTTGCGGGTGGTGTCACCCGTGCCGCTCTCGTACGTGACGTGGAAGTCCTCGGACGCGGCGGCGGCGGGGTTGATCCCGCCCAGCGTGGCCATCATCGCGGTTACCGCGCACAGTACAAACCGGACTGCGGCCCGGCGCGCCCTGACCGCCCAATACCCGTACAGCATCGCCCCTCCTGGGGAGTTGAAGAAGATCGTCTTCCTGCGTAACGGGTTCTGCGGGCGGAGGACACGCCAGGTTTGCCCGGCTCGCGTGGGTCCTGGGCGGTTTCGCCGGCGGTCTCGCGGTGGGAGGATTGGCGAGGGTCCGAAGGGCCGGTGGCTTCTGGGTGGCGGTGGTGACCGTCACCGCCGGATTGATCAGTCCCTGTGTGCTTCGCGGGATGCCGGCTGGCCGCTTCTGCGGGAGCTTCGGCGGGTGATTCGCCTGGTCATGAGGGTGATCGCGGCCCAGGTGATGAGCGACTCCGAGTGCTGGATGAGCCGTTCGTAGTCCCGTGCGTGTCTGCGGGCGTGCATGATCCAGGCGTGTGAGCGTTCGACGACCCAGCGCCGGGGCAGAACGACGAACCCGGGGACGTTCTTCGGGCGGCTGACGGTCTTGATCGTCAGGTTCAGGTAGGTCTTGGCCCAGGTCACGAGCTGTCCGGCGTAGGCGGAGTCGGCCCAGACGATGGTGATCTCGGGGTGCATCAGCCGCAGCCGGAACAGTACTTCCCTGGCCGCGTTGCGGTCGGTCATGTCGGCCGCGGTGACCATGACGAACAGCGGCAGGCCCTTGGTGTCCACGACCAGGTGCCGCTTGCGGCCGTTGATTTTCTTGCCGGCGTCGTAGCCGCGGGAGTCCCTGCCGACAGTGTCGGCGGCCTTGACCGACTGGGAGTCGATGACGGTGGCGACCGCTCCGGGCGCCTTGCCCATCTCGCGGCGGATGCGTTTGCGGAGCTGGTCACGGATCTGGCCGACGACGCCGCAGGCGGCCCAGCGGGCCATGAACCCGTAACACGTGCGCCAGGGCGGGAAGTCCTTGGGCAGGGCCCGCCACTTGCAGCCGGTGTCCACGACATAGCGGATCGCGTCCACGATCTCCCGGCGGGGATGCTTCTCGGGACGGCCGCCTGCCTTCGTTTCGCAGGCCGGTGTCGGCAGCAAGGGCTCGATCAGGGCCCACTCGTCGTCCCAGGTGTCGGAGGGATAGCAGCGTCGCCGCGGCAACGTTCCCTCCCTCAAGGACGGGGTGGGGCCCGCCCCCCCCCCGCCCCCCCCCCCCCGCCCCCCCCCGGGGGGGGGGGGGGGGCGGGGGGGGGGGGCGCCCCCCCCCGGGGGGGGGGGGGGGGGGGGTGGGTCCCCCCCCCCCCCCGGCCGGGGGGGGGGGGGGGGCCCCCCCGCCCCCCCCCCCCACCGGTCAGGCATCGGTGAAGTCTGCGATGACGTCGAGCGTGGACTCGACGGAGCTGAGCTGGGTGTTGAGGTGTTTGACCCACCGGCCCTTGGGCTGGAGGGCGGCGTGAGGGGCGACCGTCCCGGTGATGAACCGGCGGATCTCGGTGAGCTTCCCGCGGATGACCGCGACCTCGTATGCCTGGAGCTCGGCGGGGTCGGCGCAGAAGTTGTACCCGTCCTTCCTGGTCCAGATCAGGGGCGGCCAGCCGCGTTCGGTGATGGTGTCCCGCAGACAGGCCAGGCCCGAGCGGGTCTGGTGGGGTGAGAGTTCGCTGGATCTGACCAGCTGGTTGAAGGTCAGACCGGCCGGGCGGGCCTCGAAGAGCACGAACCGGACGGTGTCGGCGTGTCGCTGGGCGGCGGGTGATCTGCGCTCGGAAGCGCGAGGCATCGCCTACTCGCCTTGCAGCAGCTTGGCCAGCTCGCCGTCGACGTCGACCTTGCCGGTGTCGACCGCGGTCTCGATCCAGTCCAGCGTCGCCCGTACGCGGGCGACGTTCTCGTGAACGATGGTGCGCTCATCGTCGCCGAGCTGGCGGTCGCGCAGGCCGGGGACGACGCGGCCGGCGGCCGCGACGAAAGAGTGGCAGGCGGTTACCAGGTCCAGGAACTCCACCGACCGGTCGATGTTGCGAATGGCCGGGGCGACGGGGCTGCTCTCCTCGAAGTGCTCGCGGGCCTGCCGGCCCCGCTCGACCTGGGCGTGGTTGACCTGGTGGCGGGCGGTGTCGTCCGACATCGCCCGGAAGGCGACGTCCGGCCTGCGCAGCAGGCTCGTCGCGGCGGTGGTCGCCACCGACTCGTCGCGGGTGAACTCCTCCACGACCCGCACCTTCTCCTGCTCGGGCACTTTCGCCGCGACCGTCGGCCGCTTGAGGAAGTCGGTGGTCACCGCCGCGGCGACGTCCTCGTCGCGCGCCAGGGTGTGGATCGCGGTGATCTTCTCCTGCGGGGTGACGGGGTTGACGACCTGCCGGCCGACCCGCCGGTTGGCCTCGTCCGGTGTCCACCGGCTCTTGCCCTCGGGCGGGGTGAGGATCGTGGCCCACCGTTCCTCGTCGTCCACGATGGACGCCATAATCTTGTGGACGGTGAACGACACCCCCGACACCCGGCGGTTCTCCGGCCACTTCGACGCAGTCCACCTCGCGGACCTCACCTGCGAGTACGACAGCCCGATGTCCTCGGCGAGACGGAACAGGGAGTCCTGACCGTGAACAGCTCATCGCCTCGCTCCTGGCCGCCGGCCTCGCGCATCGGCTCGACTTCGAGTGCACAGTCGCCGATCGTGAACTGGATCCGGCTGGACGTCTCGACCAGTTTCCGCAGCTCAGCGACGATCTCCCCGTAGCGGTTCGCGCTGACACTGCCGACCTTGTCGGATATCTCGATCTCTTCGGGCACGGCTTCCACCACCCACCGCGGACCGGTGCACGGCCAAGCAGCCGTGGCGAGACCCGGCTCGCTTCCCGACCGAGAGTCGGACCGGAAATACGACGATCACAACGGATGACCGTAATTGACCAGGTTCTGACTGGAGTTGGGATCCAGATGCGTTCGCGATGCGGTCACTGTGACCGTTCGCCGAACGTTTCCTTCCGGGCCCTCCAGGCCCTCGTGACGCACCGCCGCGAGCAGTAGACCGCGTTCGAACGGCGGTCCACCCCGGCCACCCAAGTCGCCCCGCACTCGGGGCACTCGACCCTGCCGACGCCACTCAACTCCGCGGCCACCCGCTTGCGCAGCCTGCGTTCCCAGCGCCACTCCCTGGCCCGACATACTGCCGAGCAGTACACGGCGCCGGGCCGTGCGTCCGGCCGCAACCGTTCACAGCAGCCCCCGCACATCCGTTCCCCGGCCTCGCCGGCGTCCTCGGACACCCAGCCAGCCTAGGGCCCAAAGCTACTCAAAGCCGAGGATCGAAAACAGGCACTGAGCTTCCTCGGACTTGGTCAAAGCCTGCCACTCACGCTCGCGCACAGGTCATCCGGCGCGATCCACGGCGAAGTCCCCATGCCCGAATTGGCGGCGAGGCGCTGTGTCCTTTTGCACGTCTTCCAGAACGGTGGAGGGCCGCCCTGGGGGTGGGTGGTCAGGATTCTGGTGTGCTGGGGGTGTTGCCCGGCATGCCGGTCATGGTGTTCATGCGGGCGTATGCCTCGCTGAGGAGTTGTGGTGTGTGGAGCGGGGCTGAGGGTTCCGTGGTGGTGCGGTGGCTGGTGAGGGTGTGTCCGGTGCGGGTGAGGTCTGCGCGGGCGATGAGCCGGTCGTTGGCGAGGAGGTGGCAGACGTAGTAGCCGTGGAGGCGCTGGTGGGCGGGTTTGTAGGCCTCCAGCGTGTGAGTGAACCCGAAGAGGCGCTGGGTGCGGGGTCTGTGCCAGATCAGGTTGTCGAACGGTCCGAGGAACTGGGGGTGGCTGTCGGGGGCTCCTGGGGCTGTGAGGGCGTCGGGATGTGCCCAGGTGGCTTCGTTCCAGCCGGAGACAGAGGCGGGAAGTAGCGGGGTGTGGGGGAGGAGCGGTGTGGCGGTGCGGGTGGGGATGCGGAGGTAGTCGGCGAGGTCGCTGGTCGTGGCGATGCCCAGGGCCCGCCCTGCGTGGGTGAGAAGGGCGGTGAGGCACTCGGCATCGGACTGCGCGTCAGTGCTCAGCTCCGCGGGGAGGTGGCGTTCGGGGAGGTCGAGGAGCCGGTGCCATCGCGGGGTGCGCCGGACGCAGATGAGGTCGCCTGCCCACAGCATGAACTCCACGGAGTGTTTGGCCGCCCCCCAGGACCAGCCGCTGCTCGCCCGGTCGCCGGGCTGGCGCAGTTCGTGCTGGGTGAGGGGGCCGCGTTCGCGGATCAGGCTGAGGATGCGCTCGCGCTCGGCGGGTTCGGGGTACTCGGGCCGGCGGCGGGTGGCGCGGCGGCGGAAGGCCCACAGGGGCCAGTCGTTGAGCGGGACCAGGGCGTGGGCGTGGGCCGGGTACTCGAAGGCCACGGGTGGGGTGGTTCGCAGGCCGGCGTCGACCGTAGCGGTGGTGGCGTGGGGGAGACGGCTGGTGAGGGTGAGCTGGTGGGCCCGGGCCAGGACGTTGATGGAGTCGAGCTGGATGATCCGCAGCCGGTCCAGTACTGCCCCGACGGTCGGTTCGGGCAGGAGGGGGTGGATGCCGCTGGCGGCGATTGCCAGGCGCCGGGCCTCCGCGGGGGACAAGGTGATGACGGGCCTTTGCCGTGGGGTCATGTTCCGGCCGGTACTTCGCCGTGTGCGGCGGCTTCTGTCGCGCCGGTGGCCGCGGGCTTGGGTGCGGGCAGGAGTGCGGCGGTCAGCAGGCCGAAGGCGGCGCAGCCGGTGAGGACAGTGAGGGCGGTGGTGAAGCGCTGCTGGGCGGCGAGCGCGCCGATCACAGCGGCGGTGATGCCGTTGGATACGTCAGTGCTGGCGGCGACCCAGGTGTTGGCCTCGGTGCGGACGTCGTCGCTGGCGTGAGCGTCGACCAGGAGGAAGGCACTGATGAACAGCGGGGGGACGAACAGCCCGGACAGGACCAGAAGGGCACCCAGCGCCCAGGGAGGCCGGGCGGCCAGGAGGAAACACGCGGGGAGGGCGAACCCTGCGGTCAGCAGCCGGTAGAGAGCCCACAGGGGCAGCCGGCTGGTGGGAAGAACAGCGTAGAGCAGGCCCCCGATGACACCGCCGGCGGATGTCGCGGCGAGCAGGGGTCCGATGAGGGCGGTGGAGTGCTCGTGCTGGCTGTAAGCGGGAACGTACACACCCATTCCACCGAAGAGACTGCCCATGAGGAGCAGCGGCAGCATGATCATGACGATGCGGGGCTGGGCGAGGGGCCCCAGCCACCGGTGCGCGCGCTGCGCCGCTCTGGCGCGCACCGGAGCGGCCGAGGGTCCGGTGGGGGTGAGTCCGTAGGTGCGGGCGGCCGTCAGGTAGAGCGCGATCACTGCCAGGAACAGGGCGGCGGCGCTCTCGTAGGCGGCGACGGGGCCGAGGAACGCGATCAGGCCTCCGGCCGTGAGCGGTGCGGCGACGAAGCCGGCTTCCTCCAGGATGCTGTCGGCCGAGTGCACAGCCTTCAGGTCCTGCGGGCTGGTGACCAGGCGGCGCCACGAGGAACGCAGCGCCGCGTTGAGCGGCGGGCTGCTCATGTTCGCTGTGAGGGCGAGGAGGAGGGTGGTCCACCAGGGCCAGCGTGCGGCGACGCTGAGGGCCGCCGCCGCGGTCAGGACCATCGCGCAGGCGCCCATGACCGGGAGTGCGTGCCGGTGTCCGGCACGGTCCAGGAGCCGGCCGCGCAGGGGAACGAGGAGGGCCAGGACGAGGGTGGTGCTGCCGCCGACCAGGGCGGCGCGGCCGTAGCCGTAGCGGTCGGCCAGCGCGAGGAGCAGAGCGATGGGCAGGACCGCGGCGGTGGTGCGGGCGGCGAAGGCCAGGGCGAGGAGCGGGCCGACAGGCCGGCGACCCAGCACAGCGAAGGCTTTGCGGGTGAACATCATGCCTGCGCACCTCCCGTGCCGTTGTTGGCAGGCCGTTCGGGTTCGGTGGCGGCGGTGGCGCGCAGGGTGTCGGCGTGGAGCAGGACCAGGCGTGCGACGGCCTGGCCGCGGTGCAGGGTGACCGGGCATGCGGGGCGTACGGCGATACTCATGCCGCCCCGGGCGGTCATGGCGTTGACGGTCTTCGCGGAGATCACGCCCAGCGGTACTTCGAGTCCGGCCAGCGCCAGCGGCATGACCATGAGGAACGTCTGTTCCGGAATGCGGGCGGACCAGCCCAGTCTCCACTCCACCGTCCCGTGCCCGTTGGGGACGAACATGCCTTCCCAGGCGCCGTCCTGGCCGCGGTAGTCGCCCAGGTGAAGCCAGTCGGCGTCCTTCGTCGCCAGCCAGTCCTCACCGCGCTGCCACAGTCCGGAGCGGCCCAGCCGGTGGCCGACCTGCCGGATGTTCTCCTGGTCGGGGACGGCGATGCCCAGGTCTTCCAGCGGGCTCATCGTCACCTCGATGGGAGAGCGGACGGTCCACCCCAGCTCCTGGCCCAGAACCCACGGCGGGCAGTCGGCGGGCAGGCGCGGGATGCGCAGGTAGCGGAACGACTGTGCGTAGGCGTCGCGCTCGGCGCGCGCCCCGGCCCGGTCGAACCGGGGTTTGTCCGGCACGACCGCCCACGGCTGGAGGGCACGGAACATCACATCGGCCACGGGGTTCTGCTTTCTGACGGCGGCAAGGGACGGGACCCGTCCACGTGCGCTGGGGCGTGGACATGGGGAATCAGGCGGGCAAAGCGAAGGGGGCCGGGGACCGCGGGGGCGGTCTCCGGCCCCCAGCGGGGATCAGGCCTGGGCTTCTGCGCGTTCGAGGCGCCGCTGGCGCTCGTCGGCGGGCAGGCTGTCGAGGTCGAACATGGTCACGGAGCAGGGCCCGTACCCGACGTAGATCTCCTCGTACTCGAAGACCCCTTCGTCCCGGTCCAGCGGAGCCGACTTGAGGTCGACCATCGTCAGAGAGTTCGGGGCGAAGTCGGGGTGGCCGAGCATCATGTTGGCGCGGGCGAAGTTCGTGATGTAGACCGTCTCGTCCGCGGGGTCGACGACGAGGCCGCGCGGGCCCGGGCCGACCGGAATGCTCCGCGTCACCTCCAGGGTCTCCACGTCGACGACCACGATGCTGCTGGTGTTCTCCACCGTCAGCAGCGCGAACCTGCCGTCGTCGGTGAAGGCCACCGCCCGCCCGCCGCTGGAGCCGACCGGAATGTGGGTGGTCTCGTCGGTCTCGACGCTGATGACGGTGAGGTAGTCCGCCTGGGTGTTGGCGACGAAGACGCGACGCCCGGACGGGTCGATGGCCAGGCTGTAGGGGTGCGCTTCACGGTTGACGGGGATGCGGGCCAGCTCCGTGACCTGTTCCGGATTCCCGCCGGCGCCGCTGAGAGCGCTGATGTCGAGCTTGCTGACGTAGCCCTCGCCCCACACACAGACGTAGGCCACCTGTCCGTCAGCGGTGATGCCCATGTGGCGCGGGTCGCGGCCCGTCGCGATCTGGAGGAGCTCCACGTTCAGCTCGATGTCCACGACCGAGACCGAGTTCGACCCGGAGTTGGAGACCAGCAGGTAGCGCTCGCCCGGCACGATGCCCATGCCGCGCGGCCCGTGCCCGACCTCGATGCGCCGGACCTCCTTGAGCGTGACCGCGTCGATCTCGGAGAGCGTGTTCTGGCTCGTGTTGCACACGAAGCCGCGGCCGTCCTTCGTGAACTTCACCCCGCCGCGGGGGGCGTTGCCGATCGGGATCTGCGCGACGGTCCGATGCTCGCCCGGACCCGTCTTGGCCACGACCGAGACGACACCGTCGTCGGTGTCCGTCGAAAACAGCTGGATGTTCCGCATGTGGTTCCCTTTTCTCCTGGTGGGTTTTTCCTGGCGGCAGAAAGTTCGGGGGGTCAGTCGAGAACGTAATTGAGATTCCAGGCGATAGAGATACGCTTCGACTCTTCATGAAAAGTGGGAACAGAATGACGCAGCCACCCGGGAAAGATGACCAGCTCGCCCGGCTTGCACGTGATCCGGGTACGGTGGCTGTCGCCGGCCAGAGAAATGCCGGAGTCGAAATAGTCGACGTTCGGCCTGGGGTCCAGGAAATTGATCTCGCACAGGTTCGGCGCCGTTACGTAATACACCGCCGACAGAGCAGTGTTGGGATGGAAGTGCGCCTCGTGCCGGTCCCCGGGACGGTAGACCGACGCCCAGCTGCGGCTGGCCGCCACCCGCACCTGCCGCCCTTGGGTACCCTCCTCGCCCTCCAGGCCGGCCGACCGCTCGAATGCCTCGGACAAGGACAGGCCCGTCAACGACTCCACGAACCGGCCTGCAGCCGCACACACCCAGCGAGTCAGCCGCACCGCCGGCTCACCGCCCCATCGGACCAGTTCACCCGCCGTCTCCGTCTTGTACCCGAAATCCTTCGACATTGCCCCCGGCCGCTGAAGGATCCGCTCCGTCAAAGGAGCAGCCACCTCGTCCGCGTACGGAAAGAGCATCCGGGCCACCGGAGTGGAAAACATCTGAGAAACCGTCACCTTCGCAACAGCCCCGACAGGCTTCTCCGCATCCCTGTGCGCCACACCCTGAACAGGCATAGATAACCCCATCGTCCAGGCGTGCCGGCCTCGCAGCGAACACGCTTTGAAGAACGGGCAATAGTCTGTTCCCCAGCCAATCCCCCTGGCAAGCTATTCGAGCATGCTCTAAAAGGGCGCACGCCCCGTGCTACCGAAAGACACTATGAAGCGCCCCCGGCACGGAATCTGAACAACCAAATAAACGCCCCGACGGGAACTCCTTGGAGTGAAAACGAACACGCCCCCGCACCAGCAATCCCCACCTGCCCCACCTGCCCCATCAGCCCCCACGCCGGAAGACCCGGCCAGGGCCGACAAGCGCTCACGTCTCAGCGCCCGGCGCCGCCGACTCCGCTGAGCAACACTTCGCCCAGAGCGGCGAGAGCATGATGCACACCACCCCCGCTGCGCCGGGTGGTGATCAGCCCCGAACTCCTCAGGACTGTCGTGTGGTGGGAGATGGTCGCCGCCGACACTCCGATGCCCTCGGCGAGCGCACTGGTGGTGCAGTGCGGCCGTTCAGCCACTATCAGCAGCACCGCCGCACGAGTGGGCCCCAGAAGAGCAGCCAGCGCACCGCGGTCCGGATACTGCCCGCGGTTCAACGACCGCGGCCCGGGAGGGCCAGCCATGCGTTCCGCCTTTCCGTCATCGCCGGGCGGGGGACAGGGAAGAGTCAGGGGCCGGGCGCCAGGCAGCCAACCACCGCGACGCTGCTCGGTGCCCCGCCGGCCTGCACAGTCTCGAACTGCGGCCACCCCTCCTCGGTGGACAGGTCCACACCATCGAGATGGATCACCGCAATGTCCCCCGACAGGGGGCGCGGGCAGTACACGGTCTGATCATCCGGATCGACCACGATCCCCGAAGGGCAGGTTCCGACCGGAATGGTCCGGGTCACCGACCACTCCAGGAGGTCCACCACCGCGATCACACCCGCGCGTTCCAGCGTCACCAGCGCGAACCCCCCATCGACCTCCACCGCACCGCTCGGACTGCCGGGCCCGGACAGGGCGACCTCGGTCATCACCCGACCTGAGGCCAGATCAATCACCGGCAAACGGTCCGCCGTGCGGCACAACACCAACGCCGGCCCCAGGCTCGTCGGCAGAAGAACACGCGGCTGAGCATGCGCGCCAAGCACGGTGCGCCAGGCCACCGACACCGAACCCGAGCGGCCGGACTGAAGACCGGTCAGGTCCAGAGCGCAGACGGACCCCGCTCCCTGCTCGCAGACATACGCCACCCGGCCGTCCCGCGCCATCACAACCTGCCGCGGCTCACGACCCACCGCCACGCGGCCCATCTCCACGCCGGCACCGATGTCGATGACGGAGATGGAGTCGGACCCCGCGTTGCACACCACCAGAACCCCGTCAGGGGCAAGGGCAAGACTGCTCGGAGCCCAGCCGGCCCTGATGCCGTTCAGCAGCCGGCGCCGGGCCAGATCAACGACGCCGACCACGTTCGACACACGAGAGGCAACGAACACACGTCCCTGACCGTCCTCAACCACCGATACCGGCCCGGAGCCGCAGCCGACCTCTCCGGCCCCCAGATAGGAGGAAGCTCCGCGTTTGACCACGAGAGCGAGACGGCTCTTGAGCGGATCCACCGCACACAGCAGCTCTGACACCACACCACGCCCTCCCGTCGGCGCGCCTGGGCCACTGCACGCAGGCCCCGGCCTGAACCAGCACAGACGGGCCTACCACCATGAATCATTCATCAGTCACCTAAAGGATGAACTGTCTTGATTGCTCTCCTATATGACTGATCGAGAGACCTAGAAGGAAACATCGCATTCCGGTATACCCTGCCCACCCAGCCCAACCTGCCCCGCCCACCACCCCAGGAAGCCCACCACCATGCCCCACACCACCAACGCCCCCACCCCGCCCCCCGCAGGAACCCTCCACCACGTCGAAATCTGGGTCCCAGACCTCCCACGCGCCACCACCGAATGGGGCTGGCTCCTCGAAAGCCTCGGCTACACCCTCCACCAGACCTGGGACAACGGACGCAGCTGGCGCCTGAACCACACCTACCTCGTCTTCGAACAATCACCCGCACTCACCCACCACCAACACGACCGCTGCGCACCCGGCCTCAACCACCTCGCCTTCCACGTCCCCACCACCGACGAAGTGGACGCCCTCACCGAAAAAGCGATCAGCAACGGCTGGACGCTCCTCTTCCCAGACCGCCACCCCCACGCCGGCGGCACCCACCAGCACGCCGCATACCTGGAGAGCACCGACCGCTTCGAGATCGAACTCGTCGCCGCCCAGACATAACCACCGCCGGCGCCGCGGCTCCCACGGCCCTCGCTTGATTCGGGCTCCGGATCGGTCTCGGTGCTGGCAATCAGGATGGCCTCGGTGGTCCGGTTGGACGGATCTCCGACCGCGATGGCCCTCGCGCAGCCGGCCTCTAGCCTCACCTCGCCGTACCTCCTCAGCCCCACGATTCCCTGGGCGGCCCGGAGCCGGTAGAACGCGTTGACCTCCAGCAGCTGGTCGACGACAGCCCGGCAGGCGTTGCCCCTTCGGATGCCTGAGTGCGGCACCAGATCGGAGTGCGAGTTTTCAGGGAACCGAGTCGAGGGTGCGGCCGACCTTGACGTGGATGTCCGCAACCCGACCACTGCCGTTGACCAGCGGGCCAGCACGAACGAGTGCGCGGCAGCGGCAGCAAGGTCTCGGCTTCGAACGCCATCATCGGGGCGGCTCCCCCGAGAGGCCGGGACACCATCGCCACCGCCCTCAGTCTCACGAACCCTGACTCCCGCACCCGCCTGCACCGCTACGCCCGGCGCGCCTGAGCCGGCCCCCCTGGCTGCTGGGAGTCGTTCGTTGGCAGTGGGCCGCGTCCGAGGGGCTTGGTCGTCGTTGGAAGAGCGTGACGAATTCAGCTCTGAATCCAGATGACTTCTCCGACGCTGTGCTCGCCCGGTGCCCAGGGATGTCGGAGCGCGATGCGGCGAGGCTGCGGGTGAAGGTCCGCGAGGGCCTTCAGGGGCATCCGGTGGAGGAATGGAAGGCCCGGTTTGCCGACGTGATCATTGATCACCGGCACGAGGCGTTCGCGAAGCCGTTCTTCGGGCGGTCGGTGGCGCGGGGCAAGCAAGAAGTGCGGGCAATGACCAGTGGTGGTTGAGCGTTCCTCCGCATGTGGTTACGGAGGGGACAGAGAGCGTTGTCAGGGTGGCCACTGATCGGGTGACGGGCAGGTGTGGGGTCGGGGTGCGCAACGGACAGGGCCCCCGTGCCGTTGAGGCAGGTGTTCGACGCCTCAACTCAGCAGTACAGCAGTCCTGTTGGTTCCCTAGCCTGCCGCACTCGACCTGCCCCACGCCCTGGTCGAGTGGGTCACGATGCTCATCGTCACCCGCGAGAGTGACCGGCGGTGCAAACTTCCGCCGCACCGCCGCGCGCTGATCGCACTCGTGTACCTGCGCCGCCACGACACCCTCGCCCAGATCACGGGAGCCTTCGGTATATCCGGCGGCACCGCCCACGCCTACGTCACTGCAGTGACCGGCCATCTCGCAGAGCAGGCGCCAGGCCTGCTGAAGACGCTGCGCGCGCACGACCCGGACTGCGTTCTCCTCGACGGCACACTCGCCGAGTGCCACCGCGTCGGTGACGGCAGGGCCGATTGTTGAGTCGACACGGAGCGCGGTGCCGGTGTTGCCACCGGTCCGTTTCTCCGTGCCGCTCGCCGAACCCGGCGTGCGGCTCTCAACGCACCGGACTCTCCACGGTCTCTGCCGTTCAAGCGTGCTTGAGTTTCCAGGGGTTGGGGATCGTGTTGCCCTGGTATCGGTAGCGGGTGACCGCGGTCGAGACCATGGAGAACAGTTCGATCCCGTCCGCCGAGAGCTTGTGCCACCGGCCGTTGTGGTCGGTGAAGCGCCGACGGACGTCTTTCCACTTCCCGCGATGCAGCACCATCCACCAGCTGGTCACCCGTCGCCACACGAACTGGTCCAGGGCTTTCAGCGTGGTCTTGCATACCGCGTGCTTGAAGTAGTTAACCCAGCCGCGCAGAATCGAGTTGATCCTCTTCAGCGCGGTCCCCGGGTCGTGTTGCGACGTCCTGTTCGTCAGGGCACCGCTCTTGTCCTTCAGTTGCTGGATGGGCCTCTTGGCGATGAAGGTGTAGACGTACCACTTGTTCGAGCCTCGCTTGCGGCGCCACTGGATGTGAAACCCAAGGAGGTCGAACCCGTCCGACAGTGCACGATCTGAGTCTTGGCCGGTGACAGCCTCAGCCCGAGAGGGTGCAGTACGTCGGCGATGTCCTCGCGCAGGCGGGCGACGTCGTCACGGCTACCGTCGACCAGGACGACGAAGTCGTCCGCGTAGCGGACGATGCGCCAGTTCGCGCGGCCGTGGAGACGATGGTGTGCCCGCCTGCCTCTGATGGACATCCTCCCGCCCGGCTCCCACGGCTCCATCACGTGCTCGTCGAGCGCGGACAGGGCGATGTTCGCCAGCAGCGGGGAGAGGATGCCGCCCTGCGGGGTGCCGATGAAGGTCTCCTCGCGGCCGCCGCTCTCAGCGAGGACGCCAGCCTTGAGAAACGCCTTGACCAGTCGCAACACGCGCTTGTCCTTGACTCTCGCGCGCACCCGGTCCAGAAGGGCCGTGTGGTCGATGGAGTCGAAGCACGCCTCGATGTCCGCGTCCAGTACCCAGCGATAGCCGCTGGTGCCGTAGCGGTGGATCTCGGCGATCGCGTCGTGTGCGCGCCGCATGGGCCAGAAGCCGTAGGAGACCGGCAGGAAGTCGGCCTCGAAGATCGGTTCCAGCACCAGCTTGAGAGCTGCCTGGACCACCCGATCGGAGACGGTCAGGATGCCGAGCTTGCGAACCTTCCCGCTTCCGCCGGGCTTGAGGATCTTGCGTTCGCGCACCGGCAGCGGGCGGAATTCACCCGTCTTCAGTACGCGTTGCAGGTCCTCCAGGTAGCCCGGGAGGCCGAGTTTTTGCTCGACGTTGACGACTGTGAGGCCGTCGACGCCCGGGGTCTGGGCTCCCTTGTTTCCTGCGATCCGTTCGAACGCCACGAGCAGCGTCGCCGGGGCGCATACGAGGTTGAACAGATCGTCGAACCTGCTGCCATGGTCAGCTGCCGCCCAACGGTGAAGCTTGGTCTGCATCCCCGATACCCGCTGGTGAGACCCCAGCGAGGCCTCGGGAGCACTACTGTTCAGCGGTGCGTCTTTCGGCATTGCAGCCTCCTTCCCTTCTCGAAACCGCTGCCGCCCTTCCCCATGTGCCGGGCTCTCCCCGGCTCGGAGTACTACGGCGGCTCCGCCCCGTCCCGGCCAGATCGGCCGACGGTGGGCCCTGCCCTCCGCCTGAGCTGGATGCGTGGGAGGAGGGCGGAACCGGGACGGTTCCCGTGTTCGCTCGTTGTTCGATCGTCGGAGTAGGAGCCCGGCTATGCCCCCGCGGCCTCGCCACGGCTACCCCGCAGCACTTCACCGTGGCCTCCGCGCGCGGCAGGAATAGACCACCCGGGAAGTTCCCCGCTAGCCGAATATCCAGCAGGGACGCACCGCATCCAGCCCTCATCCACCAGGTTCGAGCTGGCGTGCCTTAAGGAGGCGTAGACGCCGGTTCCTCGCGTACTCCTCTCCGTCTCGCTTGCCGGACCCGCGCCATCTGGCAGTAGAGGCACGTCCCGGCTTTGTCGGGGCTGCTTCCCACCCTCTCCGGCACCTCCCGGTTCAAGCTGCCCCCAGCTTCAACCGCCCTGCTGCGACGGGACGATGCCGCGACGCCGCTGCGCCTGCCGCAGCCGGCGGACCGGGCCGAACGCCTGGAAGCGGTGCTCCATGTGCTGTACCTGGTCTTCAACGAGGGCTACACCGCCACCGCAGGCACCGATCTGACCGCGCCTGCCCTGTCGGCCGAAGCGATCCGGCTCACCCGGCTGCTGCACCGCCTGCTGCCCGACCACGCCGAGACCGCCGGACTGCTGGCCCTGATGCTGCTCACCGACGCCCGCCGTGCCGCCCGCACCGGGCCCGACGGCGCCCTGGTGCCGCTGGCCGAACAGGACCGCGCCCTGTGGGACCGCCGGCTCGTCACGGAGGGCGTCGACCTGATCAGCCGGACCCTGCCCGAGGGCCGGGTCGGTCCGTACCAGCTGCAGGCGGCGATCGCCGCCGTCCACGACGAGGCCGATCACGTCCACGCCACCGACTGGCCGCAGATCCTCGCCCTGTACGACCTGTTGGAGCACCTCGCGCCGAACCCGGTCGTCACCCTCAACCGCGCGGTCGCCGTCGCGATGGTGCACGGCCCCGCCGCCGGGCTCGACCTGCTGGCGACCCTGGACTCCGACCGGCGCACCGCACACCACCACCGCCTGCTCGCGGTCCGCGCCCACCTCCTGGAACAACGCGGCGACCACGACGCGGCGGCTCACGCGTACCGCGAGGCTGCCCGGCGTACCAGCAGCACACCGGAGCGACGCCACCTCACCGCCCGCGCGGCCCGCCTCACCCACGGCCGACAGGACTGAAGAGCCGACGGACTCGAGTGTCCTGTCCCAGATAGCTGTGGGCAGGCGGAGGCTCTGAGCCGCAATGCCTACGGTTGAGTGGGACGGGTCGGCGGTCGGTGTCCCGCTGAGCCGTGGGCAGCCGCCTTTAGGGTGTTTATCGGGGAAGTCCACCGATCGCTCGGAGATGCCATGCTCATGCAGATGAAGTTGGTTGCGATAACGCTCGATTGCTCTGATCCGCTGGCTCTGGCGGCGTTCTACCAGCAGGCAACCGACCATGAACTGCACCCGAAGTCAGATGCCGACTTCGCGGGTCTCAACGGCGAACACGGTCTCCTCATCGGTTTTCAACGGGTCGACGATTTCCGGGCTCCGAGCTGGCCGGGCCAGATCGTTCCCCAGCAGCTCCATATCTGTTTCAAGGTCGATGAGGACTTGGACGTGGCCGCGGCCCGGCTGCTGGAGTTGGGTGCGGGCAAACCGGACCACCAGCCGCATGGCGATAGAGCGCGGGTCCTCACCGATCCGGCTGGGCATCCCTTTTGCATCGTCAGAAGCTGATTGAGGGGTTCAGGAGGCCTCGGTCGAGGCAATGACTGCTCTTCCGCGTACCGGTCGATGCGGCGCACTACCGTGGGGCACTCCTGGCGAGTCCGACGAGGGCGGGACCGGGAAGAGGAGTGGCGACGGGCAGGCGGCGTTGGAACTGGGGGCCGCTCTGCCTACAGATAACAGGGACAACGGTCCTCTTACCCACAGAAGCGGGACTGCCCACATATCGCTGGGACCGGGCATCGAGCACCGCCGTGGTGCACGTTCAGCTGTACCTACCTCTGCACTTTCAGGGCTCTGGCAAGATTTTCGTAGCCGGAGATCATCGCGGTGCCGCGGTCGGCCGGTCCGTAGGATGGGCAGCCTGTGGCTGTGCTCTGTCGAACTGGTCAGCTTGTTACCGCAGTTGTCCGATGTGCAGGTGGTCTCGATTGAGGTTTCCGATGCGGTGGTAGCGGTCCGCGCTCGCACGAGATCCGGTGAACCAGCGGGCTGCATATCAGGCTCTCGCGGGTCGCCGTCTTGTCCCAGCTGATGCGGGTGTCGCTTCCACCACTGGTCACGCCCCGGGTCCTGGGGGTCGACGACTTCGCTCTTCACGGCGGCACCTACGGCACCCTCCTCGTCGACGCCACCACCCGGCTCCCACTCACCCTCTGGGCAGGACGTGACGCGGAACAGCTCGGGCGCTGGCTGCGCGAGTATCCGGGCGTCGAGGTCGCCTGCCGCGACGGCTCCCTCACCTACCGGCAGGGCATCACAGCCGGCGCCCCGGAAGCCGTGCAGGTCAGCGACCGCTTCCACCTCTGGCAGGGCTTGTCCCGCCGAGTTCAGGACATCGCCTCTGCCCACCGCGGCTGCCTGCCAGCAGCCCTGCCGCCGGTCAGCGAGGACGATCGCCCGCCGGCCGAGGAGACAACCGAGAACGCCGCAACAAACAGCCGGGCCGGGCGCCATGCCCGGAGCCTGTTCGAGGCGGTCCAAGCCCTGACCCGCACCGGCCGGAGCCACAGCTCCGTAGCCCGTGAGCTCGGCTTGGATCGTCGCACCGTCGGCAAGTACGCCCATGCCCGCACCTGGCAGGAGGTCATGCGCCGGCCGCCCCGCAAGCCCTCCACGCTGGACCCCTACCTCGACTACCTGCGACAACGCTGGGACGAAGGACAACACAGCGCGAAGATCCTGCACGAAGAACTACAGACCAAGGGCTACCTCGGTCACTACCAGCGCGTGAAGAT
>NZ_JBIVTU010000030.1:0-37944 GCF_044756845.1 Streptomyces sp. NPDC091416
ACGTGCACACAGTCGGCAAACCAGGCTCCGCCAAGCGACGAACGAAGAAGTCAACGACTCCACGTCCACGCCGCACAGGTTAAAGATCAAGCTAGTGGTTTCCCGTCCCGTCCTGTACCGGGCCTGGTGGCTTCCCGGTCCTGTTCCGGGCTTGGCGGCTTCCCGTTCCGGGCTTGGCGGCCGCTATGGGGGTGGTGATGTCCGCCGACGGCCTGATCGTTGTCGTCCTGTTTTCATGGCGTTCGGCAGAGGCCTCTTCAAGTTGTTCTACCCCGAAGTTCTGACTGGGACCCCGGCGTTCTGACCGGGGCCTGGTTCTGATCGGGGTGACGGGTGGTTCCGCCCGTCACTGACGGGTGCTGGTGCGCGTCCTGGGTCCGTTGTTTGTCTACCTGTGTTCGGTCGTCGTCCTCATCGCGGTCTGAGTGGCGTCCGAGGGCTGGGGTGGTGGTGGGGACGAGTCTGCGACGGCTTGCTCTTTCGCGTCCGTTCGTGCGGGTGGGGAGGTGGCCGTTGTCGCTTTTGTGGTTGCCTGCGTGTGTGGACCGGCGGGTGAGGTGGAGGACGGGATCACTGTGTGGGAATGGCGGATCGCTGATCTGTGTTTCGGCGGAGCTGGGTTCAGGGTTTATTTACGGCCTGGTTCGTTTTTGCGCCATTGCATGGGTGTGTATCCGTAGCGTTGGCGGAATGCCCGGCTGAAGTGGGCTGGGTTGGCGAAGCCCCATCGTAGGGCGATGGTTGCGATCGGTAGTGTGCGGAGTTCGTGTCGTGTTAGCTCGCGGGCGCTCTGTTCGATTCTGCGTTGTTGGATCAGTCGCCTGATTGTGGTGTCTTCGGACTGGAAGAGGCGGTGTAGGTACCGTACGGAGATGTGGTGATCGTGCGCGATGGTCCGTGGTGACAGGGCGGGATCCTCCAATCGCTGGTCGATGTGTTCGCGTACCCGGCGGATGAGCGCGGCTTGTTTGCCTGTCGGGCTGTCTCCGGGCCGGGACCGTTCCAGGAGTAGTACGGACAGAAGATCGACGACGGTGTCCGCGAGGCGGCCGGCTACTACGGGGTCGTACGAGGCTGGTGAGGTGGCGAGCGTGGAGATTATGGAGGAGAGCAGTTTTGCGCTGCCGGCCGACGAGGTGAAGGCGGACAGCCCGGTGTTCCGGGGTGTTTCGTCGGGCAATCCGAGCCGTGAGCGCGACATCCGCAGTGCGAGGGCGGTGAAGGGGCCGCCGCAGTGGAGCGAGTACGGCCTGGTCTCGTCCCACGCCAGTAGGTCGCCTTCCTCGGCGATGACGCGACTGTGGTCCTGGATGAGGGTTGCGGTGCCCTGTCTGAGCAGGACGAGGATTATGCGGGGGGTCTGACCGCGGCGCGGGTCGTACGCGGTGCGGGTCACGCGCTGTGCGTCCGATTCGATCCGGGAGACGTCGATGTGGCTCAGCCGGGTGGTGGTGATCTTCCCGCCGGGCGACTCGCCGTTCGTCGTGGTGACCCGAACGGAGCCCAGGACCGTGCGCAGCCTTTCCTGCCAGTGGCTGAGCTGTGTGTTTTCACGGACTGCGTCCGTTGACGGGATCGGGGACACCCGGCACTCCTTCTTGCTTCGAACATCATGGAGCCGGAAGGAGCAGGGGCGCTCGGGCCCTGCGGTTCTTCCGTCCCGGTCAGCCAAACAGGGGATCGCCCTGTGTCCCAGGCAGTAGCGTGAGCAGTTTGGAAGTGCCCATCGAGCGTGCCGCTATTCGAATGCTGTGCGTGTCGGCAAGGTCCCGGCGGCCAGGGCGTCGAGGCTTGCCTGTGTCTCCTCCAGCAGTTCGGGGAGCGGGAGGACGCCGAGGTCGAGCACGGCGCGGTAGGAAGCCTCCGCCTCGTCGTTCCGTCCGAGGTGGGCGAGGGCCTGGCCGAGGTAGAGGTACACCTTCGCCGCGGCCCGGAGATAGCCGCGGGCCTCCTGCTCCCCGCGGATCGAGCTCAGGGCCTGGGCCGCCTCTTCCCACCGTCCTTCGTTCAGGTATACGTACGACACGTGGTAGACGGAGATCACGCCGGTCATGATGTTGGGCGGCAGCCGGTCGTGGTGGGCGGGATCGGCGAGGGCGTGCATGACCATGTGATGGGTCTTTACCGCCTCCTGCGTCCGCCCCATCTTGCGCAGGACCGTGATGTTCATGTTTGCGGCCTGCAGGTACCTGTACAACTCGCCGGCCTCGTGGAAGAGGTTCATCGCCAGAAGGATGCTGTCGGCGGCGGGTGCCGCGTCATCGACCGCGTCGTGGAGCCAGCCGAGGTACAGATGAGCCCTTGCCTGCTGGACGAGGTCGCCGGCTTCGTCGGCCAGGGCAAGTGCGCGGGCCGCGGTTGCGACCGCGGCCTGATGGCGGCGGTCGCACTGCCAGAGGACCCAGGAGAGGGTGCTTCGGGACGCGGCCTCCGACACCCGGTCACCGGACATGGCCGATGACCGGGCGGCCAGCTCGAAGATCTCCGCCCAGTGGCCCCACGAGATCCAGCTTCCGACCGCCTCCTCCACGGCCTGCGCGGTCGCCATGACGGCACGGTGCTCGCCGAGCCCGGCTGCCTGGCGGTACGCGCCGAGCCAGTTGTCGCCTTCTGTCTTCAGCCAGGCCAGAGCTTCGTCCCGGCCGGTCAGCTCGATGTGCCTCAGGCGTGAGGAGGCCGGTGCGCTGTCGCCCGTGCCGAACATCTGGCCCGCCGCGAGGGCCGTTTCGAGCAGCCAGGTCCGCAGACCGGCCGATGCCTGGGCCGAGTGTTCCTGGTGGTCGGTTTCGCGGTGCCGGGAGCGTGCGTAGAGGCGGAGCAGGTCGTGGAAGCGGTAGCGGTCGCCGCGGGAGGTCATGAGGAGTCCCGCTTCGAGGAGTTCCTCCAGGAGGTCCTCGGCGTCGAGGAGTTCCGTTCCGGTGACGACGGCGGCCAGGGGGGTGCTGAAGTCGCCGCCGGGGACGAGCGACAGGAGGCGGAACATCCGCGCGGTCTCGGGGGAGAGGCGTGAGTACGACAGTGAGAACGCGGAGTTGACCCGCAGGTCCCCGGCGCTGAGGGCGTCAATCCGGCGGTCCTCGTCCGCGAGTCGTGCCGCGAGCCGCTGCAGACTCCAGTTCGAGCGGGTGGCGGCCCAGTTGGCGGCCACCCGCACGGCCAGGGGCAGGTGTCCGCACAGCTCGGTCACCGAACCGGCTGCCGCGGGGTCCTCCTCCACCCGCCCGTCGTCCACCACGGCCCGCAGCAGAGCCGTCGACTCCCGCTCGGACAGCGAGCCCAGCTCCAGCCGCCGCACCCCGGTCAGCCCGGCCAGGGAGCGCCGGCTGGTGACCACCACGAGCACCCGGCCCCGGGCCGGCAGCAACGGCCTGATCTGCGCCTCGTCCCGCGCGTTGTCCAGCACCACCACCGCGCGGAGATCTGCCGCCGTCGCGTGGTAGAGCGCTGTCCGCTCCTCCGCGCTGTGGTGCGCGCCGCCGGAGTCCCCGGCCCCCCACGCCGAGAGCAGCCGCATCGCGGCCTCGTCGGCGGTCAGCGGGCGCTCGTCCAGACCCCGCATGTCCACGAAGAACGCGCCGTCGGGGAGCGAGGAGGCGCATTCCTCGGCGAGCCGGACCGCGAGCGTCGTCTTCCCGCTCCCCGGCACACCCGACACGACCGCCACCGGAAGCGTCGGGAGGCGTTGCGCACCCGTGCCGGGCCGGTCGTCCGTGGCCGCTCGCCGGGCGAGTTCACGCAGAACCGACAGTTCCGCCTCCCGTCCCACGAAGTCCGGGACGCCCCTGGGCAGCATGCAGGGCGACACGCGTACGGGCGCGGCACCCGGGCCGGCCGGCCGTGCCGCACGGGCCACGGCCATCAGCCCGTCGTACGCGGTCCCCTCCAGCCGCATGCCCTGCGCCAGTGCGGTGACGGTTCCCCGCCGGGGACGCGCACTGCGCCCCCGCTCCATGTCGCCGATCGCCCGCATCGACACGCCCGAGGCCTCCGCCAGCTCCTCCATCGTGAGCCCGCGGTCGAGCCGCAGGCGTCGCAGCAACCGTCCGAAGGGCGTGATGCCCGCTTCCTGAACGGCCTGGTGCATGGTCATCCCCTCCGCACACGCGAAGCGTTGCGGCATCGCAGCAACCACGGTGAGCCATATGTCGTCACTCATTCAACTAGACGACTCGGACATTCGGTAATCCGCCCTTTTTTCTCCAGAACGTCCTCGTCGGATCCGGTGCTTGCGCACATACGGTCGGCCGAAGCCGAAGCCGAAGCCGAAGCCGAAGCCGAAGCCGAAGCCGAAGCCGAAGCCGACGCCGCAATCGCGGTCGCGGTCGCCGAACGGGCAATCGAAGGCGAGGGTGATCGACGAGTTCGCGCCGCTGGTCGACTCGATGCTCCGCGCCGAGATCCAGATGAAGGCCGCAGTGACCCACGAGCGACTGACCGGGCAGTACGGGTTCACCGGCAATTACCGGCGGACCAAGCTCTACGTCCAGGAAGCCCGGCCCCGGATCGCCGAGGAACTCGGCATCACGCCGAAGGAACTGGTGGGCATGCACCGCCGCTTCGAGGTCATCCCAGGCGCCCAGGCCCAGGCGGACTGGGGCGACGAGGGCAAAATCCTCGCCCGCATGGGCGTCCCGAAGGTCTACTCGTTCCACATGACTCTTTCTTACTCTCGCGACCCGTTCTGCTGCTTCATCACCAGCCAGGACCTCCAGACGTTCTTCGACTGCCGCCGCCGGGCCTTCGCCCACTTCGGCGGCGTCCCGATGACGATCGTCTACGACCGGACCAAGACCGCCGTCCGCCGCCACGTCGCTCCGGGCGAGGCGGTCCCGCTGCACCCGGAAGCGGTCGGCTTCGCCGGCCACTGCGACTTCGGCATCGACGTCCTGGCCGCCTACCGGCCCACCGGCAAGGGACGCGTCGAAGGGCAAGTTCCCCCGGCCGCCCTCAGACCGCGGACAAGGAGGGCTCCCGCACGCTGCTCCTTCGGATCACCGCCCCCAGCCCGGGGAAGCGAGGGAGACGGATGATGGCGATCACCCACTCACGGACCGTCCCCGTCGGCCAGCGGGCCGACGGGGACGGAGGGCCGGCCCGTGGCGGGCAGGCCGTGGCAGGTTCCTGCGGAGGGCCCTTGGGAGCCCCCTTTGGTGCCTGGCACCCACGGGAGTGGTAACTCCTGGTCAACACGTGAAGCGGCGCGAATTTCGAACGGTCACAACCCTCTTCTCTCCTCCATGTGTCTGCAGTGGAGGAGGCCATCGGGTTCCGGGGGATCCGGAAGCCTTCCCGGGCCGGGCGCGGTCGGCGGCGAGCCGGCGCCCGGTTGCGGGCAACGAGGGAGCAGAGCTGATGGCGGGGAGGCGGAAGACCAGCCCGGCGGGGTCGACGAACAGCTACCGCGGCGACGTGCTGCGCGTGCTCGGGGCGCTGAAGGGGGCGACGGCTGATCAGATCCAGTGGTGTCGACGGTCATGCAATTCCCCATCAGCGGCGTCAACTTCCCCGCCCATGTTCGAATGAGGCTGGCTTCTCCTGCGGCTGGTGATTCGCATGTGGGTTTGCTCCGGTCGGCTCAGCTGATCAGGGCTGGTTCGCCCCGGCAGGAGCTCATCGCCGCGCTTCCCGTGCAGAGGCCGGGCGCCTCGAGCAGCGGATCAGAGGGTTCCGGCACCTCCTGCCGTCACCGGGTGAAAACCGTCGCTAGCGCGAGGGCCGCCTCACGCCGGGCTTTTCCGCTGTCGTCGAACGGGTGGCGGACGAACTCGTGGATCATCCCCGGATACCGGGACACCGTCACCGGGACGCCCGCCTTCTCCAGACGCTGCCCGTACTCCTCGCCCTCGTCGCGCAGCGCGTCGAACTCGGCGGTGACGATCAGCGCCGGCGGCAGACCGGTCAGGTCGGACGCCAGCAGCGGGGAGACGCGGGGGTCCAGCTTGTCCTGTTCGCTGGTGAGGTAGTTGTCCATGAACCAGTGCTGGGCGGCGCGGCTGACGTTGCCGAATCTCCCTGCGAAGGCCTGGATGCTGTGGTTGGTCCTGCGGAAGTCGACGTCCGGATAGATCAGCAGCTGGAAGACCAGTGCCGGTCCGCCGAGGTCGCGTGCGAGCCGCGCGACGACAGCCGCCAGGTTCCCGCCCGCGCTGTCGCCGCCGACCGCGATCCGCGCAGGGTCTCCTCCGATGCCGCCCGCGTGCTCGGCGACCCAGACCGTGGCGGCGAGGCAGGCCTCGGGTGCGGCGGGGAACTTGTGCTCGGGAGCCAGCGGGTATTGCACCGAGACCACGACACAGGTCGCACCGTTGGCCAGGCTGCGGCACAGCCCGTCATGGGTGTCCAGGTCGCCCACGACGAAACCGCCGCCGTGGAAGTACACCAGCACAGGGAAGGGCCCGGTGCCGATGGGGGTGTAGATACGCACCGGGATCGGCCCGGTCTTGGTGACGATCCGCCGGTCCTCGACCGCCGCAATGGGTTCCGGCTCGCCCAGGAGGGCGATCTGCCGACGCCAGCCCTGTCGCGCCTGCTCAGGGGTGAAGGTGTGCAGCTCGCCGACGTTCGCGGCGGCCAGGCGGTCCAGGTAGGCCTGGACCTGCGGGTGCGGGAAGCCGAGTGGTGCTGTCGTGTCAGTCATGGGTTTATGCTCCGACTTGAAGCGAAGTTCAAGTCAAGGAGCGGTTTCATGAGCCTGCTCGATATCGCCGAGGTGGCTGAGCGGTCCGGACTGGCGCCGTCGGCGCTGCGTTACTACGAACGGCGGGGCCTCATCGCCTCCGAAGGCCGCAACGGACTGCGCCGCACCTTCCGCTCCGATGTGCTGGCCCGCCTGTCCCTGGTCACGTGTGCCCGTGCCTCGGGTTTCACCCTCGCCGAGATCGCCCGGTTCGTGACCGCAACCCCCGACGACACCGAACTGCGCGTCCACCTGGAGGCCAAAGCTGAGCACTTGGACGCTGAGATCGACCGGCTCACCCGCATGCGTGACAGTCTGCGCCACGCCGTCGTCTGCACCCGATCCCCCCTTGTCGAATGCCCCGGCTTCAAGCAGGCCATCTCCGACGATCCGGCCAGCTGACACCAACTCCACGACCATCGCACGGTGGATCGCGCAAGGCCTGCTCGCAGCCATCCTCCTGGGCTCTGGGGCCAAACACGCGACACCCGCCGCGACCGGATGTCAGAAAGCTTGATCCCCGGTGCCCAAGGTGGGACTCCGGGGCCGGGACCAGGGAACCCCACGACAGTCGCATGCCGCCTCCCACGCCATGGGCCCCGACACCTGAGACGTGGCGTTCGAACGTGCGGGCGGCGAAGTTGACGCCTCTGGCGGGGAAATACGTGACGTTCCACAAGCGGATCGGCGCACCGCACCTGACCTTCCGGCACGCCGGCAAGAAACCGCCGTCGAAGCGGAAAAAGGCCCGCACCGCCTCGCACACAGCCGCCCTCTCAGACATGCGCCAGCACGGCCTGTCAGAGAACGGCGGCTCCACCGGGAGCGGTGCTCCCTGCGGAACCTGAACATCAAGGGCCTGGAGACCGCCTCCTTCCAGATGCGGCGCGGCCTCCAGGCCGGGGGAGATGGGCTCCACCGCGCGCGGCGCGGGTTCCAGCGGGGCCTCCCACCCGATGCCCGTTAACGAGACCGCCATCGCACTGCCTGCGCCCGAAGCCGAACATGACCCGGCTCGCCGACGAACTGCCCGCCCCTCCAAGCAAGGGCGGCGCCCAGGCCGACCAGGTTCTCACCGCACTGCAGGACGGGGTGCCGCTGTTGTTCATCGAGGTCGACAACTGCCACGAGACGCCGGAGGAGCTTGCCGACAAGCTGGAGAGAAGTACGCCCGGTTCTTCCGGCGGAAGGTGAAGGACACCGACGGCCGTGAGCGTCCGATGTCCGGGCGCACCCGCTGGAACTCTCCGGCCACCTGGTCCGGTGACAGTACGCACCCGCCGGTCCTGCTGGTGTTCAACAAGCTCGGTAAGCGCAACCCCAACATCACCATCTCGAAACTGAGCGAGCTCACCTCCACCTGCGGCAGGGGCAGGGGCAGGGGCACGACGGCTACCACGTCGACGACGAGAAGATCCCGATCATCGCAACCGGCCAGGAGAACCTGACCGAGCACGATCCGGACGGACCGGTGTTCATCCGCTTCGGCCGCGACCGCATGCAGTCCCTGCGGGAGGAGATAGGCAACCCCCGCCGCGAGGCGGCCGAAGCACGCTCCCGGGAAGAGACCAGGGCCCACCAGGAGACGCACCAGGCAAAGGGGCGGCGGGCAGCCGAGAAGCAGGCGGCGAACAAGGCCGCCCGGGAGGCCCGCCGCCCCATCTGCACCGGCTGCGGTGCGAAGTTCACCGACGAACGTTGGGAGGCGGCACAGGCGAGGAACTGGGGAGGCTTGAAGGATTCCCACCCGGACCTGTGCGACGACTGCAAGCAGAAGGCCAGCGCCGCCATCAGCCCAGCGGCTGACACCCAGGAGCGCCAGGAGCCGGTACGCGGCGAAGCAGAGCCGAACGACTCCCGGGCCCCCCAGCGCCCCGTCTGCACCGAATGCGGTGCCGCGTTCGCCGACGAACGATGGAAGGCGACCGCACGCCTCGGCTGGAGCCGCTCCCCAGCGAAGCGCCCGTCTCTGTGCGAGGACTGCGACCGGCGGTTCGAGTCGGACCTGGAGCAGACCTGGGGTGTGAGTCACCGGCAGGAGGAGCAGGACCAGGCCGTGCCCGAGCAGAAGGCCGGCGGAACCTGACTCTCACGCTTCCGCAGGTAAGGCAACCGGACCGGGCTGCCAGCCGACGGATGGACCGTATCTGACCCCCCGAACCGGCAAGCAAAGCCTTCTTCTTCGGGTGACCGAAACATGCCTGCTGCGGCATGCGTTCCGCCCGTACCGTCCGAGTCTCATTGCTCCGTGTTCGGGCAAGCACAGCGTCAGAGCACGCAGAGTTAAAGGAAACGCTCGTGCGATTACGGTCAGGGGCCGGTGCAGCGCTCATTGGTGCCGCCATACTCGCGCTTTCCATCCCGACTACGCAGCCTGCACCGCCGCCGAACCCCGGCCCGCCGGAGGCAGCGTTGTCGGCAGACGCCGGCCCTGCATCATCTGCTGCGATCACCTCCGACACCGCGTACAGCGCAGTGCTGTACGTGCCCTGCGCGCAAGCATGACGATGCGAACCTGACCTGCGCCCATTCGCGGTGGCGGCGGGCGCAGCTTGTCGGGAGGCGCTCAGCAGTGACGAACAGTGCGGACAACACCGTCTGGCGGGAGTGCCGCGCCCTGAGCCGGTGTCTACTGACACTCGTCGATCAGGAGCCATGGCGGCGTGATCGTCAGCATGCGGACTTCCACGCGAGCACGACCTGGACGTGCTCGCCGGGGAACGGCTGCTGGGTACTTTCGCGGCGCTGACCATACATACGGTCATGGTCGATGCAGCTTCCGCCGGGCGTCCGGCCACCATCGAAGCTCTGCATTCCACCCTGCTACGCACCATCGCCAGCAAGCGGCGAGGACATCGCCTTCGCCGACCAGCATGCCGCGCACGGCAACTTCCGCGCCTGGGCCCAGCTGACCGCCCACGCCCGCCCCGCCTGGCACGCACCGGCCGCCCCCGCGTCGACCAGGAGCTGCTGCGCTGGGCCATCAGCCGCCTCGCCTGACCACCACACCGCCATGTTCCTTGCCGCGTCACCGCCAGTCACCGTGGCCATCGACGGCCATCACGACGCGATCCACACGCATACTGCCCTGCCGCCCACCACCTGCCGTCCGGTCGGATCACTCCGCACCCCGGCCCGGGAACCACCAGCGAACCTGGCCTTGCCCACGACCTTCTCGCCGCCCTGGGCAAACCGCCCCTGCCTCCAAGCCGCTTTCCTGGCAGCCGTCAGCCTGCCCGGGAAGCCGCTGCCGCCTGGATGACCGCCCTGCCCGTGACCCGGCCGACCGTCCCGCGCGCCCACCACCTCACCATCCGTCGCGCGATGCGCCTGCTGCAGCTACAGGCCCTCACCGGTATCCCCCTGACCCTGGTCTGCCCCAGTCCGCGATGTCCTCTCCCCATGCCGCCAACTGCTCCCTCAGGCGCTGCGCCTCAGCCACGGCCAGGGCCGTGCGCATGCCGCAGGTGCTCCAGCTCGGCCCGCAGAGCAGCCGTACCCGGCTACCCGGCCACCAGGCGGCCCTCCGACCCACAGGCCCGGCCTCCGGCAGGAGGGGGCTGAGGAACGAAGCCAAGCCCGCGCAAAGAGGGCGGCCACCAGGGGACAGACCATCGAACGGCGTTGACCCGCACAGTGAGAAAGCGGCCCTCGCCCGCATGGCGAGACAGAGAGACCCCGACCCCACCTGCGGCCCGGGTCTCTCACTGTTCTGGGATACCCGACCGGTTCAACGACCCGTCGCCGGCACCGCTCCCAGCCAATCGACACCCAGCTCTCGCAGCGCGTCCAGTTGTTCCACGGTGAGTTTGTCTCTCCTCGATTTCGTGTTGCTATACCAGATGCCGAGCTTGGTCTCGGTTCCGTCGGGCAGCATCTCCACCACCTTCCGGGGCACGGGCCGGTCGCCTTCCCGTTCCACCCACTGCGCGAGGGCCGCAAGTCCCCGCTGAAACGCCACCTGCGCCTTGCTCGGTCCTGTCGTTGTATGAGCGGCTGCCGGGGCGGGAGACGTGGCCTGGTCGGGTTGTACGCCCAGCTTCGACAGCCGCTCGCGCTGCTCGGTCGACAGCTGCGCCCAGGTGCCCGGGTTCTTCTGCCGCTCCAGCCACCGCCCGATGTCATCGCCCTCGAACAGCACCCCGGGTTCGATGGCCGGCAGGACGCCGTCCTCGTGGACCAGGTCCGCGAGGACGCGGTAGTGGCGCTGCCAGTCGAGCGGCCACGGGCAGTTCCAGTCCTCGTCGACCGCGGCCAGCTGCTGCGCGCGTACGGCGGCCCGCTCCATGTCCTTCCCGAGGCCTCCCTTCCGGCGGAGGTTCGCCATGTGCTGGCCGACCGGCACCATCGCCTCACCCTCCCCCCACACCGCGTCCTGGCGCGGCGCGAGGTGCCCGGTCGCCCGCCGGAACGACCGCAGCGCGGCGAGCTTGCCCTCCCACGCTTCCTCGCCCGGCTCCCAGACCATCCCGGCCTCCGGCGCGTCCAGCAGGGTCTTGCGCCGCTCCTTCAGCTCACCCGCCCGCAGTGCCTTCCGCTGCTGATGGACCCATCGGCCAAGCGGAAACGCCTTCGTGACCCCCACTTCGACTTCGACGTCGTAGGGCACGGCGTAAAGGCCGGTGATTTCGTTCTCCTTCCGCCACCGGAGCAGGGCCTGGTAGCCCTCCAGCCACACCAGCGACTCGGGCCGGTATACCCGGGTGCGGAGGAAGGCTGCGATGGTTGCCGGGTCGCGTGGGCTGGAGAAGTGGAGGAGGGTGGTTTCGGCGGCGGCCTGGGTGTCGTCGTGCTCCTGGTCCTTGCCTTCGCGGCTGGCCCTGACGATCTGCCCGTCTTCGTCCCGTTGCACGTGGACCTTGCGCTTGCCGCTGGTGAGGGCGCGGGAGGCGAGTTGTTCGACGAGTCGTTCATCATGCGAGCGGAGTCCTTGGAGGACCGCCACGAGCGGGCGGAAGCCGGCGGAGGCGACCATGTCGGTCGGGTCCTCGCCGGGCTCCAGGAACACCGGCACGATGATCCGCGCGACCTTCGTGCTGCCGTCGCGGTTCAGCCTGAGCGCCCGGCCGATGTTCTGCACGATCTCGACCTGCGAGCCGCGGGTGTCCGCGAAGCAGACCGCCTCGACGCCCCGCTCGCCGGTGATGTCCACGCCTTCGCCGAGGACGCGGCAGCTGGCGAGGAACGCCCGGTGCACCCGGTGCCCGGCCGCGTCGGTGCCGTTGGCGAACTGCCTGAGCACTTCCCGGCGTTCGGACTGATGGTCTGCAGGGGAGTGGCAGTAGAGAGTCGTCATTTCGATGTCAGCGGCGTAGCCGTAATGACCTGCTAGATGCCACTGACGGGCCGTGACAGACTAGTGCTGACACTAGTGACGAATGGCCGTGTCATTTTCATGCCGACTCCAACGGCATCGGTGGAGTTTGCGCAGGTCAGAGGTTGTCCGCTCTTTAGTCTCGTGTTCGGCGGACCGAGGAACGCTGGACTGCCCGGATCGATGCCGCGAGAGTGGATCCGTGCAATCCACTCACTACCGCGTACTGGTGGCTGTCTTGGTCGGGCTACTCGCGGCTGCCGCAGCCGTGATCCTTGCCCAGGTCGACTCCGAGCCGGTCACGCAGGCCGTACGGGATGCCGCTGTGGCGTTCGTCGGGACAACAACTCTCGGTCTGCTGCTGATTGGTGAGCTCCGCAGGACTTGTGGTGGAGGAGCCGAGTGACCCGGTATTGGACGGAAGATCTGATCGTCGAGCCTTCCAGTCTTCACGACGGAGACCAGGATTGGTTCGAGTACCGTCCGGTACAGGTGGCCGGTCATCTCTTCCCGCCCCGCTTCCGTATCCGGCTGAGCTGCACCGCCACCAGCGTGGACATGTGCGTCGCTCTCGAGGTCGACCGCGGAGGGTTCGTCGAGCAAGAGAACGCCACCACGGTCGGCGGCGTGTCTTCGGACCAGGAGAAGGACAGGATTCTGCTTCTGCTCGCAAGCTCGCCCTGCCGCTCGCTCCGTCCATGATTCCCTACGGTCTCTTCAGGAGCACCAAAGAGGCTGGGAGTGGAGAGACGACGGATGGGGGCCACCCCTTGTCAGGAAGCTCCGCGATGTCATGCCCGATTCGCAGGTCGCCCTCGTGAAAGAGCTCCGGCGCCGTACGGGGCCACGGTGGTGGAAGACCTACCTGCCCCGTATCGAGAAGACCGCGCACATTATCTGGGATGCGCCAGCCGAACTCTCCACGCGTCAGGTGATGGAGACGGTCTGCCCCGGCATGCATGTCGGACGGACCACGGCGTACGAGGACCTGGCCGCTGCTCGTGAACTGGGCTTTGTAACAGACAGCCGTGCTGGGCCGGAGCGCGTAAGAGCGCTATGGCAGGCCCGAGTTCGTTCGTCGTGGTCCTTGCTCGGTGAGGTGGAGGCGGTGCAGGTCTTCGTGGAGCCAGGTGTAGGCATAGTCGATCGCGGGAGCGTCGTCGAAGACTTCGGGTTCGCTGACGACCGGCGTACTCGGGCGCGCCCACGGGGACCTCGCCGGCTCATTCCCGGGCGGGAGAGACCGAAGCGGAGCGTAGAGGCCATCCTCTGACGGCACGAGACGGACGCTGACCGAGTTGCCCGTCGAGGGGCGGAGGGAGAGCCGCATGAGGGGCGGTACATAGGAGTCACTGTCCCGGGGCGGGGCTATGTACAGGTCGGCTTCCAACGTGGCGGGGCAGGCGCTGGCCAGGCCGAGAACCTGCTTGAGATGGGGGAACCAGGTGTCGACGAGCGCGGTGTAAATCTCAACGGCAGCGGTGAGGACCTGCTCGGTGCGCAGTCTGAGCCGTGAGGGGCTATAGGTGTCCCAGACCCAGTGCACGTGGGAACAGTGTTCCTGGTCGGGCACAGCGTAGGGGTGGTGAAGCATGCCGCTGGCGTCAGCCCATCGACCACTGCCGAGTTGCTCGTCAATCCGAAGCAACTCCGCCTGCCGGGCGCTGAACAGGTGACCGTAGCCCGACCGGACAGGCAGGCTTCCCCTGGCGTGGAGGCTCTCGTACAAGGCCTGATGCGCTTCATCTGCAGGTAGCGGTGTAAAGCGCCGGGGAGGACATCTCAGCAGACCTGTGCTCGCCAACCACAGCCGCTCCTTGGCGTAAGCGTCGCAGTCGGCCAGGTCAAAGTCTCTGCGCTCGCACAGCGTGTGCAGGTAGGAGGAGACTATGCCCAGGGTCTTCTGCCACGGCCAGGCGGCATAACCCGCCGCAACCGGCCCGACCGATGCCGTCAGGGGGCGTCTTCCACGCGGCTCCGCCCAGCGATGGGCGACTGGGATAGCGAGTCCCGGAGTGTGTTCGGCATGGCGACGCAGGACGTGCAGTGCCAGCTTGTTGCCCTCCAGGCGGGCATCGACCGTGACGGGACCAGACCATCCGGTGTAGAGGAAGATCCGGTCACCTGCCGGGCCGAGCCCTTGCCGCCAGGCCTCAAGTGTCCTCTGCAGGCGCTGGCTGACCAGACTGGCAGGCATATCCGGCCACGCACCTTCTCCCTCAGGCACAGCGCGAGGGATAGCCTCGTGGACGGCCCAGGCTGCGACGCCGGGCTGGGTGCGCAGCAGTGGTTCAAGCACCGTTCGTGCCGCCTCCCAGCCGGCCGAGGCGACCGCCATGGCCAGTCCGTAGCGCCAGCGGTCCAGCAGCTCCACGTTCTCTGTCACCTCGGCCGGTACTCCGCCAGCAAGCAGAGCCTGTCCAGCGAAGTACTGCTCAAGCACGGGGAGAGCGAACGCCAGGTGCCGTTCGCCGACACGCACCACCAGCCGGGTACCCAGGAGCGCGTGTACGTCGCCAGGACTGCCCACGTCAGCGGCAGCTGCCAGACCGCCACTGCTCACACACTCCGTGGCCAGCCGCTGAAGCAACCGCTCGGCGCGTTCCTCCTTCGCCTCCTCCACATCGCGCAGTGCCCGGGTCACCAGCGCCTGCAGGAAGGCCATCGGGCTGCTCGGCAACGGACTCCGATCGCGCTGCAGCCCAGCTGCGATGATGGCGAACAGCGGCCGGCGCAACACATGGCGCACCATGCCAGGCTGACCGCCCACGGCAGATCCGTTCCCGCCGAGCCGGTCGATCAGCGCCGCCGTCTCATCCTCCTCCAGTTCCGGCATGATTCGGCGAACCGACGTGTCCATCGCCAGGCCGGAACGGGCCGTGAACAGGATGCGCCAGCACTGCCCAGCTGTCGACGCGACCCAGCTGAGACCTTGATCCAGCAACTCCTTGCCGCGTATCGGGCCGGGCTCATCCAGTCCGTCCACCACCAGAGCGACACCACGTGTTGCGGGATCACCGAAGGGACGTGCTGCCCGGATTGCCGAGTCGACCACACCACCCTGAATGTGTTTGGCGTGGAGGTGAACAGGAATGGGGGCCCGTGCATCGACGCGGGCCGCAGTGATGTCCTGCTGATGCTGGCGCTCCGCCGCCAGCGACTTACCCGCGCCAAAGCCACCCTCCAGGACCACTACGCGGCTGTCGGACGAGGTGACCATTGCAGAGGGAAGGGATCCCAGCCGCGGGGAATCGGCGAACGCGCACGCCATATCGAGCGGAACGCCGGCCGCATGCCAGCGCTGCACCATGCGGGCCCGACCCGCGCCAGCCAGGTCATCCAGCGTTCTCGGCCCCCCATACACCGGATCCATGAACACCGTGTTGTTGTGCCCGTTCAGGATGAAGCCAGCATCCCCGCCCACCGCGACGGCCCCGTCACCCGACGCCGACACCTCACGTGGTTCAACTGAACCAGGCTGGGTGTTACGGGACGACCCCTTCTCCCGCCCGATGCCGAAACGGCTCCTCCAGGGCCTCACCTGCTGACACCGCCCCCCGCACTCGCCCAGCCGACGGGGCTCCGGCTGTCTCTCACGTGCTGTTGTCGCCTGTCACAGCCTCACCGATCGAATCGCCCGCCGCGACCGATTTCGCGCCCGACGCCTCCACCGCTCCACTCGGCGCCGAACCACCCGGCGCAACGGCCGGGGCCGGCCCAGCTACTTGATTGCCGTTGCCCGTCACGGCCCTGGCGATGCTATGACCGGCCGCAACAGCCCCCGGGCCCGACGCCGTAGTGCGATTCTGCTGCTGACCGGACTGAAGCAACAGCCCCCGCACGGCCAGAACGACCATGATGATCGCAGCGGTGTCAGCGACGAAACTCGCCGCTGTTCCCGCGGTCCCGAGATCCTTCAGCCACAGCAGCAGCGTCAAACCCACAACGACCATGCCGGCAGTCGCTGCCACCGCCCACAACACACCCCTGCGCCAACCCGCCAGCATCACCGCTCCTTTTCATCTGCACTGCCAAGCAACCTAGTTGGGAATCCTGTAGCCAGCCGCATCACATGTCGGCAGGCGCCTCGCGGCGTTCCACGCCCAGTGCGCTGCGGGACCAGAAGTCCAGACTGGGACCACCGTGCACCGTGTGGGTGAACGAAATCCAGCGCTGGCCTCCGCCGCAATGCCGGCTGTAGACCTCGGCATCAAAGGCAGCACGCGTGACCAGTGCCACCACACCGACCGCGTCCCCGGCGTGTGCGTCCTTCATTGCCGTGGTCATGGAATGCGACTGCAGCACATGAACAAGTGACGGGCTGGAGATGCTGGAGCCGTCGAACTCCCCGAACCCGGCATGCAGCACCAGTCGCACCTGCGGAAGTAGATAGCCCTCCTTGTGTGTGGCTCGTTGCCAGTCTGTCGCCATCAGCTGATCCAGCTCGCGAAGGAGGAGCGCTCCGAGCGCGCGCACATCCTCGGCGCCCGTGAAAAACAGCAACGTCACGCCGTTGTCGAGCTCCTGACCGTAGGCGATCACTCCGTCGGTGCCTACCTGACGCAGGGCGTGTTCGACGTAGGAACGCACCAGGCGGGGGCCGGGATGCAGTGAGATATTCTGGCCAACCCAGTTCACGACGCCGACAAGCACAGGGACGAAGACTCTGCCCCTGGCGGTGGCCAGCGGGTGAGGCGCTGCCGCCACTTCGGCCAGCCCTGGTCCGCTGTCCTTGTCGCTGTCGAAGATCAAGTAGCAGTTGACGACGTTCCCGTTGCCGGTCACAACGACGTTTCCGTCACCAGTCACGACGACGTTGCCATCGCCGGTCACAGCAGCGGTGATACTGCCTGCGGCCGCAATGGCCCCTTCCCCCGATGCCGTTGCCAAGGGCTGTGCCTGCGGGCCGGGAGACGACTTGGACACGGAACCTCTGTTTCCGCTTCCATCCCCGTCGCAGTGATTGGGACGAAGCCTGATCTGGTCAAGACGCGGCCAGCATAGAGCCGGTCTCGGACACGCACGGGAGACCGGGGGACTGACGAGACATAGGATGCAGCGCGCTGCCACGACATTCCGCCGTGACCGTCACCGCAGCCTGTGAGGCTCTCGCCACACAGCGATGTCACCTGCTCTGCTGCCCTCGCACGCCATCCGCCCATGAGCCCTCCGACGTCGACCATCCACACGGCAGCAGTCAGGCGGGCCCGGGGCCGCCGAGCCCAGTCAGGCACGCCGGCCCCAGACGCGACAACCGCCCCCGCCAGCACAAACAGACCACTGCCCCGCCCACCGGGCAGGGCAAGCGGCCCAACCACCGCTCGACGCGCAACCAGCCCCGCCGGCACCTAAACAGAACCGGCACAGGCCGAATGGAGGCGCCCCCCCGATACGCTGCGGCCAGAAGCCCCAGACACGCCCATCCATACCCTGCAGCACACCAATGGCCGCCGGGTTCCTCGCTGAGGCTCCCGGGGACATCCTGCCCGGTCTGGTCGGGCGGAGCCTGCCTGAACTACTGAATCCGCCCTGCAGACGGGGACCGAACCACCAGACTTGCCGTGCCCGACCTCCCCACACACAAGTCCGGTACATATGCGCTGACCTGACTAGTGAGGTTTGCGTCGCCTGCCGGTGGAACGCGGCCTGATGCTGACAGAATTGCCGAAGGCTTTAAGGAACGCAGCTTCCCACTCGTGTTCCTTCACCCCGTCGCGGTCATCCGTGACCAACAGCAGCCCGTTCGGGCCGCCGTCGCCCTCCAAGATGCCCTGCTCGGCGTAACAGGCCTTCTTGGCCTCCCACTTCGAGGCATACTCGGGATCACTGAGCATGCCCAAGTGCTCCCAGATGATGGGTCGGGCGGGGTCGTCGGTTGTGATGGTGAAGTCGGGGAACCTGGTCCGGCCATCCTTGCCGACCAGCGGCTGCTCGTAGGCGAAACGGCCGCGGGCGAGGCGGTGCAGCAGGTCGGCGATGATGACCTCGTTCTTGCTGCGCACGGGCAGGCCGAAGTGGGTGATGTGGATGAGGCCCGCGTCGAACCAGCCGACCGGACGGCCCTGGCGGTCGTGCACTAGGACGGGGCGGGGCAGCTGGACGAGGTCGGTCAGTCTGCGGGCGGTGTCGGACGCCGTCGGCCCGGCCAGTTCCCGCAGGTCGTCCAGGGCGCCCTCGTGGCAGAGGATCACTCTGTCGGTCTGCCGGGTCAGGGCGGTGTAGAGCAGTTCACGCGAGAGGTTCTGGACGTGGGCAGGCACGATCAGGACGACCGTGCCGAACTCGCTGCCCTGGCTCTTGTGCACGGTCAGTGCCCAGGCGAGCTCAAGGCCTGGGTCATCGTCCAGGTGTGGCTTGGAGGCGGTGAAGCGCAGGCGGGGCTGGGAGGAGAACTCGACCTGCGTCTGCCAGGGGGCGTTCTTCATGTTCTTGGACTTCAGCTGCCCTGTCACCACGCCGAGTTCACCGTTGGCGACGTAGCTCCTCGCCTCGGCTCGCCTTGCCGAGGAATCGTAGGCGGGCAGGTACTGATTGCGGGTGTTGACGACCTTGTCGCCGAGGACGATCTGTTCCGGCCCAAGGGGCTGGGGGACACGGCGGAACTTCACGACCAGGGCGTCGGCCAGCGCCTGGCGGCGGTAGGTCTGCTTGAGATGCCGGTTGAGTTCCACGGTTCCGTGTGCCTGGCTTCGGGTCGGGGACAGGGCCTGCCAGTGGTCGCAGGACTGCGGAGCCCGTGAGAAGTCGGGGCGGTCCTTGCCCTTGGTGTCGGTCCAGGTGCCAGCTCCGTAGGAGTGCGTGAAGGACAGTTCGTCGGTGACACCGAACTCTTCTTGCAGGACATCGGCCAGGACCTGGGCGGGCGTACGGCCGTTCCACGAGACGGCTTTGAGGCTGGGCATGGGAGCTTTCGCGCGCAGTCTTTCCCATACCTCCTCGGCGTCCCCGGAAGGCTTGTCCCCGCTGTACCAGCGGGCGAGCTGGAGGTCGTCGCGGGAGTTGCCCTGCTGCCGGCGCAGCACGGTGAGCTCGGCCCAGCCGGGTGCGATTCTCGGCCAGCCAATCCTGTCCGGTCGCCGGTGGCGTTCGAGGTCGACGAAGGGCCGTCCGGCTCCGATGGGCGGGAGCTGGCGGGGGTCGCCGACCAGGATCAGCCGTTCCGTGATTTCCACGGCGTCGAGGAGCGCGGCGAGCATGTCTTCGGTGAGCATGGAGGCCTCGTCGACGACCACCGTTCCCACGGTGATGCGGTCGCCGTCGTCCAACGTGAAGTAGCGCCCGTGCTCGTCGTCGTAGCGGTGCATGAGCCGCAAGAACTGCGCGAGAGTGCGGGCGTCGTAACCGACCTTCTGCTGAAGCTGCACCCTTGCCTTTCCCGTGGGGGCGAGCAGGAGCAGCCGGGACCGGGTGACTTCGGGCCGTGCTGCCAGGGCACGGATCAGTGTGGTCTTGCCCGTTCCGGCGGGCCCGTTGACGATAGTCACACGCCGCTGGAACATCTCGCGGAAGGCCGTGGCCTTCTCCTTGCGGGCCCTGGCCTCGCCCGCAGGGTCCGATGTTCCTGGCAGGCCTGACAGGGCGGCGTCCAAGGTTTCCGTCAGGTCACCCGGCACAGGGTGCGGCTTGGCGTGGACGAGCTGGTTGAGACGGTCGCGGATGAAGTCACGGCGCACCGCGGCCGAGTGGAGCTTGTAGGCGGCCTCGCTGCTGGCGAGATCGGCGCGGCGCAGCTGACTCCAGGGCTCGGGCTCCTCGTGACTGTCGGACGGGTGCAAGGAGCCGGCATCCAGACCGAGCCGGGTGATGAGGGTGTAGTCGGTGGCCAGTGGCACGGCAACCGTCAGCCGGCCCAGATGCTCTGTCATCTGCTCAGCCGGCAGGAGCGTGTGCCCCTCTGCCTGGGCGCGCAGCAGGACGGTGGTCATCGCCGCATCGACGCGCCGCGGGTCGTGAGCGTCGTCGAGCGGATCGCTGACCGGCAGCGCGTGGTACTCGGTGAGCTGGAGGTCGGGGAAGCAGCCGCGGTCCACCGTCTCGAACGCGATCGGCTCCGCGTCATCGACGGTGCAGGTCACCAGGTCGTACGGGTTTGCCAGGAGGTCGTCGCCGTGGAGGGGAAACGCCACCGACGTGTCCAGGACGCGCATAACGGCCTGGGGAGCCAGATCGAATCGGCTCAGCAGCCGCAGGACCTGCCGCTCTTGAGGTTCAGTGTTCTGCCAGACCTGCCGGCGCGTGCTGGTGACCAGCCTGGCGAGTTCGGAGGGAGCCGGATCGCCGTCAAGCAGCGCTTCGAGTACCGGCCATGGATCCTCATTCTCTCCGACGGCAGACGTGATCTCGTGCGCTGCGAACGTGGGGTGGCGGAACCCAAGCTGAGCCAGGACGGCCGGCAGCCCGGGAGCCGGGCCGCGGCGCCTCCAGGCGTGGTGCAGCTGATCGTCCAGCCACTTCAGCGAGATCTCCGGGATGCCGATGGATGGATCGCCCAGCTCTGTCAGCGCCTGCGCCGCACGGCGGAGCTCCATCAGGGAGGCGACTGCTGCGTCCGGTGAGACATGCTCGGTGGTGTAGGAGAAGTTACGTCCGTCCTCGGGAGCACGCGCCAGCGCGGACGCGACGTCCACTCCTCGTTCAGCGGTGCCCGCCAGGGCCTGGACGGGCAGCAGAATGCCCCCGCTGCCGTCAGGGCGCAGGCTGTGGCGCAGCGTCGTCTCCCACATGTGGCTCGGGAAGGAACTGCCTTCCGCACCAGAACCCGGCCACGGAGGCGGCGGTTCCAGCCCCGTGACGCAGGCCGCCCCGACCAGGAGACGTCGGGACTGGTTCTCGAACGGTGAATGCTTGAGATAGAAGAAGATCAGCGACTTTTCGGCAGCGACATCACGGAAGAACGTCCTCATGATCGTCTGCTGGTTGTCGCCGTGCATCACCCACGACGGCCGCCACTGACGACCGAGGTCCTGGGCGACCCGCTCCTCGGCATCCGGACTGTACCCGGGGACAGGATGCTCCTTGAGTACCACTTCCTCCATGTTGGAACGGTTCAGCCAGAAGTACGGGATGGCTTGAACAGAGAACGCCGGCACCGCAAGGTCCGCCGGCTGCAGATCCTTGAGGAACCACTGGTAGGGGTGGGTCCGCCGCACCGTGTGATCGGTGTGGCTCATGAACCCGCCGCGTTCGATCACGCACGGCGGCAACGCCTGCCCCAGCCGACTCCAGGGCTCGCCGGCCTGGGCAACCTCGTACGCGATATCACGGTCCTTGGCGATATTGCCCAGCATCGCGCACGCATGGTTGGCCCCCGGAGCAGCGCACACGGTGCCAGTCCACCCTGTGTCGTGCCACGGAACCCTCACCGATAAGTGCTGCACATAGGCCATAGCCCACCCCCCCCCCCCCACAAACACCCGCTCACCTGTGACGAGGCTCAGCCTAGATGCCCCGGGCCGGAACCACGTCCGGTGTGGTCTTGGGCCGACCGACACGCCGGGGCGCCCGCGGACGGGACGTGACCTCAGGATGCGGGCGGGGGCACCAGCCTGGACACGGCAGTGTGCCCTGGGTGCGGGCGGAGATGCGGGCGCGGTCGATGCGTATCTGACCACGTTCGTGGGCATCGGCCGCGGCCAGCAGGTGCAGGTTGAGGTGGGCGAAGTCCTCGAAGTCGCCGAAAAGGATGGTCATCGGGTCAGCATGCCCGCTCCCGGGGCAGGGCAGGGGACGCTCCGCTTCTCGCCTCGCCTGCTGAGTGGCGCCACGATCAGACCTGATGATTTTCCAGGTTCCCCATCACCGCAGGCTAGCTATGTGACTTGCCGCAGGACTTCAGGCCGTGCCAGGCCCGATGTGTCCTCAGCGTTCCCAGGTAGCAGCGCGCCGCGATCCCTGGGCTCGGTTGCAATTCGTCGTCGGTGGCCGTTCGTTGAGCGGGCCAGCGTCCGGGGCGTGCAGCAGCTCGCGGCCGAGACCGCAACCGGCTGGCGGCGGGGATCACCGCGGGTGGCTGGCCCCTCTCACGACGACTCTGCCCCAAGCGGCCAGCCCAGGGTGGCAAGCCCAGCCGGCCCGGCGATGTGCACACGCTGCGTGTCGTCGGCGGTGTGCACGATGTTGGTGATCGGTGCCGCGGTGAGCAGGCAATGCATGAGGCGTCCTGTGAGGGGGTCCCACAGCCGCATGCCGGTGCCGTTGCCGGCGGCCAGCAGCCAGGACCCAGAGGGTTGGGGGAGTGCGGTCATCACAGCGGTGTACGGGGTGTCGATATCGATACGGCTCATCGGGCTCCACCCCTGCGGATCCCAGAATGCGATCGCATGGGGCGTGGCGATGGCCACCGCGACGCGGTCCCTGGACAGGGGGACGAGGCACAGGACAGTGATCATGTTGCGGTAGGGCAGCGTGCGTTCTTCGACGAGTTCGCCACTGGGCACGTCCCACACCAGTAGCCGGGAGCGCACCGTTGCCGCCACCAGGCAGCGGCCGGCGGGGGAGGGCAGCGCCAGCAGTGCGCTGACCCCCATCCCGTTGCCGGGTAGTGCTCTTTCCTGGCCGGTGACGTCCACGACAGTCACCCCGCGGCGGGGGGCGGCTACCACAAGAGCAGGTTGCCCATCCGGAAGTCGCACGACCACGCAGCGGGCCTGCTCGAACGAGCCGCTCACGAGCGGCCGGGCGACATTGCCTCCGGTGTTCCACAGATGGATGCCCGTCCTGTCGCCCACGGCTACGGAGGCTGAACCGTCCTGGTCGGGTACCGCTTCCAGGAAGGTCACCGGGGAGGAATGCTCGTAGAGGTCGAGACACTGCCCGGTGGCGGCGTCCAGGATCTCCACGTTGGAGCCAGTGGGGACGGCCAGCCGTTGCGGGCCCTTCGCGGACGGCAGTGCGGTCATCATGTGCGATGCCTGCAGGGCCCGCCACGGCCTGCGTGCCGGGCGGGGCCGTGAAGAGGGGGATGGGCTCGGGCCCCACTGCACCGCAGGCTGGGGGCCGTGCAGTTGGACGCCCTCGTCACCGGTGACGGCAACCTTCCAGGCCTTACCTGGGCTGGGTACGCCGGCGAACATCGCTCGCGGGTGCGCCGGGTATGTTCCCACATGCCGCGGCCGAGACCGGGATACATCCCAAACCTCGACGATGGCGTCATCCGTCACGACGCCTGCCACGCTGGCGCCGCCGGGAGCGGCCAACGCCACGATCCGCTGGCCCTGAACGGGCAACCGCCCCACCACCTCGCCTGCCTGGACAGAGTCGGTTGCGAAGAGTTCCCCCTGGCGGGGGGCGATCTGGAAGGGGTTGAACAGCCAGATTGGCTCGTCCCGGCCGTCGCGCAGCACGGCCAGCAGATCGCCTCCGGACGGCCCCCGTACGGCCGCCATGGACCGGACTGCGGAAAACGGCAGGTGTAGGGGCCGGATGTCGCCGGTCAGGGGGTTGAACAGCACCCATCCGGCGCGGTGCCGTTTGCACAGGTGGTAGCCCCGGCCCTGCGGGTCACGGATCCAGGTCAGCCGGTCCGGGAGGCGGAGATCGTCAGGCAGGCGGACCGACTGGACCACGTCCTCCGACGGCTTCCAGAGGGTCAGCTCGTCCCGCGCGCTGGCCACGACCATCGTCCATCGGTCGGCACCATCCTGTGCCACCACCACCGTGCGCACACTGGGCAGTTCCAGGTTCGCCAGCTGGCGGCCCGAAAGCGGATCGAACACTGCCGCGCTGCGGGGTCCGGCCGTCACCAGGAAGGGACGCCCGCTGGTCCCCTTCGCGACCGCCAGGCTATGGGCCACACCGGTGTTGATGTGGGTGAGCTGCTGGCCAGTCGTGCTGTCCCAGACGTCGATGCCGTAACGGGTGCTGGTGGCGAGCAGTTGGCGGCCGTCCACCGTCGCCAGCGAGCATAGGGCGTGCACCCGGCCCACGGGGGACGCCACCACGTTGGTGCGCGCCTGCCAGCGCCCCCACTGGGTGCGCAGCCGCAGGCCGAAGGAGCGAGCGGAAACCGGCGATGCCGGCAGCAGATCCTTGCCCTCCTCCACTTCCTCGGCGTGTGTTGTCAGATGGAAGGAGATGCTGCTGAAGCGGGACGGGGTATCCACCGACTCATCCAGGTAGGGCTCGATCAGCCCAGCCGATGTGAGCACCCGGCGCTGGGGGTCGCCCACCGGCAGTGGCAGGCCCAGGCGTCCGCGCAGCGACCCCGAGCTCTCCCAGACCGCCAGTTCCACCGGCATGATCGAATCGTCCAGCGTGCGGCCCAGGGCGGCGTGGGCCACCGTGTGGCGGCGCACATAGGGATGCGGTGGCAGGCGGCCGCCCTGCTCGGCCAGGCGGGCGCAGGCCTCGGCGATGGCACGGTGGACCTGCTCCACGGGCTGCGTGTCTGCCATCTCGGCAGCCCATGCCGCAGGAATGCCCGCAATGGGATCCACGGCCAGCAAGCCGGGCTCGGCCAGGAGTACCTCGGTCACCCGCTGGTGAGCGGGCCGGTAGGTGACCCGGCCGTCCTCCTCACCGGTGGTGAGATAGCCGACCAGGCGGCTGTGCCGCACCGTGCGGATCACCGCATCGACCTCGTCGGCGGGCGGAGCAGCCGAGCCGAGGACCGCGGCAGCCACCGCCGGCCACACCTCCGCCCACGGTAGCCCCGCGCCCTGGGCAAAGGCGGCGGCCCGCAGCACCCCCAACAGCAGCCGCAAGCTGATGTCCTGGTCCTCGGCTACCTGCCGCAGGTCGCTGCCGAACAACGCGGTCGTTCCGGCTAGCAAGCGATCGCGCCAGAGAGGATCGTGCACGTCCTGCCGGACGGATGCGGACCTGAGCTGGGCGGCGGCCAGCCGGGCGTCGAGGAACGACGGCTTCACCGCCTGCGCGACCACCGCCGCCACCTCGGCCGCCGCCGAGCCATGGTCGGCATACGGGCTGTCCTCGTTCGCCTGCAGCACCATCTCCACGTAGGCGGTGATGTCGTTGGCGGTCTGGGTAGCGTCCGTGCGCAGCAGGGCCAGCGGCACGCTGCTCTCGCCCATCCCCGCCTGCAGCTCGGTGTGCAGGAAGCCCAGCAGCTGGTCGGCCGCTGCATCCTGCAGCTTGCCGCCCTCGACGTCCTGGGCCGAACTTCGCATCCCCAGCACCAGCCGCACCACCGGGTCTCCGTCCGCGGCACGCAGCCGGGCTAGCGGGGCGATCACATCGGACAGGCACGCGGTGGGCTCCTGCGCCTCATCCAGTCCGTCGACGACGAGGGTCAGCGGCTCCAGCACATCGGCGCAGGCCGCGGCCACCCGGTCCAGCAGCGCCTGCAGGGGAGGGCCGCCCCCTGCGCCATCGGCGCCGAGGGCGGCCAGCAGGTCCTCGATTAATGCCAGGGATGACTTCCCCCGCGCCAGCACGGCCGCGTCCACCGCACCCTGCCGCGGCCGCATCGGTGCGGGAACCGTCTCTACCATGTCCGCGAATCGGGAGATAAAAAGCGGATCGCTCAGGGTGACCAGCCGGGCCAGCAGTGCCGACTTGCCCGAGCCGGCCGCTCCGGTCACCACCAGCACCCCCGCCCCGTCATGGACGAACTCCACCAGGGCCTGCATCAGCGTGTGACGCCCGCTGAAATACCAGCCCGGATCATTGTCATCGGTACGGCCCGAGGCCCGGGCCAGCCAGTACTGCTCCAGGGTGGATGCCGACAGCGACACTGGCTGCCGGGAGGCCTGCACCACCTGTTCCTTCGGCTGATAGTGCGGGTTGGGCAGGCACAGGCTCGGCTCGTCGCGGCGCGAATCCGGCCACACCCACAGTGCCCGCAGCAGGCCGGGGTTCTCATCCCCGACCGTGTTGAGGAGCTTCTCCCATTCCTCGAACGACAGATGTGGCGCGGTGAAGCCGGCCGACTCATCCCTGGCCTTGTCCAGCGCCAGCTTCAGCAGCAACGTGAACTCGCCCCGGTGTGGCTCCTGCTCGAAATCACCGCTGGTGATCACAGCTAGGGTCTTCAGGGCCCGCCGCTGCGCGCACAACTCCTCGAAGAGCATGCCTAGTTCGTTCTTGAGGCTGCCGGCGAAGCACGAGTCGACGAGCACCAGCACGTGCTCTGCCTCGCTGTCCATGACCTGCGTGATCAGCTCGCTGGTGGGAAACGCGGTGCCCAGCAGTCGGACGGGGGAGGTGTGACCGAAGGTCAGGTAATGGCGCCGAGACTGGCCCCGCAGGCCGTGCCCGGTGATGTAGACGACCAGCGCCTGGTCCCACTGCGCCTGCGCGAGTTCCTGCTCGGTCAAAAACAGCCGCAAATCCTCTGGCTGCGTCAGCTCCTTGGGCTGCGCGAGCACGAACCGCCGCCCCGCGTCCATCGCGGGATCGGCCAGCCAGCCGGTGATCGTCTCCACCTGCTGCTGGATCCCCGCGGTGAAGGCCTCATCCTCGGTGAAGTACTCGTCGACCGCAACGACCACAAGCCGCCGAGGCCACGGCGCCACCCCGTTCAACTACGCCCCCTCACGCACACGTTGCCCAGTACTCTAACCACCAGCCAGATACCAACCGCTACGCAGCTGCCGTCTACGGCCGGATAGGATCCCGGCAGCCACCAGCCCCGCACCTCGCGGGGAAGCAGGCCCGGGGGGAAAGATCAGCGTGCACATTGTCGGTATCCACGGCATCTGGCAGGGCAACACCAACGCCGTGAAACTCTCGGCCGACTGGGCTGGCGCCCTGACCAAGGGCCTGCGTACCCACCACGGGCCCGCCTGCCCCATCCCACCGCTCAAGGTGGCCTACTACGGCAACCTCTTCCGCACCCCGAGTAAACGCCTGGGCGCACAGGACGCCACCCCGCTCGTCGACGACACCGAGCCCTTCACCGACCAGGAAGAGGCATTCGTCCTCGACAGCCTCGCCCTGTACGCCCCACCCGCCCTCGATCCCGAACAGCTCGAGACCGAAACCCTCGGCCTGGGCATCCCCTACATCCCCCGCCCCATCGCCCAGGCCGTCGTCGCCGTCGACCACAAGATCGGCCGTGACATGGGTCGGCGCCTACTGGGCTTCGTCCGCCAGGTCTACCGCTACCTGCACCACGACATCGGTGAGCGCATCCGCGCTGAGGTCCGCACCGAACTGCACCGCCCTGGGCCTCGCCTGGTCATCGCGCACTCCCTGGGCAGCGTCATCGCCTTCGACATGCTCACCCGCGACGACACCGGCCCGGGCCCCGACGGCCTGACCACCCTCGTCACCTGCGGCTCCCCTCTGGCCTGGCCCACCATCTGTCATTCCCTGGGCCAGGACGCCGCCCTCCAACTGCCCGCCGGAATCGAATGGTTGAACCTTTACGCTGCCGGTGACATCGTCGCCCAGAGCGGACTGGCGGCCGTTGCTCCGGCCGTCCGCGACGAACCCGTGCGCAACGGCGTCACCGATCCTCACACTGCCCTGCGCTATCTCGAGAAGCAGCCGCTCGCCGACCTCATCGTCAAAAGCGGCGCCCCGTGAGCCAGCCGCACTCCGCAGCCCTCTACCCGGCATCGCGGCCAGACCACCAGGCGACCGCCACGTTCTTTCAGCAGTCGATCGCAGGGCCACTGCATGCAGGTTCTCCAGCCGTCGCGCCCATACGCTTGTGGGCCGATCCGGCGCCGACGCCCGGTTACGTAGATGCACTCGCCGGGCTTCACCTCTATGCCGTGGAAGAAGACCATCACCCGGGAGGCGTGTGATGGTCTGCGGGGGATTGTCACTTGCTGATCGTCGCATGGAGGATGTCAGTGGACTGACGAAAACCCATCCCACCTCATGAAGACCGTCATAGGGCCATAAAAACGGCAGTTACGTCCGACATGAGGCCCGGCGCGGCGCGGCACGTCACGTTTCCATGGTGGTGCGGTTGTTGATGTGCCGGATGGTGTCTGCGGCCGTACCACCGAGGACGGTGTGGTCGCGGTAGGCGGCGAGCAGAGGGAGGGAAGAGCGATCTCCCACGCGGGCGAGCAGACCCATCACGGTGGCGGTGCGGTCGTTGACTTGGGGATGCGGGAAGAGCGAGGTCAGGCGATCCGGAGCGCTCAGGCCATGGTGCAGAACTGTGCGGGCCTGGTCGGGGAAAGCGTCGATGATGCGGCCGAGCGCGCTCGTGCGGAGGTCCTGGGCGAACATGGCGGCGTACTGGAACTGCTGGTAGGGGTCAACGGCGGCGTCCAGGAGAGAAGTGGTGAGCTGCTCCCACAGTGGTGTGCAGCGCACATTTTGGTCATCTGTGCTGAGGCCGGGGCGGTGGAGCCAGAACAGGATCTGACCGTAGCAGCGCCATGCGTCGGCGCCTTGGTGGTCGTCCAGGATCGGTGGAGGGATAGCCAGGTGGGCGGCGCACCCTTCGATGCCGAGTAGGTGGCTGCTGATGGCATCGTGCATGAAGGGTCCATTGTCCAGGTGGGAGGCCCAGTACTGCAGCGCCGGCAGTGCGACCGGGTCCTTCGCGCGTACGAGCTCCTTGAGGACGACGTCCGTGAAGAGGCTGGCGTCGCCTTCACGTACCGCGAGGACTAGCAGTGCGCGGCGTGCGGCCGGCTCAAGGGCGTCGATCGCTTCGATGAACGGCGCGGCAATGACTTCCTCGAACTGGCTCTCCACGATCCTTTTGGCGCGGGCATGAGCGTCGGGCTGCTCAGGACTGGCAAGGAGAAGGGCGATTTCCTCGCCGATGGCGTCGACCGCATAGGGCGAGGTGAGCTGACCGTAGCCGTGCAAAGCATCGACGAGCATGGTGGAGACGAACACGTCATCGGTGTGCACGCCGTTCAGCAGCTCGATGACCTGGGCCTCGGTGGCTTCGTCCGAGGTGGCGCGGACGCTGTTGAGCAGGTCGAGGCCTGCGAACCTCAGATGGTTGGCGACGGTGGCCCAAGCGCGGCTGAACAGCGCTGGCGCAAGTGCAGCTGTTTCAGCATCGTCCGTCCCGCGCAGCAAGATACACAGCAGCATGGTCAGCCCGATGTCATCGGCTCCCAGAGAGGCGACCCATCTCTGAAGATCCGCTGCTCCTGCCGGCTGGTGGCGGGCGTGCCCTTCCCTCGGCCAGGCCAGCCTAGCCGCATGTGTGACCACAGCGGCAGGCAGTCGTGTACCGCCGGTAGACAGGATCGGTCCATTCAAAGACGCGCTGATCAGCCCCGCCACGCGAGAGCCTGTCGGGACCCACCCCGTGCCGCGCCGGAAAGCCTGGTCGGTCTCACGCATGAGTCGGGCCAAGGGCTCCAGCAGGCGCCCATCGCGGGCGGTCTCGCCGATGGCAGCGAACATCGCCTGCTCATATCCGCTCCAGCCGCGGCTCGGCTCACTGACATACCTCAAATCTGAGGTGCACGTGATCGTGCTGACAGCCATCGACTCGACAGCCGTCTCCAGGCAGCGCCGGGCCTCTGCCAAAGCCACCTCGTCGGCCACCGCCCCCAATCGCCCGCGCAGCGTCTCGACGAGCACATCCTTGTCGGACAGTCCCTGCAGTAGGCCACGCACCATGTCCGGGTCGCTGTGCAGCGGAACGGCCCAGACAGCCAGCTCGCGGCGATGCGGCTGCCGCAGCTCACTGGCCAGCTCCGTGCCGCCTGTACAGGACCACACGAGGGACTCGGCGGCGAGCAGCTGGGCGTTCCACTCATGCGGGAACTCGACCCGCTGATGCCGGACCTGCACCACAGGCGACCTCAACGCCTCGTCCACTACGCCCACGGAGGCACCGAGCGCAATCAGTAGCTGGGCGGCGCTGCGCTGTGCTTCCGCCATCGGCAACCATCCCGTCAGCCGCTCGTCCATCAGCATGGCCCAGTGATGCAGCACCTGCCGCAGAGCCGTCGGCTGCGACGCCTGCTGCAGCTGCTCACCTATGTAGGCGTCCAGGAGGGCGGCTCGGCCCGCATTTGCCGGCAGACGCTGTGTCAGCTGCGCTGCCAGGGACAGCTCAAAAACAGTGCTGAACGCCTCGCACTCGCCCTCGACGCTCCTTTCGTCCTCGGGACGTACCCCGTAGGACCGCAAGAGCGCTTCACGCTGCTGCGGGTCCGGATCGACCGTCCTTAGCCGTGCACCACTGATCGCCACGGTCAGGTGTATGAATTCGTGGCTGCTGGACACCACCGTTGCCTCAGTGCGGAGACACCACGAACTGACCTGCTGCATCAGCCGATCCTGAGACCGAACGGGACATTCGTTGATCGCATCCACAAGCAAGACGACTGGAAGCCTCTCCAACCGGGCGGCCCGTACCAGGGAGTCCGCCGTCTGCAGGGTGAACGCAGCCACACTCTCGTCGAGGCTGTCCTCCAACCTCCCTCCGTATACGCCCGCTCGCAACAGGATGGGCAGCCAGCCGGCCTGCGCCAGCCCTAGGGCGGCGTGGGCCAGGGTATGACTCTTGCCCGTTCCCGAGCTGCCTGCCACCTGGACATGACGCCCGGGACGCAGCCAGGCCGCCAACTCCGTCGACGACAACCTTTCTGACCCGTCTTCGTCCTCCAGCGTCAGCGCCACCAGCTCATGCAAACCCTCGCTCAAATACGAGCCGAGGTGGGCCAGGTAGTCCTCCAGCACTCGTCCGCCCGTTGCACCGCTGATTTCGGACTGCGCCTCCCGGCCAGGCAACGGCCGGCAGAACACACGCATCGTTTCCTCGCCGAAGAACCGCCGCACTAGGTCCGGCAACGCGAACAGCATGTCGGACAACTGCTGCCGACCCCACAGCTCGATCACCAGATCCCGATGCTGCTCGCGTAGCCGCGTCAGCTCCAGGTCGACCTTCGTATCCCGCACATCCGCCGTGGTGACGATCACCAGACGCCGTGCACCGAAGGGTCGGCTTCCACTGGCATACGCAAGCACAGCTCTGCGGAGATCGGAGGCGGCGAACTTCTCATACCTCTTGGCCTGGTACACTGCGGCGGGCTGCGAAGAGAAGAACGCCACCACGTCGACGCCGTCCTGGGCCTGGCCGCCGCGTCCGAAGGGCCGGGCCTCCAGAGCATGGTCGGCCTGGACCGCCAACGCCACCACGAGGTGCTCCAGAGCCTCCCAAGACAGGTCATGAGTACGAAGCAACAAAGGCGCCGTGACCGTCAAGGGCGACAGCCCCAGCAGTGTCTTAGCCTGGTCCACGCCGCCTGACCCGAGGGCGGCATCGTCGCCGCCACCGACACTGATCCCCCTCGGCACTACTCTCCCCACAGGATCCATGGAAGGTTCCCCTCTGCGGCCTCCCACCAGTGCTCTCGGCGGATTGCGAAGATGTTCCGCGAAACGCCGTCAGGCTACTCAACTTACTGCTCCCGCCCCGCAAATGCGCTGGAGTCTGCTGCGATGCCCCGACCGCAGCGGGCTGGCTGCTGAGTACGCCGACCGCACGCCACGCTCACGCTCGTGCTCAGATGCCGGTGGAACAGGGGCAGCCAAGGAGGGGTGCTGTCAGTGCTGTACGCCATCATCGGCGCATGACTGCTGCCTCCTCGCTGAAAGCGAGGGCTACTTCAGCTGTTGAGCCGCCACGCACGGGGGCGCTGATTCTTCCGGAGCCGCTCGTCGGTCTGTGCCGCGCAGATCAGTACGAGCGTCAGAAGAAGTTCTGGCAGGAGCTCACGCAGCAGTGGCGTGCTGAGGTCGCCGCTTCGCTGGAACAGGTACGCGCGAAGATCGACAAGCAGAACGCTGTCAACCGGGAGCTCCGGGACAACATCCTCACTGACATGCAGGCTGCCCCTGATCCACGCGAGCTGTCGGTGGCCAACGTCATGGTGCTGAAGAACCAGTATGCGGACACGGTGGATGCCACGCGCGTAGGCGTACGGGATGCAACCGACAGAAGATGGCGCTGCACTGTGGAACCGGGACACGGATCGTGGATGGCTCCGCCGAAGGACCGCAGCCGCACTGACCGGCCCAGCATGTGCCGAAAGTGCTCTGGCGCGGCGCCGCGGCCAGGAGAGCGACCCGCCCTCGAGCGATCTGTGGCCGCCATTTCCGCGCTGGCCGCTGAGCTCCACCCCGACTCTGGTGTGCCAGAGGAGCTCAGCTACGGCAGCAACAAGCCGGTGACCTGGTGGCATCAGGTTCCTGCCGTTCGGCCTGGAACCGGAGAATGGTATTGGGCGACCCATATTTGGAAGCAGCCCCCCAAGAGCCGCACCGGCCTGCGGATCAGGAACGGGAAAGCGGCGGGGATCAACGGCTGCCCGGTCTGCAATTCTGACCAAGCCGACGCCTCCAACAGCCTGGCTGCGTGGTATCCGGAGCTCGCGGAGCAATGGGTGCGTGGCCCGGCGGGCAGGAACGCGCACAACACCCCCGTCGGGTCCAAGATGGAGGTGACGTGGCGCTGTATGTCCTCACAAGGGGTGCATGGGGACTGGCCGGCGCCGCCCAACCGCCGCACCGCGAAGGCGCTGCGGTCCGGCTGTCTGAAGTGCAGCAAGAACGTCTCCGCCAAGGCGGTGGCGCTTTACCACGAGCTGCGTACCCACCTGCCCGCCTTGGAGCTCGAGGCGCCGATTCCACTCGACCCAGCGCCCGGCAAGCGGTACCGCGGCGTGCGGGTCGACATGTGGGAAGAGGCATTGCAATTCGTTGTGGAGTTCGACGGCTGGAAGACCCACGGCCCTGAGGCCTGGCGCGACCGCGCAGCCGACGACCGCCTGAAGACCGAGCGTCTGGCCGCCGCCGGCCAGACGGTGATCCGGGTCCGCGAAGACCTTGACCCGGTTGGACCTCACGATGTCGTTGTCGGCTCAGGCTGGAGCGCGTGGAAGGTAGCCGCCGCAGTCCTGCTGCGCGTTCACCAGCTTGGCCTGCACCCCCTGCCCGGCCTCGCCAGCTACCTGGAGAATGGCACGGAGACAGCGGCGGCCGATATGGAGAAGGCTCTGCTAGGGATGCCATACCGCCCCCGCCAGTTTCCCAAGGCCTCGAAAGTGCCCGCAGAACCACGGCAACTGAAGGCCACCGAGCCACCTGCGGACAGCTGGCTGACACCGATAGGCCCCCCATACGCCAATCCGAAGAAGCGAGCCGGATCATTGCGGGACTACCAGTGCAGGTGCAAGACGGTCGTCACCGGGCTTCCGCAGGCCGAGGTTACTCGCGGGAACACCAAGAGTTGCGGATGCCGGCAAGATGCGTCCCGTGCGGTCCCGCGAGGCCGGGTAGATCGGGCGTTGACCAACGCGGCTCGCCAATGGGCGCGGAAGGCGGGAATCGAGGTCAGGGAAAATGGCCCCTTGGACGCTCGAGTCCTGGCTTCCTACCAGCTCCACGCTGTCGGCATGGAGAGTTTCCTCGGCGACGACAGCCTCATTCCCGAGGGCGCCGTACGTGGATGGGCCGATGATAAAGAGATCGCACTCGGCGCACGCGGACGTCTGCCCCGGCACACCTGGCTCGGCTACGCGGCTTCTGTACTGGCCCAGCTCGCGAAGGCTCCGGACGAGGACGCGTAGGACATGGCGGACGCCCCGAATCAACCGTTGCTTCAGTTGCGGTAGCCACGCTTAAGTCTGCCTCGTGCCGACAATCTCCTTCTTCGAAGACGTCGATGCGGCATAGGGTCCGTCACCAACAGCACATGGGATCGGGCACCCGCCCGCCTCCTCAGGGTGCCAGACGCGTAAGCCAGTCGGCGAGGGGCGTTCGGACATTCGGAACAAGCAATGGCGTGTGCAGTCGCCCCACTTGGGCTGCTTTTCGATGTCAGGCGTGTCCGGGAGGCAAGGGCGAGCTCGGGGCGGTGGGGTGGGTGTTGATCCAGGAGAGGTCGCCGAGGTCGAGTTGGTGGCGGGCGCGGGCGCGGGCGCGGGTGACGGCGACGTAGGCGAGGCGGGCGTCGGTGTCGTTGACGGGTGCCGGAACGGGGCGCCCTTGGGCGTCGTGTTGGTCGGTGTCCTTGGGCGGAGGGAAGTCGTCGGTGATTCGGATGGTGGGCCATTCGCGGCTTTTGGCGGTGTGGGCCGTGGAGACGGTCACGCCGGCCTGCTGTTCGTCGGTGAGCTGGTCGACGGCGGCGAGGATGGCGTTGGGGCCGTGGGTGTCGATGAGGTCGACCAAGGGTTGGACGTCGCGGCCAGCGGGGTCGTGTGCGGCGTAGTTCTGTAGTTCGCCCCAGGAGTTGAAGAGGACGAGTTCGGGGTGTGAGGTGCGGCAGCCGCCTTTGAGGTCGCGGGCGGCGAGGGCCAGTGCGGCCAACTGCTGCTTTCCCCGCGTGAGGGCGACACGGTGGCCGGCCGACAGCAGTCGCATGACGTTGGCCATGGCGCCGCTGTTGGTGCGGCACAGCACTGCGTCCGGCCGGTTGAGGCTGAGCACGCCTCGCTTCGCTGTCCGCACCAACCGCATTCCTCCCGGCACCGAGCCCTTCCAGTCATGGGACCGGCTCCCCTAACAGCCCGTAGACGGCGAGTAGAGCCGCCACGCCAGCCCGGTCCCGTCTCCCGCCAAAGCCCTGGCCAGAATGAGCTGAGCGGCCATGGACGTCGGTTCTGTGTTCGGCGGCATAGGCCGGGTGGCGGCCGGGATAGGCCGGTCCGTGTGGGAGGCGATGACCGCGCCGGCCACGGGCACAGAGTGAGGATGCCCGGTTCGAGATCGGCAGGCTCGCGGAGAAGATCGAAGACGAGGTACCGGAGGAACTGCGTGACCGGGGCGTGGGGTCTGGTCCTGGAGGCGCTGTACAAGGTCCCCGAGAGATTGAGCAGTTGGTGGACGAGGGGTCGCAGTGGCACCTCACCTTCGAGGACGTCATCGAAGGCAGCTGATAGCCGTTCTCACCAGATCCGGGGCACGGAGCATCGCCATGCGGGAGCAGGCAGCGGCTGGCGAGCCCGAGGGGCGGTGCCGGCTGTCTCACCCGCACACGACGATGGAGGTCAGCATCCGCCTCTGGCCCTTCGGAGCTCTGCGGCAGCCTGCTTCAGCTGCATGATGAGCCCCTCTGCGTTCATGAGCTGACTGGCTCCGTCCTGCAACGCCCGTGCGGTGTCGGCCGTCCCGCGCAAGCTGTCTGCCGCAGAGTGCAGCATGGACGCACTGTCCTGCAGGTGCCCCAGATCACGGGCGACCCTCCACAGCAAGGGAGCGGTGTCCTGCAGATGTCCCAGGCCATCGGAAGCGGACCGCAGCCACGACGCCGTATCGGGATCGATTCCGAACCCGTGAATCCGCGGATCACGAAGCTCCTCCACCAGGACTTGCAGCGTCGCGGCAGCCTCAGGAGCGATCCGCGCGAGCTCCTCCAAAGCCACGCGAGTCTCGTCCTGGAACGAGGCAAACGACTCCGACACAAGCTCCCGCAGCCGCTCTTCCGTCAGCCCCCGCAGCTCCAACAGCGGAGCCATCCCCTCACTCTCCCGCTGTTCCTTCCACGTTTCCAGCAGTTCCACCGCGTACTGCTCGCTGCCGTGGCCGTCTACCCGGACATGATGGACTTTGCACAGCAGCAGCAGATTCGAGAACGCGTTCTTCTCGTCCAGCGAGAACTCCGGGTCGAACCGCTTACCACCCGAGCTGACCGCCCGGATGTGCGCGATCTCCAGGTTGAGGATGTGCTCCCCGTCGACGAACCTGGTGACCGGCTCTTCACATCCAGGCCAGTAGCAAAAGCCACGGCACAGCGACATCAACGCCGCATGCGTCCCCGACGTGTACTTTCGGGCCTCGCCCATGAAATCCCCCTCCGAGACCGCAGGGCCATTCCCCGCGGCATGGCCGTCCTGAACCAGCCCTCCGGCGGCCAGTCCCTGTGAGCCGCAGTCGAAGAGCCATCGCCGTCCCACTAACCACCCCCGCTCGCGTCAGCTCACATCTCGCGTTTGCCAGTTAGGCGGGAGCTTGGGCAGCCCGATGAGAGCATCAATGCCGAGGTGCTCCAGGAGCAGCGCCTTGAGATGACGGCCGTCGATGAGCTCGACCCGGTTGCGTGGAGCGAAGTCCCAGCTAGCTCTGCCGAACCATGCAGTGGTGACCACGATGCCTTTCGACGCGCCCTTGTCGTTCACAACTCCCGCTACCGACCGCACCGTCTCGGCGGACACGACGTTCTTGGTGCGTTTGGCCTGGATGATGCACAGCCCACCGATGAGCGGCTCCTCGTTGACTGCGACCGCGTCGATGCCGTCGTCCCGCGATGCCTGAGTCACCCACGACTTCAGCCCGATTTTCTCGAACAGCCGCCGGATCAAGTGCTCGAAATCGATCGGGTCCATCGCGACAAGGTCGGGCCTGCTGTCGAGGCCGGCGACAACATCCCGCTCCGGGGCGATCTTGTACCGGGACAGATCGAAAGTGACGACAGGCCTTACCGGCTCAAGGTCATACGGGTGCTGGGAGACGATCGCGTTGAGATGATGCAGGCTGGCGACCGGATCGAGCTCGGGTTCGTCCAGGACCAGCTCCGCGAAGCTCTTCCGGCTGACCCGCACGCTGACCAGACACGGCTCGATCGCCTTCCCAGTGGCCCTGTCCTTGGCACGCACCTTCCCGTTGAACGCGACCCCGTCCACCAGCGCCGGCGGAGTCACAGCGAAAGCCTCATCGATGGCCCGCAGAGCGAGCCGCGCCACCAGATCCCGGTACAGAGTCCTGCACTCGGCCTCCTTCCGCGGCTGCGGAACCACCGCCGGGGGAGCGGACGCCTTGAACCGGTACTGCGTGACCGAAGGAACCACCGCTTGCCCCGGCAGCTCGACCTCTACCACCAGCTCCCTCGACTCCGGGGCGAACGCCACCCGCCGCGCCCCACCGAGCCCCTGCGCATAGTCGACAGATCCGAGCGCCTCCTCCACACCGACCGCGAACCCCTCAAGATCACCCTGGCCGAAGGATCGCTCCGCCTCCAACCGCAGCTGGTGCAACCCAGCAGGACGTGAACGCAGAACCGAGGCAAGAACGCTCAGCCGCTCCTCCACTTCGGCCGTCCGCGCAGCGGCTTCCCGCCGCATCCCCTCGACGGCCTCCTGCTTCGCACGCCGATCGGCTGCGGCCTGCTCGCGTGCCTCGGCACGCCGCTTCTGCTCCAACTCCTTCGCCCGTGCCGCATCCCGCTTCTCAAGATCACGCACGATCTGCTCAGCCCTGCGCGAGTCGGCACTCTGCTGCGCCTGCTTCTCCTTCTGGACACGGGACCACGCCTGCCCCGCCTCACGCTCCCTGCGGGCGTTCTCCCTGGCCCACTCGGCCGCATCGCGCTCCGCCGCCCGGGCCTGACGCGCCACCTCCGCCTCAGCCCGCTTGGCAGCGGCAGCTTTCGCCTTCTGACGCTGCTGGTACACCTGCAACACCTGCGCCGCCAACGACTTCCTGCGCGCCATTCACCGGCCCCCCACTCCACGTCAAAGCACAAGAACTGCCCACACGCGAAGCCCGGCAACCCCTGGACCGGCTCCATGGCCTGACTCATGCGCAACATGACGGCTTTCCGTGTAGCGGACCTGCTGTCCGCGCTGCGAGTGAGCCGGATCGGTCGTACCCCTGCCGTAGGGCGCACGCAGCGAACTGGTCCCGGCACAGTCGGCGAAACACTCGCACCAAGGGCCGCAGCGTCACCCAGGAGGAACCCATCCACGAGTTGTGCCGCAACGGCATCGTGCACGGCAGCATCCCCAACTGCGACAGCATCGCCGTGGCGACCAAGGCCTTCAACCGAACCGGCTCCTGGCAGCCGCCGACTGGGCCGTCGCGCGCGAGAAGGAGCAGCTAGAGCGTCAGCGCCGAGTTGCGATGGGTGAGGGAGAACGCCCAGGGCCCCTCCACCTACCGAGCCGATGCCGGGGCAGTGGCGTCAGGTTCGCCTCCGCCCTGCACGACAGTTGCCCGCGGGGCCATTCCGGCCGCAGCTGTGAGAGTGCGGGATGTGGCGTTCCGCCGGTCTTGTCATCGCTCGATGGTGTGACGTTGGGGCATCGTCGCCGGTCAGGCGTTCGGGGTTCGCTTG
>NZ_JBIVTU010000031.1:0-36790 GCF_044756845.1 Streptomyces sp. NPDC091416
CGACAGTCCCTTTCCCCGGCCCTCTCAGCGCCCTCAGACACCGGTCCAGGCTAGGGCGCAAATCTACCCAGAACCTGGGATCGGAAACAGCTACTGAACGGTCTCACGCCCCGGCGAACTGAGTGCGACGAGCCAGGTGTTGACAAATACCGGGCTTCTGGGACTCTCCGAGAGAGATGGACGAAGCGACCGTGGGGTCGCCGGAGGCTGTCTCGGGTGGGTGCCACCGAGTTACAGGAGTCGGACATGAAACGCGTACTGCGGCTCTTCGTCGCGACCTTGGTCATGTGGGCCGGTTCGGTCGCCTTCCTGGCCCCACCAGCCAGTGCGGGCGTGCTCGACATGACGTGCGCGCCGCCGACGAGCGTCCTCAACAGCTACAGCCCTCCGCTCACCCTCACGCCGCAGACCGTGACCGTTTCGACGACCGCCCTCTACGGGCCCTGCGTCTCCCTGTCGCATCCGGACATCACCTCGGGGACGCGCAGCGCGTCCGCGACGACCACGACCAGCTGCGCCGACCTGCTCGGACCCGGCACGTTCACGTACACGATCACCTGGAACACCGGGCAGACCAGCACCCTCAGCACCAACTACACCCGGGTCGCGGCCGGCGGCGTCTACACCGTCACCGCCACAGGAGTCGTCACCGCCGGGGTGTTCGCCGGAGATACCGTCGTGGTCAACTACACCGGAGTGTCCACCGACATCACCCTGTGCACCCTCGGTCTCGGGACTGTCTCCAGCCTCTACCTCCCGGTGGGCACCCTGGAGCTCACATCGGTCTGAAATGGCCGGGTCACGGAGAGGCGGGACGCCGCATGGTGGCGCCCCGCCTCTCCCGTGTTCACGTGCCTCCGGGGCCGCGATGTGGCATCCGTCGCCGCTGCGCAGGTGGCCGGCTCAGCACCTGATGAACAGGCCGGTGACCACGGTGCAGTTCGCGCCGGCGCTGTCGTTGGTGTCGTCGGGGTCCGCGGGGTTGCTGCTGGTGCGGGTGGCGGTGGCCGGAAGGGGGCCCACGGTGAGGACGCCGAACTTCGCGGTGAAGGTGCTGGACGTCGTGGCGGTGGGGGCGAGGCCGCTGAACGAGCAGGCCACCGTCTTGCCGGCCGGGTCGTACGTGCAGTCGGCGGGCAGGTCGCTCACCGCTGTCGTCCGGTCGGACAGGGTCGTGGTCACCGTTCCGTCGGCGGTGGCAGGGCCGTTGTTCGTGGCCGTCTGCCGGTAGACGATCGTGTCGCCGGGGACCGCCGGGGCGGTCGCGGTCAGCCCGACGGCGATGTCGGCTTCGCCGGTGACCTGGAAGGTGGCGCTGCCGGGGGTGAAGACGCTCTCGTGGTCCCCGACCGAGCCGCTGGGCGCGAGCGTGTAGGTACCGGGTTGTGCGTCCTGGCGGACGGTGGTGGTCAGCCGCACCCTCGCTGTGGAGTTCGCGGGGATGCGGCATTCGGTCGCGCAGACGTACTCGACGGCGAGTGTGCCGCCGTCCGGGTCGATCTCGCAGGTGGGGGCGGGCCCGGAGAGCACCGTGCAGCTGCCCGGCGCGTCGAACAGGGATGCATCGGTCCACAGGAACAGGCCGGAGTACTGACTTGCGGCGGTGGTGTTGGTGAGGGTCACATCGAAAGCGACGGTCTCGCCGGGGTGGGCGGTGGTCGTCGACATGCTGACCGAGCTGTTCTGGCTGCGGGTGCCGACCGTTTCGGCCGCAGCGGTGTGCGGGGCAGCGAGTACGGCCGCGGCGAGTGTCGCTGCCAGCACAGCGACCCATCGTGACAGACGTTCCCGGATCACGAAGTGTGCCCTTTCGGTTGCATGAGGCCGGTCAGAGGTACGCGTCGATGAATTCCGTGACCTGCGCCTTCGACAGCGCTCCGCCCCTGGCCCCTTCGACCGTGCCGTTCTTGAACAGCAGGAGCGACGGGATGGCCTTGATGTCGTACCTGGGCGCCGTTTCCGGGTTGTAGTCGATGTTCAGCGCCACGACGGCGAGCCGGCCCGCGTAGTCGGGGGCGAATTCTTCGAGTTCGGCCGCCATCATCCGCGACGGCCCGGACCACTCGGCCCAGAAATGGACGAGCACAAGCCCCTGGGTGTCGAGTACCCGCTCGGGAAACGAGCTGTCGGTCACCTCGACGACGCTGCCACTCAACACGTTCTCCGTCCGCGGGAAGCATAGATGCGCTCCCACACTCCCCACGGACAGACGCGTCACTCCCGGCCGGCCAGGACAGCACACCTGCGGGCTACGCCTGCTACGGGCGTTCCCCTCGGCGCTCGACCGCGGGCCCGCGGTGCGGCCGGACACGCTCACGAGCGTCACACCCCCGAGCACAAACAAAATACGTAAATGCGGGCAATATGGGTGCTATGACAATGACGCCGAAGCCAGTCTCTCCAACCGTCGCGAGCCAGAACCAGGCTCTGCTGAACAGCCTGCCGTTCGACGACACCCAGGACTTCGAGGACGCACGGCGCGGCCTCGTCGGGAAGCGGGAGCCGAACGCCATCACGGACGCCGCCGGCACCGTGGTCTGGGACAACGACACCTACGACTTCCTGCGGGGTGACGCCCCGGAGACCGTGAATCCGAGCCTGTGGCGCCAGTCCACGCTCAACGCAATCCAGGGCCTGTTCGAAGTCGTCCCCGGCATCTACCAGGTGCGCGGCTTCGACCTGGCCAACGTGACGTTCATCGAAGGCGACACGGGCGTCCTGGTGCTCGACCCACTGGTGACGCAGGAGACGGCGGCGGCCGCGCTCACCCTCTACCGGGAGCACCGCGGGCACAGGCCCGTCACAGGTGTGCTGTACACCCACCCGCACGTCGACCACTTCGGCGGCGTCCGCGGAGTCACCACGCAGGAGGACGTCGATGCCGGGCGTGTGCCGGTCATCGCCCCGGCGCAGTTCACGGAGCACGCCGTGTCGGAGAACGTGTACGCGGGGACCGCGATGTCCCGGCGTTCGGCCTACATGTTCGGTGCGGCGCTGGCCCGTAGTGCGCACGGTGCGATCGGCACCGGTCTCGCTCAGACCGTATCCACCGGCAGCATCACGCTGATCGCCCCCACGCTGGACATCACCGAGACCGGGCAGACCGAGACGGTCGACGGTGTGCGGATGGTGTTCCAGATGGCCCCCGGTACCGAGGCGCCCGCGGAGTTCCTGGTCTACTTCCCCGACCACAAGGCGCTGTGCTCGGCGGAGGACGCGACCCACACGCTCCACAACCTGCTGACCCTGCGCGGCGCGCTCGTCCGCGACCCGCACGCCTGGTCGCACTACCTCACCGAGACCATCGACCTGTTCGGCGACGAGGCCGAGGCGGTCTTCGCCTCCCACCACTGGCCCATCTGGGGCAACGAACGCGTCGTGAAGTTCCTCTCCCAGCAGCGTGATCTGTACGCCTACCTGCACGATCAGTGCCTGAGGCTGATCAACAAGGGCTGGACCGGCATCGAGATCGCCGAAGAGCTCAAGCTGCCGCCCACGCTCGAACACGCCTGGCACGCCCGCGGCTACTACGGCTCGGTGAGCCATAACCTCAAGGCGATCTACCAGCGTTACATGGGCTGGTACGACGGAAACCCGGCCCACCTGTGGCAGCACCCGCCCGTTGAGCAGGGCAAGCGGTACGTCGAACTCGGCGGCGGCGCGGACGCCGTCGTCGCCAAGGCCCGCACCGCCTTCGACCGCGGTGACTTCCGCTGGGTGGCCGAGATCCTCAGCCACGTCGTGTTCGCACAGCCCGACCACATGCCGGCCCGGGAACTGCTCGCGGACACCTTCGAGCAACTCGGCTACGGCGCGGAGAATGGCGTCTGGCGCAACATCTACCTCTCCGGGGCCACAGAACTGCGCGAGGGAAAGTTCGGCACACCCACCGTCTCCGGCTCCGCCGACGTCCTCTCCGCCCTCACCCCCGAGATGCTCTTCGACGCCCTCGCCATCCAGATCGACGGCCCGCGGGCCTGGGACGAGCAACTGACCATCGATGTCGTGGTGACCGACACGAACCAGCGCTACCGACTGCGCCTGGCCAACGGCGCGCTGACCTACAGCGCCGCACCCCAGCAAGGCGACGCGGACGTGACACTCGCGGCACCGGCCCGGGCCCTGCCCGCTCTCGCCACGCACGGACCCAACCCCGACGCCCTGACCGAAGCCGGCATCGACATCACGGGCGACCCCGCAACGCTCACCCGCCTCGCGAGCCTCCTCGACCCCGGCGACCCAGACTTCTCCATCACCACCCCCTGACACGCGGCCCACGAGGCGGGGCGGGCCGACAAGCAAGCACCACCCGCGACGCAGGCCCGCCGACGGCCCAGCCGCACCACGCGCAGCCCGTGGCCGCCGACTGGCTGGTGCAGCCGGCATAGCCGCGGGCGTCAGCTCTGAGGGCGTACACCTCCCTGGCCACGGCCGGTCGCCCAGACCTTGTCCTGCAATGCCTCCAGGCGGCGGTTGTCTTCGAACGTGGCGAGGCCGGCCCGCTGTTGTCCTCGCGCTGCTCTGCCGGGCAGTGCGAGGAGGCGTTACCCGTCGACCGATCCCCCATCAGCGGCACATGCCGGCGTAAGCGGCCTCCGAGGACCGCGGCCTGCCCATGCTGTGGTCCTCGGCTGTTTCCTTTATGCGGACCGCTCGGGAAGACGCCCGCGCCGTGAGCCCCACCTCATTCTGCCGGCGTCAGACAGAGGGTCAGGATCTGGAAGGGGCGCAGGGACAGGTCGATGTCTCTGCCCTCGACGCCCGGCGTAGGTTCGTCTGCCAGTTCCCGTTCCAGGAGGTCGGTGATGTGCACGCCTGCCAGGGGGAAGCCGGTCCTGAGGGTGATCCGTGCGCGACCGCCTGCGGATTCGTAGAGGCGGACGATCACACGGCCCGACCGGTCATCGGCGAGCTTGACCGTCTCGATGACGACATCAGCCGTGGCCTCGTCGGCCAGCAGGACCAGGGGCTCGACGGGCGCTCCGCCGGGTACGGCGCGCTCGGGAAGGTTGAAGCGGTATCCCTCGCGGACCGCGTCCTGGAGCCCCACGCCGATGACCAGCCCGTAGCGCAACCGGTGTGCGCCCCGGTCGCAGTCGGGGTCCGGAAAGACGGGGGCGCGCAGAAGGGAAAGCCGTACGGTCGTGGTGGTTCCGCCGTCGGACCGCACGTCCCTCGTGACGTCGTGCCCGTAGCTTGAGTCGTTCACGAGGGCCGCGCCCCAGCCGGGTTCCTCGACGTGCAGGTAGCGGTGGGCGCAGATCTCGAAGCGGGCGCTGTCCCACGAGGTGTTGGTGTGGGTGTGGCGCCGGACATGGCCGAAGGGGATCTCGGCGCTGGACTCCAGTGCTCGCACGTCGAGCGGGAACGCAGCCTTGAGGATCTTCTCGCGCTCCTGCCAGTCGACGTCGGTCTCGATGTCGAGGCGGCGGCTGCCCTCATCGAGGCGCAGTACCTGGGTGATATGGGAGGCGTTGAAGCTGCGGACCACCCGGATGCCTCCAGGGACGGCGACGACCTCGTCCGCCTCGGCCAGGTCGCGGACGGTGTTGCGGTAGAACGTGTCGACGTCCCAGGCATCCCATTGGTTCGGGAAGTCCTGGTGCAACTGGAGGAGGTTTCCGGCCCTGCCGGGTGCGAGCGCCTCGCGTCCGGCGCTCAGGTCGTATGCGGAGGTGATCAGGCCGCGGGTGTCCACTGTGACGCGTACGAGGCCGTTGTCCAGGACGAATCCGCCGCCTTGGACGGCGCTGGGTTCGACCGGCCGCGCACCACGCTCGCGGAGGGACGCGCCGAGTGCGGGAATGCCGTCACGGGTGTGCGGTGCGGCGTTGAACACGATTGCGTGGGCCGTCCCCTCCGCGCCGAATGCCGCCAGTGCGCGCTGTGCGGAGTCGATGACCTCGCTGAGTTCACGGGCGGTCTCGGCGTAGACCGCCTCGGCCTCGCGATGCACCCAGGCGATCGAGGTGCCGGGCAGGATGTCGTGGAACTGGTGGAGCAGTACCGTCTTCCACACTCGGTCGAGCAGTTCGTACGGGTAGGGCAGACCCGTACGCAGGGCCGCCGTCGCGGACCACAGCTCGGCCTCCCTGAGCAGGTGCTCGCTGCGCCGGTTTCCCTGCTTGGTGGCGAGCTGGCTGGTGAGGGTGCCGCGGTGCAGCTCCAAATAGAGCTCGCCCGACCACACGGGTGCGTCGGCGTACTCCTCCTGGGCCTTGGTGAAGAACTCGGCGGGGCCCTCCATCTCGACGCGGGCCGAACCCTCCAGGTCCTCCAGCCTCCGTGCACGCGCCAGCATCTCGCGGGTGGGGCCCCCGCCGCCGTCCCCGTACCCGAACGGGACGAGGGAGCGGTTGGCCGGCCCCTTGTCCCGGAAGTTGCGTTCGGTGTGCCCGATGTCGGCGCCGGAGAGGTCGCCGTTGTAGGAGTCGACGGGCGGGAAGTGGCTGAAGATGCGGGTTCCGTCGATGCCCTCCCACCAGAAGGTGTGGTGCGGGAAGGAGTTGGTGGCGTTCCAGGAGATCTTCTGCGTGAGGAACCACTTGATGCCGGCCAGCTTCATGAGCTGGGGCAGGGCCGCGTTGTAGCCGAAGGTGTCGGGCAGCCACATGTCCTCGGTCTCGACCCCGAATTCCTCCAGGTAGAAGCGCTTTCCGTGGACGAACTGGCGCACGAGGGACTCTCCGCCGGAGAGGTTGGTGTCGGGTTCGATCCAGAGGCTGCCGGTGGGGATGAACTGTCCGGTGCGGACCTTCTCCGCGACGCGGGCGAAGACCTCGGGCCGCTGTTCCTTGAGCCAGGCCAGTTGCTGGGCCTGCGACATGACGAAGCGGAACCCGGGGTGGTCGTCCATCAGGGCCGTGACGTTGGAGACGGTCCTGGCCGCCTTGCGGACGGTCTCCCGTACGGGCCAGAGCCAGGCGGTGTCGATGTGCGCGTGGCCCACGGCGGAGACGCGGTGCGCCCCGGCGTGCGCGGGTGCGGCAAGCGCGGGTGCAAGCGCTTCGCGCGCCCGCTCGGCCGTTCCGGCGATGTCCTGGAGATCGATCAGGTCCAGGGCGTGGTCCACGGCGTGCACCAGCTGCCAGCGCCGGCTGGAGTCCTCGGGCAGTTGGTGCATCAGCCCGGACAGGACGTCCAGGTCCTGTACGAGTTCCCAGACGGTGGTGTCGAAGACGGCGAGGTCCATCCGGGTCAGCCGGTAGAGCGGTGTCTCCGGGGCGGTTTCACCGCGCAGCCAGGAGGGAACGTCGCCGGCCCGGGTGGGCACGAAGGGGTCGCCGCCGCTGCCCGAATCGAAGATGACCGGGTTGGCGGCCGCCTCGATGTAGTAGACGAACTCCTCACCGCCCTCGGCGCACTCGGCGATCGGCAGCCACGCGTTGCGGGGGTTGAGTGCCTTGACCGGGTCTCCGTCGGGCCCGTACACGAGCCCTTCGGCGGAGAAGCCCGGCTGGGTGGCCCCGAAGCCGAGGTCGAGGACCGCTTCGATGCGCTGCCCGGCCCAGTCGGTGGGGACGGTACCGCTGATCCGGAACCAGGTGGTCGTCCACGCAGGGCCCCACGGTGTGCCCGTGCGGACCGGTTCGTACGGCGCGCCGATCCCCTCGGAGACGGGTACGGGTTCGCCGGGGACCTTCCACACGGCGATGTCGAGCGGAAGGCTCTCGCGGTACACGGCGGGCCTCAGACGCAGGTCGAGTACGCGGGCGACCCTGCGTTCGGTGACGGTTCGGTCGTGGTGCATGGGTGCTCCGGGGAGTGAAGGGCGAGAGGGCAGACCGGTGCCGTGGAGAGGGCGGTGGCGTCCCGGTCAGTGCGTCCCGTAGCGGATGACGCGGGTGGGTACGACGGTTCTGCGGGCCGGGATCGGTTCGGCGGGCGAGCCGTTGACGCGGTCGATGAGCATCTGGCCCGCTCGTCTGCCGATCTCGTCGGCGTCGTACGACACGATCGTCAGGGGCAGGCCGAGAACGTCGGCCAGGTCGAAGTCGTCGAAGCCGGCGAGCGCGACCGGGCTACCGAGTGCGTGCACGGCGCGGATGGCGCCCTGCGTCAGCCGGTTGTTGGTGCAGAAGAGCGCGGTCGGCGCGTCGGGGGCGTCGAGCAGGCCGCGTGCCGTGGCCTCGGCGCCGGGTACGTCGGTAAGGCCCCGCCGTACGTGGCTCTCGGCAGGCTCGATCCCGGCCGCCTCGTGGGCCGCCCAGTAGCCGCGGAACCGTTCCGCGCCGGTGTACAACGCGGGCGGGTTGCCGAGGAAGCCGATGCGGCGGTGGCCGTCCGCGATCAGCTGTTCCACGGCCTGTTCCGCGCCGCCGAAGTCGTCGACCAGAACGCAGTCGGCGTCCATCCCGGCGGGCGGCCTGGAGGCCAGGACGATGGGCATGCCGCGCAGCGCCGCGGGGCCGAGGTGCCGGTGGCTGCTCCCCGCGGGGACGACGATCATGCCGTCGACCTGACGGGCGGCCAGGTCCGCGACGAGCACGCGCTCCTTGTCGACCTGCTCGGCAGTGTTGCTGAGCAGAACGCGCAGGCCGTGTTCGGACGCCACTTCCTGCACGCCGAGTGCCAGGCGAGAGTAGAACGGGTTGGCGAGGTTGGTGACGACGAGTCCGATCATCCCGCTGCCGCCCAGGCGCAGGCTGCGCGCTGTCTCGTTGCGCCGGTAGCCCAGCGCTTCGACGGCGGCCAGTACGCGTTCCCGAGTACTGCCGCTGACTCGGGCGTCGTCCTTGAGCACACGGGAGACGGTCATGGCACTGACCCCGGCGCTCGCGGCGACGTCGCGCATCGTCGGGGCGCCTTTGTCGCCCGCGCGGTGCTGTGCCATGAGCGGTTCTCCTGCGGGTTCGTGGACTGATTCGAGGTCGGTGACGCGGTCATTCTAGGTCGGAGCCCGAAGGGCGCCGGCTGCTTTGTGCAGGCCCCAGTGGGCGGCGCCGACCAGGGGCGCGTCGGCCGGGCGCAGTGCCGTGACCGCCGGGGGTGCGACCCCTGGGGCCCATGCCTCGAAGCCGTCGCGGACGGCGGGTCCGACGAGGTCCCAGGACCCGGCCATCGACCCGCCGACGACCATCAGGTCCGGCCGGAACCGCTCGCACCAGGGCGCGAGGGCCCGTCCCAGGGCGCCGAAGCAGTGCCGGATGGTGTGCAGTGCGGGCGCCTCGCCGGCGCGGGCCGACGCCGCGATGTCGCGCACGTCCGGGGCGGGGCCATCGCCGGGGAGTCCCGCAGCGGTGACGTAGAACCCGCGGATCGCCCGGCGCGAGACGACCTCCTCCAGGGGGAGCCCGTCCACGCTGAGTCGGTGGGCACGGCCGCCGGGCGGTACGTCGGGGCCGTCGACCACGGGCCGTCCGCCGTCCAGGAACGAGGAGCCGACGCCGGTTCCGAGCGTGATGCACACGACCCGGCGCCGCCCTGCCGCCGCGCCAGCCCGGTACTCGCCCATGGCGAAGGCGTCGGCGTCGTTGACGAAGCTGACACCTCGCGGTGCGCCGGGCAGCCGGACGAGCAGTTCCGCGCCCACGTCGACGCCGTACAGCGATTCGAACTTGCCGATTCCGCGGAAGCGGCCGATACCGGTCTCGTAGTCGAAGGGGCCGGGTATCGCCACGCCCCAGTGGGCGCCCGCCGGTGCGCCCACCTGGTCACCGACGGCGGCGATCGCGTCCAGGAGCCGGCCGGCCGGTGCGTCGGCCGGGATCGGCCGCCGTACGGCGGCGAGCGGGGCGTGCTGCGCGGACGCAGTGTCGACGACCGCGGCTGTCACATGGGTGCCGCCGATCTCCAGTACGGGGACACGGCTCATGCCGGCGCCACCAGGGACTTCACCACGTGCACCGGGTCGCTTCCCACAGGGTGGAGCCGGTACCCGCCCACAGAGGCGGGGACGGTGAGGGTTTCGGCGAAGGCCAGGTGGTGCCGGTCTCCCCCGTCGGTCTCCACGATCACGCCGCCGCCCGAGGAGACGTTGAGGATGTGGAAGCGGCCGTCGGTGTCGTCCTCGGCGGGCTCGGGCCCTTCGATCACGAAGCGATGCACCGCGTAGAACATCTCGGGGAGCGCGCCGATGACCTCTTCGCGCCAGCCCTGTCCCTCCCGTACGGTCCTCGGCTCCTGCACGAGTTCCTTCAGAACGTCGTCGCCGCGCCGGGCGGTGTCGAGGTTGGCGAAGGCGTGCGCGGAGGACAGCGGCCTGGGGGCGCCGGAGAGGCCCTTGCGCAGCCAGTCGTAGAAGCGCAGGGAGTAAAGATAGGGGGTGGCGCTGATCTCCAGGACCAGGTTGCCCTCACCGGAGGCGTGCGGGGTGCCGGCCGGGATCATGTAGAGCTGCCCGGGGTCGGCCGGGTGCTTCATCACGTGGTCCTCGACGCGCAGCGGGGTTCCCTCCGACGCGGCAGCCTCGACCTCTTCGCGCATGACCGTCACGTCCGTACTGTCCCGCAGCCCGAGGTAGACCTGCGCACCGGGGTCGCATGCGGTGACGTAGTACGTCTCATGCTGCGTGTAGGGCCACCGGAAGGTCTCCCGCATGTACTGCTCCCTGGGGTGCAGGTGCAGGGAGAGGTTGCCGCCGCCGACGGTGTCGAGGTAGTCGAAGCGAATCGGGAAGGACGTGCCGAAGCGCCGGTGGACGTCCGGGCCGAGGAACGTCTCGGGGTGGAGCTCGCAGAGCAACTGGAAGGGCAGTTCCACCTGGGCATTCTCGTCCTGGCCGACCAGGATTCCGGCTTCGGGAGCGATCAGCTCGTAGCCGAGGGCCGTGTTGCCGTTGCGGGGCTCGAAGCCGAGTTCCCGGACGGCCCACTGTCCGCCCCAGGGGGTGGAGTTGAAGAAGGGACGGGTGCGGACGGGGCCGGAGGCCAGGGCAGCCAGGCTGGCGCGTACGGCCGCGCCGTCCAGCGAGGCCGGACCTTCTTCGCCCTGAAGGTCGATCCAGCGGTCGATGCGGGGGGCAAGGCGGTCGCGATGGCGGTCGCCGACGGGCCAGTCCGTGTAGAAGAGACTGCGCAGCTCACCGGGGGTGCCGGGTCGGCCCAGATTGACACCGATGGGCAGTTCCGCGCGGGTGACGGCCTCTTCGGCGTACCGCTTCGGCAGGTCGGCCCACCACAGCAGATCGGGCTCGGCGAGCGCGGCACCGGGGCCGAAGACGAGCAGGACGCCGTGTTCCGGGCGCTGCTGGACGGGCGGCGTCCCGAACAGGTCGTCCATGGAGAACTCGGCGAGCGGCAGGAAGAACGGGTCCGCCTCCGCGCCGGGGACGCAGAGTCGCTGGACGGCCTCGGCCGACCACAGGCCGCGCACGTCGCAGAGCGCGACCTGCGTACCGCGCGCCCGCAGGGCAGCGGCGAGGGAGGCGGCGGTCTTCTCCCAGTCGAGTGCGACGGGGCCGTCCAGCGCGAGGACGGTGGGCGTCGTGGGTACATCCGCGACCGCGGCGGTCCAGCCGGTGACGACTGCGCCGCAGGTGACGGCGTACCGGGGGTTGCGTTCATAGGGACGGGGCTGGTGCACAGGAGCTCCTGGGGAAGGGACCGGCAAGCAGGAGCATGGTATCGATAACACTCAGGATCGAACAAGGCGCACTTCAAAGCGACCGAATAATCGTTCATCTAACAGCTGTTTTCCATGACCTCAGGGAGAACCTCTTGTTTCAGCCAGATGGTGTCGTTAACATCCTGGCAACCCGGAGGGCCGCAAATGCCCGCCGTACGCGCATCCGGTGGCCTCCCCCCCCACCGCGCACCGGAGCCAGGGACCCCCGCCGGGGTCCAGAGGGAAGTGAGCCCATGAGATCAACCGGCGAGACGACAGAGCAGTCGTCTCACCCGCTCCGCCGGCGCACCGTACTGGCCGGCCTCGGGGCCGGCGCGGCGGCCGCACTCGCGGGCGGCTGCGCGCGGGGCGACAGCACCGCCGCGAAGCCGGGGACGACGTCCCTGGCCAACGACAACGCCACCTGGGACGACGGCTACGTGGCCGCCGGACGCGAGCTGAAGAAGCTCACCGGCTACGCGCTGCGCCCCCTGTCGAACCCGAATCCCACCGCTTACACCCAGGTCACACAGATCTCGCTGCAGACGACCAAGGCGACCGATCTGATCAAGTGGCAGTCGGGATACAACCTCAAGCAGCTCGCCCGCACCGGCAGCCTCAGCGACCTGACGCAGCTGTGGGAGGCGTACGAACGCAAGGGCTGGGTGACGAAGTCCCTGCGCGACGCGATGTCCTACCGGGGCGCCGTGTACGGGATGCCCCTCTACCAGTCGTACTACGTGCTCTTCTACAACACGCACGTCTTCGACAAGCACGGACTGCGGGCGCCGGAGACCTGGGACGAGCTGCTGCACACGGCGGAGGTTCTCAAGAAGTCCGGTGTCGTCCCGTTCGTCGCCACGCAGAGCGGCAACTGGCCCGCCTACGAGTGGTTCGAGGAGCTGGTCAGCAAGGTCGACCCGGTGTTCTACGCGGATCTGATCTCGGGCCGGGCCCGGTACACCGATCCGCAGGCGCACAAGGCCATGCAGATCTGGCAGGACTTCATGAAGAAGGGCTGGACGACCCCGGCCGACTTCGACCAGAACAACGGGCCGGCCGCGCTGAAATCGGGCAAGGTCGGCATGTTCCTGCACGGCTCATGGCAGTCGCAAGGACTGGCGGCGGCAGGGATGAAACCGGGCGAGGACTTCGACGCCTTCGTCCTGCCTCCCGTCGACGCCTCCACCAAGCGGTCCGTCATCACCGAGGCGGGCGTACTAGCCGTCCCGGAGAAGGCCGTGTCGCACGACGCCGCCATGGCCAACGTGGGCCACTGGCTGCACCCGTCGGTCCAGCGGGTGTGGACCGACTTCCTCCAGGACGGCTCGGCCAACCCGAAGTCGGTCACCTCGAATCCGGTGCTCGCCCGGCTCAGGAGGCGAGCCCTGGACGAACGCTGGACAGAGCTGCCCCGCTACGGCCAGTCCGGACCGCCCAATCTCATGCAGGGAAACACCGATGACCTGGGAGCCTTCATGACTCATGCCATGTCGCCCGAGGCGACGCTGCGCAGCATGGCGAGCCGTGCCGCCAAGGAATGGGCCGCGTGGAACAAGGACGAGTCATGACATCGGCCCTCGACGCGCGCCGCGCCGACACCACCGCACCCGCCGCACCGCCCACTCCCCCGGTGCGCGCGCCCTCACGGCGGCTCAGGGACCGGCTAGCCGGTGCGGGGTTCCTGGCCCCGGCCGTCCTCCTCGTGGCCGGTCTGCTGCTCACGCCGTTCGTGATGACGCTGTACCGCGGCTTCTTCAGCGACAGCCGCGTCTCCGGCTTCACCTGGTTCACCAACTACGGACTGTTCTTCAGCGACCCGGTCCTCGCAAAGTCCGTGGAAAACACCCTGATGTGGGTGGTCGGCACGGTCGCCCTGCCGCTGGTCCTGGGGCTCGGCATCGCGGTGATGACGAACGGCTCCGGGTGGTCCCGGGTCGCGCGGCTCCTGGTCGTCCTGCCGTACGCCATCTCAGGCTCGGCCGTGGCCGTCGTGTGGAACTTCATCCTCACCACGGACGGGGCGGCCAACCAGGCGCTGGGCGCACTGGGTCTCGGGTCCTTCGCCCAGGGCTGGCTGCTTGAGTGGCCGGGCAACACCCTCGTCATGATCGTCGCCAACACCTGGCAGGCGACCGGGGTGGCCGTGATCCTCTTCCTGGTCGGTCTGCAGACCATCCCGCCGGAGACCCTGGAGGCCGCCTCCCTCGACGGCGCCGACGGGCTGCGGAAGTTCTGGTACGTGGTGGTCCCACAGCTGCGGACCGTGTCCGTGATCGTCGTCGGCAGCAGTCTGGTGAACGGGCTGAAGTCGTTCGACCTGATCTGGGTCCTCACCCAGGGCGGTCCGGGCCGGAGCTCCGAGACGCTCGCCGTCTCGATGTACCAGGAGACCTTCCTCGCGCTGCGCCCCGGCGCCGGAGCGGCCGTCGCCGTCGTCCTCACCGTCATCGTGCTGCTGGCCTCCTGGCTGTACCTGCGGCGCCAGCTCACTCCGAAAGGCGTCTGAGCATGCCCATCCGCCGCGTCTCCGCCGGCACCGCCGTCCGCAACACCGTCCTGGTGATCGTCTCGCTCCTCTGGGCCGTACCGACCTGGCTCCTCCTGGTCAACGCACTGGTACCGGCCTCCGCATACGGCGGTGCGCCGCACTGGCTGCCGCACGGAGGCTTCGGCCTGTTCGACAACATGTCCCAGGCGTGGTCCCGGGCCAGGCTCGGCCCCGCCATGGGCAACAGCCTGCTGTACGCGGTGACCAGCTCCGCCGCGGCCATCGTGGTGGCGACGACCGCCGCGTTCGCCACAGTGATCATGCCGGTCAAGCGCAAGACGATGTGGTTCTGGCTGATCTACTCGGGCACCCTGCTGCCCCTCCAGGTCTTCCTGCGGCCGCTCTTCCTCGCGTACGCCAACACCGGCCTGTACGACGCGCAGATCGGCCTGTTCCTCATCTACGCGGCGGTGGCGATCCCGTTCGCGTACTTCATCATGCGCAACTTCGCCCAGACGCTGCCCGGCGAGGTCATCGAGGCCGCGCGGCTGGACGGCGCCTCCTGGTGGCGGGTCTTCTGGCAGATCCATGTGCCGCTGTCCAGGTCGGCGATGATCGCCGCGTTCGTCTTCCAGTTCGTCGCCGTCTGGAACGACCTGCTCTTCGGCATCACGCTCTCCACCAGCCGCAACATTCGGCCGGTGATGGCCGCGCTCGCCGAACTCCAGGGCAACTACTCCAACGTCGGTCCCCCGGTGGTCCTCGGCGGAGCCCTGCTGGTCTCACTGCCGACCGTCGTCCTCTTCTTCGCGGCGCAGCGGTTCTTCGTCAGCAGCCTCAAGCTCGGCTGAGCCCCGCCGTATCGCCGAGCACGCAACCCGCACCGACGCCCCGAGCCGATCCCCGAAAGGCATCCTGGTGAAACTCCCCGCTCGCACCGCTCTCGCCCTGGCCGCAGCGCCCCTGCTCTGCGCCGCCCTCTGTCCCTCCCCCGCCCTCGCGGCCGGCCACCCGGTGGCAGGCCCCTGGAAGGACCGGGCCGTACAAACCTACGGCGCACTCCAGCGGCATCTGTACCAGGGGAAGGAGAACCACGGTCTCTACCAGGAGGCGACACCGCACCGCGAAGCCGACAACGCGCACTCCTATCTCTGGCCGATGCGGGAAGCGGCGGCAGCAACCGTCGACATGGCCGGCCTCCCTGGATCGGGCAGGCGCTACACAGCGGACGCGGCGGAACGCTTCACCACCTTGGAGCTGTACTTCGAACCGCGCGACGGCAGGCCCGGCTACGACTCGTATCTCCCGGCACCGCTCGGGCAGGGCGGTGACGTCTTCTACGACGACAACTCCGTCGTCGGGCTGACCCTGCTGGACCAGTACCAGGCCACCGGCGACGCCACCTACCTGCGCCGGGCGAAGGCGACCTTCGACATCGTCAGCCGCGGCTGGGACAACGACCCGGCCAAGGCGTGCCCCGGCGGGATGCACTGGGTCGACTCCACGGCCAACAACATGCGAGCCGCCAACGTCACCGGCCTGGCCGCGGAACTGGCCGCGCGACTCCACCAGGAGACGCGCGAGAGCCGCTACCTGACGAGTGCGCAGCGGTGGTACGAGTGGAACTGGTCGTGTCTGCGCCAGTCCGCCGGGCTGTACCGCAACAGCCTCGGGGACGACGGTTCCGTCAACTCCACCCTGTGGACGTACAACTCGGGGGCCATGGTCGGTACGGCCGTCACGCTCTACCGGGCCACGGGAGACCGCACGTATCTCGAGCGGGCTGTTCAGGACGCCGAGGGGTCGCTCGCCTACTGGAAGCAGGGCGAACGCCTGCACGACCAGCCGGCGATCTTCAACGCGATCTACTTCGACAATCTCCGGGTTCTGGACGAGGTTCGCCCCGATCCGGCGTACCGGCAGGTGGAGAGCGCGTACGCGGAACGCGTGTGGAAGGAGAACCGCGATCAGTCCACCGGCCTCTTCCGGTTCCAGCCCTCGGGCGGCGGCAGCTACGACCCGGACGCCTCCGCCGAAACCCTCGAACAGTCCGCGATGGTCCAGATCTTCGCGGGCCTGGCCACCGACGCCTCCTGACCCCGGCCACTCCCGGCCCCACCCACGCATCGAACCGGCACCATGCCAGAGCGGAGAACCCTCTCCATGCCCCGCCCCGATCTGTCCCGCCCTTCCTGGTGGGACTCCGACATCGCCCGCGACATCCTGCGTGACCGCGGTGTGAGCGCCGCCGGCGTACTCGGCGGACACCCCGTCCGGCTCTCCTGCGAACCGCTGCTGCGCCACGACGGCGACGGCGGGCTCCTGCAGTCCGTGCGCGTCCAAACAGGCCGCCCCGTCGGCCGCGTCGTGGTCACCACCCTGTCCGGCACGCTTGTGCGCAGCGCGCTGATACCGGGGCCGGACGGCGAGACCCGGCTGCTCGTCCCCGAGGTGGACGCTCCGGTGCCGGTCCTGGTCGAACTGCCGGACCTCGCCCCGGGCGAACACGTCGAGGTCCTGCTGACCCCGCAGCGGCATTGGACCCTGCACCTGGTGCAGCACGCCCATCTCGACATCGGCTACACCGACCCCCAGGGGACCGTGCTCGCCGAGGGCCGCAAGTACCTCGACTCCCTGCTCGAACTGTGCCGCACCACGGACGACCGCCCCGACGCCTCGAAGTTCCGCTGGGCCGTCGAGGGATTCTTCAGCTTCGAGAACTGGTCGGCGAACCGGCCGCCCGAGCAGGTCGCCGAGTTCCTGGACCGGGTGCGTCAGGGCCGTATCGAGTTGACCGCGATGCCCTTCAACTTGCACACGGAAACCTGCTCGACGGACGAGCTGCACGAACTTCTGCGTCCGGTACGCGAACTGCGCGCCCGGCACGGCATCGACATCACCACGGCCATGCAGACGGACGTGCCCGGTCAGGTCGTGGGCCTGCCCGACGTGCTCGCCGACAGCGGCATCCGCTATCTCTCGGTCGCCCACAACTGGGCGGGCAGGGCGGTACCGCACCACACCGGTGGCGGGGATCTGCCCCGGCTTTTCCGTTGGCGTGCGCCGGGCGGCCGCAGTGTCCTGGTGTGGCGCACGGACACGCCGCACGGGCTCGCGTACATGGAGGGCTCGATCCTGGGCTTCGACGAGTCCTACGACCGGGTCGACGATCTTCTGCCGCACTACCTCTCGGCGCTGGCCAACCATCAGTACCCGCACGAGGGACGTGGTATCCCGGGCTTCCCGGTCTTGGACGAGGAGTTCAAGGGCGACCCGTATCCGTGGGACGTCCTGCATCTGCGGGTGCTGGGGAAGTTCGCGGACAACGGGCCGCCGCGCCGGATCATCGCAGACACCGTGCGCCGGTGGAACGAGGAGTGGGCCTTCCCGGTCCTGCGGACTTCACGCAACGAGGACTTCTTCATCGACGCGGAGGCCCGCTACGGGGACCGGCTGGAGACCTTCGAGGGCGACTGGAGCGACTGGTGGGTGGACGGGGTGGGTGCCGGTGCGGTCCCCCTGGCGGCCACCCGGGACGGCCAGGCGGCGCTGGCGGATGCCCAGACGGTCGCCGGGCACGCCGAGATCTTCGGCGCGGCCGCGTCCGGCACCACGGCGTCGGCCCCCGAGGTCTACCGGGCGGCATCGTTGTTCAACGAGCACACCTGGGGCGGCGGCGACCCCTGGACGCACGGCGACCACGGCCATGCGTCCGGTGAGCGCCAGTGGCACTGGAAGTACGCCCAGGCGCTGCGCGCCCATGATGACGCGAAGACGCTCCTGGACGGTGCCGGTGCGGCCCTCGGCGGCCGGCTCTCCCCGCGCGAGGGCACGCTCGCGGGCTACTACATCACCAATACGTGCAGCTGGCCGCGGTCCGAGACGGTCCGGCTGTTCCTGCCCGAGAGCACGGTCGCGCTGGAGGACCCGGTCCGCGTGCTCGACGCACGGGACGGCTCGGTGCTGGCGCACACTCAGGAGGCGCAGTCCAACGAGCTACACCGGGCAGCGGGCCGCTTCCTGCTGTTCCGGCTCGCGGGCGTGCCGGCGCACGGTGCCGTGCGAGTGGACGTCGTCCCGGGACAAGAGCCCTCGATGGTTCCGGAAAGCCCCTCCGGGGAACCGACGATCCTGGAGAACGAGTTCCTTCGGGTGAGCGTGGACCTGCGGTCAGCATGGATCGGTTCGGTGGTCGACAGGCGCACCGGCCGGGAGCTCGTGCGGCAGGACGCGACGGTCGGGCTCAACGCCTATGTGTACGACGAGTACGCCACCGCCGGCGGGTTCAACCACCAGTCCAGCAAGACCACGGCGAATGAGTCGATGCATCTCCTCGCCTCTCGGACGGTGGCGCCCCCTGCCGCGCTGGTGGACCGTTTCCGCGACGCCACGGGCGAGACCCTGGTCTACGAGTGCGCCCCGGCCGGCACCGTGCGGCTGCGGGTTCGCGTCCATCTTCCGCACGATCAGGCCCGGATCGATCTGGAGAACCGGATCGTGAAGCCGGCGACGCTCACCAAGGAGAGCGCCTTCTTCGCGTTCCCCTTCGCGATGCGGCAGCCGTCCGTCCGTATGGAGGCGACCGGTGGGATGACGGGCACCGGCCTGCCTCTCGTACCGGGCTCGGCACAGCACATGCGCGCGGTACGGCGCTGGGTGAGCTTCGAGGAGGAGGCGGTGGTCGCGGCGGTGGCCACGCAGGACGCCCCGCTCGTCCAGGTGGGCGGGATCGCCGTCCCGTACGCGCCCTATCCGCAGTCGCTCGCCCAGGACGAGCCGGGAACGCTCTTCTCCTGGGTCCACAACAACATCTGGGACACCAACTTCCCCTCGCAGCAGGCGTTCGACCATATATTCCGCTACAGCGTGGCCTTCGGGCAGGCTACGCACACGAGCGGCCCCGTGCTCGGCATGCACGCGGCCGCCGCCGGCAGCCGCCCGCTGCTCGCCGTCCGCGCGCTGGGCGCGAAGAGCGGGGCCCCGGATGCCTCGTACGAGTTGCTGACGGTCGGCGACAAGCGTGTGCGCGTCGTGGGGCTCACCGTTCCGGCCCCCGGCCAGGTACTCGTCAGGCTCCAATCCTTCGCCGAGGAACCGGTCGCCTGCCGAGTCACCCCGGGCTTCCCCTTCACGGAGGCCCGCACCGCCGACTACCTCGGCACTGCCGGTGACCTCCTGGCCCCGGATCGGGAGGGCGTGATTGCCATCGACGTGCCGACACTAGGCACCTGCGCACTGCTACTGCGGCTGTAATTCCAGGCCATGTACGCTTGTCGATCAAGTTGACGCCTGTCGCGAGCCAACCGTCTCTCACACCGCCGCGTAGCTCAGCCAGGAGAGGTCTCGAGCACCTCCCAGGTCCCGTTCGGTGCGCGGCTGGACCTCCAAGTCGCCCGTACCGTGGTGACCGGGCCCGGACACGTCCCGCGTGAAGCCCTGCGCGAGCTCAACCTTTGCCGGGTCGGCCTTCAGGTAGACCAGCAGCATGGCCCGCTGCGGCGGGGACGGGCAGGCAACGTTCCTCGGGCGCTGGTACGCCCGGTGCTGCTTCCGCTCCACGCGGTTCACGCCGTCTCCGAGCCCGAGCAGGACCTCGTCGACCGGTTCCGCCATTACCACGTCCTGGATGGCCGTCATCGCCTGGGCGATAGACCGGGGCCGCGGCCGGCGGGCCGTCTGCGTGCCGCCGTTGACAGAGGCCACGGTCTCAAGGCCGAGCAGGTCGCTGCCGAAGAGCCGGTAGCGGACCAGCTCGGCCGAACGCCGGTGCTCACGCACGGCGAGTACCTCGTAGTGGGTGAAGTCACCGGCGATGCAGATGAGGTGTGGACCGCTCCACAGAACCTGGGACGCGGCCTTCGCCCCGGGCGGTCGCGAACCAGGTACTCGAACTCGGCGCGATGGTCCATCAGCCAGGCCACGTAGTACAGACCCTGGTTGATCACGCCAGCATCCGTGCCGCGCTTGTACTCCACGATGACCGGGCCACCGTTCTCGTCTCAAGGTTGTTGCAGAAGGGTGGGTGTGGGCAGGTCGGGATGGCGGTTGACCTGCTGGTTCAGCGTGTCATGGCGAGGTTGTGCATGGTGGCTACGGCTTGTACGGCGTGGTGGAGTCCGTCTCCTTTCTGGCGGCAGTCGCGGAGGATTTTCCAGTTCTCCATGCGGGCGAAGGTGTGCTCGACACAGGCTCGGACGCGTCGGTGTTCGGCGTTGCCCTCCTCCTGGCCGCGCAGGAGTGGGCGTCCGGCTCTTCTGCGGTGCGGGACGATCAACCCGGTTCCCAGGTCCTGTGGCTGTCGCCGGCGCTGCCGGGCAGGACCCACGACCTGACGGCCTCCCGCATCCACAAGATCCTCCGCATCTGCGAACGCCAGGGCATCCCGGTCCTCGCAGATATGGCCTACATCGGTGCGGGCGAATGGGTCACCAACGCCAAGCGCCGACCGCCCAAGGGCGAACTCACCCTCACCCAGCGAACTAGAAATCGAGCCCTGTCCGCAGCCAGGGCACCCGTTGAACGAGGGGTAGCACGACTGACGACCTGGCAGATTCCGCAGATCGCGCATCAGCCCCAACCGCATGAGCGTCATCGCCAAGCCGCCCTCGCGCTGGTAGCGACAACGCCGAAAACGCTCAGTAGTCGGGTGGCGTGGCGCATGCACTCGTCTACTTCCTGATGTATTTGTAGGTGCTGGAAAATCCGAAATCCCTGGATCGATGCGGGGTGGCCATGGAGGTGCCGGAGTAGTAATCGAAGTCACGGCCGTGGTTACCGTCGGGGGACACGGCGGCGAGGATCGTGGCGCCGGGCGCGGTGATGTCTGGCTTGAGCAGGTCGCCGTTGCCGACGAGCGAGGGGCCGCGCGAGGAGAAGCCGGCCACCTGCGGGTAGACGCCCGAGGCGCCTCCCTCGGTGAGGGTGGCGGTGGCTCCGCTCGTGGCGGCGTAGGTGCGCACGAGCGCCGCTTCCGCCTTGTCGAGATGGACGGCCGGCACGCTGTGCAGGTCGCCGTCCGTGCTCTCGTCGCCGGAGTTCACCAGCACAAGGCCGATGCCGCCGGCCCGCTCGACCTCGACGGACTTGTCGGCGCGCCCGTTGACGCCCCGTTCGCAGACGACGATCTTCCCGGCGGTGCGGGCGGGGTCGAGGGAGTCCGGCATGCAGTAGTCCGCGTAGATGTCCACGGTGTCCGCGACCCGGACAGCGGAGCCCAGGACGAGCGGGGCGGGGCCGACCTGCCGGTGCACACTGGTGGTGATGCCGGTATGGCGCGTTCCGTCGCCGAGCGCCACCGTGCCGGTGTGCGCCTTGATGGTGCCGGTGGCGACCGTGGTGGTCCAGGGCGCGGTGTTGAAGAGGCTGGACGCCCCCGGGCCGGAGTTGCCCGCAGCGGTGGCGACGAAGACTCCGGCCGCGGCGGCGTTGCGGAGCGCGACCTGCGACGGATCGTTGTACGCGCTCTCGAACGCGGCGCCGAGCGAGTAGTTGATGACGTCCACGCCGTCGGCGACGGCCTGGTCGATGGCGGCGACGAGGTCGCTGGTCAGACCGCCGTCCTGCTGACCGTCCTTGCTCTGCCAGAGTGCCTTGTACACGGCGATGGTGGCCGCCGGTGCCACGCCGGACACAGTCCCGAGGTCTTCGCCGCCGGCCGTGGCGCGGACGTTGGCGTTGCCGGCCGCGGTGGATGCCGTGTGGGTGCCGTGGCCCTGGCTGTCGCGCGGGGAGACGTATCCGGCCCGATTGGACTCCGGAACGGCGTCCAACCAGCCCTCGCCGAAGTAGCGGGCGCTGATGACCTTCTCGTTGCATGCGGTTGCGGTGAAGCTGTCGCCGGTCTGGCAGATGCCCTTGAAGGTGCCGCCGTCCGCCTTGTGCATGAGGGTGGTGGCGCCGCTGCGGTAGGGGCGGTGGGGGTCCTTCTTGCCGGGCTTGTGAGGGGTGAGGGCCGGGGCGTCGAAGGAGGGGTTCTCGGGCCAGATGCCCGTGTCGATGTCACCGATGACGATGCCCTTGCCGGCTTCGGCGGTCCCGCCGAGGGCCTTCCACAGCCCCTTGCGGCCGGACAGTCCGAGGAAGTCGGTGGAGTTCCGGTCGTCGGTGGCCTGGTGGAACCGGTCGGGGGCGATGTGCACGACGCTCCTGGTGTTGGCGAGGCGCACCAGTTGGCGGGCGTCGAGCCGGGCGCTGAAGGTGTTGGTGGTGACGGCGTAGTGCTGCCGGACACTGGCGCCGACCTTCTTGGCGACGCGGTCCTGCTGGCCCGTCAGGTGGCTGCGGTACCGCTTGGCGGCGGCCGATGCGACGTCGAACTTGCTGCTGTGGGCGGGCTTGGTGGCAGGGAGGTCGCCAACCCCGCCGTCGTAGGTGACCAGCGGCTCGTCGGAGAGGGTGACCAGATAGGTACCGGTGGCGGACTCGGCGACCGGAGCGCCGGCGGGGACGGCGGTGGCGGTCGTGGCGAGGGGAAGGCTCAGCGCGGCGAGGCCGGTGGTGAGCATGGCGGCGAGGGCGGCTCGCCGGTTGCGCGACGTTCGTCGCGGCAGGAGTGGCACGGACTCTCCTCATCGGTTTTCACGCATGCCGGGGAGGCGAGCGTGGGCTGCTCGCGTGCGGCGTGCGCTAGGGGCGGGAATCTCCAGATCGCCTCTCATCAGCGGCGGCTGACGGGCGGGCCGAGTTGAGTGAGCGCTACTGCCTCCCCCTACCAGGCGATTTGACCTTCCGGGGAGACATTCGCGACCAAAGCTGTCATGCGCGGGACGGATGGGCAGATGGTGGTTGACCACACCGGACAACCCGCCGAGTGGGAACCGGGCCGCCCCGTGCTCGCGGTGGCACCTGCGGCCGGAGCACCCGACAGGGGCTCCGGCCGCAGGAGTGCGCGGGGTGAGGGGGCCGGTCAGCCGATGGCGATGTTGTCGAGGAGGAAGACGGTCGCCAGGTAGGTGTCTTCGGTGCCGGCGAACTCCAGCTTCACCGACTGGCCCTTGTAGGCGGACAGGTCGACGGTCTTCTGGACGTATTCGGAGCTCGCGTTGGCGTTGGAGTAAGTGGCGAGCGTGGTGCCGTTGATCTGGACCTTGAGGGTGTCGTAGGCGGCGTAGCCGGACTCCTGGGTGGAGACCTTCAGCCAGAACGTGAGCTTGGGAGCGCCGGTGGCGGGCACCGCGATGTTCGACTGGGACACGGACTCGACGGCGTCAGCACCGTAGCCCATCATCCAGGCGTACCAGGACCCGTCGCGCGCCGCCTGCAGGGACGAGTTGGTGATGATGTTGTCGCTCTGGGTCCAGCCGCTGGCCCCCTGCTCGAAGCTGCCGTTGGCCAGGGTGTTTCCGCTGGGGGGATCGGTCGGATCGGGGGTGGGGGTGCCGTTGCCGGGGTCGGGCAGGGCGGTGCCGACGCTGACGGCCGCCCACGCCTTGGAGACGAGGTACCGCTCCTGGGAGTTGGCCCCGTAGAGGTCGGCGGCGGCCTGCAGGGTGGCGGTGCGGGCGCCGGCGTAGTTGGTGGTGGAGGTCATGTAGGTGGACAGGGCGCGGTACCAGACGGCGGCGGCCTTGTCCTTGCCGATGCCCGTGAAGGTGTCGTTGTTGCAGGTGGCTCCGTTGTGGGAGCGTCCGCCGATGGTTTTGGTGCCGGTGCCTTCGGAGGCGAGGTAGAAGAAGTGGTTGGCGATGCCGGAGGAGTAGTGGACGTCCACCGAGCCGGCGCCCGAGTTCCAGCAGGAGAGCGAGTTCCCGTCGGCGGAGGGGTTGTCCATCCGGCGCAGGTAGCCGCCGGACATGTTGAGCTTCTCGCCGATGTAGTAGTCGCCCGGATCGGCGGCGTTGTTGGCGGAGAACTCGACCATGGTGCCGAAGATGTCGCTGGTGGCCTCGTTGAGGCCGCCGGACTCGCCGGAGTAGGTGAGGTTGGCGGTGGCGGCGGTGACGCCGTGGCTCATCTCGTGGCCGGCCACGTCGACCGCGGTGACGGGGGTGTTGCTGTTCTGTGAGGAGCCGTCACCGAAGTACATGCAGAAGCAGGTGTCGTCGTAGAAGGCGTTGACCAGGCTGTTGTCGACGTGGACGTAGGCGGGGGCGCCGCGGCCGTCGTTGCGGATGCCGGAGCGGTTGAAGGCGTTCTTGTAGTAGTCCCAGGTCTTCGCCAGGCCGTAGGAGGCGTCCACGGCGGCGCTCTCGCGGCTGGACCCGGTGCCGTTGCCCCAGGAGTTGGAGGTCTTGGAGAAGGCCCGGGCGTTCTGCCTCGGGTTCGACTGGGGGCTGTTGTAGGAGTCGTGGACGATGGTGCCGCCGTGAGCCGCGTCGGTGAGGGTGTAGCCGCTGCCGGACTGCGTCGTCTCGATGGAGACCTGGCCGACGGTGACGCCGTTGCCGGTGCCCGTGACGCTCTGGTGCAGTTCGTACTGGTCCAACGGCGCACCGCTGGTCGCGTCGACGATCACCGCCTCCCGCGAGGCCGGGCCGGTCTCGCCGTCACCGGTCACCGTCGAGCGGTAGGCGAGGACGGGTATCTTGCCGACCGCGTACACCACCAGGGTGCTGTCCTTGCTGCCGGCCTTCGCCTTCTTCACGTGCTTGGCGTGCTTCACGGCCTTGGCCGAGGCGTCGGCGGCCGACAGCTTCGGCGTGGTGCGGGCGACCTCGATGGGGCCCTGGTGCGCCAGGTCCGAGCCGGTGATCTCACCGTTCTTGGCCAGGTGGACGACCAGGTCGCCGCCGATCACATCCATGCCTCTGTAGGTGCGGTCGTAGCGCACGTGCCGGGTGCCATCGGCGTCGAAGAGGACGTCCTTGGCCACCAGGCGCTCGTGGGGACCGAGGCCGAGCTCACGGGCGGTCGCGTCGGCGTTCCGGCCGGCCGTGCGTATCGCCTCGTCGCGTGCGTCGGCGGTCATCGCCCGGAAGCCGGCGCCGGATCGTGCGGCGGAGGTGGCGCCGGCCGGGGTGGACTGGGGGACGGCGGCGGACTGGGTGGCCACCATGGTCAAGGAGCCCAATGCGAGGGCTGCCGCGACACCGGCCGCCAGGGCGTTCTTGCGGTACATGACAATCCTTTCGCCGGGCCTCGTCGGGGAGTTGCCGCAGAACGTCATCTGGGGTGCGGGGGGGGGTGTTCAGCGGCAGTTGGCCCGGCTGTGGCCATGAGGCTAGGGATGCGGGGGGCGGCCGACATCGGGGCAACCCCTTGATCTGGACGAGAGGGCCCGGCGGGCGCACCATGGCCCGATGCCAGACTCTCCGACGTGGACGAACGCGTCCCACAAGACCGGCCCGTTGCTGCCGGAGGTGTCCGAAGGCGGACACGGCACCCGCCGGGTGGTTCTGTTCGGGCCGCCCGGAAGCGGCAAGACCACTGCCACCGGTGTCCTGGGACGGCAGTCGGGCCTTCCGGTCCTGCGGCTGGCCCCGGGCCCGCAGGACGCCGAGGTCGCCTCTGCCGGGCTGCTCGAACTCGCGCTGGCCCTACCGGCCTCGGCCGCCGCGCGGGAGCTGACGGCGGCACTCGACGAGACCGCCGGCCGGTCCGGTTCTCCGGACGACGCCGGCCGGGAGCTGCGGCTGCGCCGCCTGACCGCTGCTCTGCTGAGGGAGGCGCCGCCCATGACGCTGGTGGTGGACAACGCCCAGTGGCTGGACCACGCCAGTGCGGCCGTCCTGGGCTGGGCGCTGCGCCTCACGCCGGACCTTCCCGTCATCGCGGCCGAGCGCGTCTGGCGCCCGGGAGCCGCGGGCCACTGGTGCGGTGAGGACACACGCGCGGTACACATTCCACCTCTGACGGCTCCTCAGGTGGCGGCCCTGCTGTCCCCGTACCGGCTCGCTTCCCGCGAGGTCTCGCGCATCCACGCCCACAGCGGCGGGAACCCGGCCCTGGCCCTGGCGCTGGCCGACGCCCCGCGGCCGCTCGCGGACCGGGAGGGTGAGAGCGAGCCGGCCCTGCCGCCGGCGGCCCGCCGACTGGTGGGCAAGTGGCTGGGCGAGGTACCGGCCCAGGTGCGGGAACTGCTGACGTTCGCCGCACTGGACGACCGGCCCGACCTGGAACTTCTCGGCCGCCTCGTCGGCCCGGGGGCCGAGGCCCTCCTCGCCCAGGCCGAGGCAGCGGGACTGTGCGACATCGGACGGGCGGACGGGAGCGTGCGGTTCACCGCCTCCGCGATCGGCACGGAACTCGCGACGCGGCTGCCGGGCGACGCGCGCAGACTTCTGCACGCCCGCCTGGTCGAGGCCAGCCACGACAGCGTCCGCCGCGACCGGCACACCGTGCTGGCGGCCGACGACGCCGATCCGCTGTCGGCCCACCGCGCCGCCCGCGCTGCCGTACGCGCCCGGCAGCGCGGTGACCACGCGCTCGCCGCGGAACTCTCCTTCCTCGCTGCCTGGCGCACCTCGCACGACCACGAGGAACTGCTCACCGAACGGGCCCTGACCGCCGTACGCGACGCCGCCCACTACGGCGACCTCCCCCACGGCCGGGCTGCCGCCCGCCTAGTCCTGGGCCACGACACCACCACCGAGCAGCGCGTCGATGCCCTCATCGCCCTGATCGACGCGAGCGGCCAGCACCTGCACGGCGCCGACGAACTGTTCGCCGACGCACTCCACACGGCGGCCGGACGACCCGACCTCACCGCGCAGATCCTCATCCGCCAGTCCGTCTGGGCCAACGTCAGCGAAGGCGACCCCCACCGGGCTTGTGCCCTGGCCGGCCGGGCCACCGCCCTCGCCGAGACCGCCGAAGACACCACCACCGCCATGGCCCTCACGATGCAGGCCCGCCTTCAACGCCTCCTCGGCCACTCCGACGCCGAGACCACGCTCGGCCGCGCCCTGTCCCTGCCACGCGCCGCCTCCATCCCGGCCAACGGCACACCCCAGCACCTCGCCGCCCGGCACGCCCTCTTCGACGACCACCCCGACAAGGCCCGCACCGCGCTGCTCCCCCTGCTCGTCGAAGCCGAGCGGGCGGGAGACGCCGAGGCAACCGTGGACATCCTGCGCAGCCTCGCCGAGGCCGAACTCCGCGCCGGCCGCTGCGCCAGAGCGCTCGACCACGCCGACCGTCCGACGGGACCGCCCTGTCGGCCGCACCGGCCTGCTACACCTCCGCCCTCGCCGAGGGCACCGCCCGGCGTACCGACCTCGCCCTCGGCCACGCACGCCGCGGAGTCGACACCGCCCGGCAGGAGGACAACAAGGTCTTCCTCTCCCGCAACCTCTTCGCCCTCGGCCACCTCCTCCTGGCAACCGGCCACCCCAAAGAAGCCCTGAAAGCCCTGAAGGAAGTCCGCGCCCTGGAGCAGCTCCAGCAGGTCCGCGACCCGTCCGTCCTGCGCTGGCACCCCGAACTCGCCGAGACCCTCATCGCCCTCGGCCGCCTCGACCAGGCACAGAGTCTCCTGGACGACACCCGCCGCACCGCGACCGACCTCGGCAGGGAGGCGGTCCTCCCGCCGCTCGAACGCGCCCAGGCACTCCTGGACGCCGCCCGCGGCCACTACGACACCGCGGCCCGACGCCTCACCGACGCGGCCGACCGCCTTCGCCACCTCCCCCTCGAACGCGGCAGGACCCTCCTGGCGCTCAGCCACACCGAGCGGCGCGGACGCCGCCGCGCCAGCGCCCGCGCTGCCGCGCAGAGCGCCGCCGACCTCTTCACGGCCCACCAGGCACACCCGTGGGCCGAAACCGCCACACACACCCTCCGCCGGCTGGAAGCCGTCCCCACGAGTGGAGACGCCCACCCCCGCCTCACCTCCGCCGAGCAGCGGTGCGCCGAACTCGCCGCCGCCGGAGCGAGCAACCGCGACATCGCCACCACCCTCACCGTCAGCATCAAGACGGTCGAAGCGACCCTCACCCGCGTCTACCGCAAACTCGGCCTGCACTCACGCTTCCAACTCGCGCACATCGTCCCACCAGCACGTGAGTAACCCGGCCGACAGCCCGGCATCCACCGGGTTCAGTCATGTACCGGGCGACGACGTCGGGCCCGCACCACGGATCGAGTCCGCGGTCGGCAGGCGGACGACCTCCGGCCACAGCACGGCATCGTTTCGGGATTACGGGGTGCCGGCTTACTCGGTCGCGCGGGTCCAGGTGTTCATGATGATGAAGGTCCTGGTGCCCTCCACCTTGCCGGTCCTGCGCACGGCGTTGATCACCTGCTGAAGATGCTTCACATCCCGCACCCGGAGCCTGAGCAGGGCGTCGGAGGTACCGGCGATGCTGTGGCTCTCCTCGATCTCCGGGATGCTCTCGGCGATGCCCTGGATCTCGTCGCTGTCGGTCGCGCCGAGCAGGCGGATCTCGATGAACGCCTGAAGCATGCCCACCCGGCTGTCCTCGATGACCGCCGTGTAGCCGCGAATCACGCCCTCCCTCTCCATGCGCTCGATGCGGCGGGCGCACGGAGCCGCCGAGAGTCCCACAGCACGCGCGATCTCAGACACGGGCGCTCGCCCGTCCTTGCGGAGGATGCTCAGTATGTGACGGTCGATCGCGTCCACGGCCAACTCCCCAAATCATGCGCGCCACGCATGAGTAGTGCGTCGAAAGCTCCCCTGCTCCTTGCAGGTCGAGTGAACCACGCTCGACATGTGCGTGATGATGCCCGGCCTGTCGCCTGGAGACCGTCGCCCTGTCATCGTCGTGATGTCCGGGTGATCCCCGGCAGGAGGCCCGCACCGGCCAACCCCTACGGCGCGGACTCCGACCAGGTGACAGGTGCACGGGTATCCCCAGCACCCCGCGGTCGGCCCCACATCCTGGGGCCGGCCGGGTACCGAGCAGGGCCACCAGCAGCGATCACCGCGCGGGGACCCGTCCATTCCGCCTCCCCGCGTCGCGGCGAGCTCGCTGTGGACCCGGGGGAAGCTGGCCGAGGCCGTCCGCGCACGCCCACGATGTGCGTCCTGGACACCGGAATAGCCCAGAGCATCCGCTGCTGAAGTCGGCGCTGCAGGAACGCGCCTACAGTGTGCTGCTCGGCAGAGCCCCGTCGGACCGAAATGGACACGGCGCAGTTCCCACGGCAGGAATCGGGCGCTTCCGCCGGTGTCTTGCTACGCCGTATCAGCCCAACATCTGAGTCCCACATCGACGAGGACTTCGACTATCTCGTGCTGTCGCGCGGTGGTCAGATGCCGCCCACGCAGACACTCACTCCAACGCTCAAGAGCAATCCCAAGATCTCGCTCATTCGAGCGAACCGTTTCGAATCGCCAGCCGCAACCCAACGAACCTGGCAGCATGCCGCCGTTACGGGCTAACTCGAGCCCAACGGGTCATTGGAACGGCAGATCAATGAGCGGCAGCTTTCGGTGCTGCAATGGGTGGGCCCTGGTTGCCCTGCTGGCTTGCGGGAGACAAGCTCATATAGGACCACGTGCCAGGCACTGCAGAACCGAGGGCTGGTCAGGGTCTGTCCCCAGGAAGAGTGGCCAGTGGAGCGTCACCCTGTCGAGCGCCGACCGGCATTACCTGACGCACGGCACCTACCCTCTCCGCAAGTCTCGCCCGCGGCAGCCTCAGGCAGCCCCTCCCTCCGCAACCCCCGCCCACTCAAGCGCAGGAGATCCCGGCCGCCAGGCGAAAAGCCGCGCCCTGTCCAACAGGCACGCATGACGTTCTCGAAACAACTGCTGCAAGAGCTCGCGGAGGCGGGTGGCCGGATCGTCAAGAGTGGCAGCGGTCCAGAGTTGGAGAAGTCGCCCTCCCGCGTCGCCGCGGCACGCAGGTCCGGAGGAATCCCGGAGACGAAGGAACTGTTCGCGGTAGTCGACCGGGATGAAATGCGGCGGTCGGCCGCCGTGGGAGCCAAGCTTTTGCCGATTGCGTGCCTGGTCGGCCTTGTCCGGGATGGTGCAGCGGATCGCGCGGCGCCGCAGGTAGGCGCCGTTCCTGCGTGAGGCGTACGCCTTGTCCGCGCGGACCCGATCGGGGCGGGCGCGTGGCCGGCCCGCTCCAATGCGGGGCACGCGAACCTTCTCCAGGACCGGCTCGAACTGCGGCGAGTCCCCACGCTGCCCGGCCGTGATCACGATCGACATGGGCTTTGCCCCTGCTCGACGGGTAGGTGCAGCTTGGTGGTGAACCCGCCAAGCGACCTCCCCAATCCGTGATCATCGGCTCGGTGAAGACGCGTCCCGGTGGTTTTCTCTGCAGATTTCCCTGCTTGCGGGCCCCGGCTGCGCGCTGGTGGGCGCGGCAGACCGTGGAATCGACGCTCAGGCCCCACGTGATCGCGCCCTGAGAGTCGGCCAGGGGCTGAAACCGGGCGAGGATGCAACCGTGGGGCAAGTCATAGCCCGCACCTACGGCCGCCCGAGTTCTCCTTAGCGTCGAGGGCCCCGGACCGGCGATCACTCCTCGCCGGTCCGGCACCATCGCGGGATGCCATGAACTCAGCGCCGGCCAAGAGCCAACCGGCAGGCTGAGCAGATGACCGAGCACACACGCCCCCGGATCTACGGCACCGGCCACGACGACCCCGAAGCCCACGCCAAGCGCCCCGGCCACGACTACGTCGAGCTGACCGGCGGACCGCTCGACGGGCAGCTCTTGGACGTCATCGGGCTCACCGCCAACGAAGGTACCGCAGGCGCCTACCTGATCACCCCCGCGGGCGCGCCTCATACCGACCGACCTTCAGCCGCCCCGTCGGCCCCTGGGTCTGCGAAAGCGGCATGCCCTGAGCGCCACCCGCAAGCTGCGGACCGCCAAAATGGGGCCGCGTGAGCGGGGCATTCGACCAAGTCTCATGCGTTCCGCGTCCGCGGTAGCAGGCAAGCTCCCCCGAACGCCGGTCATTCACCGAGCTGGGCGCGGTAGGCAGAGGCATCCATGAGCGCGTGGAGGAACTGCGCGTCGGTGCCGTTCCCCGTCAGCTCGAAGCTTGTGCGAAGTAGGCGAATCCCAGCAAGATCGTTCTCGCCGGGATTTCCTGTATCTCAACGACTCACATTCGCATCAGGCCCATGCCGACTTCGTCGCCCTCCAGGTCGGCGGAGTTCCCGGGCCTCGCCTCGCTCTCCCTGACCGAGCGTCACTCCGATTACAGAGGGCTACCTGATACTTCGCCCTAGCTTCGGGAGGGCAGGGCCTCCTCAGGTGCGCGAGCCCGTGGCTCGCCGGCCACATCTGCAATCCCCGCCGCTGCGGCACCGTACGGGGCGGCCGCTCGTCCATCGAGCGCTCGACAACCCCGCGGGTCAACACGCCTGGGATCCGCAGATCATTGTCGGTCACCTGGGTCTGCACTGAAGCAGTTCGCTTCAAGGTGCTGGGCGGGGGTCGCTCCGGAAGGGGGGCGGTGGTCCGCGCCGCGGGGGCCACCGGGCTCTCAGCGGTGCCCCCGGGCTCTCAGCGGATTCCTCGTCGGGTGAGGAGGTCGGCGCGGGACCGTGTCAGGACGACAGGGTCCAGCGCTGGTTGCTGCCGTTCGAGCAGGTGTAGAGCTGGAGCTGGGTGCCGTTGGCGGTGCCGGCTCCCACCGCGTCGAGGCAGAGGCCGGACTGCACGCCGACGATGGACCCGTCGGAGTTCAGCCGCCACTTCTGGTTGTCGGCGCCCCAGCAGCTGTAGATCTGGACCTTGGCGCCGTTGCCGGTGCCGGCGGCGTCCAGGCACTTGTTGCCGTAGACCCGCAGCTCGCCGGCCGAGGTCTGCTGCCACTGCTGGTTGGTGGCGCTGTGGCAGTCGTACAGCTGGACTGCGGTGCCGTCCGATGTGCTGGAGTTGGGCACGTCCACGCAACGGCCCGAGCCGACGCCCTTGAGCTGCCCGCCGCCGTTGCCACCGGGGTCGGGCGGCGTGGTCGAGCCGCCGTTGAGGGCGTTCAGGACGGAGGTGTACGCCGCCTTCTTGCTGCCGTCGTTGTTGAACAGCAGCGGAGTGTCACCCGACCGCCAGGAGTCGCTGTCGCGTACGCCCCAGACGGTGATGCCGAGGCAGCGCGAGACGGCCAGACAGTCGTTGGTCACATTGGCGTAGGTCGAGGCCGAGGCACCCTGGATGTCGAGCTCGGTGATGGCCACGTCCACGCCGAGGGCGGCGAAGTTCTGCAGCGTGGTGCGGAAGTTGCTGTCGTAGGGGCTGCCGCTGTTGAAGTGGGACTGGAAGCCGACACAGTCGATCGGCACGCCGCGCGACTTGAAGTCCTTGACCATGTTGTACACGCCCTGGGTCTTGGCCCAGTTCCAGTTCTCGATGTTGTAGTCGTTGTAGCAGAGCTTGGCGGACGGATCGGCGGCACGCGCAGTGCGGAAGGCGACCTCGATCCAGTCGTTGCCGGTGCGCTGCAGGTTGGAGTCGCGGCGGCCGCCCGAATTGCCGTCCGCGAATGCTTCGTTCACGACGTCCCACTGGGCGATCTTGCCCGCGTAGTGGGCCATCACGCCGTTGATGTGGTCGATCATCGCCTGCCGCAGCGAACTGCCGCTCAGGCTCTGCATCCAGCCGGGCTGCTGCGAGTACCAGGCCAGGGTGTGACCGCGCACCTGCTTGCCGTTCTGCACCGCCCAGTTGTATACGCGGTCGGCGCTGCTGAAGTTGAACTGGCCCCGCTGCGGTTCGGTCGCGTCGATCTTCATCTCGTTCTCGGCCGTCACCATGTTGAACTCGCGGGACGCGATCGAGGTGTACGCCGAGTCACCGAGCTTCCCCGAGGCGATGGCGGTGCCGAAGTAGCGGCCGCTCTGCGCCGCGGCGGCTCCGAGCGTGGTCTCGGCGGCGTGCGCGTCCGACGGTGTGACCAGCGCGGCGGACGCGCCCAGGACGCCGACGAGCAGCGCCGGCAGCAAGGCGCGGAGCGGCCGACTGAGAGCGGATCTCGGAAGGGCGTAGGAGCCCATGGCTATGCCTCCTCGGTAGGGGAATCGCGGAAGGGCCGAAGCTCGGCGGACCCCGTGGCCCGCACAGTCACGGATCATTGAGGCTTTGACCGTGGCTCGTCAATACTTCCTACCAAGAAACTTTCCTTTCATCGATCGAAATATTTCGAAGTCCTTGAGAGGGGCTTTTCCCCGAAAGAAGCCGCTGGAAGCCTTGACTGTGATCGCTACCATTTCTAGCTTGTGGCATCACACACCGGCGCTCACTCGAAACATTTCGACGGTGTCTCTGCCCCCGCACCCCGCACTCTGGAGGTCTCCCCGATGCGGCTTCGACCACCGTTCCGCCTTCGCCCAGGACGTCTGCTCGCCGCCCTCGCACCCCTGTTGCTCGTCGCCACCTTCCTCGACGCCCAGCCCGCCGCCGCAGCGACCGTCGATTCCAATGCCTCGTACGTCCTGGTCAACCGCGGCAGCGGCAAGGCCCTGGACGTCTACAACCTGGCGACCGCCGACGGCGCCCGCCTCACCCAGTGGACCCGGAACGACCAGGCCCAGCAGCAGTGGCAGTTCGTCGATTCCAGCGACGGCTACTACCGTGTCAAGTCCCGCCACTCGGGCAAGGTGCTGGACGTCTACAACTGGTCGACCGCGAACGGCGGGTCGATCGTCCAGTGGTCCGATCTGAACGCCACCAACCAGCAGTGGCGGCTGGCCGACAGCAGTGACGGCTACGTGCGGCTCATCTCGCGCCACAGCGGCAAGGCCCTCGAAGTACAGGGCGGCTCCACCGCCGACAACGCGAACATCGACCAGTACGACGACTGGGGCGGCACCAACCAGCAGTGGAAGCTGGTAAAGGTCGGCGACGAGAACCCCGGCACCGGTACGTGCGAACTCCCGTCCACCTACAGCTGGAGCTCCACGGGCGCGCTGGCGCAGCCCAGGTCGGGCTGGGCCTCACTGAAGGACTTCACCGTCGTCCCGTACAACGGGAAGCAGCTCGTCTACGCCACGACGCACGACCTGGGGTCGAGCTGGGGGTCCATGAACTTCAGCCTGTTCACCGACTGGCCGGACATGGCGTCGGCCGGGCAGAACGCTATGTCCTCCGCGACCGTCGCGCCCACGCTGTTCTACTTCGCGCCGAAGAACATCTGGGTGCTCACCTACCAGTGGGGCGCGACCTCCTTCTCGTACCGCACGTCGAACGACCCGGCCAACGCCAACGGCTGGTCGGCCCCGCAGGCGCTCTTCTCCGGAAGTATCAGCGGCTCCGGAACGGGCCCCATCGACCAGACGCTCATCGGCGACGGGACGAACATGTACCTGTTCTTCGCCGGTGACAACGGCAAGATCTACCGGTCGAGCATGCCGATCGGAAACTTCCCGGGCAGCTTCGGTACGTCCTCGACCGTGGTCATGAGCGACACGACGAACAACCTGTTCGAAGCCCCGCAGGTCTACAAGCTGCAGGGCCAGAACCGGTACCTCATGATCGTCGAGGCGATCGGTTCCCAGGGCCGCTACTTCCGCTCGTTCACCGCCACGAGCCTGAACGGGTCGTGGACGCCGCAGGCCGCGACCGAGAGCAACCCCTTCGCCGGCAAGGCCAACAGCGGCGCCACCTGGACCAACGACGTCAGCCACGGCGAACTCATCCGTACCGGTCCCGACCAGACCATGACCGTCGACCCCTGCAACCTGCAGCTGCTCTACCAGGGCCGCAGCCCCAACTCCGGAGGTGACTACGGTCTGCTGCCCTACCGTCCTGGCCTGCTGACACTGCGGCGCTGACGACGCGACACGGCCGGCCGGGGTACCGTACGCCGCCGAGCGCACCGTCGCCCCGCCTTCCCCGGGGGGCGGGGCCCTTCGGTCCGCGCCTGTCCGCGCTCCGTGTCGGTATGGAAAGGGCGGCGCGTAACCCCAGGGCCGGGCACACACTGCCGGCGCGTCAAACCAGCGGCGGTTACGGGACAACCTTTAGGGCTTGCAGAACAATAAGTTGCGCACTCTCGCTCTTGACACCACAGCTCATGCACGGTGTTCGACAGCAAGTTGATTCTCTGCAAGCCCTTAGGGCAGCCCGATCGGGGCTGCCGTAAGCGGGTGACCGTTCAGCTCGATGCAGCCCTCTTCGTCCCACCACATCGCACCTTGCGTGGTGATGTAGGGGTGCAGCCCGCGGACGCCGCCTCCTCCATGCAGTGCTTGCGCGACCGCGTGGAGGAGGCTCGCAAGATCAGGCCAGGAGTCGGTGAAGTCGCCGCCACCGCTGTGCCCTGCCCAGCCGAGGCGCCCCGCGTCTGGTCCAGGACGCAGGTCGATCACCTGCGCGGCTCCATCGGCACCCTCGGCCCAGGGAATCCAAAGTGGGTGCCACCAAGGCTCGTCTTCCCAGGCGCGAGGGGTCAGGCCGTCGTTCTCCGCTGCAGCGCCCATGCAGGTCTGCCAATGGTTCACGGTGCCGCTCACTGGAAGCGGGGATTGCTCCGGCAGAATGGTCGTCCAAGTGCTCACGCCGTTGTGGCATTGCAGAGATTCCGCGAGATCACCGGGCAGCGGGGCGCCGAGAATCTGCTCCGCGTGTCGAATCTCGGCCAGTTTCGCTGGTGGATTGAGAAGTGCGAAATCGGAGGCCACGTGTGTCGCCAGCCACACGTCGATCCCGCGCCAGGAGTCCGACGGGGGCAAGATCTGCTGTGCCATGGCGCCATCATGCCCCACACGTCTGACAAGGCGGATTGAGGCCCCTGTCGGCCGGTGAAGCGGGGTCAGCCAGCGGCCTGTCGTTCGGCTCTTGGGCGCGGGTGGTGGCAAGGCGGTAGGAGTCGGTGCCAGTCTCGATGGTGTTGCCGCCGAAGGTGAGGCGGTCGACGATGGCCGCGCAGAGGCGGGGGCCGGTGAAGGTCTTGGTCCAGCCGGAGAACGACTCGTTGGAGGCAATGGCCACGCTGTTCTTTTCCTCCCGTTCGGTGAGGACCTGGAAGAGCAGTTCGGCGCCACGGCGGTCGACTTCCATGTATCCGAGTTCGTCGATGCAGAGGAGATCGACGCGGCCGTAGCGGGCGATGGTCTTGGTCAGCTGCTTCTCGTCAGCGGCCTCGACGAGCTCGTTGACCAGCTTGGTCGCCAGGACCTACTTGACCCGGTAGCTGGCCATCGCGGCCTCGGTGCCGAGCGCGATCAGCAGGTGGGACTTGCCGGTGCCGGAATCGCCGATCAGGCAGAGGGGCAGGCCCTTCTTGATCCATTCGCACTTGGCAAGGGTGTGAATCACGGCCGGGTCGAGGTTGGGGTTGGCGTCGAAGTCGAACTTGCGGAGCGACTTGTCGCGGGGGAACCCGGCGGCTTTGATGCGGCGTTCGGAGCGTCGGCGGGCCCGGTCGTCGCACTCGGCGAGGAGGAGTTCAGCGAGGAAGCCGAGGTAGGACATCTGCTCGAGTTCGGCTGCCTCGGCGAGCTCGGGGAACTGGGACCGGATGGTGGGCAGCCGCAGCATCCTGCATGCCTGCTCCGCCTGGTGGTCGGCGCTTGGCGGTGGTGACCCAGTCGCCGGCGCCGATGTAGGCCATGTCGGCGAGGACCGGGATGCCCTGGCGCTCGCAGATTCGGAGGATCTTGTGGGTGCGGGCGGCGGTCAGGTCGTGGGTCCTGCCGGGTAGTGCCGGTGACAGCCACAGGATCTTGCCTACCGGGTCGGTGACGACCTGCTGTCGGCGTACACCTGAAAGTTGGCTCTGGCAAGATTCTCGTAGCCGGAGATCATCGCGGTGCCACGATCGGTGGGTCCGTGTAGCGTCGGCGAAGGTGGGCGATCAGGACGACGCGTTGTCGGAGAAGAGAGACGCCGGCCCGTCCGGCCATGATCCGTTTCTGCAGCTTGACGTCGGTGATGCGGCCTTCGT
>NZ_JBIVTU010000032.1:0-33796 GCF_044756845.1 Streptomyces sp. NPDC091416
GAGATACGACAAACTCGCGGTCCGCTACGAGGCGACCGTCCTCGTGGCGGCCATCAACGAGTGGCTGTGACCAGCACATTCGATACACGCCCTAGGAGGCTTCTGTGCAGCACCCCGACTTCGAGCTGTACGACAACGTCGGCCGGACCAGTGAGCAGATCGCAGCCGCACACTTCGGGATCGCCACCCGTGACGACCTGATGCGCTGGGCCCACCGCGATGCCGAACCCTTCCTCGACGAGCACCCGCTGCCCTCGGATCCGATGGCGGCACCGGAGGCGGCCCCGTATCTCGCGGCGCTCGCCGCGGCACAGACCCCCGCCGAGGTCAGCGCTGTCACCCAGCACCTTCTGGAAGCCGCCGAGCCCGCGCTGAACGCGGTGAGCGACATTCTCGTGGCCATCGCGCGATGGGGTGACCGCAACCGGGAGGAGACTCCGCGCAAGATGCTGCTGGAAGCGGCCAGCCGCAGCCTGTCCGTGCTCGCCCTCGCCGACGAGGCCGACCTCGCCATCCTACGCGACGAGTACGACCCCGCACCGCGGCCTCCCTCGAAAGCACCCCCGATCCCGTCCCCGGCCCCGCTCGTTCCCCCACCCGCCGGCCCTACGCCCCGCCGCTAGCGCACGCCCTTGGAGGCTTCACCTGTCGACCCGTTCCTTCATCGCCCGCCCCACCCCGCCCGGGTACACCGGTATCTACATCCACCTCGACGGCGAACCCGACTCGAAACTCCCCCTGCTTCTCGCCTCATTCCAGTTCCGCTTCGGCCGGGACCTGGACGCCATGACGCAGCACCTCGTGGACGACGTTGCCGTCGGCTGGGAGGAACTGGGCTCCGACCTCCTCGACGGAGCCCCGCCCGAGACCATCGCCGCCCTTACCGGAGGGGCCGCGTGGCCCAGCCGCACACTCGACAACCTCAAGACCCTCGACGGCTCGCCGCCGGTACGCATGACGGTCACCGAGACGACCGCCGCAGACCAGGACATGGCCTGGGGATACCTCCTGCGCCCGCAGGGCATTGAAGTGATCCCCGTGCAGTACGCACCATCCGGCACCGTCTTCAACTGGGACACCGACCCCTGCACCGACTTCAGTAACCCCTCCGCCTGGAACACCTCTGCATCGGCCCGCCCACCCGCAACACCGCAGACAGCTCCCACCTCTACCGCCCCAGAGGCACGCCGCACATCGCCGTCGAAGGAGGCACCGAGTGGACCTCACCGAGCTCGCCCGACTGGCCACTCCAGGTAGCAGCGCGTCGGGCGGCGGCGCCGCCGACCAGCCCTCCTGTGAAATCACCCTGTTCGTCAGTCCCCGCGACGGCGTCGTCGCTCTCGTCGACGGCGACAACTGGCGCTGGGCGCACACCACACTGGACACCGCAGGATTCGAGAAGTCCGGCGACGGCAACCGCGCCATCCCACTGACAGATCTCGACCGCACCCGCGAGGTCCTGCTCACTCTCGATGTCGTCGCCCGGATCACCCAGACCAAGATCACACCGAGCAGCGAAACCTACATCGGCGACTTCGCACGCGACCTGGTCGATCACCTGCCGGGCCAGTGGAGCGTCGAGGTCGAGAGCTACGCGATGCACCTGTGGCAGGGAGACCTTGCCGCCTGCATGTGGAGCCCGTCGATGACCGCGACGCTGGAGCAGCGTCGTGTGCGGTGGGCGGCCGTGCTCCGGCGTGACGACGGGGCCGAACTGGCCGTCATCCACGACCCGAAGCGCGACCTGTATCACGTCGGCGCGCTCCACCCCGGCAATCTGCACCCCGACGAGCTTGTCGCCCCACCCGCAAGCGTGACCGTACAGCCGACGCCGTCCTCCGCCGCCTGGCAGATCAACTCCCGTCTGCTGCCTGCCTATACCCGGGCCGTGCTCCACTGCCAGGTCAACTCCCTTGCAGAGGAACTGGACCGGGAACGCCAGACCTACGAGTCGGGTGCAGTCCCCGAGCCAGCGCCGAAGAAGCTCCTCGACGCCTACCACCGCTTCACTACAACGGCACCGAAGGTCACCGCTGCGGTGCGCGCCTTGGCCGCGCTGAACGAGCGCAAGGCTGCTGTCCTCCAGAGGGTGGAGGACGTCATCGCCGCGGGTCTCGGTGCCGGCACCGAGACCGCAGCCGCCCGTTGCACCGATCAGGTGACCTGGTGGCTCACCGAAGGCGGCGAGAGCCTCATCGACGTGGCTCGCCGCTCCGTGCCCAACAGTGAGCCGCCCGCCACCGAGACGGACCGGTCCATAGCCTCCCCGCGTGCCGTTCCGCCCGCACCGGCCCGAACCGCCCCCGGCCCTCGCCGCTGACCCACGGCACCCCTACCTGAAGGAGACTCTTCTTTTTTGGACCCCGACATCCACTTCGTATTCGGCAGCCACCCCCAGCATGGGTACGTCGCCGGCTTCAACTCCTCGCTTCCTGCTCACCTCGCCGACTGGTTCCTCACCCGAGTCCAGTTCGAAGCCGTGCCAGGTGAGCCGGGCCTGTACCAGCTCACCGAGCCCGAACGCGACGGTCAGCGCCGAACCCGCCAGGCCGCCCAGTCCCTGCGCGCGCAGGGCTACGCCATACACATCGACACCGACATCGCCTACGCCCCTGCCAACCCCCCGGGCCGGCTGAACGGACTCAGCGAGCGCCGTAGCCGGATCGCCCAGGCTGCCTCCAGTCGATCACCACAGCGCAGTGCCGCTCCGACAACCTCGCCGCCCTTCGGGCGCCCGGTCCCGCCGAAGCCCGCCTACGCGCCCACCGTCCACCTCGCGCCGGCTACTGCCGGACACGGCCGATGAGCCCCTCCCAGAAGCCGATCCGCATCGCCCGAGCGAAGGATGGCCACGTCGAGGTCGACGGCGCCTTCGATGCCTTCGCCGGACACATCCTGCTGCGAGCCGGCTTCCTCTCCGTACCGTCGCTGAACGGCCGCTCGATCCGACTCCCCCTCGACATGGAACGCAGCTGGGAGAACGAACAGGCGACCTGGGCCGCACAGATGCTGGCCACCACGCGCCACCCCGTACGCCTGGACCCGAGCCTGGATACGCGCCTCGCCCCGCCCGCCCGGCTCTCGGGGCCGGCACGCCCGCCCGCTATGGCCGCCCAGGCACGCCCGACCCGAGCAACAATCCGCTGACCCCAGCCAGGAGACACTGATCCCTCCCCTCCCCGACCTGCAGCACATCCACGAACTCGGCGCCAAGTGCGGTGACTTCCGGGTACGAATGGCACACCTGGACCGGGAGACCGAGACGGCCCTGGACGCCGTCCGCGACCGCCACGGACGCACGCTCCGCCCCCAGGAAGCAGCCGCGATCCGCACCCGCCGTACCCGGTCAGCTCTCGACGGATACCGTCTCGACCTCGCCGAATCCGCAGTCCCGCTGCTGAAGGCGGCCCGGAGCGCCCTCGACGCGATGCAGCCCACCGCGCACACCCAGGCTTGGCGCGACATGCTCGACTCTCTCGCCACATCGCACCTGGAGATCCTGCGAGCCGCCGAGCATGAGACGCAGACGGTGTGGCCGCACCTCGCTCACTGGGCAGAAAACGGCGCCATCGCCGCTTATCTCGCTGACCTGCACCACCAGCCCGGACCAGAATTCACGCCCGAAGAGGCTCGGGAGTGGAAGGACAGGGCCCAGTTGGCGCAGAGCCAAGGGGCGTTGGATCTGATCGAGTCCTGGTACGCGGCAGACGGCCGGCGCATCACCCTCGCCTACCTGGTCGAGGAGGACACCTCCGAGGTCGTTGCCCTGACCGGGGATCCGAATGCGCCAGGGTGGAGCGTCATCGGCCGGTACGACAACGAGTATGTCGCCGGCAAGGCACTCCCCCGGCCGGTTCCGCCCGGCGTTCTCCGGGCTGAGGGCTCGTCCCGGTTCGACCGGCCCGACATGGCTGAGGAGATACCCGTGCAGGAGCTACTCCGCGACGTCACCGAGGCTCACTGCGCGGGCGACGTGTCCGAGGCCCTGCTCCACGCCACCGACCAGGGACGCGACTGCGGCCCCATGACACGCCTGCATCAGCTACTGAACGAAGCAGCCATGTTCTCCCACGCCCTGGAGTCCGTTCAGGGGCAGCGTCTCGGCGCCCGGCTCGACTCGCTCGGCCGACAGCTCGAATTCCTCGCCCGTGAGGTCCAGGACGCCGCACATGACCTCGGCGCGACCGTCGCGGTCCTGCCGCCCCACCGCATTCCGAAGCCGCCCCGTATCCGCCCGCGGCCTGCCCTGGAGACGACGCCCCCACCTGCGCCGCCAAAGCGCACCACAGCAACCGCGCGCCGCCCATAGCAGCCCTGTTCCCAGAAAGCTCGCGTTGTCCCCTACCGCTGCAACTGGCACACCACCGCGCATCATCTACGGCGTGGTACTGGGCAGCCCATACGTCGCCCGCCTCCTGGGCGGCACCCTCATCGGCCGACTGCCCAACGGCATGGCACCAATGGCCATCGTCCTGTGGACCCTCTCGGCCGACCGCGGTCTCGCCCTCGGCGGCCTGCTCTCCGCCCTGTACGGACTAGCCTCCGCGCTGTCTCAGCCAGTCAAGGGACGCTTGATGGACCGCTACGGGCAAGCTGCCGTGCACCTGCCGGCCGCAGCCCTCAACTCCAGCCTGCTGATCGCTCTGCCGCTCGCCGCGCCCCACGGCGGAACGGCACTCGCCACAACCATCGTCGTAGCCGCAGGATCGACCGCTCCGCCGCTGGAAGCCGGGCTGCGCTCACTGTGGCCCAGCACCCTGCCCGACCTGCGACTTCGGCACGCCGCTCTCGCCCTGGACACAGGCACACAAGGTCTGCTGTACATCATCGGCCCTCTCCTCGCCGCCGCCCTCGCCTCCATTCACAGCCCGGCTACTGCGCTCGCTGTCACCGCCGCCCTCGGTCTCGCCGGCACCCTCGTCGTTGCAACCGCGCCGCCATCCCGCCGTTGGCGCCCCGCGCCGACGACCAGCGGCACACGTCCGAGAGGCCGGTTGGCCGGCCCGCAGCTCGCGTCACTGTTCGTCGCGCTGGCCGGTGTCGGATGCGCGATCGGGGCCCTGAACGTTCTCGCCGTCGCCTTGTCCGACGCCCACGGGCGGCAGATGCTCTCGGGGCTGCTGCCCGCCGCGTTCTCCTCCGGCAGTTTCCTCGGCGGCCTGGTCTACGGCTGCCGGACCTGGCCCGGCTCCACCCCACGCCAGCTCATCTTCTGCAGCGCTGCGTTTCTCGGTGGATGGCTGGTGCTGCTCGCGGTACACGACCCTTACGCGGCCACTGCAGCGGTCGCTCTGCCCGGTGCTTTCCTCACTGTGGTCGTCGCCTGCGCGTATGTCACCACCGATGCCCTCACGCCCACGGGCCGGACCAGCGAGGCATACGCGTGGCTGATCTGCTCGATCGGCGTCGGGCAGGCGGCCGGCACCGCGCTCGCCGGACGCCTCGCCGATCACGCGCTCGCCCTCGCCGCGCTCCCAGCGTCCGGTGCCGCCTTCGCTCTCGCCGTCCTGCTCCTCACGCACCCCCACCAGGGCCACGTCCTCGCCTTCGCCCGACACCCCACCGCGTTCACGCCACCACCGATAGGAGATCCGCCTTGCCCGAAACATCAGCAGAGCCGTTCATGACGATCCGGCACACCATCACTGGCGAGATCACCACCACCGGCTACAACGCCGCCGCCCGGCGGATCCTGCTCCAGGACGGCTTCGAAGAGACACCAGTCTGCGCCTGCCGAGCGACGGAACCCGGTACGGAGCAGACGCACGGACCTGCTCGGCAGCCAGCGACCTGCTCGTCGCCGGCCACCCCGTGCCCCTGGACCGAGCCCTCGGCCAGCCGGTGAGCGCCGGCAGTACGCCCCGGTTGGCCCGGTCGCCGATGTCGGCACAGTCCGGGACCCCCTCCGAGAGCGGTCAGCCTCTCCAGCGCATCGCCAACCCCGCCCGTACCCGCGCCTGTTGAAGGGGCCTCGTCTTGACCACACCCGGAACGCGCACCCGTGCGGCACGCACCAAGGGCGGTGAACTACGGGCCAAGGTGGCCCGACTGCTGGCCGACCGGCCGACGGACACGCTCACCATCGGGGACATGGCCAGGCAGCTGGGCCACTCCCACGGCGCCGTCCGCAATGCCGCCCTCACCCTGGTGCGACGCGGCGAGGCCGACCAAAGCGGAACCGGACAACCGTCGTTCGGCGCGAACGCGAGAACCGCCGCAGCCGCGCAGAGCGCTGTGATCAGCCCACCGGGCACCCACGCTCCCCGCGCCCAGGCGGCTGCGGCCCGCACGACCATTCCCGCAGCGGCCACGCCCAGGCAGAGCGGCCCGATCCGCCGCGCGGGGGGCCAGCTCTACCACCCCCGGGAGCTGGCCGATCTGCCCGACGTCGAGGCGCTGAACCGGCTGCGCGACGCCGACGTGCCGGTGCTGCTCTACGGCCCTCCGGGCACCGGCAAGACGAGTTTGGTGGAGGCGGCGTTCCCGGACCTGCTCACCGTCGCCGGTGACGGCGACACCACGGTCGGCGATCTGATCGGTGAGTACACGCAGGCCGACAGCGGAGGCTACGTCTTTCAGTACGGGCCACTGGTCACCGCGATGACCGAGGGCCGCGCCCTGCTGATCGACGATGCCACCCTGATCTCACCGAAGGTCCTGGCGGCACTGTACCCGGCCATGGACGGGCGCAGGCAGATCCAGGTCAAGGCCCACAAGAGCGAGACCATCAAGGCCGAGCCGGGCTTCTACGTGGTGGCGGGCCACAATCCCGGCGTCCACGGCGCGGTGTTGACGGAGGCCCTCGCGAGCCGGTTCAGCGTGCAGATCCAGATCGGCACGGACTATGACCTCGCCAAGGCGCTGAGAATCGATGCCCGGGTCGTCCGGGTCGCCCGACACCTCGCCCGCCAAGTCGAACTCGGCGAGCTGGGCTGGGCCCCCCAACTGCGAGAGCTGCTCAGCTACCAGAAAACCGAGGCCGTCCTCGGCACCACGGCCGCGCTCGCGAACCTCGTCGGCATCGCCCCTGTGGAGGATCGCGACGCCGTCGCCGCCGCGATCATCAAGACTGTCGGCGTCACAAAGATCGCGCCCCTCACCCTCGGCAAGCAGCTCCCCGCCTCAGCCGCCCGGCAGCCACCGGGCAGCACCGTCTCTGCGCACCGGGGCCGCTCGCGATGAGCGCCCACCACCACGTCCAGTCAACCCCCACCACGCCGGACGGCGACGCCGACCTCGCGCGTTGGGACGACGACGGCGCCCCGCCCGCGCAGCCCCGTTCCTCCCCGGCCGCGTGGCTGCGCGTGGGAGCCGAACTCGGCGACCGGCTGGTCGCCCTCTCCGGGCGTCAGGACCTCCTCGTCACCTGCCGCCCCGGCACGCGCAGCGGCGCACCGGCCGCGTTCTTCCCTACTCTGGGCGAGGTCGAGTTCGACGCTGGCCTGTTCGCTCCGCTCCAGCCCCATGAGATCCATCCGCGGATCGTGGGCGACGAGGAGCGGTATCCGACCGCCTGGGGTGTGTTCGTCCACGAGGCCGCGCACGCGGCCCACTCCGTCTGGACGGAGCCTGGCGGAGTGGACCCCCGTGTCGTCGAGGCCGCGCTCCTGCTGGAGGAGAGCCGTGTCGAAGGCGCACACCTGATCACGCGGCCCACGGACCGCACGTACCTGCGCACCAGTGCCCGAACCCTGGTCATGCCCGACATCGCACACCCCACCGTCCAGGGCATCGAGCATGCCGCCGGCGTGGCGGCCCTGATCCTCGGCCGCCGTGACGTCGGCATCCTGGACGCCAACGAGACCCGGGCCGTCGCCGAGCTGTGCGAGAAGGTGCTGGGCGCAGACTTGCTGGCCACCCTCACCCGTATCTGGACCGCAGCCCATCAGTGCGCCGACCACGACGCCACGACCATGCTCGCGCGCGGGAAAGAATGGTGCGATGTTCTGGACGCGGCGGCCCCCGCCCTGCCCGTGCCGGAGAACCTCACCGATCTGCTGTCCGGCGCGGTGGGGGTCGTCATGGACAGCACGGCAGCCACCGACGCGGCCGACCACGCGGCGCAGGACGCAGCGGACAAAGCCGTGGCCGCGAAGTCAAAGGCGCAAGCTCAGGACCGCGCCCAGCGGGCCGGCCAGCGACGCAAAGCCGCCGCCACCGCCAAGTCGGTCTTCAACGCCCGTGGCACCACCGTCGATCCCGACGGCACACCTGCGCCCTCCGGCAACCCGGTCACCGGCACCCGCAGGCCCACCGCCGCCGAGAAGAGTGCCGCCGCGCGCCTGAGCCGCGCCCTGCGTGCCGCCGCCTACCGCGAGCGGACCGAGGAGCGGACCACCAGCCCCACCCCGCCCGGCCGCCTCAACATGCGCGCAGCCCTCGCACGCGACGCCCAGCGCGCGGCCGGGTCGGTCCCCACCGCAGAGCCGTTCACCCAGACCCGCCGCCGGAACTCCCCCACCCCACCGCTGCGTGTGGGGATCGCCGTCGACGTCTCCGGCTCCATGCATGCCGCCTGCGCGCCCGTGGCGTCCGCCGCCTGGATCGTGGCACGCGCAGCAGCCCTGACCGACCCCGACTCCCTTACCGCCACCATCGCCTACGACCAGCACCTGACCGCACTGACCCGACCCACCCACCGAGCACCAGAGCGCGTGACGACGTTCGATGCCAACGGCGGCAGCCACAACCTCGGCGACGCCATCGACGCACTCGACCACGGCCTCGAACTCACCCGCCCCGGCGCCGGCCGCCTCCTCGTCATCGTCACCGACGCCTGGTACGACAGCGACGAAACCGCTGCGGCCGTCACCCGCGTCAAGCAGCTCACGACCGCCGGCTGCGCCGTACTCCAGCTCACCCTCACCGCGGAGTCCCACCACCTGCCGGGGACCACCTTGCTGCATCTTCCGCGGCCCTCCAGCGCTCCCGCCGCCATCGCCACGGCAGCCACAGACGCCATCCGCAGGACACGCTGAGACGACACAGACGGCGAAAGCGTCCCCACGACCACCCCCAAGCACTCCAGGCCACCTACGTCCTGCTCATCACGCGTCCGCACCTGGCCTCTGCCGGGCACCTCTCCCGGCACGGCCGACAAACGGCGCCCGGTCTCTGACTGACACAAAGACCCCTGACCAGCACCCCAACACCGCTTCACCTACCCCTACTTGAGGAGATCCTTTATGGCTGTCCGTACGCAGTGGACCGTCGAGCACGCGTGCTCCCACCAGGTCGCCCATGATCTTTCGAAGCGTCCCCCCGACAAGCGGGCCAGCTTTGCCCGCTGGCTCGCGGCCAAGGACTGCAGCGAATGCTGGAAGGCAGCTCGCGACGCCGACACCGAGTCCAAGGAAGAGTGGCTCGCCGCGAAGCGGGCTGAGGAGCAGCAGGCTGCCGTCGAGTGGGCGACGAAGTTCGACATGCCGCAGCTGGAGGGCCCGGAGCGGGCCCTGGACTGGGGTGAGCGGTCCCGCCACCAGCTGATGCTCTCCGCGCACGCCGCGCTGGTCGTCGAGGGGTCCTGGGACGAGGCGGACTGGGCGGAGCTGGAGGAGAAGGCCCGCACGATCACACGCGCTGGGTGGTGGATTGACCAGCGGGACGCAGAGGGCAGGGACCTGCTCGAACTCCTCGACGCAGCGACCGAACACGATGTGGGCTCGGAGAATCCCTTCCGGTAACGGCTGCTGGCAGATCCGTCTCCCCGCCCGTAGCCCCTCGGACCCGCCTACACCGCTCGCTTCCGTCGTTCCTCCGGGATCCGTTCAAGTAGCCGGTCACCACGCTGGTCCGCCAAGTAGCTCCACCAGCCAGTCTCTTCGACAATGCCGCGGTATCGGGAGAAGTCAACGTCCGGGTGAGCAGAGAGCAGCCGCTCCAGCCGCTCCAGGGTGTGGTGTACCTCTTGCGCCTTACGGAGTGATTCCTGCAGCTTCTCGCGCAGGTGGTCTTCCGGGCTTGAGTACGTCGGCGGGGTCACCAACTTGAAGTTGGCCGACCCCTTGTCATCGACGATCGCACCGTCGATGACGAGAGGTATGAACGCGCAATCCTTGTGGTTGCGTTGGAGGGCGTCCATCACCTTCAGATGGTCGTCCCTGAACTCTGTGGTGACCCATATGGCATGGCTCGCATTCACTTCAGCGGCGCAGGTGATGAGGCGACCGAGATGATCGGCATCAGTTCGCTCCAACTGGTTCTCCACGACGACGAAACGCTCGTGACCGTCCACCAGCGTCTTGGCGAGAATATCGATCCGATAGCCGGCAATCCTTTGCTCAGTGCCGACGAGGGTGAGCGGATTGTCGAACCGTGCCGCTTTCGCTATCAGTTGGAGACGTTGGGCAAGCCACGGGGTGAAGTTCGCAGCCTCGTGCGCGAAGAAGCTACGCAGGTTTTCGACCGGGCGAAGCCACGCTTGGCGAAGCTCGTCGGCACACTCCGGCTCCTCAGCGTCAACCACCGCAGGTTCCGGGACAGTCCCGTTCCTCTGCTCGTCTTGCGAGCCCAGGTAGTCGTTCGCTTCAAATTGTGCGTAGGAGTCGGCAAAAGACTGGCCCAGGCTGGGCCAGTCCACGGCGGGAGCGGCATCGGTAGTCATGAAACGGAACGCTATCTTCCACCACTGACAACGCGGTGTTCGCAGGCCACAGGGTCGCTACGGCGAAGGGAACATAGCCGGGAAACGCCGGTTAGCCAAACCGGCGTTCCTCCGGACCATTGTTCCTCCCACCCCGCCACCGATTGTGTGGAAGGAGCCGCATGTCTCAGCCCACCTCGGCCTTCGCGCCGACACCAGACCCGCTCACCCCCGACCGAGATATCACACATCAGCATTTCCAGGCCGGTGACACCGTCGTCGTCCTCCAAGGGGTCGCCGCCGGTGAACTGTGGGGAGATTCGATGCGCGTCGTCGCTCCGTCCTGGCATACCCCGACCGACGAGGATGGTTGGCGGCTGCATGATGCGACCGGCGGGGCCCAGTCCTACGTGACCGCCCACCCCCGCTATCTCGTGCACCTCTCACGCCGCTGCCCGGACTGCCTGATCTACTTGCGGGCCATGGAGGACGCGCTCCTCGCGCGGTTCGCCGGCCGCGACGAGTTGATCGACTGCGGCTGGTACACCACCACCGCCCTGGGTCAACTCGTCCACATCGCTGACGTCCAGAGCGGCCGGTGATCCCCCGCCTGCACGAGCGCTCCCACACTCCGCACGACCCGCTCGAAGAAGCGCTGGCGCGTCCCCTGTCACCGGACGAGAGTCTGCCAGCGTGCACGATCGTCGCACGCTGGCCCGGTATGGACCGCTTCACCGCGGATGACGAACAGAGGACCTGGACGTCGCTGCAGTGGGCCGACCACATCGAAGAGGCCCTGCTGGAGTACCCGTTCGCCGCCAGCCCCCGTAACGACCGGCGGGCGATTCTCCATCTCGATGTCCGTCTGCACCCGGATGACCGGGACCTGACCGGACTGGCACGCCCCGCACCCCGGCCGCAGCACCTGCACCCAGGAGGTCCCCACCACCGAACGCGAGCGCTCCGCCGTGTGCGCCTGCGCGCCCCCGCCACGACCGGTTGCGGCTCCGCCGCCTCCGCTCTCCGCCAGACTGCCCCGCTGACCCCCACCTCCAAGGAATCCATGCACGACTACGAACGCTCCGAGCGCCTCGCCTCATACACCGACATCCTCGCCGGAGAGCTTCCCGGCACATGGACCAGCTCCTACCACCCGCCAGAGGACAAGGACTACCTCGCTGAACTCAGCGACCGAATCTGGGACCTGGATCTCGTTGCTGAGTCCCTCGCCGAGCACCCACTCGATCAGGCAGCCGTCCTCAGCCGCCCGGACGGCGCTCAGCTCGTCGTCCTCGACCGGCACGACGCACGCGACGGCTTCCTCGTCGCCGCCGTCGGTCCCCGCGCACTCCCCGACGAGGCATACCGCGCAGTACGCGACCCCAATGGCGTCGCGCTGACGGACGACCCGTTCCTCAGCGCCGAGACCGTGTCCGGCGACCTTCTCGCCCGCTACGACACGGCACTGGCCCAGGTCCGCCACAACGCTATCGGTGGCGTCCAGCCGTCCCAGCCCGATCGGGTCGTCCTGACGTGGCAGCCGGACGGCAGTGTCGCCACCGCACCCATCGGCGAAGCAGCCACCACTGTTCTTGTGGCCAACGGTTTCGTCCAGGACCAGCAGACCGGGATCCACCGCCTCAGCGGCGACGACACCTTGGCGCAGGCCAACGCGCTGCGCTCGGTCGGCCCGCAGCTCGAAGCTCTGGGCATCGGCACCGGCCTCCAGCACCCGTCGGGACGGACCGCGCCCAAGGCAATCATGCCAGCAGCACAGCCGCCCTCCCCTGCAGCCCGGCCCGCGGCCTCGCGGACGCGATGAAAACCCTGCCGAGCCGGACTTCAACGTGAACACCTACATCACGAAAGACGTCCGTACCGAACTGGTTGTGGCCATCGGGGGTACCGACCAGGCAGCCGACATCCGGCAACGGACCGGAGGCTTGCTCCAGGTCTCAGCAGGGGATACCACCGTCTCCCCCACGGTCTGCCGGCCGAGCAGCAACGCCTGAAGGCGACCTCCACCTCGCATGCCCTGCTCACCGCCGGACACAACGTCCATCTCGATCCGACCCTGAACGTCCTGATCACGCCGGACGGCGAGCGCGACACAGCACTGCGGCACCTGACCCAGCTCGCCGAGCGGGCGTCTCTCGCGCCGACGACACGGAGGTCGCCGGCATCCTGCCAGAGATCGCAGGTCCGGCTTCGAGCCTGCTGCCACTCATCCGAGAGATCGTCGTCAGCGCCTGGTTCGCCAGATCCCGGGGCCCCGGTACTGCTGGGGAGGATCACGACGCATTCGCCGACCTCGGGCTCACAGCGGACGCGCTGCAGCGCGGCATCCCACCAGATCCTCACGGCCCGGAATCACGCCGCACGCACCCCCGAGCGGCCGGCACACGCGGCAGCACCTGCGACCCGCACAGCACGTGTCCGCCTCCCGGCGCCCTGACCGATGGAATACACATTCTGTCCGCGCCAACCTTCCGGCCGGCACATTGCCTCGCTCTCCCGCAGATCGGCAGTCCGGCACCGGAACCACTCAACCCGCCGGAGAAACCCCGTAGCAACGCGCATACCCCCTCAGATCCACGAACGCCTCCAGCCACGCCTGGCCGCCGCCTTGTTCCGCCGATATCTCCGAGCCTGTGTCTGCACCGGCTCGGACCAGTCCCGCCTGCTGGCCGGCGTACAGCCTGAGCCCGTTCACTCCCCGTCACAGCGAACCGGGCACTCCCGCTGACCATCCCCGACCTGGAGGAACATGCCCCATCCCTATCCGTACCCGGCATGGCTGGCCGACGAGATCACCCGCCAGCTCGGCCAGCTTGCCGACCAGCTAGCTCACGCACCCGCGCGGGAGGCCACACAGCTCCTCGCCCGCATCCTGAATCCCGACGGTGGAGTCCTTGCCGGCGTCAACCGCCTCGTCGCAACCGGCAGCACCTTCGCCAAGGACCAGGCCGAACGGGGATCACTGCCCCCAGAGGTGTGGCTCGCCCTGGGCCGGGCCTCGAACGAGCTCGACGCCATCAGCGGCGATCTGGACGAGCACCGCGAGACCCTCCGGAGTGTCGCCACACAGCCCGCCACCACCACCTCGTTTTCCCCTGCCCCTGCTCCGCTGGTCGTCAGGCGGCACCGGTGAAGAAGAAGCGGCAGGAGTGGGGGCCCGCCGAGGTTCCCCAGCAGCACTACCTCATCCAGCCCCGCGCACTCGCCGGCGGCGGGGACGTCCGCCACGTCTCCGAATACCTGCGCGCCTCCGGGTGGAAAGACAAGTCGAAGAGGGGTGGCCCTCTTGTCATGGAAAGCCCCGACCGTATGGTCCGCATCGCCTACGACCCCTATACACAGCCCGGCGGATGGACGGTCCACGGCAAGGCATCCGGCCACCAAGACGAGTGGTGGGCAGTCCTCGGACAGCAAACGCCGGTGGAAATCGTCGCCGGACTCACCGACGCCCTCAACCAGCCCCGCTCCGCGCACGCTCCCAACGCGTGGGCGCCACTTCACGAGGGGCGCTGGCGCGACGAGCCGAATGCCAGACATCCCACTGCGACCAGTGCCGACGGCAGCGCCTGGATGCAGTACCACCAGACCCCGGACGGAACGGCGATGTGGTGGTCCGGAGCCAAAGACGAACACGGCAACGGCTGGGTCGCCCAGTTCACCTCCACCACCCCGCTGCACCTCGTGCAAGCCTTCTCGACCGCTCTCGCCAGCCCCGAGCCCGTGATGCGACCACTGGGACGCGTCCCACAGAGCGCACGAATCCGCACCACGTCCGTCTCCGTGCTGCCCTCCGAACTCAGCGCCTGGCAGCAGGCCCGGATCACCGCCACCCGCGCCACGACCTGGACACGCAACAGCGCCCGGAACAGCCGACCACACACCACGGCCCGCCCGCATTCCCGCGCCGACGCCACCCGTGCCCGCCGATGACCACGAACACCCCGAGGAACCTCATGACCGTTCTCACCCCGGACACCATCCGCGCCGCAAGCGAGACCCTGTCCCTCCTCACCGAGTACCTGCGCAGCGACCCGGACCTCGACGAAGCCCTCGACCTCGTCGCGCCGCTGCTGGACGAATACACCGGCATACCCGTCCAGTTCGCCGACACCCTTCGTGCCCTGGCCCGTGTTGTCCAGGAGCACCCGGACACTCCGGCCACCAGCGAAGTGGCTTTCCTGATATCCGAGTTGCGCACCGCTGCCTGGGAGCAGGCCGGCCAGCACACCCTGCACTACATCCTGGACGCCCTGCGCGCCGAGAAGCCTTCGTCGACCAAGGCAGCGTGCGACTGGTGCCCCTGAGCACCCGGCAACTCGCCGCCTTCGCCGACACGCTCGCCGGGAGGATCCCGTTCGACACCAGCCCGCGTCACCTCGCCGGTCCCGGTGACGCCCGCCACGTCACCCACGGACTGGCCGCCGCCAGCTGGACCTGCACGTCCGATCCGCTCAGCCCAGAGATCGCTCTGCACAGCCCTGACCACCGGTACAACCTCACGTTCACGCCGCAGTCCCCCACCTTGGCCTGGTGGTGGCTGCAGGCCGAACCCACCGTCGACGAATTCGGCTGGCACGCGCAATTCGGTGAACTCCTCCCGGCCGAGATCCTCGGCCACGTCACCGACACCCTCATCTCCCCCATGCCCGCTCAGGCACAAGATCCCTTTCGCATCCTGGAAACAGCAGGTTGGGTACGTGACTCGACAGACACGGCCTACTCCCCCGATGGCATGTGCTACGTCCAGCAGCGACCCGCCAAAGATGACGCCACAGTGTCGTCCTGGAGCATCGGAGCCCGCCAACCGGGACAGGGCACACCGATGGGCCCCCGGATCTGGTCCGCCTGGTTCACCGAAGGCGCTCCCGAACACCTCGTAAGCACCTTCATCACCGCACTTGCCGACCCCGCCCCGCTCCAGCGCGGCATGTACGAGCGGTTGGGCCACTACAGCGCGGTACAGCAACCGAGCCCGCTCACTCCCGAACAGGTCGTGGCGGCACACACCAAAAGACTCGAAGCCATCCGCGTAAAGGCCCACGCTGGCCGCCGCCAGCAAGGATCCGCGCTCACCACGACCCCCGTGAGGGCCGGCGGCGAGCGGCCGGCCGCTCGCCGCTGAAACTGATTGGACCCACTCACCATCTCCCCCGATCGCGCCCACCGTGAGTACCTCCGGCACGCCGACAACTACGTCCGCGACAGCAAGAAGATCCTCGACGCCTGGGACGTCTACTCCGACGAACACACCGACCTCGACGGCTGGCCACACGACAACGACTCCTACGGAATACGCGCCAGCCAGCGCGACGCAGACACCTTCAACGCCTTCGAGAACGTCCGCGCCGGTGCCCGACACCTACTGGCCACGGCGGAGACTCAACTGGCCAACCTGCCGGCGCACACGGTCCAGAGCCGCTGGGTGTACCAGTTGGGCGTCCTGAATTCCTCGCTCGACGGCCTCGAAGCGCTCACCGAGCAGTGGCTGGAGACGCAAGACTCGCTCCCCGGCAACGCCCGTCCGGGCACCGCCGCCTTTGATGACGCCCTCGCCGAGCATCACGCCGCTTCGTGGAGTTACCTCGACGACTGGGCTTCCTACGGCCACGCGCTCCGTGAGATCAACGCCGCCGCCCGGCATGCCCCCTCACCGCTCGCCCCGAAACCGACCACGACCCCGGCAATCGCGCCCGGGCACGTGCCCTCGGTTCGGAGGTGAACATGCCCCTCGCGCACGAGAGCATCGAGGGCGAACTCATCGCTCCCCGACACCTGGCCGGCGGAGGCGACCCCGCGTGGATCACCGTTCCCCTCCACCGCGCAAGCAACTGGAGCTACGGACACGACCCCCTGATGCCACGCGTCCTGCTCTCCAGCCCCGACCAGAAGGCCCTCCTACGCCTGGAGCCCGATCCCGGCGGACCGTGGTGGACCCTTCACCACGCCGCGGAGCCGGACCGGCCCGCCTGGTACGCCAGTTTCGGCGCCCGCACGCCCGTCGAACTCATCGCCGCCGTCACCGACGCCCTCACCGACCCGGCTCCCGCCGCGCAAAAACCGACCGACCCGTACGAACCCCTCCGCCAGATCGCCTGGACACCCAGTGCTGGAGCCCCGGGATTCGTCTCACCGGACGGAGCCACATACGTCCAGCGATCGGGCACCGTTCAGGATCCGGGTTCCTGGTGGGTCACGGCGACGCTCGGCCGGGACCGTGCGCAGCTGCCGGTGTGGCAGGCCCGGTTTGACGAGCGCACCCCTGTCCACCTGGTCACGGCGTTCACTGCCGCGCTCGCCGACCCGCGTCCCGTCCCGCGTACGGACAGTCCGCGGTGTCTCCCGACACGAGATCCGGGCCTCATCACCCGCCGGCCCACGGACATTCCTGTCGCGTCGATCGCCTCCGCCCTCGAAGAGCGCGTTCAGTCCCTCGCAGCTCGGCGTTCCGCTCCGGCTGCGAACCCGAGCCCACCCCTGTTGCCGCCGCCCATGAACAGTCGCGGTCGCTGAACCCCCTGCCCTCGCCTGGAAGCGCATACCACTTGCCCCCCTCCTCCAACAGCTCCACCGACGGGTACGACCTCGTCCTGCGGCTCCTGTTCGGAGCGCTCGCCGTCGTTGTTCCCCTGTCCCACCTGGCCTGGCTGTCCGGCAACTGCGCCGCGTACATCACCGGATCCGGCTGGGCGCCCTATCAACCGACGGCCGCCCTGCTCCACCCCGAACAGGTATGGCCCCAGGCAGGAGACGCATCCCTGCTGATCAGCACTCGCATCGTCCCCGGTCTCCTCCTCCTGGCCCTCGCAACGGTTGCCGGTGTCGTGTGGGCCCGATACAAGAACCGCAGCGGCGGCCGGAAGAAGATCACCGACATGGCCAAGGCCCGGGACATTCAGCCGCTGATGGCCAAGGCGATCACCGACAAGGCGCGTTCCCTGCGCCCGAGTCTGAAGGACGCCAAGCGCGTCGACGCGAGGGACACCGGCATCCTGCTCGGCAACCTCCAGGGGAGCCGCCACGAGGTGCGGATGGGCTTCGAGGACGTCGCCGTCGCAATCATGGCTCCGCGGTCCGGCAAGACCACCTCCCTCGCCATCCCTTCCATGCTCGCCGCGCCAGGCCCGGTCCTGCTGACATCCAACAAGGCCGCCGGAGACGCCTTCACCACTGCCTACGAGGCCCGGGCGGAGGCAGGAGCCGTGTGGACCATGGACCCCCAGCAGATTGCCCACGCCGCACGCGAGATGTGGTGGAACCCTCTCGCCAGTGCGAGAACCCTAGACGGTGCGAACCGGCTCGCCGGACACTTCCTCGCCGCATCGGTGGACGCCTCCCAGCAGGGCGACTTCTGGTCGAAGGCCGGGAGCAACATCCTGTCCCAGCTGCTGCTGGCGGCAGCACTCGACGAGCGGCCGATCACCGACATCATGCAGTGGCTCGCCTTCCCCGCCGACCGCACCCCGCTCGACATCCTCCGCGACCACGACTTCGCCGCCGTCGCCGCCCAGCTCAAGGGCACCGTCGAGGGCCCCCCGGAGACACGCGACGGCATCTACGAGACCGCCCGCCAGTACGCCGCCGCCCTACTCAACTCCGAGATCGCAGCATGGGTGACACCACAGAAGGCCGTCGCCGAGTTCCGGCCTGCCGACTTCGTCACCTCCACCGACACGCTGTTCCTGCTGAGCAAGGACGGCGGCGGCGGAGCCTCGGCACTGATCGCCGCGTGCGCGGACTCGGTGATGCGCGCCGCCACCGCCCAGGCCGAACGCGCCGGCGGACGCCTCGATCCGCCGATGCTCGCGATCCTCGACGAAGCCGCGAACGTGTGCAAAATCAGCGACCTGCCAGACCTGTACTCCCACCTCGGCAGTCGCGGGATCATCCCCATCACGATCTTGCAGAGCTACCGCCAGGGGCAGAAAGTCTGGGGCGACGCCGGCATGGACGCGATGTGGAGCGCCTCGACCGTGAAGATCATCGGGTCCGGTATCGACGACCCCGACTTCGCCGACAAACTGTCGCGTCTGATCGGCGACCACGATGTGGAGACAGTGTCCACCTCCCACTCCGAGTCGGGCAAGTCCACCTCGGTGAGCATGCGGCAGGAGCGAATCCTGCCTGCGGATGCGATCCGTGCCCTGCCCAAGGGGACGGCGCTGTGCTTCGCCACAGGCATGCGCGCCGCGATGCTCGACCTACGGCCGTGGTACCTGGAGCCCGGTGCCGACGAGCTCTCCGCCTCCTCCGCCCGCGCGTCGAAGGCCATCACTGCCCGGGCCATCGCCAAACACGCCCCCCAGCAGGACGACTACGGCACCGCCGCGTAGCTACCCGCCCTCTGCGGCCACGCGTACCCACGCCCATCGAGGCGTTGTCCCTCAACCTAGGAGCTCATCATTCCCTTGCGCCAGATCGATCTGCCCTTGCAGATCGACCGTCTCCGGGACCTCGGTGCCGACTTCACCGCCCTGCAGGTCACCGTGGAAGCACTGAACCCCCAGCCAGGCAGTGACCTGCTCAAAGAGGTCGGACAGCAGATCCTCTCCATTCATGAGCTGGTCGGTCGCGCGCTGATCCGGCTGTCGGTGCTCGATGGCAGTCAGTACACCGCCGTGCCCGGCAGCCTGTTCTCGCTGGCTGCGTTCAGTAGCGTCATCGCCTCCGCTTCGACTGCCGCCTCTCAGCTGGCGAGCGCCGTGAGCGAGAACCCCCTCGAAGGGGCAGTGTTCGTCGGCGGCCCGCCTCCCGATGTGGAGTCCATCCGGCAGACCCGGCACGCCGAGGCCGCGCCTGTCCTGAAGGCAGCACTGGCCTCCGCGGCCCGCCACCTGTCCCTGAGCGCGAACTTCTGCTTCAACGCAGCGTCGGGGATCACCAGCGACCTGACGGAGTACCCGGAACACCGCCCAGACATTCCACAGTTGACGCCTGCCCAGTACGCCGCGCTCGAACTCATCGCTCAAGGCGGCGCCCTGCGATACGTCGGGCGGAAGGGGGCCGCCCGGGTCCAGGGGGGCGATGGAAAGGCCATCCGCCCGGCCCCCTTCGCCGTGCTGGAAGAGCATCGACTGGTCCGGGTTGCCCGGACTGCTGGGTACGTGGGTCAGGACGTGACGGTCTCGGCGGCCGGGCGGCTCGCGCTGGCGTTCCAGGAGCCGCTCGTCTCCAAGCCGACGGCACCAGGTGCGGCGCCCAAGCCCAGCAACACGGCCCGGAGGCTGCGGTGAACACGATCGCCCCGGACGACATGGTCCTTGTCTCACCGCGGTATCTGGCCGGGGCTGGGATGAACAAGATCAACGACGCCATCGGCCCACTCGTCCACCTGTTCAGCTGGTCTCACAAGCACGACCGGGACACCGGACGTGTCGAGGTCGACAGCCCTTGCGGCGGCGTCTTCCTCGACTTCGCCCCGGCCCGCCAGGACGGTGTGTGGTGGACCATCGCGCACCACGATCCCTACTGGCGAATGGAGTTCAGCCGCCAGACACCCAGCGAGGCCATCGCGTCCGTTACCCAGGCTCTGCCCCAACTGCTCGGGGACCGCCGGCACGCCGACCGCATTCCCCTCGCGACCGAGTCCGTCGGCCACCTCGCAGAGGCAAGCGGCTGGGGCGTCACGGCAACGGCGACGGGCGTCGTGTGGAGATCTCCCGACGAGCACTGCACTGTCGAGCACAGTGCGGACCCCGATCACCCCTGGCAGATCAAGCACTCCGTGTACGACGGTTTCGACACGCACTGGACCGCCACGTTCACGCCCGACGTGCCGGACGAGTTGGTCGCCCAGTTCTTCACTCACCTCACCAGCGGCATTCCTGCCGAACGCGTCTATCGCGAGGTGCCGTTCCTCGTCCAGACCAGCAACAGCGCACTGATCACGCCCGTCAAGGATGCCGCAGTGAATCCCCACGTCGATCACGCCGTCGCCCAGGCCGCCCGGACGTTCGGGCAAACACGCCAGCGCCGTTGACCGTCGTCAAACGCCCACTCGTCCTTGCAGGAGGCAGACGACAAGCAGGTCCGCCTCGCCCACCCAAGGATGCCGCGCACTCTCAACGCAGCGCCGCCGGATGGCCCTCTACTTCAACGCTGCCAAGCCCGATACCTGCCCCCTGCCCGAGGAACCCTGTCATCAGTCCGATTCCGAACCGCCCTGCCGGCACCCGACGTGTGCGCCTGTCCGACGGAGCGGAGGTGTCCGCCTATGTCGACGGGTCGTCCGACGCGCCTGTCACAGCCGTCCTGGTCCACGGGCTGTCCGTCACCGCCGACCTGTGGCGCCTACACACGCCTCACCTCACCGCTCAGGGCATGCGAGTCGTGCGCTACGACCAGCGCGCCCATGGCCGATCCACCCGGGGGACGGCACCCATAACCCTGGATCAGCTCGCCACCGACCTGGCCCACATCGTCCAGGAGCTTGCCCCGCACGGTCCGCTGGTCCTGGCCGGCCACTCGATGGGCGGCATGATCCTGCAGACGCTCACCACACTGCGTCCCGATCTGCGCCCCCGCATCCATGGGCTCCTGCTGATCTCCACGCCCGACGGACCCGTCGCTACACGCTCGCAGGCCGGGGCACGCAACCGATTGGTCGGCTTCGGCCGCGACCTCCTCGCAGGCGCCTGCACCCGCGCCCCCGCAGCCGTGGACGCGGTCCGCCACCGTCTGCCGCGCTCCAGCCCGTGGGCCCTGAGCACCACCGGCACACCACCCGAGACCAACACGCCTCCTCTGGCGTGCCGGCGTGGCCTGCACCATGCCGCGACCCGTGACGTAGCCGCCTTCTGGCACGCGCTCGCGGCCAGCGGGCCTCGTCCCGTCGAGGGACTGCGGAGCCTCGGGCCACGTCTGACGCTCCTGGCGGGCGCAGGTGACACCCACGTGCCTGCCGGCCACACCCGCGCCCTGGCCGCACGCATCCCCGAGGCCCACTTCGCCCTGGTCAAGGACGCCACCCACGCACTGCCCGTCCGGCATCCCGACCTGATCGTCGAGGGCCTCACCCGCTACGCCACCGCAGCCACCCCTGCCCTTGACCCTGACCCTGACCCAGCACCGGAGACATTCGATCCGCCCCTACGAACCCATTGACCTGGACGGCCTCGACCCGCTCGCCGCAGTGGACGCCGTCATCACGGACGTGCACGAATTCCGCATCCCCGGCGACGCCAACGGACTGTTCACCGCGACTCGGCACGTCAGCCTGCTCTGCCACCTCGCAGCCCGCATGGCCGCCGAGACCGAATACGCGCTCGTGCCCAGCGTGAAGAAGTCACCCACCGCCGCCACCTTGGCCCAGACCGCAGGGCACCTCGGCCGTGCCATCGCCCACTACACCCAAGCCCTCGCCCCCCTCGTCGCACTCACCACGCGCGGTACGCAGAGCGCGATTCAGGAACACGTCAGCGGGCTCGTGCACCACAGCCGGCTCCGTCGGCACCTGGAGGGGAGCGCCGAGGCTCTGACTGCCGCCCGTGACTGTCTGCACGGCAGCAGTCGGCCCACCCCAACCCGCACCCCCATACCCCCGCACACGCCTTCCGCAAGCACACACACCCGGCCCCGCGCATGACACAGCCGCCTGCCGACACCCTCCTGTTCGATGTGCCCGTTCCCGTGCCCCCTGTCGAACAGCTCCTGCTGCTCGCCGGGAGGTACACACGCCACAACGACGCGCTCGACCTCGCCCTCGCCTCCCCCACCGACCCCGATCCGCAGACGCATGCTGCCTCTGCACGACAGCTGGCATCCGAAACGAGCGCCGCGATCACCGCGGTCCTCGACCAGCAACCCGGCCCCGATCTGAGCGACGCCCTGGTCAGGCTCAACCAACTCGCCTACCTCAGTGCTCAGTCCGCCGGCCACAACGCACACATGGCCCGCGAACTGACCGCCCTGGCAGCCCAGGACATCGTCACCTGCGCGTCACACATCGCCCAGGAGCCAGACCGTGGCCGCTCCGGCACCTCTGCCCCGCCGGCCGAACGGCTGAATCCCACACACCGCGCCGCGCTGCACGACATCGCCCGAGGACGCGCCGTGGTCACCGAATCCATGGGGCGGCAGTACGTCAATAACCGCGGACCCCGCATCTTGATCAGCACACTGCGGCATCTGGAATCCAACGGCCTCGTCGATCGCGCGGAAGGCTCGGCCGCGCCCGCGTTCAAGGGCGGACCGCCCCTGGACCGCCTCCGCCTCACCCCCGCGGGGATGACAGCCGTCGCCTCCTTCATCGGACTTCCACCGGCCGGTTCAACCGCACCGACCCGCGTGGTCCCCCCGTCCCCCGCCCAGTCGCCCTCCCGAGGCCGCTGACGACCGCGAGCCGCACCGTCCGCGCCCCACCCCGAAGGGACGCCCCTGCCAAGGAATCACCCTGCCCGTCTCTGACCCCCTCTCCTGCGTCCTCGCCCGCCCCGCTTGCCAGTTGGGTGTGTTCGTTCCTGCCGGCGCCCATACCGCTACGGCCGAACGCCGTCGCCTCGACGCCCTCGCACGGGCGGGCGCCGACCTGTTCGAGATTGGCCTCGCACACGACGATGCGGTCCTCGACGGCCCCGTCATCCAGTCCGCCTACCGCCGCGCCCTGCGGCGCGGGCACGTCCTGGACCGCGCTCTGCGCGCGGTCGAGCACGCGGCCAGCCTCCGCCCGACCGTCCTGATGACGTACTGGGATCCCGTCGCCCGCCACGGCCCCGAGCGCCTGGCCCACCGGTTCGCTGACGCCGGCGCCGCCGGAATCATGGTCGTCGACCTCCCCGACGACGCGGCCCGAACGTGGCAGCACACCGCCGCCGCAGCAGGGCTCACCGCTCCTCGTCTCGCCCCTCGCACAGCAACCGACCAGGAACTCGAAGCGATCGAGCAGACCGCGTCCGGTTGGCTGTACGCCCCCGCCAGCACCGCTCCCACCGGGTACCGCGGCCCCCTCGACCTTGCCGCACTGGCCGCCGCCGTGCAGCGTGTGCGCGCCACCGGCCCGCTGCCCATCGTGGCCGGGATCGGAATCTCAACCCCGGACCTCGCCGCCTCCGTGGCACCACTCGTGGATGCCGTCGTCATCGGCACGCCCGTCGTACGAGCCCTCCAACGCCCCGACGCCGCAACTGCGACCGTCGCCGCCTTCGCCGGGGCGCTCGGCGTGCCGCAGCAGTGACCGGGCCCTCCCCAACCTCCCGTCGGAAGGAATTTCCATCACCCCGAACCGGGCGTTCCGTGCCATCTCCCTCGGTGCCGGAGTCCAGTCCAGCGCCATGCTCGCTCTCTCTGCGGAAGGCATCCTCCCGAAAGTCGATTACGCCATATTCGCCGACACGGGCTGGGAGCCGCGCGCCGTATATGCACACCTCGACCGAATCGAAAGGGAGATCGCCGCACCGGCTGCAATACCCGTCCTGCGGGTAACTTCCGGAAACATCAGAAACGACGCACTCGACCCTGAACACCGCTTCGCTTCCATGCCGCTGTACATCCTGAACAAGGACGGAAAGCAAGGCATGACCCGACGCCAATGCACCGGCGAATATAAGATAAAGCCAATAAAGAAAAAGGTCCGCGAGCTTCTCGGCTATCCCTATCCGCAACGGATCCCGAAGGGCGTATTCGTTGAGCAGTGGGTCGGTATCTCCACAGATGAGTTCCACCGCGCCAAGGACGCCGACGTGCGCTACATGCGCAACGTCCACCCCCTCATCGATATGGGCTGGTCGCGTAGCGACTGCACCCGGTATCTGACGTCACTCGGGCTCGCGGACACTCCGAAATCGAGTTGCCTCGGCTGTCCCTTCCACGGGAACGCTCAGTGGCGCCAGATCCGCGACACCAACCCGGATGAATGGCAGGACGTAGTGGAGTTCGACGCCGCTATACGGCAGGGCAACGCGCGAGCCAACGCCACCGGGAACAAGCTCCTCGGCCAGGCATTCCTTCACCGCTCACGAGTGCCCCTCAGCGAGGCACCGATCGACCACGTCACCGCCGCGGAAAGGGCCGCCCTCCAGAGCGGCTCGGCCGACGCAGACGAACTGGAGAACGGCGAGCCGGACGGCTGCTCGCCCTGGGCCTGCCGCGGCGACACCGCGATCCCGGAGCAGAGCGAGTTCGGACTGGCCACGTGATACTCGACCTCTTCGCCGGGCCCGGCGGCTGGAGCAGGGCACTGCATGTCCTCGGCGCGCGAGATGTTGGCCTGGAATGGGACCAATGGGCATGCAAGACCCGTGCCGCATCGGGTCAGTTGACCATCCGCACCGATGTGGCGATGTATCCGACGTCGCCCTTCATCGGCCGGACCCGCGGCGTGATCGCCTCCCCGCCGTGTCAGGCGTGGAGCATGGCCGGCAAGCGCCTCGGCCTGGTCGACCAACCGCTGGTCCACGCCGCAGTCCAGGACCTCGCCGTCGGGCACGACACCCGCGAGCGCCTCCTCGCCGCGTGCCGCGACGAGCGTTCCCTGCTCGCAGCCGAGCCGATGCGCTACCTGCATGCCCTGAACACCGTTGGCGAGCCCGACTGGGTCGCCATGGAAGAGGTACCGGACGTTCTGCCGCTGTGGAAGCAGTACGCGGCCGTCCTGCGCACATGGGGCTTCTCCGTCTGGTGCGGAATCCTCAACTCGGCTGACTTCGGCGTTCCGCAGACCCGGAGGCGGGCCATCCTCCTGGCTTCCCGCGTTCGCAGCGCGCAGCCCCCCACACCCACCCACTCCCAACTCGCCGAGCCGGAATCCCTGTTCGGCCCGGGACGTGATCGCTGGGTCAGCATGGCCGAGACCCTGGGATGGGGTGCGACCGACCGCCCCGTGCCCACCGTCTGCGCGGGCGGCGGACCAGGAGGCGGCCCCGAACCCTTCCCGTCAGGCTCACGCAAGACTTTGTCCGACGCCCGGGAACGCGGCACCTGGATGCCCCGGCCAGACGTGGCCGCCCTCAAACCCGGTCGCCAAGAGGCCGGACGGGCGGCCCGGCACGGCGCACCCGAAGCCCGGGCTACCGAAGCTGTGCGCTGGTCCTGGTCTCTGCGCAGCAACAACCAGGCCAACGCCACCGTCCGTCCGCTCTCCGAGCCGGCCGGCACGCTGTTCTTCGGGCACCGCGCGAACGAATGCGTCTGGGTCGCCGAGGCCGCCTCGGCCCCGTCCACTGACACCGATACGCATACGGTTCCCGAGCCGATCCGAATCACCGCCCGCGAGGCCGGCCTCCTGCAGACCTTCCCCGCCAACTACCCCTGGGCCGGAAACAAGAGCCAGCAGTTCTCCCAGATCGGCAATGCCGTGCCCCCGTTGCTCGCCGGCCACCTTCTCGCCCCGCACCTTGGGGTCACCCTCAATCCCGACGACTTCACCCTGGCCGCCTGATGCCCACCGCCCCCGAGCCCGAGCCCGAGCCCGGCGAGGACGATCTCCACGCACTTGCGCCGCCGCCGCAGCCGGTGTTCCACGTCGAGCAGGCCCTCCTCGGCGCTCTCCTCCTGGATCCGCACCGTCTCGGCGACGTGCCCGGCATCGGAGCCGACTCGTTCTCCACCGCCGCGCACGCCGCTCTGTTCAGCGCGATCAGCACCCTGCCGCCACCCGACCCCGACGAGCACGCGAAAAACACCAAGTGGCTCGACCACGTGCTCACCACGGCACGCGGGAAGGCGCGCGCACTGACCGCCCCGTACCTGCACACGCTCGTACAGGTCTGCCCCTGGCCCCGCCACGCCCCGGCCTATGCGCGGATGGTCGAGGCCGAACACGCCCGCCGCCGACTACACAGGGCCGCCGAACATCTCGTCCAGACCGTCAACGACGCCTCCCTCCCGTACCCCGTCCAGCCGGCCCTCGACAAGGCCGACGCGCTCGCCGCGCTCGTGGACGACATCGCGAGCCGCTTCCCGCCACGCGCCGGCGTCCTGCCCCGCACCCCAGCACCGCCACCAGCCACCCCACCCGACCAGACCGAGGCGATCGAGGAGGAGCAGCTGCTGCTCGCGACCGCCACCGCTCACCCCGCTGACATCGTGTCCATCGGCTGGCTGCTTCCCGACGACCTCACTCTGCCGCTGCACGCCGGCCTGTGGCAGTGCCTGACCGCCCTCGCCCGTCGCGATGAGCCCATCGACCCCGTCACCGTCCTGTGGGAGGCCCAGCAGCGCGGCCTGCTCGACGCTGGCGACGAACCGCGTGAGGTGCTCCGCCTGCTGGCAGAACCGGCCGGTTCCGTGGAGTACTGGGCCGAGCGCGCCCTGCAGCGATCCCTCCTGTCCACCGCCGAGCACACCGGCCGGCACATCGGGGCATACGCCGACGACCCGGCGAACACCCCCTTCCAACTCGTCGTCGGCGCCCGCCGCTCCCTCGCCGACATCAATGCCATCCGTACCCGCTGGCAGCACGCCACCGGAGCCACCCCGCCACAGCGGCGGCGACCAGCGGCCACCACCCGCGCCGGTCCGCCGACCACCACGGTCGCGTACGCCGCCCGGCCCACACGAGCAACCCGTTAGCCCACGCGCACGCCGAAGGCCGCACACGAAGGCCCTGCCATCGGCAGAAGAGACGAGACCCCCCACGACTCCCGCCATCGACGCCCACGTCCGCCTCGATACCCACCCCACTCACCCAAGCGCCGTTCAGGCCGTACTGACCGGCACGCAGTCCCGCCTCGCCCTCATGGCTCTGGAAGCTGCCGGCTGGAGCGTCGCCCCAACCAACGTCCTGGTCCTGGCCCGCATCGATCACGAGGAGCCCTACTGGGCCGCCGACGCAGCCAAGCACCTGATCGCCGAAGGCATCCAGGTCGATACCACCCCTCGGCTCAGCGAAGCCATGGATAAGGGGTGGACCTGGACGAACTATCCGATGCCGTGGTGCACTCCCAGCGAGATCCGTGAGCTCTCCAACGCGGCGCAGAAGATCCACGACGACATCCGCCACGGCCAGCTTTACATCCACGCTCACGCCCAAGACAGGCAGACGACCGTCGCGGTCGGTACCTACCTCGGCCCCAACGGCAAGTCCGTCCACCTCCGCAGCGAGGACCACCTGCGCCAGGTCACCGTCACCTACGATTCACCCGCCCGGGCCCTGCTCGCGTTCGAGGAGGGACACGGCGAGACGATGCGCCCCGGCCCGGCACCCCTGACCGACACCGAACGCGCTGCCATCGAAGCGCTCTCCGTCTTCAACGTCACCACGGCCAGGCCCGAACCGGCCCCGCCGGAGCCGGAAACCGTCCCCGTCTACCTGGCCGACGGCGGCGACCACGACGCCCTCCTCGACGGCTTCCTCGACGCGCACGGTGAGTTCGCGAAGTGGCGGACCTGGTCGGGTGCGACGACGCACGCCGTCCACGAGTCCCAGACCCTGCGTATCGAGCTCATCCACGAAACCGAGGCCCTGGAGACCGCGTGGACCATCGCCGCCTACGAGACACCCGTCTCCGACCGCATGTGGGTCCTCACCGCTACCAGTGCCACTCCCGCCCCCGTACTGCAGGAACTGCTGGACCACCTCGCCAACGGCGAGGGCTGGGACACCGCCATCGGATCCCCGGTCGACGAGAAGAAGGTCACCGCGGCCACGCAGCCGCTCTCCGACGCAGGGTGGAAGCACACCGTGGACGGACGCTGGATCCGCTGGACATCCCCCGCCGGATTCGCTGGCGTCCGCTTCGACGCCTTCACCGCCCAGCACCCCAGCCAGAACCTGGCCACCTGGACCATCTGGGCCGGACCCGACCCGGACCGGCCCACCTGGACCATCACCGCGTCCCCGCACACCCCCAGCTCCCTGCTGTCCGACCTCTCCGAAACCCTCGCCCACGAAACCGGACTTCGCCGCCCCCAGAGCGCGGACACCGGACCCAGGACGAGCCTCATCGCCAGCCCACCGGCCATGCCGGCGGTCGCGGCCGGCCCCGCCAGCAGCCGTTCACGCTGATCATCGGCGCCCAGGAGCGGGGCTACATAGCGCGGGATCGCCGGTTGGCCAACCCGGCGATCCCGCGCACCATTGATGGTTCACCGCCACGTCCCACCCGCACGTCGAGAGGCATCACCCCGCGACCACGAAGCAGCCACGGCCCTGAGGCGGGCGGGCAATCACGCCGCCGCGTGGAGCGGCGATCAAACTGACCGACGACATGGCGCTCGAACAGCTGATGGTCACCTGCTCGGCCGACCTCTCCTACAAGTACAGCCTGTACGGGGAGTTCCCCACACTCGCGGCGTACTTGCGGGGCGAATGCGGTGCCGGCGAGGTGGCGAACGCCACGTATCTTGACGAGGCGGGCAGGCTGCGCCACGCCTCGGCGAAGAGCGGCGCGGTCCGGTCCATGGTTCGCGCCCTGTCGTACGACCTGGTCCAGGGCGTGGCCTACCTTCCGGAACACATCTAGCCGGTCCTGCTCTCGGAGGGCTGTTACTGGGGAAAGTGCCGCGCCGCACACGTGTCACCTCACCTTGGAGCAGTCCCGTCGGCGGTCGATGGTCCGGCGTCGCACTGGACCCGCTACCCGAAGTCTGCGAGTTCATCGGCTGACATCACGGTGACTGCCCCCGATCAGCCCTGCGCTTCCCGTCGGCCAGGCGTACGGGCCGCCTGGTTTTCACCCGAGCGCGCGCCGCGGTGGGCGTACCCCCCGGGGCGGTGGCATGTTTCGGGCGTAGCCCCCCCGGCAACCCGGTTGGTGACCCCGGGCCGGCCCCGAAGGCCGGGGGCGAGGACGAGGAGGACAGCGTCATGCCAGCAGGATCCAGCCCCAAGCGTGAGCGTCAGTACGAACACGTGAAGGAGAGCGCACAGAAGCGCGGCACGTCCGAGAAGCGTGCCAAGGAAATCGCCGCTCGCACCGTGAACAAGGAGCGTGCTCGCTCGGGTGAGTCGAGGACGGCGAGCAAGTCGTCCACGCGCGACCCCAAGTCCGCCTCCGAGCGCGGCGGCCAGCGCTCGCACCAGGGCGCGCAGGGCCGCACCAAGGACCAGCTATACGAAGAGGCGAAGAAGAAGAACATTGAGGGCCGCTCCAAGATGAACAAGGAGCAGCTTCAGAAGGCCGTCGGCCGCTGAACCACCGGGGCACGCCGGGACCGGGGCGATGGCGTGCTCCCCAACGGCTTCGGCAGCGGGAAGTGGCGTGCGCTCGTACCGCCCGGCTTGCGGGCCAGGTGACGCGTTTGCGTACGTGTGTCACATGGCGCGCAGCGCGGGCAGGAGCTTTTCCTGCGCCCAGTCGATGAACGGTTTCTGGTGGCTGCCCCCGATCTGTACGAGGGCGACCTCGGTGAACCCCGCGTCGACGAAGGGGCGCACCGCTTCGACGAACCGGCCGATGTCGTCGCCGCAGGGTACTGCCTGGGCGATGTCGTCGGGCCGGACGTGCTGGGTGGCCTGGTCGAAGGCGGAGGGGCCCGGCAGCTCCGAGTTGACCTTCCAGCCGCCGACCGACCAGCGGAACTGGTCGTGGGCCCGCTTTACGGCCGCGTCGCGGTCGGTGTCGTAGCAGACGGGCAGCTGGCCGACGCTCGGCTTCCCGCCTCCGCCGTGCCGTTCGAAGCTGGTCAGAAGCTCCGCCTTGGGCTCGGTGGCGATCACCAGATCCGCGTGCCGGCCGGCGATCTCGCACGACCGGTCGCCGGAGACGGCGATGCCGAGGGGAACGGCCACGTCGGGCAGGTCCCACAGCTTGGCGTTGTCCACGTCGAAGTGGGTGCCGTGGTGGGTGACGTAGCCGCCGTCGAGGAGCGCCTTGATGATCTCCACCGCTTCTTCGAGTTTTTCCAGCCGTACCCGGGCGTCCGGCCAGCCTCCGCCCACCACGTGTTCGTTCAGGCTCTCGCCGGACCCCAGCCCGAGCCGGAACCGCCCTTCGGAGAGCAGTTGCAGAGTGGCGGCCTTCTGCGCCACCACGGCGGGGTGGTAGCGGGTGGTCGGGCAGGTCACGTAGGTCATCAGGGGGATGCGGGTCGTGGCCTGCGCGGCGGCGCCCAGGACGCTCCAGGCGTACGAGGCGTGCCCCTGAGACTTCAGCCAGGGGAAGTAGTGGTCGGAGGTCACGGAGAAGTCGAAGCCGGCCTCCTCGGCCGCCACCACGTCCTCGACGAGGGCCCTCGGTCCCGACTGCTCGGTCATCATCGTGTATCCGAATTGCACCATATGGAATGGGTTACCGATCCCTGGAGGTCGAAACGTAGGGCTCGCCGGATCATGTTTCCTCTGAGCCGGGCGCGGAACCCTGGAAGGGACATCCGCACACCCGCGCACACAGAAAGCGAGGAACGACATGGCTGTCGCGACCTTCTGCCTGGTTGCCATCGACTGCCCGGACCCAGCGGCGCTCGCCGGGTTCTACCAGGGGGTGCTGGGCGGGGAGGTGACGCACGACAGCGACCGCTGGTTCGAACTCCATGTACCCGGCGGGGCGCGCCTCGCCTTTCAGCTGGCCCCCGGGTACCGGGCGCCCGAGTGGCCGCGTGACGACCGGAACTCGCAGCAGGAGCACCTGGACTTCAAGGTTCGGGACATGGAGGCCGCCCAGCGCGAGGTGCTCGCCCTGGGGGCCACGCCGCTCGACCTCGACGACGACGGCGGCAAGCGTGACTTCCGTGTCTTCGCGGACCCGGCCGGGCATCCGTTCTGCCTCTGCTACGGCGGTTAGGGACGCGAGGCCGCTACGGGCTCATACGGGCGATCACGCCGGTGTCCAGGCGGGCCAGGAGAGCCGACGGTGAGGCGTGGACCTCCACGGCTCCGGCGGCCTCCAGGTCCGCCCGGGGGATGCCGCCCGACAGGAGGCCCACGGCGGGCACCAAGGCCCTGGCCGCCGCCTCCATGTCCCAGACGGAGTCGCCGATGTACACGGTCTCCTCGCTGGTGGCGCCGGCGATCTCCATCGCGTGGCGGATCGGGTCCGGGGCGGGCTTCCCCTCGTCCACGTCGTCGGAACTCGCTGTTCCCGAGATGACGTCGTCGGCGTCGAGCGCGCGCCGTAGGGCCCCGAGCTCCGAGCCGGAGGCGGAGGTGGCCAGGACGATCGTCCAGCCCCGGCCGGCCAGGGCGCGCAGCAGATCCGCCGCGCCCTCCAGCGGGGGCAGGCGTTCGAAGTAGGTGGCGTACAGGGCGGAGTGCGTGGCACTGATCCCCGCGTCCTGTTCCCGTTCCCGGCCGGGCCCCAGCAGGTGGTCGATGAGGTCGTCCGAGCCGAGGCCGACGGCACGGTGGATCGCGGGCATCGCAACCGTGTGACCGGCCTGGTGGAAGGCCTCCCACCACGCGGTCACGTGCAGGTAGTTGGTGTCGACAAGGGTGCCGTCCACGTCGAACAGTGCGGCGCGCGTCATGGGGGTCCTTTCGTGCCGGCGTGGCCCGCCGGCGTCACAGGTCGATCTCTTCGGCGGCGCACACCCGGGCGCCCATGTTGCGCTCCGTCATCCGCAGGGCGGCATCGGCCAGGTCCTCATGGATGTGGGCCACACCGTCGCGGGCGATGGTCAGGCCCATGTGGCGGATGTGCGCGTCGAGCGCGGAGTAGAGGATGCACTGCTCGGTCACCTGACCGGTCAGGACGAGGTGGTCCACGTCCAGCTGGTGGAACAGGTACGGAAGGGGTGTCTCGTAGAAGATGGAGTGCCTGGCCTTGACGACGAAGAGCGAGTTGTCATCGGGCCGCAGCGGTTCGACGAGGTCGGGGCGGGCGCCCGCCATGGCCGCCTCCACGATCTCGCCGTGATGTGAGCGCCAGTCGCCGAAATTGTCGTTGGCATAGATCACCAGCGAACCGCTCTCCCGGGCCGCCCTCAGCATGCGTGCGATGACCGGCACGACCCGCTCGGCGGACGGAAGGAGCCGGTCCGCGTCCGCGTGGTCGTACGGGTTGATCATGTCGATGACGATCACGGCCTTGCGGGACATGGTTGTCATGCTGGCACCGCCCGGCCGGCGCGGCGAGCTGTCGGCCCGCAGGCGTCGTCCGCGGGCCCGCCCCGCGCCCATCACGCCCACCGGCTGCCGGCCAGCGGGGCGGTCTCCTCACCCTTCCCCCGGACGGCACCGCGCAGGAACGCCGTCAGCGCGTCGGACGCCGAATACCGCGGCTGCCAGCCCAGCTCCTCGCGGGCCCGTGCGCAGTCCATGACGGGGAGGCGCAGCACCGCGTCGAAGAGGTGGGGCGAGGCAGGGACCGCCCGTGCGTGCCAGGCGCTCGCCAAGGCGCCGCGTACCAGCGGGAGGGGGGCGCGCACTACTCGCGCATGAGGAGTTCACCGAGGGTGCGGGCGTCGGTGACGGTGTCGGCGGCGAGGTTGAAGGGCCCGCGTACGTCTCCGATGACGGCGAGCCGATACGCCTCGGCCGCATCGTCCGTGTGCAGCACCTGGAACCGCAGCCCCTGGAGATCGGGCACGAAGGGCAGCAGGTCGGGGCGGAGCAGCACACCGGGCAGGTACTTCCCGCCGAAGATGCGCCGCTGCTCGGAAGCCGCGGCCTCCTTGAACAGGAAGCCGGGCCGCATGCGCACCACCCGGATCTGCGGGTGGCGCAGCTCGAAGGTGTCCAGGACCCGTTCCAGGTAGGCCTTCTCCCGGCAGTAGGCGGCATCGGGCCAGCCATGGGTGGGCCACTGCTCGTCGACCCCCGGCTCCCGCTTGGGGCCGGGCGAGTAGGCGCCTACGGACGAGGCGTGGACCAGGGTGGGGACGCCCGCTGTGCGCACGGCGTCGAAGACCCGCAGGGAGCCCTCGACGTTGCTGCGCCAGGTGACGACGGGGTCATGAGTCGGCTGGAAACGCCAGGCCAGGTGCACGACGGCGTCCGCGCCCGCCAGCAGGGAGGCGATCCTCTTGGCGCTGTCCAGGCGGGAGAGGTCCACCCTGCCCCACTCGACGCCGGGGAGGGTGAGATCGGGCAGCCGCCGGGCCAGGCCGAGGACCGATCCCACGTCCGGATCTTGCGACAGGGCCCGGGCCAGGCTCGTGCCCACGTTTCCGGTCGCGCCCGTGACGACGACGCGCAGCCCGCTCGATGCATTCACCGTGGCCCCTTCCCTTGCGTTCCTTTGCGTTCTCTGGCGTTCCTTTGCGTTCCCCTGCGGCACTCCCCGGCCGTCACGGCCGCAGGAGCGTCTTGACCATCCCGTCAGCCTTCTGCTGGAAGGTCTTGTACGCCATCGGGGCCTCCTCCAGGGACAGACGGTGCGTGGCGAA
>NZ_JBIVTU010000033.1:0-31498 GCF_044756845.1 Streptomyces sp. NPDC091416
CGGTTGTGGTGTCGGTGTCGTCGATGTGCATGCGCACCAGGGTCCGGGAGTCGAACAGCCACAGGTCGAAGTCGGGCAGGCCCAGCCGCACCGCCTCGGCGCGCGGCAGTACGCGGATGTCCTCGCCCGCCTCGACGTTCCCGGCAGCCGTGGCCATGAGGAACCGCTGCCCGTCCGTGGGCGGGTCGTCAACGATCCGGACCCGAGAGAACCGCGCGCCCTGCTCCGCCTTGGCCCGTACGTTCACGTTCCACGGGTGGCCCGGCTGTGGCGCCGGGGCGATGCCGCGCATGAACCCCTGGAACCGGGCGCCGGCCCGGTCGGTGGCGTAGCCGCGGCGAGTCTCCAGACGGAACGCGGTGTGCTGGAACTCGGCGAAGTGGTGAGCGATCTCCTCGAAGAGGATCAGGGGCGGCAAGGTCACTCCTTGGGGGCAAAGCGGGTCAGCAGCGCGCGCGGGATGACCACGAACGTCTCGTGCTCGCCGACATCGCGCAGTTGGGCAAGGTGCTCGGGATCGGTGAGCCGGTCGCCCTGGACGACGATGTCGCCGGTCTCCTCGACCTCGTACAGCGTCGGGCAGTTCCCATGCTCGGACGTGGTGCCGATGAACCTGAGCGTCATGGTGGCGCCCCCTTCCCGTTGGTGGGGGCACCAGCATGCAGCCCCCTGCCCGGCCCTGGACGGCAGTTGCGCAAGATTGCAGCGACTCCCAGACGCCGCCCCGTTGCACGCAACAACGCCCGGCCCTCGCGAGGGCCGGGCAGCTGAAGCACCCGAAGAAGGGCGTCACGCAACGTGACGGCGGCGGACCCTTTGAACCCTCCGCCACCCCGAGCGCCCTCCCCCGCGTCTCTCCACCCCCGGGGGCTTGGGGGTACCCCCCTGGGTGGGTGTGACGCTGCGTGTCGTCCGGCGTTGCGCCGGGCTGGTGCTCTGCGTTGCGCAGTGCGGCAGCGTCTGCCTGCGCTTCGTGTTCAGGGGGCCTCGCCGCTGAGGAGCTGGTCGAACTGGCCTCGGTCTCGGGCATCGACGATCTGCTGTGGCGTCATGTGCTTGAGGTCGGTACGGGTGAGTTGTCCTTCGGCCGGCGGCCTTGGCGCGCGCCCGAGGTGCTTGTCGAGCAGGCCTGTCTCCTCTGCCTGCACGTACTCCTCGGGTGTGAGTGCCTTGACGTCGCTGGGGGTGAGCTGCCCTGCGGGGTACGTCCAGGCAGGGGGGTGGGGGGTGGTCATGCGCTGTGTCCCTTCCGTGTGCGGAAGCCCGCGCGGACTCCTGCCTTCACCTTGTCGATGCGTTCCTGCGCGTTCGCCTGTGCCTGTGCGTGCCGCGGTCCGGTGGGGTGGGCGGCGAGGTACTTGACTGCGATGCCGAGCTGCTCCAGGTGGTAGGGCAGGTTGCTGATGTGGTTGACGGTCGCGTACACGCTGTCGCCGACGAAAATCTGGGTGGAGCCGTTGGCGCGTCCGAGGTGCGCGTGATCGGCTCGAACATCGTTGGGGGAGTGGACCACGGGCACGTCGAGGGCAGTCATGCGGGCCCGCCACTGGTTGACTCGGGTGTTGTGGTCTGCGAAGTGCTGGGTGTAGGCGAGCAGCGCGGTGAAGAGGTCGTCGACCAGCTTGTCGGGGTCGGTGGTCTGGGTGTAGGCGTCGATGTCTGCCTTGAGTTCGGCGAGGTCGGCGAGGCGGGCGGCGCGCTTGGCCTGTTCGGCTTTGCGTCGGGTGGCTTCGGCACGGAGCTGGGCGAACTGCCCGAGCTCGCGGGCGGATGCGATCTGTTCGGGGGTAACGGTGTCGTCGCCGTTGCGTACGCGTTCTTCGAGGGCCGCGGCGAGTGCGGCGGCTTCGTCGGCTTCCTGAACAGCGGTGGCGACGTCGGCGGCCGCGGTTTCGTGGGCGGCGGTGAGGCGGTTGGTCATGCGGCTGTCCCCTTTCTGTACGCGTCCAGGGACGCGGTGTTGATGAGCCAGGCCGGGCCGGCGCGTCGCGCAAGAACGCGGCCGGCCCGTGCGAGGCGACGTACGTACTCGGGGCTGCAACCCATGAGTGCAGCGGCTTCGTACGCGGTCAGTTCCACCGTGGCAGGGACAGCGGCGGGGGTTCCGGGGACGGAACTTGGTGCGGGGCGGGCGGGGCGTTGTGCCGCGTCGTGGAGGGCGTACAACACCCGGCGGACCTCGGGGGAGACTTCGCCGCCGTCGGCCCGAACGCGGGCGGTGAGGTCGCGCACCAGGGCACGGAGGACTTCACCGGCGACGCCTGAGGGGATGGTGACGGAGCCGTCCGGGCCGATGAGCCGGGCAGTGCCGGGGTCAGGTGGCGTGGTCACGAGCGGCTGCCGGGGTGCGGGTGGCCCAGATGAGTTCGCACGTCTTGTCGGCGCACTGGACGAGGGCGTGCCGGGTGTTGGCGACGCGGGCTGTCCCGACTTCTCGTACGGGTTGGGGTGGTGCGGCAGGCCGGGCAGTGCGCCCGGTACGGGGCGGGGGTCTTGGGCATCAGCGGCTCCTACTCGCAGCCGGGGTGGTGGGTGTCGCCGTTCGCGGTGAGTACCGGGTCCATGGGGAGGTTGCAGCCGTAGCACTCGGACTGAGTAGAGAGAGGCTGCATTTCAGCGTCCCCCAGCGTCCCAGCGTCCCCCGGTGAGAAAAAGTGCAGGTCAGGGGCGGTGGCTTGGGGGGTCGCTGGGAACCGTTCAGCGGCCCCCTTAGTGCCCCCCAGCGGCCCCCCGGCGGGGAGGGGGGTCGCTAGCGGCCCCCCTGTAGCGACCCCCCTGTTTTCGCTGGTCAGGGCGCCATCCGGGGTGCTGGGGGTCGCTGGGGACGCTGTTTCGTACCTTCTCTCTGCTGATGCCGTCAGGTGGTACAGCTTCTGCCGCTTGGGCTTGGGCCCGCGCTTGCTGTCGTCGACCTCGATACCGATGGTCCGCAGCGCGGGGGCGAGGCGCTTGAGCTGCCCGCCGGCACGCGTCGGGTCCTTCGGCCACTTCTTCGGCAGCTTGTCCGGGGTCGGCACCTGCTCCAGCAGCTCGGACGCGGTGAGGATGACGCCGTCGGGGCCTGCGCGGTCTACGAACGCGGTGACGGCTGCTGCGAACGGCTCGCCGTCCAGAACGTCGGCTACGGCGTCGCGGGTGCTGGCCTTGTACGTGTCGAGGGTCTGCCAGCCCTGGACCTTGTCGACTGCGGCGAGGACGCGGGCGAAGTCGGCCATGCGGGGGCGCTCGGTGAGAACGACGTCGGGCAGCACCTTGAGCACCTGGGCGAGGAGGTCGAACAGGGACGCCAGGATGGACGGGTGTGCTTCGGCGTAAGCCGCGTCCATCTCGGCTTCCTCGCGCCGCTTGTGGTCGGGGATCAGGTGCAGCTCGATCGTGAGCAGCCGTTCGGCGAGGTCCCCGGCGAGCGCTCCGGCGTCGATGGTGGTCATGGCGAGGACCCGGCGGAACTCCAGCACGACGACGTCGTCGTCGGTGTAGAGGGCGCGGTCGACGATGCCGTCTCCGGTGACCGCGCGGCACAGGGCGTCGGACAGCCAGTCGGGGATGACGGACACGTTGTCGAGGCACAGGGCCCAGGAGTTGAACGCCTGGGTGGCCCACGACTTGATGTCGCGGGGCGCGGTGCGCTTAGGGGCGCCGGACGGGTCGATGATGCCGATGACCATCTTCGCCGAGTAGGACTTGCCGGTGCCCTGCTCGCCGCGGAACGTGAGGATGGGGTGGGGAAGGTCCGGGATGAAGCACGCGACCAGCCAGGCGACGAGGAGCCGGAACCCTTCCTCGTCGGTGTTGAGCAGGTCTCGGAGCTTGGCCAGGCCGTCACCGTCCCGCACGGGCGCGGGCAGAGGCTTCATGGCGCCCGAGCGGCGGAAGAGGACCGGGGAGCGGGCCGCGCGTTCCCACCCGTCGGGGGTGATGACGACGCATCGGCCGTCCGCGTCGCCGAGGTCAACGACGACTCCGTCCCCGTGGCGCGCCACCCGGACGTGCGGGACGCGGGGGTCGGCGGCCTGGGCGACGCCTTCGAGCACGGTCATCGCGTCGGCGAGCGCCGACTGCGAGGCGACGGCGCCGCCGTGTTCGTCGTTGTAGATCCGGGAGAGCTGGGAGCGCAGGCCGGCCTTCCCGCGGAGCGGCAGGGCGATGTTCGCTCCGTCGGTCTTCACCCCATAGGGGCGTCCGTCCTCGGACATGAACAGGTCGTACCGCTTGCGCGCAATCGCGACCAGCTGCGCGGCCTGCGACGGGCCTCGCCCCTTGCTCTCCTCGGGCTCGTTGACGTCGTTCTGTTCCAGAATCTTGCGCGCCTTCGCGGCGGTGTCATCGGTCATCGGGTGGCCCTTGATCGGTAGGCGGAGGTGATGGTCTGGCGGGCTTCCGCCTCGGTGAGCCCCACGTGTGCGGCCGCATCGAGCAGGGCACCGGCGACGTTCGGCGCGGGGTTGCCGTCCTGCTCGAAGGCGCGGCAGGCGGCCCAGTACAGGCGGTTGTTCCGGTCGCCGGACTGCGACTCAAGAACGAACCGCACAAGGGGGGCGAGCCGCCCGGGCGTCTTGCGCGCTGTCGGGGCCGCGGCGGGCGCGGGGTGAGCGGGCGCGGCCAGCAGCGCGGCGAGGAGCCATGCGGGTACGACTGCGGGCGGCTGCTCAGGGTCGGCCAGCTCGTAGACGACACCGGTCGCGTGCACGGACCCGGGGCCGATGACGTAGCCGTTGCCGCTGCGTACGTCGCCGTCGAACTTGCCGCGCAGTGCGCCGAGCCCGTTGCCGAGCCTCGTGCTGGCCGGGGCCCAGTAGTAGTCGTGGTGTCCCTTGGCGGTGGTGACGCGCATCGTGGGCGTATGCCGGTGGCCGAACGCTTCTGCGGCGTCCTCGATGGCCCCGGGCCGGTCGGAGTCGACAACGAGGAGCCGTGCCCCGTCCGGGCCCGCGCAGCCGCCGACCGCGACGCCGACGTTGCGCAGCCGCCCGCCGATGCTGCTCTGCATCTGGTCGTTGTCGAGGGTGTGGGCTCGGGTGAACGGGACGCAGGGGTGCTTTCCGCGGTCCGTGCAGGTGGCCGGGTCGTGGCCGCGTCCGATGCCGCTGCACCGCTCGGTGCCGGGGTGGTCGCAGGGGAAGACGGGGAAGCCATGGCGGATGAGCCAGAGCGCACCTTCGAGGGGTGTCACGGCGCCTCCTCGGTGACGGGCTCCAGCCAGTAGCCGCGGTGGGGGCCGGTACTGCCGCAGTGCGCGGAGCGGTGCCCGTAGGCGGGGCGCAGCTGGTCGCCGCCGCCGTGGCGGTGGGTGCGCCGGCAGTACGGGCAGGTGTCGATCACGAGGACCCAGTACCGGCCGAAGCACCCACGGGCGGCGTAGGCGCGGCAGTAGGCGATGACAGAGGCGCGCGGTACGGTGGTGGTCGACCCGCTCGCCCGCTGGTCTTCAGCCCCCTGGTTGCCCGCCGGGGGGTTTCTTCTTGCGCTCATGCCGCGGCGCCCCCGCTCACGGTGCGCTCATCGAGCCACTTCTCGATGGCGCTGCGCTTGTACTTGATGCGTCCGCTGCGTCCGGGACTGGTCTTGATGTAGTCCGGCCCCGTGCCCATCCACCGCCAGGTCGCGAGCGTCTGCTCGCTGAATCCGTACTCCGCGCGCACCTGCTTCGGGCTGAGCAGCCCCACGGTCGTCACTTTCGATCCAGTGATGTTCACAATGAACACTCCTACAGCTACAGTGAACACATGACAGCGATGAAGGTAGCACCCCAAGAGCAGAAATGGACACCGCCTCGGCCTAGGCTGGCGTGTATGACTGCCGAGAAGCGCCGGCCTCGCCCGGCAACCCAGTACGGGCCGACTGCGGTCGCCGTCGCGCAGAACGTGAAGCGTCTCCGCGAGGTGCGGAACCTGACGATCTACGCCCTCTCCGGCGCCCTCGGAGAAGCGGGGCGGCCGATTACTCCGTCTGCTGTGGCGAAGATCGAGAAGCAGCAGCGGCAGGTGACGGTGGACGATCTGGCGGCGCTCGCCACGGTCTTCAACGTTTCGCCAGCCGCTCTGCTCCTTCCGATGAGCGAGGCCGACGAGGTGGAGGTGACGGGCGCCGGGGCGGTACGCGCGGCCGCCGCTTGGGCGTGGGCGAACAGTCAGCGGCCCTTGCGGTTGACGCCGGGGCGCGAGGAGACGGAGTTGCTGGAGTTCCAGCTCTACAGCCTGCCGCTTCGCGTGCGGAACTCCCGTCAGCACCCTGCCGGGCGTGCTCTGAATGCCGCGCAGCACGACGTGGAACGGCTCATCGACTCGTCTCGCTTCGTCATGGAGGGCAGTACGGCCTTCGATGAAGATCTGGACGCCGCCCGCGTGGCCGTGGAACGCCTCGCCGCCGAGGTCAACCGCGTCGGGGTCTCCCACAACGAGTGGGCGCGCGAAATGGGCGTGTGGAAGAGCGATGCCGTAAAGCGCGCCAAGAAGGAGGAGCCCGATGGCCCGAGTGTGGATTGAGGACCGCGAGAACCACGCCGACTACCGGGCCTCGATGGAGAAGTGGCAGGAAGCGAAGAGGGCGGGCAGCAAGCGCAAGCCGCCGGGGCGGTGGCGGGTTCGCTGGTACGGGCCCGATGCCAAGGGCAAGGCGGCGACGTTCCAGAAGCTGCCCCAGGCCGAGGCGGAGGTGAACGCGATCACGGCCCGGCTCGACAAGGGCTCGTACCGCGACCCGAAGTCGGGGAAGGCCGCGACGAAGCTGGTCGCCGAGGAGTGGTTCACCTCGAAGCGGAAGATCGGCCGGACGACGCGTCATGACTACCGGGAGCTGCTGGACCTGTACGTCATCCCGAAGTGGGGTGACTGGCAGGTCGGAGCGATCCAGTGGGAGGACGTCTCTGCGTGGCTCACGGAGCTGGAGACGCAGCCCGGGAAGTCGGGCAAGAAGCTCGGGGCGGCCCGGATCATCAAGGCGTACCGCGTCCTGTCGATGGTGATGAAGCACGCGGTGTTCTCGAAGCGCATCAGCGGCAGCCCGTGCCACGACCACGAGCTGCCGCGGCCGGACGATGAGGATGAGCACGTCTACCTCACGTACGACCAGTTGGAGCGCCTGGCCCTCGCGGCGGGCGAGTACCGGCTGATGATCCTCACGCTGGGGTACAGCGGGATTCGGTGGGCGGAGGCGTCGGCCATCAAGACAGGCCGGCTGCTCGTGCCGAAGCGCCGCATCCGGATCGTGCAGAACTACACCGACGTTCGCGGGGTGCTAGAGCTCGGACCGGTGAAGAACCACGAAAAGCGGTCGGTGCCCATTCCCCGCTCGTTCGCCGACGAGCTCGGCGCCCTCGCCCGCGGCAAGGGCCAAGGGGATCTACTGTTCACCGCACCCGAGGGCGGCCCGCTTCGGTACAACAACTTCCGCAACCGCGTCTTCGACCCGGCGGTGAAGGTGGCCGGCCTGGGCGGGATGGGCATCACGCCGCACAAGCTGCGGCACACCGCGGCGTCGCTCGCCATCGCGGCCGGCGCCGACGTGAAGGTCGTCCAGTTGATGCTCGGGCACAAGGATGCGGCGATGACGCTGAACATCTACGGGCACCTGTTCCCGGACCGCCTCGATGAGGTCGCGGACGCCTTGGACGCGGGCCGCATGGTCGCACTGGCGATGAAGGATGCGCCGGTCACGCTCGGCACCTAGCTGAAGTAGCGCGTACAGAATGCGTACTGGCCCCCGGCGGTGATCTTGCCGGGGGCCAGCCGCGTACCGCACCTGATCTGCGGTTTCCTATCTGAGCCGCCTTCGGGATTCGAACCCGAGACCTACGCATTACGAGTGCGTTGCTCTGGCCAACTGAGCTAAGGCGGCGCGCCCTGTCGCACCATGATGCGATCAGCGGCCTGGCCAAGTCTACACAGTTTCGAGGGGTGCTCCGTACCGCCCCGTTTCCCCGCCTCAGTCGCAGGTCAGGAGCACTTCTTACCGTCGTCCGGCGCGGTGCCCTCCAGGAGGTACCTGTTGATCGCCGTGTCGATGCAGTCGCTGCCGCGGCCGTACGCCGTGTGACCGTCACCCTCGTAGGTGAGGAGCGTGCCCGACGAGAGCTGGCCGGCCAGGGACTTCGCCCACTTGTACGGAGTAGCCGGGTCCCGGGTGGTGCCGACGACCACGATCGGGGCGGCGCCTTCGGCCTTGATGGGGTGCGGGGTGCCGGTGGCGGGGACCGGCCAGTACGCGCAGTTCAGGGAGGCCCAGGCGAAGTTCTTCCCGAAGACCGGCGAGGCCTTCTCGAAGGTGGGCAGAGCCTGGCTGACCGCCTGGGGGGTGGCGAAGGCGGGCGGGAGGTCGAGGCAGTTCACGGCCGCGTTGGCGTACATGAGGTTCGCGTACGTGCCGTTCGGCTCGCGCTCGTAGTAGCTGTCCGCCAGGGAGAGCAGGCCCGAGCCGTCGCCCGCCCGGGCACCGGTGAGCGCCTCGCGGAGCTGGGGCCAGGCCGTCTCGTCGTACATGGCGGCGATGACGCCCGTGGTGGCGAGGGACTCACCGAGCCTGCGGGACTCGCCCGTGGCGATCGGCTTCGCGTCGAGGTCGCTGAACAGCTTCTTCAGGTTCGCCGCCGCATCGGCGGCGGACGTCGTGCCGAGCGGGCAGTCCGACTTCTTCACGCAGTCCGCCGCAAAGGACTGGAACGCGGTCTCGAATCCCGCGGTCTGGTCCCGGTTCATCTCGGCCGACGGGAGCGAGGGATCCATCGCGCCGTCGAGCACGAGCCGGCCCGCCCGGGCGGGGAAGAGCTCGGCGTACGTCGCACCCAGGAACGTTCCGTACGAGGCACCGACGTAGTGCAGCTGCTCGTCGCCGAGGAGCTCCCGCAGGATGTCCATGTCGCGGGCGGTCTCCACGGTGGAGACGTGCGGCAGGATCTCGCCCGAGCGCTGCTCGCAGCCCGTGGCGAACTTCTTGAACGAACTGCTCAGCTTCGTGACCTCGCCGGCGTCGTCAGGGGTCTGGTCGACCTGGGTGTAGGCGTCCATCTGCGGACCGGTGAGGCACTCGACGGGTTCGCTGCGCGCCACGCCGCGCGGATCGATGGCGACCATGTCGTAGCGGGCGCGCACCTGGGCGGGGTAGCCGATCGCGGCGTATCCCTGGAGATAGCCGATGGCCGATCCGCCGGGGCCTCCCGGGTTGACCAGGAGCGAGCCGATCTTCTTGCCGGGGCCGGTGGCCTTCTTCCGGGAGACGGCCAGCTTGATCTCGCCGCCCTCCGGCTTCGCGTAGTCGCGCGGCGCCTTCATCGTGGTGCACTGGAACCCGGTGACCCCGCAGTCCCGCCAGCTCAGTTGCTGTGCGTAGAACGGCTTCAGCGCCGCCGGTACGGCGGAGGGCGTGGCCGAGGCCGCCTGTGCGGGCGCCGAGGCACCCGTCGTCGAACCCCCGTCGGTACATCCGGAGACGAGGAGGCCGGCGGTGCCGAGCGCTAGGGCGAGGGTGCGGAGCGGGCGCCTGGTATGCATGTCCGGAGCGTAGCCGCCGGGCGTCGGCTCGTCCGATTCCCCGCTCTTTCGGGTGATTCGATGGTCAGTCGGGCTGTGCGGCCGACGCGTCGTTCGGGGAACGGCCGGACTGTGCGGGGGCTCGCGCCGTTCGGAGAACGGCCGGACTGTGCGGGGCCTCGCGCCGTTCGGAGATCGGCCGGACTGTGCGGCCGTCGCGGCACGCAGCCGTGCCCGGCGGTCTCAGCCCGCCCGTAGCGCCATCGTCATCGCCTCCACCGCGAGCAGCGGCGCCACATTGCGGTCCAGGGCCCGGCGGCACGCGGTCACCGCCTCGATGCGGCGCAGGGTGCGCTCCGGTGTGGACGCGCGGGCGATACGGTCGAGCGAGTCCTGGGCGTCCGCGTTGGCGATGGCGATCCGGGAACCCAGCTGCAGGGCGAGCACATCGCGGTAGAACCCGGTCAGTTCGGTGAGTGCCAGGTCGAGGCTGTCGCGCTGGGTGCGGGTCTTACGGCGCTTCTGCCGGTCCTCCAGCTCCTTCATCACCCCTGCCGTGCCCCGCGGCATCCGGCCCCCCGCCGAGGCGCCGAGTGCGGCCTTCATGTCCTCCGTCTCCTTGACGTCGACGTCCTCGGCCGCCTGCTTCGCGTCGTCGGTGGCGGTGTCGATCAGTTCCTGGGCGGCCTTGAGACAGCCGCCGATGTCGTCGACCCGCAGCGGAAGCTTCAGGACGGCCGCCCTGCGGGCACGCGCCCGCTCGTCGGTGGCCAGGCGGCGGGCCCGGCCGATGTGTCCCTGGGTGGCACGGGCGGCGGACGCGGCCCGCTCCGGATCGATGCCGTCGCGGCGGATCAGGACATCGGCGACGGCGTCGACCGACGGAGTGCGCAGCGTCAGGTGGCGGCACCGTGACCGGATCGTGGGCAGCACGTCCTCCAGCGAGGGCGCGCAGAGCAGCCACACCGTGCGCGGCGCGGGCTCCTCGACCGCCTTGAGCAGCACGTTGCCCGCGCCCTCGGTGAGGCGGTCGGCGTCCTCCATGACGATGACCTGCCAGCGCCCGACGGCCGGCGAGAGCTGGGCGCGGCGGACCAGCTCGCGGGTCTCCTTCACACCGATGGAGAGCAGATCGGTGCGGATCACGTCGACATCGGCGTGCGTACCGATGAGGCTCGTGTGACAGCCGTCGCAGAAGCCGCAGCCCGGCGCGCCGCCCAGGGCACGGTCCGGGCTGGTGCACTGCAAGGCGGCGGCGAAGGCCCGGGCGGCGGTGGACCGGCCGGAGCCCGGGGGGCCGGTGAACAGCCAGGCATGCGTCATCTTCGAAGCAGGCGGCACCGGCTGCCCCGCGGAATGGGCGGTGACCAGCGCATCGGCGTCCCGGGCGGCGGCACCGAGCTGCTCCTGCACGCGGTCCTGGCCGACCAGGTCGTCCCATACGGACACGGGTCACGCCCTTCCGGTGGTGTGCGGGCCGTTCCGTGGAAAGGCGACGCGGGTTTCATGTGGCTTCCGCCATGGCTGTCGCCGTGACGTTCGCCGGTCCGGCTTCCCATTGTGGGGGACGGGTCTGACATTGATGCCGATACCCGGGCGGCCGGACGCCGATGGCCCCCACCTGTTCGCGACCCGGACGGCCGGACGCGGATGCTCCCGCGCCTGTTCACGACCCGGGCGGCCGGACGCCGATGGCCCCGCGCCTGTTCACGACCCGGGCGGCCGGACGCCGATGGCCCCGCGCCTGTTCACGACCCGGGCGGCCGGACGCCGATGGCCCCGCGCCTGTTCGCGCGGGGCCATCGGCGTCGTGCCCGTTCAGCGACGCGGGCGGCGTCCCCGGCCCCTGGGCCCGGGGTCCTCGTCGTCGTGGTCGCCGAGCAGCTCGTCCGCCAGCGTGGGCAGATCGTCCAGCGGGGTCTCCTCCGCCCAGTCCGGGCGCGGACGCCCCGACCGGCCGGACGACTCCTGCCGGTCCCGGTCCGCGTGCGGGTTCGCCTGCGGGTCGGTGATCTGCGGCAGCTCGCGGGTGCGCTCGTTCTCGCCCTCCGGTGCGGAGGCCGCCGGGCGCTCGTCCCGGAAGATGCCGCGCGGTACCCGGTCCGCCGGATCGGCGTCACGTCCGGCGGTCCGCCCCGTGCCCCGGCCGGTGTTCCGCCCGGCGTCCTGTCCGGAGTCCCGTCCTCCGTCCCGTACCGGCGGAAGCACCGCCGTCTCGTCCGCCGCACCCGGCTGTCCGGGCGTGTCGGAGATCTTCGGGATCATCGCCGTCTCGGCCTCGTCGGAAGGCCAGGGCGCAGACGGCCACGCGCTGCGGGGCCGCTCGGAGCCGGACTGCGGATCCACCGGAGAAGGCACCGGCTGCGTGATCTCGTTCGGGTTGACGATCGGGGTCGGCACCGTCAGCTCGCTGTCCGGCACGGAAGGAGAGGACGGCGCGGACGGAGAGGCGGCACGCGCGGCCTCGGCGGCCTCCGCATCGGCTTCCGCCTGGGCGGCCGCCTCCCGGGCGCGGGCGCTCTCCGCGGCGGCAGCGGCCTCCGCCTCTGCCTGCCGTCGAGCCGCCTCGGCCCGGAGCAGGGCCTCCTCCGCCTTGCGCTGCTTCTCCAGACGCCGGGCCTCGGCCTCCTGGCGCAGCCGGGCCTCCTCCTCGGCCTGGCGGCGCAGCCGCGCCTGCTCGGCCTCGCGGGCGGCGTCCTCGGCCTCGACCCGGGCGCGCTCCTCCTCGGCGACGCGGCGGGCCTCCTCGGCGCGCTGCCTGGCCTCTTCCGCCTGGCGTTCGGCCTCGCGCCGACGCGCTTCCTCCTCCTCGCGGCGCTTGCGCTCCTCCTCCTCGGCACGGAGCTTGGCGAGCTGCTCCTGACGCTCACGCTCCAGGCGCTCCTCCTCCGCCTTGCGCGCGGCCTCCTCCTCGGCGAGCCGCCTGGCCTCTTCCTCGGCGGCCTTGCGCGCCTCTTCCCGGGCCTTGATCTCGGCCTCGGAGAGCGGAAGGAGCTGGTCGAGCCGGTGGCGTACGACCGTGGTGATCGCCTCCGGTTCCTGGCCGGCGTCCACCACCAGGTAACGCGTCGGGTCGGCGGCGGCCAGTGTCAGGAAGCCGGAGCGGACCCGGGCGTGGAACTCGGGCGGCTCGGACTCCAGCCGGTCGGGCGCTTCGGTGAACCGTTCCCGCGCCGTCTGCGGGTCGACGTCCAGGAGCACCGTCAGATGGGGTACGAGTCCGCTCGTCGCCCAGCGCGAGATCCGGGCGATCTCGGTCGGCGCGAGATCACGGCCGGCGCCCTGGTAGGCGACGGACGAGTCGATGTAGCGGTCGGAGATGACGATCGCGCCCCGCTCCAGCGCCGGGCGCACGACCGAGTCGACGTGCTCGGCGCGGTCGGCGGCGTACAGCAGTGCCTCGGCCCGGTTGGAGAGCCCGGCCGACGACACGTCGAGCAGGATCGAGCGCAGCCGCTTGCCGACAGGGGTCGCACCCGGCTCGCGGGTGACGACGACCTCGTGGCCCTTGGCGCGGATCCACTCGGCGAGCGCCTCGACCTGGGTGGACTTGCCCGCTCCGTCACCGCCCTCCAGGGCGAGGAAGAAGCCGGTCCCGGCGGGCGCGACCGCCGGGTCTCCGCCGCGCAGTGCCTCGCGCAGATCGCGGCGCAGCGGCACTCCGGAGCGGTCGTCCGTCTTGGCGAGGACGATCGCGGCGACCGGCAGCAGCAGGGCGCCGATCAGCATCAGGGTGAAGGCGGCGCCGCCGTGCGCGAAGACGAAGTCGCCCGCGGTCAGCCGGTGGGTGCCGATGGCGGCGGCCAGCAGCGGGCCGCCGACCGCGCCGAGCGCGATCAGGACCCGGACGACGGCCTGGAGGTGCTCGGTGGTCCGCGCCCGGCGGAACTCCTCGGTCTCCTGGTCGACGAGCACGTGGCCGGTGTTCGCGGCGACACCCGCCGCGTATCCGGCGAGCACGGCGAGCAGGAGGACGGTCGCCGTGTCCGGCACCAGGCCCATCGCCAGGAGCGTGACTCCGGTGACGGCGGTGGCCAGCGAGAGCAGCCGCCGCCGCGACAGGGTGGGCAGCACCTTCTGCGCGGTGCGGATGCCGACACCCGTACCGCCGGTCAGGGCGAGGATCAGCAGGGCGAAGGTGGCGGGGCCGCCACCGAGGTCGACGGCGTCCAGTACGGCGACGGCGGCCGCGGCCGCGATCGCTCCGGCGACCGCGGCGCAGGTCGCGACGATCAGCGGGACCGAGCCGGTGCGGCCCTTGTCCGGTCCGGTGCCGGCGGACGGCCGGCGCAGCCCCTCCAGGGGCGAGCGCGGACGCGGCGTCGGCGTACCGGGCAGTTCCAGGAAGTACAGGGTGGAGATCGAGGCGGAGAACAGCCCGGCCGCGACGTACGAGCCGAGGGCCGCCTGATGGAAGGAGAACCACTCCAGGCCGGAGCCCAGCAGGTTGCCGATCAGCGTGGCGGCCAGCAGAACGGCCGCGGCGGCGGGAACGGCGGCGAAGTCGGTACGCAGGGACAGCCGGCGCAGCGCGTCGAGGTGGTCCGGCAACGGGCGCACCGCGGCGCCCTCGATCGGCGGTGCGGGCAGCAGCGCGGGCGCCGCCCCGTCCTTCGCGATCGTCCACAGACGTTCACCGGCGCCGGTGACGAAGACGGTGATGAGGATCATCATGAGCGCGTTGTCGGGCGTCCAGTCGATCCACAGGGGCGCCACGACCAGCATCGCGAGCCGCAGCCCGTCGGCGCCGATCATCAGCCATCGCCGGTCGAGCGGCCCTCCCGGCGCCGTCAGGGCCGTCAGCGGCCCCAGGAGTACGGCTCCGAAGAGCAGGGTGGAAATAATCCGGGCCCCGAAGACGGCGGCGACGGCGAAGGCCGCCCCGCGGTATCCGGATCCGAATGAGCCCTCAAGGACCGCCGCTTGCAGCGACAGCAACATCAGCACGAGAAGGGCGAGTGCATCGCCGGTACTGCCGACGAGCTGGGCGCTCCACAACCGCTTCAGCGGGGGAACACGCAACAGGGCTCGTACGGCGCGCTCGCGTGAGTCTGCGGCAAGTGTGTCGGAGGTGGGGCTCACGACCGTTGGCTGCTCGGCTCGCGTCATCCGCCCAGCCTATCGGGAGCGCGACGGTGCCCGGGGTCCGCGTCCGAACATACGACCGTCGCCCTCACGATCCGACCGCCCATCCGGAACGCTTCCCACCCCGCGAAACCGTCCCTCTCCCGGCCGCCCTGGCCTCAGCGCCTCTCCCAGGCCCTCTCCCCCGCGTACCAACCAGCCCCTCCGGCGTTTGAGGAGCGGGGGTCCGGGGGCAGGGCCCGCCGCAGGCGCGGCCACCGCACCCGACAAGGCGCCGCCCGGTCCCGGACACGGCAACGCCGGAGGGGCTGGACACACGTCCAGCCCCTCCGGCGTTCAGGCCTCCAGGCACTATGCCCCGGGCCCGGGGAGGTCAGTCCTCCGCAGAAGCCGAGCCGGAAGCCGCCTTCTTCGCCGCGGTGGCCGTCTTCTTCGCCGCAGTCGTCTTCTTCGCCGTAGTCTTCTTGGCCGCCGTAGCCGTCTTCTTCGCCGCGGTCGCCTTCTTGGCCGGCGCCTTCTTTGCCGGCGCCTTCTTCGCGGGAGCCTTCTTCGCCGTCTTCTTCTTGGCCGGCCCCTTGGCCCGCTTCTCGGCGAGCAGTTCGTAGCCGCGCTCCGGCGTGATGTCCTCGACGCTGTCGTCGGTCCGCAGCGTCGCGTTCGTCTCGCCGTCCGTGACGTACGCGCCGAAGCGCCCGTCCTTGACCACCACCGGAGCACCGCTCACCGGGTCGGTGCCCAGCTCCTTCAGCGGCGGCTTGGCCGCGGCCCGCCCGCGCTGCTTCGGCTGGGCGTAGATGGCGAGGGCCTCTTCGAGCGTGATGTCGAAGAGCTGGTCCTCGGAGGTCAGCGACCGCGAGTCCGTGCCCTTCTTCAGGTACGGGCCGTAGCGGCCGTTCTGCGCGGTGATCTCGACGCCTTCGGCGTCCTCGCCGACGACGCGCGGCAGCGACATGAGCTTCAGCGCGTCGGCCAGCGTCACCGTGTCCAGCGACATCGACTTGAAGAGCGAGGCCGTCCGCGGCTTCACCGCGTTCTTGCCGGTCTTCGGGGTGCCCTCGGGCAGCACCTCGGTGACGTACGGGCCGTAGCGCCCGTCCTTGGCGATGATCTGGTTCCCGCTGACCGGGTCCGCACCCAGCTCGAAGTCGCCGCTCGGCTTGGCCAGCAGCTCCTCCGCGTACTCGACGGACAGCTCGTCGGGCGCCAGGTCCTCGGGGACGTCCGCGCGCTGGTGGCCCTCGGAGTCCTTCTCGCCGCGCTCGATGTACGGGCCGTAGCGGCCGACGCGCAGCTTGATGTCGTTGCCGACGGGGAACGAGGAGATCTCGCGGGCGTCGATCGCACCGAGGTCGGTGACGAGCTCCTTGAGCCCGCCGAGGTGGTCGCCGTCGCCGTTGCCCGCGTCGGAGGCCTTCCCGGCACCGGCCGCGTCGTCACCCTCCTGCGCACCGAAGTAGAAGCGCTTCAGCCACGGCACGGACTGGGCCTCGCCGCGCGCGATGCGGTCGAGGTCGTCCTCCATACGGGCCGTGAAGTCGTAGTCGACGAGCCGGCCGAAGTGCTTCTCCAGCAGGTTGACCACGGCGAACGACAGGAACGACGGCACCAGGGCCGTGCCCTTCTTGAACACGTACCCGCGGTCGAGGATCGTCCCGATGATCGAGGCGTACGTCGACGGGCGGCCGATCTCGCGCTCTTCCAGCTCCTTGACCAGCGAGGCCTCGGTGTAGCGGGCCGGCGGCTTGGTCGCGTGGCCGTCGACGGTGACCTCGTCGGCGGTCAGCGCGTCGCCCTCGGCGACCTGCGGCAGCCGGCGCTCACGGTCGTCGAGCTCGGCGTTCGGGTCGTCGGCGCCTTCGACGTACGCCTTCATGAAGCCGTGGAAGGTGATCGTCTTGCCGGACGCGGAAAACTCGGCGTCCCGGCCGTCACTCGCCCGGCCGCCGATCTTGACGGTGACGGAGTTACCGACCGCGTCCTTCATCTGGGAGGCGACGGTCCGCTTCCAGATCAGTTCGTACAGCCGGAACTGGTCACCGGTGAGACCGGTCTCCGCCGGGGTGCGGAAGCGGTCCCCGGAGGGGCGGATCGCCTCGTGCGCCTCCTGCGCGTTCTTGACCTTGCCGGCGTACGTGCGCGGCTTGTCCGGCAGGTAATTCGCACCGTAGAGCTGCGTGACCTGCGCCCGGGCCGCGGAGATGGCGGTGTCCGAGAGCGTCGTGGAGTCGGTACGCATGTAGGTGATGAAGCCGTTCTCGTACAGCTTCTGCGCGACCTGCATGGTGGCCTTCGCCCCGAAGCCCAGCTTCCGGCTCGCCTCCTGCTGGAGGGTCGTCGTACGGAAGGGGGCGTACGGGGAGCGGCGGTACGGCTTCGACTCGACGGACCGCACGGCGAACGTGGAGTCGGCGAGCGCGGCGGCCAGGGCGCGGGCGTTCGTCTCGTCCAGGTGCAGCGTCTGGGCGGAGCCGGCCTTGAGCTGCCCGTCCGGGCCGAAGTCACGGCCCTGGGCGATACGGCGCCCGTCGACCGCGCTGAGGCGGGCGGTGAGCGTCGAGGGGTCGGAGGCGTCACCGGCACGGCCGGTGGCGAAGGTGCCGGTCAGGTCCCAGTACTCGGCGGAACGGAAGGCGATGCGCTCGCGCTCCCGCTCGACGACGAGGCGGGTGGCGACGGACTGGACACGGCCCGCCGACAGCCGCGGCATGACCTTCTTCCACAGGACCGGCGAGACCTCGTACCCGTAGAGGCGGTCGAGGATACGACGGGTTTCCTGGGCGTCGACCATGCGCTGGTTGAGCTCGCGCGGGTTGGCGACGGCGGCCCGGATCGCGTCCTTGGTGATCTCGTGGAAGACCATGCGGTGGACGGGGACCTTGGGCCTGAGGACTTCCTGCAGGTGCCACGCGATGGCTTCGCCCTCGCGGTCCTCATCGGTGGCGAGGAAGAGTTCGTCGGACTCGGCCAGCAGCTGCTTGAGCTTCCTGACCTGGGCCTTCTTGTCCGCGTTGACGACGTAGATCGGCTGGAAGTCGTTCTCCACGTCGACGCCGAGACGGCGTACCTCGCCGGTGTACTCGTCCGGCACCTCCGCCGCGCCGTTCGGGAGGTCGCGGATGTGCCCGACGCTCGCCTCGACGACGTATCCGGGGCCGAGATAGCCCTTGATCGTCTTCGCCTTGGCAGGCGACTCGACGATGACGAGTCGGCGGCCGCCCTGTGCGGTCTCGCTGGTCGGGGACAACTTCGCTCTTCTCTCCGGTCGACGCTCGGTGGGCATCAGGGCAGCGCGATGGCGCTGCCGACAGTGCTGTCGCTGCGGAGTGTGACGGTACAACCCGCCCCCGTGTCAAACGGCAAAAGCCCGCAACGGCCACTCGAACGGTAACCCGACTTCCGCCATTCCTGCCGCCCGGCCCGCTCGGTCCGCCGCCTGCGGGGCTGCTGCCTGCGGGTTTCGCGGCGCTGTGGCCGCCCTGCGGACGAGAAGCCTCCGGGGCGGCCTGCCCGGGCGTGTTCCGGGGGCGGGCCCGGGCAGGCCGGTGCCGGAGCGCGTTCAGACGCGGGTGAGGCACCACACCCCGAGAACGAGGAAAAGTACGCCGAACACGGTGGCGAGTGCGGTGGAGGCGGCGGGGCTCACCCCGTGCGCCACCGGCGCACGGTGCAGCACGCGCGCCCCCGTCCACAGCAGCAATGCCGCGCCGAACAGCGCGAACACCGTTCCGGCGAAGACAGCAGGTCCGCTCTCCATACCCGTACGCCTCCCCGTCGCCCGGCACGGTCTGCCCGCCCGGTGCCGTCCCCGTTCGGAGGGAGGCTCCCACCGCGGAACGTCGCAGGCACGAACTCCGGGTGAACAGCCGGGCCGTGGTGGACATCCCGCGGCGAAAGCGCCCCGACGCCGCACGGCAGGCAGGACAGCAGGCACGGCCGGCACGGCAACCATGGCCGAATTCACCTCCCGGCCGGGGCCGGACGTACCTCACGGACCGGGCCTGACGCTCCACACAGCAGGGGTTGTCCTGCGTCGCGTGCCGCTTCGCTCGAACCCCGTCAGCTGTACGAGGGTGCGCAGCGCGGGCCCGCTCCCGTCACGGCTGGCCCGTACCGCCGCCTCGGCGAGGGAGACCGTCAACGGCTGCCCCGAACCGCAGCCCCGGCTGGGGGGGACCACTCTCATCCGCCCTTAACCGCCGGCCCGGCCAGGGGCAGCTCACAGCCGCCCCTGAACCGCCGCCCCTGTCCTGGAGCCCGTCGCCCGGGGACGACTCAGGCCTCCGCGGACAACTCAGGGCCGGCTCAGGCCTCGTGGACCGTCGGGCGCGAGGCACCCGACAGCTCGCGTCCGCGCCCGCAGGTGCGGGCGGTGCGCCAACCGGAACCCGGCGCCGACGCACCGGACGGGCCGCAGCAACGGTGAAGGCACTGGTGAAGAGGCCGCCCCGTACATACGGCCGAGGCACCCGGCCGCGGACCGGAGCCCGTCACCGGAGCTCACGACCACCCTCCCGACGCAGATCGTCCAGTCATCCGCCCGGCCGGGGCAGGGGCTCCAGGAAGCCCTCCTCGACCAGCAGCCGGATGGCCTGCGGGGTACGGTCACGCAGCAGCACCGGATCCTCGTTCATCAACTGGGCGATCGCGTCCAGAATCCGGCCTGCGGGCAGCGATCCGTCGCACACGCCGGCGAACCCGGCACCGACCGCGTCGACCTTCGTCGCGCGTCGCATGCCCCGGTTCTGACGCAGCACCACGTGCTCGGGGTCCTCGGCCCCCGGCAGTCCCACCTGCTCCTGCACGACCTCGGTGGCAAGGGTGAAGTGTGCGGCCAGCAGCCCCGCGTCATCCTGCTCACGCAGGTAGTCCTGGCGGGCGAAGTGCGCCTCGATGGCCGGTCCGAGCGGCTGCTCCACCGCGTGCGGCCACTCCTCGATCACGACCGAGGGCTCCCCGGCGGCTGCCGCGGCGGACTTCCGGAGCGTGATCCAGCCGAAGCCGACCCCCTTAGTGCCACGGGCCTCGAACTCGTCGAGCCAGGCGTCGTACCGCGCGGCGTACTCCGCGGGGTCCGTGCGGTGGTCGCCGCTGTCGCGCAGCCACAGCTCCGCGTACTGCGTGACGTCCTGCACCTCGCGCTGCACGATCCAGGCGTCACAGCCCTGCGGCACCCAGGAACGCAGCCTGTCCTGCCACTCCTCGTCGTCGGTGTGCTGCCAGTTGGCCAGGAAGTGGGCGTAGCCGCCCTCGTTGAGCCGATCGCCGGTCCGCTGCACCAGGGTCCGGCACAGGTCGTCGCCCGCCATGCCGCCGTCTCGGTAGGTGAGGCGGGCGCCGGGCGAGATGACGAAGGGCGGGTTGGAGACGATGAGGTCGTACGTCTCCGTGCCGACGGGCTCGTACAGCGAACCCTCGCGCAGGTCGGCCGGGGCGGCGCCGGACAGGGCGAGGGTGAGCCGGGTGAAGTCGAGGGCGCGTGGGTTGAGGTCGGTGGCGGTGACCCGGGTCGCGTGCTGCGCGGCGTGCAGCGCCTGGATGCCGGAGCCCGTACCGATGTCCAGGGCGGAGCCGACGGGCCTGCGGACGGTGATTCCGGCGAGAGTGGTGGACGCCCCGCCGATCCCGAGGACGACGCCCTCCTCACGCGAACCGATCCCGCCGGCGCCGCCGACCGCGCAGCCCAGGTCGGAGACGATGAACCAGTCCTGGTCCTCCGGGCCGCTGTAGGGCCGCACATCGACCGTGGCCCGCACCTCGCCGTCCGCCTCGGTCAGCCAGCCGTCCGCCACGCACTCCGCCAGCGGCAGCACGGCTGCTGCCCGTTGGGCGGGGACCGGACACTGAAGAAGGAACAGGCGCACGAGCGTGTCGAGCGGCGCGTCGCCCCGGGTGGCGCGGAGCGCCGGAACCGTCTCGCTGCGGGCGAGCGCGGCGTAGGCGGGTGCGCCGAGCAGTTCGAGGAGCCCGTCTGCGGTGAAGGCGGCTGCGAGCAGGGCTTCGCGGAGCCGGGTCGCGTGGTCTGCTGCGGGAAGACTGGTCTTACTCACATGCCCCATTGTGACGGCTCCCACTGACAACGGCAGCGGCCCGGCGGCCCACCAGGGGACGCCGGGCCGTTCGCGGACCCGCTACGACTCCTTGCTGGGCGAGGCGGACGCCTCCTTGGACGGCGCAGCCTCCTGCGGGGCACCGGCCGCGGGCGACGCCGAGGCCGTGGGCTTCTGGCAGCCCTTCTGCTTGGCCATCGCTTCGCCGACCTCGCCGGACTGAAGCTTCTTCAGTGCCTGGTCGCCGTTGGTGCTGATCTTGTTCAGTTCGTCGGCGATGCCCTTGAGGCCGTCGGCGAACTCCGCCTGGTCCTTCGTGTTCAGGGCGTCGACCTTCTTCTGCAGATTCGCGTAGGCCACGGAGGAGGCGTTGAGCTCCTTCACGGCCTCCTTCTGCGTCGTCTCGCCGTCGTCGACCGGCGGCGGGCCCGCCGAGTCGACGGCCGTGCCCAGCGCCTTGTACGCCTGCGAGATCTGCTGGAAGGCGGCCGAGTCGGTCTCCTGGACGTCGGCGGGCTTGCTGTTGTCGGCGGTCTGCTGCTGGATCGAGGCGTTGGCGTTCGCGATCTTCTGCAGCTGGGGCTGGACCTGGTCACAGACCTTCTTGGCCCAGTCGTTCACCTTGTCGTCGCTGTCGTCGCTGCAGCCCGACAGCGTAAGTACCAGTACCGCACCGCCGGACAGCGCGGCCGCTAGCTTCTTGTTCACCGGATTGGTCCCTTCCAAGGCTCTCGGCCCCGGAACTTACACGCCGAGCGCCCTCCATCCGGGTGCCGGGCATCCGGTAGATGGGCTTTTGCAGCCATTTGCACCAAGGGAAATGAGGGAGATACAACTCACCCGCACAGCCCCCGATCGCAGGAACACCAGAACGATCCGCCACTCGTGCGGACACAGCAGCGGGCGGACGCGACATCAGGATGCCCCGCCCGCCCGACTGGTGAGTGCCCGTCATTCACGTGCGCGTACGTCGTGCCGGTTCCCTCTCACTGAGCGGCTGCCGGGTCGGCCGGCCTGGCCGTACCCTCCCCGCCACCGCCCTCGGAACCATCGTCCTCGCCCACCGCGATCCCCCTCCGCTTGGAGACGTAGACAGCGCCGACGATGACCGCGATGGCCAGCACGGCCACGACCGCCCGCACCCCCGCGCTCGCGTCCTCGCCGTAGCTGAACTGCACCACCGCGGGGGCGATGAGCAGTGCCACCAGGTTCATCACCTTGAGCAGGGGGTTGATCGCCGGCCCGGCCGTGTCCTTGAACGGATCGCCGACCGTGTCGCCGATGACGGTCGCGGCATGGGCGTCACTGCCCTTGCCCCCGTGATGACCGTCCTCGACGAGCTTCTTCGCGTTGTCCCACGCACCGCCGGAGTTGGCGAGGAAGACGGCCATCAGCGTGCCGGTGCCGATCGCGCCCGCCAGATAGGAGCCGAGCGCACCGACACCGAAGGTGAAGCCGACCGCGATCGGCGCCAGTACCGCCAGCAGACCGGGAGTGGCCAGCTCGCGCAGCGCGTCCTTGGTGCAGATGTCGACGACACGCCCGTACTCCGGCTTCTCCGTGTGGTCCATGATCCCGGGGTGCTCGCGGAACTGCCGTCGCACCTCGTAGACCACGGCGCCCGCCGAACGGGACACCGCGTTGATGGCCAGTCCGGAGAAGAGGAAGACCACCGCGGCGCCGAGGATCAGACCGACCAGGTTGTTGGGCTGGGAGATGTCCAGACTCAGCCCCAGCTCCCCGGCCGAGGCACCGACGTCGTCGACCGCGGTGGCGATCGCGTCCCGGTAGGAGCCGAAGAGCGCCGCTGCCGCCAGAACCGCCGTGGCGATGGCGATGCCCTTGGTGATGGCCTTGGTCGTGTTGCCCACGGCGTCCAGGTCGGTGAGGACCTGCGCTCCGGCGCCGGTGACGTCACCGGACATCTCGGCGATGCCCTGCGCGTTGTCGGAGACCGGGCCGAAGGTGTCCATGGCGACGATCACACCGACGGTGGTGAGCAGCCCGGTACCGGCCAGCGCCACCGCGAAGAGCGCCAGCATGATCGACGTACCGCCCAGCAGGAAGGCCCCGTAGACGCCGAGGCCGATCAGCAGCGCGGTGTACACGGCGGATTCCAGACCGATGGCGATACCGGCCAGCACCACGGTCGCCGGTCCGGTCAGCGAGGACTTGCCGATGTCTCTGACGGGACGCCGTCCGGTCTCGGTGAAGTAGCCGGTGAGCTGCTGGATCAGGGCCGCCAGCACGATGCCGATGGCGACGGCGACCAGCGCGAAGACCCGCGGGTCCCCGCCGTGCGAGGTGATGGCCGCATCGGTGACGCCGTCCAGTTCCGCGTACGAGGACGGCAGGTAGACGAAGACCGCGACGGCCACCAGCACCAGCGAGATGACGGCGGAGATGAAGAAGCCGCGGTTGATGGCGGTCATCCCGCTGCGGTCGGTGCGGCGCGGGGCGACCGCGAAGATCCCGATCATCGCGGTGATCACACCGATCGCCGGCACGATGAGGGGGAAGGCGAGGCCCGAGTCGCCGAAGGCGGCCTTGCCCAGGATCAGGGCGGCGACCAGCGTGACGGCGTACGACTCGAACAGGTCGGCCGCCATGCCCGCGCAGTCCCCGACGTTGTCGCCCACGTTGTCGGCGATGGTGGCGGCGTTACGCGGGTCGTCCTCCGGGATGCCCTGTTCCACTTTGCCGACCAGGTCGGCACCGACGTCGGCCGCCTTGGTGAAGATGCCTCCGCCGACCCTCATGAACATCGCGATCAGCGCCGCACCGAGCCCGAAGCCCTCCAGCACCTTCGGCGCGTCGGCTGCATAGACGAGAACCACGCAGGAGGCGCCCAGGAGCCCCAGTCCCACGGTGATCATGCCGACCACGCCTCCCGTACGGAAAGCGATCTTCATTGCTTTGTGCGAAACGGCAGTGAGATCCTTTTCTGGTTCGCCTTCCGCGGGGGTCGCCTCACGCGCGGCGGCAGCCACCCGGACATTGCTCTGTACGGCCAGTCTCATGCCGATGTATCCGGTGGCTGCCGAGAAAAGCGCACCGACCAGGAAGAACACCGAACGGCCTGTGCGCTGCGACCAGTTGTCGGCCGGAAGCAGCAGAAGCAGGAAGAAGACCACGACCGCGAATACGCCGACCGTGCGCAGCTGCCGGGCCAGATAGGCATTCGCGCCCTCCTGGACCGCGGCCGCGATCTCCTTCATGCGCTCGGTGCCCTCGCCCGCCGCCAGCACCTGGCGCACCAGCAGCTGGGCGACGATCAGCGCGGCGACGGCGACGACCGCGACGACGATCACGATGACGCGGTTGTCATCGGTGAGTACTGCGGCTGCGAGAGTGGTGGGTGGGTCGGAAAGTGCGGAAAACCGCGTCGGATCTGCCAGTGGTGTGATGCCGAACCCCGCCATACGTCCTCCTTGACGCTCAGCGCTCAAGACGTGGACGGATTGTAGGGAGCGGAACACGATCAAAACAGTGCGCGGTAAATGTAATTGACCTCCATCCACCGAACGGCAATTGATCGAGTTCTCCGCCTGGACCGAATGCAGTAATGGGACAGATGCATTGCCGGGAGATCATTGGCAGGGCAGAAACGAAAAAGGCCCTGCTCAGCAGGGCCTCGAAAATCTGGATCGGGGTCGGCCGACTACGCCGTCGGGGTGGCTGAACCACCCCGGCACCCGAGCCGCCTCAGGGAAGAACGGTGGCGGGCGTCTTCGGCCAGCTCATGCGGATCACTCCGCCATCCGCTCCGGACCTGACCTCCACGTCGTCGACCAGACCGCTGATGACCGCCAGGCCCATCTCGTCCTCGCCGTCGGCCTCCGGTTCCGGTTCGTCCGGCCCCACGGGCGCGGCGTCGCGGTGGTCCGAGACGCCGGGCACGGAACCGTCGGCACCCGGACCGGGTACCTCGTCGCCGACCTCGATGGAGAAGGATTTCTCGTCCTCGATCAGGACAACCGTGACGGGAGCCGTGATGCCGTGGCTGCGGTGCAGCCCGACCGCGCGGCTGCAGGCCTCTCCCACGGCGAGTCTGACCTCGTCGAGCACTGCCTCGTCGACCCCGGCCCGGCGCGCCACGGCAGCCGCCACGAGGCGGGCCGTCCTGACGTGTTCGGGCTGGGCGCTGAAGCGGAGTTCAACGGTGGCCATGCGATCCCCCTCGAACGTACGTAAGTGCATCCACAGGAGCCGGGCTCGTGCCCCGGTACCCCTGAGCTCTGCACGCGACTCTGTCTGCGAATGAGCTCTGCCGGCCTGTCTGCGCAAGCCGCCGATCGACCGGCTCGCCGACCTGGCGAACCGACCGGCCCGCCGGTGTGCCGATACCGACCGACCCGCCGGTGTGCCGAACCGACCGCACACCACCCCGGCCGTCGGGCCGACGGACGACATTCGGACACCGTTCGGCACTCGTTCGGCCGCCCGGTAGTCACCGGGGCCGCCGATTCGACTGCTGTCCCGGCCGACCGCTGAACCGGTCGCATGGCGACCGGCCGCCGGCCGGCAGATGAAAGTCTGCCGCATACCGCCGAACGGGTGACGGAGGAACGGCGGACACCAGCGACCGGGGTCGCCGGTCACCGATGAACGGCCACCGTTACCCCTGCCGTCCTGGTACGGAACCGCTGTCGCACCGGCCACCGCCGGACCGGCTGCAGAGCCGGCCCGACCGCGGACGGGACGTCAGTCGGTCGCCGCCACGGCCTCGTCGACCGTGGTGTGGATGGGGAACACCTTGGTCAGACCGGTGATCCGGAAAATCTTGAGAATGCGCTCCTGGTTGCACACCAGGCGCAACGAACCCTCATGGGCCCGCACACGCTTCAAACCGCCCACGAGCACGCCGAGGCCGGTGGAGTCGAGGAAGTCGACGCCTTCCATGTCGACAACCAAGTGGTAGCTGCCGTCATTCACCAACTCGACCAACTGCTCGCGCAGCTTGGGCGCGGTATACACATCAATCTCGCCACCGACCTCGACGACCGTACGGTCGCCACCAGGGCCGGACACATTGCGAGTCGACAAGGACAGGTCCACGGATCCTCCAGCACCTTGCTATCGAGCGGTCGCCCCTCGGTCTCCCCGGCGGAGCCAGGGGACGGATCGCCAGCCGCGATGGCATTCAATCACTTACGGGCAGCCATGCACGACGCCTTGGGACCATTGTCCGTCCTGCCAGTGACACACTCGGTGCCGATGGCCAAGAATCACCGCCCCAGCGAACCGCCCGGAAGCGGGGGCTCCCGCCCCTCTCCCGACGTGGTCCTCGACCGGCTCGCCGCTGCGGCAGGCCGGTCCTCGCGCATCACTCATACGGAGCACTTGCCCCCGCGCGCGGGAACCCATGCCATCTGGCCCGATCGCATCCGTCCGGAAGTGATCGCCGCCATCCAGAAGGCCGGCATCGATCATCCCTGGGCCCATCAGGCCGCCGCGGCGGAGCACGCTCTGGACGGCGAGTCGGTCGTGATCGCCACCGGCACGGCGTCCGGCAAGTCGCTGGCCTACCTCGCCCCCGTCCTCAGCGCCCTCCTGGACGGCTCCGAAGCCCCCAACGGCCGTGGGGCGACGGCGCTCTACCTCTCCCCGACCAAGGCCCTGGCGGCCGACCAGCGGCGCTCGGTGAAGAAACTGGCGGCTCCACTGGGCAATGGGATCCGCCCCGCCGTCTACGACGGCGACACTCCGGTGGAAGAACGCGAATGGGTGCGCCAGTACGCCAACTACGTGCTCACCAATCCAGACATGCTGCACCGCGGGATACTCCCGTCCCACCCGCGCTGGTCCTCCTTCCTGCGTGCCCTGCGCTACGTCGTCATCGATGAGTGCCACACCTACCGGGGAGTCTTCGGCTCGCACGTCGCCCAGGTCGTACGCCGGCTCCGCCGTCTGTGCGCCCGCTACGGTGCCGATCCGGTCTTCCTCCTCGCCTCAGCCACCGCGGCGGAACCCTCGGTCGCGGCCGGCCGTCTCACCGGCCTCACGGTGACCGAGGTCGCCGACGACGCCTCTCCGCGCGGCGAACTGGTCTTCGCCCTGTGGGAGCCTCCCCTGACCGAGCTGTCGGGCGAGAAGGGCGCCCCCTTGCGGCGTACCGCCACGGCCGAGACCGCCGATCTCCTCACCGACCTGACGGTGCAGGGCGTGCGCTCCGTCGCGTTCGTACGCTCGCGGCGTGGCGCCGAGCTCATCTCCGTCATCGCGAAGGAACGCCTCGCCGAGGTCGACCGGTCCCTGCCCTCCAGGGTCGCCGCCTACCGCGGGGGCTACCTCCCCGAGGAACGCCGCGCCCTGGAGCGCGCACTGCACTCGGGCAGCCTGCTCGGCCTCGCCGCCACGACCGCCCTCGAGCTCGGCATCGACGTCTCCGGCCTGGACGCGGTCGTCATCGCGGGGTACCCCGGCACCAGGGCTTCGCTGTGGCAGCAGGCGGGCCGCGCCGGCCGGGCAGGCCAGGGCGCCCTCGCCATCCTGGTGGCCCGCGACGACCCGCTGGACACCTTCCTGGTTCACCATCCCGAAGCACTGTTCCACCAGCCGGTGGAGTCCACCGTCCTCGACCCGGACAACCCCTACGTCCTGGCTCCCCACCTGTGCGCCGCCGCCGCGGAACTACCACTCACCGCATCCGATCTGGCCCTCTTCGGTCCCGCAGTGGCCGGCCTTCTGCCACAGCTGGAGGCTGCGAAGCTGCTCCGCAGAAGGACCTCGGGCTGGCACTGGACCCGGCGCGAACGGGCCGCCGACCTCACCGACATCCGGGGCGAGGGCGGCCGCCCCGTGCAGATCGTCGAGGAGGGCACCGGCAGACTGCTGGGCACCGTCGACGAGTCAGCCGCGCACACGGCCGTCCACGAGGGCGCCGTCCACCTCCACCAGGGCCGCACGTACCTGGTCCGGAAACTGGACCTGGAGGACTCGGTCGCCCTGGTCGAGGAGGCCAGTCCTCCGTACTCGACGACCGCACGCGACACCACAGCCATCGCGGTCCTGGACACCGACACCGAGATCCCCTGGGGAGACGGAAGGCTCTGCTACGGCTCCGTCGAAGTGACCAATCAGGTCGTCTCCTTCCTCCGTCGCCGACTGATCACCGGGGAGGTGCTGGGCGAGAGCAAACTCGACCTTCCGCCCCGCACCCTGCGCACCCGGGCCGTGTGGTGGACGCTCACCCAGGACCAGCTCGACGCTGCACGGATCAACCCGGAGATTCTCGGCGGCGCGTTGCACGCCGCCGAGCACGCGTCGATCGGGATGCTGCCGCTCTTCGCCACCTGCGACCGCTGGGACATCGGCGGGGTCTCCGTACCGCTGCATCCGGACACCCTGCTGCCGACCGTCTTCGTGTACGACGGCCACCCCGGCGGCGCCGGCTTCGCCGAACGCGCCTTCCACACCGCTCGCGGCTGGCTGACCGCTACGCGCCAGGCGATCGCGTCCTGCGAGTGCGACGCGGGCTGCCCGTCGTGCATCCAGTCCCCCAAATGCGGCAACGGCAACGAACCCCTGCACAAACGAGGCGCCGTCCGCCTGCTCACGGAACTCCTCCGGTCCTCCCCGCCCGTCCCGGGGGAGGCGGACGGCCCGAGCGGCCGGTGGGCGCCGCCGTCGGCGGACCAGCCCGAGACCTGACCTCGGGCGCGTACGGACCACGGCGCACCCGGGCCGTCACATCGGCGATCTCTCCCTGGACGGCGCATCGCACCACTTCCGCCCCCTGCGCCGCTGCCACGCTCCGGGCCGACCCGCAGGCGGCAACGGCTCCTTCCAGAGCCCGGTCGGCCGCGGCCAGCGCGGCGAGGTCTGCCGCGCCCGCGGCCCTGTGCCGGACCGCCACCACCTGTCCGAGAGCCAGCACGACGGCGAAGACCACACACAACGTCGTCGTGGTCACCGCGGCCCAGACGGTCGCCAGCCCTTGATCCCGCGGCCTCCCGCGCATTCGCAGCCCGCTCGGCCCCCGGGCCGTCCTTCGAGAACCGGGCCAGGCCGTCATGGCGCCGCCCCAGCCGTGCCATCAGCCTCCGGCGTGCCCCCGGCCCTGTCCTCGGCCATGTCCTCGGCCGCTGCCGCGGCTTCCGCGCTCAGTGTCACGGCCAGCGGCCCGGGACCGGGAGCCGGTGCGGTCACGGTGACCCGCCACAGCTGCCCGGCCCGCTCCACCTCGACCCTGGCCCGCTCGGGCGCAGCCGACAGGGCCGCCTCCCTGACCTGCGCCTCAGGTTCGGAGCGGGCTGCCGCCCTGGCACCGGCCCGCGCCGCGTCCACACACCGGATCTGGCCCGTGGCGGCCATCAGCGCCCACAGGAGGACAAGCGCAAAGATCACCATCACCGGGAGCACCATGGCTGCCTCCGCCGTCACTGCCCCGCGGTCACGCCACCGCCCGGCCCGCCCGGCTCCTTCCCGGGCGGGCCCGTCGGGCCCGGCCCGTTCTCCTGCCCCGAAGCCCGGCGCCGCTCCGGCACCTCGCTCAGAACTTCGCATCGAGCGCGTCCTTGAGCAGTGATTGCAGCTGTGCCATGACCGGCGCACTGGTGACCACCTTGTAAAGCACCGCAGCAAAGGCACAGGCCGCAATCGTTCCGACGGCGTATTCCGACGTCGTCATTCCGGTGTCCGCCCGAACGTTGCGCGCCACGGTTCGCACCCAGCGCATGATGGTACGCATCACTTAAAACCCCCGATTAATTGGTGTATGTGGATGAATTTCTCTTGTCCGGATCTTTTGGGCTATCAGGGCTGTAGCAACCCTCCAGCCAGCCCGATCACCACGGGCGCCACGCCCACGGTCAGAAACGCGGGCAGGAAGCAGAGCCCGAGGGGTGCGGTGATCAGAACGGCCGCCCGCTGAGCCCGCGCCACGGCCACGCTCGCCCTCTCGGCTCTCATCGCCTCGGCCAGCCGGGCCACCGACTCCGCCGCAGGGGCGCCGGTCGAACCGGCCCGGTCCAGGCAACGTGCCAGGGCGGCTGCTCCAGGTATCGCCCCGAACCTCCCCCAGGCGACGGCAGGATCACCACCGAGCCTGATCTCCGCTGCCGTACGCGCCAGTTGCTCACCGACCGGCCCGCCCATCGACTCCCCGACCGCCTCGGCCGCCTCGCGCGGGCCGGCGCCCGCAGAGATGCAGGCCGCCAGCAGATCGGCCGCCAGCGGAAGCTGACGCAACGACTCCGCTGCTCTCGCCGCCGTCTCGGCAGCGGCTCGCGGTGCCTGGCCCTGCCGCACCCGCTGCCATCTCCAGGTACCACCAGCCGCCGCCAGGCCAACCACCCACCCTGCGGGGCCGCCCACCAGGATCCATCCCGTCAGAACGGCACCCAGCAGTGCCGCCCACTGCCTGACGCCTGTGCCGGAGACCGGCCACCGCATCTGGCCCGGGTGCACGCCCGGCCGGCCCGCAGGTCGGCTCAGGGCCACCGGAACGGCGGGGCCCACGGCCAGGAGCGTCAGACCGCGCCGGCGCACCTGCCGCCCGGTCCGGCGCCGCGCCAGAGCAAGCGCAGGCTGGACACACGCGCCCAGGACCAGCCCCGCCACCCCCACCCTGTGGACAACCTCGCCCACCACGGCGCTCATGCCGCTTCTCCTTTGCGGACGATCCGAGTCGCCCAGGCCAGCCCGGCCGCTTGCAGCAATGAGCCCGCGACCAGACAGCCCAGCCCGACGGGACTGTGCAGCAACACCGCCAGCGGATCCGCCCCGAGTGCCGACCCCAGCCCCACCCCCAGCACCGGCAGCAGCGCCAGCACCACGACCGTCGACTGTGGACCGGCCAACTGCGCCCTCAGCTCCTCCCGCTGGCGCCGCTCGGCCCGCAACGCGCCTTCCAGCCGGTCCAGACCGGAGGCAAGCCCGGCACCACCGTCCGCTGCCACCCGCCAGCAGGCCGCCACTCCCGCGAGCCCCTCCAGCCCCGGCTCAGCCGCCGCCTGCACCAAGGCCCGGGGGATGTCGCCGCCGAACCGCGCCGCAGCCGACACCCCGGGCCCTGAGGTGCCCAGCACCCCCGTGACATGGACCGCGACAAGCAGCGCCTGCCCCGGTTCGTGCCCGGCCCTCAACTCGCCCACCACAGCGCCACACAGGTCCACCACCCCGTCGGCCCGGCGCTCCCGCTCCCTGCGCAACTCCCTTCTCCCCAGCCACCGCCTCACCACAGGGATCGCGGCCGCCCCCGCGGCCACCGGCAGCACGGACTCGCCGAGGACAGCCAGAACCAGAGCCACCGGCAGGCACAACCACTCCCGCCGCCCCCGCAACCACACTCCCCACCGGACCCGGCCGTCCGCCCAGCCCCCACGCAGCGGCGCCCGCCCTTTCCCGAGACCGAACAGCACACGGGCTCTTCGGCGCCCTTGACTCCGCCCGGCCACCACGAGCCCGACCGCCACCCCCGCACACAGCGCGGCCGCACGCACCACGTCCGGCGCCGCCACCGCCGTACCGCTCACCGGGCGTCCCCGATCAGCGACCGCAACCGCTCCCAGCCCCGCTCCCGCTCGAATCGGGCGGTTGCCCAGCGCAGGGCCGGAACGGTCACGACCAGTCCCGCTCCATCGCGTTCCAGCACGTGGACCTCGGAGATCCTCCGCAGGCCGGTGCGGTCCCGGACGAGATGGACCACCACCGACAACGCCGCCGCCAGCTGGCTGTGAAGCGCTGTCCGGTCCAGCCCCGCAGCAGTCCCCAGCGCCTCCAGCCGAGCAGGTACGTGCTCGGCGGCATTTGCGTGAACCGTTCCGCAGCCGCCCTCGTGCCCCGTGTTGAGGGCCGCCAGCAACTCCCTAACCCGGCGGTAGACACCTACACTTTCGCCATGTCGTACCCACGCCAGAAGCTGCCCCAGCGGGCCGGTATCTACTGTCGCCTGTCCTA
>NZ_JBIVTU010000034.1:0-29770 GCF_044756845.1 Streptomyces sp. NPDC091416
ACGTGCACACAGTCGGCAAACCAGGCTCCGCCAAGCGACGAACGAAGAAGTCAACGACTCCACGTCCACGCCGCACAGGTTAAAGATCAAGCTAGGGGCAGCGTTTGTCCGCCGGTTTGGGCAGCAGTTGCGGATCTTGACGCCCATAGATGTTCATGAGAAATAGCGGCGCCTGTGACGCGTCACTGCCCCGCGCGTGACCGGGTGAGTCCGGCTCCGACCCTGGTCAGCATCTGGCCGAGGAGGTGGAGAGCTCGTGCCCGTGTCGGCACTCCGCGTGCTGTACCCGTCCAGTAGGCGTCGGTGAGTTTCTCGGTCGCCGCGAGGGTCTGGCTGTCGTCTTGGGTGGCCAGCACGAGGACGAACCGCACGTAGTCGCCGATGTCGGTGCTCTGGGGATGCTGGTTCATGACGCTGTGCAGGCGCGCTGTCAGGGCGGGCAGGGTGCGGTCCGTCGGGAAGACGACGGCGAGACCGGCGAGGGCCAGCTGAACCGCGGCGCATTCGGCTGGCCAGCGGGCCAGTAGATCAGGGGTGTGCAACAGGACTGCGTTGCAGGCCCGGGTCTCGCTATCGGGATCGGCATGTTGCGGGGTGGCCGGCCAGGTCTCGGCGAGGTGGCGCTCGGCGACGGTGGCGGCGCGAAACAGCAGGTCGACGGCTTGGAACCGGTGGGGGGCGGGGTCCGGTCGTCGACGGCCAGGGCCGCGAGCAGGGCCAGGCCGTCGGCGGTGTGGGGCTGGCAGGTGTCCTGGTGGAGGATCTCGTTGTAGAACTCGGCGAGGAAGGACCGGTCGTCCCAGGCGGGGTCGATCTCCGAGCCGAACAACATCGCCGCTTGCAGCGGCATGCGGTCCGGCACGCGATCGGCGATGACGTCCCGGAAGAGTTGCCGGATCGGCGGACCACAAGGGATCGCGTCGTGCTGGGTCTGCTCGGGTGCGGCGTGCGTTTCCATGACCAGCGCAGCCTACTTGGGCATCTTGGGCCGACGGGCCGACGCCCGGAGGGCGGCGGCCCGTCAAGGCAGGTAGCGGCAGAGGTCAGCCGGCCTTGGCCGACTCCTCGGCGCGAGCGCGGGTGCTGGCGAGGCGGTAGGAGTCGGGGCCGGGGTGATGCCGTGCACGGCGACCGCCGCCGGCTCCAGGACGGCGTTCGGCTGCACGTACTCGTTGAAGACCACGGTGCCCCGGCGGTTGACGGCCGCGATCTGCACCGCGTACGCGTTCTCCAGCTCGGTGGGCTCCACGTTTACCGCGAGGAGCGTCTCGTCGGCGAGGAGGCGGCGGGCCCAGGCGGCGACCTGCTCGCGCTCGCGGGTCCACGACGACGGGCGCCGCAGGGAACGGATCGCGTCGTCCACGTCGCGGTGCGCCTCGCGGCTGCCCTGCACCCGCCACAGCGGCCGGCCGCCGTCCGACTCCGCCGTCACGGTGCCCGGTAGACCGCGGCCTCGTACAGTGACCAGGTCGGGCGGTCGGTGTCGGGGGGCCGTACGAACTGAACCGGCTGCTCGTCGACGTCGCGGACGAACAGGTCGTCTCAGGTGGCCGGGTCCTCGACCCCCGCGTCCCGCGCGGTCACCGCGGTCTTCCTCTCCCTGTGAAGGGGCCCGACGCCGGGTCCATCGGCCGGACGCGGCCGCCGGTCCTGTTCGGTGTCACATACTCGTCTGCGGCTTCGGTGTCGAATCCGACTTTCACGCGGCGGCGACGGCTGACGACAGGGCGTCGAACCGGTGGATCATGCGCTGGGAGCTGACGGTGCCGATGAGTCCTTCGGCCTGGTCGAGGAGTTCGCGTGCCTGGTCGCCGTCGCCGCACTGGTGAACGGTGTCGGCCAGGTCGAGCACTGCGTGGAGGTGGTCGCGCGGGTAGTCGGGCGCGGTCGTCTCGACGCGGCTGCGTAGGAAGGGGACGGCCCGTGACGGCTGTTGGCAGGCGAGCCAGGCCCGGCCGGTGGCGGCGTCCACGGAGTCCTTCGTGAGCCAGGTCGCCCACCACGGGGTGCGCTCGTCTGGAGAGCCGAGGTGGAGCAGTGCCTCGTCGCGGAATCGGAGGACTGCGTCAGGGTCGTGCCGCCGCCCTGCGGCGTAGACGCGCCGGTCGGCGATGACCGCGGCCGCTGCGGACGGAAGGTCTGGCGTCCGTGCGGCGATGTCGAGGAGTGCCGCGGCGTCGTTGTGGTGGCCCAGCCACGCGGCCTGGTACGCGGTGGAGGCGACGAGGTTGGCGGTCGCTTGATGGGTGGTCAGTGAGGTGCCGCTCTCGCGGGCCAGGCGCATACCGGTGTGGTAGATGCGCTGGGCCTGCGGGTGCTGGCGGGCGTCGAAGCACATCCAGCCGACCTGCTCGCTCAGCTCGATGTAGGCGGTGTGGAGCCGGTCGGTGAGGGGCCCTTGGCCGCGGGCCTGTGCCACGACCCGGGAGGCGCTCTGCCAGATACCGATGCCCCAGGTGAGGTCGCCGCTGGCGCTGCCGGTGGAGTCGTCGATCTCCCTCAGGTCGCGAACTGCCCTTTCGATCGACCCGACGAGCCGTTCGTTCAGCTGGCCGGAAGGGGCGGCGGAGGCTTCCGCCATCGGGCTGAGCAGCAGCGCGAGGGCGGGGGCGGTGGCTGCGGCTCCGGTGAGCATGAGCAGGTTGCGGCGGTCCATCAGGTCTCCTTGGCTGATCTCCTGGAGCAGGGCCTCCAGGGGGGCGTCGCCGGGCGCGTCGAGGTGACGGTGACGGGTCCGGGGGCGATGCAGGTCCCATCCGACGTCGGCCGCGGTGATGCACCGTCCAGCCCTGGCGGTGAGGACGGCCAGGGCATCCGCCTGGTTGTCGGGCTGCGGAAGCGAGGGGTTCTCGCGCAGCCAGGGGTAGGCCGCCTTCGGGCTGAGGGGGGAACAGCCGCGGCGGGCCCGCCGCTGGTTGATGCGGGCGACAAGTTGTTCCGGCCGTATTCCCAGCTGCTGTAACAGGGCGCCGAGCACGTTGGCCGGCGGGGCGTCAACCGCTGCTGGCTCCATGGGCACTCCAAGTTCGGCGGGGTCCTGGCCGGAAGGTACCACCGCTCAGGGGACTGCCAGAAGACGGGACGAATGGGGCCTGGTGTACGTACACCAGGCAGCAAAACCGGTGCCCGTACACCGACTTGGTGTGTGCACCGGGTACACCGCGGCGACCTCTCCCGATCACGCCTCAGCCTCCGCTTGTCTGTTTCACCTCGCACGACCGTGGAGGTGAGGGATGCGAGCAGTGATCTTCGGTGCGTCCGGACTCCTGGGCCGCTCCGTGATGCGGGCCTTCGGCGACATGACCGTGACGGGCACCGCCTTCAGCCGGACCGCCGGCGCTCTGGTCGCGGTCGACGCGACGTCGGCAGACGCCATCGCGCGCCTGCTCGGCCGGGTGCGGCCGGACGTCGTCGTGAACTGCGTGGGCGAGCGCCGCCCCGCGGTGTGGGCTGGTGCACCGGAGAGGGCCCGCGCGGGAAACGTGGATGCGGCCCGGCTAATTGCCGAGGCCGCTCGCCGGTTCGGGGCCCGGCTGGTGCACATCTCCAGCGACTACGTCTTCGACGGGACGTCGCCGCCCTACCGGCCCGACAGCCTCCCGAACCCGCTGAACGCCTACGGCCGGTGGAAGCTCCTTGCCGAGCACGCCATGCGCGGGGCCTGCCCGGACGCGGCGATCCTGCGGCTGCCCGTGCTGTACGGGCCCGTGCGGTTCGCCGCCGAGACGAACCTGACCGAGATCGCCCGCCAGGTCGCTGCCGGTGCCCCGGTCGAGCTGGACGACGTGTGTGTCCGCTACCCCACGCACGCGGACGAGGCCGCCGAGGTGTGCCGCCGGCTCGCCGGGGCCCTCCTGCAAGGGCAGCGCCTGGGCTCGGTCGCCCACTGGAGCGCGGAGCAGGGCCTGACCAAGTACCGGATGGCGCTGATGATCGCGCGCAGGTTCCGCCTGCCCGCCGATCACGTCCGCGCCGGCGAGACGGACGCGGCATCCGGGGACCGGCCGGTCGACTGCCGCCTCGACTGCCAGGACCTGCCCGCGGCCCTGGGCCCGGTCCGCCGCCTGTTCGACATCGAGTTCCCGCCCGTCGTGGAGCCCTGGCTGATGCCCGCCGGGCCCGCTGCAGGACGAAGGAAGGACCCATCGTGACCACGCTTCTGTACGAGGACTTCGCCCACGCCTATGTGACCGAGGTGGGCGACGCTGTCCGCCGCATGCTCACCTGCGGCACCGAGGCCGTCGACCTGCTGGCCAAGGCCACCGCTGGCGGCGGCGAGATCCGCGCCTTCGGCAACGGCGGCTCCTCGGCGATCGTCCGCTCGGCTCTCCTTCAGCTCCACGCGCATTCCGGAGTGCCGGTGAACGACGCGATGATGAGCCCGGCGACCCTGGCTTACACCGCGCAGCGGGACAACTACCGCACGACCTTCGCGCGGTCGCTTGCCCGGAGCATCGGCCGGGTGGACCTGGTCGTCGTCGCCAGCGTCAGCGGCCGGTCGGCGAACATCCTTGAGACCGTCCGGCTCTGCGCCGAACACCGCGTGCCGGTGCTGGCGCTGGTGGGCGGCGACGGCACTCAGATGGAGCAGGCCGACGGCCTGGTCTGGGCGACCGGAACCACGGACCAGCAGATCAGCGAGGACGCCATGCTGACCGTGCTGACCCTGGCCGCCGCCACCGCACTCGTCGCCGACACCGAGCCGCTGCCGGCCCGAGCACAGCGGCACCTGCACGCCCTGGTCGCGGTGGACACCGAACTGCTGGGGGCCTTCCTGCGGGAGGCGACCGAGGCCGCCCGGGACGCGATTCGAGGCCAGCGCCGGATCTACGTGCTGTGCCCGGACGGCGGACCCCTCGCCCTCGTCGGCGAGCACTTCGCGCACAACCTGCGCTGGGACGCGCCGCTCGGCGTCGACGGGGTACAGCCCCCGCTCGTCATCTGCGATCCGTCACTGGCCGACATGAGCGCGATGTACAACGACCACCCCGACCCCGCCCACGGCGTCCGGCACCAGCTCAGCAGCGCCAGCCCCGGGGACGTGGTTTTTCTCCTGGCCTACGACTCGGCCGGCAGGACGACCCGCGAGGCCGTGGGCGCCGCCACCGTGGCAGGCACCCGGCCGTTCCTCCTGCACCGGGACGGCCCCAGCCGCTCCGGCGCCGGGGCGCGTGGCTTCCGGCTGCCGCGCGTCGACGACTTCGCCCTCGCGGCCCTGGTGCAGTCCCTCGCCCATCTGCTCTGCCGGACCACCCGCGCCGTCCTCGCCGCAGACCAGGCCGGCGTGCTGTCGAGCGACGACCTCATGGCCCGCGACCTGGCACCGCTCCGTGAACTCTCCGACACCCCGTCCCTCTGAACGAAAGGCACCGACCATGTCCGCACGCGAAATCCACACCGACATCGTCCGCCCCGACCGCAGCGAGATCGCCGCCCTGTCGCGTATCCCGGTCGCCTCGATCGTGGACGCCCTCGGCAAGACCGGCGCCCTCTCCCACTGCCTGCGGCTCCAGACCCCCGGCCTGGTTCTGTGCGGCAGCGCCGTTACCGCGCTGGGCCCGGACGTGACCGTACGCCGCGCGGCAATCGACCTCGCCCAGCCCGGCGACGTCGTCGTGGTTGCGGCCAGCGGCGGCAAGGAACGCTCGTGCTTCGGGGGCGTGACCGCCGCACACATGCAGACCCGCGGCATCGCCGGGGTCCTGGTCGACGGCATGGTCCGCGACCTCGCCGAGCTGCGCCGCATCGCGTTCCCCACGGTCGCCCGCGGCACCACCCCGCTGAACTTCGACTACCCCGCCGGCCGCCAGGACGGCGCGGTCAATGTCCCCGTGGACATCGACGGCGTCCGCATCACCCCCGGTGACGTCGTGGTCGGCGACGAGGACGGCACGGTGATCGTCCCCCGCGACCAGATTGCGGCCGTCATCGCCACGGCCCACGCGTCCCAGGCCACCGAGGAGGAGAAGTGGTGGGCCCGCCGCGGCCAGAGCCTCGGCGCCGTACAGCAGCTCGCCGACTCCGGCTACAAGATCATCTGAGGAGAATCCCCGATGACCGACCACACCCAGCTCGCCGACACCTTCCGGCGGTTCGCCGACCAGCAGGCCACTAACCTGTCCCCGTTGTACGCCACTCTGGCCCGCGCGGCCGCCCGCACCCCCGAGCTGCTCGACCTCGCGGCCCACACCCAGCCCGGACAGCCCGCCCCCAACATGCTGCTCGCGGCCGTCCACCACATCCTGCGCCGCGGCGTGAAGCACCCGCTAGCCCTCTACTTCACCGGCCACGAGGACCTGGCCGAGGACCGTGCCGCCGACCTGCTGACGGATTTCTGCCGCCGCCGCGCCGTACGGATCCGCCGGATCATTTCCACCCGGTCCGTCCAGACCAACGAGGTCAACCGCTGCACCGTCCTTCTGCCCGCCTTCGCCGCGCTCCAGCAGCAGCTCGACGACGGCCGGCCGATCAGGATCGTGGACGTGGGCGCCAGCGCCGGGCTGGCCTTGCTCTGGGACCGCTACACCTACGACTACGACGGGCACCAGCTCACCCTGCCCGACAGCGACCCGGACACCGTCCTGCACTGCGAGGTCAAGGGCGCCATGCCGCCCCTGTCCCTGGACCTCGCGCGGTTCGCACCTCCGGTCGGGATCGAACCGAGTCCGGTGGACGTCACCGACCGCGAGGCCACCGAGTGGCTGGTCAGCCTCACCTGGCCCGAGCAGACCAACCGGATGCACACCCTGAACAGCGCCCTGGCGCTGGCCGCCCGCACCCCGCCGACGATCCTGGCCGGCACGGCACAGGACCACCTCGCCGACATCGTCGACGAGACCCCGGACGACCAGCACCTGGTCTTCGTCTTCTCGTGGTCGATTTACCAGATCTTCGGCTCGCCGGGCGGCCGGGAACGGCTCGTCGACACCCTCGCCGAGCTGAGCCAGCGCCGTTCCCTGCACGAGGTCTCCATCGGCCACTTCGGCCAGGAGATCCCTCGCATGATCATGGCCAGCTACGACGGCGGCGTGAGCCGCTCGGACATCGTGGCCCACTGCGACGTCTACGGCACCTGGCTTGACTGGCTGGCCAAGCCGGGTGCCTGACGGGAGGGACGTCATGTCGCGCACGATCACCAGGGCGGTCGTGGCCGCCGGCGGGGCCGGGACCAAGATGACTCCGATCACCCGCATCATGCCCAAGGAGATGCTGCCCGCCGGGGGACGGCCGATCCTGGAGCACCTCGTCCACGAGCTGCGTGCGGCCGGGATCACCGACGTTCTGTTCGTGGTCTCGGCGCGCAAGCCGCAGATCCCGGCCTACTTCGGCAGCGGTGCCGCGTACGGCATGGACTTCTCCTACCGGGTCCAGGACGACGGCGCCGGCCCCGGCGCCCCCGTCCTCGCCGCCGAGACATGGACTGGGGGCCAGCCGTTCGTCCTCGCGTTCGGGGACAACCTGATCCGCGGCGCCGCCGACCGCGAGACACCGCTCCAGCGGCTCGTCTCCGGCACGTCGGACTGCTCCGTCCTGACCCGCGTCTTCCCCGCGGACGGCATCCCTGTGCATGAGACCCTGCTGGGCGCGGCCGACGCGCCCGGGCCCGGGTCGGCTGCCGTCGCCTTAGGCAGGGACCTCCTGGACCACGCCGGTGCCCCATGGGTGCACGCCTGCGCCGCCCGCTGGGTGCTCGGGCCGTTCGTCTTCGACGCACTGCGCTCGTGCCGGCCCCGCCCTACCGGCGAGCTCTACCTCATCGACGCCATCCGGCGCTGGATCGCCGCTGGCAACCACCTCATGGCGTTGCCGCTCCGGCCGGACGACCTCCGGTTCAACTGCGACAACTGGGAGACCTACCACGATGCCGTCGCCGCCCTCCGCTCATGAACGCCCCGCCCTGCCCGCCGGCACCCAGGTCCTTCTGGAGAGCCCGTTCCAAAGCTCCGGGACGGAGGTCACCGTGATCTGGCCCGAGCAGCGGGTGCGCAGGGTTGTGCTGGCCCTGCCCGTCGAGAAGGGCGACGGGCGCAAGTACGGCCACAGCCTCGCCGAGATCGGACGGCTCCCGGCTCACCTGCGCGAGGGGACCGTCTTCGCTGCACCGACGTTCAGCCAGTCGCCCTGGCTGGTCAACCACGCCACCCGGGCCGACTGCCAGCAGGAGGACCACCTCGTCCGCGTGGTCGTACCGACGGTCTTGGCCCTGCTCGGCGGCCAGGACCGGCCGCCGGTGCATCTGCTGGGCTTCAGCAAGGGCGGCTTCGCCGCTCTCAACCTGCTGACCCGGCATCCCGACCTCTTCGCCGTCGCCAGCGTCTGGGATGCCTCACTGCTCAGCGACCGGCCGCCCCACCCGCAACTCGCGGAGGTCGTCGGCTGCACCGCACGGCTCGACGAGTACGACGTCCGACAGAACCTGCGCCGCCACGCCCGAGCCCTCCAAGGGGCCCGCCGCATCGCGCTCGGCGGCATCGGCACCCTGGAAGCCGACTGGACCGCCGGCCGCCGGCTCCTTGAAGCGCTCGGCATCCCCCACGACGCCTACCGGGATGCCTCGGCGGACCACCGGTGGGACACCGCGTGGCTCGCTCCCGCCATCCAGCACCTGCTCGCCCTCGAAGCCGGCTTCCTCCCGGGCCCGAGCGCCCGGGAGGAGTGAAGGCGGGAAGGGCTCAGTCCTTCAACAGCCCGTCGCGCACCGGAATCCAGTCCAGGGCGGAGCGGATGCCGTCCTCCAGGGACAGCTGCGGTGTCCACCCCAGCAGCTCAGCCGCCCGGTCGCTCTTGGTGTAGCCGCCGGCCACGTCACCGGGCCGCGGGTCGGCGTCGACGGTTGCCAGTGGGGTGCTGACGACGTTGTTGAACGCCTCGCACAGCTCCCGGACCGTGGTGCCGGAGCCGGTGCCCAGGTTGATCGCGATCGAGCGCTTCGATCCCGTGAGGACGGAGTCGAAGCGCTCGATCGCCGCGATGTGGGCCGCGGCGAGGTCCCAGACGTGCACGTAGTCCCGGATACCCGAGCCGTCGCGCGTCGGGTAGTTCGTCCCCGTGATCGGGAACGGACGGCCTTCCTGGTGCGCCTGGATCAGCACGCCCAGGGCGTGGCTGGGCCGCCTGAGCTGGAGCCCGGTACGCAGCTTGGGGTCGGCCCCGACCGGGTTGAAGTACCGCAGCGACAGCACGCGCGGCCCGGCCACGGCGATGTCGGCGAACATCTCCTCACACACGGCCTTGGTCCGCGCGTACGGGCTCTGCGGCGCCAGCGGCGAGTCCTCGTTGACGGGCGAGCCGTCCCCGGCCTGGTAGATGGAGGCCGAGCTGCTGAAGATGATGCGGTCGCAGCCGTTGCGGTGCAAGTGGCTGACGAAGGACAGGCTCTTGGCCACGTTCGCCTCGTAGTAGCCGATCGGGTCCGCGACGGACTCCGGCACCACGATCAGCGCCGCGCAGTGCACCACAGCGGAGATGCCCGGGTGCTCCGAGAAGATCCGGTCGACCAGCGCGCCGTCGGCGATGTCGCCCTCGTAGAAGGTGCGGCCCTCGGTGAACTCGCGGCGGCCCCGAACGAGGTTGTCCACGATCACGGGGGTGATGCCCGCGTCCAGGCAGGCCGAGGCGACCGTGCTGCCGATGTAACCGGCTCCCCCGGCGATAAGGACCTTCACCACGATGTTTCTCTCCCGGCTCGTTCCAGCCCCAGTAGGCGACCGAGCCAGGCTATCGGACAAACAGGCGGCCAAGGGCGGCCTCTCGGCTGCCCGGCCGGGCCCGGTTTCACGGACGCCGAGGGCGCCGGCGTCCCGTCCGGGCGCCCTTTACCAGCTCGGGTCACCGTGCCGTGGCGGTTCCCGGATTTCCGCGCCCGATGTACAGCGGCGCCTCTACCATCCAGCCCGACATGTGATCACGGGGGTGTGCGGAAGGGGCCGAACAGTGGGCCTGGACGGGGTGGTGGACCACTTCACCATGAACAGCGACGAGGCGGGCTGGTTACGGAACAAGACCGGGGCGACAAGGCTGGGCTTCGCCGTTCAGCTCAAATTCCTGACCTGGCGCGGCCGGTTTCCCCGGAGCAGTTGCGCCAAGCACTGGTGGAAGCCGGCGAGGTGGACATGGCCGGCTGAACACCCTGCCACCGGCCGCGCTGCCGACGCGGGAGCGCCGGGCCCGCGCGGCCGCCGACACCGCCCGCGCACTCCTCGCGGCCGACCCGCGTCCGGCGTGTTCGCCCAGTTGCTCCCCGCTCCGCCGCTGCGGCCCGGGGCCGCTCGGCTCGTCCCGCCGGGCTGTGGTCAGCACCGGACGGAACCGGCTTCCGCGCCCCGCCGTTGAGGGCGCCCTGGCGGGGTATGCCAACGGCGGTACCGCCGAAGCGGCACCGCCGTTGTCTCGGGGCGCCCGACGGCGCTTTGCCCCGCTGGCCTGGGATCGCGTTGCCCGGTGGCCGGAGGTGTTGTTTCGACTCTGCTGCCGAGGCAGCAGGTCCGGCGCCGCGTGCCCGAATCTGCGGCGTCACATCGAAGGTAGCAGCAGCGCGCGGCTCTGCCCCGCCGTCTGGCGACATTCCGGTTCCGAGGCCACCGCTCGCGCCCCAGGCGCTGTGCCGCTGTCCGGCGTAGGAGGAGCGCATCGGCGCCGTGCAGCGATCGGTGGGCACCCCGCCCGCGCCCTGATCGACGGCCCGCGACGCGGTCGGCACCGCCGCCCAGTTGTGCTTCGTCGAGCTGACCACCCCACCGGAAGCCCTCCGGCCTTCGGCGCGCGCTGACCGCACGGGTCACCGAGCTGCGGCCCCGATCTGCCGGATCTGAGCGACTCCGCGGCACGCACCGTGGTTTCCCCCATCCGACCTGCGTAGATCTGACGCGACCCCCCCGGCCGGAGGCCGCCTGACGCTGGAGCCCATACGACTTCCCCGGCGCCGCGCCGCCCCGCGGCGCTCGCTCGCTCGGTGAGGTACGGATACGTCGCCCGCCGGCCCTCGGCGGCCGCCGTCAGGGAGGCGCCGCTCTTGCGTCCGCGCAGCCAGCCGCGCAGGACGGCGAGTTCGGCCGACTCCTGCCCCGGCTCCGGCCGGGCGGGCTACTCGGCGGGCGGGGTTACGGGCGGGAGCCGGTGAGCGAGGTGAGCAGGCGCTGGGCGTAGCCGGGCAGGAGCAGGAGTCCCGCGGCCACGACGAGGGCGGCCAGCACGGTGGGGACCGGCCGCTCCAGGATGGCGAGGACGGTCACCGAGGCGATGGCGGAGATGACCGTGGCGGCCTCGGCCGCGCCCAGGCGGCCGGTCGAGGCGCCCACGGACACAGCGGTCGGAGCGGCCGGTCCGGTGGCGGGCGGGAGCGGGAGGAGCGGGTCGGCGGGCATGGGGGTTCCTCCGTACGGGCGTTGGGACGTGCTGGGGCTCCCGGGGCGGTGTTCCCCGGCTGCGCCCGTTGATCGTGGCAGCGCACGGCCTCTCGGCGCGAGCCGCCGACCACGCCGACCGGGACGGGCGTACCTTCCCGGCCGTCCGCGTCACCCCAGGTCAGAGGGGAGAAACGAGAGGATGCTGTTGCGTCCCGCCCGGCGGTCCGGGATGTCCTCCGGCGGACGTGGTTGTGCACCCTCGTGCCGCCTCCGGGCTCCGCCGCTACGCCCTGGACCGCCTGTCACGGCAGCGGGCCGATGGCCGGGGCCGGGTGGCCGGTTCGCCCGCAGGCGGGGGCCGGCACGTTCTACGGTGCACCGGTGAACACCGAGATGCCGCCGGACGGCGGCGAACTGCCCTTGCTGGAACTGCCGACGGAGGTGGACGAGGTCCTGGCCGGTGCGCTGGCGGCGCAGGGTGATGCGGGCGTGCGGGCGTTGGGGCTGCTGCTCGATGCGCGGCGCGCGTTGACGGGGGTGGGGTTCGTGCGGCCGGCGGAGGTGGCCGCGGCGTGTGTGCGGTCCGCGGCGGACGCGCTGCTCGGTCTGCCGGGGGCCCCGCGGTCGGTGGGCCTGCAGGCGGCGGCGCAGGACCTGGTGGCGGCGCTGGACGCCGTCGGGACGCCGCCTGCCGCGGGTTCCGGCTTGATCGGGGAGATGGTCGAGGGGGCCGCCGTCCAACAGGCGCTGTCCGGCGGGGCCGTTGCCGCCGGTGACGGCCCCGGTGACGGCTCCGGTGACCCCCTGGGCGTGCCGGGCGGGGCGGGTGCGCGGTGGGAGCGGGTGACGTTGGCGGCGGAGGTGGTGCGCGGTGAGCTGGAGCGCCCGGGCGGGTATCACCGGGGGCGGGCCCGCGGGATCGTCGAGCGGCTGACGGGCGCCGGGCCGGGCGGGGTGCGGGAGCGGGCGCTGGATGTGTGGGGGGAGGTCTACGGGCTGGCCTCCGGGATCCTGCACGGCCGTAGCGCCGGGCCCGGCGACGCCCGCCTCCTCTACACCGAACTCCTGGGTGCGGCGAGGGAGTTGCTGGTGCCGCTGCCGGAGCGCGCGGCCCGGGTCCTTCAGCTCGCCGCACTTCAGGGCCCGGGGGAGGCCGAGGCCGCCGAACTTGTCCGCTGGTGGGACCGGCGCGCCGTCGACTACTTCTTCCGCTCCGGCCCGGCGCCGGTGTGGCTGGGGGTGCTGCAGGAGTACGCGCCGCACCTGCTGCTGCCGGACCGGGATACCGGCGGGCGGTGGCCGGCCGCCCCGTTCCTCGATCACGTCGCCGCCGCCGACCCGGACGCCGCCCGGGCGTGGCTGACGGCGCCGGACGACGAGGACCCCGCCGTCAGCCGGGCGCAGAAGGCCTCGGCGGCCGGCCGGCCGGCCCTTGACGCCCTGCTGGGCCTCGCGCTGGCCCACCCCGACGTCGTCGCCGCCGACCAGGTGCGCGCCGTCCTGGCCGATACGGCGGTGGTGCGCGCGGGCGGGGGCCCCGCGGTGGGCGCGACGCTGCGCCTGGCCGGGCGGTGGGCACGGGCCGTTCCCCGTACGGGCCGGGGGCGGGAGTGGGTCTTGGTGGTGGAGGGGCTGCTGGTCGGTGCGGTCGAGGACGAGCACGCCGGCCACCTGAGCCTGCACGCCGTCGCCGAGCGTGTGGCCGCCGCGGAGGAGGCGGCCGAGGATCTGGCGGTGGCCGGGGATCCGGCCCCAGCCCGGGCGGCGATGGCGGCCGCGCTGGCGGCCGAGGAGGAGATCCGGGAGCGGATCGCAGAGCAGACGGCTGCACGGCTGCCCGGGCACGACGCCGCGGAACTGTTGCGCGAGCTCGCGCTGACGGCCTACCCGGGCGGCGGCGGACCCGCTCACCCCAACGCCGCGATGATCCGGGCGGTGCTGGCCGGCCTGCTCGCCCGCGACGTCGCGCTGTTGCCCGCCGCCGCCCGGCCGCTGGTGTTTCGTGGCGACCTCGACCGGGTGCACGCGGGCGACACGGCCGCGTACGGCGGTCCCCGGCTCGCGCGCACCGTCCTGGACCTGGCCGCGGCCGACGCGGACGCCGGCATCGCTCTGGGGGTGCGCACGCGCGCGTTGCGCCGGGTGGCCGCCGTCGACGCCCTGCTGCACGACCGCCTGATCGCCGCTCACCTCGCCGCCCGGCCGCCTGCGCCCGATGGGCAGACACCGGCGCCCGCCGAGGTGGTGAACGAGTGGTGGGAGCGGGCCATCGAGCTCACGGAGCGCCTGGTGGCCGTACGGCCCGCCCCGGAGCCGGCCCGCCTCGTCGACCTCGTGTTCAGCACCTGCCCGCCGAAGCGTGCCGGGGAGTGGGAGACGCGGGTGCGCACCGCGCTCGGCGCGCCTCCTGCGCCCGCCGAGCTGGAGCAGGTCCTTCCCGCCGGCGCCGGCCAGGTGGACGGCACCAGGGAGCCGCTCGCCTCGTGGCTGCGGGTGTGGGACTGGTCGCCGCTGCTGCCCGCGCGGGTGCTGGCCGGCTGGGAGCCGGTGCTGGAGCGGGTGCGCCCGTTGAATCCCGCCGGCCCTGCGGACCCGCGCACCGTTCCCGCGCCGGTGCCGGTCACGGCGACCACCGCCCTGAGCGCCGGAGATCTGGCCGAGGCGGCCGAAGCCTGCGGGCCGGCGGCGGCCGCCGCCGCGCTGGCCGCCGCGCCGGACGCCGGTGACGGCGGCTACGCGATGGTCCTGCACCACCTCGTCGCCGACGACCCGGCCGCCTGGACTGCCGACGTGCCCGCGATCCTGGGTGCCCTCAGGACGCCGGAGCTCGGTGCGTTCTTCCTTGCCGCGGCCGCCGGCCACGCCGACCGCCCCGGCGTCTTCCCCGGCAAAGCGCTCGTCGGCGCCGTCACCGCGGCTCTCGGCCTCGTCCGCGACCGCCTGGCCGCCGCTGTCGGCCCGGCCGCCGCGGACCGCGCCGATGTGAGGCTGTTCGCCGGCCAGGCCCTGTTCGACCTGCTCACCACCGTGTGGCGCACGGACATCGCCCTGGACGCAGGCCTGGAACAGGAGGTCCTGGCCCACCTGCACGCCCTGACCGCCGCCCTGGCCCGGCCCGCCCCCGGCGGCACCGGACGGGACGGGGGCGACGTGGCTCCCGCCGGCGACACCGCCGGCCCGGCCCCGGCCCCCGCGGCCGGGAGTCCCGGCGAGCCGGTGCTGCTGGGGTCGGACCCGCGGGTCCGGGCGCTGGGGTGCCTGCTCGAGTACGCCGTTCACCAGGCGCGCGCTCGCGGACAGATGCCGGACGAAGTGCTCCAGGCGGTGGCTGGCGCCCTGCCCGCGGCCGCCGCCCAGGACGCGGTGGCTGACGCGATCGGCGTACGGCTGCCCGCCCTGCACCGCTATGCCCCGGACTTCACCGCCGTCCACCGCACCGCTCTGTACCGGATCCCCTCGCCCGGGCCCTCGCCGGCCGGGTCGTGGCTGCGCTGGGGACGGCTCAGCCCGCCGCTGCTGGCGGCCCTGGACCGCGCCGACCTGATCGGCGCGCTGCGCGGCGATGCCGGACTGGCGTGCGACGCCGCCGGCCATACCGCGGCCGCGCTGCTGGCCGATCCGGCCCTCCTGGGCGAACCCGCCGCCTGGTGGTCGCAGTTGGCCGACGCCGACGCCGACGCCGACGCGGTGGCCGCGGTCTCAGGCTTGCTGGAGGCGATCGCCCTCCGTGTGCCGCGGACCGGCGCCGCGCGCCCGCTCCCGCCCGCGGCGCGGTTGCGGGCTGCTGTGGACCTGTGGCGTGCCGCTCTGGCCGCGGGCCTGCCCTCCGGCGCGCTGGCCGGGGCGGGCGCGTTCGCCGAGGCGGCCGTCGACGAGCCGGAGTGGCTGGAGCTGACGCGTTCCAGCGCCGAGCACTCCCCGGCCCTGAGCCACGCCGACCTCGTCGCCGAACGCGCCGCCGCCCACCCCGGCAGCCAGGACGCCCTGCTGATCGCCGAGTTGCTGGTCACTCACGCGCCCGGGACGTGGACGGACCCCGTCGTACGCGGGCACGCCCGTACTCTGCTGGACGCGACGGCCGCTCTGCCCGCTCCCGAACGCCCCCCGGCGTGGGAGGGGTTGAGGAGGGCGCTGGTCAACGCCGGCGACGTCGCCGCCGCCCGCCATCAGTAGCTCCCGCCCGGACACCGCGGAGCGGGAAAGAAGGGAGTCGCCATGCTGGGGCACGCCGTGTCCACGTCACCGGGCCGGCCCGGCTCAAGCTCGGGGCCGAGCTGAAGAAGGCGTACACCGCGGGGGCCTAGGTCCGTACCCTCGCCCGCGGCTGCGGGCGCAGTTACGGATTCGTCCACCGCCTGCTCACCGAGGCCGGCACCACCCTGCGTACCCGTGGCGGGGACACCCGCCGCCACGCCGCACGCTGACGGCAGGACGGCAGGGGACGGTCGCGGACCGGCCGGTTCTTGCCCACGCTGCGCCCGGTGGCCTCTACGGTGCACCGATGAGCACCATGATGCCGTCGGCCGGCGGCGAACGGCCCGACGTACAGCTGCCGGTGGTCGACGAGGTCCTGGCCGCGGCCCTGATCGCGCAGGGCGCCGCCGGCGCGCGGGCGCTGGGCTTGCTGCGGGACGCGCACCGGGTCCTGGCCGGTGCCGGGCTGGAGCGGCCGGCGGAGGTCGCGGAGTCGTGCCTGCGCGGTGCGGCGGACGCCCTGCTGAGCCTGCCGGGCGCCCCGGACGCGGTGGGCCTGAAGTCCGCGGCCATGGACCTGCTCGCCGCGGTGGACACCCTTCCCGGCCCGTCCGCGGCCGCGCCGCCGCAGGCCGCGCTCGGCCGGGTACGCCGGGCGGCCGAGGTGCTGCGCGGGCAACTGACGCGCCCGGGGGGCTTCCACCGGGCGAGGGCGGCGGGGATCGCCGAGCGGCTGATGGGCGTGGCGCTGGGCGCCTACCACGAGCAGGCCCTTGACGGGTGGGGCGAGGTGTACGCCAGGACGTCGGGCACGCTGCACGGCGGCGAGGCCGATCCGGCCGGCGCGGCCGGTGTCTACCGGGAGGTGCTGCTGCTGGCGCGGGAGTTGCTGGTGCCGCTGCATGGCCGCGCCGCCCGCGTCCGGGAGCTGGCCGCCCTGAAGGAGCCGGGTCGGGCGCAGGCGCGGGAGCTGGCCGGCTGGGCGGACCCGCGCGCCACCGCGTTCTTCTTCGGCTCCGCCCCGGCCGCGGCCTGGCTGGGGGCCCTTGAGGAGCACGCGCCGCACCTGCTGCTCACCGACGAGAGTGCCGGTACCTGGCCGGCGGCCCCGTTCCTTGAGCACCTGGCCGCCGCCCCCGGGATGGCCGGGCCGTGGCTGGCCGGGCACGCCGCCGAGCTCGCCCCCGCCGGCCCCCGCGTTCTCGGCGCGCTGCTGCGCCTGGCCGACGCCGGTGTCCTTCCCCCGGCCGGGGTGCGCCGGCTGCTCCCGTACGTGCTGTCTCCGGCCCGGGTTGGGGCGCCGGCCGAGCACGCGGACGTGCCGCGCCGGCTCGTGGCCGCCTGGGCGGGCACTCTCCCGCTGCCCGCACGGGACGGGGACTGGGTGCTGGCCGCCGAGGAGCTGCTGAAGGATGCCGTCGACCTCGGGCACGCCGGCTGGCGGGCCTGGCGGGACGAGCGCCTGCGCGCGCACGCCGAGCGCCGTCCGCTGCCCGAGCTGACCGGAGTCCTGAAGCGCCAGTGGGCGGCCCGCCTGCCCGAGCACGACATCACGGGCCTGCTGCGGGAACTGGTGGTGAGCGTCCACGCCCCCGCCGGCGAGGGTGGCGGCTCGTTCCGCTGGGCCCGGGCGGTCCGCGGCGCGCTGGCGGGCCTGCTGCGCCGCGACCTCGAAGCGTCCGGCCGGCGGCCCTGGTCGGAGGTGGTCGACCTGGACGAGGTCCGTGTCCTGGACGCCACGCTCTTCCTGGGCCCGGTCCTGGACATGGGCCCGCTGCTGGCCCGCGCGGTCCTCGACCTCGCCGCGGCGGACGCCGCGGTCGGCCTGCCGCTGGCCGACCGGCTGCGGGCGTGGCCGCGGATCGCGGCCGCGGGCACAGCAGTGCACGACCGGGTGCTCGCCGCCCACCTGGCCGCCCACCCGCCGCCCCCCGGCGCCGGGGACGAAGGGGCGGGGCAGTGGTGGGACCTGGCGGTCGAGGCCGCGTTGCGGCTGCTGGCCGGCCACCCGACGCCGGAAGGCGCCCGCCTGGTCGACCTCGTGCTCACCACCTGCCCGCCCGAGCGCACCGCCGACCTTCACCGGCGGGCCCGTCAGGCGCTCTGCGCGCCCGCGGCCGCCGACGTGGAGCACGGACGGCCCGCCGGAGCCGAGCGGTCCGGGGCCTGGTCACCGATCCTGCCCGCGCCCCTGCTGGCCGGCCTCGGCCCGTCGCACCGGGCCCGGCCGGACGGGCCGCCCGACCCCCGGGCCGCCGCCCGCCCCCGGACGCGTCTTCACACCGCCCTCGAACTGGAGGACCTGCGGGACCTGGCCGCCGCGGGCGGCCCGCTCGCGACCGCGGCCGCCCTGGCCGGCGCCCCGGACGCGGGCGCCGCCGGCTACGCGATCGTGCTGCAGCGCCTGGTGGCCGCCGACCCGGACGCCTGGACCGCCGACGTCCCCGCCCTGCTTACCGCCCTCGTCCTGCCGGAGCTCGGCGCGTTCTACCTCGCCGCCGCCGCGGCCGCCGCGCGCCGTCCCGGGGCCTTCTCCGCCGGCCCGGCCGAAGCCGTGCTCGCCGCTCTCACCCTCAGCCGCACCCTGCCCGCCCCCGCCGACCCGCACATCCCCGACGCGGGCGAGTACGCCGGCCAGGCGTGGTCCGGCCTGCTGGCCTTCGTGTGGCGCACCGGGGACGACGGCCTCGGCGGTCACCTCCCGGCCGCCCTGGACCGGCTGCACACCCTCGCCGAGCCGCTCACCCGGCCCGCCGCCCCGCCCCCGGCCCCGACGGTGACGGCCGGCGGCCCGGCAACGCCCACCGCCGGCCCACCTGCAGACCGTACGGCCGGAGAGGAACAGCAACTGCCCGCAGGCCTGCCGGAGTCCCACCCGGCGGTGCGCGCGCTGGACTGCCTCCTGGACTACGCCGCCGCCCAGGCGCCCCGGGACGGCCAGATGCCCGGCGACGTCCTTGACCTGATCGCCGCCGTCCTTCAGGCCCGTGGCGGCGACGAGACGGTTGCCGCCGTGCTCGGCGCGCACCTGCCTCTCCTTCACCGCCGCGCCACCGCCTTCACCGCCGCCCACCCCGACCTGTACGCGCTGGCCCCCGGCCGGCCCTCCCCGGCCGCCTCATGGCTGCATGAGCGCCGCGGCCCCGGCCTCGATCCGCTGCTGCTCGCCGCCCTGGACCGCCGCCAGCTCCTGGCCGCCCTGCGCGAAGAACCCGCCGGGGCCCTCGCCTTCCGCGTGGTGCACGCGCTCCTGACCGGCCATGACAGCCTGCTCGGCGACCCCACGGCCGCCTGGCGGGAGTTGGCCACCGGCCCGGACGGCGCCGAGGCCGCCTCCGGCTTCCTCGGGTACCTCGCCCTGTTCACCTCCCTGCGCCCGGCCGGCCGGACCTCGGTGGACACCGAACAGATCTGGTGGACCGCCGCTCTGGAGGCCGGGCTGCCGCCCGGCGCGCTCGCGGGCGCCGGCGGCTTCGCCGCGTCCTTGCCCAACGAGGTGTGGCTGCCCCTGGCCCGGCGCAGCGCCGCCCACACCCCGGCCCAGACGGACGCCGGCCAGATCGCCGAACGCGCCGCCGCGCACCCCCGTGAGCCCGACGCCCTGCTCCTGGCCGTCCACCTGCTCACCCGCCCCGCCCCGGAAGGCACGCACGACAGCGACGTCCGCCACCACGCCCGCGCCCTGCTGCAGGCCGCCGAGGCCCTGCCGGCACCCGACCGCCCGGCGTAGGCCGCGCAGCTGCGCCGGGCCCTGGTCGAAGCCGGTGACGTGGACCTCGCTCACGCTTCCGCAACGACGCACTGACCGGCCGGGCCCGCCCGCCGGCTGGCTCCGTGCCTCCGCTCGCCCGGCCCGCGGTGTGCCTGGCCGCGCCCGCCCGGCGCCGAGGACCACCTGCTGCGCCGGTCGGGAGCGGGAGAGGCGGGTCGACGGACATGCGGGTTCCTCCGTACGGGCGTTGGGGCAGGCTGGCGATCCCGGGGCGGTGTCCCCCGGCTGCGCCCGCTGATCGTGGCCGGCGGCCAGCTCCCGCGGCCGTGCAGGCCCGGATGCAGGCGGCGGTGGCCCTGTGGCGTGCCGCGCTCGCCGCCGGCCTGCCCGCCGGAGCCCTGGCCGGGGCCGGGGCGTTCGCCGACGCCGCCGTCGACGAGACGGTGTGCTGGAGCGGATGCGCTCCAGTGCCGAGCACTCCCCGGCCCTGACCGACGCCGGCCTCGTCGCGGAGCGCGCCGCCGCCCACCCCGGCCGGCCCGATGCCCTGCTGCTCGCCGCAGCGCTGGTCTCCCAGGCGCCCGGTACATGGCGGGAGGCGGCCGTGAGGCGGCACGCCCGCGCCCTGCTGGACGCCGCCGCCCTGCCCGGGACCCCGCCCGAAGGCATGGGGGGAGTTGAGGACGGTGCTGGTCAACGTCGGCGACATCGACGCCGCACGCCACCGGTAGCCGTACACCCGGGCGCGCTGCCGGCTGCCGGGGGTGGGGACGGCATGGGGCGCCGCGTCCACGCCACCGGCCCGGCCCCGGGCCGAGCTGAAGAAGGCCTACGACAGGGGGACTTCGGCCCGGCGCTCGCGGAGGGCTGCCGAAGGTCGTACGGACCGGCCGGGTTGGGAATGATCTGCGGATGAGCGATGACGACCTCTCCACCGAGCCGGCCCCCGCCCCGGCGCCGCGCCCCGATGTCCGTTCCGGTGGTGGCCGGGACGAGCTGCGCACCCTGGCGGCGCCGCGCCGGCTCGCCGTGGACGAGCACATGCTCACCGCCCCGGGACTGCTGGGGACGTTCCGGCTGCAGTTGTTCACCGCGTCCGGGGCGCGTCCAGTCGCGGTGGCTACGCAGATCGCCGGCGAGGAGGGGATGGGGCTGATGAATGGGGTAGAGCGGTACGCGGGCGCGGTGTGGGAGCGGCACTGCCCCGACCAGGAAGTGCCGCCGGTGTGGGTGGAGCGGCAGCTGTGGCCGGAAGGATCGCGGCAGGAGGTCCGTTTCCGGCGGGTGGTGTTCGCCGGCGCCGACCGCTACCGCCCGTATGGCCCGCGCTGGAGGGCGATCACCCGCGAGGAGATGGAGGACCTGGCCGGCACCGAGGTGGCCGCCGACCGCGGCGCCGGCTACGTGCCGCGCCCTGCCGCGCCCGAGCTCCGGCTGGTGTTCGAGGAGTTCGCGGTGGCCCGCCTCGGGCGGCCGGAGCCGTTCCGCGAGCCCGGCTGCATGCCGGCCGGAGCGCGGTGGTGGCGGCGCTGGACGCGTCAGATCCTGCCGGACCGCGGGGCCCGTTCCTGCTGCTGGCACGACGGCGGCGACTGGCACACGGTCAGCGCGTCCGGCGCGGTGAGCGTGCCCCGGTTCAGGCCCCGTTCGATGGCCTCGTTGGTGATGCCGAGGGCGGCGGCGAGGTGGTTGGTGTAGACGCGCCGGTTCCTGGTGGCGGGGTCGATGGTGGGGGCGGCGGGGAGCCAGCGCCCGCGTCCCTTGGAGCGGAGCGCCTCGACGATGCGCCCGTCGGCGTCGAGGTACCCCAGCGCCTTGCCCAGGGCGAGGACGACGTCGACCGGGAAACGCGGCCGCGTACTGGCCGACAGGGCCGGGTCCAGGGGAGTGCCGAGGGCCAGGTCTCCGGTTTGGTGAAGCGGAGTTCCGGGCCGTGTTTGGGCGGCCGGCCGTTGACGCCGGGCATCCGCGGTGGTTTCGGCAGACGCATGACGCGGTCGGAGCGGACGCGGCCGACCAGCTCGACGGGGAGGTCGCGCAGGACCCAGGCCAGGTGAGTGACGTCGTAGCCGGCGTCGGTGGCGATCGCGATATGCGGGTCCCCGGACTGCCACTGGCCAGCGGCGATGAGCCGTTCAACGACTCCTCGAAGCTGGGCTGCGGTGATCGCGGTCGCGTCGTCCGCCGGGCCGAGCCGGACCGCGTCCAGGATCGCGGTCCAGGACGTGGCACCCGGCTCCAGCACGGCGACGAAGGAGTAGGGCCAGCCCGGAATGAACTGCGAGGCGTGCCTTCGCACGGCCGTAGACGTGGCAGAAGAGCCGCTCCGCCGAGCATGGCGCATCCGAGCGAAGCACGGTCGGAGTCGATCCGGCCGTGGTTCAGGCCGCCGTACATCGCTCCGTGCCCCCGACGATGCTCGGGCAACAGCGTCAGGTCCACAGGGGTCTTCACCGTACCGTCCGCACACAGCACCGCGTCGGTGAGTTCGAACAACTCGTCACGCCGGGCGGTCAGACACTCGTAGAACTCGCCCCGGAAGCGTGACGCTTCCGCGAACGCTTTCCTCCGGACAGCATCAGGCAGCAGACTCACCCCCACGGCCTTCGTCTTGGTCACGTGCACCTTGGCCGGAGTACATGATCAGACGAAGGCCGCCCCCACGTCCGGCGAAACCCCATGCGAGCGAATCCGTTCGAGACGCTATTCGAGACCGTGGCACCATGTACCGCATGACGACGAACCGAAAGGTCCATGCCGCGTAGACGGCCAGGACAGGTCCGTGCCGGCGCCCCCGGCAGCCACCTGACAACGGGTGCAGGGCCAGTCATCGACGGCCTGTCTTCGCGCGCACTGTCCGAGATCAGCCGTCTCGAGCACACCCGCAACTATCTGCAGCCAGGCGATGTCAGCACGGCTGTGGGCCTGTGGAAGAACTACGTCCACCGGCCCGAGCGGGATCTGTGGCACGACTACGAGTGGGGCAACGTGCACTGGTACTGCTGCGGCAACCCCCTCGAAGCCCGAGCCCTCCTCGACACCGTCATGCAGGCCATATCACCCCAAAGTGCCCGCGAACTTCGCAAGGTTGTCAGCCGGTCAGACGCAGTCTGGAACCGTCCAACCCCGCCCTATGACGCGGACGGTAGATAGAGAACAAGCTGAGGGGTGCCCGCTCCGACGGGGGCAGGCAACTCGGGGGCGCGGCCCCGGAGGGGTACGAGGACGACGGCGGTGAATCCCTGGGGAAAGCCAGCCCCTGGCGATCGGGCGGCAAAGACCTCCGCATCCTGAAGCGCGAGGACTGCGTCCGCCGGAGCCGAGGTGACGTCGGCGGGTTCGGCATCCACGAAGGCGATGATCGCTACATCCAGGAGATCCGCGATGGACTCCAGGTCCCTGCGGTTGGAGCGGTGCTTGGCGTCGCTGCGGAGAGCGTCGGCGAGCGCATTGGCGATCAGCTGGGCGTGCTCATGGGGCGTGACGATCAAGATGGTGTCCTTCCGGGCGGTGGCGGAACCGGTCGCGGGTCGCGGGCGGTGAAGCCGGTGAGCGATCGGTCTCGCCCAGCGCGTGGATCAGACGACGAGGCGGCCGTGGCGGTAGCGGGCGGAGGGCGGCACCTCGCATCCCGGAAGCAGACCGGTGACGATGTCAGCGGGAGCGCCTGGCACTTCGGTGAGTCCGACCCCGAGGGCGAGGGATTTCACGGCGCTCAGATGCCCGGGCATCTTGCGCACCTGCAAGCCGTCAGGCAGCGCGACGAGCAGCCGCTCCTGCCCCGCTCTGTAGCCGCGCCGGTCGTAGAACCCGGTGAGCCCGGGCGGATGCTCCAGCGTCAGCAGCCGAAGTCCGGCAAGGCGACTGTGGTGCTCGGCCGCACGCAGTAGTGCACTGGCGATGCCCCGCTCTCGGAAGTCGGGTGCGACTGCAACGCCGCCGATGTACAGGACGCTGCGCACCAGAGCGCCGCGCAGACGGTGAGTCTCGGTCCAGTTGGGCGGGCTGGCCATCAGCACTCCGGCGATGCTGCCGCCGACTCGGGCCGTGAGGCACAGGCAGTGCCCGTGCGTGAGCCGCCCCGGCGGCAAGGAAAGCGCCAGTGGGATCGTGTTCGGGACTGGCTCACCCGGGTTGACCAAGGACAGTAGATCGGAGACCGCGTCCAGGTCGCGCCATCGGGCGCGTCCGATGCGTACAGGTGTGGAATCGCGTGACGCGACGTCGTGCTGCATGAGATCCGTTCAGAAGGCGGGGGCCCGCCGTGTGTATGGGTGCCGGGTCCGTGCGGGGGCCGGCCCGATAGCGGTCTGGGAAGAGGCTGGCGCGAAAGGGGCGAAGCCCCAGCTCCCCATGAGGCTGCAATACTATCGAAGTAAATCCAATTATGCAATGCACTTGGCCCCCCACGCCCGTGATCCGGTCCTCGGTCAGCGTGTACGTCTGGGCAAGGGCGACTTCGATCCGCTCGTCGGCGGCGTCAAGCCGCGGGCACACTTGCAGCGCGTACGCCGCGCAGTCCTGATGCAGCGGCGGCTCCAGGTAGTACCGGGCGGCCGTCTCGCCGACGAACGCCAGCTGCTCTGTGGTGTCGATGGCCCTCGTGCACAGGCCGCACAGGCGGCGGACCATGAACTCGCGCTGGCGAACCGGGCATTGCTCGCCGAACGCCGGGGTTCCGCGCCCCGGTGTGCACGGACAGGTGACGTGGCCCCCCAGCTCGCCGTTGGAGGTCACGAGGATCGAACCCTCGTCGTCCTCGTCGTGCCAGGCGATGTTGCCGGGTACTGGCCGCCCGGCGCTGTTGCGGGGCAACTGGGCAACGGACGGTGGCATGGCCACGTCGCGCCAGGAACGCTTCACTGAAATCTCCATTTCGGCACTGCTCGGCGTCGGCGTGGAAGCCGACGGTGCTCTCTTCGACCGGACTCTCGCTCAGGCGTGGGTGACGCGGTCGAAGGGCTCACTGCCGTGCCGCATGCCCTGTCGCGCCTGGGCGCTCGATGTGCCGGTCTACCGGGGCGGGGGATTGCCCCTCGCGTCGAGTCGGTCGTCTCAAATCCAAAGCATCGTGGCCACCGAGGTCACCTGCTCGGGTGGTGTCCCGACAGACGCCCCGCTGCCAGACCCCCACCTGGCAGGCTGATCCCATGATTTCCGTCGACGTTGCTCTGGAGCACGCATGGCCGACCGAGCTTCGTACCCAGCGCCTTCACCTGCGGCCGGTGACCGGTGATGACGCGTCCCTCGTGCTCGAGCTGCTGACCGACTCTGCGGTCCGCGCCCATCTCGGCGGCTCGGTTTCGCATAAGCGCGTCGCCGCGCGGCAGGCCGCGTACCCCGCGACACCAGGCGCCTGGACCGTCGTCCGGATGGCCGACGACCATGCCGTCGGGCTGGTGACCATCGGCCCCGACCGCCGGTGTGAAGGAGCCGCCGAGATCTCCTACCAATTGCTCCCGTCCGCGTGGGGGACAGGGCTGGGGCGTGAGGCGGTCGCCGCGGCCGTCAGCTGGTGGACTGCTGCTTCACCCGAGGGCGGTCCCGTGGTCGCGGTCACCCAGGCGACGAACACCGGATCGCGCCGCCTGCTGGAGTCGATCGGCATGATGCTCGTCGACGAGTTCGAGGAGCACGGCCAAGCTCAGTGTCTCTACACCCCCGCCGGCGACCAGGAGGACAACGACCTGCGCTGGGCCCGGCTGATCGCCGCGCGCGTGGACGCCGCCGAGAGGCGCCGTGGCGCACAGGAGCGTGCGACCCCGATGGGGCGAGAGGTCCCGGCGGATCTGACGGCGCTGCCTCTGGGTGATCTGTTGCAGCGCTGCCCTGACCGGCACGGCGCCTACGGCCGCATCTGCGCCCGCACCGATGGACACCTCCCTCGGCCCCACCTCGGCCGCGCCCCTGACGGTGCGTGGATCGCCTGGTTGACGAGCTGCGGGCTCGAGGAGAGCTGCGCCGACGAGCCGCAGGTGCTGTCGCTCTTCGACGCGGTCAGGGGGCGGCGCGCGGCTCGTCAGATGTAGAGGCGGTCCTGGTGGCCGGCGTGCCGCTCGGCCTCGGTCAGGATGATCGGGCCACCATGCTCACGGGCGCGGTCGTTGGCGGCGCTCACGCAGTCCGAGCAGACGAGCCGTTGCCGGGAGGTAGGCGTACGGGAAGGGACCGGCTGGCCGGTCGCGGAGTCGATCTCCACGACGGTGGCGCACTGGACACACATGGTTGTGAGGGCGCCGCAGGACCAGCAGGCGCTGGTCACGAGCATCGCATCGGGGTTCACGAGGGCGTTCCTTCTGGGGTTGCGGCTTGATCGGGAAGGGCGCGGACGTCGGCGAGCACGTCCGAGACGAGCCGGTGCTCGAACAAGGCCAGCGTCAGGAGCAGTTCGCAGACGCGGCCGGCGTAGTCGCGGAAGCGAGTGCTGGTCAGGGATCTCACGTACCCCGGCCAGACGAGGTGGGGCTTGTACTCCGGGAGGACCGTGAGGTGCGGAGAGAGGGGTTCGTCATCGGGGCGGATCCAGATCTGTCCACCGGGTGGCTCGGTCTCCGCTCTCGCCCAGCCCCGGTTCACCAGGTAGGTCTCCACTTGAGCGGGCGTTAGGAGTGCTGCGGCGTCGAGGTCCACGAACACGTACTGCTGGACGAGCATCATGCCTCCGGGATCGGCGTGCTGCGGCCGCCGAACCTTCTAAAGTAAATCCAATTATGAAACATTGCTACGGTGTGTTTGCCGCCGTTCCGTTCCCCATAGGGAACGGAACGGCGGGGCGGCGGTCAGGGGCGGGGGTTGTGACGCTCGGGAACGACCCGCACCGCTCGGCGGGGATCGACGTCGCGCCCCCGAGGGCCGTTGAAGTGCGCAGCCACCGGAACGCGGATGGGCTTGCACTCGCCGCCCGCTTCGATGATGGCGCGGTGCTGGTGGGGATTGGGGCAGCGGTTCTGATGCCTTTCGCTGACCTCCCAGCGGAGCGTGTCGTCCCTCCAGGACGGCCCGGAGCCGTCGGAGGAGGTCCGGGCCGCCTGCTCGCCGACGACGTGAGTGTGAACGGGCTCGCGGATGACTCGGATGTGGCGCTTACGGGCGGCCCGACGGCCGCGCCCGTTCTTTCGGCTGCGGCTGGTGCTGTCGTCCGGGGGGACGCTCACAAGATCCTCGTCGGGGGAGGTGTGCGCGTCCGGTGCTTCGGTGGGACGGCGCAGATCCCAGAAGGCGAGGAGGAGCGCCAGGCCGCTGGCCGGGTCGGGCGCGCCGAAGAGCCGGTAGTCGCTGTAGCCGCAGAGTGCCCCTTGGCGGAGGGTGATCACGCTGTTGGGGCAGTAGGGGCCGCGGGGCAGTTGTACGGAGGCGGCGAGCAGGGGCGGAAAGCGGGACGGGGCCAGGCGGGTGGCGGTGATGGTCTCGATGTCGACGGCGAGCTCGTCGCCGGTGCCTTCCATGTGCCACGCGATGCCGTAGAGCGGGTGAAGGCCGCCGAGAAGGAGCGGGGTGGGGAAGTAGATGAGGCCGTCGCGCGCCGGAGCGGGGTCTTCGAGGTTGCCAGCGACGACGCTGTCGTTGATCACCAAGGGGTGCTCGGTGATGCGCTCGGCCATGCTGTGGGGAGCGACCCACACGTCGCTGGTCCGGTAGGCAGCTGCGAAGGTGTGGCAAGCAGTGCGGTAGGAGCCCAGAATGCTGGGGGACGGCTCGTGGCCGCTGCCGGTGACGTGCATGGCCTGGAACAGGTCCATTCCGTGCGGCACACCGCGAACCGGCTTGCCCCAGAAGTCGGCGAGTCGCGAACGCATGCGCTCGGCGTGGCGGGCGAGCCCGATGCTGGTGGGCGGCGGTGCGGGAAGCGGGGCGACGGGCATCGTCTTGGTCACGACAACTCCTGTGGGCGGCCCTCGGCGCAGCGAGGCGGCCAGGTTGGGCGCGGGGGATACGGAGCTCGGCAGGGGCGACCGCATGGTCTGTCGGCGGCCCCGTATCTCCGAAGTGCTACCCACACACTACCGCTATAAATCCAATTAAGCAATGTGCGTTTGCTGTTGTGTCGCGGCGGAGTGGCGTCGAGCCCCCGACTGCTCCTGAGGGGGGTGGCCGAGTGCAGGTGATCCTGACTCGCCAATCCGGGTGCGCCATGGGAAAGGTCAGCAGAAACCCAGCTCTCGCGCCCCCGGTCGTACCACGCTGAGAACAGCCACAACGCGACCACGCTCACGTGCAATCATCAGGCGGAGATCGCTGTCGTCGTTACGGGTCCGCAGACAGAGGCGTTCCAGCTCGTAACCCTGAAAGGCCCACCAGCCGGCGGTCCGATACGCGTCCTCTTCGCTCACTTTTGTGACTGAGGCGTCGATGAAGTTTCCTTTCAAGGTGTACAAAATACAGCTCAGATTCACGGCTTCCTCATAGTCAGCAATCGTCTTCCCGATTCGGGCTTTTCTAGCGATGGGCCGTTAATACGCCGCGCCGCTGGTGCGTTCCGTTCGGCGGATGTGGAGCCCGCACCATTCGGCGAGTCTCACTCTCTGGTGGTGAATGCACCGTCCCGCCCCCACGATTCTTTCGGGAGTGAGTTCCGTATGAACCCCCGGGGCGTCGTGGTCAACGAGCCATCCAGAGGTCTGCGTACGTGAGTACGATCCTTCGCGGGTGCGTGCCCAGCAGGAGGTGCACATAGATCTCCGCTTCGTCTGCGATGCATGCCAGATCCGTGGAGCAGGGTGGGCGGGATCCGTTCAGGATCTCGGGAAGGTGCTCGTAGGTCAGCGGGCGGCCCTGCGCCTCGCGGCGTTCGGAGAGTGCGCGGATCCGAGCGACAGCCGGGTCGTCGGGGGCGGGAGCCCCGAAGGGGTCCCCGGTGGTCTGCCTGGACTTCTGCATGCTTCAAGCCTACGTGAGTAAATCTAATTAAGCAATACTATGGAGCGTCTCGGTTCGGACCCTAGAGAAGCTCGGTGGCCGCTGGGATGGACGAGTGGCATCCCGCGCCTGGAGCCTGCGACGATTCGCTCATGATGTCCCGACGCTCAGCCGCCGGTGGGCCGATCCGGCAGCAGGTCGGCCGTCTCGACTCCGAAGGAAAGCCACCTCGCATGTCCGTACAGTCCCAGATCCCGCAGTCCGGCGTACGTGTCTATCAGTTCATCGTGGACCGTCTCGACGAGCGGCGCCGCGAGCGTCACCCCGCTGGCCGCGAGGAGTACGAGGCCGACTGGCTCGCCGCCCATGAACTGGAGCAGGCCCTGGCCGAGGCCGGACACGCCGGCGACGTCGTCATGGCCGAGAGTCTTCTCCACCACCTCATGGATGTGGCTGCGCAGTGGCAGGACCACCCGCATCACCCGGACAACGACGTCGACGACCGGCATGAGCTCGGCGACGTCACGCTGGGCACCCGGCCGTGACACGGTGGATCCTGCCGTGCGGCATGGTCGCCGTCATGGTCGTGCTCACTCCGACCGTGATCCGTACCCGGAGCACGTCCTGGGCCATCGGGTGGACGGCCATGCTCCTCGGAGCTGTCGTTCTACTGATGCTGCTCGCCCTGGTGGAGCGTCTCACCCACCGCCGGACCGCAGCGAACACGACGGCCGGAAGCGGTGACCCGCCCCTGCCTCACCGCACCGTGCCCCGGACGCCCTGCGTCCGGCTCAGGACGACCACGGTGGCATCATCGCGATAACCGCTCTCATCCTCCTTGGCCGCCGTGACCATGGCGTCCACGAGCAGCTGCGGGTCGTCCGCGTGCGTACAGCTGAGCCAGTACATCCAGGGACACCTGGTCGGAGATCCCATCGGACATCAGCAGCACCAGCGGGACCTCCGCGGGGACCTGAACCTGCCGCCACGTCGCCGCCCCGGCCTGGGCCAGCCCGAGCCTCGACCAGTTGTCGTGCTTGACGGCGTCGAGTTCCACGGCCGCTCCTCCGTTCCACCGGAGCCAAGTCCCCATCGTCTGGTCGGTCGACCACTGCGTGAGTGAGAACCCGTCCCACCCGTACGCCCTACAGTCACCGATCCAGTGGATGCTGGCCGACTGTCCCGGCTGCACGCAGGCGAAGACCGCGGACGCATGCGGAGGCCGGTCGTAGGCCGCGGCCATCTGCCCGGCCGTCATGAGGCCGGCCAGCCCGCCCACCGCGGCTCCGATGTGGGTGATCACCGCCGGGGTGATCGCCGCGTACCGGACCACCTCCGGGTGATGACCGGCCCCGTCGACCACCGCGGCGCACACCATCTCTCCGCGGCGCTGCACGTCCGCCCCGTCCGCGCAGGGCGGCTCCGTCCCGGGCCGCTGGGCCAGTCCTACGGCGATCTTATCGACGCCTACCGTGCGAATGTTCTGCTCTTCCATCGTCCATGCCTCCGTTTCGGGGCCGGGTGGCCCTCGTGCCTTACAGACCGCGCGTGACAGAGGAGTGCGCTACTTAGTGAGCGTTTCGTTCTCCGATGTCTGTTTCATTTGGTCTAGGTGTCGCGCCAGTTGAGGGTGGTCTCGTGGGTGAGGCGGCGGGTCATGAGG
>NZ_JBIVTU010000035.1:0-25979 GCF_044756845.1 Streptomyces sp. NPDC091416
CTCAGCCGAAGGCCGCCCGCATGTACCGCAGTTACCAGTCCGAGTGATCAAGTACGAGGACTCGTTCGGGCCCTGAGGTTAAAGATCAAGCTAGGGCGTGTCGTCAAACTGCCGTCGTCGCCCGGAGGGCGGCCGCGCGGCGTCAGATGCGTGCTCTCGGCGTGCCGGCTCCAGGCCCCTGTACTGGACGTACCGGGTCCGGTGCGGCGGGAGTGCGTGCATGGCGTCGTGCGGCAGACGGCAGGCTGATTACAGGCCCTGGACGGCAGGCGGCGGAAGTACGGTCAAACGCATGCTCGTCACCTTAGGAGGCGGTACGGCCGGCGGGCAACTCCCCCTCGGCCGCCGTCCGCTCCCCGCCCGGCCCCGAGGCGACGGGCCCGGAGGGCGCCTTGGGCGTGGACGACTGCGCGATGAGGGCGCCCGTCAGCACGAGGGCTCCGCCGATGAGTTGCGGGGCGGCCAGGTGCTCCCCGAGCAGCACCCACGCCAGCACCGTGGCGATGACGGCTTCCAGGCAGGCGACGACGCCCGCGACCGCCGGTGACAGCAGCCGTACCGAGACCACACCGGTCACGTACGCGATGACGGTGGCGAGCAGCACGATCCACGCCAGCAGCAGCCAGGCGGGCACGTCCGTGCCGTTCATCGCGGTGTCGCCGCCGAGCACGGACCAGTCCATGCCCCACGGACGCGCCACGACGGTGAGGACGGCGGCTCCGATCAGGAGTCCATAGGCGATGACGCCGACCGGGTGCGGCGGCTCGGCGCCGTCTGCCGCGTCCGCGCTCCCCTGATCGGAGAGGACGAAGTAGCCGACCTGGCAGCAGGCCGCACCGAGCGCGAGCAGCAGTCCGAAGGCGTCGAAGCTCAGCCCGGCCCACACCTCGACCACACAGGCCAGACCGCCGACCGCAAGGACGACACCGACGGCGGCCGCCCTGGTCACCGGACGCCGCTGGACGAAGCGCACCCAGCCGAGGACCAGCGCCGGAGCCAGGTACTCCACGAGCAGGGCGACGCCCACCGGGATGCGGGAGATCGCGGCGAAATAGCAGGCCTGGACGCCCGCGACGGCGAGGAGCCCGAACCCCAGCAGCAGCACGGGGCGGCTGCGGACCAGATCCCGGTGGCGCCAGGCCACGGGCAGCATCACGAGCGCGGCGCCCGCCACCCTGAGCCACACCACGTGGAGCGGGTCCAGGCCCGCCTCGATGAGCGGCTTGGCCGCCACTCCTGAACCACCGAACGCGAAGGCCGAGGCGAGGGCGAGTCCCAGGCCGGCGCTTCTTCCCCGAGACGCGTGCATCGGCACATCATGACAGCGGACGTCAGGAGCGTCACCCCCGTGACGCCTGACTTCGGTAACACTCCGATGTCAATGGCGACCCTGACACGACGGACCCGGTCACACCCCGGGCCGATGCCCGCCCATGCCGGGCCCGGTCACGCCGGGCCGGACGCCTCCGACCGTCACGCGCGGCCCGGACACCTCCACGATGCCGGGGCCGGTCACGCCGGGCCGAACGCCTCCGCGGTGCCGGGGCCCGGCCCGGACGCCTCCGCGGTGCCGGGGCCCGGCCCGGACGCCTCCACGATGCGGTCCGCGAGCAGCGCCGGATCGACGCCCGCCCGCTCCAGCACCTCGACGGCCCGGTTCTCCCGGTCCGCGGCCAGCGCGGCGAGCAGATCGAGCCCGCCGGCCCGCGCGCGCCCGTCCGCCGCCGCCCGGCGGGAGGCGTCCGCCATGGCGGACGCCGCGGAGGGCGACCATCCTTCGGCACCCGTGCCGGTCACCACCGGGACCGCGCCCGAGTCCTCCACCGCGCCCTGCCAGCGGAGCCCGTATCCGATGCTGCGCTGGACCAGGTAGCCGAGCACCCTGGCCAGCTGCGGGCCGCCGTCGAAGGCCGCACGGACGGCGGGGTCCGACTCGATGAGGGAATGCAGCAGATGAGCCGTGTCGATCTGCCGGTCGCCGTCACGCAGGGCGCGCCTGCGCGCGCTCGTCACCACGGCGGCCAGCTCATCGGTGAGTCCGGCGTCGTACTCAGCACGGTGGTTCGGTGCGGGCTGCTGAGGGATTCGCGGGGTCGGGTTCTGCACACTTCCACCCCATCAGCCCGTATCGGCCACTGCGTCCCCGGAGAGTCCCATTGCCGCATCCCACCCGAGTTGGGCACAGGGGAGCGAGACCTCCTCCTTACGGATGAGATCGCGCCGGTCCGGGGCCGGATTCACGCAAACGGCGCGCGCCGCCTTGCTTTGCGCTCCCGGAGCAACCGGAAGCCGCCTCGTACACGTCTCTCAGGCCGGAACGCCACGACGGCCGCGGGAGGGGGTGCCGGAGGTGAGCTGGCTCGTCTCGCTGCCGGCCCTCGACGGGCGGGAGTACGTATACCGGGTGCACGCGCCGTCCGACGCGCTGCGCGCGGATCTCTTCTGGGCTGCGTTCCACTGCCACGACGACGGACCGCATCCACGCGCCTGCGACCGGTTCGACGCGGCCCTCATCTGGCGGACCGGAACCGATCCCGCAGATCTGACGCTTCATCAGTATTGAATGTTATCGCCGCTGCGGCTACGTTCCGCGACACCGTAACCCGTCGAGAAGGGGTGGTCGCATGGCCGAAGTCAGTGCAGAAGCGCGTATCGCAGCACCGGCCGGCAAGGTCTGGGCCCAGCTGACCGACTTCAGCACGTACGGGGAGTGGAACGCCACCCACACCAGCTTCCCCAAGGGCGGCCCGGCCAACCTCGAACTGGCGGGCACGTACGAGGAGAACATGAAGCTGATGGGGTTCCCCGCCGAGGTGACCTGGACGGTGTCGGAGCTGGAGGACGGCCGCCTGCTGACCACCACGGGGAAGGGGCCGATGGGCGTCAACCTCAGGATGAGCTACGTACTCACGCCGGACGGGGACGCCACCACGATCCGGATCGACGGCGAGTTCACCGGGGCGGCGGTCTCCCTGATGGCCGGCAAGCTGAAGGACTCGGCCACCGCGGCCCTCGTCGAGTCACTGCGCAAACTGGACGGGCTGATCGTCGCCTGATCCGCGCGGCACGGCCACCACCGCGCCCCGTACGCCCAAAGGCCCCGGCCACCGCCCCGCCCGTACACACCGAAGGGCCCCGTGGCAGCACCACGGGGCCCTTCGACCCGCCTCTCCCTCACTCACCGTCGGGCTCAGTGCTCGTCGGCGAGGATGAGGTAGAGCTTCTTCCGGGCGTCATTGATCACCGCCAGCGCCTTCTCGCGCTGGTCGGCCGAGCCGGTCTTCCAGACCTGGCCGAACGCCTCCATCATGCCGAAACCGGCCTGCCGGACCTCATTGAGGCTGTCCCAGTCGACACCGCGACCGGCTTCCTCCCAAGGCGCGTCGGCTCCCGACTCAGCCTCGGTGCGACCGGCGTCGGTGAGGGTGAACAGCTTCTTGCCGCCCTCGCTCGCGCTGACGATCAGCCCCTCGTCCTCCAGCAGCTGCAGGGTCGGGTACACCGAGCCCGGACTGGGCCGCCAGGCCCCGCCGCTGCGCTCCCCGATCTCCTGGATCATCTCGTAGCCGTGCATCGGCCGGTCCTTCAGCAGCGCGAGGATCGACGCGCGCACGTCACCGCGGCGCGCCCTCCCCCGGCCGCCACCGCGGCCGCGCCCCCCGCCGAAGGGGCCGCCACCGAACGGGCCGCCACCGAACGGCGGACCGAACTGCCCGAAGGCGGCACGTCCCCCCTCGAAGTCGCCCCGCTCGTACTGACCGGGACCGAAGGGGCCGCGCCCCTGACCGTACCCACGACCGTGTCCGTGCTCATGTCCATGTGAACGCATGACCGTACTCCTTCATTCGTTGATCATTAATCTATCGCTGTACTGTCGCGATGCGTCAACGATATATCGGAATGGGTCGCTCGGCAATCCCCTGGCGCGCGATCCCTCCGAACGTCCCGGGCGGTGGCCGACTGCCGGCATGCCCACGCCGGCCCGGCTGGGGCTACCCTCGTCGGCATGCCGAACCGTGTTCCGTTCAACGAGGCGCTGCTCTCCGCCGTGGGCACCCCCCAGCAGGCCGAGATCCTGGACAGCAGTCCGCGGTCGCGCGTGTGGCGGGTGCGGCTGGCCGACGGGCGGCTGGTGATCGTCAAGCAGATCACCGGCACCGGGGACGCGACCGCCGACGCGGACACGCGCTTCGCGCGGGAGGCCGCCGGGCTGCGCCTTGCCGGACGGACCTCCGGCGGGCCCGCCGTGGCCCCTGCGGTACTCGCCACCGACCCGTCCTCCCGGGTGCTGGTCCTCGAGCACCTGGACGACCTCGGCAGGACGGACGACTGGATGCCGGGGTACGCCGAGTCGCTCGCCCGGCTGCACGCCCTGACCGGGCCGGCCGACGCGGGCGCGCTACCGGTCTCGTCGGGGCCCACGGCCGCCGACGCGGAATCCTTCCTCACTCTGGCCGGGGCGCTCGACGTGCCTGTGCCGTCCGCGGTCCCCGACGAACTCGGCGGTCTCCTGGAGCGGCTGGACCCCGCCCCGCACCACGCACTGCTGCACGGCGACCCCTGCCCCGGCAACGATCTGCGCACAGCCGAGGGCGTCCGCTTCGTCGACTTCGAACGGGCCTCGCTCGGCAACGGCCTGATCGAACTCGCCTACTTCCGCATCGGCTTCCCCACCTGCTGGTGCGCCATGTCGGTCACCGCGGCCCCGCTCACGGAGGTCGAGGACATCTACCGGACCACCTGGCGCGGCCTCACCGGGAAGGACGTGCCGGGTGACCTCGCCGACGCGTGTGCGGGCTGGCTGATCCAGGGCGACGCGCTCGTCGAGCGGGCCCATCGCGGAATGGCCGACCAGTTCGCCCGGGTGCCCGCCGAGGACTTCGAGTGGGGCTACATCTCCGCCCGTGAGCGGCTCGTCCACCGCCTCGGCGTGGTCGCCGACATGACCCGCGACCACGATCACCTGCACGCCCTCGGCCGCCTCAGCTCGGCTCTGGCCGGCCGTTTGCTCGAACGCTGGCCGGCGCTGCGCCCGCTGCCCGCGCCCGACTCCCGCCCTTGGTAGCAGGACGCGTCCCGCGAGTCCCGCCCTGCCCCACGGGCCGGCCGGGCGGAGCGCCTCCCCGCCGGGACGGTCCATTACGGGCCGCCGACCCGGAATTGGCCTTGGCCGACGGCTTCGCCCCGCCCCTACCGTCGGACCATGAGGATCCGAATCGTCGACGCGTTCACCGACCGCCCGTTCTCCGGCAACCCCGCAGGCGTCCTGCTCCTGGGCCCGGAAGGCTTCCCCGATGACAGCCGCCTTCAGCAGATCGCCGCAGAGCTGAACCTCTCCGAGACCGCGTTCGCCCATCCGCTGCCACCGGGCGGCGCCGCCGACTGGGCACTGCGCTGGTTCACCCCGTCCACCGAGGTCGACATGTGCGGCCACGCCACCCTCGCCACGGCCCACGTCCTGCACACCACCTCCACCGCTACCGGCACCGTGCGCTTCGCGGCCCGGTGCGGGATCCTCACCGCGGCCGCCGGCCCGGACGGCTCGATCGCACTCGACTTCCCGACCGCCCCCCTGACCCCCGAAGCCCCGCCCGCCGGGCTGGCCGCCGCCCTCGGCGCGGAGCCCGTATCCGTGCACGACACGGGCCCGCACATCGCCGATCTGCTCGTGGAACTGGCCGACGAGGCGACCGTACGGGGGCTCTCACCGGACTTCGCGGCGCTGGCCGCCCACTCGCGGCGCGGTGTCATCGCCACGGCTGCCGCCGCCTCACCGGGCTGCGGCTACGACTTCGTGTCCCGCGGCTTCTTCCCCGGCGTGGGCATCGACGAGGACCCGGTGACGGGCAGCGCCCACACCGCCCTCGCGCCGTTCTGGTCGGCCCGGCTCGGCCGCGACGAGCTGACCGGCCTCCAGGCGTCCGCCCGTTCGGGCCTGGTCCGCACGTCTCTGCGGGGCGACCGCACCCTGCTGACGGGCAGCGCCGTGACGGTGGTGGACGGCGAGCTGCTCGTCGCCCTGTGACGGCGCGGCGGACTCGATGAGGGGGTGTGCGGGACCGGCCGTTCCGCACACCCCCTCGTCCCGTGCCTGCCCCGGCCTCACGGGGTCGGCAGCCAGCCCACCTTCCCGGCGAGCAGCGCGTACCCCACGAACGCGCCGATGTCGAGCAGGGCGTGCGCGGCGACCAGCGGCCCCACGCGCTGCCACCGGCGGTACAGGAGCACGAAGACGACGCCCATCACCATGTTGCCGATGAAGCCGCCGATGCCCTGGTAGAGGTGGTACGAGCCCCGCAGGACCGAACTCGCCACCAGCGCCGCCATCGGGGTCCACCCCAACTGACCCAGCCGGCGCAGCAGATACCCGACGACGATCACTTCCTCCACCACGGAGTTCTGGATCGCGGACAGGATGAGCACGGGGAACTTCCACCACACGTCGGGCAGCGACTCGGGGACGACGGTGAGGTTGAATCCGGCGGTGCGGGCGACCAGGTAGAAGGCGAGGCCCGCACTGCCGATCCCCGCCGCCACCAGCGTCCCGCGCCCGATGTCCGGCCACGGCCTGGTCCGGTCGAAGCCGATGGCGCGCAGCCCCGTCCCCTCCCTGATCAACAGATGCGCCACCAGGGCGACCGGCACGAGCGCCGTCGTGATCCCGAACAGCTGCCAGGCGAGATCCAGCCATGGACGTCCCGGCGCGTAGGAGCTGTTGAGCGTGGCCGCCTGATCCTTCAAACCCCCTGGTTTCGTCAGGGATCCGACAAAACTGATCAGGGCAGACACCCCGCTGGCTCCTAGCGAGAGAGCCAGAACCAACACCGTTTCGGACCGCAAGATCCGTCGCGACACGGCCTCCTGGGGAAAAGAATCAGCCACACGCCCCGCCTCCACCTGTACACCTGCCCTCAGTTGTGCATTCACGTCCCATGCCGCCCCCTGCCCCGCTAGGGTCTCGAATGCAGGTACGAAGATCATGCGCGACAGGCCGGGGGACGAGCACCATTGCGATGGTGTGGTCCCCCTTTTCCTTGTTCATCCTCAAGGAGGGGCACCACCGACATGGGACGTCACAGCTTGCCGGACGACTACGCCACGGATGGAAGCGGGGACCGTCCACCGCGCCGCCGTCGTACCGTAGCCATCGCCACCATGCTCGTTCTCGCCGTGGCAGCGGGAACGGCGGTAGCGGCACAGGGCGGCCTGCTGTCGTTCTCGAAGTCCTGCGAGGACACCGCCGTACACCTGTCCATGATGACCTCACCGGACATCGCCCCCGCCATGCGTGCCGTCGCCGACAAGGCGCGCAAGGACAATCTGAGATCCGATGGCCACTGTGTGGACGTGGACGTGGTGGCCCGCGACTCGTACAAGGTCGCGGACGCCCTCGCCCGCGGCACCCGCGCACCGGAGTACCAGATGTGGCTCCCCGACTCCGACCTCTGGCTGAACCGGGCGAAGGGGCTGGGGGACGCCATCCCGATCACGCCGGGCGACTCCGTCGCGTCCTCGCCCGTCACACTCGCCATGGTGCCCTCCGCGGCCAAGAGCCTCGGCTGGCCCGAGAAGCAGTACTCCTGGGCCGAACTGACGGCCGCGGCCATGGAGTCCGACAAGGTACGGCTCGGATCGGCCGACCCCGCACGCAGCGCCACGGGGCTGCTGGCGCTCACGAGCATCGGGATCTCGTCCGACAAACTGGGCGGGGACAGCGACACGAGGGCCGCGGCCACCGCCAAGCTGCTCGCCCAGCGGATGTCGGACGGCGACACTCAGGTCGTGGAGACGCTTCCCCAGGACGGTTCCGGTGCGGAACAGGGAAATCCGGCCCGGAACCAGGCGGTGCTTCTCTCCGAACAGGCCGCGTTCGCCCACAACGCCGAGTCGACGGGTGACAGCAAGCTCGACCTCTTCTACCCGAAGGACGGCGCTCCGCTCCTCAACTACCCCTTCACCCTGGTCAACGAGGAGGAACAGACGACGGACGAGAGCCGGGCCGCGCTGCGCTTCATGACGCTGCTGTCCGAGGACGCCTCCCAGCGCACGCTGCGGGAGCACGGCTTCCGGACCGTCGACGGCACGGCGGACGAGACCCTGGTCGCCTCGGCCGGCGCCAAGTCCCCCCAGCCGTACGCCACGTCGCCGGGGGCCGCTCCCTCGGACGAGACCTTGCAGGAGACGCTCGGCATGTGGACGATCACCGTCCAGAGCGCACGGCTCACCACGGTCGTCGACGCCTCGGGGTCGATGGCCACGATCGTGCCGGGCCGCAACCAGTCACGGATGGACGTCACCAAGGCCTCCCTGATCCAGGCCCTCAACCAGTTCACGCCGAACGACGAGATCGGCCTCTGGGAGTTCGCCACGACGCTCGACGGCGACAAGGACTACCGCAGGCTGGTGGAGACCAGCCGGCTCGGCGACGCGGCCAAGGGCGGGGGCACGCACCGGGACAGGCTCGCCGCGGCGTTCTCCTCGCTGAAGCCCGTGCCCGACGGGGCCACGGGCCTCTACGACACCGCGCTGGCCGCTTACAAGGAGGCGCAGCGTACGTACGTCAAGGGCAAGTTCAACGCCGTGGTGATCCTCACCGACGGCTCGAACCAGGACGACCGCTCCATCTCGCGCTCCGCCCTGATCGCCGAGCTCAAGAAGATCACCGACCCGGAGCGCCCGGTACCGCTGCTCGCCATCGCGGTCGGCCCCGACGCCGACCGCGAAGAGGTGAACGAGATAGCGAAGGTGACCGGTGGCGGCGGCTATCAGGTCAGCGACCCGGCGGAGATCCAGGCGGTGATCCTGCAAGCCGTCATGACCGCGGGGCAGAGCGGTGGCGGCGCCGGGGAGTAGCCCCCGCCCGGCCACGGGGCCCGGGCGCGGGAGCAGCCCCCGCCCGGCCCGGGGCGGACCGGCGGCACAGCGCATCCGCATCCGGGCCGGGGCCCCGCCCCGCTCACCGTGCGGGGAGGTCCACCGGCCAGGTGTGCACGGGCTCGCCGGCCTGCATCAGTTCGGCGTACCTGCGGGTCATGGCGGCGAGTGCCTCGGCCCGCCCCAGCCCCGCCTCCCGCGCCCGGTGATAGGTGTCGGCCTGCCAGGACGCGCCGTTCGTCCGCCGCCTGCAGCGCTCCTCGATGATCCCGAGGTAGTGGTCCCGGTCCGCGGGCTCGATGTTCCAGGCGTCGAGGCCCGCGGCCGCCAGCGGCAGCAGTTCGTCCCGCACGAGCTTGACGGCCGGCACCCGGGTCAGCCCGCCGGAGCGGCCGGGCCTGGGCCAGAGCAGCTCGGCGTCGATGCCCTGCCGGCAGGCGGTATCGAAGTTCTCGGCGGCGGCGGTGAAGGGCATCCTGGTCCACACCGGCCGGGACTCCTCCGCGAGTGCCCGTACCAGTCCGTAGTAGAGCGCGGTGTTGGCGATCACGTCGGCGACGGTCGGTCCCGCGGGAAGCACCCGGTTCTCCACCCGCAGGTGCGGTACGCCGTCCGCCAGCCCGTAGACCGGCCGGTTCCACCGGTAGACCGTGCCGTTGTGCAGGACGAGCTCCTGGAGCCCGGGCACCCCTCCCTCGTCGAGCACCCGCTGGGGATCCTCCTCGTCGCAGATCGGCAGCAGCGGGGGAAAGTAGCGGAGGTTCTCCTCGAAGAGCTCGTAGGCCGAGTCGACCCACCGCTCGCCGAACCAGGTCCTCGGCCGCACTCCCTGGTTCTGAAGCTCCGGCGGCCTGGTGTCCGTCGCCTGCTGGAAGAGCGGCGGCCGCGACTCCCGCCACAGCTCCCGGCCGAACAGGAAGGGAGAGTTGGCGCCCAGCGCCACCTGGACCGCCGCGACGGCCTGGGCCGCGTTCCACACGTCGGAGAAGCGTTCCGGGGTCACCTGAAGATGGAGCTGCACCGAGGTGCACGCCGCTTCCGGCGTGATCGACGCCGAGGTGCAGAGCAGTCGCTCCACCCCCTCGATATCCAGGGAGAAATCCTCGCCGCGCGCGGCCACCATTTGATCGTTCAGCAGCGCGTAGCGGTCGACATCGGAGAGGTTGGACCGGACCATGTCCTCGCGGCCGAGGGTGGGAAGTATTCCGATCATCATGATCCCGGCATCGACCTCGGCAGCCTTCCGGTCGGCATATCCGAGACCCGTTCTCAGCTCTTCGGCAAGTTGATCGAGAACACGTCCTGAAAGATTATGTGGAACTATGTTCACTTCGAGATTGAACATCCCCAGTTCCGTCTGGAAATCCCGGCTGGCGATGCGCTCCAGAACCTGTCCATTCAACATCTTCGGCATACCGTCGGCGCCGGCCAGATTCAGTTCGATCTCCATGCCCATGAGGTTGCGCGGCCGGTCGAACCTCCGCTCCGCCAGGAGCCTCCCCAGCACCTCCAGGCACTGGTGAAGCTTCCTCCGGTACTTCTGCCGGTCGGACAGGTCAAAGGCGCCCGCAACGACCTTCTCCCCCATCGAAGTGTCCCTCCTCGAGTGGGCGGCCCGCGGCCCAGGCCGCTCGCGTCACGATCGATAATGCCCAGGCAACGAGATCCATAACGCCCCGCGGACGCCGTGCACCCGCTAATCTGATGCCTGAGGCCCGGGGCACATTCACTCGGCATGACGCAGCGCGCAGTTTCCCCGGCGGGCGGCAGAGAAAGAGCCGACACGTTTCAGCCTACCGCGGCGCGGGAAAAACCCGAGGCGGTGGCTGCGCCGCTCACACCGAATCCGCATAATCTCCGCATAATTGAGACCGGATACCGCCTTGCCGGCAATAGCCGTGGCGGCTAGTGGAAACACCGCGTGAACACGTGTCGTATAAACTCCGCGGACGAGGCAGAGAGTTGACGCACCGGCCCAGTCACCGGCCTCCTCTGGCCCCGCACGCCGACAGCGCCGTCTGCACCCGCCCACGCTCCACCGTGTCTCCGAAGTGAGAGGCGACCCACTATGCCGCTGCATGTACCCCCGGCTCCCGCGCCCGCTCTGCGCAGCGTTCACGCGGCGCTCGGTTCACCGACCGCGGTCCGCGAGGCCCGCACCCCCGCTCTGCGGTCCGTCCAGGGCCCGCTGAGCCCCGAACACCCGCTCCCCGTCCATGTGCTGGACCGCATCGGCGGGGACGGGCTCGCGCCCACGACCCGGCTCGCCGGATGGCGCTTCCTGATCCGCAGTACCGAGCGGGCCGTCGCCGCGGCGGAGACGATGCTCACCCCTGACGGCTGGGCCTTCTCGCACTTCTTCGAAGGCCCGTACATCGCCTCGACCGAACTCGCGCTGCGCCAGGCGGAAGCGGCGGCGACGCCGTACCAGCCGAGGCTGCTGTCCATTCCCGAGCTCTACATGCTGGCGCTGTGGCTGCACGGGGACACCGAGGCCGACGCGTCCGGCGGGTCCCCCGCCCCGGCCGATCTGCTCGTACCGCTGGCTCCCGCCCCACCGGGCATCGCGGCACACCGTCCGCACCGGGTCGCTGATCTGCTCCCCGTGATCACCACCCGTATCGCACCCGGCCCCGGCCCCCTGCTCGGCTCTCCCGCCTGAGCCCGGCTCCCCCCACGTGATGGCTCTGTGCCCCGCCACCGGATCCGGTGGCGGGGCACAGAGCCATCACGTGGGGGCTACTCCTGCCCATCCGGACTAGCCCCATCCGGCCACCCCGAACCACCCGAAGTGACAGTGCAGTTGCGTTGAACCGTCCGGGCGGGTGATGCGTCCTGAGAGGAGTGGAAGCGCTGCTGCGAAATCCCTGCGGATCGACGTCCGTAGGGCAACACTGGGACCGGACCGATCGATACGGGGGGCGGCCATGAACACCTCTTCAAGCCGCAGGACACTCAACTCAACGCAGCGAAAGAACCCAGCCATGTGTCAGCACCAGCCAGCCTGCCCGACAGCCGATTCCGCCGACCGGGAAGCCGCCCGCCTGGTGGCGCACCACCCGGAACAGGGGTGGAGCCTGCTGTGCAACGGCGTCCTGCTCTTCGAGGACACCGGAGAGCTGCTTCCGGACGGGCAGATCATCGCCCCGCACCGGCCGCTGGGAACAGGCCGGGTGGTGAAGGCGGCCTGAACGGCCGTACGGAAAAGGGGCCGGCCCGGAGAAGTCTCCGAACCGGCCCCCACGCGTGTCCGCGTCACATCCTGTGATCCCGCGTCAGTTGTCGTACTCCTCGAGCGGCGGGCAGGAGCAGACGAGGTTGCGGTCACCGAACGCGCCGTCGATCCGGCGTACCGGCGGCCAGTACTTGTCGGCGGCCGAGACCCCGGCCGGGAAGACGGCCGTCTCGCGGCTGTAGCCGTGCTCCCACGCACCGCCCAGCGCGGCCGCGGTGTGCGGGGCGTTGGCCAGCGGGTTGTCGTCCGCGCTCCACTCGCCCGAGGCGACCTTCTCGATCTCGCCGCGAATGGCGATCATCGTGTCGCAGAACCGGTCCAGCTCGGCGAGGTCCTCGCTCTCGGTCGGCTCGATCATCAGCGTGCCCGCGACGGGGAACGACATGGTCGGCGAGTGGAAGCCGTAGTCGATGAGGCGCTTGGCGACATCGTCGATGCTGACGCCGGTGGCCTTGGAGATGGGCCGCAGGTCCACGATGCACTCGTGCGCGACCAGGCCCGCCGGGCCGTTGTACAGAATCGGGTAGTGCGGCTCCAGCCGCTTGGCGATGTAGTTGGCCGCGAGCACGGCGACCTGCGTCGCACGCTTCAGTCCCTCGCCACCCATCAGGCGCACGTACGCCCACGAGATCGGCAGGATGCCGGCCGAACCCCACGGAGCGGCCGAGATCGGTCCGACACCGGTCTCCGGACCGGCGGCGGGCTGCAGCGGGTGGTTCGGGAGGTACGGCGCCAGGTGCGCGCGGACGCCGACGGGACCGACGCCGGGGCCGCCGCCGCCGTGCGGGATGCAGAAGGTCTTGTGCAGGTTCAGGTGCGAGACGTCGCCGCCGAAGTGACCCGGCTTGGCGAGGCCCACCAGCGCGTTGAGGTTGGCCCCGTCGACGTACACCTGACCGCCGGCGTCGTGCACCTCGGCGCAGATGTCGGCGACGTGCTCCTCGAAGACACCGTGCGTGGAGGGATAGGTGATCATGAGCACGGCGAGCTCGTCGCGGTACTGCGCGATCTTGGCCCGGAGGTCCTCGATGTCGACCTCGCCGTCGTCGGCGGTCTTCACCACGACGACCTTCATCCCGGCCATCACGGCGCTCGCGGCGTTGGTGCCGTGCGCGGAGGACGGAATCAGGCAGACGGTCCGGCCCTCGTCACCGTTGGCACGGTGGTACGCGCGCACGGCCAGCAGCCCCGCGAACTCGCCCTGCGAGCCGGCGTTCGGCTGGATGGACACCGCGTCGTAGCCGGTGACCTCGGCCAGGCGCTCCTCCAGCTCACGGATGAGCGTCAGGAAGCCCTCCGCCTGCTCGGCCGGCGCGAACGGGTGCAGCGCCCCGAACTCGGGCCAGGTGATCGACTCCATCTCGGCGGTGGCGTTCAGCTTCATGGTGCAGGAGCCGAGCGGGATCATGCCGCGGTCCAGCGCGTAGTCACGGTCGGCGAGCTTGCGCAGGTAGCGCAGCATCGCGGTCTCGGAGCGGTGCTGGTGGAAGACCGGGTGGGTCAGGTACGTGTCGGTGCGCAGCAGCCCCTCGGGCAGCGCGTCGGCGGTCGTGGCGTCCAGCGCCTCGATGTCGCCGTCGGCGCCGAAGGCAGCCCAGACGGCCGCGATCTGCGCGCGGGTCGTGGTCTCGTCGCAGGCCAGCGAGACGAGGTCACCGTCGACGAGCCGCAGGTTGACGCCACGCTCGCGGGCGTCGGCGACGACCGCGGAGGCCTTGCCCGGGACCCGGACGGTGAGCGTGTCGAAGTGGGCACCGGTCACCACGTCGATACCGGCGGCCCGCAGGCCCTCGGCCAGGATGGCCGCGTAGCGGTGCGTGCGCCGGGCGATCGTCCGCAGCCCGTCGGGGCCGTGGTAGACGGCGTACATGCCGGCCATCACGGCGAGCAGCACCTGCGCGGTGCAGATGTTGCTGGTGGCCTTCTCGCGGCGGATGTGCTGCTCGCGGGTCTGCAGGGCCAGCCGGTACGCCTTGTTGCCGTCCGCGTCCACGGAGACGCCGACGAGACGGCCCGGGAGGCTGCGTGCGAACTTCTCGCGCACCGCCATGAAGCCGGCGTGCGGTCCGCCGAAGCCCATCGGCACACCGAAGCGCTGCGTGGTGCCGACGGCGATGTCCGCGCCCAGGTCTCCGGGGGACGTGAGCAGCGTGAGGGCGAGCAGATCGGCGGCCACGGTGACGATCGCGCCGAGCTCGTGGGCCTGCTCGATGACGGGCTTGATGTCCCGCACGGCTCCGGAGGCGCCGGGGTACTGGAGCAGCAGGCCGAAGACGCCGCGCTCGGCGAGGTCGGCGGGGATGCCGTCGGTGAGGTCGGCGACGACGACCTCGACGCCGGTCGGTTCGGCACGGGTCTCGATGACGGCGACGGTCTGCGGGAGGGTGTCCGCGTCGACCAGGAAGACGCCGTTCCTGACCTTGCCGACGCGCCGGGCCAGGGCCATGGCCTCGGCCGCGGCCGTGCCCTCGTCGAGCAGCGAGGCGCCGGAGGTGGGCAGTCCGGTGAGCTCGGCGACCATCGTCTGGAAGTTCAGGAGGGCCTCGAGGCGCCCCTGGGAGATCTCGGGCTGGTACGGCGTGTACGCCGTGTACCAGGCGGGATTCTCCATCACGTTGCGGAGGATCACCGGCGGGGTGAACGTGCCGTAGTAACCGAGCCCGATCATCGGGGCCAGGACCTGGTTGCGGTCGGCGAGCAGGCGCAGCTCGGCGAGGACCTCGGCCTCGGTCCGGGCGTCCGGGAGCTTCAGGGCCTCGGCGCTCTTGATCACATCGGGCACCGCGGCGGCGGTGAGCTCGTCGAGCGAGCCGTAACCGACCTGGGCGAGCATCTTCGCCTGTGCCTCGGCATCGGGACCGATGTGGCGCTGCTCGAACGGGATTCCCTGTTCCAGCTGGGAGAGCGAAGTGCGACGGGGGGTCATGATGGAGGCCTCCTGGTCTGTCACGACCTGCGAGGGGCACCACGGCGCGGGGTGCCCGAACGGCCTCCCCCTCTGTCATCTCAACCTGAGAGCTTCACCGGTGCCCACGGGGCGCACCGGCTTTCACCGTCGGTGAGGGAGGACTCCGGTCCGGCCGTGGCCGTGCGGAACCCGCCCTGCTTTCCAGAGTGACCTCGTCCGTGCGGTACGGGGGCCTGAGAGATTCCGGGGAGGATTTGCTCCTTCGGCGCCCTCCGGCTTCTTCTCCGGAGGACTCTCCCGCACGGGGTCAGCAGCCATGGCCAGCCTACCAGCGGGGTATGCGAGGGAGATCTCGAGTGGCCGACGCCACGGATCTGCACTTCTGTAGTGCCTGTGGAGTAGCCGTGACCCATGGGAGGGACCGTGCAGACCGACATCGATCCGCGCAGCCTGATCGGCCGCAAGGCGTTCGACCGCAAGGGCACCAAGATCGGAACCGTGGACGAGGTGTATCTCGACGACGCGACGGGTGTGCCCGAATGGGCGGCCGTACGCACCGGGCTGTTCAGCCGGGACGCCTTCGTCCCGCTGGAGCCCAGCGAATTCGTCGAGGACACGCTGCGCATCCCCTTCGACCGCGCCCTGATCAAGGACGCACCCGACTTCGGGGTCGGCCGCCATCTCTCGCCGGAACAGGAGCTCCAGCTCTACCGGCACTACGGTCTGGACTCGGCGGCGCCCGCCGAGAGCGCTCCGGACCGTGACTTCGGCAAGCTGGCCGGCCAGGACGAGTAGTCCACCGGGTTCCGCACGAGCGGCAGCGGATCGGCCGGCCGCAGTTCCGGATCATCGATGCGGAACGTGCGGACCCGGCCGGGCGCCGATTCCGGTTCCTCGAACCGCACCGTCACCCGGCCGACCCCGCTGCCCTGCACCCAGCCGTGCCCGTGGATGTCATGGCGTACGTCGTGCCCGGCCGGCCAGCGCCGCGCGGCGAGCTGCTCCGGGCTCTCCTGTGCGGGTTCCCCGCCCTCCGGCCCTCCCTCGTCCCCGGCAGCGCGCGCGCCCGGCTCCGCGACGTCGGCGTCCGGGAGCTCGGCGGCCAGCCGCTCACCGGCCGCCTGGGCGAACAGATCCTCCTGGGTGAAGTCGGCGAGGCCGGTGACGCCCACGCCCAGCAGGCGGACGCCCCCGGTCGTGTCCACCGCCTCCAGGAGCCGCGCGGCAGCCTCTCTGACGACCGAGGGGTCGTCCGTGGGCCCGCGGAGCGTCTCGGAGCGGGTGAGGGTCGAGAAGTCGTAGCGCCGCACTTTCAGCACCACCGTGCGTCCTGACCTTCCGGCCTCCCTCAGCCGGTGGACGCAGCGGTCTGCCAGTCGCTCCACCTCGTTGCGCACCCGGACCCGGTCGTGGAGATCCATGTCGAAGGTGTCCTCGACGGAGACCGATTTGGCGTCGCGCTCGGCGACCACGGGCCGGTCGTCGAATCCGAACGCCATGCGGTGCAGCGAGCTGCCGTGCGCCTTGCCCAGCAGCCGTATGAGCTCCGCCTCGCCCGCCTCGGTGAGGTCGTTGACCGTGGTCATGCCGGCGCGGCGCAGATGGTCCGCGGTGGCGGGGCCGACGCCGGGCAGGGTGCGTACGGGCATGGGTGCGAGCAGCGCCCGCTCCGTGCCCGGCTCTATCAACAGGATCCCGTCGGGTTTCGCCTCCTCGGAGGCGATCTTCGCCAGCATCTTGGAGCCGGCCAGACCGACGGATCCGCTGAGCCCCGTGACCGCCTCGATCGCCCCGCGCAGCTGCTCGCCGATCTCCATGGCCGAGGCCGTGTCGTCCGCCGTCCCGCCCGCCTCCAGGTCGACGAACGCCTCGTCGAGGCTGAGTGGCTCCACCAGGGGCGAGAGGCGGCCCAGCAGCTCCATGACCTGGTCGCTCACGGTCCGGTAGAGCGCGAAGCGCGGCTCGAGATAGGCCGCGTTCGGCGCCAGCCTTCTGGCCTGCGCCATCGGCATCGCCGAGTGCACCCCGAAACGACGGGCCTCGTAGGAGGCGGTGGCGACGACTCCCCGGGGTCCGAGTCCGCCCACCACGACCGGCTTGCCGCGCAGGCTCGGCTTCGCCGCCTGCTCCGCGGACGCGTAGAAGGCATCCATGTCCAGATGCAGGATGGTGGGCGCGGCTCTCACATCAATCGATGGTGCCCTACGGCACTGACAGTCGCCCTGTCACAGCGGCCGGCGCACCCCGGTTTCCCGGGGCACGGCCGCCCTCCCACGGGTTCAGCCCGCCCGGTTGCGGCGGCGGGCCAGTTCGTCGGTGGGGTTGTTCCCGATCAGCGTCTCGCCGGTGTCCACACGTTCGCCGTGCAGCTGGGAGAGCGCGGCGTCGACGTCCCGCCACACCACCCCGACGGCGATGCCGAAGACCCCCTGGCCACCTTGGAGCAGTTCGACGACCTCCGCGGGCGAGGAGCACTCGTACACGGTCGCTCCGTCACTCATCAGCGTCATGCGCTCGAGGTCCTGGAAGCCGCGGGCCCGCAGGTGCTGCACCGTGGTGCGGATGTTCTGAAGGGCGACCCCGGTGTCGAGGAAGCGCTTCACGATCTTCAGCAGGACGACGTCCCGGAAGCTGTAGAGCCGCTGCGTGCCCGACCCGTAGGCCGGCCGGACGCTCGGCTCCACCAGGCCCGTACGGGCCCAGTAGTCGAGCTGCCGGTAGGTGATCCCCGCTGCCGCGCACGCCGTCGGCCCTCGGTAACCGATCTCGCCGGCCGATTTCACGCCGTCCCCCGCCACCGCATCCGGCGCCGCAGCCGGTTGCCTGATGGTGTGGCCGGCTGTACTCCCCTGCTGCGGATACGGCCCACCCACAGCCGTACCGTCGCCGCTGCTTCTCACGCCGACCTCCGTCCTTGACCTGCCCACTCGAAGGTAGGCAGTCACCCGGGGTGCGTCAACGATCGCCACACTCGGCACGCCGAGTGATAATCACCCTGAGGGTGGTTTCCCGTCACTCATGACCGGGAAAGGCTTGTCGGATGCGCCGGCGGAACCCCTTGGGACGTCACTGGCTGTTCGTACCGAAGTCCTCCGGCGAGATCTGGTCGAGGAACTCACGGAACTTCTCCACCTCGTCCTCCTGCTCGTCGGGAATCGCGATTCCCGCGTCGTCGAGCACCCCGTCACTGCCGTAGATCGGCGTGCCGGTGCGCAGGGCGAGCGCTATGGCATCGGAAGGCCGTGCGCTCACTTCGACTCCACTGGCGAAGACCAGCTCCGCGTAGAAGACCCCTTCACGCAGATCCGTGATCCGGACCTCGGTGAGCTCCTGGCCCACGGCCTCGAGCACATCCTTGAAGAGATCATGGGTCAGCGGCCTGGCCGGAGCCATGCCCTGCTGAGCGAAGGCGATCGCGGTCGCCTCACCAGGACCGATCCAAATGGGGAGGTACCGGTCGCCTCCCACTTCACGCAGGAGCACGATCGGTTGGTTGGAGGGCATTTCCACCCGGACACCCACAACGTCGAGCTCGTTCACACAGCAACCCTAGGACGTGCTCGGCAGGTTTGGGTAGTCGGGCCCCCACCTCGATCAGTGGAGACGGATCTGCAGGGCGCTCTGGACAAGGGCCGAGTGCAGCCGCACGGACAGCTCGGCAAGCTCCCTCGCGGTGGCTTCGGCATGCGCTCTGGTCTGCGGATTCCGGTGCCTGCGCAAGGGTGCGACGACCTGTTCGATCAGCCCGGCCTCCCGGTCGGCGGCCCCTCGCATCGCACGAAGATGACGCGGTTCCAGACCGAATCGCCCCAGATCCGCCACAAGCCTGGCGATGGTGACCGTCGCGCCGTCGTAGCCGCCCTCCGGCGACGGCGCGACCAGACCGTACGACTCCCAGGCATCGAGATCGCTCTCGGACACCTCGGCGGCCGCGAGGAGCTCGGCACGGCCGATGCGGGCAGCGGTGGCCCGGCCGGGCCCGCCGCTCCAGCCGTAGTCGGCCGGCTCCGGCTCACCACCCGGAGCCGGCAGGGTCACCTGCTCGCCCCGGGCGAGGGCGTCCAGGTGCTCCCGGATCACCTTCAGCGGAAGATAGTGGTCCCGTTGCATCCGGAGGACCTGAGCCAGGCGCTCGACGTCGTCCGGACGGAACTTCCGGTAGCCGGAGGGGGTCCGCTGCGGCTCGACGAGTCCCTCTGCCTCCAGAAAGCGGATCTTGGAGATGGTGACTTCGGGGAACTCGTCCCGCAGCTGCAGGAGCACCGTGCCGATGCTCATCGGGCGGTCGTCGGCGGTGGCGGTGCCGTGTCCGGCACCGCCCGTCGGTGTTCTCAGCATGGACCTTCCTGGGGGTTCCCCCGACCGGGCCGGGGGCCGGGTCAGATGCCGCGCTGGCTTGCGTAGAAGACCAGCCGGTACTTGCCGATCTGCACTTCGTCGCCGTTGGACAGCGCGACGGAGTCGATGCGCTCACGATTGACGTAGGTGCCGTTGAGGCTGCCCACATCCCCCACGGTGAAGCTGCCGTCGGCGCTCCGGCGGAACTCCACGTGACGACGCGAAACCGTCACGTCGTCGAGGAAGATGTCGCTCTGCGGGTGGCGGCCGGCCGTGGTCAGCTCGCTGTCCAGAAGGAAGCGGCTGCCCGAGTTGGGACCCCGTCGCACGACCAGCAGCGCCGAGCCGAGCGGCAGGGCGTCCACGGCCGCCTGGGCCTCCGGCGAGAGCGACGGCACAGCCGTCTGTCCGGTCGCCTCCGCCTCGTAGGCCTCGAGGCCCGAGATGGAGATGGTCGACGTCGTCTCCGAAGCCCGCTCGGGAATCCCGCCCCGCAGCGGCGCACCGCAGTTGGAACAGAACCGGCTGGCCTCGGCATTGCGATGCCCGCACCTCGTACAGACCGGCATGGACGAAGCCTCCTGCCTCGGGGCGAACCCTCCACCCGTACTTGAGGTTGACGGTTCTCCGAAACCTATGCGGCCTTGACCGGCAGGGTCAACAGACGACGCGCCGGAACCACCCGAATTGTCACCCCCCACACCTGCCACCTGATCCCGGAAGAGCGGGCGCTCGCCGCCCTGCTCCTCGGCCTGGCCATGGCGCGGTGCGCGATGGCGTGCAGCGTCATCGCGAGCGCTCTTGCCGAACAACTTCCCAAACAACTTCACGGGCGATTCCCCTTGACCGAAACAGACCCGCCCGTGGGGCAGGACGAACTCTGAATGAACACACCTGCCGACCCGGACATCTTCACAACGTCCGTATCCACTCGACAGTTTCCACCACGCACCACCATTACGATGCGGCGACCCCCCGCAACCTCCTGCCCGAGTCCCCCGGCACCCACACGTCCCGGGGTCACTGGGTCGACGACCGAGAGTAGTCAGGCCGCTCCGCCGGTCGCAAGGCGTCGATGACGATGTCGTCGGACCGCGCCACGTGCACAGTGGCCTGCTCCTTCTCCAGCGTCTGCACCACACCGCCGGGGATGTTCAGCGCAGGTTCCAGATCCTGCGGCTTGCCGATGACCGTGAAGACGTACGGAGCCGTGATCTTACGGTCGTCGACCTCCACGGCACCCCCCTCCCCGGAGAAGTACGTATGGGCCACCACGCGCACGCCGTTGACCTCGATGGCCTCGGCGCCGGCCGCCCGGAGCTCCTGGAGGGCGTCGAGCAGCATGTCGGCCTGTACCGCGTCGGCCGGGTCGCTGATCGAGAGGGTGATCCCGGGGCCGTGCACCGCCACCGTACCCGCGAGGATACCGAGTTGGCGCTCTTTCTCCACCGTCTGCTTCCGCGCCTCTTCGGCCTGGTCGGAGCTGTTCTCCAGCTCCGTGCGCTGGTCGACGAGGCGCTGCTTCTCGTCCTCCAGCCGCTGTGTACGGTCGTCCACCTCGTCGAGGATCCGGACCAGGTCCTCCTGACGGGCGCCACGCAACGCGCTGTTGTCGCTGTTGGACCGCACCTGGATGGCAAGCCCCAGGCCGAGAACGAACAGCAGTACCGCGACGATGAGTTGGGCCCGGGTGACTCGCGGCGGCCAGATTCCGGCGATCAGCCGCTGGCGCCCGGTCAGCGCCTCGGGAGTCGGCTCGTCCTGCTCACCGGGCTCCTCGTGCTTCTCGTTGAAGGCGTCGTTGCTCATCGGCGTCACGCCCGGAAGACGTGCCGGCGGATCGCGGCGGCGTTGGAGAAGATACGGATACCGAGGACGACGACCACGCCGGTGGAGAGCTGCGCACCGACGCCCAGTTTGTCGCCCAGGAACACGATGAGCGCGGCCACGACCACGTTCGAGAGGAACGAGACCACGAAGACCTTGTCCACGAAGATTCCGTCGAGCATGGCCCGCAGACCACCGAAGACGGCGTCGAGTGCGGCGACCACCGCGATCGGGAGGTAGGGCTCGACCACCGCCGGCACTTCGGGCCGGACCAACAGTCCGACCACGACTCCCACGACGAGGCCCAGTACGGCGATCACGATGTGCCCTTCCCTGTGTCTGCCGCACCACTGCCGGTGTCTGCGGCCTTGTAAGGCTCTGCTGTCCGTACGATCAGGCTCGGCGCGGCCGGAAGGCTCACCTTGTCCAGTACGGAGATGCTGGTCCGGATGTCGAAAGTGTCCTTGAGCGCCTGCAGGTACTGGCCGTCGGCACTGTCCCGGAAGGCGGCGCCGAGCTTCTTCCCGTCCCCCACCGCGAGCACCGTGTACGGCGGCACGAGCGGCTTGTTGTCGACCAGTATGGCGTCGCCCGCGGCGCGGATCGCCGACAGGGCGGTCAGACGCTGTCCGTTGATGGCGATCGCTTCGGCGCCGGACTGCCACAGACCGTTGACGACCCGCTGCATGTCCCGGTCGCGCACCCGTCCTGTGTCGGAGAAGCCGCTGCTCTCACGTGGTCCGCCACCGCCCTGGTCGGTGTCCTTCGCGTCGTCGACGACGAGCTTCACCCCGGGGCCCTCCACCGGTGTCGCTCCGGAGAGCAGGGCCACCAGTTCGGTCTGGTCACCGCCGTGCTCCTCCAGCGCCTTGCGCTGACGCCTGCCGACGTCGTCGCGGATCTCCTCCACCTGCGCTTCCAGGGTGTCGGCCGCGGACGTCTCCCCGTCGATCCGGTCGATGAGCTCCTCGCGCTCCTTGGCCAGGACGGGTGCGGCGACCCGCGCCTGCGCGGCACCGAGCGTCACGACCAGCGCCGCCAGCACCAGGCACGCCGCGAAGCCGAGCTTCGCCTTGAGGGTCCGGGGCATGCCCGTGCGCCCGTCCGCCTTGCGACGCGCCGATGCCTCGGCATATCCGTCGTCCAGGCTGTGGTCCATCACATTGGTCAGCAGCGACATGGACGCGTCGGGACGCGGGCGCGGGGAGGTACTACTCCGATCGGGGGGCTGCTGCGACATGCCGCACATCGTCGCATGTCGCGGCGGCTACCGCCGAATGGCCCCACCGTTGCGCGGGAAGCGGCCGGGCGGATCCCTCAGCCGCACCGTGCGAGCCGGGCAGACACCGGAGGCCGGGGCGGCGCCTGCCGCCTGCCCCGGCCTCCGGTCAGCTCACTGACCTGCGCTGTCGACGATCGCCGACCATTCGTCCAGGAGCGCCTGGGCGGAGGCGTCGTCCGGCCCTTCTGCCCACAGATGGGTGACGGCTTCGGCCCGGTCGGGCAGCACCATGACCCAGCGCCCGTCCGCCTCGACGACGCGTACACCGTCCGTCGTGTCGACGCTGCGGTCCCCCGCGGCCTCGACCACGCGCCGCATCACCAGTCCCTTGACGGCCCACGGGGTCGCCAGATCGCGCCGCAGCACATGGGCGCGCGGGATGCGGGCGTCGATCTGGCTGAGCGTGAGCTGCGTCCTGGCCACCAGGCCGATGAGCCGTACGAAGGCCGCGGATCCGTCGAAGACGCTGCTGAACTCGGGAACGATGAAGCCGCCACGTCCGTCTCCACCGAAGATGGTCCCTTCCTCCCTCCCCACCCGGGTCAGGTCGTCCGGCGACGTCATGGTCCACTCCACCTGGGTGCCGTGGTAGGCGGCCACCTGCTCGGCGACGCGGGTCGTCGTCACGGGGAGCGCGACCCGGCCGCTGCGGCGTTCGGCGGCAACGAGGTCCAGCATGACCAGCAGGGCCCGGTCGTCCTCCACGATCCGGCCTCGCTCGTCGACCAGTGAGAGGCGTTCGCCGACCGGGTCGAAGCGGACACCGAAAGCCGCCCTCGCCGAGGAGACGATCTCCCCGAGCCGTACCAGCCCGGACCGCCGGGTCTCGGCCGACTCGGTCGGCCTGGCCTCGTCGAGCCCGGGGTTGATGGTCAGCGCATCCACACCGAGCCGTCCCAGCAGACTGGGAAGCACCAGCCCCGCGCTGCCGTTGGACGCGTCGACCACGACCTTGAGCCCGGCGTCCGAGATCCCCGCGGTGTCGACGTTCCGCAGCAGGGATCCCGTGTACGAGTCGAAGACGCTCGACGGGAAGTGAAGGTCTCCGATCTCACCGGGGAAGGCGCGGCGGTACTCCTGCCGGGCGTAGACCCGGTCCAGCTTGCGCTGCCGTGCCTGGGAGAGGTCCGCTCCCCGCTCGTCGAAGAACATGATGTCGACGGAGTCGGGCACGCCCGGCGAGGTTCGGATCATGATGCCGCCGGCGCTGCCTCGTGCGGTCTGCTGGCGGGCCACCGGCAGCGGTACGTTCTCGAGGTCCCGGACATCGATGGCACTGGCCTGCAGGGCCGAGATGACCGCGCGTTTCAGCGCCCGGGCGCCACGGGAGTGGTCACGTGCGGTGGTGACCGTGGAGCCCTTCTTGAGCGTCGTCGCATACGCTCCGGCGAGCCTCACCGCCAGCTCCGGCGTGATCTCGACGTTAAGGATTCCCGAAACCCCTCGCGCGCCGAAGAGGTGGGCCTGTCCACGCGACTCCCAGATCACCGAGGTGTTGACGAACGCGCCGGCCTCGATGGTCTTGAACGGGTAGACGCGGACGTTGCCCTGGATGATCGATTCTTCGCCGACCAGGCACTCGTCGCCGATGACGGCGCCGTCCTCGATCCGGGCGGCGCGCATGATGTCGGTGTTCTTGCCGATCACACAGCCGCGCAGGTTGCTGTGATCACCGACGTACACGTTGTCGTGCACCACGGCCTTGTGGAGGAAGGCGCCGCTCTTCACGACGACGTTCGATCCGATGACCGTGTGCTCGCGGATCTCCACCCCGGCCTCGACCTTGGCGTAGTCCCCGATGTACAGAGGCCCTCGGAGCACCGCGTCGGGGTGCACATCGGCGCCTTCGGCCACCCATACGCCGGGGGAGATCTCGAACCCGTCGATCTCGACGTCGACCTTGCGTTCGAGCACGTCCGCCTGAGCCTTCACATAGCTCTCGTGCGTACCGACGTCCTCCCAGTAGCCCTCGGCGACATAGCCGTAGATGGGCTTGCCTTCCTTCATGAGCTGCGGGAAGACATCACCGGACCAGTCGACGGAGACGTCGGCCTCGACGTAGTTGAAGACCTCGGGCTCCATGACGTAAATGCCCGTGTTGACGGTGTCCGAGAAGACCTGGCCCCAGGTCGGCTTCTCCAGGAAGCGTTCGACCTGGCCGGCTTCGTCCACGATGGTGATACCGAACTCGAGGGGGTTCGGAACGCGGGTGAGACAGACCGTGACCAGTCCGCCCTTTTCCTTGTGGAAGGCGATGAGGTCGGTGAGGTCGAAGTCGGTGAGCGCGTCGCCGGAAATCACGAGGAAGGTGTCATCCTTCAACGCCTCTTCGGCATTCTTCACGCTGCCCGCGGTACCGAGCGGCTTCTCCTCGTTCGCATAGCTGAGCTCCATCCCGAGCTCTTCGCCGTCTCCGAAGTAGTTCTTCACGAGCGAGGCAAGAAATTGGACGGTCACAACCGTCTCATTGAGCCCGTGCCGTTTGAGCAGGCGAAGGACATGCTCCATGATCGGCCGATTGGCTACGGGCAGGAGCGGCTTGGGCATGCTTGAGGTCATGGGGCGAAGGCGAGTGCCTTCACCACCTGCCATCACGACGGCCTTCATGTCGGAAACGTCCTCCTTGAAGAGACGACGGTCTAGCCGACTTCGCCCGTCAGGGCAGCATCTGTGTCATCAGCCGCGGGCCTGCCACGTTGCACGGCACCGCATCAACGAGCTCAATCGGCTACTGCATCCGCCTTGACCAAACGGCGGACCTGAACCACGTAGAGGATCCCTGCCCACCAGTAGAGCGTTGTACCCCATCCAGCGAACGCCCATCCGAAAACAGTGGCCAGCCCTGCCAGCCAACCACTTCCGTCACTGAGCAGCAACAAGGGAAATGCGTACATCAGGTTGAACGTGGCCGCCTTCCCGAGGAAGTTCACCTGGGGCGGCGGATAGCCGTGACGGCGCAGGATTCCCACCATCACGAGAAGCATCAGCTCACGGGCGAGGAGTGCGGCGGTGAGCCACAGCGGAAGGATCTCCCGCCAGGTCAGGCCGACGAGCGTGGAAAGAATGTAGAGACGGTCGGCAGCCGGGTCAAGCAGCCGTCCGAGACTGCTGATCTGGTTCCAGCGACGCGCGAGCTTACCGTCGAGGTAGTCGCTCACACCGCTGAACATCAGCACCAGCAGCGCCCAGCCGTCACTCTTGGGGCCGCCGAACTCGGGGCGGAGAATCAGCCACAGGAAGACGGGTACGCCAACGAGGCGAGCCATGCTGAGGATGTTGGGGATGGTGAGTACCCGGTCCGTCTGAACGCGAGTCTCCTGGACCTCCACCCGGGGGCCTCCTGTGAAGAACGTGCCAATGATGCCCCCTGACCCTACCCTCAGCCATGGCCGGCACCTACACAGGGGTGTCAGAAACGTCGTCGGAACGCAGAAAAGCCCCGTGCCACAAGGGCACGGGGCTTAACTATCAAAAGGAGTTCGGCGGCGTCCTACTCTCCCACAGGGTCCCCCCTG
>NZ_JBIVTU010000036.1:0-23302 GCF_044756845.1 Streptomyces sp. NPDC091416
GATCTCAACCAGGTTCCTCAGCTGTGTTGCTTTCCGCGACGCAGCTGGGGACGTTCATCCGTACACGGCTGGGGAGCAAAGGTCGTACGCCGACATGATCCTTGCAATGCTGCGAGGAGGCGGCTTGAGGTGCACCAGGCCCAGCCCTCGCGGAGACGGGCGGCATAGACGGGATACGCCGAGGCCGGGTCGGTATGGATCAGGACGGCATCCTTGCGCTCCTCGACAACCGCGTAGGCACCGGGCCACCGCCAGGCCACATCGTCGGGAAGAGGGCGGCCGAGAAGGTCGTCCAAGTCTGTGCGCGAAGCGCCGCAGGTGCCAAGGGCGATGATGCGCCGGCGCCCCGCCGTGGAGCTGACCACACGTGCGGAGACATCCTCCGTGCTCCAGGTCCTCGCGCCGACGGATACGGGCTGCGACCCGGGCGGCAGCGAGCCGGTGCCACGCGGTGTGCTGAACCCTCCGAAGATCAAGGCGTCCTCCGGTCGAAGCGGGTGAACAAGGAGGGGGCGGACGCAGGGGTGGTGCGCCCAGTCGCGGGCGCACCACCCCTGTGTGGCCGGTCAGTTGTAGGCGCGATGCTTGTCCTCGCTGCTGCCCTGGCCCTGCCCCTCGGTCAGGGTCGCGGCGTCGCCGATCTCCACAACCAGCGGTTCCTCGGCGGTGGCCAGGTCGGTGCTGAACAGCTCGTCCATCAGGTTCCCCTCTCTCTGCGGGTGTCTCGGCTGCCCAGGGGGTTGGTGCCCTGGGCAGCCACTGGACTACGTCCATGACACCGCCTGCCTGCCTGGGCCGACAGATCTGCAGTTGGGGACTTCGTGGAACTCAAAGCTGGTATCGAGTTAGGACTTTGCTGGAAGCCAAGCAGCTCAGCGGGCATCCAGGAGATCAAGGACGGCTTGGTAGTAGACCGCGTACACCTGGGGCAGTTCGGCCAGGCTGGCTCGCTCGTCAATGCCGTGCAGGCCCTCGTAGGGCACCCCAAAACCGGCAGTGGCCGGGATCCCGCCACCGTCCCCGGCCAGCAGGTTGCCAATGTTCGAAGGACCGGCAACCTTCGCCCGCACCGCCAGCCCCATCGAGTTCGCCGCAGCCATCAACGCGGCAGCGGGCTGCTCGTCGGGCCGCCGCTGGAAGGCAGGCCAGCACGCCACCGGCGTCACCACGGTGGACACGGGCCCGGGAAGCTCTGCGTCGAGCCTGGCGGCGGCCTTGCGGACCAGCGTTTCGGCGGCCTCGGGCATCGAAGCCGGGAGTCGTACGCACGTCCACGTTCAGCTCGCACCGGTCCGCGGTGACGGAGAAGCCCTCGCCGCCCCGGATAGCGGTCACGCTCAGCTTGGCCGGCAGCGGAAAGCCGGCCCCCTCGCCCGGGGCGGGAGGCAGATCTGCCTCGTCCAGCGCCTGAAACAGGCGGGCGGCGCGGGAGATCGCGCTGACCACCGTGCGGCTGGACCCGGAGTGACCGGTGAGGGAGTGCACTTTGATCACGGCCCGCCACAGTCCCCGCCCGCCGACGACGACCTCGTCCAGGCCGGGGTAGCCGATCATCACCCCGGCCGGGCGCTCGGCGCCTGGATCGGCTAGGTAGGCGCGTGCGCCGCCGAAGCCACCGGTGTGCTCGTCGACATCGAGCAGCACCGCCAGGCCACCCTTCAACCTGCCGGCATTGCGGTGCAGGTCGGCGGCGATGTAGCAGAACATGGAGGCGGCCAGTTTCGAGTCAGCCGCTCCGCGGCCCCTCAACCAATGGTCGGCCACGTCACCGATCGTGGGCGGGAACGACCACGCGCTCTCGTCTCCGAACGGCGCAGTGTCGACGCACGCGTCCAGAGCCCACCACGGGCCGGGCCGGCCGCCGGAAATCTCCACGAGCAGACCGACGAGCTGTCCCTGCTCGTCGTGCAGGCGCCGGTGTGGAAGCGAACGTCCCATCAGCCACGACTCCAGAACAGCCAGTACCGGCGCGTAGTCGTCGATCCCGCCGCGGCTCGGCCGCCGGATCAACTCCCGGGCTAGGCCAACAACCGAATCCACCTGATCAGCAGCTCGGGCCATCAGGTTGTTCCTCACGCTTCTCCTCGCCTCACCGCCCGGCCCGCCGAAGCGGCAGCGCCCGCACGGCCTCCATCGTCTCCACCGGCCGGGCCGACGCGCAGGCCTCTCGACCAGGCTGCACCAGCCCTACCGCCGCCTCGCGCCCCAGCAGGACGCCACAGTCGAACCCCTCGGCACCATGAAAGCTCGGCAGCGGCACGACAGCACTGTTCTCAGAGGCCACGAAGAAGCGTTCCATCACCGACAACGGCTCCACCAGCCCAATATGCAACGTCTTGACCCCGTTGCGGCGCTCCAACGGATCACGAAGCTCCAACAGCCGCACCATGTGCTCAGAAAGAGCCCGATGATGCGGCGGACCGTAGAGCACCCGGTAGTGCACCAAGTCGGCCTGCTCGGCCACCACCTTCTCGATAGCCGCCAGATAGGACCCCTCCCGGCTGCGACTGCCCGTCACCACGAGCTGCTCCCGCGCACCAGCCACGACGTCGACCATCGCCCCGACGAGATCGGTATACCTGGCCAGCACCCGCACGACGACATCAGTACCCGACGCCTCCAGCACACTCATGCCGTCGAGCCCGTCCTGATGAGCGAACAGGACCTCCGACGGCTGGCCGTACAACGTGCACAAGCCCGCACGGTTCCTGATCCCGGTCCGCCTGGCGGCCCGACTCCCAAGCACTGAGCAGACTCGCATCGGTTGCACCACCCGTCACCGCGTTGAGCTGCTCCACTGCCTCCTCCAACGTCAGATTGCGAGCTAAACGAGCACGCCGCAGCGCCGACTTTGCTTCGGTAGCTCCACTCGTCATGACCCCACCCCGCGCCGCAATGCTGAAGGCTCATTTCGCCGTCACTGTTCCTCGTCTTGCCAGTGAGAACCTGCCCAACGAGGACATCTTCAACTGCGAGCTTCGGAGGGACAGTTCGCAGTCTTCAATAGCCGTGGTTTGCGCCGTGCACTGGCGGGTCCTGCCGTTGCCCAAACCGACCGGCGGTCGGGTCGTGGGACCGGTCGCCCTGGCACCGGCTCGGCACGCCCACCAGATCGCGTAACCCGGCTGCGAAGGTTCCGGTGATGCTGACTGTCCGCTGTCCACAGGCGGTTCCGGGCAGGTTCTTCAGCTGTGAACATCAACATGTGGTGCATCATCCGGAACAGAAGGAAGCCCCCGTGCTGTGAGGACCACGATGCCCTTCTCCGTCTCGAGGAGCGGGCCGAGTTGGCTGCACGGTTTCCGGCCGGCTGCCGGGCACAGATGCGGTTCCTCCTGGACAGCCATACGGGCAATGTTTTGTTGGTGGCCGCGCTTTTGAACAGTCGTGCGCGTACGGTGCGCCGTCACTGCCGTGGGCGGACGCTGCCTCCGGGGCCCCGGCTGCGCCGGGCCCTGCGCCGGCGTGTTCTGGGTCTTGTGTGCCCGAGGTGCCTGTCAGATCGGGCGGCTGAAGAGGCGCGCCAGGCGGAACGGGCCGCCAGGCGCACGGCCCGGCGGAGCCCACGCGAGCAAGACGGGCCCAGCCGCTGACCTGCCCCGGGGCGGACACTGCCGTGGTTCGGTTGAAGGGTGGGGCGGGGGTGCGTCAGCAGGGTTCTTGGTTCCGTGGGGTCGGCTCCTGTCAGGGGATGTACTCCTCCATGAGCTTGCCCAGGTGCAGGATCATCGGCAGCCGGGTCGCCTTGGTGGTGTGGGCGTGGAATCGGCGCAGTGTTTGCACGTACAGCGCCAGCTGGTCCGGGTCGTCGCCGTCCTGGAGGAAGGAGGCGTGGATGTGCAGCGAGGTGGGGTTCTGGCCGTTCTTGCTGTCATTGCCCGGCCCGGACAGTTTGCTCACGCCCTTGGGTAGCTGGCTGGTGTCGGGGCGGGGGTTGATGGCCAGGTAGCCGCGATCGTTCCATCGCGCGACACCGGAGAACCGCCCCCACCCGTAGGGGAGTTCGGGAAGCGCTGCGATCGAACCTGCCGCTTCGCCATCGTTGACGGCACCGCTTGCGCCGTCGTCCGTGGCGCCGTCGGCAGCGGCGTCTGGGCGGGTACCCGTCTGGTTCTGTCTGTCATCGGCGTCCTTGAGGCCGGCGGCGGGCTCGGCCGCTTCCGGCGCCGGACCGACACCGAAGCCGTGGGGCAGCTCATTGGTGTCGTCGTTGATCCGCACAATACGTAGGCCCGGCAGGCTCGCCGGCGTGCGGGGGACGGGCACCGCGTCGGGGTCGGTGAGTGAGACCCCTGGCCACACGAGTGCGTCGGCGGTGATGTGCTGGTTGGACAGCCAGGGCCACATTCCCTTGTTGCGCAGCGTTGCGGCGCGGGCGATGAAGAGCCGGTCGTGGGTGTCGTCCTCGGCGAGGGCGCCGCGCAGGAAGCGGGTAAGTGCTTCCTGGTCGGTCCGCTTGACCTTCCCGCGGCCCTCGGTCAGGGCCGCGGGAAGCAGCTCGATAGGGATCTCCGGTTCGACGGGGTGGTTCTGGCTCGGGATCAGCTGACCGGTCGCGGTGCCGTCGGTGCGCATCCGAAGCAGCATCGGAACGAAGTGAGGTCCTGCGTGGGCCAGCCACAGTGCGGATACTTCCAGCGGCGCGGTGCCGGACAGCGGTGGGATCGTGGGGAGGCGGCCCAGTTGCCTCAGCAGGTCCAGCAGCGCAGCAGTGATGCGCTCGATGTCCTGCCTGCGTACCTCGGTGCTCTCGAAGGGGTGCAGGCCGGCGCTCTTCGCGTCCGGGTTCGGATCCCGGTTGACGGGCTTGATGATCTGGACCAGCCGGTTGCACCGGGACGGCAGAGCATACTTCAGCGGCTTCTTCGGGTCCTCCAGCCGGCCAGCCTTGTAGTAGCCGGGGCCCTCCAGCTCGATCAGGCACCCGACCGGCCGGCCGCCGGGGGGGAACGCGTCCTGCCACAGCCGCGCGCGTTCCTCGAGGGCGCCCTGGCGGGCCCGGCGGCGCTTGTCCGGGTCGCTGTCGGTGGCCCTGGGCCAGCCGCCCAGCAGCAGCCCGGGCGTGGCCAGGCGCAGCCGGACACTGAACTCCTCACCGCGGTAGCAGCTCACGAACGCGTCGTCCTGGCCGGCAGTGATGTGCTCCAGTCCCAGGATCCGGGTGAGCACGAGGTGGACGGCGTCGGCGGTGCGTGGCGTCGCGTGCCACAACTCGACCGGGTACTCGACGCCCTTCTTGGTGTCCTTCCTCGGCAGCCGCCGCGAGGGCGGCTTCACCTCCGCCGCCGGCGTGATCGGCACGAGGTGGTGCTCTTCAAGGACCGGGGCCAAGGCCTCGAAGACAGTCAGGTGATCGATCGGCTGGAAGCCGGTCCCCGTGGGGTGTCCACCGGTCTCCCGCGTCCCACCGTCGTCGCTGTCCTCGTCTTCCTTGAAGTAGTTGTAGCCGGTGCTGTGCTGCAGGAACGCCCGGGACTTGGACGCCTGCTCATCCTCTTCCTCGCTCGGCGAGGCGAAGCGAGCCGGGTCCTCGCGGACCTGATCGGGCAGCGGAAACAGCTCAGAGCTGGGGAGCCGCGACAGGATCTGGGGCAGACCGGGCTTCCACGTCCACCGCATCCCGTCCTTGACACCGGTCACGGTGACCGGGGCACGCAGCAGCGTGCCCCGCTCGCTGCCGCGCAGCACGCCGCTCGGCGCGTACAGCAGCATGGTGGCGGTGGCGGGCTCGTAGTGGCTGCGCCGGGGGATGTAGGCGGGCTGGGTGGCGGCCATGCGTGCGACGTGCGGGACCACCCGCAGCAGCAGCCTTTCGTCGTGGGGGAGTGTCACCACGTTGAAGCGCAGGTAGTGAGTGCTGTAGCCCTGCTCGCCGCTTCGTGACAGGCGGGTCGGCGGCCACAGGAACACCGACCGGTCACCGTCGGGAGAGGCCGGCCCCATGATCCATGAGGATCCCTGGTCGGTGTCGCGGCCGCCCAGCCGACGGCCTTGGTCGACCCAGCCGGCGGCAAGAAACGTCGCCAGCATCTTGTAGGCGGCCTCGCTGGGCTCGGCGGTGCCGTTGGGCCGCACACCGCGCTCGAGCAGGTCCGGCCGGGCCGGCTTCCACTGCAGATTCAGCGCCTCGCCGATGACCTCCCCCCACGGGACGTCGCCCTGGTGCGGGGCCACATGCCCGCAAACCCAGGCCTCCAGCGCGAGTGCCACCACGGTGGCATCGGCAAGCGGGCGCATCGCGCGCAGCCACGAGCCGGCGCGCAGGTCGGTGGAGACGGCCAGCAGCTGCGGCTCCAGCTCCAGCAGCAACTCCGTGAGCGCCCACGTCGGCAGACGGTCCTTGCGGCGCGCTTTCGGATTCGAGGCCCAGGCCCGCTCCAGGCGGGGCAGCAGACCGGCGGGGAACGCCGCACTGTGCAGCTCGCACGGCCACCACCCGTCCGGCTTCGCTGCGAACAGCGGGAACTGGATCCCGCTGAAGGAGATCCTCGGGCGCTTCGGTCGCTCGGTCATCGGCTCCAGTCCATGGTTTCGAAGAGGTTGCCCAGCAGGCTCCAGGTCGCACTGGCGATCTCGTACTCGAGCCGCTGCCCGGGCAGCGCGTCCGGCTCCGGCGGTTCGAGCAGGCCGCTGATCAACTGCTGGCCCGCGACCAGCACGCTGGTGCGATCGGTGTCCTCGACCCTTTCGCGCCGGTTGGCGGCCCGGGGCGCGAACGCGGCGTCGACCAGGTAGATCCGGGTCGGCACATTGCCGCGGATCGTGCGCCCGAGTGTCTGGTACAGCTGCACCATCAGGTCGCTGACGAACGCCCGCCGAAGGTCGTCGCGGGCAAGGCGGGAGAAGAACAGCGGCTGCCCCATCAAGGTCAGCCACAGGCCGCGGGCATCGGCGCGCAGCAGCTGAGCCTGCTTGCTCAGGTCCACACCCGGGGCCGTGCCGTCCACCGGGTCCAGCAGCCGTTGCATCGCGTACTGGTTGAGAACGGCGAGCGGGAACGACAGGTCGTCGGCGGGCGGGTGCAGTCTGGCGAGGTAGAACAAGGCGCCGAACGCCGCTACCCCCCGCCCGTTGAGGACGTTGTGGCCGCGCTGCAGCGATCCCTCCGGAGCGAGCATGACATCCGCGTCTGTCGCGGCGAAGCGCCCGATCCGCCGGTAGGCCAGCCCGTACCGGCCAGGGGCCTGGGAGTCAGGGGTGACGTGGCGGGCCGACAGACGGGTCCGGAGATTCATGTGCTGCGCGCACGAGGCAGCGTCCTTGCCGCTGAGCGTGACGAACGCGAGCCGCTGACGATCGGACTCCAGCCGGTCGCGGACCTGGTCGACCAGAGACCTGGAAGCTCCGGGCGCGGGGTTGCAGATCGCGTCCAGGACGTCGCGCAGCGCGTCCTGGCGCCGCTGCCGGCCACCGGCACCGGACACGAAGATCCCCTTGTGGTCGCCGGGCCGGTACTGCGGACGAAACAGCATCCGGCTCTGGCGCAGCGCCTGCGCGCACGGCTCGGGTTCGCGCAGGATCAACTGCGGAGTGATGGCCACGTGGTAGCGCGCCGAGCCGGGCATCCAACTGGTGGCAGAGGTGAGCACCACGTTGGGGCCCTCGATACCTTCGCACGCCAGCAGGTCGTGCAGGTGGTACAGCAGCCACCGGCCCACCCCGCGCAGCCAAAGGATCTCCAGCGAACCGCTGGTGCTGTCCCGGTTCGGTTTCCACTGCAGCGCCAGCATGTTGCCCATGGCCTGCTCCGGCACGAGCATCTGCAGGTCGGGCGGTGGCTGGTGCTTGAAGAAGCTGTCGGCCGCCTCCATCGGCATCTGTTTCTGGACCGCGGGCAGCAGCGAGTTGGCGCCGAAGAAACTCGTGGTGATCCGAGCGGACCAAATGCCGGCCATGAGCAGCCGCACCAGTTGCGGCAGCATCTGCTCAACCCAGCCGTCGACGTTCCCGTTCTTGTCCTTCGGCGCGTGCTCGAGCAGCCATCCCTCGGCCGCTTCCTTCGCCGTCCACTCGGTGTCGTAACCGGCCGCCATCGCAGTCAGCAGGCGCTCCAGATGACCGGGAGGAGCCTTGAACGGATCCCGCGCCAACGGCGCGAGGAACATGTCGAAGAACCGGTCCGCGGCCTCTTCCTCCTCGGCCTGGTCAGACCGCTCATGCAAGGTCATGATCCCGTGCAGGGAACGGGCCAGCCGGTTCAGCAGCGAAAAACCGCTGAACGGCCCCTCCGCAACAATCTCCGACAACAGATCCTCGACGCCCCGACCCTTGCTGCTCCCACCTTTGGTCCGGCTCTCGCCTCTCCTGTCCGGCGGAGTGACCAGCAGCGGGTACAGACCCGCCAGCGCCTGATAGTGCCGCAGCATGTACCTCTGGTAGCGGCGCACATCAGGGTGGGTCAGCGGCTGATGCCAGGCAGCATCCAGGCTGTCGTGGCAGGCGATCGCCGTGCGGGCGCTCCAGCCACCAGGGAAAGTGAGCGGCTCCTGCAGCATGAACCGCTGGTCGAAATCGCCCATCACCTTGTCGGCCTCGTCGACCAGCAACAGACCCAGTTCATGCTGGATCGCCTCGATCTGCCGCGCCCGGTAGGAGGAGCCCTCCATCCGGCTGCTCACCAGACCGGAGGATGTCATCACCCACACCTGCGCATCCGGGATCGCGCGAGCCGCGGCCTGCTGCGGACACACGTGCGTCAACGGACAGTCATGCAGCTCGCGCCTGCCCGGCAGCTTCAGCCGCCCGCGGCAGGGGAAGTCCTCCTCCCGCAACGGCGCGTCAGCGCGTCCGGCACCGGTACGCAGCGGCTCGAGCAGGCACATCGACGTGGTGAACTCCGCTGCCGGATCCAGCTCCGGGCCGGGCAGCGCGTCTCCGGCGTCCACGTCATACAACTCGTCGCGCCAGTAGCCCTCCACGTGGCGCTCGCGGGTGGTGCGTCCGATCAGGGGGACCGCGCGAATCCCCAGCGCGCGCAGGAACCGCACCTTGGCCAGCACGGCGCTGATCGACGGCATCACGTAGCCGACCCGCAGTCCGCGCCGGACACCGATGAACGCCAGCCCGTCCAGCAAGGTGCTCTTGCCTGCATTCATCAGCCCGACGGTGTGGGCGACCCCGTCGATGCTGAAGACACCCAGGCCGTCGACAAGCCGCCCGGCCGCTTCGTCGACACGCGAGAACGTCATGTCCTCAAAGCGCCGCTCGAAGTTGCGGTCACTGATCTGCGGATGTGACTCCAGGGCCTGGTCCATCTCCTTGAAAGCCTGCGCCAGATCGTCGTAGGTGACGGGGAACGGCTCCCGGACACGGCTCGCGCGAGCAACGAGCCGCGCGGTCGGCGGGGCGGCCGGGATCCAGGACGGGATCCGCAGGCTCTCGACCGCACCGTCGCGCCGTTTGAAGAAGCACTCGGCACCCGGCGGCACCGGTTCATGGGCCGGTTCGATGTCATAGGGAACCGCGTCGGTGAACGCGGCCCGGTAGATGCCTTCTCGCTGGGGAAGGTGCGGCGAGGGATACCGCTCGAAGAGGGTGGTGTTGAGGACCCGATGCCCGGGCGGGTCAGTGGTGGTGAACATCCGCAGTTCGACCGGGACTTTGTGATACTCGTTCAGCCGCTCGCGCCACTGGCCGCCGCGCGCCGCGCCGCCCATCCGAAGTCGCACCCGCCGCACGACCTCCACGCCTGCCGGACCCGGGTCGGCATAGTGGTTGAGCACCATCCACAGCGCGCCGACGGGCTGCCCGGACAGGTGCTGTTCCAGGTAGAACAAGCCGAGCTCGAGCTGGCAGAACTCCGCCGGTGACAGGTCACCCAACCGCATCTCCAGGCCGGTCTCCTGTAGATCGGTGACCAGGCCCTCGTACCACTGCGAGCCCATCCTCACCACGGTGCGCCTCCAAGAGCCCGAGCACGTGCCCTCGAAATGAAGTCATGTTCGGAGATGACGCGGACGCCGTCGCTGCGGCCCTGCATCTCCCGCTTGAGGTCGTCGACATAGTGCTTCTGCTCGAACCGGTGCCGGGGAAGGATCAAGAACCGATGCCGTGTCCGCATGCGCTGATCCCATCGGAACGAGCGCCCCAGCATCGTCGCGCTCGTGCAGTCCTTGGCATCCCCGGCCCACCACTCGGACCGATCCGGCTCATCCGGTGCGGTCGGATCGGGGAATTCCACGGCGACGTCGCAGGCGTCCATGCCCGGCCACTTGTGAAGCCGCATCCGGCCCACCGGCAGCTCCCCGAACGCATCGAACAGGCGCTTTTCCACCAAACCCGGGTCGTGCATGCAGATCCGCACACCGCGGTGCTGCACGTAGTAGCCCTCCAGTGCCCTGAGCCGCCGGATCTCCGGAGCCCCGGCGCAGCCGGGCGTCCCGCACATCTCAACGCCCTCGTGCAGGGGATTGCCGCAGTCGCTGCAGACCCGGCAGGACGCAGGCCCGCCCGTCTTGCGGTACTGGTAGGCGGCGTCAAAGAAGTCCCGCACATACAGGCGACCGTGCCGGTCCACCTCCTTGAACCGCCTCGTGAGCTCGATCAGCTCGAGGTCGGACACCACTGGGCTCTCGATCAGGAACAACCGCAACGCCACGTAGGCCTGCTGGACCTCCTCCTCCGTGCGGCCGTGCAACTCCGCCACGTTCAGCAGCTTGGCGAACGTGCGGTTCTCCGTGAGCTCCGCTTCGGCATCCGACCTGGGCGCGAGCCGGGCGGCCTCATCCGCGAACGCCGACAACTCCTCGCCGTCGATCAACAGGCTCTCTGCGTCGCTGTCGGAGACCTCCAGTCGCACAGGCCAGCCCCCCAGCGGCAGCCGGCACCAGGCGAACACTTCCATGTCGCTGACCGGCGGATTGCTTCCCTGCTCCAGCGCACGCCACCACAACCGCGTTACACCCGTGCGCCACGCCTGGGGGAGCAGGCCGGTCGTGGGCTCGGCTCCTTCACGGATGCGCTGGCGCTCCCACAGGATCCGTGCCAGGCCGGCCGCCAGCAGTTTCAACGTCATGTAGTCGTCGGCGATGTTGTTGCCGACCTCGGCCAGCCGCTCGTGGGCTGACTGGTGCACTGTCACCCGCGCACCGTACGTACATGCTTCCCAGCAGCAACGTTTCTGTCGGTCAGGGGTCACTCTTTGGAAGGGGCGAGACGCGAAGCGGCAGCCGCGAGCAGGGGCGAGTGTGGTAGCCCGCCGAGTAGCGGAGGGAGGGCACCACCCTCATCTCGCGGAATGGATCAGCGCCGAATCAGGACAGCCCCCGGCACCACACCACTCTGGTCTCCCCACTCAAGGTCTCCACGGGACCACGGGCCGGCACGCCATCACGAGAACCACGCGATACGCAGTGGCGACGCACCCTGTGGCCCTGCACGAGCCGACACCCCGCACGGGTGCAGCGGCGTCCTGCACAGCCCCATGCCCCGCTCAGACCCGCAGGGCTCCACTTCCTGCGGTACCGCCGGCCCGCCCCAGCAAGGAGCCTGCCCCGGTTTCCGCCGGCCTGCCTCCGGCGGCCGAACTGAGTGCATTGTCGCGCCCTGCCCTGACTGCCGACCGCTATCCGGTGACGGACACGGCCGGTGCATCAGCGGCCGCATCCTGCCGGGCCCTCGTCGCCGGGCAGAGGTGCAACCGAATTCCCGGGCCGCGCGGGCAAAGAGCATGCATTTACTGCACTTCGTTGCTGTCGTTGACGTAGAAGGCGAAGTAGAACAGGGAGGTGTTCAGGTCGGTTCCCTGGTGTCCGAGGATCTCGTTGTAGAACTGCACCTCGGAGATTTTTCGGCTGGCGAACTTGCGGTAGGCGACGGCGGCGTACGCCTCGCGCAGTTCTCGCGGGGTGATCGGTTGTCCGTCGGCGTCGGTGAAGGTGCGCTTGGCGACGATGCCGACCTCTTTGCCGAAGCGCTGCGAGTAGGTCTTGTTGTCCAGGGCGGGGTCGACCTCCTCGCGGATGCGGACGACGGTCTCAAGGACGAGGTCCCGCTCCGCCAGCACGGGGATGGAGTAGGCGGCGGCGGCGCGCTCGGTCTCACGGGTCTTGGTCTGCCCGCTGAACAGGACCCGCGGCGCGTCAGCGGCGTCAGGTTCGAAGCCGCCCACGCAGCCGACCTCGTAGGGGCGGCGGCCGGTCAGTGCCACGACGCCGGCGATGGCCGAGGCGTTGGACCACCGAACCTTTGCGTTGTAGCTCAGCAGAGCCACGGCCCGCTCGATGTGCTCCTGCGCGTTCAGAGGCCGCTGATTGCGGTGCCGCTCCTCGCGCTGATCCTGCTGGTGCTGGCGGTACTCCGTCACACGGGCAGCCGAGTATTTGAACTTCTCCAGGACGGAGGCGTCCTCGCCCAATTCGGCTTTGATCACGTTCCGGTAGTCAGTGATCAGGCTGCGGTTCGTGGTCGGAGCGTAAGGCTCGCCGGTATTCGGATTGATCCGCCGGTGGATTGCCGACAGCTCGGTGAGCACGGCCATCTGCACCCGCTGCTCGTCGGAGCCGGCGTCACGGATCTTGGCCACGAAGCGGTCGATCCGCTCCTTGTCAGCCGGAGTCAGCATGTGGGGCCCTTCAGGTCGTGGTCTCTTGGGGGCAGCCCGGCCCGGCGCGCATCGAGCAGGCGGCGGACCGGAAAGCCCCGCCCGTATCTTTGGGGATATCCCCCAAAGATACGGGCGGGCAAGGTGCGGCGCAACTGCGACACGCCGCGCTTGTCGGGAGATTCTGAAGATCTCAGTAGCGCAAGATTCATTTCAGTAGAGATTTCAGTAACGCACCAAAGATTTCAGTGCGGATACTGAGGGTGACTCTGCGGTTGTCGACCTGGTGCCCTCCAACTGCTGGTTCACCAACGTCCGCTCCTGCACGACCCCCAAGGGATGGGAACGGCTCCGCCGGATGATCACCCGCCGGGCCGGGGCGCGCTGCGAAGGCTGCGGCGCCACCGAGGACCGGCAGACCGAGCGGTGGTTGGAGGCACCGTGGAGTCGCCGCAGCGACACTCGCTGCCGAACACGTACTCCGGCGACCGGGTCCTCGCCCGTGAGGCCGCGGGAGAGATCGCGGCCCGGATTGCCATCGAACGAGGCATCGTCCCGCCCGCACCCACTTCCCAGAGCCCCGGTTCGTAGCCGCGGCGCCGTCGGGGCTGTACGCCCGCGGTACCCAGCCCGCGTGATCGCTACCGGCCAGGGATTGGCGGACATCCTTCACAGGCCGCAGCACGTTCCTGCGCGCCGAGCTTGGGGTCGATGCTCATGTCGGGACTTCCGCCTCATCTCCGATGAGACGGACCGGCTGCGCGTTGCCGATCCGTCTCCAACGATGCGGTGCCCGGTGTGGCGCAGGGCGTATTCCACCGTGGTTCTGCGGTCGTCCGCGGCTTGGAGGGAGGCCACAGGGCGCGGATCGACGATCCAGCCCTCGGCATCATTGGTGACCGCGAGGTTCACGTGCGGACGGCCGCTGCGGGTCTGGTGAGGGGCCCTGCCGTGGACGCTGAGAGACGTCATACCGGAGTCAACGAGCCAGTGGCTGCCGTGGAACTACACACCCGGCCGGGCGTGTCCGTGGCCGATTGATTTGCCGCCAGACCCGCCACGGGACCCATTGGACACGCCCGTGGTGGCCGTCGGTGATGAGGCGCCGGTGGCGGTGTCAGGAACGGCCGCGTACAGCGGATCGCCTGGGCTCCGCGTCCGGTCCGGGCTGCGGCACGATCCGCGGCAGGGTGGCGGGGCGCAGTGCCCAGTGCATGCGGAACTGTTCCAGGATCTTGCGGGCGCTGTGCGGGGATACGGCCATCTCCAGGCGTGCTTCGGCCAGTCGCTGGAGGTCGGCGGGTGCTTTGCCGGTGCCGGTATAGGCCTCTTTGCGTGCCGCGAAGTTACGTCGCGCGAACACTTCGAGCAGAGTGCCGATGAAGTAGAGGTAGCAGGAGAACTCCTCCCACCGCTGGGCAGGTTCGCCGACGGGACCGGTGCCCTCGGAGCGGAGAGGGTGCACCGCGTGTGCCAGGTGCAGGATGCGCTGCTCGAGTTCGGGGTTGGCCCGGCTGGAGTCGGCCTCGCGGATCAGGGCGATCAGGGTGTGCAGGTCGTGCACGGTCTGCGCGGTGGCGGCGGAGTCGTCGTGGCGGGCCAGTAGCGCGCGAAACCCGGCCAGGGCCTGTGCGGCCTCCTCCCACAGCACTTCACGGGCGAGCGCCGCCAATCCGGGCTGCTGGGTGCGCCGGTGGGTCTCTGTCACCTTGCGGGTGTAGCGGATAAGGTCGCGCGGGAGCCCGCCGGACAGCGCGTGGACGAGTGCGACGAAGGGATCAGTGAATCCCGGAACCCGTATCTGCAGCAGCGCTCCGGACTCCTCCAGAGTGCGAGCCTCGATGACCAGGACGTCCTCCAGCGAGCTGTCGGTGACGTCGCGGGTGGGCAGCCCGCGGCGGATGAAGGCCGACCCGATGTCCTCCGAGACCGACAGCACGAAGTACACGCGCGGTACGTCGAAGATGGCCTTGATCTCGGCGAGGAACGCGCGTGCTTGCTCGCTCGAGCCCAGCCGGTCGAGCTCGTCGATGCCGACGAAGACCTTCCAGTTGTCCTGGCGCTCCATGGCGCTGATGCGGGACAGCAGACTTCGGAACTCCCACACCAGCTCCGGGTAGGTGAATGTGCGGGAACTGCTGCCGCTGGTGCGGCCGAATCCCAGGGTGAGCGCACGGGCCGACGCGCCGAGCGAGGCCGAGGTGCCGACGGACTGGATGTGCTGCAGCAGATTCAGGTAGTTGTGGCAGTCGTGCACCAGGCGCCGCACAGGCCGGCCGGTGAGCCAGCTCCTCGGATTGGCCCACCACAGCAACAGCACCCCTACCGCGAGCAGTACCAGTCGGGAGATCGCGGGATGCTCCTGCCATGCGGTCAGCGTCCACTCCCGTAGACCCACCGCCCACCCTGCGGCGGCGGGGTGAGCGGAGTGGTAGATGGCATCGACGAGATCGCGGACTTCCCTCTGGATCGCCAGGAAGACCAGGCCGAGCCCGGCCAGGAGCTGGGCCCACCGGCGGGCAGAGTAGTACAGGCGCCGGGGGCCTTGTGCTGCACGGGCCCGCGAGCGGAACAGAAACGGGGTACGCGGACGGCGGCCGTACAGGGCGAGGTAGTCCCGGCACACCGACTGGAACAGGGAGAGCAGGAACTCCTCGGGGCGGTAGTTGGCCGGCGTCTGGACGATGGTGTGGAAATGCGGTTCGGGCAACAGGAGGAGCCGGCCCTGGCAGGCCTTCTTCAGCAAAGTGCTCTTGCCGACGCCCCGAGGGCCGCAGATCGCGATCGCGCCCCCGCTCATCTGGTCGAGCTTGCGCTGCAGCGTGGCCTCGACCTGTGTCGATATCCAGTACCGGGCGTTGCTGGCGTCGATGAGACCGTCATGGCTGCGGGCCACCAGCAGTGACTCGTGATCAGGCCCGAGCAGCGCTGTCATCTCACGCCGCATGATCGGGTCCATTGTCTTCTTCAGCTTGACGAGCGCCCACCAGCCCAGCCGCACCTCGGCGTCGGCCGCGTAGAGGGCCCACAGCACGCCGTACACGGCGGTCTGCATCTGTTCGACGAAGTTGCTCCGGTTGTCCGCGTCCCTGAACTCCTTGACGCCGCAGTAGCCGATAGGCCAGACAAGGACCATGACACCCGCCCACCAGGGCATTCCGACCACTGCATCAGCCAGCCAGTAGACGAGCGCCACCAGGAACGCGAGGGACAGGAAGAGCGTGGCGCGGCATCGCTCCCGGGACTCGATGAAACGTTGACGCAAGGAGTCGACGCGGGCCGCCCTCCGGCGCAACTCGAAGTAGGAGGGATCGGCCCGCAGCACTTCGGAGATGATCCGGGGCTGGTCGAAAGCCTGCCGCAAGTGCTCGTCTGTGACCTGCGGACGGTCTAGGCCCAGATACGCCCGGATCTCTGGGTGCTCGATTGACGCCGCCACGGCACGCTCGTACCAGGGTCGGATCCGCCGGGGCTCCAGGTGCCAGATTCCGCTCGGCATCCATGCCTCCCTCTGCGCAGCGAACGCATCCTGCGGCCCCGAGAACGACGGGAAACCGTAAGGGACTGACACCTGACGCCTCGTACGGAACCACTGGACCGAGGCAGCATCGTAGGAGGCATCGTGCTCAACAGGGCCCGGCACGCGCAAAGTTGACGCAATTTCGCTGGTGGCAGCTGGCGGTCGAGACATTTCATGGAATGCGACCCATCAAGATCCGGTGGCGGACACGGTCGGCGCACGAGGAGCAACTGCACCAAGGAGAGGGCAACGTGACCGGGCGGAACATGGCATACCTGCGCAGATACGAGGTGGAAAAGCTCCTCCACCTGGAAAAAGGCGAGCTGGACCGTCTGCTGGAGGAAGACGAAGACTTCCCTGAAGGGTCCCGGGAGCATCATGACCTGTTCGACCAGGCACGCGGCAAGGAGCGCCCCGTGACGTGGGACGGCGGCTCGGTCTATGCCTGGGCTGCCCGCTCCAGCCGGTTTCGTGAGCGAGGAGCCGTGCTGCTTGATCCGTCCCTGGACACACGGTCCGTCGCTCCCGGCAAGTGGCTCGGATTCCAGCCCACCTCACAGGGCCCGGCCATGGATTGGGAAACAAACCTCGGTGTCGTGCGTATCGTCCACACCACTCGTCACGGCGCAGCCTGTGCCATGGCCGAAGAACTGGCCGAGGACCCCGGCGCCCAGGGCGTCATCACCGTATGCGCCCTGTACGGCGATATCGGATTCTCAGGACCGGCCCTGATCGCGGCCGACACCGCACAGCCGTCTCTGGAGTACGAAACCCAGTGGGGCCTTCTCACCCGGCTCGTCGGCCAGCCGCTGCCCTGGTGGCCCCGCGCGCTGCGACGCTCCGACGTGATCAGCCAATGGTCGCCGGGCGCACCCGTCACCCTCGCCGAAGTCCTGCCCGACGAGAAGGAGACCACCCTGCGGCAGGCAGCCACTGTCCGATGGCCCAACGACGCTGCCGAAACGGCACTCCTGGACCTGGCCAACTCCATGCGCAATCAGCACATCGACAGCCTCGCCAGCGAGATACGCATCTTCGGCGAGCACGGTGGACATCCCCACGGCGACCCACTCCTCATCGCCGCCCGCCACCGCACCGACGGATATCCCTTGCCCCGCGCAGGTGACCGTGACGTGCTTGCCGCAGGCTGGCACACCATCGCCTCCAGCCAACTCTTCGAAGCCTACGAACCGATGCAGATCGGCATGTACTACGCCACCGATCTCCTGCCGTACGGCCCGCGCACCGAAGTACGCACCCGAGGCCGCGCCACCCGCCGCTGGGGGCAGCAACTCACGCCGTGCACCCCCACCGCCGTGCACGCCGTCCTTGCCGACGACGCCCAGGACGTGACCTTCTACACCGACCCCACCACCGGCATCCCCGCCGTCCGCAAGGGATCCTCCCGCGACGTCTCCTGGGTCTACCTGGCCCCACTGCGGCTACCGAACCAAGGCGCCCAGCTCGAGTCCGTGATCCTGGAAGACACCGTGTGGATACAGACCACCGACGGCCGGATCCACCCCGGGCCGTGCACCCCCGGGGATCATCTGTGGTGGGGCCCCGGCGGAGGGGACCGGCCCACGGAAGCCGCCTGGGTCATCTCCCAGCTCATGGACGACATCAGTACGCACGTGAGCCTGACCGACCACTGGCACCACGCCCCCGCCGGCCTGACGAAGCTGCTCAACCAAATCCGGGAGTACGGTACGGAGCTCCCACGGGCCGCACTCGAGCACGCCCGGACGCAACAGGCCGACGACACCCCATAGCCGACGGCCCACGCCGCCTCACAAGAGAGCACAGACGGCGGGAACACTGCCGTAGATCGTCGCGAGGAGCATCTCGCTACGGGAGGGTCCGACTGCACAGCCCCAGGACAAGCGAGAGGCATACGCGGCGGGCCTGGAGCAGAGGCTGATGCGATAATTGAGGGCACAGAGAACAAGCTGATCAAAAGGGGTTGCTGTGGCCGCGTACGAACTGGCGAACCGGCTTGTCATCGGCATCGCCTCCAGCGCGCTGTTCGACCTCGCCCAGTCGGACGCCGCGTTCCGGGAACAGGGCGAGGAAGGCTACCGCGCCTACCAGGCAGAGCACCTCGAGAACACGCTGCGCCCCGGTGTCGCGTTCCCGTTCATCCGCCGACTGCTCTCGCTGAACGACCTGAACGAAGAAGACGACCCCCTCGTCGAGGTCATAGTCCTGTCCCGGAACGACCCCGACACCGGACTTCGCGTCATGCGGTCGATACAGACACACGGCCTGCAGATAAGCCGCGCCATCTTCATGCAAGGCCGCTCGCCCTACCAGTTCATGCCAGCCCTCAACATGTCCCTGTTCCTGTCGGCGAACGCCGGCGACGTACGCGAGGCCGTCTCCCAGGGACTGCCAGCAGGACACGTCCTGGGCGAGCCCTACGAGGACGACACCAGCGACCGCGACCTGCGCATCTCCTTCGACTTCGACGGCGTCCTTGCCACCGACGAGTCGGAACAGGTGTACAAGACCGGAGGCATCGAGGGGTTCCGCGCCCACGAGGTACTGAACGCCGCGGTGCCACACGACGCGGGACCACTCAAAGACTTCCTCGCCAGCATCAACCGAATCCAGCAGCGGGAAGAAGAAGAGCGGCAGAAGGACACCGACTACCGGATCCGCCTCCACGTATCACTCGTCACCGCACGCAACGCCCCCGCACACGAACGGGCAGTGATGAGCCTGAAGAACTGGGGAGTGACAGTCAACGACGCCTTCTTCCTCGGAGGCATCGACAAAGGCGAGATCATGAAGGTCCTCAAGCCGCACATCTTCTTCGACGACCAGGAAAGCCACCTGGCCAGCACCTCGCGGACCACCCCCAGCGTCCACGTCCCCTTCGGCAAGCTCAACGAGCAAAGCGCTCCCGAGGACCTGACGAACTCCTGACACCACACGCGTAGCCAGAACACGGGGTGCCGCCTCACCCGAGCAGCGCCGCTGAGGGAACGCGACTTGGCTGCACGGCGTGCAAGAAGCCGAAGCCACGACGAGCCGGCCCCGACCGAGGCAGGACACCACGGCTCCTTCGATCGGCAGGCCCGCAACCAGGCACCTCACACAGGCGCCCACAGTCCACGGACAGCGACTCCGCGAAGGCTGACGGTGGCACCGGGACGGGTGCTACGTTGTGCCGCAGGGGAGTGGCACAGCGCATCACACCAGACCAAACAGCCCAAGAGCCAATGTCCTGGTGCGGTCCGTCACAGGGGTGGAACTCGCGCCGCTCGGACAAGCACGATCAGTAGTGGGGAACGTGGCACGAGCAAGGTCGCACTCGGCGGCAGGGCAGATGACCGGATATCTCTACCAGTGCGAGCTTGCCCTGCTCGAGCTCGCCCGCCGCAGCTGGCACGACCCGACCGCCGAGGTCCGCATGGAACTCCTCGACGACATCGAGTTCCTCGACCAGGACAAGACCCCGCGAGAACTCCTGCAGGCCAAGCACCGAGAAGCCGCCGGCCCGCTGAGCGAGACCGGGAAAGACTTCTGGCGTTCGGTCGGATCCTGGATCGACGCCCTCAAAAAGCTCTCAGAACCCTCAGGCGCCGCCATGCCCATCCTGCGCCTCGTCTCGACCCAGACCGCACCACCGGACACCTTCTTCCACCACCTCAGCGTCGGCCCGGACAGAGACGAAACCAAGGCGCTGCAGCGCATGGAACAGGCCGCCGACGACGAAGAAGGACCCGACACCACCGCCAAAGACCGCCGACTGTTCATGAGCCTTACCCCGGCCCGGCGCCAAGAGCTCGTCAGCGCCATCACCGTCAACGGCGGCGCCCCGCTGATGTCAGACCTCGACCCTAGTCTGGCCAAGGAACTGGGGATCACACCGAGCGACCACGCTCAGGACGCCCTCGAAGAGATCAAAGGGTGGTGGTACGGCGTGGCGGTCAAACTCCTCGAACGCAAGAACCCTCAGCGCAGACGCACCTCCGCCAGCGCCCAGGAACTCATGTGCCGCCGCGACGAGGTCACCGGCCGCTACACCGGCAAACATCTGCCAATCACCGAAACCCTGCGCAACCTCACCGAGGCCGAGATCGCCGGCTACAGCGACCGCTTGGTCGTCACCCAGATGAGATGGATCGGCCTGCCCGACAACGAAGTCGCGATGCACCTGCGCGACTACCACCTCGCACGGGCACAGCGCTCCGAATGGCTACGCACCTTCAAAATCACCCCGGAACGGCTCGAAGAATACGAAGGCGAACTGCACTACGAGTGGGAGACAGCCTTCCGCCGCCGCACCCGCCGCATCCCGGCCGACACGAGCGAAGAAGCACGCCAGGACATCGGACAGGAAATCCTGGACGCCACCATGGACCGCGTCGCCGATACCCCGCTGCGCCCTGGCACCGTCACCGCACCCTGGGTCGGTAAAGGAAGCACCCACGGCCTGTCCGACCAGGCCGACACCGCCACGCCCCAGCGGCAACTCGGCTGGCACCCCGACTACCAAAACCGCTGCAAGAGCCCCGACGAAGCGCAGGAACAGTGACCACCGACTCCCACCGCAACATGTCGGAGGCACAGGCCCTGTTCAACCCCGCCTTCGGCGCCTACCTCCTGGCCAGCGCCGTCAACGCCGCCACAAAAAGAGCGCAGCAACCCCTGCCCTGGCCCAGCGCATTCCTGATCCTGCCCCTCGCCCTGCCCACAGACACACGAGAATCCCTCCCGACCAAGTCCACCGTCACACTCACCGCCTGGGCCAACAACCACCCGCGCCTCCAAGCCGCATTCGCCGAACGCGCCGCAGCACTCACCACCTACACCCGCACCAGCCTGCGCACCGCCATGCGCCACCACGCCATAGACGTCACTCCAGCCGGACTGATCTGCCCCCGCGCCCCCAAGCCCCCGTCCGCCGCCCCGGGCGAGGAAGTCGCCGACTGCGCCCGCGCAGCTGCACTCGTCGGCCGCTGGCTTGCCGTGACCGACCCCACCCGAGCCTTCACCACCCTCGGCGTCCGACCCTGACCCACCCCTACAAAGGAGCCCCAGAACCGTCATGCAGCTGCTCGCCCTGGCCCTCTACCACCGAGACGGCAGGAAACCCCCAAGGGTCCTGCGGTTCCGCCCCGGGGCGCTCAACATCCTCACCGGAGAGTCCGAAACCGGTAAGTCCGAAGTCCTCACCATCGTCGACTACTGCCTCGGACGCCGCGCCCCCAACCTGCCAGACGACCTGATCGACCAGACCGTCGGCTGGTACGCCCTCCTGGTCACCTTCGCAGACCACTCGCGCATGGTCCTGGCCCGGCCCCGCCCGACCGGAGCCTCCACCCAGAACGCCTTCATCCGCACCGGCGACACCACGCTCGACATCCCACGGCCCGACGAACTTGTCACCAACTCCAACGCCGCGGTCCTGCGCAGCGAACTCAGCGCCCGCCTGGGGATCGAGGACTTCCACTTCCAGCCACCCACCGGCGCCGCCCGCAGCGCCTTCGACGTCTCCATCGCCCAAGCGGCCCTGCTCTGCTTCCAGAACCAGAACGAGATCGCCGACCAGACGGCGCTGTTCCACCGCCAGACCGAGTCCGGCATGGCACAGGCCCTCAAGGACACCCTGCCGTACTTCCTCGGAGCAGCCGGCCCCGAACAAGCACTACGCCGCCACCGTCTCGGCGAAGCCCAGCGAGCCCAGCGCGCAGCACAACGGAAACTCGAAGACGCCCTGCGCCACCGGCAGGCCATGGACACAAACGGCCTAGCCCTCGTACGCCTCGCGGAGGCAGAAGGCCTCCTCACTGACGTTCCCGCAGCCCCCGAGAACGCACAGGTATTCGACCTTCTCCAGCAGGCCCTGACCACCTCACCCCAGACCGCGGCCCCACTCAACATGGGCGACCGGCGCCACGAACTCAACGACGAACGCCGCATCCTGCGCGAACAGCTCCAGGACTTCGACGAGGCACTGGCCGCAGTCGACCGCTGGCAGCAGCAAGGCCGCGCGTTCACCGGCGAACTCCACCTCCAGCTCGACCGCCTCAAAACACTTCACCTCCTCGGCCCTGAACGCCAGCACGACACCAGCGTGTGCCCCATGTGCACCCAGCCCCTGCCACACCCCGACCCCACCGCGCAGGACATCTCCCAACTGACCGACCACCTCGCGCAAGAACTTGCCCAGGCACAGACGCTCCAGCCCGTCCGCGAAGAACACCGATTCGCTCTGCAGACCGAACGCGCCGCCGTGGCCGAACACCTCAGACTGAATGGCACCCAGCTCAGAGAACTCCTCGCCAGCGACGAACGCATGAGCCGCCTGCAGGAACACAACCTGCGGGTCGCTCACATCCAGGGCCGGATCTCCGAAGCACTCACCCGCACAGGAACAAACGACGACATCACCCGACTGCGCCACAACCTCGCCCTCGCCGAAGAACACGCGACCACGCTCGAACAGCTCGTCGACGAAGACGACGTAGCAGCCGAGACCGAGCGCCGCCTTGCCGACATCGCCATCGGCATGACCGCCTGGGCCAAACGGCTCAACCTCGGAGGCGCAGCAGCCGCCACCGAAGTGGCCATCAGCCTCAAGCTCCTCAACGTCGTCCTCAGGCGACCCTCCGGACGACTGCCCCTCACACGCATCGGCAGCGCCAAGAACCACATCGGCTACCACCTGGTCGCCCACCTCGCCCTGCACACCTACCTGCAACGCAACAACCGACCCGTCCCCGGGTTCCTCATGCTCGACCAGCCCACCCAGGCCTTCTTCCCGGAAAAGCCCCGCGACGCCTCCACCATCGAAGACGCCGACTGGACAACCGTCACCGCCTACTTCCAACTCCTCAACGACGTCGTCCAGCTCAACAACGGAGCGTTCCAGATCATCGTCTGCGACCACGCGAACCTGCCCGAAGACTGGTTCCAGGAAGCCGTGATCGGCAACTGGCGTCCAGACGCCGAAGGCAATCGCACCGCGCTGATTCCATTGGAGTGGCTCGACTGAGGCTGCCAGCACACCCGATCCCGGCGTACCGGGACACAGAGTCAAGCCAGGCCCACGCAAGCAGCGGAAAGCAGTCTGAGCTTGGCGTTTAACCACGCTGCTGTTTCAGGCGGACGTGTTCGGTGAGGGTTTCGACGCGCTTCACGGTCTTCCCGGGCTCATAGTGGGGTGCTGGCCTGCGGTTTTGTGAGCCGGGTGGGCGTCCGGGGCCTGGCCGAGAGGGTTTTGGCACGGC
>NZ_JBIVTU010000037.1:0-22085 GCF_044756845.1 Streptomyces sp. NPDC091416
ATCTTCACGCGCTGGTAGTGACCGAGGTAGCCCTTGGTCTGTAGTTCTTCGTGCAGGATCTTCGCGCTGTGTTGTCCTTCGTCCCAGCGTTGTCGTAGGTAGTCGAGGTAGGGGTCCAGCGTGGAGGGCTTGCGGGGCGGCCGGCGCATGACCTCCTGCCACACCCCATGCCTCTCGTCGCCCGCCCCACCCGGGGCCTCCTGGCCGCGCTCATGGCCTTCGTCACCGCGGCCGTGATCGCACTGTCGCCGGCCCTGGCCGGCCCCGCCTCTGCCGTCCCGGTGACCATCACGGCACCTACGGCGAGACCATCACCCTCAGCACCACCACCGTCGCCCCCCCGGGGGGCCTATGTAGTTCGTCAAGGTGGCGGGTTAGCTTGCTGGTGATGTCAGCTGGGGAAGGGTATGTGGTGGGGGCGTCGGGTGGAGGGCCGAAGGCGCGGGCCGTCGAGGAGCGGCGCGACGTCTATGACCTGCTGGATGCCGTTCGGCAGTGGCCGAACGCATGGGTGCGTAACGGACAGGTTCTTTCCGTCGTAGCTGGTGACGAAGATGGGCCCGCCGGTATCCGGCGCCGCCAGGCCCCAGACCTGGCCGGGCATCGGCACGCTCTGCGGTTCGGTCATGGTTCAGGCCCCTTCCCGTGGTGCCGTACTGGGGCCTTCAGTGGCCGCGTCTTCGACTGCAAGAGCGCACAGTTCGTCGATGAAGCGGCTTGGCGGCGATGGTCTGTACTGGGCCTCGTCCCACTGATGCCAGAGGCCGCCGGGAACCAGGAAACGGGCGGCGTGTTCGCTTCCTGTACGGCTGTCGATGTGGAGGAGCGCGTTGATGGCCCAGTTTTGGTCGTACTGGCAGTCGGGCTGTCGGAGGTAGCGGTCCAGGTAGACCGTGAGGTGCTGGGCGTCCTCGTTGGTGCCGAAGCGTGCGAGGGCAAAGCAGTAGCCCTGGCCGGCGAAGCAGAGCTGGCTGGCCAGGAGAAGGTCGCCGAGAATGTCACGGAAGTGGTCACGATGGTCGAAGCCGATCAGCCACGATGCCGTCAGGCGGGAGCGCCACTCGCTCTCCAGCAGGATTTCGAGTTCCTCATCCGTGATCTCCCGGGCGGCAGCACGCATGGACTGCAGGAAGGGCGTGCGCGCGCTCTCGTCGTCACGCGCGAAGTTGCCGTGCAGCAAGTGCAGGTAGCGCCCGACACCTTGTGTTGCTGGTTTGACGTAGCGATCGATGACGTCGAGAAGCTCGGGGTCGGAGGCACGAGGAAAGCGCATGAAGGCATCCTCACGTTGTCGGCAATCCGGGGCCAGAGGTTTTGGCGGTCCCGTCTGGAGTGCGCTGGTCCCGCTCGGCCTATCGCTCCCGGCCCCGCCCTTCGGTAGGCGAGGTCAGGGACAGATCCAGCAGTAGAGGCGGGCATCTCGCGTGACCGCTCGGCTGGCGAGCTCGGACAGCTGTTCCAGGAAGCCGGCGAGATTCTCGGGATCGGCTGGGTAGTAGAAGACGCCCTCGGTGCTCGACCAACTGGAGGCGATGCCGCGCAAAGACGTGGCTTCGCAGGTCGCGAGCGCGTCCCGGAAGGCGTCCGTCAGCGACACCACTACCAGTTCGCCGTCCCCCAGCATTCCGATGAGGCTGCCGTGTTGGGTCGGACTGGACGTCGGCGGCGGACCGTCCTGTGACGAGTGCTTCGGCGGGCGTCAGCTACTGGAGCCTTCTCCGCAGTGGCCAGTCGCGTCTTGAGCGGCATTCGCTTCTCGGGTCTTCCTTCTCCCGCAGAGGGATTGGGCTGCGGGCCGAAGGACCGGACTTGGCCACGGATGTCGACCGTCTCCAGGCCATGCGCGCGGGGTGGCTGGACTCCCCGCCCCAGGACCGCACGCTGGCGCTGGATGGCGGCTGCACCAACCCGAACTGCTACACCCCGCACTGACCGCCACGCGACGGCCCGATCCGGCTCGGCGCCCGGCTTCAGCCGGACCTCGCCTCCGGGGCTGGATCTCCGCCTGTCAAAACTTCTGACGGCAACACCGGTTTCCTGTTCCGTTCCTCCTGGGCACGGCCCCCGACGATGCGGTGCTGGGCCGCCTGCCCGGCTTCCGTCACGAGCTGGGCCGATGGTCCAGGCGTTCATCGTCGGGGAGCGCACAGGTGTACCCACCCACGCCTGGGTCAACGACACCACGCCCTGGGCGGTTCCGGTTCGCAGGGGATTGAGGCTGCCGGGCCGGAAGGGGGCCCAACAAGACCGGCCGGGCCGGCAGCCTCGGTGGCCGGGCAGGCGTCGAGGCTGCCAGCCGGTACAGCGGGTGCGGGCCGTGGGGCGGCCACCGCACCACGCTGGTCTCTACCGCAGGGGCCACGGGCAACTGCCCGCCAGCATGGCCCACTCCCGGTCCACCTGACCGGGCACGACACGCCCCTCCGCGCTCCAGCGAGCAGCCAGCGCGGCGAAGACCGGCTCGTCCGCCGGAGCGGGAGCGGGCGCCGGTGCCGGCGCCGTACGGCCGGCGGGCGGAACCGGCCGCGGCGTCATCGTGGTCATGCAGTTTCAACGCGCGAACGCGGCTGAGGTTACCCGTGGCGTGTGCGGCGATCGCGTAGCGCGGCGCGGGCCTGGGTGATGCCGATCAGGAGGCCGAATTCCTGGAGCGCGATGTGCTGGACGTCTTCGGCACTCGCAGGCCGGCCCTCGGTGCTGCGGGCGTGGGCGAGCTCCGCGGCGCCCAGGGCGAGCAGCTGCTCGCGGTCCCGTTCGTCGTGCTGGTCGCTGGTGTATGCGGCCAGAACCTGCCGCCAGATCCCGCTCACCGGCCCCGGCCGTCGCGTGGGGCGGGGACAGCGGAGGTGTGGGCGTCCTGCGAGGGCTCGTCTCTCTCCTCGTCGGGGCGGTGGACGCCGAACGGGCCCGGGGTGCCGTTGGGAACTCCGAGGACGGGGGCGCCTTTCGCACGGTACTGGGGGTTGTAGATCACGGGCGTTCTTCCAGGTCAGTGGTGTACCGGGGCTCGGTCACTGTAGCGGGCCCCGGCCGGAGCGGTCTGGAGCCGGGCCGGGTCCGTCACATCCTGTCCCCGGCCCGGGGCATGAGGGGTCAGCGGCGGGCTGTAAGGAAGCCCCGGGTGCGTTCGCCGAGTTCGGCGACGCATCGCAGTCCGCAGGTGCGGAAGCGGGCGGTCGAGGCAGGGATGTGAACTCCGTGGGCTTCCAGGAGCGGGCGGACGTCTTTCGCTGCGCGGCTGATGGTCATGGCGGTGGTGTTGAAGAGCTGGCCCAGGAGGTCCATGGTCGCGAGTTTGCGCAGGTGGAGCACGGTGGCCAGGATTCGGTCGGCTGAGGTGAGCTTGGGTTTGGCTCCTGCGCCAGGGGCCACCAGGCGTTCGTGGCCTCTGCGGGTGCGGAGCACTTGCTCGCGTTGAATCTCCATCGCTGGAGTCAGCACGTCGATGAGTTCGTTGAGCTGCCGGCGGGTCATCCCGGTCAGTTCCGGGTCCTGTAGCGAACGCTGCGTGAGGCGGGCCGGTCCGTCCGCCAAGGCCTCGTCCTGTGTGCTGGTGGTGGTCGCCGTGTCCTTCGGGCGCAGGGGGTGGAGGGTGTAGTTCCAGTCGCCGTGGAAGCGGTGGCGGGTGATGGGCAGGGCGGCGATCTCGTTGTCGCTGACGCGGATGCCGGTGGGGTACTCACCGCTGTCCAGTTCGGCCTGGACGGTGAGGCCGGTGCGGCTGGTGGTCGCGGCGATGGTCTGGAGCATGACTTCGTGGCTGGTCAGGGGCCTGCCTCGCCAGTTCATGGTGATGTGGGAGAACAGCCGGTGCTCGATCTTGTTCCACTCCGAGGTGCCGGGCGGCAGGTGGCACACGGTGATCTCAAGGCTGGTCTCGGCGGCGAGGTCGGCGAGCTGGGTCTTCCAGCCGCGGGTGCGGTAGCCGTTGGAGCCGCCACCGTCAGCGGTGATCAGCAGCCGGCGGGCGCCGGGGTAGTCGTGCCGGCCGACCGTCTGCCACCAGCGGCAAATCGAGGCGACGGCGAACGCCGCCGTGTCGTGATCGGTGCCGATGCTGACCCAGCCGGTGTTCGCCGTCATGTCGTAAATTCCGTATGGAATCGCCTTCTCGGCCTGGCCGGGGAAGTCGTGCGTCTTGACCCTCACGGGCTGTCCTGCGGGCTGCCATTCGTGCCCGGCGTTCTTGTAGTCGCCGATCAGCTCCTTCTTCTTGCTGTCCACGCTGATCACCGGGTCACCGGCGTCCCTGTGGTCTCGTGCCTGCTCGTTGAGGTAGCGGAACTGGGCATCCCTGTCGGGGTGCTGGGCACCTTCGATGGTCTTGGCGTTGGCCTGCAGGCTGAAGCCTTCCTCCCGCAGCAAGCCGGCGACGGTGTCGGCGGAGACCCGGTGCCCCTGGCGGGTGAGCTCCGCCGCCAGCTTCCGGGTCGACTTCGTCGTCCAGCGCAGCGGCGACATCGGGCCGCCCCGCTCGTCGGGCTCGACCAGCGCCAGCAGTGCCGGCCGCAGCCCAGAGTCCAGCTCGGCTGCCTTCTTCCGCCCTCCGCCGGGATGGCGCACCCGCCTCAACGGGGCCTGACCGGAGTCCAGTTCAGCTGCCCCACGCGAGATCGTGGCCTCCCGGACCCCGGCTGCAGCGGCGACGATCCTGATGCCGCCATGCCCCAGCGACAGTGCTTCCGCTCCTATGGCCAGCCGACGCTGACGCTCGTCCAGATGCGGCAACAACACCTGGAACTTCGCCGCCAGAACGGCCTCGATCCCCTCCGGTCTCCCCATACCAGACCGACGAGCCCCACAGCTGGAAGCCACGACTTGGTTCCCGGCAAGCCCTTAGAACCGCTAACGAAATGGGGTGGCGGACGCACTCCTTGCAGAGCGACGATCTCTCGGTACTTGCCGATGAAGGGGCAGCTGTGGGTGACATCGCTCCGAGGGAGCTCATCTCTCTCGCCGATGATGAGGGGAACAGCGTCACCGTCCAGAAGCCGCGCACCTGACTGGTCCGGGCCGGGAGAGTACAGCCCAGCTGCTACCGCGTCGTCATGAGACGCAGAGCGACACCCCGAGCGCGCCGATGATCATGTAGGGGCCGAAGGCGACGCGGCCGCGGGTGCGCCCCTGGAGCAGGTTGACCGCGGCACCCAGGGCGAACATCGCGAAGGTACCGGTGAAGACAGTGGTCCAGCTGTGCCACCCCAGCAGGGCACCGAGGGTGGGAGCCAGCTTCACGTCACCGAGACCGACGCCGCCGAAGGCCATGAGGGCGAAGACAGCGCCGAGCACGACCGCGGCGGCAAGGGCGCGCGGGAGGCTGCCGTGCTCACCGGCTGTTGCGGCGGCTCCGAGCAGGGCGACGGTCCCGGCGAGGGCGGGGAGGGTGAGGACGTTGGGGAGCCGGTGCACCTTGGCGTCGACGAGGATGAGCGCGGTGCCGCAGGCGGCAACCCAGTAGTGCGCGGCGGCCAGCCAGCCCGTCAGGCCGGTGGCGGCGACGAGGGCGAAGGCGAGAGCGGTCATGACTTCGGGAAGACCGCGGGCCGGATACGTCGGTGTGCGGCATGCGGCGCAGCGTCCTCGGGGTGGTGCGAGGAGTCGTACGGCTGCTCGGGTGGGTGCGCCGCACGAGCAGCCGTTCCGCAGCGGTGACCCGGCGGGCACGGTCCTGGTGAATAGCAGCGGCCGTGTGGCGGTGCCGGCCAGGGCGCCGGTGGGCAGGGCGACGGTGATGGTCAGCACGGTTATCACGGCGGCTCCCGGTGTCGTTCCGCCCGGGCATATGCCGGGATCTTGGAGCCTATGCGAACCGTCCCCTGCGGTTCGACCGGGTTCTGCGACCGGGCCCGAAGGCAACGACAAGGTTACGGCGCAGGCATAGAGCCTGATCAGGGTGGATGCGCCGGGCTGGCGCTCCTACCGTTCAGATCCAGAAGCGCGATCACCGAACCGCGGAGGGTCGGGATGTCACACGGCGGCGCCCGATCGCACCTCTATAGGCGGCAGCGCCGAGCGCACGGGCACGACGAAGGGGGCATGGGTCCATGACGATCACCGCCGATCTGGGCAAGGCGGGGGCGGACGGGAGCGGCCGCCGCCGGCTCGTGTGGACCCGCGGCCGCCGGGTGACCTTCGGGATCATCGGGTTCGGGTCCCTCCTGATCGCCCTGACCGGCTTCGTCGGCTCCTACACGGCTGTACGCGACCTTGCCACGGAGAAAGGATTCGGCTGGTTTGCGGCGATATTTCCCCTTGGGATAGATATCGGCATTATCACGATGCTCGCTCTCGACTTGGCCCTGACCTGGGTCGACCTGCGGTATCCGCTCCTGCGGCACATCGCGTGGCTGCTGACCGTGGCCACGGTGGCATTCAACGCTTTCTCCGCTTACCCGGACATTCTTGCCTCGATCATGCACGGGGTGATTCCCCTGCTCTTCATCGCAATCACCGAAGCCGTCCGGCACGCGATCGCCGTCGCGACGGCACGCGAGGAAGGCAGGGAGGAGTACGCGCTCTCACTGGGCCGGTGGCTTCTCGCTCCGTGGTCGACCTGGCTGATCTGGCGCAGTAGGAAGTTGTGGCCGAGCACGATCTCCTCGAACGAGGAGGCGCTGGCGCTGTACCAGGACAAGCTCGACTACCGCCGGGAGTTGCGGGACGCCTACGGGTGGCGGTGGCGCAAGAAGGTTTCCCGTGAGGAGCTGCGGCCGTTGCGCCGCAGCCGCCTCGGGTACGCCGTCCGTTCGGCAGCAGACCTGCACCGCTCGGAGCCGGACGCACCGCCCAGCCAGGCCGTCCCCGCCATGTTCCCGGCGCCCGAGCCGCAGGACCCCGGCCAGGCCGACGAGCTCAGCAAACTCGACGAGCACACCAGCCGGCCGTCCCCGCCGGCAGAGGGCGAGCGGGCCTGTGCCGCGCTCGCGCAGGAGAAGTTCCTCGAGCACCCGCACGCAGACCTCCTCACCAGTGACAGCCCGACCCACGAGGATGCCGAGGAGACCGAGGACGAAGCTTCCGCGCGTGAGCCGGAGCCGGGTGCAGGGCCATCGGATGACTCCGTGCAGGACCAGGACAGCGACGAGGGCGCCGACGAGGCCGGGCCCGAAGAGGAAGACGATCCCGCCGCCGGCCCGCCCCCGACCATCGACCTGGGACCTGCGCCGGCCGACGAGAGCAAGAGGCAGAGAGCCGAGCGGATCTACCTTGCGCACCAGGAGGCGGGTGTGGAGCTCACCCGCAAGGACCTGACCCGGTGGGCCGGATACCGGAACGAAGGGTCGGGACGCAGCGCCTACAACGACCTGGAGCGCAAGCACGGGCCGATCGTGGCCGACGGGACGGTGTGGGAGAGCGGCCGCGGCGAGCTGGCCGCGGTGCCGTCGTAGACACCGGCCTCCCGCTGGCCTGCCATCCGCCCGCGCCTTCGCCGACGGACTCTGCTCAACGTGTGCTGGAGCGTGGACCGGTCAGTTGCCGGCGCGCATCGGGGCGATGAATCCGCGCATCGCGACCATGAGCAGTCCGGCAGATGCGAAGCCTCCCAGCAGCCCGGCGGCACGCATCCCGAGTTCCGCCACACCGGCAAGATTCAGCACGTCGGCGGCCTCGACGGCGCCGGCGTACCCGACGGCCCAGAGCGCCATGCAGCCCAGGAACAGCTGGGTAACCCGCACGCCGAGCGAGACCCGGGCCCCGGGCCGGGACGCCGGTCCCAGGCGGTGTCGTGCGTGGGCGGCGTAGGCCGCCCACCCCTGCTGGGGGGTGCCAGGGCGGTGGGCAGGCATCCGTCCGCACGAGCACCGTGCCCGGTGCTGGGCCCGGCCGGCGGCAGCCGAGGCGTCCTCGTCGATGACGATCTGCGGCTCGTGCCGCCCGTCGTCGACGATGAACCGGTCACACTTCACGACGTACATCCCTTCGGGGCAGTGGACGGGGGCCGCGGGCGGGGGAAGCGGGCAGCGGTAAGGTTCCCGCGGCGTCAGGGCAGGTGGCAGCCGTACTGCTCCAGGACCTCGCGGGTGCCGCGGTCCTGCGGCCGCAGCGGGTGCGTCCCGCTGTCCTCGGCCGGTCCGAGCCGCAGGGTCGGGTCACCGCTGATCGGGCGGACCACCAGGATCCCGCCTGTGACCTGGGACTGGATCGCGTCGTGGCGGTAAGGGCTGGCGGCCAGGCAGCCGTTGCTGAACTGGCGCTCGTAGCGCTCGTAGGGGTCGGCGAAGAAGTAGCCGGCGACCGGGCCTTGCAGCCGCATCACCAGGTAGGCCGCAACCCCTGCGGCGGCGCCCGCCACCGCGATCGTCTGGGCGGGCTGCCGCATCAGCCGCGGTCCGGCCCGGTGAACGCTCCAGGCGCCGAGCCCCGCCAGGGCGAGCGCGCCGAGCAGGATCGGCTTGGGGTGGTCGGTGAGCACCCGGGCCTTCATGGCGACCGTGCACGGGATCGCGGCGATCGCGACCACGAGCCAGCCGAGGGTGGCGAGGGTGATCCCCTGGACGGGGTTCAGCGTCCGGTGCCACGGAGTCAGCAGGGGCACCGCGTGCTGTTCCCGGCCGATCCATCGGGCGGCGCCCCTGAGACGGGCAGCCCGTCCCGGAGCCGCGGGTCCGTGGTGGTGTTCCAGCAGGCGCAGTACGGCGGCACCGAACCTCTCCACCCGCGTGTGCACGGCGTGCGCGTGGTCCTCCAGCTCGCCCTCGCAGCCCGGCTGGATGCGCCAGCCGTCACCGCGGGCGAAGGTGCGGTTGATCCAGTGGCTGCGGTCGGGGAAGCCCGGCAGCGTCGGCGCGCTCCGCCCGTCGGGGACGCCGGGAAACGCGTGAGCCAAGGGGGTCGAGCGGTCGGGGGCGTAGCGCTCGTGCAGCCGGGGGCCCGTGCGGTGGCCGTGGAGACTCGCCTGCAGATCCTTGATCGCTTCGATGGCGTCCCCGAGGAACTCCTCCTGGGCGGCCGACTCGGCCTGCGCGAGCAGCGACGCCCCCGGGATCGCCCGCCACACGCCGCCGTGGCGGTCGTGCGCGCGCTCCCGCCACACCTGGCGCCAGGGGCGCGGCCACACGGTTGCGACCGGCCAGCGCAGCGGGGGCCGGCACCGGGACAGGTGCGCCCGCAGCAGGGCGCCGGCACAGCGCAGATGGTCCGCCTCGCTCGCCCGCCACACGGTCTGCGCCGTGCTGAGCCGGTCCCGCTGCTCGTGGCGGTTGGCGCCATCGCCCGCGGGGGCGTCCTGGAGCTCGTCGACACGGCTGCGCGCCGCACGCACGGCCTCGGCCTGGGCGCGCAGTGCCGCGATCGCCGTCCCCCATCGGGCCTGTGTCATCTCCGCCTGCCCCTCCCCGGCTGCCTGACCCGACACTACCCAACGGCCGCCGGCTGACGTCGGCGCTGTCGGTGCCGGTCAGACGCCGTTCCGGACCGGGATTGCCGGGCATCCCCGGGCACCGTGCCGCCCGGGAGAGGATGCTGCCCTCGCGCTCACCGGCGCCGGGCGAAGTCGACCAGCCGCTGCCACAGACGGGGAGCCGGCGGAGCCGTGACGCGGGGCGGCGCGACCGGTGGGGGAGGCGGGGGTGCCGTCGGCCGCTCGGGCAGCACGGCGCCCGTCGGCTTCCCGGCCTGGGCGGGCGGCGCCGTGCCGGCCTGTTGCTGCGGTGGTCGCCTCGTCTCCGGCGCGGGCGCGGCGTCGGGGCGCAGCTCGGCGCCCTCCGCGCCCGCGTCCGGGGCCGGAGTGGGTGCGGGTGCGGACGCAGGCGCCTGAGGAGCCGGAGCCGCGACGTCTCCTTCCGGCTCAGCGTGCGGGGTGGCGCGCGCGGCGGCGTAGACCTCACGCGCGTGCTCGTTGCGCCAGGTGAACCGGCGTTCCTGGGCGGCGTAGAGGTCGTCCATCACCTGGTGGGCGTCGGCGGGCCGGAATGCGCCCTGGGTGCGGGTGAGCGAGACGAACGCGACCGGCACCAGACCCCAGGTGTGGGCGTCGGAGGCCGGGCGCGGCTTGCTGATCAGCCAGTCCTCGCGCGGGTCCGACCGCCAGTCCCAGTTCGCCCAGTCCTGGCCTCGCCGGACCGGGTGCTGGAAAAGGCGGATGCCGTACGGGACGAGAACCGCCTTCCCGTCGAGCCAGTACACGTGGCCGCCGGCCTCGTTGATGGCCTGCTGCCGCTCGTTGGGCGCCACCTGCTCGTGCAGCACCTTCTGCCCTCGCAGCCGTACGGAGTGCGGGGGCAGTTGCTGGAACTGGCCGAGGTCACGTTTGAGGAACCACACGTGCGCGGCCCCCGCGTGCTCGTCGCGCACCGCGCGGATCCTGCGCCGGATCGCCTCCTGGCCCGGCAGGCCCGACGGCGCCTCGATCACCACCGTTGTAGTGCCGCACTGGGCCAGGATGGCCGGCGGCAGACCGGAGGGGTTCTCGGGGTCCTCGCCCGGGGAGGCGGTGGCACAGTGCGTGATGCCGGGAAGGGCGCGGATCTGTTCCCGCAGCCTGATGACGACTTCGTCCGCGGCGTCCAGCGACGCCTCCTGCTCCGGTCGGCTGCAGCTGTCGTTGCCGCGGTGCGCGAAGTGCGGCTGGACCTTCGCGTTCTGGCGTGCTCCCTTGAGGATCAGGGGCTCGCCGCAGGCGCGGCACCGATAGCGTCCGCCGGCCATGCCGGGGGGCAGGCCCTCGACGCCGTCGTCGACCCACACGGTTGTCCTGCTCGCGGTGTTCCAGGCGCTCCTACCCATGCCGCCGATCATGTACGGCGCGGGCCGGTGCACGCCAGAGCGGTGCCAGCCCGGCGGGCGCCCCCACGTCCCCGGCGCCGCGGGGCGGAAGGCGAGCTGTGCCTCCGTCCCGCCCCGCGGGCCCCGGGTCACCCGTAGCGCCGCCGGAGGGCCGGAAGCGCCTGCCCGCGGTCAGGCGTCTCAGGCGTCATCCGGGCTTCCACCGGACCGGCCACGATCGCCGTTGGGCCCGTGGAAGGGGATACGGATCGGATGGTCGCGGTATCCGCGGCCCTGGCGGATGAGCCGGCCCAGCAGGTCCGCTGTCACTCTCGCGCGGGAGTCGCGCTCGCACCGGTCTCGAGAACTTCGTCTTCACGGCGAGCTTGCCGTTCTTGAAGTCCGAATTCTCAGCTGCCGCGTAAGGGAATTCCGGCCCCCTTCGGCTCGTCCCTCGCTTGGCCATGCCCGGCGGCAACACCCCGGCCTCCGGAATGGCCCGGCGGGCGCCGACTCCACCTCAGGCAAGGAAGCAGGATCACCGTGCACCTGGACCACCTCGCCAGCAGAGCATCGGCCGTACGGACGGCGGGCCTTGACGTTCCTCAGCGGCCGCCGACGCGGCGCGAACTCCAGGAGCGTGTGCGAGCGTTCGCCGTCAGCTTCCCGGACCTGTGCCGGCTCTCCTCGGTGGGTACGTCGCGCGGGGGCGAGGACCTACCACTCCTCGTCATCGGCGACGGCCCGCTGAACATGGTCATTGCCGCGGGCAGTCACCCCAACGAGCCGATCGGCGGACAGAAGATCATCACGCTCGCCGCGTACCTGTTCGCTCACCCCGCCGAGCGCGAGCGAGCCACCTGGTACCTGATGCCGTCGAGCGACCCGGACGGCCTGCAGCTGAACGAGAAGTGGCTCACCGGCACCTGGCCCCCGACGATGGAGGCGTACCACCGAGGCTTCTACCAGCCAGACGGCCCGGCCCAACCGCAACCGGACTGGACGTTCCCCTTCGACGACCCAACCGCCACTCAGCTCCCCGAGGCTCGGGCCCTCATGGAGGTCATCGACTCCGCCGAGGCGGACGCCGTCCTGAGCCTGCACTCGCCGGATTCGGGTGGGTGCCTTTACATGCTCACCCGCGGTCGAGCCGAGCTCGTCGACGTCCTCGCGCAGGCATCGGCCGGGAACGGGCGCTGCTTTGGCCTCGGTACTGGTGGGCTCGCGTATTCAACTGTCGCCAGTTCTCCAAGAAGTCCCACCGGCAGGTGACCCGGTGTGATCGCCACTGACGTATCGGTACCAGGGCGCGCCGGTCTGTGAGGCGCCGAGCGCCTCGACGAGAGTCTGGCCGCCGTTGAGCACCCCCGCTAGCACCCGAGGCTGGCATTGTCGTCGAAGGCTGGTCGCGCTGTTCGGCATGATGCGTCTGATGCTCCGCCTGGGGCGCCGAGCTCGCCACGCTGGCCAGTTACCACCTGGTCGGAGGCCGTACCCAGCTGCTGACCCGTTCCGAGTTCGGCGGCCGCGGCAGCAACACCGAGCCCCAGCAGATCATGCGGCAGATGGCCAAGACCGACGTCGGCCTGCGCCAGCTGTGCCAGATCATTCTGGACGGCCGGGCCGGCCGGGACCCGCAGGAGCTGCCCCAGGGCACCATGCCGCAGGACAACCAGATCACGGACACCGACATCCTCACCCCCGAGCGGCTGCGCGAACTCGCCGACCTGTTCGAGGGGGAAGGCATCACGCACGCCAGCCCCGAGGACCGATTTGCGACGGCGCTCAAGAAGTTCCAGGACCGCCTGGACGAACTGCTCGAGTCGGCTCAGCAGGTCGGCGGTGTGACCGGGCAGGACGGCGTGGCGCTGGTGGACACGCTCGGGTACGACAACTCCAACGTGCGGAACACGCTCGTCGAGATCACTGACCTCGTCTCGGAATGGCGGGGCACTCGTCGCCGAGCCAACCGGATGCGGGCGGACCTGGGCGGGAGCGGAGAGGCCCGATGAAGCGCTCCGCGTACACGCTCACTCCGGAGAACTACAACACCGCGTGCGATCTCGCTGGAACCGCGCTGCTGCGGCGCGTCCCGACCGCCTCGACGATCCTCCAGATCACAGAGGGCGGAGCTTGGAACGAGTTCCCAACGGGCATCTACATCGCCGCCGACTTCGAGAACGTCATCCGCTACACCAGAAGTGCGTTCCGCGAGGGGCCGGTCGGTGACCGCGTCCAAGAGCACGTACTGCGCGGACGCGCCGCGCAGTGGACCCGCCTGATGGTCGTCCCGCTGGCAGCGAACACCGAGGAGGGCTTCGTACGCAGGGTCGAGGGACGGATCGGAAGGGTTCTGCGGCCGCTCGACACCAAGCGGATCCCCACACTCGGCGGGCCCCTGCGACCCGCCTCGCGCAGGACTTCCGGATAACGCTCGAAGAGAGCACAGAGGTGGCCCCAGCCGAATCGGTTGGGGCCACCTCTTGGCTGGGCAGGCGGGAATCACTTCCCTCCGCCGCGCGAGCCCTTCGCTGCGGCGGACTGGGCGCGGGCAGCGAACCCGGTCTGGGCGGTCCGGCTGCCTGGGTTTCGCGCGCCGGCGGACTGCACCCGGGAGGACGCGGCCGGAGTCATCTCCGCCCGCTTACCGGCGATGGGGTGCCTCCCGGAGCTGGATCCCGACTCCCAGATCCTGCAACAACCGCCTCAGCCTCAATGCAGCGGGGCGTCTTCAGGCGCCGCCAGCAGATCAGTGCGCATCCGAGGGTGAGGAAGGCTTCGTGAATGTCGGCGCGGATCTCCCATCGGATCCGCAGGCGGCGAAACCAGTGCAGATGGGCAAAAGCACGCTCGACCAACCAGCGTTGAGTGCCCAGTCCGGAGCCGTGCTCGGTGTCCCGGCAGGCGACCAGCGGTCTCACTCCCAGTCCCCAGACCAGGCGGCGGTACTTGTCGCGGTCGTATCCGCGATCAGCGAGGACAACGTCAGGGCGCCGCCGTGGGCGACTGCGCCTGCCCCGCGCAGGCGGCACCGCCTCCAGGAGCGGGATGAGCTGGGTACCGTCGTTACGGTTGCCGCCGGTCAGCGGGATGCCGGAGCCATCGGTGATCGGATGATGCTTGCTGCCCGGTCGACAGGGCTTCGTCCTGTCTTGGGGCCCCTTTAAAGCAGTCAGTCGGCCCGAGGAGCCGTCCCGCGATTCCGCCAGGGAGTCTTGTACGGCGAGCAAGGTTCATTCTGACGTCCGGCTCCAGGCTGACCACTCGATACGCTGCCCCCTCACGCCCGCCAGAAGACTTGAACGGCGGTGCCAGCATTGGGGGTTACGTGAGTCGCAGGACAAGTCTCGTACATCTTGAAAGCAGGGCTAGGAGGTTCACTCTGGCCCTGCTGGTCGTGCTCACTGCGTGCGCATTGGCTGCCGGATACAGCTGGTGGCAGAAGCCACAGCACAACGCCCTGAGGGTCTTGGTGAGGGAGTTGCCGAGCGGAGCTGCTGCCAACGTCACCGTTCGTGGACCCGACGGCTTTGAACGTCGCGTGACAGCCAACCAGACGTTCGACGACATCCCGACAGGGCGGTACACCCTCTCAATTGCCCCGGTGCGGGGTGCGAAAGCCGATGTCTACCCAACGCGCCCCGCAGTGACTGCATCAGTGGAGTCAGTCGGCACAGCGACGGCCGAGGCGCTCTACGCCAACGTCGTGCCTCACACGACCAAAGTCCTGGACTCTTCTCAGCTGGGACTTGTCGGCGATGCCGCAGGCAGCCGGCTGGTGCTGGAATCCGATGCCGCGCTCGCCGTCGGTGACGTGATCGTCTCTGGCGTCGGACCGAAGACGCCGAATGGGCTGATTCGGCGCGTGACATCAGTCCGGCATGACGATAGGGGGCGGCTGGTCATCGGCACGAAGCAGGCATCGCTTCGGGACGCTCTACCAAAGGCAAAGATCGACTTTCGAGATGTCCGGCCGGACGGCCCGGCTTCCGAGCCCGCACCCGCTTCCCAGGCGATGTTTAGCTCTGGCGTCGCAAGCAACAGGAACGCTCAGGTGTTGCAGACCAAAGCCTCTGAACCAGGAGTGCAGACCGGCAGTGACGGCACCTTCACCATTTCCACTCTACTCAATAGTGAGACCATCATCGAGGGTCTCACCTTCGAATGTTCCGCAGCACTGACCGCTAGCCCCTTGGAAGAGATCAGCCTGGGCGGGAAAAAGCCCGGCCTAGGCGAGTTCGCTGCAGATTGGGATTGGTCGGGAGTCAACAGGATTAGATACGCAATCACCCTCATGGAAGACTTCCACATCAAGGTGAAAATGCCCGCCATTGAGCGGCAGAAGTGTGCGTTCAAATTCAAGGAACCCGACCCACCGGTCCCAGTGGCAACATTCACACTGATGGTCGGGCCGATCCCAGTCGTGATCACCATGGAGGTAAACCTCGTAGCCGCCCTGGAGGGAACGCTGAAGTCCGACCTCTCCTTCGACTTCACGCAAAAGGCCAAGGTTTCCGCTGGCATGGAGTGGAGCGGCGGCCGGACAACACCGATCGCATCCTTCGAGAATGAATTCAAGCTCAACAAGGGACCAACTTTCGCGACAGAAGCCACCGCCAAGGCGGGCCTGCGAATCGGCACGAAGATCTACGGCGTGGCAGGCCCCTATCTCGACATCACCCCGGGATACAAGATCGCAGAAGTGGATGAGTTCGGCGGACAGCAAAAAGCTGAACTCAAGGGCGGACTTTACACCGCTGCGGGAATTGAGTTCGACCCATGGCTTCGCAATGACGAGCCTATTATGACCGCCGAGATCAGCGATCTCTACCACGTAGAGAAGGTTCTCTGGTCGCACGTCTGGAACTCAACCCCAACACCTAGCCCGTCGAAGACCGACCCAGGGAAACAGGCCCCCTGCCCCTCGCGAGAAGTCATTCGGCAGGCTATCAAGAAACAATTCACTGTCCCCGTAGCCCCAGGGGCACCGCATCTCGGGAAGCTCAGCTGCTGGAACGGTTGGGTTGCGGCAGTGTGGAGCGTTGAGCCAGCCACTGATTCCGTCGACATCAGCGTCTTCAAACGCGACCAGTCCAGGCTCGACCCAGCAGTGACCCTAGTTCCAGTCATGGGCGAGGAGGCAGACCCGGACTGGCTTCGAGACTGCCGAAGCCTGAAGGACCTCAAGGCCCCCGCAGGAGTCACCGACTTCGTGGGCTGTGAACGCTAAGAACTCCTAGTACTCCAGTGTGACTTCGCGATCTTATCGGTCACGCGGCCTACTCTTGCTGGCCATGGGCTACGACGTACACATCACCCGCCGTGAGAACTGGTGGGATGTAGAGGGTCAGGACATCAGCGTGGCGGAGTGGGAAGCGGTGGTTGCTGCCGATCTCGGCCTCATGGAGGTTCCACTGTGGTGGAACGCTGGGCGGATCGTCTCCAAGAACCCGAGCGATGCAGTGATCGCGATGATGGTCGAGGTGGCGAAGACGCTGGGCGCGCGGGTTCAAGGCGACGACAGTGAGTACTACGACGCCTGATGCGTGCGGTCACCGCGAGACGATCAAGGGTTTGTGTGGACTCTTGAAGATCGTGCGGTGGCCGCGGGCCATGGAGTAAGACAATGTCTCAGTTGGTGCGATCGCGTAGTGACCGGGCAGGATCTATCTGCATGGCAGACCCAGAGGTTCAGCGCGTCAACGACATTGCCCTCACTGCGGTGCAGGCTCTGCTAGGGCTGATCTCGTCCGATGCGGTAGCAGTAGCGATTGCGGTCGAAGAGGAAGGAGTGCTGCTCTCCTTCTGGGTTCGTCGCCATACCGCCGAGATCGACGAAGACATTGAGCCTCTTCCAACCTGAAGTGCCATCTCAGGGGCCTCAGCTGGCAGGGGCTCAACACTGAAGAAGCCTCCGTGGACGGTCTCGCCGTAGGGAGTCGCCATCACATACCCCCGTCCGGTTGTGTTGATGTGGGTCAGACCCTCTGGCAGGGTGCGGATGTCAAACGGGGAGGGACCCATGCTGAAGCAAGTCGCCGAGGGTGTGCTGATCCACCGGAGTGAGTTGCTCGAGAACAACACCGTTGTCGTGCAGGGCAGGGACGGCGTGCTGCTCGTGGACGCCGGGATCACCGGCGCCGAAATGACCTGCCTGGCGAACGACCTTCGTGAGCTGGGCCAGCCCGTGGCGGCGGGTTTCTCGACGCATCCTGATTGAGCACTGTGCATCGTGAAGTTGCTGGTCACGGGTCTGGTGTGCGCGGGGTTCGGGATGCTCGGGCTGGTCGCGGGCGGATGACTTCGGCGAAGATCGTCGGTCACGGGAGGCTTTACGCTTCGTCAGTACCAGCAGAACCCTCACCAGAGCGGGTCGCCCACTTCGGGTCGGTGCGTACCTTGCCGACGTCTAGCGAGGCGGAGGACGGAGCAGAGCCCGCGCACTTACGACAGCAGTGAGCACCGCCTGCCTTTTCTGATACCAGGCAGGCGCGGGAACTTCAGCACAATTCATCTTGCCATGTGAGACGTTGTTGTTCGCATCGTGGACAAAACGTAGGGTCGCGCCATGAGTGAACCCGTGGATGTCCCGCCGTTCGTGCGGGTTGAAGAGCTGGATGGCCTGCCGGGCCGGGTGGTTCTGGCGGACATGAGGTGGTACCTGGACGGCCGTTCCGGCCGAGCTGCGTATGAGGGAGGACACCTGCCGGGCGCGGTGTTCGTAGACCTCGACCACTGGCTGACCGGGCCCGCCACGTTGGAAGGCGGACGGAACCCCTTGCCGGCCTCGGAGGTATTTGCCGAGGGCATGCGGGCACTGGGCATCAACGACGACGACATCGTCGTGGCCTACGACGACCAGGGCGGGGTCATCGCAGCCAGGCTGGTGTGGATGCTTCGGACCACCGGCCGCCGAGCGGCGATACTCGACGGCGGACTGAACGCCTACCTGAACGCACACCCCGACTCCCTGTCCGCGGAGGAACCGGCGCTCGCTGACGGAACCTTCTCGGTCCGGCCCTGGCCGACGGAGGTCCTGGCTGAGGCCGATGAGGTCGTGGGGCCGGATGTCCTGACGGTCGATGCCCGCAACCGCGACCGTTTCGTCGGCGAGCAGGATCCGGTCGACCCCCGTCCGGGACACGTCCCCGGTGCGGTGAACGTGCCGTGCCGGGAGAACCTGGACGGCCAGGGCCGCCTGCTGCCCGTGCAGGAGGTCCGGGACAACTTCGCCACCGCCGGAGTGGACCAGAGCACCGCGTCGAAGGTCGTGTCGTACTGCGGCTCAGGAGTGACGGCCTGCCACAACTTGCTGGCCCTTGAACACGCGGGCCTGGGCCGTGGTCGACTCTATGTCGGCGGCTGGTCCGCCTACAGTCGCGACGCATCCCGCCTGGTGGAGACCGGACCCGGTCGTCTCATCTAGATCGTCGGTCAGCGGGCGACTTCGTGGTTCGTGAGGACCAGCAGGGCCCTGACCAGCGCGGTCGCCCATTTCGGTTCGGTGCGGACCTTGGTGAGCACGCGCCAGTTCTTCAGGTGCGCGAAGCCGTGCTCGACCGGGGCCCGGACGGCGGCCAGTGTCTTGTTGGAGAGTTTCTGGTCGCGGGTGAGCGGCCGGTTGCGTGCGGCTTTGTAGCCGGTGATCACCGCCGGGTCGGCGTCCGGGCCGCTGTCGTCGAGGCCGACGAAGCCCAGGTCGGCGATCGCGCCGAGGCCGGCCGCGCGAAGGCGGTCGGTGAGGTGGTCGTGGCGGCAGGCGGTGATCTCCGAGGTCCGGCCGGGCCGGGCGGCCGAGACCCACAGCAGGCGGCCGCGATCGTCGGTGAGCGCGATCACGAGCAGGCCATGGCACTTGCTCTTGCCGGAGTAGTTCTTGCGGTTCGCTGTTCCGGTGCGCCGCCGGGTGCGTATCAGCGAGCCGTCCAGCAGTACGATTCCGCCACCGGATCGGGTGATCTTCTTCAGCGCGCGGTCCAGGCGCGGGGCGCGGGCGGCCAGCAGGCCGACGACCTCACGGACCCAGCGGGTGACGGTGGTGCGGTGTACTCCGTTCCCGCCGGCCAGATCGCCGGGTCGCTGGTCACAGCGCAGCACCGCCAGCACGATTCCCGCGATCTTCCCCGGAGTCAGGGCCCGCCAGCGTGAGCCGATCTTCTTCAGGTGGCCGCGGATCAGGGCGGCGAGGTAGTTCAGGGTGGCGCTCGACAGCGGCAGGCGGGCGGTGTAGACAAGGCCGTCAGGGCCCTCGACGGAACTGTTGTTTTTCGTCACACAAACTCAACTGCCGTCGGGGGCCCGCTGGTTACGCCCCTGCTGTCATGGTCACGATGTGGCTACCGGCGTGCGGTGAACCGCCCGTCGGGCCGTTTGTGCAGCCAGCCACGGTCGGCGAGCTTGGTCAGCTTCGCCCGCAGTGGCTCCAGCTTCCCGCGCACCGCCACCTCCAGTCCCAGCTCCTCGCCCACCGCCCTGACCTGCACCGGACCATCAGCAACCCGAACGATCCGCAGAATCCTCCGGTAGTCGTCGGGCAGTGCGGTCTCGTCCGGGGCCTCTCCGCGGTGCGGGATCAGCAGCACCGCACGCCCCGCCACCTGCACTTTCGCCGGAGCAACCCGGGCGGCGGCCTCCGCCTCGGCCTGGTCCTGTTCGGCCAGCCGGAGCAGCACCCGCTCGGCGATCACCAACTCGCCGCGTTCAGCCTCAACCTCCTGAAGCCGCTTGCCCAGTTCCTCGGCGAGCACGTCCAGCTCGCTCCGGCGAGCCGTGATCCGCTCCAGCTCGGACAAACCCCGCCCCTCCCGCGATCCGACAGCGCTATCCGCATGGCGACGGATCGTAGGCGGACGCTCGTGACGAGCGCAGCAGAACCCCAGAAACCGCCCCGACCGCCCAGCCAGACGATCTACACCGTGGACACCGGCCACCGACCAGCGCGAGCACAGTAAAACGCCCGCACACCAGGCCCATGACCTGCCACTTCACGATGCACACTGCTCATTGGGATCACGTGCTCTGGCACGCCGAACTCGGCGATGCGCCTCGCTACGGCACAGCCCGCTGCGCGGCCTTCATGCGGGAGGTGTTGTCGAACGCGGACTGGAAGGCCGGCGTCACCGAAGGGCTGCCGCCGGAAATCGCCGAGGACACATCGCTGGACCGGTACGGCCTCATCACTGGCCTGCCCGCTGAAACCACGCAACTCCCCTGGAACGGCGCCACGGTGCGGATCATGAACACACGGCGCATGCCCAGGGCCATGCGGCATTGCTGATCGAAGAGCGCCGGGTTCTCATCGCCGGCGACATGCTCTCCGATGTCTTCGTTCCCATGCTCGACGACGCGGATAACCCGATTGAGGACTACCTCGTCGGGCTGGGACTGCTCGAGGGCGTAGCGGGCGACGTCGATGTCCTCATCCCCGGACACGGGTCCGTCGCCAGGGGCGATGAGGTACGCGCGAGGATCAAACTGGATCGGGCGTACGTGGAGGACCTGCGTGGCGCCCGGGTTTCCAGCGACCCACGGGTCGTATCGCCCAAGCCCGGCTGGGAGTGGGCAAGCGCCATTCACGAAGGGCAGACCCGAAGCCTCGCCCGAGGAAGCGAGCGCGAGGGGACGCCTGACTAGAGAGCTGCTTCCGCCACAAGACGCCCCTGCCAGTGAGCCTCTTCTCAGCTGGCGGCGCTGATGGCGAGTTGGACCGTCCTGCGCAACGACGAAGCTCCTGGTAGACGGGTTCTCGACCAGGAAATCCCGTGTCCGCCAGGAGCTTCGCGTGCTTGTCTATCCGTCCTCGATCGACTTGTCCACCCGCACCCTGCGGTTCCTGACCGGACAACTGACGGCCAGGCGCCGGGACATCGGGACGCGGTGGCGGCGGCTTCCCGTGGCACGTCAGGCCCTGCTCGCCCTGGCCCACCTTCGGTGCGGTGACACCTACGCCCAGCTCGCAGCCGGGTTCGGCATCGGGATCGCAACCGTCTACCGCTACATACGTGAAGCCATCGAGGTTCTGGCCACCCTCGCCCCGACCTTGACCGAGGCGATGAAGACCATCCGGACCAAGGCGTTCGTCATCCTCGACGGCACCCTGCTGCCCATCGACCGCATCGCCGCCGACACCCCGTACTACTCCGGGAAACACAAACGCCACGGCATGAACGTCCAGGTCCTCACCGATCCGCTCGGACGGCTGCTCTGGGCCTCGCCGGCTCTGCCCGGCTCGACCCACGATCTGACCGCCGCCCGGCAGCACGGGATCATCGACGCCCTCGCCGCAGCGGGCCTCAAGTGCTGGGCGGACAAGGCGTACCAAGGGGCCGGTGGGCACGTCCGGGTCCCGTTTCGGGGCCGCCGCCTCAAGCAGTGGAAGCGCCGCCACAACACCACCCACGCCAAGATCCGTTGCCTTGGCGAGCAGGCCATGGCCACCCTCAAGGGCTGGCGGCTCCTGCGGAAACTCCGCTGCAGCACCAACCGCATCACCAACGTCGTGAAGGCAGTAGTCGTCCTTCACCACGCATCAGCGTGAGGTTGGAAAACGCTCATTGACGATGCCGTTGGCGACCTGGAGGCGCTTCTCCATCCGCAGATTCCGCTGATCGAGCCGCGCGTCATGGTAGGTGTGCCGGACGTGGCCACCGGACAGCCTCACGAGCGCATGATCTATTGGGCCAAGTCCTAGACCTGCACCGCCCTGCGGTAGCAGATGAGGGTGCAGGCGATGCCGACGAAGGCGAGGAAGTGCTCGGCCTTGCGCTCATAGCGTCGGTGCAGACGGCGACAGCCGTTCAGCCACGACATTGTGCGTTCGACTACCCAGCGGTGCCGGCCCAGCCGGCTGGACGGTTCGATGCCGCGGCGGGCGATGCGTGGCACGATCTGCCGACGGCGCAACCATCCTCGGAGGTGGTCGAAGTCGTAGCCCTTGTCGGCGTGGAGTTTGGCCGGGCGGCGGCGCCGGGGTCCATAGCGGGAGCGGATCGGCGGGATGCCGCGCATCAGCGGGATCAGGGCCTGGCTGTCGTGGAGGTTGGCGCCGGAGATACCCACCGAGATCGGCAGCCCGTTGCGGTCACAGATGACGTGCATCTTGGATCCAAGCTTGCCGCGATCGGTCGGATTCGGTCCGGTCAGGGGCCCCCTTTGACCGCTCGGACGCTGGCCGAGTCGATCGCGCAGCGCGACCAGTCCAGCTGGCCGTTCGCGCCGAGTCGGTCGAGGACCACGCGGTGCAGCTTGGCCCAGACCCGGGCACTGGACCAGTCAGTGAAGCGACGGTGGATCGTCTGCCAGGAGGCCCCGAAGACCGGTGGCACTTGCCGCCAGGTGCAGCCCGAAGTAGCGACGAAGATGATCGCGGCCAGCACCGCGCG
>NZ_JBIVTU010000038.1:0-19542 GCF_044756845.1 Streptomyces sp. NPDC091416
ATCTCAACCAGGTTCCTCAGCTGTGTTGCTTTCCGCGACGCAGCTGGGGACGTTCATCCGTACACGGCTGGGGAGCAAAGGTCGTACGCCGACACTTGACCGTGTTCTCTCGGCCTTCCACCGTCGTCCGGCCCAGATTCCGCGCGAGCTGCTGGTTGGCGAACCCGGTCAGCATTGCGGTGAAGACCTGTTCCTCCGGTCGCAGCAGCGCGACTCCGTCCACCAGGTGCAGCCGTGCCGCACCTGGGATCGACCCGTTGAACCCCACCGGTCCACCACCCTCCGTCACTCGCGTCGTATGCGAGAAAACCGCATCTGATGCGAGTCGGAGGACAAACCGCAGGTCAGTCAGCCGGACGAGTGACACTGACTGGCGTCATCGTCACGTCCGTCGCTACCGTCGCCACCAGCAGGCCGGGCCAACTTCCATGGTCAGCACGCTGGTGGGCGCCGTTGGCCACGACGATTCGCGAACCGTCGCGAGTTCGCATCAGATGCAATTGGCGGCGCTTGGATCAATCAGGACGTGGTTAGCGGTAAGCCTCTAATGATCAGGTCGCGGCCGTGATGCGGGTGGCGTAGACCCGGTGGGCCTTGCGCTCGGCGGAGCTGGCGGAGTCGGTGGCGAGCGCGGCGGCCTGCTGCAGCGCGGTGCGCTGGAACTCCAGCACGGCGGCGAGCACGTTCACCATCATCTTGGTGCCGGGGTCGTCGGAGGCGAGGTCGATGACGTCCGGCTGCCTCCAGGACGGTCTCGGCGGGCCTAACTTGACTCTGTCGGGGATCTTGGTGTCGGCGGAGTCAACCTCCCAGGGTTCGCCAGGACTTCAGGCGAGGGATCTCGCGCTGGTCGAGGTAGTTCTGGAAAGCAGTCGGCTGGCGGGGTGTGGGGGCTTCCTCAGCCGGTGACAGTCCGCCAAGGCGCTCGATATTGACTGCGATGGCTGTCAGGACGTGCTGGACGTGAGCCTTTCTCTGTCCTCGATAGCGACAACGCCGTATGCCGTGTCCGTGGGCGAACTCGTTGACCGTGCTCTCCACTCCGGAGCGGACCGCGTAGCGGGCCTTCCACTCGGGCGTCTGTTGCTCGGTGCGGACGCGGAGTTGCAGGTCGCGGAGCTCTCGTGGAGGAAAGCCCAGGGTGCGGTGGCTTTCGCGGGAGGTGGTGCATTGAGCACGAGCCGGGCAGGGCTGGCACTGGCTCTTGGTGAACCGTGCCACGATCAGCGGGGCCGCGGTGGGCGAGGAGGTCGGGTAGGGGCCGTGCCAGCCCGCGCTGACCTGTCCCTGGGGGCAAGTGACCTGGCGACGATCGAAATCGATGTGGAAGTCGTCCCGGGCGAAGCCCTCGCCTCGGCGGTGCTGCCGGGTGGGGTTGCTCTTCAGCGGACCGGAGACGGTGACCTGGTGTTCACGGGCGGCCTGTTCCAGGTGGGGCAGGGAGGTGTAGCCGGCATCGACCAGGTGCTCGGCGGGCAGCAGTCCGCGACGCGCCAGGCGGGTGTGGATGCCGGGCAGGACCTGGCTGTCGTGGGTGGTGGCCGCGGTAGTGGCGACATCCGTGATCACACTGGGGCCGTCGGCGGCACAGGTCTCGGTCAGATGAGCGGCGAACCCCTTCCAACTGATGATGTGTCCGTGCCGCGCGTAGCGGGCCGAGGTGTCGTAGGGCGAGACGATCACCCTCGACGAAGGCGGCAGCCCGGGCCCGCCTTCCTTCTCGACGGTGCGCCAGCGCAGATGTCCCGCGGTATCACGGTGATAGTTCTGCACCATGATCTGCCGCAGGGCCTGGATGCGAGGACCGGACATGCAGTCCGCTCCATGCCGGCAGAGGTGTTCCAGAAGCCGGACGGCGTCATTTCCGGTGGCAAGAATCCTGGTCATGGGCTTGGTGGGATTCTTCCCCAGGCGGACCGGCCTGCCGTAGCGCAGCCCCCAGCCCTCATCGACGAGCTCGTCCAGCAGATGAGGAGAGATGCCTGCGGCCTCTTCGAGTGCGGCGCGGACCGCCTCGGTGACCAGCTCCAGGCGGGTCAGGTCACGCACCGCGGCCAGGACATGCGTGGAATCGGTGCGCTGCGTGGTGCGCTCGCGGACGAGACCGGCCTCCTTCAGGCGCGCGAGTGCGAGGTCGAGGAGGCGGTCGGCACGGCCGTCCTCGGCGAGACGATCACGGAAGTCGCCCAGCACACTGTGGTGGAATCCGGGATCGTCCAGCTCCATCGCCATGGCGTACTTGAAGTCGATACGGCAGCGGACCGACTCGGCGGCCTGCCTGTCCGACAGGCCGAGCAGGAACTGCAGCACACACACCGTGGCCAGCTGAGCGGGCGAAAGCCCCGGACGCCCGTCCCGCGGGTACCAGTCGGCGAAGTCCTCGTCGCACCACAGCCCATCGAGGCGGTCACGCACCCATATCGCCGTCGTGCCGCCCGGGTTGCTCGCCCGCGCGACCTGCGCGGTCAGAGACGGGACCTGCTCACCGGAACGGGGACGAAGGGACAACGAACACCTCGACAGCTGTATCGGTCGGCAGAACCACACGAGCATGCCCGTCGATCATGCTGCCGCACCGGAAAACTCCAAGATCCCCGACAGAGTCAAGTTAGGCAAACTCCGCTACGTGGTGGAGCAGACCTTCGCCCTGCTCCACCACTTCAAACGCCTCGCCGTCCGCTGGGAGCGCCGCACTGAACTCCACGACGCCTTCGTCTCCCTCGCCTGCGGCCTCATCTGCTTCCGACGCCTCAAGAAGACCCGACGATGATCGTGTTACGAGCTCTAATAGACCCTGAGCGTTTTTCCGCTGGCGTAAGTCAGAGCGCCAGCCCGGATATCTGTCCCGAAAAATCCTCCGACTGAGAGCCCGACACCAGTACCGCCCCGCGCCCAAGGTGAGCTCTTTTGGCAACAAGCGTTCGTCACGGTGACCTTGTAGTCGACGTTGTTAGGTGTGTATCCGTTGACCCAGAGGTTTTTGTCGACACCGGCATAGTGAAGTGCGACCCAGTCGCCGCTGTACCACTTGGACCCCGTGTAACTGATGGTGCACTGCACGTCTCCCCCTGCCCATACCTCTTCGGGGCATCTCGCGTTGGTAGCCCCCTGGATTCCCGCCGAGGACGCCGTCGCTTGTCCCGCAAGAGGCAATGAGAGCATGGCAAGTACGGCCAGGGAAATGATGGATTTTCTCACGACTCACCCATGTGTAGAAGACCTGTTCGGACCTGCACAGTAGGGCCAAATACCTCGTGCCCGCCTTGGGGTGCGGCAAGGCTCGGCCGAGAATGCACGGATTTTGACCGACACGGCATTGTTGAAAATCTGATCCTCGCCGCACCATGGAAATGCGTGCGAGCCTGGACCGATTGGTCCGGGCTCGCACACTGAGACTCAGTGAGTGTTCGGGTGGGTCACCGTGAGGGCTTCTTCGCGGGGAGGGCGCGGCCGCACACGTGCATGTCGTCGGGCGGGCCCCAGCCGCAGAATCCGCCGTGCGGGAGGTCGCCGGCGGTGAGCGGGATCGGACCGTCCCAGTTCTCGCCGTGTTCTCGGCAGAGTAGGACACCATCCAGTTCAGGGTGCTGGTAGGCGACGACGCGGGCCTGGGACAGTCCGGGGTTCTGCTCAGGCTCAGGCACGGGGGCGCTCCGGGAGGTCAGGGCTGGCGGACGAGGGCTGTTCGATGATGTGGCCGTACCCGAACTGCGGTCGGGTGGCGTAGCGGAAGCCGGTCAGGATCGTGCCGAGGGCGGTGTTCATCGCCGCGCGGACGGTCTCGTAGCGGATGACGGTCTCGTCGTCCGTGCGGTCGGCTTCGACCATGTCGAGCGCCTGGCGGTCGAGGCGGGCGTTGGGCAGCCAGTCCACGACGACCTGGGTGTCGTCGTTGAGGTAGACCACGACGCCGCCCTGGTCCTCGTCGGTGAGCGGCTGGGGCGGAGCGACGTGTAGGCCGGCGGTGGCCAGGTCGAGCCGTACCTGTTCGAGGAGCAGCTCGGGGGTGAGAGGGGGAAGTTCATCGGCCAGGTCGAGGAGGGTGGCCGTTTCCTCCTCCTGGCGTTGGTAGTCGTCGGCGGCCTGACGGTTCGCCGCGCGTTCGGCTTCGGTTGTCGGGTCCGGGAACGGGTAATTGATGCTGGCCATAAAGCGCTCCGAATTTAGATGATGTCTTGATTGGTGATCGCTCGTTGCTCTGGGTATGGACATAATTGTGCGCCTGGTGCCGGACGCGTTGTGGGAGATCTTCCAGGACGTGGCGCCGGAGCCTCCGGTCCGCCCCCAAGGCGGAGGACGCCGGAGGTGCGACGATCGCGCGGTGCTGGCCGCGATCATCTTCGTCGCTACTTCGGGCTGCACCTGGCGGCAAGTGCCACCGGTCTTCGGGGCCTCCTGGCAGACGATCCATCGTCGCTTCACTGACTTGGCCCCTGCGTCGCGGGCGTCGAACGGGCGCTGCGCGTAGGTCGCGGGGAGGTGGACGGTCAGTCGGCGCATCCGCGGTTCGTCGGTCAATCCCCCGGCGGCCTTGTAGCCGAAGGACGCCCGGGTCTCCACGGTGATGCCGCCGCTGCTGGCCGCCTGCTTGCGTCGTCGGCGGCGCACCTGCGGCTGCCAGCGGGAGCGGACGGCACCGTCGATCTTTTTGGCGTCCTTGGGCGGGTACTTACGGGCGCCGCGGCGGTAGCGGTTGACGGAGTCGGCGGTGATGCCGAGCTCCTGGGCGACGGCCTTGGCGGTGCCCAGCTGCTTGATCAGGTAGCCGATGTGGGCGTGGGATACTGTGCGCAGGGCTATCGGAGAGCCTTGTCGTAGATGCGTCCCCGCCGGTCCGGGCGACGTGGTCAAAGCGGCAAAACGGGGCATGGCCACGCCGAGCAGCACACAGGACTTTGTGGGCAGACGATCGCTTCACCCCACCCTTTTCCCCTTTGTTCCTTCGCTGTGCAGGGCCGGATGTCGCAGCGGAAGGATTTCTCGTGTCGAACGACGTACTCAAGTCGCGTGCGCGGGTGCGCATGCAGTACACCAACGAGCCATATGCCACGGCCAGGGCGGAGCTTGTGGCGGTAGATGCCGACGCACCTCTGATTCCGCCCGCCGCCACGGCAGACCAGATGCTGTTCGAGGCGCAGGTATTCGCGCGGTGGCTGCGGGCCTTCGGCGGCATCGTGCCGGTCTCCCTGTCCGCCGCTGGGCGGTTCGGGTTGCTGCATGTCACCCCGCGGTCCCATGAGCTGGGTGTGCGGGTGGACCCGAAGGCGCTGACCGATCTGCTGGCCGCGCTCGTGCGGCACGACAGTCAGTCCCAGGCGTCGTACGGGGTGCCGGGGCTGCGCTTCCGGCTCGAGCGGCAGCGGCTGGTGCTGCTGCAGCCGGGAAGCGAGGGGCGGATCATCCTGTCGGGCGTTCCGCAGCCGGTCTGGGAGGCAACTCTCGGCAGCCTTGCCGAGGGGCTGCCGCCGATGTCGCAACTGTTGTTCTCCGGCACGGACGAGTGGGTGGCCGACGAAGTCGACTTCCAAGGGGAGGACGAGGACCAGCTGGAGGGATCGGAGGCGTATCTTTCGGCGCTCTTCCGGCGCCCGGGCCTGCTGGGGACCGATCAGGAGCTGCGCCTGCGCCTTGGTCATGGCCGCCAGGAGCCGGTGGTCGACGCGGCTGGAAGGCCGTGGCGGCCCTGGGACGACGACAGCCTTCCTGTGGAACTCGCGGCCGACCAGAACGACGAGGCACCGACCGCGGACGTGGAAAACACTGAGGAGACCGCCCCGGCCCTTGGCAGGGCGCTCCTGCAGGAGGTCGCGTGCGCGGCGCTGGAACGCGACGAGAACGTCGGGGAGTTCGGCTCGACGGCCAGGGGTGAATTGTTCGCACTCGTCGACCCGGCACGCCTGTCCCCCGACGCGACTGCCGAGTTGCGTGAGGAGATCCTGTCGGTAATCACCGAGCGGGGCGGTCTGCTGTGTGAGGTGCCCCGCTATGGCGAGGATGGCGAGTATTTGCGGATCACCTCCACGCCCGGCCTTCAGCCGCACGAACCTTTCACCCCGCAGGAAGTCGATGCCGCGGCCGCGTGGCTGGTTCCGCTGGATTTCAACCACGACACTCCTGAATCGCTCTTCGAGGTCCCGCCGGCCCGCCGGATGCCGGGTGCCGAGGACGAGGTCCTTGGATTCGACTCCCCCGACGAACTGTGGGCCCGCACCGCCGGCGCCCGCCTGGGCCAGGCCGCCCTGGCGCTGCTGTTCATCCGCTCCCAGGAGCGGCCCCCGCACCCCGACGAAACGGCCCCCGAGGCTGAGGGCTGGCCCAACGCCATCCTGTTGTCGCGGTCCGGGTGGTTCGTCAACGTCTACCGGATGGCGACCGGGTGGATCGAAGTGGCCTCCAGGCGTCTGGGTGCGGGCCGGTTCCGCTCCGACGACGTCGCTCAAGAGGTCTGCCGCCAGCTCCTGGGCCTGGCTTCGCCGGACGAGGAGTTCATTGAGGCGAGCTGGGTGTGGGTGCTTTTGTGGATGGAAGCGCTCGAGGACCGTCACCCTCCCCTCGACGAGTCTCGGGTATCGCCGCCGGAGCGGCTCAACGACATCCTGTACAAGCGCGTGCCGCGCCGAGGTCCGGCCGCGTGGAAGCCTGTGTGGGAGGCCGTCGAGTCCGGACGGCTGCGGCAGTGGCGGCTCAGCGCCGAGGACGTTGCCTGGCGTGACGGTCCTGGTTTCCACGTCCTGCTCATGCACCTCATGGCCGATGTTGAGACGCGGGTAGAGAAGACGCTCAAGACCCCTGGCCGGTTCACCGAGAAGGGAGCCGCCCGCGTCCGGGAGATCACCGACCGGCTCGGGCTCAAGGTGCTGGCAGCCGACGCTGAATAGGTGACGGACGGGCTGCCTGTTGCGCGAACGCGGCTGGAGTCACCCGTGGCGGGTGTGGCGTTCGCGCAGCGCGGTGGGGGCCTGGGTTGCGGTCCGCTTTTGTCGGAGGCGCGGGAGCCGGGCGGCTGGCCCGGCTCCCGCGAGGGTGGATACCCCGAATCCGTCACCGTCCCCGTCGACCCCGTCGCGCAAGACCTCCTCCAACGACTCCCTTAACAGTGACCATCAGGCTCGTTCGCGACGGCGCGGGCGGAACGACAGGTCAGAGAGCATGGTTGCTCACCTGTGAACGGCCAGCTGCCAGCATCTCTGTGTACGGCACGCGATGGCATTTTGTCTGGAGAGCCACTTGCTGGGCGGCTTGGTGGACGAGCATGGGCAGTCCTCCGACCACCCGCCTCCCGGATGTTTTCGCCGCAGACGCGAGAGGGGTTGGCCAGGGTTGGTACACGACGTCCATGAGGGTGCCGGCGGCGGGTCTCCAGAGGGGTGCGAGACCGTCGGCGATGCCGGGCGGCAGCGCGGAGATGACCAGATCGGCGGACAGGTAGGTTCCGGCCACTGCCCAGGGTTCGATCCTGGCCGTGATGCCGATCCGCTCCGCTGTCGGCTCGACGGTTGGCCGGGCGGACTCGATGTCGCGGGCGATGATGGTCGCTTGATGGCATCCAAGCTCTCGGGCGGCGGCCAGTGCTGTACAGGCCGTGGCCCCTGCGCCGAGGACGGTGACGTTGGCTGTCGTTGTCACGCCTGCTTCGCGGAGTGCCTGCGTCATTCCGTACAGGTCGGTGTTCTCCCCGATGAGCTGGCCGTCCGTGACGATGATGGTGTTCGCCGCGCCGATCTGCATCACCGTGTCCGATGCACTGTCGAGGAGCGGGACGACTGTGCGCTTGAGCGGCATGGTGAGCGACAGCCCGGCCCATGTGCCGTCGAGGGATGCGAGGAAGGGAGCCAGCCGATCCGGGGTGCAGTCGACGGCGTGGTAGGTCCAGTCCAGGCCGAGTGACTGGTACGCGGCGCGGTGGAGTTCCGGGGAGAGTGCCTTGTTGATGGGCGATCCGAGGACGGCGAGCTGCTTCATCGCGATCTCCTACGTGGGGAGTTCGTGGGGCGGACGGGCCTTTCTGAGTGAAGCCTGCGAGGTGGATGACCGCGCCCGGTCAGGCGGTTGGTCTCTCGACAGTGTTGTGGTCTCACAGGTCGGCCGGGACGCATACCGCGCACGAGGGAGGCCCGTCAGCCGGTGGCCGCCGTTCGAGCAGCCGCAGCGGTGTGCCCGTCGGCGGCCAGGCAGGTGCCAACGGCGCCGCTGGCCCCCGTGATCAGAAGAGGGCCGCTCATGAGTGAGGGGCGTGGTGGAGCATCGTGGCAACTCCTGCGTCACTGTGCTCGTAGGCGATGCCGCGCAGGATTGCTACGGGGGCGCCGCGGCCTCGCTGGCCCAGGATGATCCCGGCAGCGGCGGCGATCATGTCGGTGAGTGTCTCTTCCTGGCGCTTGTCGCCGTGCTCGGTGATCCGCAGCGGTGCCACCCCGGCGGCCCCGATACTGATGGCGGTGGCACCGCGACGGTCGGCCCGTCCGTCTGAATCCGCGATCACGACTGCCACGTCCGCGCCGGTATAGGTGATCAGGGCGTCGCGCAGGGCTCGGGCGGAGGCGTCCGGGTCCACCGGCAGCAGCCATGCACCCTCAGCCCCGGCGCGGTCGACCCCGGCTGAGGTGAGCTGTAGGCCCAGCCGGTGCTGGGCGATGATGGGGCCCCGGTCGCCGGCCACGAAGTGTGAGACGGACTCATCGAGGATGAGTTGCACGACCGGGGCGGGCTTCCCCGTTTGGGCGGAGAGTTCCAGGGCCTCGGCTGTGGGGGTGATGTTGGTCAGGTCGACGTAGCGTTTTTCCGCGAAGGACACGATTTTGCTGGCCACCACCACGATGTCCCCGGTCTGAAGAGCGGTGCTGGTGCGCGTCAGGACGTCGGTGATCGCGGAGGCGAGATCATCGCCGGGCCGGAGCATAGGGAAGGGCTCCAAGGCGAAGGCGGAGAAGGCGGAGGTGGGGGCGGCGGTCATCTAGGGAGCTCCTGCTGCTGGGATGAGAACGGTGTGCAGTCGGTCGTGGGCGGCGGCGAGCATCTGGGCCCGCTGCCCGGTGGTGGCGTACTGCCCGCTGGTGAGCCAGTCACGGACGCGGTGCAGATAGTGCGGCCACAGTTGGCGGGCTGCATCGGGCGCTGGTGTACCGGAGTTGACGGCGCGCCAGGCGTCCGCGAGGGGCAGCGGCCAGGGCTCGTCATCGTATCCGTCTGGTGGCGGAGCGAGGTCGTCCAGCGTGGTCAGCATGGCCTGGACGCGATCGGGTGCGAGGGCGCGGTCGGAAGCTCGGTAGAGGACCGGTCTGCCGTCGGGCGGCACGGGCGGCCGGCTCCGCTCGGCGGTGAGGTGCAGCAGGACGGGGACGGCCTGGTGGAAGATGGCCGGGAGGTGGCCGAAGGATCCGGCATGCCGTTTGGGCTCGTCGGTCCGTATGGAGACGACGGGGCCGGTCGCGGCGGCGGTCAGTAGCAGGAAGGCGTCGATGCCGTACCCGGCCGTGCACGCCGCGAGTTCGGCGGGCAGCGCGGCGGCGGCCCGCACGGCGGCGGCCAGCGCCTCGCGGGAGATCGCGAGGTCTCCGGCCAGAGGTTGAGGCACATCGTGTCCGGTGGCCGCGGCGATCAGCGGCCGGGCGAGATGGTTGGTGAGGTTGGCTTCGTCCCAGTGGCGCGGGTAGTCGGCGATGGCCAGGGCGGCCCCGTCGCGTACCCGGTCCAGCAGCGCGCGGTAGACGGCGGGGTCCGGGTTGCGGGTGTCGGTGTCGGCGATCAGCACCACCTCGGCGTCGGGAATCTCCGGGCGCCGGGCCGCGGCAAGGATCTGGGCGCCCTTGCCCCGGGAGAGGCCGGTCAGCCCGACTTTCCCGGCCCGGGTGGGGGCGGCGGCGAATGAGTTGGCGGTGTCGGGGGCGTCGGAGGAGTCGGCATGCATGATGACCGCCCGCGTGTCGTCCAGGGCTCTGTCCGCTACGGCGGTGACGGCGGCGATGGTGGCGGCTTCGTTCCGGCTGGGCAGGATCGCGGCGGTGGGCTTCGGCGTCACGCGTACTCCTCGGTGATGAGGTCGGCGGCACTCTGCGGGTCGGGCGCGTACAGGTAGGTGTACGAGTGCTGTTCGAGCCGTGCGATCAGGTGCGTACGCCAGCGGGCGAGCGGGACGTCGTCCAGCGGCCATACCGGTCCGTACGGCGCCCCGGCGGGGCCGGTCAGCGGGGTGGGCAGGCCGCTGATGTACCGGGCGAGGGCTTCGTGGAGGCGGAGTTGCTCGTTCGCGGAGAACGGTGTGGCCGGCACCAGCACCGGGCGGGGTACGGCGGGGTGGACGGTGAGGCGGATGACCCCGGCCAGGGGGGCGGGGGCGCGGAGGAAGGGGGCGAGGTCGACAACGGGCTTCGGGGCCTGCCACAGCTCCGGGTCCTGCGGGCGGACGGCGGCTGTCGCCTTGCCCGGCAGGATCAGCAGCTCCGCGTCGTCCTCAGCCAGGACGGTCAGATCGTCACCGGCGTGGGTCCAGCCGCGTGCGCCCAGGGTCAGCGTCACGCAGGTCTTGCCCGCGCCCTTGTTGCCCAGCAGCAGGACGCCGCGCCCGCTCGGCGTGACGACCGAGTTGGCATGGAGGGTGAGCATCTGCCGCTGCTGGCGGACCCGCTCCAGCGCGGTGTACGTCGTGTAGGCCAGCGTTGCCGACCGGGCGGCGCTGCGGGGAAGGCTCATGCGGACCGTCTGCCCGTCCACGCTGACGGTCGGCTCCGCCTCGGCGTAGGTCACCGCCACGACCGGGCAGTCCCGGCTTCCGGGGCCCGGGGTGGAGAGGTGCCAGCCTCCGGGGAGCCGGTTGGCCGCCGCGACGGCCTGGCCCGTGTCCAGCCTCGCGGGAAGCTCCAAGGCAGCGGTGAGGTGGCCGGTCGCCAGGACTGCCGGGTTCACGGCCGTGTGGGCGGGTCGAGTTCGGCCAGCAGCCCGGCCGCCGGTAGAACGGTGGGGAGGTAGCGCTGGTTGTCCACGAGATCGGGCACCCAGTCGGTGCGGCGCAGCACGTCGCGCACCAGCTCGGTACCCGAAGAGTCGAGGTGCGCGGTGGTGACGTTGAGCGAGGCGGGCTCGGGGTAGGGGCTCCCGTTGCGCCACATCGCCGCGATGCGGCACGGCGCGCCGGTCTTCTCGGCGAGCGTGCGGCTCGCCTCGTCGACGAGCCACCCACCCACCTTGCCGACGTGGTAGGCGGGATTCTTCCCGAACAGGGCTTCGTTGCCGGCCTGCTGGCCGGGGGTGATGAGCCCGGAGCGGGCGTTGCCCCGGCCGACCAGCCCGTCCTCTCCGTAGTCGATCGCCGAGCCGGAGACGGTGAAGTACTGGCCCGACAGCGGGCCCGTGCGAGTGTTGCGGGTGTTGCACACCACCTTGACGGGGCCGGGCAGGCGCCCCAGGAGCTGGGTGGTGAGTTGCTGGGCGGTGTCGCTGACGGCGTCCTCGAATTCCGCGCTGCTGACCAGGTGCCCAGCCAAGGCCGGGACGCACACGGTGACGTTCAGCGCGTGCCCGTTCCGGATGACCAGGGCTTTGATGTCGCTTCCGGCCCACGGCTGCCGGCGGAACCACGTTTCGGTGAGCAGTGCGACGGTCTCGGCCGTGGTGCGCGCCGCGGTGGAGACGAGGAACGCGGTGTCGTTGGAGAACGCCGTGGGGCGCTCCGGCAGGTCCTCCAGGCCGAGGGGGGCGAACCAGCGGGCGAATTTGGAGGAGTCTGTCGTCTCGTGCTGGGTCTGCCATGTGATGTGCTCGAACCCGGGCAGGGCGGTGCGCAGTTGCTCGGCAGCGGCGGCTTCAAGGATTTCGCGAACGGGGATCTTTCGGCCGGCGAAGGATGTGGAGATCCGGCCGCCGAAGATCACGCGTACGGGGCGGTCGTAGGTGCCGTCGGTGTCGCCGAAGCGGGCGCGGCCACCGAGGACGGCGACCTTGTCGAGGTTGTGGTGGAGGATGGCGCCGAACTCGCGCAGGCAGTATTCGCTGTAGCGGATCGAGGCTAGCTCGGCGATGGAGTCGGCGAGGGTGTCCGGGTGCCCGACGCCCTTGCGCTCGACGACCTCGACGTCGAGGTCATGCGGCAGTACCGGCCTCAGAGACGTTGCGTGCGGTGCGGTAGGCATAGTCGATGACCTCCAGGGTGCGGCGGAGCTGGGGAAGCGGGAACAGGGACGGGTGGCGCGGACCGGGGGCACCTGCGGGCAGGGCCCGGTACATGGCCTGGCGCAGCTCCAGGTCGCCGGGTGCGGACAGCGGATCGTCGAGGCCGGCTTCGAGGTTGCGACCACGGACATGGACGTGCTGCCCGTCGTCCAGGTGCAGCGTCACCTCGTGGCGGCGCGTCTGGTCGACGCTGTCGACCCGGGCGTCCACCGTCAGGACCGCGGCGTCGTCGAACGCGATCGTCGCGGTGATGCGGTCCTCGGATTCGGCCCACTGCCGGACGCGGTGCACCTCGGCGGTGCAGGAGGCGATGGGCGAGGGGGGCAGGAGGCGTAGGGCGAGGGCCAGGCCGTGAATGGCCTGCTGGTGCAGGACGCCCCCGGCGGTGGCGTAGTGGGTGCGCCAACTCCGGTAGTAGGCACGGTCCCGGCGGCACACCAGCGTCACTGCGGCCTGCCGGGCCGTCGGCTGCTGTTCGAGCAGTGCGGCAAGGCCGGGGGCGAAGTGCGGTTGGAAGGCGACGAAGATCCGGTTGTCTTCCGGCTCCGGCGCCAGATCGGCGGGATCGAGCGTGACGGGCTTCTCCACCAGGACGGTCGCGCCGCTCCGCGCGGCGGCGCGGGCGGCCACCAGGGCGGTGCCGGGCGGCGTGGCGACCACGACCACGTCCGGCGCGAGTCTCTCCAGCGCCGTTTCCCACCGGGTAAGGAGCAATACCCCGGCCGGCGGGGCAACGACCGGGGCGGGGTCGGCGACGCCCACCAGGTCCATTCCGTCGGTGCGGGTCAGGGAATGGGCGTGTTTGGCTCCGACCTCCCCCGAGCCGATGAGCAGAACCCGCCTCACGCCAGGCCGCCTGGGACCGTACTGCGCAGGAACGCCGCGCCGCGCGTCAGCGCGTCTCCCGGAGTCTCACGCACGTGCGTCTCCAGGGCGTACGGCAGCACCGGCCGCACCCTGTGCAGGACGGGAAGCAGGTCCGCGTACGGCACGTCGCCGGTGCCCGCGGCCACGAACTGCTTCATGCCGTCGTCGCGCGGCACGTAGTCCTTGATGTGGACGTACTCGACGTACGGGGCGAGGGCCTCGACCGCCTGCGCCGTGCCGTGGCCGACCTCGTACAGGTTCCCCAGGTCGAGCCACAGCCCCAGTCCGGTGTGCTCGCGGAGCACGTCCAGAAGGGGCGTCGGTTCCGCGACCGTGCACACCGGCTCGTTCTCCAGCAGCAGTCGCACCCCGGCCCGCTCCGCGGCCTTGAGGGCGTGCGTCAGCAGCGGGTCCTCGATGAACGTCTCCGTCTGTTCGCCCACGGACAGGTGGGAGAAGATCCGGAGGCGGTCGGTGCCCAGGATGTCTGCGACGGCCAGCGCACGGTCCACCCAGCGTTCTCGGTCTTCGGCCGGCACCTGCGTTGGGAAGCCGAAGCTGTCCACGCGGCCAGGGGTAGTCTCGGGACTGCACCATTTCCACAGTGGGGACGCCAGCGCCGCCACGCGTAGCCCCCGCTCGTCCGCCAGCCGACGGACCTCGCGAAGCTGCGCGTCGTCCAGGACGAGGGCGTTCGAGCCGTAGGCCGTACGGATCTCCAGGTGCCTCATGCCCAGAGCGAGGGCCAGATCCATGCCGACAGCGGGGTCCTGCCCCAGCTCGTCGGGGTTGAGCACGGTAATTCCCTGCACGAGTTCTCCTTGTCGATGCTTGCGCTCGAGACAGCGGCGGCCGTGCGCCCGCCGGAGACGGGACGCACGGCCCAGTGCCGGGGACTTACGAACCGCCACCCGGCGGGGGCGGAGTCGGGATCGGGCCCGGCGGTGGCGGAGGAAGGGGCGGCTGCGGCATGTCGCCCACTCCTTCGACCAGGGATGAGCCCAGCGCAGAGCTGCGGAAGCCAGTCGGCCACCGGCCACTGCGCGGGAGGTTCGCTGTGCACTTCCAGACTGGGGAGAAGCGAGGGGGAAACCCATTCGACGGCCCTATAGGACGGTCCTCTGGTGTCGTGGCCGAAGCCCTGACAGCTGGTCACGGCGGCTCTACGCTGAGGTAATGTCATGCGCTGCCCCGGAGAGGAGCTCACCGTGCGCAGCCGCTCCCCGTTAGTTGTTCCCGCCGATCTGTGGGATCGCGAGAAGGTACGACGCGCCCTCGCGGCACGCGATATTGCCTCCGTGATCAGGCACTTCCGGCAGTACACGGGTGCCAGCCAGACCACCGTGGGCTCCCTCGTGGGGCTCGCCCAGTCCGATGTCAGTGCAATCGAGCGCGGCCTGCGCCAGGTCCAGAGCGTCGATGTCCTGACGCGGATCGCCGAGGGTCTCGCCATCGCCCTCCCTCTGTTGGGCCTTGCCGAAGAGGCAGGTGTCGCTGATCAACCGGCTCGCCGCAATGCGCCCGCCCTTCTGCTGACGGCCGCTAAGGTGGCTGAAGCCGAGCTGGAGGACGATGTGCGACGTCGCGACCTGATGACTGGAGCGCTGGGACTCAGCGCCAGTCTGATCGCCGGGACCGGCTCCGATGCTGCTGCGGCGGAGCCGGCCGCCCAGAACCCGGCCGCCGCCATGGAACAGGCCCTGTTCGAGCCCGTGGCCGGAAGCCCGACCACCCTCAGCGATCTCGCTAGTGGGCTCGCGACAGCCCGCATGCTGTTCTCAGGCGCCCGCTACACCGCCCTCGGCAGCGCCCTTCCCCCGCTGATCGCCACGGCGGAGGCGACCCGGGACGCCGTCACCGGCCGCACACGGGAGCGCGCGCAGGCGGCCGTCGCCCGTGCCTATGTCCTGGCCACCGAACTTGCCGTGAAACAGCACTCGGAGGCTGCATGGGCCACGGCCGACCGTGCCCTCATTGCCGCACGAGCCAGCGGCGATCCGCGGCCCCTCAGCGACGCGGCGCGGGTCCTGGCCATCACCATGCGCCGTGCGGGCCGCAGCGCAGCCGCAGTGGACTTCCTGGCCCGTACCGCGACCTCACTGGTCGCAGAAAAGGGCGGCCCACAGGCTGACACCCTGGCCGCCCGCGTCTGCCTGCTGATGACCGCCGCCTACACGGCCGCGTCCGGGGGCCGGCGCAGCACGGCGCTCGACCTCCTCCAAGAGGCGGAGGAAACAGCCGGCCGCATCCCCGTCGACCAGAGCGGAAAGCCCGCCGGCCTCTTCACGATCTCAGCGAGCTCCGCCGAGGTCTCGATGTACCGGATCAGCAGCCTCACCGTCCTCGGCACGCCCGATGACGCCGTTCCGTACGTCAGCCGTGTCGAGCCCGCGCAGTTGGCGAACACCGAAAGAGTCGCGCGCTACCTCACCGACACTGCCCGTATGTGGCACCAACTCGGCGACGGAAGACGCACCTTCAGCGCGCTGCGAGCCATCGAGCACACCGCACCCGAAGAAGTGCAACGCCCCGCAATCCGCACGCTCACCGCAGATCTTCTGTACCGGCCCGGCAACCTGCCCGGCCTCCGAGAGTTCGCGGCCCGCACCGGAGCCGTCGCCGCATAAGACCTGCCGCCGTACGGACAGCACGGCAATGACGCATGACCGCGACGACGAGATCCCCGCTTCGCTGGCCGGAGACACCGCCCGACTGGAGCAGTTCTCCGCCCACTGGCGGCATGCGTGATGTCCCTGGCGCAAGGAACGCCCACTGGCTCATGGAAGCCCTCAACCGGTCACGGCTCTATCCGGATCTCGAAGATGTCGGCGGCCGGAACACCTGCGCCGGACCCAGCGGCACACGCTTTCGTCGGCCGAGCGGGAAGCGCACGACTCTGCCCGCCATGAGTATCACGCACAGCTCGTGATGGCCGCTCCGGCCATCCGGCAGGCCGTCACGCGCTGACGCAGGCTCCTGGCGGCGAACAGGCACCTCCCCCCGAACGCCGCCGCAGCTCACCAGACTCTCGCCGGCACACAGCGCCCGTCCTCACGCCCCGCCCGTGATTGCGCAGGGAACGTTCGCAAGTACCGCGCCCCAACGAGCGACGCACAGGACTGGCTGAACCCGGCGTGCACCAGTTCAGCCGGCGTCAGGTGATCAGAAGCTGTAGGGGCCGAAGCGGCCCCAGGCCACGACCGCGGCCAGGGCGAGCAGGATCACGTTGAAGGCGATCGCGGAGGGCTCCTTGCGGCGGAGGTGGGTGACGGCGGCCAGCAGCATGGTCACGCCCAGTCCGGTGGCGGCCAGCGGGGTCAGGACCGGCGCGATGCCGGTGACGGCGGGCAGGATCAGGCCGAGGGCCCCGGCCAGTTCCACGATGCCGATGAAGCGGACGGTGGCTGTCGGGAAGTCGGCCACCCACGGCAGCATCCCGGCCAGCTTCTCTCGGGGCTGGGTCGCCTTAATCAGACCGGCAGTGGCGAACATAGCGGCGAGCACGGCCTGCACGATCCACAGGAAGACGTTCATGGAATGGGCTCCTTGGCGAGTCGGTTCACATCAAGTGGAACGGCCTTCCCGTTTCACCCGGGCCAGCGTAGCAAACAAGTGGACCGATCGTTCCACTTGGATAGAATGGGTGTCATGACTACGAATGCACACCCCGGCCCCACACCGGAGGATCAGCCCGGAACGGGGCTGCGCATCGACGCCGAGCGCAATCGAGACCGCATCCTGGCCGCCGCGCGCCGCCTGTACGCCTGCGACGGGCTCGGCGTCTCGATGGCCGCCGTCGCCCGCGAGGCCGGCGTCGGCAAAGCCACGCTCTCCCGCCGCTTCACCACCCGCGAGGAGCTCGTCAACGCGGTCTTCGCCGACCGCATGGACGCCTACGCCGCCGCCGTCTCCGCCGCTCTCGCCGAGCCCGACCCCTGGTGCGGCTTCACCGGCTACGTCTGGGCCGTGTGCTCCATGCAGGCCGCCGACCGCGGCTTCTCCGACGTCCTGACCATGACCTTCCCCGCGGACCTGGTGATCGAGGAGCGCCGCGCCGAGTCCTACTACGGCTTCCTTGACCTCATCGCCCGCGCCAAGGAGACCGGCCACCTGCGCGAGGACTACACCGACCGTGACATGCCGATCCTCCTCATGGCCAACGCCGGCGTCGTCAATGCCGCCGGCAACGCAGCCCCTGACGCCTGGCAGCGCCTCGTCGCCCACATGCTCCGCTCGTACGCCACCCCCGGAGCACCCCTGGACCCGATGCCCGACGCCCCCGAAGGCAGCGCCATCTACCGCGCCATGATCCGCCTCGCCGACCCAGGCGACGACGAGGGTGGTGGCGGCAGTCGCTGACCCCAACGGGTGGGCAACATTCGGCGCCGGGGGTACCGCTCCGCTCCACCCCTGGTGGGCCGTCCGGCCTGGCGCGAGGAGCGCTGTGGAGTACGTCGCACCCATCCGTCGACCGGCTGGGAGGCGGTGAAGCTGTAGCGGCCGTAGTTCTCTACCCAGTTCGGGTGTTGTCGCATGTTGTGTTGCAGGCCGAGCAGGGGCCTGACGCTATGTTGTCGCGGTGCTCACCGAGAGTGATTCGCGGGGATGGCGGGTGTGCTTCTCCGATCCCGAACGTCGTTGGTCGACGCTCGCTGACCCGCTTGCGAGGAAGTTCGCGGCGCGACTGCCCGAGCTGCTGCGTACGCATGGCCGTCGGCCAGGGCAACCGTTCCTGATCGGTCCGGACGGCAGGCCGGACGGGCGGGTGAACGGGTTCTTCACCTCGCATCCGATGACGGTGCGCGACCGTGACACGTGGCGCAAGTACGCGTACGCCCTCGGGCTGTGGCTGAACTTCCTGGCCGTACGGGGCCGGGGCTGGCAGCAGGCAGTGCCCGCCGACGTCGAGGCGTTCAAGTTTTGGCGAATGGCGGACCCGGCCAACCCACGGAGAGTGGCGGCCGGGACGCTCAAGGGCGACCTGGTGGCGCTGAACGTCTTCTACGACTGGGCCGCACGTCACCACGGTGTGGTCAGTCCGGTGGAGATGCGCGAGGTCCGTACGTCCGCCCCGCGCGGATCGGTGGAGGAAATCGCGGCAGGTCCGGTCGGGATCCGCAGCCGGGACGTGAAGTGGTTCACCCCGGCCGGCTATCGCCGCTGGCGCGATATCGGGCTGAGGGGCTTCGCTCTGGACGGGCTGGAGGATCCGCGCTGGCGCGGGCGAGGCGAGCAACGCGATGCCGCGTTCGCCGACGGACTGTTCGAAACCGGACTGCGGCTGAGCGAGTGGGCCGGCGTGCTGGACATCGAGCTGCCGAACGACGACCCGGAGCGCGCTTTCACCACGCGCTGGCTGGCGGACGCCTGCGCCAAGGGCGGTCTGGGCCGCCGCTATTGGGTGCCGCGGCCGGCCCTGGTGGGGGTCTTGTCCTACACCGAGGGCTCACGGGCCCGAGCGGTCCGCCGCGCCCAGCGACAGGGCCGGTATGCCCGGGTCCCCGGCATGCTCGTGGTCGAGAAGGTCTTCGCGAACCGGCGGCTGAGCATCCGTGACGCCTCCGGGGCGGTCAGTTCGGTGTCGCTGGACGTCTTGGACCCGCAGGCCCGGATGCGGCTGTTCCGCGAGGGCGAGTACGGGCTGGAGCCGCTGGCCGTCTGGCTGAACGAGGACGGGCTCCCGCGCACCCCGCACGGCTGGCAACACACCTTCACTACGGCCAACGACCGGATCACCGACCTCGGGCTGGACGGGTTCGCGTGCTCGGCCCATCGGCTCCGCCACTCTTTCGCTCTGCGCTGGTATTCGGTGGGCAAGCTCCTTTACGACGCACGGTTCGCCCACCTGGACGGCGAGGAACTGCGCGACTTCCGAGTGCAGTTCGGCGACACCTGGCAGCTGGTGCAGACCATGCTCGGTCATCGCAGCGTCACCACGACGATGGACGTGTACTTGGAGCCGTTCCGGCACCTGGATGTTGAGCTGCTGCTGGAGCAGACCGTTGGCCTCCCGGTCGCCGCGCTCCTCGACGAGGTCTGGCGGCAGCACCCCAAAGTGGCCGCCGACCCCCTGGCCGCCGGACCGGTGCCGCTTCGCGAGGGGTGGCGGTGAGGGGGCGGCTGGCCGCACTGCCGACGGCCGGCTACCAGGCCCCGGCCCGGGTGCTGCTGGACGACGGACGCTGCACGGTCCGAGTCACCAGCGAGGACGGGCGCGTGAGCAAGGACTTCGACTTCACCGTGATGCCCGTGGGCCGGCCCTTGCAGGTCGCTCTCGCCGAGGCGTTCGACCGACGCACCGGCCCGTCGGGCACCTGCTGTCGGCGTACACGTGAACGTGGCTCTGGCAAGATTTTCGTAGCCGGAGATCATCGCGGTGCCACGATCGGTGGGTCCGTGTAGCGTCGGCGAAGGTGGCGATCAGGACGACGCGTTGTCGGAGAAGAGAGACGCCGGCCCGTCCGGCCATGATCCGTTTCTGCAGCTTGACGTCGGTGATGCGGCCTTCGT
>NZ_JBIVTU010000039.1:0-16523 GCF_044756845.1 Streptomyces sp. NPDC091416
CCCAAGCGAACCCCGAACGCCTGACCGGCGACGATGCCCCAACGTCACACCATCGAGCGATGACAAGACCGGCGGAACGCCACATCCCGCACTCTGAAGGTGGACGCCGATCAGGCGCGTATCGACGTCGAGGTCGAGGCGATGTCCCTCGCGCCGGTCCCGACACCGGAGGTCTTGTGGCGCAAGCCGCCCGTACTTGCGATCGCTGCACTTCCGGGGACGACGCTTGGGCGCCTCGGCGGGCCGTCGACCGGGTCGCCGGCGGCGTGGGCCGCGGCGGGCGCCGCCATCCGGAAGCTGCACGAAGCGCCGCTGCCGCCCCGGCCCGGCCGGGCCGGCCGGAGCATCGTCGCGCTGACGGCGGAACTCGACGACGAGTGTGAGCTGCTCGTGACGAACGGCCTCCTGCCCGCTGAACTGGTCACCCGTAACCGCCGGGTCGCCGAGGCCGCGCTCCGGCCGTGGACTCCGGCGTTCACGCACGGCGACCTGCAAATCGCGCACGTCTTCATCGACGGCGACAAGGTAACGGGCGTCATCGACTGGTCCGAGGCGGGCCAGGGTGATGCTCTGTACGACCTTGCCACCTTCACGCTCGGACACGAGGAGCATCTCGACGACGTCCTCGCCGGCTATGGCACCGATATCAACCTCAACGTGATTCAGGCGTGGTGGTCGTTGCGAAGCCTGCTGGCAGTTCGCTGGCTGATCGAGCACGGCTTCGACCCATTCGCGCCAGGCTGCGAGGTCGACGTGCTGAGATCCCGGGTGTGAGGCTACGCGGGTACGACTGCTACGTATGCGCTCTGACGCATCGAGCAGGCCGTCCCCCGAGCACTCGCCGCCATCACTCTCAACAGAGATGTGGTGCGCAGTCGTCGCCGGCAGATGACGACGCAGCCAAGGGTGACGAACGCGTGGTGAATGTCGTCGCGGATCTCCCAGCGGATACGTAGGCGGCGGAACCAACGCAGCAACGCGATCGTTCCTTCCACGACCCAGCGGTACACGCCCAGGCCAGAGCCTTGCCCGGTGCCGCGCCGGGCAATGTGCGGGGTGATCTGGAACCGGCGGACCTTATCCCGGTAGACCTCGTGGTCATAGCCGCGGTCGGCGTACAGGTGCTTGGGACGGCGCAGTGGCTGGCCGCGCATCGGCGGGACGGCCTGGATCAGCGGTATCAGTTGGGTGACGTCGTTGCGGTTGCCGCCAGTAGTGATCGCGGCGACCGGGACGTCGCCCCCTATTCGGACCGCCGACGCGCGAGATGGGCGATGATGTCGGCGGCGATCTCGACACTCTCGGGCAGGACTCGCGTGATCGCGTCATACGCCTGTTGCCGCTTCGATTGCGGCAGTTGGAGATACGCCGAGACGGTAGACAGGTAGCCGACGTAATCAGGGGCGCTCATCGTCAAGCGCCGTTTGACGACGGCCTGCTGAATGTCGAGGAACAACGGAGACTGCTGCAGCTCCGTGCCTGGCCACTGCATATCCTCATCAGGAGCAGTCCCGTCGGGAGATGGAACCTCGTCGCTTTCGAGGAACGGCGTCCGCGCCGCACGCACAGACTCCGCAACAGCTGGGTCAGCCGGCTGGACCTGGCCGCCGAATGAGGCGAACACGCCCTCCGGTTCCAGCAGCGCGGCCGCTCTTGACCACCGGCCCTCTGGGCGTGTCCAGTGCAGGGCTGCCGCCGCATAGACCAATCCATAGGTCTCACCTGGCCGCAGGTCCTCGAACGCGGCCCGCACGGTCGTCACGTTCGGGGGCGCGGTCTTGTTCAGCTCGGCGAGCATGGCAGCGTCAGGCTCCGTCGCTGTGACCGTGACCCCATGGTCGGCGAACAGGCGGGTTGCTTTGCCGGTCCCCGCACCGATCTCCAGGGCCTTCCGGACCGGCCGGCCCGCGTACGTCATCACCAAGTCGACGAGCTCCTTGGGATACCCCGGCCGGAACCTTTCGTACGCTTCCGCGGTTGCGCCGAAGCTCAGTGCACGAGCAGACATGCCGACCATCCTCACACGAGCGGGGCAGACAGCGCTTGGCAGTACTCAACGGCTTGGCCGTCCGATCTTGAGGAGTGTGGGTCGAACAGAAGTCTCGTTTCGGGTGAGTGCGGCGGTCGCCGGGCATGAGGGCAGGGCCTCTTGGCAGCTCGAAGGGTGTCTACGCCAAAGCGCGTTCCAGGAGCCCCTGTTGTCGCATTGGCGCGGCATCGCGGGAGCGGGGTCCGCTTCGGTCACTCTCGCGTGTGACTGCCTGGCACACCGGTTTGGGAACGCCGCCGACCACGGGCTCCGTGCGCGCCGCTACCCAACGGACATGTCCGAGGCGGATTGGGCGGTCGTGCGACCGCTGCTGCTGGTGCCGGGCCGACTGCGGGGCCGGGGCGGGCAGCCGGAAGCGTACTGCCACCGCGTGATACTGGACGCGATCCGCTACCTCGTCGACAACGGCACGAAGTGGCGGGCCATGCCGGCCGACTTCCCGCCGTGGGACCGGGTCTACGCCTTCTTCCGCCGCCGGCGCGGCCACGGCCTGGTCAAGGAGTTCCACGACCGGCTCCGCCGCAAGGTCCGCGAGCAGGCCGGGCGGGACCCGGAGCCGAGCGCGGGCGTGATCTACTCCCAGTCCGTCAAGGCGGACGCCGTCGTCGGCGCCGACAGTCGCGGCTTCGACGGCGGCAAGCTGATCAACGGCCGCAAGCGGCACGCCGTGGTCGACACCCTCGGCCTGCTGCTGAGGGTACTGGTCACCGCCGCGGACATCGGCGACCGCGCGGCAGCCCAGGTTCTGCTCGCCAAGGTCGCCGCCGCGCATCACCAGCTGGCGCTGGTCTGGGCCGACGGCGGCTACACGGGCAGCCTCGTCGAGTACGGCCTCACCGTCCTTGCCTTGGTCCTCGCGATCGTCAAGCTCAGTGACGACATGCGTGGTTTCGTCGTGCTGCCCAAGCGGTGGATCGTAGAGCGTTTCTTCGCCCACCTGATGCGAAGCCGCCGCCTCGTGCGGGACTTCGAACGGTCCACCGGCAGCGCGGAGGCGATGGTCTGCTGGTCGGCGACGATGCTCATGACCCGGCGCCCTGCCCGGCCATGGCCTTCGCGCGCGTGAACCGGCCCGGCGCCGGCCCGGCCAGCCACCCGCGCACTGTCAGCCGTTTCGACTTCGATCGCAGCGCTTCGATCTTCGCGGGCACCGGGTCCAGGCCGAAGCACGCGGCCATCTCCTGGCACGTCAGCGGGCCTTGACCGAGCCGGCGCCGGTCCGCGAGAGCCTGCACGATGCGTTGGTAGTCCGCCGACAGTGCCGACCAGGCCAGCCCCACGCGCCACACCGGCACCACCGACTTCGGCTTCGCCGTCTCTGAAGATGCAGGCAACGCGGTTCACCGCGATCCGACGGCCCCTCGGCGGCGTCCGGGCCGGCGATGCCTCCTTCGCCCGGGGACAGCACCTCGCCGACGCGTGAACGGGCGATGAACCACTCGTTCCACTCCCGCTCGGCCACGACCAGCTCGGCCTGGATACGGACAGCCTCCTCCCGCAGCGCGTCCACACGACGGCGAGCGGTCAGCTCACGCTGTTCCAGCAGTCCCACGAGCGACGGCATCCCGACCTCCACATGAGCGGCGACTCAACACGTCACCACTCCCCGAGACCGACGACCCCAAGCCTGAACAGCAGAAACGCGGCCCTCAAGCCCAGAAGGACAACAGCCAGTACCACCGGCCCCACGGCGCTGCCGCAGGGCAGCCACCTGCGGCCCGACTACGCGATCGCGTCCTCATGTCGTGGCATAGCCGGTCGCATGCACCTCCGCCTCACCCGACCGCTGTTCGCCGGCCGTCGCCGCCTGCGGGGAAACGTGGCGGCACACGGCCGGCTAAGGCTCGTCCGGGCGATCAAGGTGCCAGCGCCTCATGGAAATGGACCGTCTCGACAACAAGCGAACGGGAACAAATGTCCGGGCCTGTCGATCTGGACCGAAACTCCCGCAGGACACCTTCTCTTCGCCCAGCATTGGACCATGGACATGGTCGACTTGAGTGCGGTCGCAGCCCTTCTCTCCGTACCCACTGCCGTAGTTGCGGCGTGGTGGGCCAAGCGCAGCGCAGAAGGCGCGACTTCTGCCGCACTCCTCGCCGGGCGTATCCAGGCAGATGCCGCCATCGCAGCCGTGCAGACCCAGAGCTTCCTCGACCGGGATCAGCAACATCACATTGCGCTCGGCAGCGCGTGCCTGGAGTTTCTGAGTGTCTCCGACGCCCTGGTGGGTGTCGTGAAGCGCCTCCCGAGTCTCGATAGCAATGAACGCCAACCACTCGTGGCCAAGCACGCCGTCCCGGTAGAAACGCGCTACGCCTCACTGGAGCTACTTGCACCTCCCGCTCTCCTTGCAGCGGCAGAATGCCTTCTCTCGCAATGCCGCCTCCTGGAACGTTGCGCTCTCGATCGCGCGGTATTGCGCGCGACGGTCAGTGCGCTGGAGGCAGGTTGGTGCCCCGGCGACCCGGAAGACTGCACCGACGACAGTCATGGCGCGGCGTACGTGGCCTGGGAACTCATCGTCAATTGGGCACGCAAGGGCGAGGAGGAACGAAGGAACGATCGGGGTCTCCTGGAATACTGCCTCCGCAACAGCGCTGCTCTCACCGATTTGACGGTAATTCAGGCTCTGCGTCTCGTCGACCGCTGCCCGGCCATGTGGGACCAGCTGATCGGTGGATGGGTTAGGGACCCGCTCATCGAGCGGGTCGAATCCCACCGGAAGGACTTCGTCGCTGCGGCTCGCGCAGCCAGCCTGACAGTACCGCCGGGCGCTCAGCCATGGGACCTTGAACGGTCGAGGTCGAGTTCTCCGCCTCGCCGCAACTGCCCAGCGTGATGGCATGGGGCAGCATTTCAGCGCGCACCCCGCTCGCAGGCAACCCCCGCCGGCACCAACCAGCGGGGGTTCTTCTCTCACACGCGTCTCACCAACTACGTAAACGCGCCTGGGCCACGGCGAGTTGACTTGGCCCTATGCACCTCGCTTGGGCCACCCTGGACCCACAAGACGTGATCTACCACCTGTGCCATGTGGAACCGAGGGGCGGGCCGATCACCAGGACTGGTCGTCTTCTGGCCCGTCAAAGCGGTATTGCAGGGGTTCAACGTTCTTCTCACTCACCCACTCACGCTCCCACATCTCACATTCACTCCGAGAGCGGGGGCGGGACACTCACCAGTTCTCCCCACGTTGCCGCGGTCGGCCGTAGATCCTCCACATCAGGCTTCACGTACCAGCGCTTGGCCGTCCGGACGTCGGTGTGCCCTGCCCAACGGGCAAGAAGACGGTCCGGCACCCCCTTGCTCGCCAGGTACGTGAGACAACTCGCGCAAGCGTCGTACAACTGTCGTCGTGCGCCCGCCAGGAGTTGCGGGACAGCCCTTGGCCCTGAGGTTCCGCCCCGTCACGTGGTTGTTGTTCTGAGTGGTCGGTGACGGCAGTGGTTTCGCAACCGCCGGACACCTGGCCGCCCACGCAGGCCTCGCGCCGGCGACCCGCAGATCCAGCTCACCCATCCGCGGCGAACACCCTTCCCAGGCACCGGGTAACTGCGCATAGCCCAGCCGCCGGCCACGGCCCCGCATGGGCGGGACCCGTGCATGCTTCGGTGGTACGGGGCGGTCGGCCTCGTGGCTCGCTCCGACTCAGGATGCGACTGGTTCCGAACCGCTCCGGGCTACGCGAGGAGGGCCACCACAACATCCGCCTCCCCACCTCATGGCCACCCCGCCGCCCCACCGACGACACTCACGCACAGGGACAATTCCCTCGAACCGGCGGCCCGACGGAGCCGTCCTCCGAGGCCTGACGAGCGGCACCGGGATCTGCCACGTCGCAACCGGAGGCGCCAAACTACACACACTTCTGTGCATCAACTCCTATGCACAGACTTCTCTGTGGTCTAGCTTGAACCTCATGGAACTACCGCAGCAGCCCTCACAGGTACATCTGACCGCCCGCAACCTGCGCGGCATCGCCCATCCACTGCGGGTCCAGATCCTCACCAGCCTGCGGACGGAGGGCCCGGCCACGGCTACCACCGTGGCTCGGCGGCTCAATCTGAACACCGGGGCGACCAGCTACCACCTGCGCCAACTCGCGGAGTACGGCTTCATCACGGAGGCGCCCTCGCGGGGCGGGCGGCGCGAGCGGTGGTGGCAAGCGGCGCATGCCAATACCGTCGCGCCCGACAACGAGGTGCTGAACGGCAGCGAAGGGCTCGGCATCGCCTACCTCCAGGCCCTCGGCCGGGTCTGGTCCGGAGCCATGACGGCTGCGATCGAGGCAACCCCCGTACTCACTCCCCAGTGGCGCGACGCCCAGGACTTCGGTGACTACGCGCTCACCCTCACCCCTGCCGACGCCAAGGAGCTCACGGCGGAGATCCACGCCCTGCTCCGTCGGCGCACGTCCGCCGCAGCAGGTGCCGACGCGGAGTTGCCGCAGGACGCCGCACGCGTCTCCTTCCAGTTCCAGTTGTTCCCGACCAGCGAGGACCGGCAAGTCATCCAGCCCAGCGACATGGAGTAGAACGATGGCCACTCAGCACAGAGCCGCCAGCACGGCGGCGGACAACGGCGCACGGGCAACGGCGCCGGAGGCGGGTCCCAGGGTCCTGCGCGGTCTGGTCGGCATGCTGTTAGCCAACGCGGCGGCCCTCTCCGCCAACAGGGTGTTGTCCATCGCCCTGCCCTGGTTCGTCCTGACAACCACGGGCAGTGTCGGCAAGACCGGTCTGGTGGCCTTCTGCCAGATAGTGCCGTACGTGATCTCGCAGGCCCTGGCCGGCCCGATCATCGACCGTATCGGCCCCAAGCGGATCAGTGTGGCGGGCGACCTCCTGTCCACCGCCGCGATGGCCACCGCCCCGCTGCTCTACCTGACAGGCAACCTGCCCTTCGGAATGCTCCTGGCCCTGCTCGCGGTCGTCGGCGTGGCCGACGGGCCGGCCAACGGCGCCAAGGGGCTGTTCGTACCGTCGGCCACCCGCGCGGCTCGTGTTCCCATCGAGCGGGGCACCGGTCTTTCGGCCGCTGTCGAACGGACCGCGACCACCGTCGGGCCGGCCCTCGCGGGCGTGGTCGTCACCGCCTTCGGCAGCCTGTACGCGCTGTGGATCACCGCCGCGCTGTTCGCGGTGTCGGCGCTGATCGTCTCGACCACGCTCACCGACCCGGTGCCCGAGCCGCACGAAACCCCGGTCGAGGAGAGCGGCGGCTACCTCTCTCAACTGCGCCAGGGTGCCGCCTTCCTGCGAGACGCGAAGCTGTTGCGGTCGATCGTGCTCATGCTGGCGGTGACGAACCTCCTGGACCAGGCGTTCATGTCGGTACTGCTGCCGGTGTGGGCGAAGGAGTCGGGCAACGGCGCGGCAGCCATCGGCCTGGTGGTGAGTGTCTTCGCAGCGACGTCGATCATCGCCGCGCTGGTGGCCGCCGGGGTGGCCGAGCGACTGCCGCGGCGCACCGTCTACCTGATCGGCTTCGCCCTCGGCGGCCTGCCCCGGTTCGCCGCGATGGCGCTGGGTGCGCCGCTGTGGCTGGTGCTGACGGTGCTCGCGGTGGGCGGCCTCGGCTCCGGCTTCGTCAACCCGATCGTGGGCGCGGTGACGTACGAGCTGATCCCGACACCGCTGCTGGGCCGGGTCAAGACACTTGCCCAGGCGGTCACCTGGGCGGGAATCCCGTTCGGCGGGCTGCTGGGAGCGGGGCTGGTGACCCTGACCGGCACGTCGACAGCGCTGTGGATCGTGGGCGGGCTGTATCTGGTCGCCATTGCCCTTCCCGGCATGAGCCGTGAATGGTCCGGGATGCGCAAGCAGACGGTTTCCGAACCCTCCACCGTCGACGCCGCGGACGACACGGCCGGGGCCGGTCCGGCGAGCGCGGCGGCGAGGGCCTTGCCGCAGGAGGAGCCCTCGGTCCACGCCGCGGCCTGAAAACAGCGTGGTCACCGTGCAGCTCCGGCCCACCCGGAGCTGCGCCGTACGGGCAGAAGTGCCCATGGCCGCCGGGCAGAAGTAACCAGTTATCTCGTCAAGATCGCTCTGCGAGCATCGAACTCGGCTGAGCATCCGAGGGCCTTCCGTTACGGGTCGACGACGAGGAACTGGTGGACGCATGACTACAAATCCGATGGTGCCCCCGGCGCCGGCACCCGGCCGGGAAGCGGGGCGTGAGCCGTTCTCGCTGGCCGAGGCCCGGATAGCCGACGTGTGGCGGTCCGTCCTCGGCACCGAGGTGGTGACGGCGGAGTCCGACTTCTTCCAACTGGGCGGCACCGGGGAGCGGTCTGCGGAGATGTCCCGCCGGGTGGCGGAGGAGTTCGGCTCCGACTTCCAGGCGCCTTTGGTATCGGGGCCCTTGACCGTACGGGCCGTGGCTTCGTTCCTCGCCGAAGAGGCCATGCAACGGACCCGCCGGCTGTTCGAGTCTCTGGACGGGGGCGACGAGGGCCTGGCCGACGGCACGCATGCCCTGGCTTCATCGTCCGCCTCCGACGGCACCGCCGCGATCCCTTCGGCCGCCCGGGACGGGCGGCCTCTGCCCCTGTCGTTTGCGCAGCGCCGCCTCTGGTTCCTGGATCAACTGGAGCCGGGCCGTGCCGAGTACCTCATTCCCATGGGGCTGCGTATCAGCGGTCCGCTGGACGTGCCGGCGCTCGAGGCGTCGCTGTCCGACCTGGTCGCGCGGCACGAGGTGCTCCGGACCCGTTTCGTCACCGACGAGGACGGTACGCCCGGGCAGATCGTCGACGAGCCCCGCCCCCTGCCGATGGCTGTACACGACCTGCGGTCCGTCACAGACGGCAGGGCCAGGGAAGAGGCCGCCCTCGCGCTCGTGGGCACCGAGGGCTTCCGGCCGATGGACCTCGCCACCGGACCGATGATCCGCGCCTTGCTTGTCCGGCTGAACGAAGAGGATCACCTGCTGTCCCTGACGATTCATCATGTCGCTTTCGACGGATGGTCGGTGGGGGTACTTTCGCGAGAGCTCACCACGCTGTACACCGCGCGGGTCACGGGTGTACCCGCAGGCTTGCCCGAACCGCGGCTGCAGTACGCGGACTTCGCGGTCTGGCAGCGTGCACGGCTCACCGGTGAGGTGCTGTCCGATCAGCTGGATTACTGGCGCTCACAGTTGGCGGGCGTCGAACCGCTGGAGCTCCCCACCGACCGCAGACGCCCGGCGCTGCGCAGCGGCAACGGGGCGATGCTCACCTTCAGCATCCCCGCCGCAACCGCCGACGGGGCCCGCAGGCTGGCGCACGACACGCGTGCGAGCCTGTTCATGACGCTGCTCGCCGTGTTCCAGGTCGTGCTGTCGCGCTACAGCGGCCAGGAGGACATCGCGGTGGGCACCCCGATCGCCGGCCGCAACCGCGCCGAGATCGAGGACATGGTCGGCTTCTTCCTCAATACACTGGTCATGCGGACCGACCTGTCCGGCGACCCGACGTTCACCGAGCTCATCGACCGCGTCAAGGACACCGCACTCGGCGCCTACGACCACCAGGACCTGCCCTTCGAGCGGTTGGTGGAGGAACTGGCGCCGCAGCGAGACCTGTCGCGGAACCCATTGTTCCAGGCCATGTTCGTCCTCCAGAACACTCCCGACAGCCGCTCCTGGGAGTTGCCCGGCCTCAGCATCCGCCAACTGGACCTGGCCGCGCAGGAATCCAAGTTCGACTTCTCCTTCTACGCGACGGAGGCTGCCGACGGCGGCCTGGACGGCATCATCGTCTACTCCACCGACCTCTTCGACGAAGCCACGATGGCCCGGCTCGCCGGACACTTCGAAACCCTGCTCGGTGCGGCTGTTCACTCTCCCACTGCCCGGCTGTCCGACCTGGAGATGCTGACGCCTGCGGAGCGGCGGGAAATCCTCACCACCTGGAACGGAGCGGACACCGACGCCCCCGACGCCGTCACCGTGCATCGCCTGTTCGAGGACCGGGCAGCCGAGCGCCCGAACTCCCGTGCCCTCAGCTGCGGCTCGGATCACCTGACCTATCGAGAGCTGGACAAGCGGGCCGAGTGGATCGCCACCCTGTTACGTGAGCGCGGAGCGGGTCCCGGAACGCTGGTCGCCCTCTGCGTGGACCGGGGCACCGACATGGTGAGCGCACTGCTCGGCATCCTCAAGTCAGGTGCCGCGTATGTGCCGTTGGACCCGACGTATCCGACCGAGCGGCTCGCCTACATGGTCGGGGACAGCGGGGCCCCGCTGATCGTCACCCAGTCCTCGCACGCCGGGCGGCTGCCCGCGGATACGCCGCTCCTGCTGCTGGAGGACACCTGGCCGTCGGATCTTCCCACCCGCCCCCGTGACGGCTCCGCGCCGGAGCCGGGGCCTGATGACCTGGCGTACGTGATCTACACGAGCGGTTCGACGGGTCGGCCGAAGGGCGTCCAGATCACCCACGGCGCCCTGCGGGCACGTATGCGGGAGACCCGGCGGCAGCTGGACCTCACCTGCGAGGACAGGGTCCTGCAGTTCGCGTCCATCTCCTTCGACTCCTCGGTGGGGCAGTTGTTCGCGCCGCTCGTCTCGGGCGCCTCCCTGGTGCTGCGCGACGACGCGTGGGACCCGGGGATGCTGGGGCAGGCGCTGCGCACCAACGAGGTGACGGTCGCCTGGCTGACCCCGTCGGCGTTCGGTGCGCTGGCCGCCCAGCTCGACGGGCCGGACGCCGTCGGCCCGCACCTGCGTCTGGTGCGGCTCGGGGGTGAGGCGCTCCCGCGGGAGCAGGTACGCCAGTGGTTCCGTCACACGTCGGTTCCGCTCGTGAACGGCTACGGGCCGACCGAGGCGGCACAGGAGGCGGCGACGGCACGGATCACCGGGCCGGGCGACCACGTGCCGATCGGGCGCCCGGTCGCCAACGCGAAGGTGTTCGTGGTGGACCGCCACGGCCGGCCCGTCCCGGTAGGCGTCCCGGGTGAGATGTGGATCAGTTGCCCCGGCCTGGCCCGCGGGTATCTGGGCAGGCCGGAACTGACCGCCGAGAAGTTCACGGTGGTCGACGTGGACGGCACGCCACGGCGCGTATACCGCACCGGCGACCTTGCGAAGTGGCACCCGGACGGGCATATGGAGTTCGTCGGCAGAGGCGACAACCAGGTCAAGCTGCGCGGCTACCGCATCGAGCTCGGTGAGATCGAGGCAGCGCTGCTCACCCACCCGTCGGTCACCCTCGCCACCGTCCTGCTGCGCGAGGACGTACCGGGCGACCCGAGGCTGGTGGCGTACGTCGTCGCGAACCCGCCCGTCGAGACGGGCGCGCTGCGTGCCCACCTCCAGCGCGACCTGCCGGACTACATGGTGCCCGCGGCGTTCGTCCCCATGGACCGGATCCCGCTCACGCCGAACGGCAAGACGGACCGCCGCGCGCTGCCCGCACCCGCCTCCGACCGCCCCGAGCTGGGCGCCGCGTACACGGCTCCGCGCACCGCGACTGAGCGGACGGTCACCGAGGTCTGGGCAGAGGTTCTCGGCATCGACACCGTCGGCGTCGACGACGACTTCTTCGCGCTGGGCGGCCACTCGCTGCTGGCGACGCGGGTCGTGTCGCGGCTGCGCCGGCAGCTGGGCGTCGATGTTCCTGTGAGGACTCTGTTCAGCGCACCCACCCCGGCGCTGCTGGCTGCGGCAGTGGCGGACCTCGACGATGTCGGGATCTCCCGCATCAGCGCCGTGCGGCGCGACGGTGACCCGATTCCACTGAGCTTCGCCCAGCAACGCCTCTGGTTCCTCGACCAGTTGGAACCGGGCAGGGCCGAGTACCTGCTTCCCTTCGCCTACCGCGTCCACGGCCTGCTCGATGTGGACGCGCTCAACACCGCTTTCACCGCGCTGGTCGCCCGCCACGAGATCCTGCGCACCCGGTTCGGCACGGACGAGGCGGGCTCCCCGGTCCAGTCGATCTCCCCGGAGTTGCCGGTGACGGTCCTGGTACGGGATCTGCGTGCCGTCGCCGACGCCCAGGCCCGGGAAGATGCCTGTGCGGCGGTCCTTGCCGAGGACGCGTTGCGCCCGGTGGATCTCACCGCCGGCCCCCTGCTGCGCGCGGAACTGGTGCGCCTCGGCGACGAGGAATCGGTACTGGCGATCACCGTGCACCACATCGCCTTCGACGGCTGGTCCGTGGGTGTGCTGATACGTGAGCTGTCCGCACTTTACGCGGCGGCCCTGGAGAAGGGGCCGGTGCCCGCACCGCTTCAGGTCCAGTACGCCGACTACGCGCTGTGGCAGCGAGCCTGGCTGACCGGCGCACCGCTGGAGCAGCAACTCGACTACTGGCGGAACCGTTTGGCGGGCCTCGAGCCGCTGGAACTCCCGACGGACCACGCACGGCCGGCACAGCGCACCGGCAAGGGCGAAGTCGTCCGGTTCTCGGTTCCCGCCGACGTCGCCGCACGTGCCAGGGCGGTGGCCGCCGAAGGCGGCGCGAGCATGTTCATGACCCTGTTGTCGGTGTTCCAACTTCTGCTGGCGCGTTACAGCGGACAACGGGACGTCACGGTGGGTACCCCCATCGCCGGCCGGAACCGGACCGAGACCGAAGACCTGATCGGCTTCTTCGTCAACACGCTCGTCCTGCGCACCGACCTCTCCGGCGATCCGGCGTTCACCGATCTGCTGGCGCGCGTCAAGGACACGGCACTGGGCGCGTACGACCACCAGGACCTGCCTTTCGAGCGCCTCGTCGAAGAGCTGGCACCCGACCGCGACCTGTCCCGGAATCCGCTGTTCCAGACTCTCTTCGCGCTCCAGAACACGCCCGGCGCGGACGCCTGGAGTCTGCCCGGCCTGACGGCCGAACCCATCGAGTCCCCGGTCCGTGAAGCGAAGTTCGACCTGTCGATGTACCTCGCCGAGGCAGCCGACGGCACGCTGAACGGCGCCGTCGTCTACGCCGGGGACCTGTTCACCGAGGCCACCGCACGACGGCTCGTGAACCACTTCACCAACCTGCTGGACGCGGCCACGGCGCACCCGCACACCGTGCTGTCCGAACTGGAGATGCTGGGCGCCGACGAGCGCCACCGGATCCTCACCGAGTGGAACGCGACCGAGGCTCCGATCCCGGCTGCGGCCACCCTGCACGAGCTGTTCGAGGCTCGCGCGGCTCTCGCCCCGGACGACATCGCCGTCGTGTGCGGCAGCGACCAGCTGACCTACCGCGAACTCGACGAACACGCCAACCGGTTGGCGCACCGGCTGCGCGCCGAGCCGGGGATCGGGCCGGACGTGCCGGTGGGCGTCTGCCTGGAGCGTTCCCCCGCCCTGGTGTGGACGCTGCTCGGCATCCTCAAGGCGGGCGCGGCGTACGTACCGCTCGACCCGGAGCATCCGGCGGAGCGGCTGGCGTACCTGGTGGAGGATTCCGGTGCACCGCTGGCCATCACCGACACCGCTCATGCCGGCCTGCTGCCCGAGGGCCTGGGCCTGCTGGCCGTCGACAGCGCCACCGACCTGCCGGACTCCCTTCCGGTCACCGCTCCGGACCCCGTCGCCGGACCCGGCGACCTGTCCTACCTCATCTACACCAGCGGCTCGACAGGCCGCCCGAAGGGTGTCCGCATCGAGCACGGCGGCGTGGTGAACTACCTGGCCGGCATGCAGCAGGCGTTCCCGCTCACCCCCGGCGAGGGTTTCCTCCAGGCGACCCCGCTGTCCTTCGACGTGTCGGCGTACGAGATCTTCTGGCCGCTGTGGCAGGGCGCGACGGTCGTGCTGGTTCCCGGCTCCGATCGGCTGGACATGACCGAGGTGTCGCGGCTGATGCGGGCGCATCGCGTCGTCGGTCTGCACTTCGTCCCGAGCCTGCTGGACCTGTTCGTGTCGCAGGCACTGCCCGATGACTGCGCGCACCTGCGCTACGCCTTCGCGAGCGGTGAGCCCCTCCAGCCGACGCTGGTGTCCCGCTTCCTCGAACGCTTCCCCGGTGACCTGGTCAACCTGTACGGCGCGACGGAGGTCTCCGTGGACACCACGTACTGGCGGGCCTCGCGCACCGACCCCGGGGGGCCGGTCCTCGCGGGACGGCCCATGGCGAACCAGACGGTGTACGTCCTCGACCCGGACCGCCGCCCCGTGCCGGCGGGGGTGCTGGGCGAGGTGTACCTCGGCGGTGACAGCGTGGGGCGCGGCTACCACGAGCGGCCCGAGCTCACAGCGGAACGCTTCGTACCCGACCCGTTCAACGGCGGCCGCATGTACCGCACCGGAGACGTCGGCCGCTTCACCCTTCACGGCGAACTCGACCTGTTGGGCCGCATCGACCGGCAGGTGAAGCTGCGCGGTGTACGTGTCGAACTCGGCGAGATCGAGGCGGTGTTGCTGACCCACGACACAGTCGGGGTGTGTGCGGTGACCGTCCGCGAGGACACCCCCGGCGACAAGCGGCTCGTGGCGTATTTCGTACCCGTGCCGGGCGGTACGGCGGACGCCGGAACGCTGCGCGGGTGGGCGGCCGAGCGGCTGCCCCGGGCCATGATGCCGTCCTCGTTCGTGATCCTTCCGGAGCTCCCGCTCAACCGGAACGGCAAGGTCGATCACGCGGCGCTGCCGGCCCCCGACGAAGGTGACACCGCGGCGGGGTTCGTGGAGCCCCGGGACGAGATCGAGGCGGAGATCGCCGGGATCATGGCCGCGGTGCTCGGACTCGAGAAGGTCGGAATCCACGACGGCTTCTTTGACATCGGCGGGCATTCCCTCCTCGCCATTCAGCTCGTCAACCGCGTCGAGGCGGTGACCGGAGTCCGTATCGGCCTTCGCCGGCTCTTCCAGGCGCCGACGGTCACCGGTGTCAAGCAACAGCTCGTCGAACTGTTCGACGCGCAGGAAAGCGAACCGGAACAGGCCTCCTGAACCCAGCGGCCCGCTGCCCACACGCAGAGACCCGTTGCCCACACAAAAGGAAGAGGACGGACATCATCATGGGCGAGAACTCGATCGAGGCGCGGCTGCTGTCCCGTATGCGACGGCGAGCGGACGCGGACCGGATCGTACGCGGTGCCGGTGAGGCCGACGGACCGCTGCCGCTGTCGTTCGCACAGCAGCGGCTGTGGTTCCTGGACCGCCTGACCCCCGGAAGCGCCGACTACCTGGTGCCGATGGCGCTGCGGGTCCGGGGTCCGCTGAACGTCGCAGCACTCGAGACGGCATTGTCCGGCCTGGTGGCCCGGCACGAGGTGCTGCGGACGGCTTTCCCGGCGGACGACGACGGCACACCGCAGCAGGTGATCACCGCACCCTGGCCGGTCGAGGTCTCGGTGCACGACCTGCTGGGCGAAGCCCACGCCGAGGAACGCGGACAGGAGGTGCTGCGTGCCCGGGCGACCCGCCCCTTCGACCTCACGACGGGCCGGCCCCTGCGGGCGGACGCCGTACGCCTCGCGGAGGACGACCACTACCTTTTGCTGACGGTGCACCACATCGTGTCGGACGGCTGGTCCTCCGGCATCCTGGCGCGCGAGCTGCGTGAGCTGTACGCCGCGGCCCTGGCCGAGCGCGAGCCCACGCTCCCGGAACTGCCCGTCCGTTACGCGGACTTCGCCTCCTGGCAGCGTGACCAGCTCACGGGACCGGCCCTGGAGCGGCAGATCGGATACTGGCGCGAGCGTCTCGCCCACTGCACGCCCTTGGAGCTGCCGACCGATCACCCGCGTCCGGCACACATGAGCGGCACCGGCGACGTGGTGACCTTCACCGTACCGAACGAGGTCGCGGAGGGGCTGCGGAAGGCTGCGGGGCGACAGGGCGCGAGCATGTTCATGGCGCTGCTGTCCTTGTTCCAGATCGTGCTGGCCCGCTACTGCCGCCAGGACGACATCGCCGTGGGCACCCCGATCGCGGGCCGCAACCGGGCCGAGATCGAGGACGTCGTCGGCTTCTTCGTCAACACGCTGGTGATGCGGACGGATCTGTCCGGGGACCCCACGTTCACCGAGCTGATCGACCGGGTGAAGGACACGGCTCTGGGCGCGTACGACCACCAGGACCTGCCCTTCGAGCGGCTGGTGGAGGAGGTGGCGCCGGAGCGGGATCTGTCGCGCAACCCGCTGTTCCAGACCATGTTCGTCCTTCAGGCGCCGGGTAGCGCCGACGGCGAGGCCTGGGCGCTGGCGGGCACGGACATCGAGCCGGTGGAGATCGAGCGGGGTGTGGCCAAGTTCGACCTGACACTCACGGCGGTCGAGTCACCGGACGGACTGCGTGCTGTTCTGGAGTACCGGACGGATCTGTTCGAGCGGGCGGCGATCGAGCGGATGGCCGGTCACCTCGGGACACTTGCCGCCTCCGTCGCGGCCACCCCCGACGCCCACCTCTCCGAACTGAACATGCTGACGGTGCGGGAGCGGCAGGAGATCCTGGTCGACTGGAACGGGGCCACCGGCCCCTACCCCGACACCGCGACCATCCACTCCCTCATCGAGGACCGCGTCACCACCGACCCGGACGC
>NZ_JBIVTU010000040.1:0-15033 GCF_044756845.1 Streptomyces sp. NPDC091416
GCTCCGATGCCGCGTCCCGGCTCCGCGAGCAGCCCTTCCAGCACCCGGACGAACCGCTCGCCCCACACCACCGCCGAGGACCGGTCGAACAGGTCGGGCCGGTAGTCGAGCCGGAATCGCAGGCTGTCGCCGGGCAGAGCGATCAGGGCGAGCGGGTAGTGAGCCTGGTCGCTGGTGCGCTGGCCCACTATCCGTACCGCCGAGGAGTCACTGTCGACCGGATCCCCCGACGTCGATGCGGTCAACCGACCCGCGTCGTAGGGGTAGTTCTCGAAGACCACGATCGTGTCGAACAGTTCGGCGGCGTCCGCCGCCTGCTGGATGTCGGTGAGGCCCAGGTGCTGGTGCGGGATCAGTCCGGCCTGCGTCCGCTGGAGGCGTTCGAGCATCCGGGCGGTGGTCTCGGCCTGGGCGAGGCGCACGCGTACGGGCACGGTGTTGATGAAGAGCCCCACCATGCTCTCGATGCCGGGGATCTCCGGCGGCCTGCCGGACACGGTGGTGCCGAACGCCACGTCGTCCCGGCCGGTCAGTTTGGACAGCAGGACCGACCACGCGCCCTGGACGAGGGTGTTGAGGGTCAGTCCGTGCGCGCGGGCCCGGGCTGTGAGCGCCTCGGTCGACTCCCGGCTCAGACCGAAGGTGACCCGGCGAGGGGCTTCGGCCGGGGCGTCGGTGGTCTGCCGGGGTGCCACCAGCGACGGATCGTCGAAGCCGGCCAGGGCTTCGGCCCACGCCGCGCGGGCACCGTCCCGGTCCTGGGCGGCGAGCCATCCGAGGAACTGGCGGTAGGGCGTGACGGGCGGCAGCGCCCCGGTGTCGCCCTCGTTGGCGTACAGCGCGAACAGTTCGTGCAGGACGACGGACAACGACCAGCCGTCCACCAGCAGGTGATGGAACGTCATGGAGAACCGGAATCGCTGTTCCTCGAGCCGGATCAGGGTGAAGCGCACCAGGGGCGGGGCGGCGAGGTCGAAGCGCTTCTCGCGGTCCTCGCGGAGCAGCTCGTCGGCGCGCACCGTCCGGGTGGCCTCGTCGGGGGCGCCGGTGAGGTCGGCCTCCTGCCAGGGGGTCGGGACGGAGCGGGGCACGATCTGCACGGGGTTGGCCAGGCCCTGGTGGCGGAACCCGACGCGCAAGGTGGCGTGCCGGGCCATGAGGGCCCCGGCGGCGGAGCGCAGCACACCGGTGTTCAGTTCGCCTTCGATATCGAGTACGTGCTGGGACACATAGACATCTTGGGCATCCAAGTCGTAAAGGCAGTGGAACAGGAGTCCTTCTTGGAGCGGAGTCAGCGGAAGAATGGCTTCGAGCCCCGTCTGCTTCACTCCTGGACCTCTCATTTGCCGACTTGAAGCTGTGCCTTAAAGACCTTCCAGCAGTTGCTGGGCAGACGTATTCAACACCGGGCCGTGCATCCTGTCACCGGATTAAGGTCAGGCTGAATATCGCGGCCCGAATAAGCATTGCCGTTTCTCCGTCGCCAGCCCCCGCGCCCTGGCGCAACAGGGCCGGAACGGCAGAAAGTTGAACGGTACGTGATGATCCATGCGCACTGCGTAAGAGGTCAGGGGGTCGTCACGCCGTGGAGATCTGTTGACTGTCCGTGAAGCTCCGGGCTATGTTCCGCAGCCGGATGGAATCTGTCGCGCGCCGCATACTGGGAGTGGTCAATGTCCATTGGTTTCGTGGGTCTTTCGAGCGTTACTGAGGCCGTACGAGCAAATGCGTTGTCCAGACCCGGGGAATCTGCCGTCACATTCGTACGTGACCTGTCCACCGAAAAGGGCAGCCAAACCGTTTCCTATGCAGAACTCGATGCCGAGGCGCAGCGAATTGCGGTGGAGCTTCAACGGCGGCTGACGGTCGGTGACCGCGTCCTTCTGCTGTATCCCGAGGGAATCGACTTCTCCGTCGCGTTTCTCGGCTGTCTGTACGCCGGAGTGGTCGCGGTGCCCGCACCTCTGCCCGGCCAGTACCGGCATCAGCGCGAGCGGGTCACCTCCATCGCCAGGAACGCCGGTGTCTCGCTGGTCCTCACCAACGGCGAGGCGCACGACGACGTGCTGGCCTGGGCGGACGACCAGGAGTCGGTCCGGGCCGACTGCCTCCGGACGGACCGTGCGGAACTGACCGCGCCGGGCGAGTGGGTGGCGCCTGAACTCGGCCATGACGACCTCGCGTTGCTCCAGTACACCTCCGGCTCCACGGGCGAGCCGAAGGGGGTCATGATCACCCACGGCAATCTGCTGCACAACGTGGACGGCCTGCGGCGGGCCTTCGGCCTGGACGAGCGCACCCGGTTCGGTTCCTGGATCCCGCATTACCACGACATGGGTCTGATGGGGATTCTGCTGCCTCCGCTGATCCTCGGCGGCTCCTGCACGCTCATGGCTCCGACCACATTCCTCAAGCGGCCGCACTGGTGGCTGCGGATGGTGGACGAGTACGACCTCCACTGGTCGGCGGGACCCAACTTCGCGTACGAACTGTGCACACGGCAGATCACCGACGAGCAGCTCGCCGGGATCGACCTCTCGCGCTGGAGGTTCGCGCCGAACGGCTCGGAGCCCGTGCAGGCGTCCACGCTCAGCGGGTTCGCCGAGCGGTTCGCCGCGGCCGGCTTCCGGCCCGACGTCCTGACGCCGTGCTACGGCATGGCCGAGGCGACCGTGTTCATCTCGGGCGCCGGTGATCGCGAGGCGGTGGTGCGGCACGTCGACCCCGAGGCCCTGGAACGGCACGTGTTCGAACCCGTCGACGCGGACCGCCCCGGCAGGTCCGTGGTCGCCTGCGGTACCCCGCACGACTACACGGTGCGGATCGTCGACCCCGCGACCCGCGAGGTACTGCCGCAGGGCCGCGTCGGCGAGATCTGGCTGCGGGGACCCAGCGTCGCCCGGGGCTACTGGGAGAACCCGGAGGCCACGCGGGCCACCTTCCGGGCCGAGACCGCGGACGGACAGGGCGGCTATCTGCGCTCCGGCGACCTGGGCGTCCTGCACGACGGCGAGATCCATGTGACGGGTCGTATCAAGGAGGTGCTGATCGTCCGGGGACGCAATCTCTATCCCCAGGACATCGAGCACGAGCTGCGCGCCCAGCACGACGATCTGCAGGGTCTGTTCGGTGCCGTGTTCGGCATCGGCACCGTCCACGAGGACGGCCGTGAGGAGGAACTGCTCGTCGTGACCCACGAGGTCCGCGGCCGGCTCGCGGACGATGTGCTGCGCAAGCTCGCCATGGACATGCGGCAGACGGTGGCCCGCGAGTTCGGCGCCAGGGTGTCCGCCGTGGTCCTGGTGCGCCGCGGCGGCATCAAGCGCACCACCAGCGGCAAGATCCAGCGGGCTGCGATGCGCGAGGCGTTCCGGGCCGGCGAGCTCAACACGCTCCATGTGGAGGCCGACCGCCGGCTGGCCGACGCACTCGCCCCGCGGCAGGCATGAGATGGGACGTGAAGGTTCGGCACCGACCGGGTCGACAGGGCCGTCACCGGCCATGAATCCGCTGGACGACGGGGGGAACCCGCAGGTGCATCACTCCGCTGCCGGCGCACTGGACGCGCTGCTCGGGAGACCGGGTGAGGAACACGGCGCGTTCCGGCCCGCCGATCTGGCCCGCCTCGACGAGCGGGAGGAGTTCCCGGCCGCCGCGTGCCGGGTACTCGACGCCTTCGGGCTGAACGACCACTACGTACCGGCCGCGTTCGGCGGTGAGCTGCGCGACTACACGGATCTGATGCAGCTGCTGCGCACGGTGGCCCGCCGCGACCTCACGGTCGCGGTCGGGCACGGCAAGACGTTCCTGGGCGCCGCGCCGGTGTGGGTGGCGGGCGGCACCGACCAGGCCGCCGCGCTCGGCGCGCTGATCGCCGACGGCGCCGTCGTGTCCTGGGGGCTCACCGAGCGCGCCCACGGCAGTGACCTCCTCGCCGGTGAACTCAGCGCGACCCCGGAGAACGGCGGCTGGCGGCTGAACGGCGAGAAGTGGCTGATCAACAATGCCACCCGGGGCGCCTTCATCTGTGTGCTGGCCCGGACGGACCCGGCCGGCGGGCCCCGGGGCTTCAGCCTGTTCCTGGTCGACAAGGGCGGCCTGGCGGCCGGCGCGTACAGCAGTCCGCCCAAGATCCCCACCCATGGCATCCGGGGCGCGGACATCAGCGGCATCGCCTTCCACGACGCCCTGATACCCGGCTCGGCGCTGGTGGGCGAGGTGGGTACCGGCATCGAGACCGTGCTCAAGGCACTGCAGCTCACCCGCACCGCCAGCACCGCCCTGTCTCTCGGGGCGGGCGACACCGCGCTGCGGCTGGGCGTGGGCTACGCCAGGAACCGCAGGCTGTACGGGCGCACGCTCGGCGATCTGCCGCGGGTCCGCCGCATCATCGGCGAGGTGTACGCCGCACAGCTCCTCGCCGAGGCGACGGGCCTGGTGGCGGCCCGCAGCGTGCACGCGCTCCCCGGCGAGATGAGCGTCGTCTCCGCCGTCGCCAAGGCGCTGATACCCGACCTGGCCCAGAACGTGCTCGACCGGGTCGCCGAACTGCTCGGCGTCAGGAGCTTCCTCACCGAGGAGTACGCCGCCGGGCTCTTCGCCAAACTGGAGCGCGACCACCGTGTCGTCGCGATCTTCGACGGCAACACGGCGGTCAACCGGAACGCCCTGATCGACCAGTTCCCGCTGCTCGCTGCGGCATACCGCCGGGGCCGCTGCGACGAGGCGGGCGTCACCGCCGCCACGTCGCTCTCCGTACCGTCGCCGGAGTTCACGGCAGGCGGGCTCAGCCTCCTGGCGATGCGCGGCAGCAGCCTGATGCAGAGCCTGCCCGGCGCCGTGGCACGTATCGCCGAGCAGGCGGAGCGCGGGCTGCTGCCCCGGCAGATCGTCGTCCTCGCCGAGGAGGTCGCGGCCGCGGCGGACGCCCTGCACACCGAGTTCGCGGAACTGCGCCGGACTCCGCAGGACGTACCGCCCACCGCGTTCGTCCTCGCCGAGCGCTACGAACTGTGCTTCGCCGCCACCGCCTGCCTCCAGCTGTGGCTGAACAACCCGCGGCCGGCGGGAGACGAGCAGTCCCCCACGATCTGGCGCAACGCGCTCTGGCTCCAGGCCGCTCTGCGCTCCGCCCTCACCCGGCTCGGCAGCCCGTTGGAGGAGGCGGGCGCCGAAGCGTACGACCGACTGGCCGAGCACGCGTTCGGCCCGGCCGTCCCCACGCTCTGCTCCGCGCTCGACGGCGCCGCATCCGGCAGCTCCGCTCCTGATCTCCTCACCCCCGACAGCTCCACCCCTGTCGGCTCCGCGTCCGACAGCTCCACCCCTGATGGCTCCACCCCCGATGGCGAGACGGCCGGGAGTACCTCATGAAGACCCAGCTGCCCGCCGCTCCGGACGCCGTGGCTCCGCATCGTGCCGACGCCATGGAGCGTCTCCTCGGCGACCCGCGCGACCCGGGCAACCCGCTCGGCTTCGCGCAGATCCTCGCCGCGGACGAGCGGGCGGAGATGTTCGCCGCCGGTGAGCAGGCGCTCGACGCCTACGGGCTCAACGCCGAGTTCGTTCCGCCCCAGTACGGCGGGCGGCTGACCCGGCTCGACGAACTCATCGAGATCATGCGGTCCGTCTACCGTCGCGATCCGTGTCTGGGGCTCGGCTACGGCGTCAGCTCCTTCATCGCCTCGGTCAACATCTGGACCGCCGGCAACGACGAGCACTGCCGCCAGGTCGCCGGGATGCTCCTCGACAACCGCAAGGTCTCCGTCGCCTACCACGAGCTGGCCCACGGCAACGACATGGCCGGCACCGAGTTCGAGGCCATGCCCGGCCCCGACGGGCTGCTGCTCAACGGCCGCAAGGAGATCATCACCAATCTCCAGCGCTCCGACGCGGTCGTCATGTTCGCGCGCACCGACTCCCGGCCGGGCCCGCGCAGCCACTCCCAGATCCTGGTGGACAAGTCCCGGATCCCGGACGGCCGCATGCGCTATCTGCCGCGCTTCCCCAGCGTCGGCATGCGCGGTGTGCAGCTCGGCGGCATCGAGTTCGACGACTGTCCGCTGCCGGCCGACTGTGTCGTCGGCCGTCAGGGTCTCGGCCTGGAGACCGCGCTGAAGTCCTTCCAGATCACCCGGACCACGCTGGTGGCGATGTTCACCGGCATGCTGGACACCGGGCTGCGGACCACGTTGCGGCACCTCAAGTCCCGCAAGCTGTACGGGCGTACCGCCGCGGACATCCCGCAGGTCCGCTCGGTCCTCGCCGGGGTCCACGCCGACCTGCTGCTCTGCGAGGCGTTCTCCACGGTCGCCGCCCGGGCCATCCATCTGGTGCCGGCCGAGACGGGGATCTACGCGCAGGCGGTCAAGTTCTTCGTGTCCAAGGTGCTGATGGACGCGATGCACCGGCTCTCGACGCTGCTCGGGGCGCACTTCTACATGCGCGAGGGCGACAACGCGATCTTCCAGAAGCTGTTGCGCGACATCCAGCCGGCCGGGTTCGGGCACGCCGCGCGTGCCGCCTGCCAGGTCTCGCTGCTGCCCCAGCTCTCCCTGCTCGCCAAGCGTTCGTGGCGGGACGGCCCGGCGGCCCCGGCGGACCTCTTCCGGCTCGACGCCGACCTGCCGGGCATTCCCTTCGACCGGCTGACCGTCAGCGCCGGCGGGCGTGAGCGGCTCAGCCGCTCGCTCGCCCCGGGTCTCGACGCGATCACCGGGCGGGACCACGAACGACGCGAGATCCATCGCGTCGGACAGCAGCTGACAGCGGAGCTCGCCCTGCTCGCCGAGGAGTGCGCGGCCATCCCGGCCAGTGAGCTGTCCGTCGCGGCGAGCTCCGCCAGCTACGACCTCACCCACCGGTACGTCAACGTCCTGGTGGGCGCCAGCTGCGTCGAACTGTGGCGCAACAACCAGCACCACCCGGACCCGTTCCTCGCCGACCCCGCCTGGGCGGCGGCGGCCCTGAACCGGCTCACCCTGCGTCCGGGAACCCGGCCGGAGAACCTGCCCGGCCCTCTCGAACAGCGGCTCTTCGACGAGCTGCTGGAGCGCTACGAGTCCTCGACCAGTTTCGGTCTGGTGAGACGACAGCTCGCCGATCGCCTTCCCAAGGAGAACTGACCATGTCCAGCCCCATCGTCGAGAAGAACAACCAGGACCACTCCCCCGAGGAACTGACCGGCTGGCTCAAGGAGCGCATAGCCGAGCACGTCCAGCTGCCGGCCGCGGAGATCGACCCGGACGTTCCGCTGGCCAACTACGGTCTCGACTCGCTCTACGCGCTGACCGTGGTCACCGAGATCGAGGAACACCTGGGGCTGACGCTGGAGCCCACCGTCATGTGGGACGCGCCCACGCTCAACGCGCTCGTCGAGGTCATCCGCGCAGAACTGGCCCACGCGGCCTGATCCCGCGCCAGCGGCCACCGGCCGGCCGGGACGCCGATCCCCCACAGCACACAAGCTCGTCCGCAGAGAAACGTGAGTAGGTATTCAGTGTCAGAGCATGGGTCGGTTCGTCAGGCTGTCTCCGCGGCGCAGATGGGGATCTGGGTCGCACAGCAGTTGGCTCCGGACAGCCCGCTGTACAACTGTGCCACCTGCTTCCGCATCGACGGACGGATCGACCACGCCCTGCTGGCCGAGGCCGTGCGCCGCACCGTTGCCGAGACCGACGCCCTGCGCGCCCGCTTCGACGACGACGGCGACGAGCCGCACCAGATCATCGAGCCCGCGGGCGAGGTGCCGGTGCAGTTCGTGGACGTGAGCGCCGCGGCCGACCCGGACGCGGCCGCCCGCGCGTGGATGGACGACGATCTGTCCGTCCCGGCGGACCCGCGGGCCGGCCGGCTGTACACCCATGCCCTCTTCGACCTCGGCCACGACCGGACCCTCTTCTACTTCCGGCACCACCACCTCGTACTCGACGGCTACGGGCAGAACCTCTACCTCCGCCGGCTCGCCCAGACGTACACGGCGCTCGTGGCAGGCCAGGAGCCCGCGCCCACCCGGATCCGCCCGCTGGCAGAGCTGCTCGACAGGGACGCCCGGTACCGCGCCTCGGCGCAGCACGGCAGGGACCGCGCGTACTGGCTGGACCTCTTCGGGGAGACCCCGGAGTCCTCGACGCTCACCGGCCGCACCGCCGAGCCGTCGCCGAAGCCGCTGCGCCGCAGCGTGCGACTGACTTCCGGCCAGCTGGCCGGACTGGCCGGGTCGGGACGCTGGTCGCTCGTCCTCGTGGCCGCGGTCGCCGCGTACGCCCACCGCCTGACCTCGACCGCCGACGTGGTGGTCGGCCTGCCGATGACCGCGCGCGCGGACGCCCTCGCGCTCAGCACCCCCGCGATGCTCGCCAACGAGGTCCCGCTGCGGTTCACCGTGGACAGGGACCTGAGCCTGGCCGACTTGGTGCGCCAGGCGACCGCCCAGGTCAACGGCGCGCTGCGGCACCAGCGGTACCGCGGCGAGGACCTGCACCGCGAGCTGAACCTGTCCGGCGGGGCCGGTGGCCTGTCCTCGGTCATGGTCAACGCCATGTCCTTCGGCCAGGAGATCTCCTTCGGCGGCCTCGGCACCGTCATGCACCCGCTGTCGACCGGCCCGGTCAGGGACCTGTCCGTGACGTCCTTCGGTGACCCCCTGGGCGACGACGGCGTCCGGCTCGACTTCGACGCCAACCCGGCGCTGTACACGGAGGCCGAACTCGCCGCCCACCAGGACCGGTTCATCGACTTCCTCACGACGCTCGCCGCCGACCCCACCGCTCCCCTGAGCGGCATCGGCCTGCTCGGCGAGAGCGAGCGGGAGCGCGTCCTGGAGCAGTGGAACGCCACCGAGCACCCGCTGCCCGGCGCCTCGCTGCCCGAGCTCTTCGAGGCCCGCGTCCGGACCGCCCCGGACGCCGTCGCGCTCGTCCACCGCGACAGCCGGCTCACGTACGGCGAACTCAACGCCCGAGCAAACCGGTTGGCCCGCCTGCTGACGGGCCGGGGGATCGGCCCCGAGCAGTACGTGGCCGTCGCCCTGCCCCGCTCCACCGACCTGGTCGTGGCCCTCCTCGCGGTCCTCAAGACCGGCGCGGCCTACCTGCCGGTGGACCCCGAATATCCCGCGGACCGCATCGCGTACGTGCTCGACGACGCGCGGCCCTCCCTCCTCCTGACCTGCGACGAGCTGGCGGACCGGATGCCGGCCACCGGCGTGGAGCGGATCCTGCTCGACGGGGTCCGCACGGACGCGTTGCCCGCAGCCGACCTGACGCGGGGCGAACGGACCGCCGAGCCGCGGGGCGAACACCCGGCCTACGTGATCTACACCTCCGGGTCCACCGGGCGGCCCAAGGGCGTCGAGGTGACGCGCGCGGCGCTCGACAACTTCCTTGCCTCGATGCAGGACCGGATCCCTCTCACGGAGCACGACCGCCTGCTCGCCGTGACGACCGTCGGCTTCGACATCGCCGGCCTCGAGCTCTACCTCCCCATGCTGTCGGGCGCCGTCGCCGTCGTCGCGGACCGTGATGCGGTGCGCGACGTCGAGGCGCTCGGCGCACTCATCAGGCACACCGGGGCCACCGTCATGCAGGCCACCCCGAGCCTCTGGCACGCTCTCGCGGCCGAGGACGCCGCCGCCCTGAAGGGCCTGCGGGTCCTGGTGGGCGGCGAGGCGCTGCCCACCGAGCTGGCCCGCACGCTGACCGGGCACGCGGTATCGGTGACGAACCTGTACGGCCCCACCGAGACGACCGTCTGGTCCACCGCCTCCGGCATCACCGCGGACGCCGCCGTGTCCATCGGCCGCCCTGTCCTCAACACCCGCGTGTACGTGCTGGATCACGCACTGCACCCCGTTCCGGCGGGCGTTCCCGGCGATCTGTACATCGCCGGATCCGGACTCGCCCGCGGCTACCGCGGCCGCGCCGACCTCACCGCCGAACGGTTCGTCGCCGACCCGTTCGGCGCCCCGGGCACCCGGATGTACCGCACCGGCGACCTCGTGCGCTGGACCGAGGACGGCCGGCTGATGTACGAGCGGCGCGCCGACGACCAGGTCAAGCTGCGCGGCTTCCGCATCGAGCTCGGCGAGATCGAGTCGGTGCTGCTCCGGCACCCGGCCGTCGGACGGGCCGCGGTGATCGTCCGCGAGGACCGGCCGGGCGACCGCCGGCTGGTGGCCTACCTGGTGCCTTCGGACGGCACCGTGGACGAAGGGGCCGGAACGGACGAGCTCCGCGCCCACCTGGCGGCCTCGCTGCCCGAGTACATGGTCCCGGCCGGTTTCGTGACGCTGCCCGCACTGCCGCTCACCCCGAACGGCAAGCTCGACCGCAGGGCCCTGCCCGCCCCGGAGTACGGCACCGGCGACACACAGGGCCGCGGTCCTCGCACCGCGCAGGAGGACACCCTGTGCGCACTGGCCGCGGAGATCCTCGGGGCCGCCGCGCTGAGCATCGACGACAACTTCTTCGAGCGGGGCGGCGACAGCATCATGGCCACCCGGCTCGTGGCCCGTGCCCGCCGGGCCGGACTCCTGTTCACGGCACGCGATGTCTTCCGGCACAGGACGGTGGCCGGCCTGGCCGGCGTCCTGACCGTGGCCGACCGCCCCGACGAGACCCCGGCCGCCCCCGCGGACCTGGGCGTCACTCCGGCCGATCTGGCGCAGGCGCGCGAGGCGGCGCCCGACGCGGTCGACGTCCTGCCGCTGACGCCGCTCCAGGAAGGCCTGTTCTTCCACCACCAGTTCGACACCTCGGGCCTGGACTACTACAACGCGCAGCTGGTCCTGGAGTTCAGCGGCGCCCTCGACCCGGCCGCCCTGCGCGCCGCGACCGACACGGTCCTCGCCCGGCACGCGAGCCTGCGTGCGGGCTTCCACCAGAGCGAATCCGGCCGGGCTCTCGCCGTCCTCGCCGCCGAGGCGCGGGCACCGTGGCGCGAGGTGGACCTCACCCACCACGCCGAGCCGGAGCGCCGGGCCGCCTGCGAGGCCCTCCTCGACGAGGACCGCTGGACCCGCTTCGACCTGTCCCGCCCGCCCCTCGTCAGGCTGACCCTGGTCCGGCTCGCCCAGGACCGATGGGTCCTGGTCCTGACCAACCATCACATCATCCTGGACGGGTGGTCCTTGCCGCTCGTCGTGCGTGACGTACTCGCCCTGTACGCCGCCGAGCCGGCCGGGCAGGACGCCACCGGACTGCCTGAGGTCCGCCCCTACCGCGACTATCTGGGCTGGCTCGCCGTCCAGGACCACGACCAGGCGGTGAAGGCCTGGAGTGCGGCGCTGGCCGGAGTGGACGAGCCGACCAGGCTGGCCGTTCCCGTTCCCGGTGCGGCGCCTGCGGCCCAGCAGCGTGTGGAGTTCTCGCTCTCCGAGGAGACCACGGCCCTGCTGACGCACACCGCGCGCACGGTCGGCGTCACGCCCAACACCGTGGTCCAGGCCGCCTGGGCCGTACTGCTCGGCCGCCTCACGGGCCGTGACGACGTGGTCTTCGGCGTGACGACGGCGGGCCGCCCGGGCAGCCTGCACGGGGCCGAGTCGATGGTGGGCCTCTTCGTCAACACCCTGCCCCTGCGGGCCGTCCTGCGTCCGGCCGAGCCGGTGACGGACTTCCTGCGGCGGCTGCAGGACGAGCAGGCCGAACTGGTGGAGCACCAGCACATCGGCCTGACGGAGATCCAGCAGGCGGTGGGTGCGGGCGAACTGTTCGACACGCTGACCGTCTTCGAGAACTTCCCCCTGGACCGGGCCACGATCAACACCCTCGCCGATGACGGTGGTCTGGCCGTCGAGGGAGCCGAGATCCGTGGCGGCACCCACTACGCCCTCGGCCTGGCGGCCATTCCCGGCGACCGAATGGCCTTCCGTCTCGACTACCGGCCCGACCTGGTCGACGCGGCATACGCCGAGCAGGTCTCCGAGCGGTTCCGGTTCCTGGTGGAACAGTTCATCGCCGACGTGACGACCCCCGTCTCCCGACTCGCCGTCCTCGGCGAGGCCGAGCGGGGCCGGGTCCTTGAGGAGTGGGGAACGGGCCCTGTCCCGGCAGCCGGCACGGCCGACGCCGATGTGATCGGGCTGTTCGAGGCCCAGGCAGCCGCGACTCCGGACGCGGCGGCACTGGTATTCCAGAACACCCGTCTGACCTACCGGGAACTGAACGCCCGCGCGGACCGCCTGGCCCGCGCCCTCGCGGAAAACGGAGCGAAGCCGGAGACGTTCGTCGCGGTGGCACTGCCCCGCTCCGTGGACCTCGTCGTCGCACTCCTCGCCGTCCTCAAGACCGGCAGCGCCTACCTGCCCATCGACCTGGACTTCCCCACCGACCGCATCGCCTTCATGCAGGCCGAAACCGACCCCGTCCTCCTCCTGGACCAGACACTCCTCACCTCCCTCAACAACCAGCGTTCCACCACACCACTGCCGCCTACCTCCCCCAGCACCGGGGACACGGCCGCGTACGTGCTCTACACCTCCGGATCCACCGGCCGCCCCAAGGGCGTCGTCGTCTCCCGCAGCGCACTGACCAACCTCCTCACCGACATGCACACCCGCATCCCCCTGACCGCCAACGACCGACTCCTGGCGGTCACCACCGTCGGCTTCGACATCGCCGGACTCGAACTCTTCGCCCCCCTCACCACCGGCGCCACCGTCGTCCTCGCACCCCCCGGCCTCGTCCACGACCCCGCCGCCCTACGACGGACCCTGGACACCGAGCAGGTCACCGTCATGCAGGCAACCCCCAGCCTCTGGCGTGCCGTCGCATCCGACGCCGGCGACTCACTGCGCGCAGTACGCGTCCTGGTCGGCGGCGAAGCCCTGCCCACCGACCTCGCCACACAACTCACCACCGCAGCCGCATCGGTCCTCAACGTCTACGGACCCACCGAAACCACCATCTGGTCCACCACCGCCCCCATCACCCCCGACACCCCGGTCACCATCGGCCACCCCCTGACCCGCACCCGGCTCTACGTCCTGGACGACCACCTCCAGCCCGTACCGCCCACCGTCCCCGGCGAGCTGTACATCGCGGGCGACGGCGTCGCCCGCGGCTACCTCAAGCGCGCAGGCCTCACCGCAGAGCGCTTCGTCGCCGACCCCTACGGCCCCGCCGGAACACGGATGTACCGCACCGGCGACATCGTCCGCTGGACCGACAACGGCGACCTCATCTACCTCCGCCGCGCCGACGACCAGGTCAAAATCCGCGGACACCGCATCGAACTCGGCGAAATCGAAACCGTCCTCACCACCCTGGACGGCATCACCCAGGCAGCCGTCATCGTCCGCGACGACCGCCTCATCGCCTACCTCACCGGCGACTCCCCCGACACAGTGGCCATCCGTGCCCAACTGGCCCAGGCCGTCCCCGACTACATGGTCCCCGCCGCCTTCGTCACCCTCGACACACTCCCCCTCACCGCCAACGGCAAGCTCAACCGCAAGGCCCTGCCGGAGCCCGAGTTCAGCACCACCACGCAGAGCCGCGCCCCCCGCACCCCCCAGGAAGAAATCCTCTGCGGACTGTTCGCCGACATCCTCGGCCTGGAACAGGTCGGGATCGACGACAGCTTCTTCGACCTCGGCGGACACTCCCTGCTCGCCACCCGCCTCGTCTCCCGCATCCGCACCGCGCTCAACGCGGAACTCTCCGTACGTCAGCTCTTCGAGACCTCCACGGTCGCTGCTGTGGCGGCGCTGGTGCAGCAGGCCGGAACAGCGCGTGCCGGGGTCGTGGCAGGGCGACGGCCCGAACGAATCCCGCTGTCGTTCGCCCAGCAGGGACAGTGGTTCCTGCACCGGCTCGAAGGCCCCAACGCCACGTACAACATCCCGGTCGCCCTGCGGCTCTCCGGTGCGCTGGATCGTGAGGCTCTTCAGGCGGCACTGGCCGACGTCGTGGAGCGCCACGAGTCCCTGCGCACCGTCATGGCCGAGGACGAGCAGGGCGCGTACCAGGTCATCCGGAGCGCGGTACATCCGGAGCTGAACGTCGAGAAGGTGACGGCGGAGGACCTGCCCGTCGCGTTGAAGACCGCAGCGGCCCGGGCCTTCGACCTGACGGGCGAGATCCCGCTTCGAGCCACCCTGTTCGAGACAGCACCCGACGCGCACGTCCTGCTCGTGCTGATCCATCACATCGCCGCCGACGAATGGTCGTTCGGCCCTCTCGCCCGCGACCTCGCGACGGCCTACACCGCACGCCACGCGGGCGCCGGAGCGGCTTGGGCGCCGCTGCCGGTGCAGTACGCCGACTTCACCCTGTGGCAGCGCGACATCCTCGGCTCCGAGGACGATCCGGACAGCTCGGCCGCCCGACAGATCGCTTACTGGCAGCACGCATTGGCCGGGCTTCCGGCCGAGCTGGAACTGCCGACCGACCGACCGCGGCCGTCCGTGCCCTCCTACCAGGGCGGAACCGTCGAGTTCGAGGTCTCGCAGGAGCTGCACCGGCGGGTGGAGGAGGTGGCCCGGGAGCATCAGGCGAGTCCGTTCATGGTGGTGCAGGCCGCGTTGGCGGTGCTGTTGTTCCGGTTGGGCGCAGGTGAGGACGTTCCGATCGGCTCGCCGGTGGCGGGTCGTACGGATGACGCGCTGGAGGACCTGGTCGGGTTCTTCGTGAACACGCTGGTCCTGCGCAACGACCTGTCCGGGAACCCGACGTTCTCCGAGCTCCTCGCTCGCGTCCGGGAGACCGACCTCGCCGCGTACGCACACCAGGACGTTCCCTTCGAACGACTGGTGAGAGCTCTCAACCCCGAGCGCTCGGCAGCCCGCCACCCGCTGTTCCAGACCGTCCTGAACTGGGCCAACGACGACAACCGCGAGGCTCTCGCGGCATCGGCCGGAATGCCCGGGCTCAGCGTCGCAGTGGAGGAGGCCGCGACGGGTGCGGCCAAGTTCGACCTGGTCTTCCACCTGTCCGGCGTACGTGGCACCGATGGCGGTGCCGCGGGCCTGCGGGGCGCGCTGGAGTTCAACACGGACCTGTTCGACCGGTCCTCGGCGGTGGTGTGGGGCGA
>NZ_JBIVTU010000041.1:0-13106 GCF_044756845.1 Streptomyces sp. NPDC091416
GAGGTTGGCCCAGTTGCCGCTCGACGCGCACGCGAGCGTGGCGGTCATGATGCCGATCATGCCCGGCAGGTGTCGGAGCCCAATGAGTGCCGGCTTCCCGCTCTCCGGTTTAGCCGCCGCCCCGACGAAGGCCCGCATGCCGTTCGCCCATGGCATCAGCGCCTCGGGAGCGCCCCAGCGGGATGCGATCTGAAGCGACGCGCAGAACGGCTCCACGAGAGCCCAGAGGTCGCGCGCCTCCTCGGCTACCTGAACGATCTGCTCCTCGTTCGTGCCGTCTAGGGACCTGGCCACCCGGTCCTTGTCCTTGAGGACCGCAAGCACACGCTGAGCTTCCTGCGAGACCAGGTCGTCCAACTCGATGCGACGTGAGGGCTCAAGGAGCATCTCCTTGGTGAGCCGCTTGAGAAGGTCCACCCGGTCTGCGGCCGCCGCCTGCTCGACTGCGGCCAGGGCTGTTGCCGGGTCGGGTCTCTTCTCACCGAGCAGCCGATTGATCGTGGTGACGAGACTGGCCGCATGGGCCAGGTGTGCTTTCCCGAACAGATCTGAGTAGTTGAGGTCGCTGAGCATGCGTCCTGCCCCCAGGTCCCATTCGGGAAGTTCTCCCGCGTCGAATCTCACCGGGATCAGCCAGACGCGCCCCGGCGCCCTGAGCCGGAACTCTTCGACAGCGAGCGAAAGTTCCTCGTTCATGTAGGACTTGTCCTTGGCCCGGGAACTGTCCGAGAAGCAGGCCAGGAAGACGAGCGATCCGTCTCTGATCGCCGTTTGAATCTTGGCTCGCCAGGCGTCGCCCGGCCCGAGGTCCTTGCGATCGCGCCAGTACGGGATCTGAGCCGCCTCCAGGACAGTGCAGAGGCCGTCCACCTGGTCCGAGTCCTCGTGGACGTACGAGATGAAGACGTGTTTGCCTGCTTCGTCGCTCATGCGCCGAATGATAAGTCCGGGGTCTGACAATGAGAGTTGTGTGGGAAGAGGATCGGTCGTGACACCACCCGGCAGCTCACAAGGAGAAGGCGAACAAGCCTCCCGGTCAGCCGCACCCGGGACGATCCAGACCTGGACGGTTTCGGGTTAACTCATTTTTTCAGGGGCCCTGAGCTGGAATGAATGATGAACCCGCGTATCTCGCCGGTGAACACGTCGGCCTGAACGGTCGCCGATCCGACTGGCCGCGAAGGCCTCGGCGCGGGCACCATCAGGTCTCGGAAGCGGGACACGACTAGCCCGCACCAACCCCGCCCCACGACACCCCAGTTGGGTGCCGTACCCCTACCTGCCTGGAGTCGCTCATGTCTGCCCTGCCCCTGCCCGCCCAAAGCCCCGAGCCGTCGGCGTCCTGCTCCAGCTGCCTCCCCGCCCGCGCCCAGTCGAGTCGGCTGGGTATCCCCGAGGTCGTGGTCATCGTCGTGGTCATCCTGGCATCGGCCGCCCTGGCCGCCGGCAACCGGCCCGTTCCAGCCGCGCTCGTTGTGGTGGCCGCCGCCGTGGCCGAGCTGATCAACGGCCGCCGACAGAGCGGCTCCGGCAGGCCCTCCCGCCGCCGCAGCCGGTGACGATGGGGCGCCCTATGAGGTCGCACCCTTGTTGCGCCGTTGATCCTGCGGTGCTGCAGATGGATTGCGACGGGTTCTGGACCCTGCCCGGGCCGTTTGACCTGCGGTCCTGCAGGTTGGGTGAGCCTCCCGCAGTTGCGGTGAGAACGTCTACTGCGGCGTGCTGGGGGAGCGCTTCGGAAGATGATCATGGACGCAGTTTGGGGAGTGCCTCTTCCCGGGGGTCCTTGATGGCCCTCCTGATGATCTTGTGGAGTACCGGCCACAGCTCACGCAGGATGTCCCGGTTGAGGAAGTGGCGGAGGCCGTCACGCATGCCTTCGGCGAGCACCGTCCGGTACCGGCTCATGCGCTGCCGCGGCAGGTCGAGATCGAGGGTGCGCAGTGCGGACCGCGCGATGTGCAGCGGCAGTCCACCATCCCGTGCTCGGTCCGACCAACTCGTTCAGGCTGGCGGGTAGACGTCGTCGATACCTCGCTCGCACCAGCGCTGCGATGGAGCTGGGGTCGTCGTGTACAGGGTTCATCTTCCTTGGTGCGCTGGCTCTGAGTTTGCATGAGTGGGTGCGCCGGACCTGTGCGCTGGCCCGCCGGCTGGGGGTGGTAGTCGGCGCGTGGGGCTCGTTGGCGGGGGAGGGCTACACACTCTGCGAAGCCGCGCGTGCTTTAACTCCCCATGCGGGAGGGGCTGGTGCTCCGGTTGGGATGCGGTCGCACCCGTAGAGTGTCCTCTCGGCACAGTAGGCCACGGGGAGAGGGTGGGGGAGCCGGTGGGGCAGCAGCATGTGCTCGGGGTGCACGGGATCGGGCAGGGCAAGACATCACAGCGGCAGCTGACCAAGAGCTGGCGCGATGCCCTCGATCGCGGTGTGAAACTTCTCCACGGCGGCGCGACGCCCATGGCGGAGGGCATGCTGGCGCCGGTGCTGAAGGTGCCGCACTGGTCGGCCCTCCTGGTCGATGACGGGGGCGGGCTGAGCACGAGGGAGGCATTCCCTGACGAGGCGACGCCGTTCACCGCGGACGAGGAGGCTTTCATCGTCCAAGCCTTGGACGACCTGCTCACCCCGAAGGAACGCGCCTACGCTGCGCAGGTCGACCCCACGACCCTCGGACTGCCCAAGGTGCCGCCGAGCATCACCCGGCGTGCGATCGCCTACGACCGGCGCAAGCCCGGCGGCCGGGCCAGTAAACTCATTCTGTCCCTGCGCGAGGTCCACGCCTACCTGACCGAACCGGACCTGGCCGGCCTGGTCCGTAAACACGTCCTGGAGAGCGCCGACGGGCACACCACGGTCCTGATCGGCCACTCGTTGGGCAGCGTGATCGCCTACGACCTTCTCCGCCACGAGGAGATCGCCGCGCCCGGCACGGCATGTGGGGCCGTGCACACCCTCATCACCTGCGGTTCGCCCCTGGCCATCCCCACGGTCCAGCGGGGCATGGGCATCACCGACGGGCGGCTGACACAGATCGCGCCCCACCTTCGGTGGATCAACGTGTTCGACCCGGACGATGCTGTCACCGGCGCCGCCGGCCTGGCCCTGACGACGGACCAGGTCAGGGACGTCGAGGTCGACAACGGCCGCCTCGACCCGCATGCCGCCGTCAAGTACCTGCGTACGCTCCCCGTCGCCCGGGCCGTCACCGGCACCTGGTCATGAACGACGAGCACGCCCCCGCCACCTCCGAGCGCCGCCTCCTCGTGATCGCCGTCAGCGACTACGACGACGGCACCCCGGCCAAACGCAGGGCCTTCCGCGACGGGATTGTCGCCCAGGTCGCCGTCGTCGAGGACTGGTGGAACAGCCCTAGCCTGGACGACCAGCGCCGCTTCGCACCCTCCCACCCGCCCAAACCCCTGCAAAGCGTCCATGACCTGAGAACGTTCCTCATTGACGAGAACCTCATCGCTGCATCCGACGACGATGCCCTCATCATCTACCTCACCGGCCACGGCCTGGCCCCTGCGGGACCGCAGCACTTCCTCCGGCTGCCCGACACCCACACCGACCGGCCCCTGGCCACCGCGTTCCCCACAGCCGAACTCATCGCTGCGGCCCTCGACTCTCCGGCCGAACACGTGCTGGTCATGGTCGACTCCTGCTTCTCCGGCCGCCTCGCCGAAGAACTCGACCGCACCCTCAAGGCCCTGCACCCCGACCGGCACGCCCTGAGCTCGCTGGTCGTTCTGGCCGCAGGCAACGAAGACAGCACACCCCGCCTGCGCGCCTTCACCGCTGCTCTGGCGGCCGTCCACGCGCACTGTGCCGACGAAGCCAACGGCTACGCCCGCTCCCACCTGAGCTGGGAAGACTTCCACACCATCCTGGACACGGTGTGGGATCCGGCGCAGATGGCCGACCTTCACGTCCTGTGGCCGCCTCGCAGCGTCAGCCGCCGTCTCGCCGCCCGTGAGCTGAGCCCCTGCCTGCCCAACCCCGGCCATACCGGCACCACCCTGCTGGAAGACGCCCGCAGCCAACTCGGATGGACACGGCCCGACGTCGACGACTACTGGATCACCAGGGCCAGCGGCCAGATGTCCGGTGATGCGGGCTGGTACTTCACCGGCCGCACCGCACTCGTCACCCGCATGAACGCCTTCCTCGCCGGCAGCGACAGCACGCTCATCGTCACCGGGCAGGCCGGCACCGGCAAAAGCGCGCTGCTCGCCCGCCTGGTCACCCTCAGCGACCCGCGTTTCTGCGACAACCCCGCCTACCGCCCCTACCTGGAGGCGATCCCAGAAGAACTGCGGGTGCCCATCGGCGCCATCGACGCCGCGGTGCTGGCCCGCAACACCGACCCACTGGAACTGTCCGCCGCGCTCTATCAGGCACTCACCGGCCAGCCCGTGCCGGCCGGCACGGACGCCTCCGAACTGCTGCGCGGCCATGCCCGCACCACCCTGACCCGCACCGGCCGGCCGCTCACCGTGGTCGTCGACGGCATCGACGAAGCGAGAACCCCGCGTCGGATCATCACCGACGTCCTGGGCCCCCTCGCCGCCCTGCACAGCGACGGCCAAAACGCAGTCCGGCTCGTCCTCGGCATCCGCAGCTCGCCACCCCCCTCCCGCCACACTCTCCCGGCCAGGGACACACACGCCGAACGGGGCCTCCTCGACCTGCTCCGACAGGCCACACACGCAACCGCCCCACTGCGCACCGACGACGACAGTGCCCAAGAGGACATCGCCGCCTACACCGCAGCCCTGCTGCACGCCGAACCCGCCACGGGATCCCGGCTGGCCCACCGCAGCAACCAGCCCATTGCCGCCGTCGCCGCCGTCGTCGCGCAGGAAGTTGCCCCTTCCTTCCTGGATGCCCGGCTGGCCGCCCAGCAACTGCACGCCCGTACCTTTCTGCCCGCACTGTCCGACGTGTCATGGCGCCGCCAGCTGCGCGAGGGCACCCAGGAACTGCTGCGAGAAGACCTCGCGGACGTTGCCCAGCACACCCGCACCAGACCCGAGGACCTCCTGGCTGTTCTGCGCGCCACGGCGTTCGCACTGGGCGCCGGACTGCCCTGGGCGACCGTGTGGCCGGCCGCCGTCCGCGGCCTCGAACCCGGCTGCGACGCCCCGGAAGCGACGATCCGGCTGGTGCGCAACAGCCGCCTCACCGGATACCTGACGACCGCCGTCGAAGACGGCCGAACCGTCTACCGGCCCATCCATGAACGCGTCAGCGAGACCCTGCGCACCGCCCCCCAGACCCTGCTCATCGAGCAGACCCTGCCCAGTTTCGGCGACACCCCTGACACCGGCAGCACCCAGGTGCACGCCCATCTGACCCGGGCCTTTGCCCGTCTCCTTGAGGCCGCGCCCCAGCCGCCGCATCCCTACCTACGCCGTCACCTGATCGCCCACGCCGAGGCGGGCGGTGTCCTCGACGACGCGCACATCCCCGCATCGTTCCTGCCCTTCGAAACCTACGGCCGCATCCGCGGCGCCCTGGGACTTCCCGTCACCGCTCAGGCCGGCACCCGACGCCTGGCGGCCTGGTCCCGCATCGAGCCGTTCCTGGCCGACGCCCCGCCCGCCGCCCGGGCCGACAGCCTGGCACTGGCAGAACAGGCCGACAGCGCCCAACCCGTGCCGCGCCCCGACACCCTGCCCCGGCCGCCATCACTGGGACCCCGCTGGAACCGCCTCCACCTGCCCAACAATATCCTCGCGGGCACCCCAAGCGGCATCTGCCAGCTCGTCACCTTCCGAAGTGCAGACCAATCGACCATCGTGGCCGCCGGCCACGTCGACGGCCACGTCACCATGTGGGACGCACGCACCGGAGTCCCCTTCGGCGCACCCTTCACCAACCTCGGACCCTATGTCCGCGCCATGACTGTCCTGAAGGCCCGCCGCCGGAGGAAAGCCGCCTCGCTCCTCGTGGCCGGCAGCGATGCCGGCCTGTGGCAGTGCGACCCGGACACCGGACGCGTCCAGAAGATGATGGGCGGCCGCATCAGAGCCCTCACCTCCTTCACCGACCCGGACCGGGGCACCCTGCTGGCCGTTGCGACGCCGCAGGGCGTGCTCACGATGGACCCCCACAACGGAGTCATCGTGCACGAACGCCCCCACACGCCCGAACGCCGTCCCCCGACCGTCCACGCCCTGGAGACCATCGCCCTGCCCGACGGCCAGACGCTACTGGCCATCGGAGAAGACGGCTCGCACGTCCCGCTCCTGGACGCACACACCCTCCAGAGCACCGGCCAGCTGCCCGGCCTGGGCATGGGCACCTCAGCGCTGCAGGCATTCACCGACCGGCACGGCCAGCCTCGTCTGGCCATCGCTTCCCGCTCGGGCAAAGGCGTGCGGATCTTCGACCCCGTCACCAGACGACCACAACCCCACGCGCCCATCCGCCGGTCAGTGGCCTCGATGGCCCACTTCCCCGACCGCGCCTACGGCTCACTGCTGGTACTCGGCAGCGGTGTGGACGGAAGCATCACTGTGGTCGACCCGGACGACGGAGAACAGCTCTACACACTGCCGGCCGAACACACCAAGACCATCCGTGGTCTGGCCGTCCTGCGAGCGGGCACGGAACCACTCGTTGTGTCCGGTTCCCTGGACGGAACCATCCGGCTCTGGGATCCCGCCCGCGACGACACCCACACCCCGAGCACCGACCGGCACGCAGAACACGTCACCCTCTTTCCGCAGCAGGCCGGCCCGCCCCGCCTCATCAGCGGCTCTGACGCGAGCCCCGTCACGGAGATCTCCCCCACAACCGGGTGGCCGACGCCGTACCCGCACGATGCCCCCGACCCTCCCGGCCACCACATCACCGCCCTGGCGGCCCCGGAGCATGCCTCCCGCCGCCATCCCACACCCCTCGCCGTCGGCTACAGCGACGGAAGCCTTCGCATCCTCACCGAAGAAGGCGACCCCCATATCCTGCGGACTCCCTTCGACCGTGCCCGTCGCAGCCATGCACGCACCCTGCTCTTCCTGCCGAGTACACCATCCCAACCCCCTGTCCTGGCCGCAGGATTCAGCAACTCCTGCCTCGTCTACTACCCTTTCGACGACGGCTACGGCCCAGACACGGACATGCTGCACACCGACGGCGCGGTCCGTGCCCTGGCCGCGGCACCCGCCGGTGAATCACCCCTGCTGGCCATCGCCACCCGCACCGTCTCGTTCCTGCGCCCCGGCCAACCGCCCCTCGCCCGCTTGCCCCGGCGCATCGGCAGCGCGCACAGCTTGGCCTTCATCACACTCCCCGCCGCACCAGACCCGTTCCTCGCAACCGGCGGCGCCGACGGCGTCATCAGGCTGTGGAACCTCGCCGCACCGCGCAGGGAGGCTCTGCCTGTTCTGCAAGGCCACCGAGGGAAAGTGACCGCCCTGACCGTCCTGCACCACCCGGCCCGCTCCCAGCCCCTGCTGATCAGCGCCAGCACGGACGACACCACCATCCGGGCCTGGGACTGCCAGACCGGCGAAGAGATATTGCGACTGATCACCGCAGCACCCGTCACTTCACTTGCCGTGCTCCCGCCCGACATCCACGACCAGGACAGCCAGCCAACCATCGTCTTCGGCAGCCCGCGAGGGCTCGCCGCATCGACCGTTCACCTGTGAACCGGGACTTCGCCCGCGTGGTCCGCCTAATAGTTGTGGCGCTGAACATGACGAGGCTCAGATGTTGGGCGTGGTCGGCTCTGTCGGCGGTGGGTTCGCGATCCGCGACTCCATACGGCAGCTTCTCGGTGATGGCCAACGAGCTCCGTCACCGGCGATGTCCGTGCATCCCTCTACGCTCTGGACTGTGACGACAGCATCTTTGTCCGGAGTGGTCTACCCCTGGGCGCGGCAGACTGTACCCCTGGGAGATTGGGCACCCGGCCGGGACCGGAGCAGCGCGCCTGCCGCGGAAGGGGACCACGGTCGGCGGCTGGAGGAGCTACGGGATGTGCCGGTGCTCGCCCTGTTCGGAGAGCGGGGCGCGGGCAAGTCAGTGGCGCTTGTGCAGGAGTATCAGACCCTGGAGGCTGCGCGTGCCAAGACGCGGTGGGTGAACCTGGGGCGGCACCAGACAGAGTCCCAGGTCGTGACAGCACTGGTTGCCACGTCCGCTGCCCAGGAGGCGGGGGAGTGGTGGGTGTTCCTGGACAGTGTCGACGAGGGCTTGAACGTCCTGCCTGCCCTGGGCGGGCTGATCGCCGACTGGGTCGACTCACTCGCCGTGGACCAGCGAAGCAATATGAGGCTGCGGTTCAGCTGCCGCACGGGGCGCTGGCCCGATGTCCTGCAGGACACACTCACGAGGCACTGGCAGTCGCCGCTGCAGGTACGGCACATGACCCTGGCCCCGCTCAGCGACCGCGATGTTGCCGTCGCCGCTGAAGACTACGGTCTGGACGCTGATGCCTTCAGCACCCTGTTGCACGAGCGGGGCCTGACGCAGCTGTCCAGGACGCCCGTCACCCTCCTGCAACTGCTCGAATACCACCGCGTCAAAGGGACCCTGCCGGCCACTGCGGCAGACGCCTACCAGCAGGCCTGCGTGCTCTTGTGTTCCGAGACCCGGCGCCCGGCCGACATACGTGAACTGCGGGCTCAGCCCACGGGGCAGCGTCTGTTGCCGGTCGCCGCCCGCGTCGCGGCCGCGATGCAGTTCGGTACACACAACGTGCTGAGCGATGCCTCCCCACAACCCTCCGGCCGCAGGGAGATTACCCTGGCCGAACTGGAAGGCGGACTTGAGCCCGGCCTGCTGGACGGCCAGGTCCCGTGCACGACCGACGAACTGCGTCGGCTGACCGAGTCCCATCTGCTCGACCCTGTCGGCCTGCTGCGATGGACCTTCACACACCGTAGCTACCAAGAATTCCTGGCCGCCCACTACCTGCACGCCCACCAGGTCGACCCGCGCGCCCAGGCCGGCCTGTTGTGGGTCGGAGACGGCGCGGCGCGGCACATCTACCCGGCCCACCGCGAAGTGGCCGCCTGGCGCAGCGGCACCGACAGCACCCTCTTCGAAGACCTCCTGCGCGATGACCCGCTGGTGCTCCTCCTGGCCGATCTGCCCGCACGGCCGGCCGCCGACCGGGCCCGAGTCGTCGAAGCCATCTTCAGCCTGGCACAAAGAGACGACACCATCGACATCGACCACACCACGCTGCACCGTCTCGAACACCCCGGACTGCCACAGCAACTCCTGTCCCGCCTACGACCAGACGTGGACACGCTGATCGTGTACACGGCGCTACGCGTGGCCCGAAGCTGCCCCGATCCAGAGCTGAACGATGCCTTGCTGCAGGTCACCGAGACCACCAGCCTGTCCGAGGAGCTACGCGCCCTTGCCCTGCGCGCCATCGCCGACTTTCGACCTGAAGACGTCCAGACAGCGGACCGGATCAGGCAACTGGCGGCCGATGACCCCTCACCGGAAGTCGTCGCTGCCGCCCTCTCCCGACTGTGGCCCAGCCACCTGTCCCTGCGGAAATGGCTCGACTTCTTTCGCGATCCGGCCGCCGACTACTACGGCCATGCGTGGGTGTTGCGCTCGGACATCCCCGCCCAGCTGGCTGCAGCCCAGACCACCCAGGCTCTGCTGTGGGCCCGCGACACGATTCAGCAGCCGCTGCCCGGGCGCAGCATCATCCTGGCCACCAGTCTGATCAGCCGCGCGGTCACCCTGGCCGGCACCGACGGACTTCCTGGACTGCCCTATCCCGAGACCCTCATCAGCGAGGCCCTCATCGCGCTCGCCAACCACCGAGATCTGCTGTACAGCGTTGAAGGCCGGACCGAACACGAGGCCTTGGGCGACGCCCTGCGCGCCCAGCACAGCCTGCGCCGCGCCCTGACACTCCATCTGCTCAGTCACCTCGGCGAGAAGGATTTCTTCCGCGTCTGGAGCGCAGTGCCGCATGGCTGCCTGACCACGTACGACGACGCGTTCTACTGGATGGAGCATTGGGAACAACTCGCTGACGTGCCACCCGCACTAGCCCGGCTGCTCGTGTCCATCACCCCGCCGACCGACCCCGAGCTGCAAACCCGGGTTGAAGCAGCCTGCCGCGCCCATCCCACCCTCCGACAGATCACCGAAGGATGGGCCCCCGCCCCAGAGCCCCGACAAGACGCCGACACCACTCCCGACGAGAATCGTGTCTACAACGAGACCCGGCTGCGCGAAGGACTTGCCGCCGTCCACGCCGCCAGCCCCGAGACCATCCGCCGCGCCTGGGGCACCGTTATCGACCAGATCAGATGCACCCGCGACGGAACCGAGCCTCCTCGCCTGTGGGAGGACCCGCTGCTCCTGTGGGCGCACCACGCCCCGTCCCGTCCAGGTCAGGGCAGCGACCTCGATGCGGAGCTGAGGACTGCCGCCCGGCAGGTGCTGACCACCGCGCCGCCCCTGCCAGCGCACCTGCTGGCCTACGGCGGGCGCGCCAATCCGCGTCTGATGCTGGAGCTCAGCGCTTTCGCCGTATTGAGCACCCCGGACGAACTCCCCTCGGCGACGCCTGCTCACTGGGCCGGCTGGGCTCTCGCCCTGGCCACCACGAACGCTTACACATCCCCTGGCGAAGTCGTCCGGGATGCCTTCCTGCCCTACTGCGCTGAACAAGCTGGTGCCGCGCTGATCACCCTGCTTGACGAGGTGCTCCGCGATCCCCACACGGACGCCGACACCACACACGACCTGGCCCGCCGCCTCAGCGTCCACACACAGCCGGACGCCGTCGACGTTCTCACCGTCTGGGCCGACCACCCCGACCGAGTCCCCGAACACTGGCAGGGCGTCACCAGCGCCCTGGCCTTCACCGGCCACTCCAGCGCCCCCGCGCGCCTGCAGGCAGCCCTCGACCTTGACCCCTCGCGCCCGGCCACGACACCCGAAACCCTGACCCGATGGCTCATGGCAGCGCAGATCCTGCTGCATTGTCCGGCACTGCCGAAACTGTGGCCGCTCGTGCATAAACGTCTGAACAACGAGGTGCTCGCTCGGGCCTACATTAACCAACTCGGCCAGCGCCTCGTCCACCACTACACCCAGCCGCACCAGTTGGCTGGCCTGGCCGAGGAAGCCCTCGCCGAGCTGTACCTCGTGCTCGCCCGACATGTGACAGCGGAAACCCTGGACCCGCCCTTGCGCTCCGGCTGGACCGGCGAGGACCACTGCGGCGAGCTGATCCGATCCATTCCGCCGCTCCTCCAGACCAAGAACACGCCACAAGCCGCCCACCAACTGCGCCGTCTGGCCTCTCAGACAGGACTGCGGCGTCTACGACACCTCGCCCGGCAGACCGCAATCGCAGCCGCGCAATCCCTGCATGCCCCGGTAACGCCCCCTCAGCTCAGAGCACTTGCCGAGCACTCACACCAACGCCGCTGGGTCACTGACGAAGGACACCTCCTGACGCTCGTGCTGGAGGCTCTCGGCCGCTTCCAACACGCCCTGCATCGCCCCAACGGCCTGAGCATCGCCCTGTGGAACCGCTCGGAGTCCTCTGCAACCCAAGCCGAGTGGTGGCCCTGTTGGGAGGAAGACCTCAGCGACATTCTTGCCGCGTTCCTCCTGCAGGACATCGGCGGCTACCGCGTCGTCGTCAATCGTGAAGTCCAGCTCGACCGCCCGGGTCTGGCCGGCCGCCGCACGGACATCCAGATCGAGGTACCAGCCCCGCCAGACAGTGGACACGACCCGGTCAGACTGGTGATCGAGTGCAAATGCTGCTGGAACAGCACACTGCCCACAGCCTTGGAACACCAACTCGTCGGCCGCTACCTGAACACCCCTCGTACGGCAGGCGTCCTGCTGACCGGCTACTTTGACTGCGACCGCTGGACGGCTACGAAGCGGCGGTCCTGCCCCGCAACTCATCACACGCTCACTTCCGTTGACCAGCACCAGCAGCAACAGGCCCGTACACAGCGAGCTCTCAGGGGTGTCCCCGTCGCAGCCTTCACCCTCGACTGCACCCTGCCTTCGCCGCCATCTGAAAGTCGGCAGGCGTGAAACGCGGCGACGAGCCGGGCGGCCGTAGAGCCGATCAGATGCCCACGATGACCAACGGATATTGCAGGCCACGGCATCTTGGCGATCTCGTCGCCCTGGTTGGGGAGGCCATACGCGGCGCGTGGGCCAGCGCGCCGGTCTGTGCCCCGCGGGAGATGAACAAGAGGGCACGATGAGGGCATGCATGATCACCCTGCTTCCGAACGTGCTGGTCGCACGCAGGCGTACATCCTGGTTCTCGAGATAATCCTCTTCGGGAAGCAGCCCGGGGCGCAGCCCCTCCGGCTTCGATGGCGACAAGACCCGGGGAACCGCCGGGCTCGCCGCAAGCCAGGGCCGCCACAACGCGTTCCTGACTGCCGAGCTGGTCCAGGGGCCTGATCGCGGGGCATTCTGACCGGGTTCCTGGCCCACGTCGCTTCCCCTGATGCGTGCTCGTCGCCGGGCTGCACGGCGGATTCACCGCCAGTCGGCGCATCCGCACTGCCCAGGGCCGTTTCGCTGGCTGTCGTGTTGCTCGCCCGGTAACCGCCGCGCAGGCTGACCCCGTGTGACGCGGAAGCGCAAAGCCGTGGACACCCTCGACGCGCGGCGGGGTGCGCCGGCCCCCGTGACCCGCCCTCGGCTCTTCCAGGACTCGCCCCGCACGCGGGCCTCAACCAGCAGTGGTGACGCCCGGCGGCAGCACCCCCGGGCCGGGTCCTGCACGAGGTTCGGAGTGCCCGCGCCGCACTGAGCGCGTCCTGGCCGGTGCGCCGGAGCGTGACCTGATCGTCTTGGCCGCAGCGGCGACCTTCGCAGAGCTTCTGGCAGGATGGCTGCACGGCCTTATCGACGAGACCGCCCGGCGGGTCTGATGCCTGCTCGTGAATCGGCACCGTAGGCACCGGTCCCGACGGTCCGCTCGGGAGGTAGGTACAAGCGGCGAGACACACGGCCTCTCTTTGCCGCAAGGTCACTCAGAGTGCGGGATGTGGCGTTCCGCCGGTCTTGTCATCGCTCGATGGTGTGACGTTGGGGCATCGTCGCCGGTCAGGCGTTCGGGGTTCGCTTG
>NZ_JBIVTU010000042.1:0-10569 GCF_044756845.1 Streptomyces sp. NPDC091416
ACCTGCTCGACCGGGCCCGGGTGGGTGCGGCCGGCGGGCGGCGCCGTACGGGCGGTGGGCGCGATGGGTCGGCGGGCGGTCGGAGGGCGCGGGCGACGGCTGGAGGCAGCGGAGCCAGCACGGCGGGGGCGGCCGGGCGGCTCCAGCCACCATGCGGCTGGCGTGCGGGGCGACGGGCGGCCGGCCGGAGGGCGCGGGCGATGGGTAGCGGGTACCGGCGGCCGGGCGGCGTCCACCCGGCCGGGGCCGCCCCAAAAATGCGAACAATGTACGGGTTTTCCGCCGGGGTGGCCGGGGGGCGTGGGGCGCACGGCGGTGGCTGGCGGGCCCTGCGCGCAGCAGCGGGCGCGCCCGGACCCGGCGGTGACGGTCCGGCCCCGGCGGCGGCGGTCCGGCCCCGTACGGGTCGGCTGGCCGCGGGCGACGGAGACCGGCCGCGGGCGACGGAGACCGGCCGCGGGCGGCGGGCCGGGCGGCGGGCCGGGCGGCGGGCCGGGGCCGGTGACGGCCGGGCTGCGCCGGACGCGGAGTGGGCCGGGACGCGAGGCGCGGGGACGGCGGAGGCCCGGGTGCGGCGGCCGGGGTGGCGCGGGCCGGACCGGCGCGGCGGACCCGGGCGGGCGGCGGACAGGCGGTGGGTGGACCAGCGGTGGCAGGTCGGCGGGCTCCGGGCAGGCGGCGGAGGCCGGAGGGTGTGGCGGGGCGGCCGGGGGTGTGGGCGGCGGCGGGTGCGCGGCGGCGACGCGGGACAGCGCGACGAGCGGCGGGGCGGCCGGGTGACGGCGGCCGGGCGCGAGCCGCGAGGCCGTCCCGAACAGCGTCCCCTGTCGCCAGGGGCCAGGCGGAAGGCGAGCAGCTGCGGTCCGCAGCCACCACGCTACCTCCTGGGAGCAGTTGGGGTCTGACGGCGGAGGATGCGGCCCAAGCGACACCGGGCGGACAACGCCGTCGCAGACTCCAGTCCTGTACCGGCGGAGGCCGGGCCACCCACTCCCTAGATTGCATAATTGGATTTACTATGGTAGCGTTGGCGTTGTTGGCACGGAGAGGTTGAACACCTCTGACATCGACGGTGAGAGAAAGCCATGGACCTCAGTCCCGCACAGGAGGCCGTCTTCGAGAAGGCCAAGGCTCGAGTCTCGCACCGGTTGACATTCGGCAAGACCAGCCAGTCGCGCGGTTTCCTCGCCACCGAACTCCTGGGCCCGGCCATCCCCGACGCCTTCAAGGACGGCGCGGTGCAGGCTGGCGAATGGCAGCAGACCCCCGAGTTCTGCATGAACGGCCAGACGCTTGAGGAGCCGACCGAGCAGCACTGGCTCGGCCACTGCCTCTCCATGGCGATCAACGAGGCCGTCCACGAGGCTCTCGAGCACTTCCAGGTCGACGGGCAGCCCTACCTGAACCCCCACGGCAAGAGCGAGGCGCTGATCTACATCCACGTCAACCAACTGGCGGCCCAACTGGCCGAACTCGCCGAGGAGGAAGAATCCGCATGACCAAGACCCGATTCGCCCAGCCCGGCGAGGCCGCCGCAGTCATCGCCCTCCCCGTCTGACACAACCCGACTTCAACGCGAAAGGCGGCGTCCCATGGCAGTCCTGGACTACAGGCCCTTCAGTCACCGCCGCGACGAGATGGACCATCTCGTCGGGCCCCGACCCCGCGGGGAGCGCCGCCGCCGCAGCCGCCGCGCCCACCGACGGAAGATCAAGCGCCTCGAATCCCGCACCTGGCGCCTCGACGCGCTCCACCAGACCACAGAACCCAACTAAGTCCTCAGACGGCGAACAACAGAGCACACACGGGCCCCGCACCGACTGCGACGCGCGGCGCGGCCGGACAGTCACAAGCACCAACTCCCCGAACAGCCACACGGCCGAGCGGGCGTCAGGTGCGCTCCGGCGGATCTCGTCGGAACTTCGCCGCCTCCAGGCAGTATGCCCAGCTCGCCAGTGCCTTCTCGATACGCGCGAGCGTCGTGCAGGCCGACGGGGGCAGCCGGCCGGGGAGGTAGCGGGCGGACGGGCAGGCGGCGGACAGGGAGCGGGAGGCGGCGCCGGGCAGGCGGTGGACGGGGTGCGGCGGCGCCGAGCGCGGGCGCGGTGTCGCTGCGGCGGCGCGGGCACTGGGCGCGGCGGGCGGGGCGCGGCGCGGGCGCGGGCGTGGGCGCGGCGGAGCGGGCGCTGGGAGCGGCGGGCGGGGCGCGGTGTGGCGCGGTTGAGACCCGGGCGCGGCAGCGGCTCGGCGAGACGACGACATCAGGTGCGCTCCGGCGGATCCCGTCGGAACTTTGCCGCCTCCAGGCAGTACGCCCACTGGGCGAGTCCGGACTCGATGCGCGCGAGGGTCGAGTAAGGCGTGTGCTGGAGCACCAAGGTGGCGTGGTTCAGCTCACCGTCAGCGAGGGACCCGGCAACCTTCAACCACGAAGTCTGAAAGTCGTGTTCCATTGCCTGATCGAGGTCACCCTCGGGCAGCCCGGCCGTCGGGCCCTCCGGAGGTACCAGCAGTGCTCGGGATAAGAGCGCGTCCAACGCACGCTCGCCCTCGCTGAGGAACTCGGCGGTTCCAGTCACCTCCGGGACCTCCTCAACGGGTATGGCGAGGTCGTGTGCGATGGCTTGATCCATGGTGTCGAACACGTCGGCGATGTCGGGTAGATCTTTGGTGAGGTAACGGATCCGGCCCAGGGCACGTGCCATGGCCGGTAGCAGAGCCACTGAACGCTCGCGGTCAGGAAGGGAGGACACTCGAACTCCGTCTGGTCGATGGGCGTTATGGGAAGCGCGCAAGTAGGAGACCACAGTGCTCAAGTGCGCGTAGCCACGGCTCCGTCCCGCCGCGTTCAGTCAGCCAACAAAACCGATCAAGTGCGTCGCCGTACGGTCAACGACAAGTTGAACTTGCTTAATTGGATTTATGAACGTATGATAGACGTACGTCGGCACCCCTCCTGTGCACTCCCGAGCTGAGCGCCACTTGCGGATGCCGAGAGGACCCCACACTAGAACGGCCCGCTGCGCCCTCGAAGACCTTGCCCTTGAAGCCCAACGGGCACATGATCCATCGCTCAGACGAAGTGCGGGTGATGGAGTTCGATGATCCGTCATGGCCCCCGATGCTCCGAGACCACCTCTTCGAGTGCAGCTACTGCGGCCAATATTTTGTACCCCGGATCGCGGACGACGCGGTTTATGTCGACACGCCTTGTCAGCCCGCCAGCGGCATCACATCGATAGTCACCCTTGAGGTCCCTTCTGGGAAGATCATCGTCACCGACGACTTGCGTCCCATCTATGCCGTCGCGCGAGCCGAGCTCGCCAGCTACAACAGCATCGTCGGTCAAGCGCAATATATTAAGGCAATGGCAGAAATTGGCTGTGCTTACGGTCCGGTGGGAAACACTTGCCCCGGTCTATACCGAACAGGAGATGACAGCTACATCATTGCATCTCCGGAGTACGACTACGACGACGATGAGAAGCCGTCGCTGCCCGAGTCCGACTGCATTGCAAACATCTGCACCGATCTTTGGGCCTACTCGATTGCAGATTACGACGACTGGAAGAGGCGTGGAGGTAACCCCGCCACTCTGGGGTGGTCGGATAACGTAGTAGAAGTGCCCGCGGGCACCTACCAGTTCACTCACCACACCGGGGAGCGGGACTTCGACCGCGACGCACCTGGGACTGTCATCTATGCCCATATCGAGAAGACCAGCTGACAATGCGGGGACGACCTGCCCAGGCGGCCCCCCGGCGTTATGCCGGCACCCAGACTGTCAATACAAGGGCTTGCGGGGCTGGCTGAGCCAGCACTGACCCAGCTTCCGAATCCCTACGCATTTCCGGCTCACGATCGTGTGGGCTTATGGGTAACGGCCGACGCCGCCACCCTGCTGAGAGAGGACCATTTTGGTGCACAATACGACGTCCCCCATGGCGGAGAAGCCGATCGATCAGGTCGAGCCGGACGGGGTCGGAAGCGTGCCGGAGCACGCGCAAGAGCCCACGGTGGTCGCCGCGCTGACGGTGCTGCGGGCGGCCCACGTGACGCTCGCGACGGTCCCGGGCCGGAAGATGCTCTACCGGAATTGGCATGGCGCGCAGGGGCCCCAGGGCGCGTTCGTATGGCCGGGAACGGGCCGAACACTCGAAGTGGTCTGGTTCATGGACGGAGCTCAGGACGAGCGGGGTATGAGGACGCGGGATACCCGGACCGTACGCCGCGCGCGGAATGACGCTCTCGACGCCGTTGCGTCCGCGTTTCAGGCAGCCGGGTGGCGTGTATGGCGGGTGGAAAGCCGGAGGACTGCTACACGGCGCGCCCTTCACATCGACGTGACACCCCCGGCCGACGGTGAGCCCCAGTCCGTCATCTCCGAGCAGCAAGCCGAGGCGCTGGCAACTGAGTTCGGGATCAAGCCGGGCGACCTCGACGAGGCCGTGTACGACGCCGCCAACGAGAGCGGGGCCCGAGAGTACAACAACGGCGCGCATCCCGAGGCGAGCGATGAGGACGCGCACGAGAGGGTCCACGATGCAGCCGATGCAAGGGCGAGCAGCGTGAACAACCAGGGGGTGACGGCACAGCTTCGATTCCTCGCGGATTTCTGCGACACCGCTGACAGCCTTCGGTCACTCCTGCGAGATCATTCACCGGCTGCGGCCGAGGCGCCCTCGACAGCATCCTGAAGGACGGCTTCGCACCCCGCGCAGACGGTGTGGCGGAGAGTCAAGCCGATGCGGGAGCACCGCCGCCCCGGCCGGCGGCCGGGAGGCGAGCGCGACCGGCGCGAAGGCGGCCGGGTGAGACGAGCGAGCCGGAGCGAGGTCCCTGAGGTTCAGGGCTGGCCTACAAACCGCTGCTCAGCAGTGGGTACAGGGACGTGGGGGCCTCCAGGACGCCCCAGTAACGGGGCCCTCGCGGTCTCAGGGTCGGGGGCAGAGTGATTCCCAGGTACGCGCTGCCTCCGAGTTCCGACCAGGTCGGATCGATCACGTGGCCGTCTCTGTCCGCACACCAAGCGTGGAGTATCGGTAGAGGGCTGGCGCCGCCGAGCGCGAGGCCCTCGACGCAGACCAGGCCCGCGTGCTCCGACTCGGTCGCCGCCGCGTTGGCGAAACACCCCCGCTCCGGGAGTGCCCGGACTGCGGCGGGGAGGGCGGCGGGAAGGAACCAGCGGCCGTACGCGGCCAGGAGTTCATACACTGAACGGTGCTTCCACATTGCGGTGCCGTCGTAGTCCAGCCGGCTCTCTTGCGCGAGGTTCGACTCCAGCCAGTTCAGGAGCGCTCGTTCCGCGGGGAGGGACGGGCGGGGGAGGGTCTGGACGCCGACGGCTTCCCGGCGGCTACCACACCAGCCGGGACGTCTCCGCTTTCTACGCCACTCGGCATGGCCACCCTTTCCCCAGCCGGTGCTTCTCCGGCGCTCCGATCCGCTTACTATCAGCACGAGAAGCCTCACGTCTAACCCTGATGCCCCGATGTGGCAGCGGGGGGGTGCGGTGGCACGTCAGCGGGAGGGCGCGTTCCAGTGGCCGTGCTCCAGCACCAGGTCGGCGAACGTGGGATGGCACCACTCCGGCTCCAAGGCGAGCTGGCGCAGCAGCTGGAGGCTGTCGCTCAGCTCGCGTCGGGCCTGGTCAGGCACATGGGTCACGGCGCGTCTCCGCTCGGGGCGGTCAGGCAGGCGGTGCACCAGCGCTCCCCTGGCGCTTCGAGGTTCTCGGGCACGTCGCGGATGCCGCCGGGCATGCTGACGCCCGGTTCGCCGCAGGCGATCTGGTGGTAGTCGCAGTCGCCGTCGCACCCCTCGGGGTCGGCTGGCCGATGCCAAATGATCTCCACTGACCGGAGGGCGGTTTCGCGACGAGGGCGTTCGGCCGTTGCGAGCATGGTCATGCGCTCCAGGGGACTCGTGCGAGGACGAGCCCCCGGACGTCGGCAGCACCGGTTGCTCGGAGTCGGAGCGCGACATGCTGGAGCTGCGATCCGCTGGTGAAGACGTCGTCGATGAGGAGAATCGTGGCGCCCTTGATGTCTTCGGTGCCTCCGGTCCATGTCAGGGCGGCTGCATGTGCGGCGGCGGCCGCGCGCTTCTCGTCCAGGGTGCGGTTCGCGGACCGGGCCGTCTCGGCCTGCTTCACCAGCCGGTGCGCGCCTGGCCGGCTCAGCGGGAAGGCCTTGGTCACGTCCTCCGTGTAGGCCGCATCCATGATCGCCTCGATGTGTTGGATGGGCTTGCGTCCGGTGTGGGTGGCATTGCCGACCACATGGTCGACGCCCCGCGTCTGGTCGGGGTGGCTTTCCATCCAACCGATGAGAAGCCGGCCGAAAATCATCGCCCAGCCGGCCCTCCCCTCGTACTTCAGCTTGTGGATCTTGTCGCGCAAGGCTCCGGAGTACATGGCCACCGCGTCAACGCGCGAGAACCCCCGCTCGGCTTCCGGGAGCGCACACACCCGATTACTGCACTGCCTGCCGGGCGCGACGGCCTGGGAGCAGACGGGGCAGTGGGGCTCGGCGACCGGCTGGAGGGTGCGGCCCGCGCAGTCGGAGCACAGGCGGGCGGTGCCGGTGATGCGGTACGCGCACACCGGGCAGTTGGGAAAGCCGGCTGGATTGGGGAGACCTGCCGTCACAGGCCGGCCAGGGCGAGCTGCTGGCGCTGCTGTCCGGCGGCCTGGATGTCCGCTGCCTGGCCGAGGCGGTCGGTGATGTCGCTGGAGGCGGCGACCAGGATCGCCCGGCCCTCCTCCAGCATCTTCTCAGCCCAGGGTTGTGTGTCGGCGAGGGAGCGGATCAGGAAGACGAACTTGCCGTGTTCGGCGGCCAGGCGGGCCTGCATCTTCGCGCCTGACGTGCTCGAGGCCTCGATGACGACGCTGCCCAGCGTGGTGCCGGACGTGACGACGTTGCGGCGGGGGAAGGTGTACTTCGCCGGTGGGCTCGTGGGCCAGAACTGGCTCAGAAGCGCTCCCCCAGCGCTGAGGATCGCCTTCGCGAGCGGACGGTTCTCGGCCGGGTAGATCGGTGCGGCGATGCCGGTGCCCATGACGGCGAAGGTCCGGCCGCCGGCGGTCAGGGTGGCCTGGTGGGCGGCTGCGTCGATGCCTTTCGCGAGACCGCTGGCGATCGCGACGTTGTGCTCGCCGAGCTCGCGGGCCATCCGGGCCGCGCGGCGCAGACCGTCTTCGGATGCCTGGCGGGTGCCGACGATCGCGATGGAGCGGGCGTCGCGCTCCTCGAGTTCGCCGCGGTAGAAGAGGAATGGCGGCAGGTTGCCGATCACCCTGAGGTTGGCCGGGTAGTCCTTGTCGAGGACCGTGACCAGGCGGGCACCGGCCTTACCGGCCGCGGTGAGCTCGTCGTCGACGCGGGCACGGGCGTCATCCAGTCCAGCGGCCAGGGCCTGCTGCAGCAGGGGACGGTTCTTCGTCGCGGCGCGTGAGTCCTCTTGGAGTTGTCCGTCCAGGAGCGCGGCCAGGCCCTCCGGGCTCTGGGCGCTACGGGCGAGCAGGCTCCAGTCCAGGTTGGAGTCGCCGGTGCGCAGCGCGCACAGGGTCAGCAGATCGTGCTGCTCGGCGGTGATGTCGAGGTCCATCAGGGTGTCCTTCTACTCGTGGCCCCGGGATGTTCGAAGGATGAAGCGGGGTTCTCGGGCCACTTCCATCATGGCGTACGCGGTCCGGGTGCGGGAGGGAAGGGCACTGCTGGAGGGCCGCCGATTCAGCTTGCCCGGCCGCCGGGCCGCACCGTCCGCCGGGGCGGGGGTGTCAGCCGGCGTCTCGCGCGGCGGCGATGTAGTGCGACATCGTGGTCTTCAGGCTGTTGTCGGGGCCCGGGCCTGCGGTGCCAGTGACGGTCGTCGTCACGAAGTTCGCCGCGGCCAGGTGGTAGCTGACCTGGAAGGGGTCGATCGTCGTGCCGGGGCGCAGCTGGTAGGCGGTGTGGCGGGAGTTGCCGTACTTGCCGATGGTCAAGGCGATGACGTGTTCCGCCTTGGCGCTGGTCAGCAGGGTTCGGGCCCACTCGATGGACTTGCCTTCGGTGGTGAAGTCGTCGAAGACGACCACGGTTTTGCCCCTGAGCTTGCCCTTGTACTTGGGGTTGATGCGGACGGTGCGGGCCTGGGCGCCGATCGAGATGTCCGCTGTGCTCGCCTCGCCCCGGCTCCTCCTCCACCGTTCCAGGCTGGTGTCTGGGGCCTGGGCGGTGCGCTCGAGCAGGTCCTCGCGGTAGTAGGAGCCGACCAGGACCTTGGCCTTGGTGAGGAAGCCGGCGAGTTGCTCGCTGACCTTGCCGAGGGAGCTGCTGGGGTAGACGCAGAAGAGGCTGCGGTGGGGCAGGGTGCCGTCGAGGTAGGCGGAGGCCAGCAGGCGCAGCATCAGGATGTCGCGGGCGTCCTGGGTGCCGACGGTGATGGTGCGGGCGCGGGTGAAGACGTCCTGGAGCTCGAAGGTCCGGCCGGGGGCGGCGGGGAAGCGCACGCTGGGCGGCAGCAGCGACCGAATCTTGAAGGAGCGGGCGGGGTCGTCGTGGCTGAAGGCCCAGGCCGGCTCGTCCAGGAAGAAGTGCTCCAGGAGCTCGCCGACGTCCGCCGGCTCGTCGGCGGCCAGGGTGAGCATGCCCCTGTTGTCGCGGACGTGGCTGGCCCAGCGGGCGTGGACGTGCACGACGCCGGCGTTGATGCCCGTACGCCAGTCCCACTCCGAGGTCCCCACCATGATCAACTGATTTGTGCGCAGCTTGAGGCGGTCGGCGACCGTCAGCAGCCAGGCTCCGCTGCCCCGGGCCGGCTTGCCGGGGATGTCGTCGCGGCACAGGTGAAGAGCGGGTGCCGGCAGCCCGGCAGCCGCCAGGGTGACTTCGGCGTCGAGGGAGTCGGTCGTGAGCAGCACGAAGGCGATGTCGCGTTCGTCGAGCCACTGCAGGAAGTCGGCGATCCCCTCGTGGGCGCGTCCAGGACCCCGCAGGAGCGCCTTGTAGTCGATCGCGACCGCGCGCACCGTGCTCGTGTCGTCCATCCCCACCCCTACCGCCGTGCCCTGATCACGAACTGACCCTCCCGGCATGATCTCAGCCGGTCCCGCCGTGCACCGACGAATCCCTGCTTCCATCTCCCGCCGCAGCTGCCCGTCCGGCGCAGTCGGGAGGCTGCCACCACAGGCGTCTCACCCGCCTCAGTTTCGTTGAGAAACCCACTCCAGTGGTAAGACGTCGTTTCTTATGGCTGTCAGAGCGACATGAGAGTCTCCTGGTATGAGCTACGACCTTGCTGTCTGGGAAGGCGAGAGGCCGACGGATGACAAGACCGCGGGCCGAATCTTCAGCGGCCTGTACGACCGCTACATCGACAGCGAGGTTGGAGAGCCTCCTTCCGAACGCATAGCGACCTACGTGGCTGCGTTGCTTGAGCGGTGGTGCGACCTCACCGAGGACGAGGAGGACGCCTCGCCCTGGTCAACCGGGCCGTTGATCCGCGAAGCCAGTGGTCCGCTGATCTACTTCCCCATGCGCTGGAGCATGGCCGAGGAGGCGTCCGCGTACGCGGCGGCCGTGGCGGGGTCCATGGACCTGGTCTGCTTCGACGTACAGCAGAACCGGCTCAGGCCGTGAGTGGGACAGCCAATCGGCGATAGCAGATGAAGGCTGCGGCTATGCCGACGAAGGCGAGGAAGTGCTCGGGCTTTCGTTCGTAGCGGCGGTGGAGGCGGCGGCAGCCGGACAGCCAGGAAACGGTTCGTTCGACGACCCATCGGTGGCGGCCGAGCCGTTGCGAGGACTCGATGCCTCTCCGGGCGATGCGATGGCGTATGCCGCGTCCGCGGAGCCATCGCCGCAGGTGGTCGTAGTCGTAGCCCTTGTCCGCATGCAGCTTCGCGGGGCGCCTGCGGCGCGGGCCGCGGCGGGAGCGGATGGGTGGGATGCCTCGGATGAGCGGTTCCAGGCCCTGGCTGTCGTGCATGTTGGCGCCGGAGATACCCAGCGACAGTGGCAGTCCGTTCCGGTCCGTGACCAGATGGATTTTCGATCCCAACTTGCCACGGTCGGTCGGATTCGGTCCCGTCAGAAGCCCCCTTTTGACGCCCGGACACTGACCGAGTCGATCGCGCACCGCGACCAGTCCAACCCACCCCGGGCCCCGAGCTCGTCCAGGACCACGCGGTGGAGCCGGGCCCAGACCCGGTCCGCGCTCCACTGGGCGAACCGCCGATAGACCGTCTGCCAGGCCGGCCCGAACACCGGTGGGAGCTGTCTCCACGTACACCCCGAAGTGGCCACGAAGACGACCGCAGCCAGAACTTCACGGTCACCGGCCCGACGTCGGCCCCCGCCCTGCGGACGCCGCACCTCCGTGGGCGGCACCACTCGCTGGAACAACTCCCACAACTCATCCGGCACCAGCCGCTCAACCAGATCCGTCATGCACAGGCCAACGAGCGTGCACGCCATAAGAAACGACGTCTAAGTGAGCGTTTGGTTCGCATATCAGGTGTTTGGCTGCGATTCTGAGCGGTCAAGCGAAGTCCCCTGAGCGGTGATTCGCCAGGGAAGTGGC
>NZ_JBIVTU010000043.1:1734-5116 GCF_044756845.1 Streptomyces sp. NPDC091416
TTGCTCATGGGTGGAACGTTGACTATTCGGCACGGTTGGCTGGTTTTCGTAAGTACTGCTTCGGCGTGGAACGCGTAAACGGGTTGACTGTGTCGGGCACGCTGTTGGGTATCTGAAGGTGCGGCCGTCATGGTCGTCCTTCGGTTGCCGGCCCCAGTGAACTCATCCGGTAAGGGTGGGGTGATGGGTGGCTGGTCGTTGTTTGAGAACTGCACAGTGGACGCGAGCATCTGTGGCCAAGTTTTTAAGGGCGCACGGTGGATGCCTTGGCACCAGGAACCGATGAAGGACGTGGGAGGCCACGATAGGCCCCGGGGAGCTGTCAACCAAGCTTTGATCCGGGGGTGTCCGAATGGGGAAACCCGGCAGTCGTCATGGGCTGTCACCCGCTGCTGAACACATAGGCAGTGTGGAGGGAACGAGGGGAAGTGAAACATCTCAGTACCCTCAGGAAGAGAAAACAACCGTGATTCCGGGAGTAGTGGCGAGCGAAACTGGATCAGGCCAAACCGTATGCGTGTGATACCCGGCAGGGGTTGCGCATGCGGGGTTGTGGGATCTCTTTTTCATGGTCTGCCGGCCATGAGACGAGTCAGAAACCGTTGATGTAGGCGAAGGACATGCGAAAGGTCCGGCGTAGAGGGTAAGACCCCCGTAGCTGAAACATTGACGGCTCGTTTAAGAGACACCCAAGTAGCACGGGGCCCGAGAAATCCCGTGTGAATCTGGCGGGACCACCCGTTAAGCCTAAATATTCCCTGGTGACCGATAGCGGATAGTACCGTGAGGGAATGGTGAAAAGTACCGCGGGAGCGGAGTGAAATAGTACCTGAAACCGTGTGCCTACAAGCCGTGGGAGCGTCGCGCATCGAGCTTGCTCGGTGCGTCGTGACTGCGTGCCTTTTGAAGAATGAGCCTGCGAGTTTGCGGTGTGTTGCGAGGTTAACCCGTGTGGGGAAGCCGTAGCGAAAGCGAGTCCGAATAGGGCGATTTAGTAGCGCGCTCAAGACCCGAAGCGGAGTGATCTAGCCATGGGCAGGTTGAAGCGGAGGTAAGACTTCGTGGAGGACCGAACCCACCAGGGTTGAAAACCTGGGGGATGACCTGTGGTTAGGGGTGAAAGGCCAATCAAACTCCGTGATAGCTGGTTCTCCCCGAAATGCATTTAGGTGCAGCGTCGTGTGTTTCTTGCCGGAGGTAGAGCACTGGATAGGCGATGGGCCCTACCGGGTTACTGACCTTAGCCAAACTCCGAATGCCGGTAAGTGAGAGCACGGCAGTGAGACTGTGGGGGATAAGCTCCATGGTCGAGAGGGAAACAGCCCAGAGCATCGACTAAGGCCCCTAAGCGTACGCTAAGTGGGAAAGGATGTGGAGTCGCAGAGACAACCAGGAGGTTGGCTTAGAAGCAGCCACCCTTGAAAGAGTGCGTAATAGCTCACTGGTCAAGTGATTCCGCGCCGACAATGTAGCGGGGCTCAAGCGTACCGCCGAAGTCGTGTCATTCCAGCATGTACCCCCAACGGGGGCTGGGATGGGTAGGGGAGCGTCGTGTGCCGGGTGAAGCAGCCGCGGAAGCGAGTTGTGGACGGTTCACGAGTGAGAATGCAGGCATGAGTAGCGATACACACGTGAGAAACGTGTGCGCCGATTGACTAAGGGTTCCTGGGTCAAGCTGATCTGCCCAGGGTAAGTCGGGACCTAAGGCGAGGCCGACAGGCGTAGTCGATGGACAACCGGTTGATATTCCGGTACCCGCTTTGAAACGCCCAATACTGAATCAGGCGATGCTAAGTCCGTGAAGCCGGCCCGATCTCTTCGGAGTTGAGGGTAGTGGTGGAGCCGACGAACCAGACTTGTACTAGGTAAGCGATGGGGTGACGCAGGAAGGTAGTCCAGCCCGGGCGGTGGTAGTCCCGGGGTAAGGGTGTAGGCCGTGTGGTAGGTAAATCCGTCACACGTTAAGGCTGAGACCTGATGCCGAGCCGATTGTGGTGAAGTGGATGATCCTATGCTGTCGAGAAAAGCCTCTAGCGAGTTTCATGGCGGCCCGTACCCTAAACCGACTCAGGTGGTCAGGTAGAGAATACCGAGGCGTTCGGGTGAACTATGGTTAAGGAACTCGGCAAAATGCCCCCGTAACTTCGGGAGAAGGGGGGCCATCACTGGTGAGGGAACTTGCTTCCTGAGCTGGGGGTGGCCGCAGAGACCAGCGAGAAGCGACTGTTTACTAAAAACACAGGTCCGTGCGAAGCCGTAAGGCGATGTATACGGACTGACGCCTGCCCGGTGCTGGAACGTTAAGGGGACCGGTTAGCTGACTTTCGGGTCGGCGAAGCTGAGAACTTAAGCGCCAGTAAACGGCGGTGGTAACTATAACCATCCTAAGGTAGCGAAATTCCTTGTCGGGTAAGTTCCGACCTGCACGAATGGCGTAACGACTTCTCGACTGTCTCAACCATAGGCCCGGTGAAATTGCACTACGAGTAAAGATGCTCGTTTCGCGCAGCAGGACGGAAAGACCCCGGGACCTTTACTATAGTTTGATATTGGTGTTCGGTTCGGCTTGTGTAGGATAGGTGGGAGACTTTGAAGCGGCCACGCCAGTGGTTGTGGAGTCGTCGTTGAAATACCACTCTGGTCGTGCTGGATGTCTAACCTGGGTCCGTGATCCGGATCAGGGACAGTGTCTGATGGGTAGTTTAACTGGGGCGGTTGCCTCCTAAAGAGTAACGGAGGCGCCCAAAGGTTCCCTCAGCCTGGTTGGCAATCAGGTGTTGAGTGTAAGTGCACAAGGGAGCTTGACTGTGAGACCGACGGGTCGAGCAGGGACGAAAGTCGGGACTAGTGATCCGGCAGTGGCTTGTGGAAGCGCTGTCGCTCAACGGATAAAAGGTACCCCGGGGATAACAGGCTGATCTTCCCCAAGAGTCCATATCGACGGGATGGTTTGGCACCTCGATGTCGGCTCGTCGCATCCTGGGGCTGGAGTCGGTCCCAAGGGTTGGGCTGTTCGCCCATTAAAGCGGTACGCGAGCTGGGTTTAGAACGTCGTGAGACAGTTCGGTCCCTATCCGCTGTGCGCGTAGGAATATTGAGAAGGGCTGTCCCTAGTACGAGAGGACCGGGACGGACGAACCTCTGGTGTGCCAGTTGTCCTGCCAAGGGCATGGCTGGTTGGCTACGTTCGGAAAGGATAACCGCTGAAAGCATCTAAGCGGGAAGCCTGCTTCGAGATGAGTATTCCCACCCCCTTTGAGGGGTTAAGGCTCCCAGTAGACGACTGGGTTGATAGGCCAGATGTGGAAGCCCGGTAACGGGTGGAGCTGACTGGTACTAATAGGCCGAGGGCTTGTCCTCAGTTGCTCGCGTCCACTGTGTT
>NZ_JBIVTU010000044.1:0-5046 GCF_044756845.1 Streptomyces sp. NPDC091416
AGAACACGTCACTCACTGTCACCGTACCGGTCCACCCCAGGCGACCCGCCGCCCATTCCTTGATCACAAAGGCCGGAGGTTGAGAAACAGGCACTCAGGCCGGCTGGACGTCGAACAGCTCGCCCTCCACGGTGTCGAGCGCCAGCCTGACGCCGTCGATCACCCCCGGCTTCGAGGAGGAGGCCCGGGGCGGTGGCCCGGCGTGCACTTAGAGCGGGTTCCGCACATCGGTCGCGGCTCCGCGCCAGTGCTCGCCGAGTGTGGCCAGGCGGCCCACGAATTGGGCCCTCAACGGCTCAGGCATCGTCCTCGCGCACGTTCCAGAGGGACAGCAGTTCCGGCCACTGCGGTGCGGGGCCGGTCAGCGGAGTCGCGGCTGGGGCGCGCAGGGCCGACAGGGTGAGGTCGAGGTAGCGGGCCCGCAATTGGTCCACGCGTTCCGGGGGGCCGGGGAGGCGGCTGCCCAGGATCTGCAGCAGCAGGACGAGGTCGGCGAGGGTGACGTCGGGCCGCAGGGCACCCTCCGCGACGGCCTGGCGGACGAGGGCGTCAAGGGCCTGCTCCAGGCGGGCGGACGCGGCATCGACCTCGGGCGACGGGGCGAAGCGGCCGCCGATGACGGGCAGCATGCTGACGTCTCCGCCCTGGGTCAGGGCCGCGCGCAGGGCCAGGGCCAGGGCCTCCCACGGGTCGGGGTTGTCCAGGGCCTCTTCGGCGAGGGCGGTCCACCGGTCCAGGCCGTCGACCTGGACGTGGCGGGCGAGGTCGTCCTTGGTGGGGTAGCGGCGGTAGAGGCTGCCCATGCCCACCCCGGCGCGCTTGGCGATGACCGACACCGGGGCGTCCCAGCCGAGTTCGGCGAACACGGTACGGGCCGCGCGCAGCAGCCGGGCGTCATTCGCCTCGGCCTCTGCCTGGCGGCCACGCGGGCGGCGGTTGTTCGTGCGGCGGCTGGGGGTGGGCATGGGACCTGACTCCGCTTCTCTGTATCGCGTACGGGGCGACCGGGCGCCGTCCGGAAAGCCGTCCCGCGAACGGATTTCGCCGCCTACTCGGCGGACGCGCCGACGGCGGCGACGGCCCGGGGAGCGGGGGCGGACCGCTGGTACGGGTGCACACGCAGCGCCACCGTGAGCACGATACCGGCTGCTCCCAGCGCCCCGGCCAGCCAGAACCCCTGCGTGAACGCGCTCTCCGCCGGCAGGCCCGTGCCCGGGGCCACCGCGGACTGGAGCAGCACGGTGGCGAGCTGGCTGCCGATCGCGCTGCCCACGGTACGGACCACGGTGTTGAGGCTGTTCCCGGCGGCGAGGTCCTCGCGGGGCACGATCTTCGCGATGAGCGAGGCCAGCGCTGCGAACCCGAAGCCCGAGCCCAGGCCGACTAGGACGAAGACCAGGCCGATCGACAGCACACTGCCGTGCCAGAGCGCCTGGAGCGCACCACCGGCGGTCATGAGCACCATGGCGGCGATCATCGGAGCGCGGGCCCCGAGGCGGTGCCCGAGTATCGGGCCAAGGCGCCCCGCGACCATGGTGCCCAAGGCGCCCGGCAGCAGGAGCAGACCGGCCTCGATCACGGTCAGGCCGTGTCCGTAGGGAGCGGCGGAAGTGTGCGGGGTCTGCAGCAGCTGCGGAAGCAGTACGTAGAAGAGGAACGGGATCGCGCCGACGAACAGCGTCGCCACGGTCGTTACGAGCATCGGGGCGTGCATCAGGAGCCGGACGTCCACCAGCGGGGCGGGATGGCGCGACTCGACCGCGCCCAGTGCGGCGAAGAGCGCGAGGGCGACTACGAACAGTCCGATGACACGGGCGGATCCCCAGCCCCACGCGCTGCCCTGGGTCACGGCGAGCAGGAGCGAGGACAGCCCGAGGGCCAGCAGTACGGCCCCGGGGATGTCGAGCCGGCCGGTTGTCGCCCTCTTATCGGCGTGGCGCGGTGATTCCGGCACCCAGGCGAGCACGAGCAGGATCGAGAACGCGATCAGCACGATCTCGACGCCGAACATCCACCGCCAGGACGCGGCGTCCACCAGCAGCCCGCCGACGACCAGGCCGAGCCCGGCGCCACCGCCGAGCATGGCCGAGGTGAGGCCGAAGGCACCGGCGGTCCGGTCCGCCGGCATCGTCTCGCGGATGATGGAGAGAGCGAGGGGCAGCGTAGCCATGCTGACGCCCTCCAGGGCGCGCATGACGATGAGGAAGGGCACTCCGGGGGCGAAGGCGGCGCCGGCGGTGGACAGCAGGAAGACGCCGAGCGAGACCAGGAGCATCCGCCGGTGTCCGTACCGGTCGCCGAGTGAACCGACGACCGGTGTGAGCACGGCGGAGCCGAGCATGAACGCAGTGATGAGCCATCCCGCGGTGGCGGTGTTGGTGTGCAGCTCGTGGGTCAGCACCGGCAGTGCGGGGACGATCATGGTCTGCATCAGCGCGTACGAACCGACGGAGACGAGCAGGGCTGCCAGCAGGGCGCCGGGTCCCGCCGCTCTTTGGCGTCCGGCCGCCTGCGGCACGGCATGAGACATGGGGGTACCTCTCCCAGGGTGTGGATCGGGCGGTCGCCGCAAACATATCGGAGCGGAGCGCTCCGTTCAAAAAGTCGTGGTGCCCAGCATGCGGAGAACTGCGGCCGGGGAACCCAAAGCGACGACCACCCGCCGTGCCCTGCGTCAGCCTCGCCCCGTCGAGTGGGCCGGATGATGACCGCTGCTACCGGTGTGTGCGGGGAGAAGACCGACCGGGTCCGGTACACGGGCGGGCCGACGAGCCAGTACGCCCAATGGTTCGCCGCGTCGAACACCGACCGGTGCTGCAGCGAATCCTTCGCGAGATGGCGAACCCGGCTCCGGGCCCCGCCCGCACTTGATTGCGCGGACGAGGTGCTGCGCGCCGTCGCTGCAGGGGTAGGTAAGGCTCGCTCCGGTACACGTCCGAGGACACAACCGCCGTGGCGTGATCGGCGGGGCCGTGCACGCGCCCCTGCACGGGCAGGGACGCGTGCAAAGGGGGGCCGGCCCGTGGACGATTCCTGTGGCAGGCGGTCGGTTACACGGGCAGGACGGTGAGGTTGGCGGGGCCAGCGACCTGAGTGATGCCTGTGGTGAGGCAGGCGAGAAGGTCGGTGTTGAGCAGGGCAATCTCGTACAAGATCTGGTCGCCGGTGAAGTCACCGGAGGTGATGGTGGCGAGCACGATGACGACGTTCTGGCCGGTGGGTCGCTGGGTCAGTGAGATGCCGCCGGTGAAGTGGGAGGTGCCGGAGGGGGTGCCTGAGGCGTCCTTCCATCGGATGGTGCCCGAGACACCGGTGACCGGCAGGCTTACCGAACACGACAGCAGGGCCTGGCCGTCGGCTTCGTAGTCGGCGAAGACGTGGTCGGAGGAGGTCGTCACGCAAGGGCCGAAGGGGCCTTCTGCGTGGAAGGAGACCTGCTGGGCGAGAAGCTTGAGTCCGGGCGAGAACTGCTGGGTGGCGTAGCCGGGGCAGTCGATCAGGGCCGAGGCGGAAGCGGTGGACGCGGCGGCGACCGGCGCGGACAGACCGAGCGGGGCAGCAGGGCCGCGCAGACGAACAGCAGGCTGATCAGCGGCCTGCGGGGCCTGCTGCCGGCTGCGGCCGTACAGAGTGTCCGTAACAGCTTGACTGTTTTGCGGATGTGACGCATGACGGACTCCTCGATGGGAGGGTGCGGCTCGGATGGGTGCCCGCCCCGGGCCACTCGGGATGATGTTGGACAAGGCAGGTTCGTTTGGGGCCTCGCGCCCTGCCGGGCCGGGCCCGGAGCGGGGGAGTGTGGCGACGCGGCTCAGACCGGGGCGATGATCAGGGTGTTGAGGACGCTGTTGGTTTCGCTGAGGCCGCCGGTCAGGCAGGCGGTGAGGTTGAGGTTGGGCTCGACCGTCACTCGGGTGACCGTTTGGCCCAGGCCGAGGCCGGACGTCACGGCGCCGATGCTGGTGACGGTGACCGTTCCGTTGGCGGCCCTGACCGCGGTGCTGCTGGCGAAGGAGATGGTGCTGGACGTCCCGTTGTTCCAGTGATATGTCGCCGTGTTCGAGCTGAGCGGGCTCTGTACCGACGCCAGGCAGGACGTGGACGGCAGGTTGACGGTGTAGCTGCCCGAACCGCTGCTCACGCCGCTGAGCAGGGATGCGCAGCTGAAGTGGTCCGTGATCTGCAGTGACGTGGGACCGGGCGTGTATGTGAGGGGCGGGGTGTACACGGTGTTCCGGGACCCCGTGAGGCAGGTGATGTCGACGGGTACTGCGTGTGCCGTGCCGGCCGGCAGCGCGACCGAGCAGCCCAGTGCCAGCAGCGCGGCCGCCGCCCAGGCAGCCAACCGCTGCCTGGGCGATGGGCGTGAAGGTCTTCTTCGCATGGTGATCCTCCGGGATTCAGGTGGTACTCGGTCTTCGAAGACCGCATCGGTTGTTTTGGACGAGTAGCGCGACGAACTGCATGTGCAGGGGCGAGCCCGCTGCCGTGTGGAGCCGCCGCTTCGAGATCCCGGCGATGCCGCCGCCTCATGGGCCAGGGCGGCCGGCCCGAGGCGCCAGGAGCATGGCTCGACGACGATGCGCTTGTCGTGCCGGACTGCAGCGAGGGGTAGTGATGGGCGGAAGCGAAGGTGATCAGGCCCGAGTCCACAGCGGGATCTTGGTGGTGCTGCTGGCAGAGATCGAGACCGGCGGAGTACAGACGCGGGTGACGAGCCCCAGCGGAAAGTAGCCTTCTCTTGCGGCTCGGGAGAAGCCATAGCTCGTTAGGAGGGCGTGCACACCCCTCCCTCTCGCACACACCCGTGCGAAACGGGAACGCGCCGGAGTGCAGGACCAGATCCGGCTCCGAGGCATCGACTGGCACCCGCCGGCCTCCACCGCTAGCTTGATCTTTAACCTGTGCGGCGTGGACGTGGAGTCGTTGACTTCTTCGTTCGTCGCTTGGTGGAGCCTGGTTTGCCGACTGTGTGCACGTCATAGCGGGCAGTGGGCTGGTCGTTCTTGCGGCCGGGTGGGCGTCCTGGGCCGGGCCGGGCGGTTT
>NZ_JBIVTU010000045.1:0-4943 GCF_044756845.1 Streptomyces sp. NPDC091416
CGTTGACTTTTGGCACGCTGTTGAGTTCTCAAGGAACGGACGCTTCCTTTGTACTCACCCTCAGAACATTTTCTGGGGCTTTCCTCCGGGCGCTTTCCTTCGGTCTTGCGTTTCCGACTCTATCAGACTCTTTCGTGTCCGATTCCCGGTCGAAGCGGGTTTCGCATTTTTGCTTTCCAGTTCTTCGCTTTCGCGCTTTCCCTTTCCAGCGAGCTCAACTCTACCAGAGACTTTCGGGCCTGATTCCCACCCCCCAGGTCACACCTGACGCCACGTCACTTCCTCGCTCCACGGCTGGCGCAGTGCTCGGCCGGGCCATCGCCCAGGCGGTCGCATACGGCGAGGATGCCGTCGAGCAGGACGGAGTCCGGGTCGACCTGCCACGGGACCTTCAGTAGGCCGGGTGCCCGCACCGCGAGCAGGTCGACCACCCTGCGCATGTAGGCATGGGCGGTACCCAACAAGATGCCGAGGACGGCGGCGATCTGCGCGAGGGTGCCGTGCTTGCGCAGGCACACCAGGGTGACGACCAAGGCCTGCTGATGCGGCGGTCGGCCTCTCTGGGGACGATGCGGAGCATGACTCACTCGACCAGCGCGTGCGGCGGGTCAGGTGCGGAAGGGTGGGAGGAGCCAACGAGGCTTCCGCACCGCCGGGTCGGGTCGAGCTCCTGTTCCTTCGACACAGGAGCCTCGTGCGTTGAGGATCCCGCCTCCGTGAGGCGAGCGGCTTGTCACACACTCTCCGCCGTCGACGGCACCTCCGCCGCCAATAGCGGAGGCGGGTGGCGGCGGGCCCGGCAGCTCATTGGATCAGGTCGGTGTGCGGATGCTCGGGGGAGGCCGGGCAGACGTAGATCTGCATGTTGTCGGTGCTGCCGACTTCGACCTTGGTCGGTTGTGAGGGGGACTGACCACAGCAATGACCGGCACCGTTGGCTGCGGCCCGGTCTTCATAGGGCGTCCAGCTGTGTCCCTCGCCGCCATCCCATTCGAAGGAGGCGATGGTCAGCAGCGGGACCATCCGCACATCACAGACGGTGCAGTATCGGGGGTCGGGGTCGGTGCGGCCCCATGGAGGCCAGCCGCCGACCTTCCATCCGGGCGCGTCTGCCAGATGGGGGTCATAGAAGTCGCGCGGATACTCCGCGTAGGAGCTGTCCACGTCGGCGCCGGCCGCCTGCCATCTGCTCCAGTCCTCCACTATGAGCCTCATCTGCGGACTCAGATCGAGGCTGTCGGGGTAATCCGTGATTGCTTCCGGAGCCAGGACACACGGCTCCGGCACATAGCCCTCATGGTTCACCTCGTACGGCTCGGGCGGTGCGGCGAGGACGTCGACGACCTCGGCAGCGGACCTCCAGAACAGTGCGGTCGCCGGCTTCCCGTACGGATCGTGGTCGTAGGGGCACCACAGAACCTGGAGCAGATCGGCCTGTCCCGGCGGCCGCAGCAGGGTTATGTCGCGCAGATACAGCTGGGCCACGGGCAGCATGGGGACCGGGCACTCCGCGGGCGGCGGGCCGGCGGCGAAACGCTCCGCGAGCCTCGCTGCGTTCCGCTCCTTGACCGCTGCCTCCTCGGGCGTCGTCCCGGGACCATCGTGGTCACCGTGCCACCGGGCCCGCCTGCGCCTCATGAGCCGCACGTCGTCCGGCGACTGGCGGAACCCACTGTCACGGTGCAGGTGCGAGGCTTCGCAGTGCGGCCACGGCGCCTCCTGCGGCCACAGCAACGGCCCGCCGACCGAACTCTCCCCGACCGAAGGCGACCCGGGACGAGGGTGCAGTCGAATCGCGGGACGTGCGAACGGCGCTATCCCGGGAAAGACCGCGGTCACGTCCACGGGCCGCGGCGGAGTGGTACGTACGAAGACCATGCCGGTGATCCTGTCACCAGCCACTGACAGGCCCTGGCCGCCTCAACCGGACTCGGTGACCACGGTGTTCAGCTGGTCAAAGTCCCACGCATGCAGCCACCGGCAACAGCGCCGGCGAGCCTGCCTACGTGACAGCCAGCGTGCTTCGGCCCAGCCATCGCCCGATCAGTTGCCATTCTGGGCAGGCTCAGTAACCGGCGCAGGCGCCAACGGACTTCGGCCGTCATCGGCCTCGCCTCTCGGCTTCCGGCAGGAGTCCCGCCACGGCATGATCGGGTGATGCTGATCGAACTGGTGAAGGTCGCCAAGTTCCCCTGGAGCCCCTGGCTGGCCCAGATCCGGACCCCGTTCGGGGGGACCGCGGTCCGCTGGTGCGGCGACCAAGCGGCAGAACCGGGCGAGTACCACGTCGAGTGGACGGTCGACGAGGACATCGCCTGGGGGCGGAACGCGAGGCCGACCGCCGGCACCGGACCAGAGGTCCGGCCCGGCGGGCACTGCGTGGTCCTGCGCGGACGATTGAACCTCACCGAGGACGGGGCCGCCGTACTGGATCTCGACGGCACGCAGATCCTGCTGGACCTCTCTGCCCCGCTGCCCGAAGGTGTTGCCGGTACATGGGTCGAGCTCTTCCTCGAGCGCGAGAAGATCGCGCTCCACCCGTTCGAACTCTGACTCGAGTTCAGTCCGAATGGAGCCCGGACGTTCCACTTCGACACCGATCAGTGGACCGTCGACGTAACTCGACCGACGGGGCGGGCGGAAGCACTCGGCGACGCCTCTTTCAGGAGAATCAGCTCCTCTGTCCTGGCGAGGGCGCACGCCTTGCGGAGCCGGGCGATCGTCTCCCTGCCCATCGGGTTCGTCCCGTGCGCCCTCCGTCGGCCGAGGTCCCTCACGAGTCGGAGCTCCGCTGCGGCGCAAGGCGCAACTGGCCCACTGGCCCACGGACCCACCCTCCTGAGCTGGTCCCCTCATCGGCCACGTCCGCTCCTTCGGTCTGATGCTCGCTGAGGGCCAGGGCGAACCGCTGCCGCAGTGGGCTCGAAGCAGTCCGGCAATACACCTCCCCGACCCGCCCCTCGGCCCCTCTGCCTCTTGGCCCCCACACGCTCACCGCGTAGCCATCGACCGTGACCGCGATCCGGTCATCGTCGGCCTCACCCTTCTCTGGAGCCATGAGGTCGGTCGTCGAAGGCAACGTCAGCCGCCTCACGATGCTCAAACGCCGGCTGGGTGCCCGGGCCGGCCTACGTCTCCCCCGCAACCTCGTCCTGCCCTACTCGCGCAGCACAGGCCAGACCGCGTCGCAGTACGGATGCCGACGCCTTCCGGAAACCCTTTCAGGAACTCCCCCGCGCAAGGTCGAACTCGGATTCAGGCTCAGTCACGCCTCCACGCAAGGAGGGTCGGCACCCGAGCTTCGGCAGCATCCCGGCACAGCGGGGACAGCGAAAGCCGGACGGTCAGCCCCATACCCGCACCGCGTACAGGCCCAGGAACGGGTCGGGGGCAACGTCGCCCGCGGTGGTCAACGCGGCGCTTAGGTGGCCGCGCCAACGATGGCGATCACGAGGGTGGAGGCCAGAGCCCGGGTCCCACGGTGGCGACCGGGGGTTTCAACGACCGACGAGGATCGGGCCGAGAAGCGAGCCGCCTCCGATGCCGTTGATGCCACCGGCGACGCCTACCACCAGGACCAGTGTCCTCGTGGTGCTCGAGCGACGACGGGCGCGGGCCACGGCACGGTGTCAGACGTACGCTCCGCAGCCATAACCACAGCCCGAGCGGCGGGAGGAGCGCAGCTACGAACAGTCGGTAGAACGCGGGCCGGGTACGGCGAAGACCTGATCACGGCGCCCAGGACGACGCGGGGCAGGGTGCTGGAGATCAGCAACCCGGTCAGCGGAGTTCCGAGACGAACGGGCAGCAGAAGGACCGCTCCGGAGACTCCCATGGGCGCCGTTGCTCAACTTCTGTGGCCATGCTTCAACGACAGCCTGCGCTGGATATCGGCTCGCCGCACACAGGACGAACCTCTACCTTGAGCCGAAGCGAGGATGGCGCGCATTCTCGCAGGTTGCGGTGCCGTGGCAGAGCGGCCCATTGCGATCGCCATGGGTGAGGTCCCGCGCATGGCGACTGATGGAGACGGGGCGGCCCTGCCCCTATCCGTCCGCGGGTTCGAATCCCGTCGGCACCGCAGCCGCCTTGGAACTTGTTCCACGCAAGCACTGTGCGACGTCGGCTCAGGCCGCCTGATGATCATTGCGTGATGCCGGGCCGGGCCCGCCCGAATCCCGGCACTCATGACTCGGCGCGCCGAGCGACCCGGCAGCGAGGCTGCTCTCATGTCCCACACCGGGACGGCCGGAGGACCGCGGGCGGAGCCGGCCCCCACGGCCAGGGCGCCGATGTATTCCGCTGTGTGGCCTCGCATAGTCCGTTGCCTGGACAGGTGGGGTAGCCCACGATGCCCGGATGCGCTTCTCCATCAATATCCCGAACTTCGGCGACTTCGCCGACCCTCGAAACGTCGCAACCGCAGGGCGGCGGCTGAGGAGTCCGGGTGGGACGGGCACTTCGTCTGGGACCACGTCCATGACGGGAAGTACTCGGGGCGGCCTTTCGGGGACGCCTGGATGCTGCTGACCACGAGTAGGGCAGCTTCGGCGACTCCACCGATCAGCGTGTGCTCGCCGAGCGACTGGACGAAGGAGTGGAGTTGTTGGGGCAGTTCTGGATGGGCGAGGCCGTCGACCATCACGGTCGCCACTACCAGGCACGGAACGTGACCTGCAGACCGCCACCCTGCAGCGTCCCCGGCCGCCCGTGTGGATCGGGGGCTTCTTGCCGAACCGGCCGCCCATGCGCCGCGCCGCCCGGTGGGACGGTGCGGTTCCTCTCTTCAAGAACGCCCTGCACGGCTGTCCGCCGGACAGCGAGGACGTGCGCGAGTTGATTACCTGTTGTCGGCGTACACGTGAACGTCCCCAGCCTCGTACGGATGAAAGGGGACAATTGCTGGTGCGGTGAGACCTGCTGCTCGGCACTCTGCTGTTTGG
>NZ_JBIVTU010000046.1:0-4563 GCF_044756845.1 Streptomyces sp. NPDC091416
CAAGCGAACCCCGAACGCCTGACCGGCGACGATGCCCCAACGTCACACCATCGAGCGATGACAAGACCGGCGGAACGCCACATCCCGCACTCTGACGGCGTGCAACCCCTATCAGTACTACGAGGGAACAGGCATCCACGACACCACGGCGGCCGAAGTCGCTGGGGGATGGGAAAACGTCGAGGGGACCCGCGTGCTGCTTCGCAAAGACGGGACTGCCCTTCTCGAAAAGCTCGACGGGCAGGACTTCGACTTCGATGACGGCTGGCGCCTCTCCGGTAAGGGCACCTGGCAACTGACAGACGACGACGGCGGACAGGTCGTCCGACTCGCGCTGACAGGCCGGACCCGAGTGGAGAGCCGTTCCCCCTTGCCGGCCACCGACACCTCGACTCCTGAAACCCCGTCGACGTACGCATGGTCCTTCTACGTGGACCGCGATCAGCACGACGAGCTGAAGCTGTTCTTCTTCTACGGCGATCCCGACATTGGGAACACCTACGTCATGACGCGCGAGGCAGGGTCATAGCCACTCGTTGATCGCTGCGACCAGCACAGTCGCCTCGTAGCGGACCGCCAGCTTGTCGTAGCGCGTGGCGACAGCGCGGTTTCTCTTGAGGCGGTTGATCCCGCACTCGACCGCATGGCGCTCGCGGTAGTCGGCCGGATCGAAGTGCGGCGGCCGGCCGCCGCGGGAGCCGAGCTTCTGGCGGTTGCGGGCCTGGTCCGCCTTGTCCGGGATGGTGCAGCGGATCCCGCGGCGGCGCAGGTAGGCGCGGTTCTCGCGGGAGGCGTACGCCTTGTCGCCCCGCACGCGGTCGGGGCGGATGCGCGGCCGGCCGGGCCCGATGCGGGGCACGCGGACCTTCTCCAGTACGGGTTCGAACTGCGGCGAGTCCCCGCGTTGCCCGGCGGTCACCACGATCGACATGGGCTTCTGGCCCTGTTCGACGTCCAGGTGCAGCTTGGTGGTGAACCCGCCGCGCGAGCGTCCCAGTGGCTCAACGCCGCGGGTGGGTGCGGGCCTGTTCAGGGTTGAGTGTGTGCTCACGAGGGTGTCCCGGAGCGGAGGCTGGCTGCGGAGCGGGTGTGGGCAGCGTGGGCGTGGTCTGCGCCTCGGCGCGGGCGCGTAGCTCGGAGAAGATCTCGGTCATGCGTCGGGCGTAGGGCAGGGGGTCCGGCCGTGGGTGCGTCCACTGGCTGCCGGGGAAGAGGTGAGCGCGGCCGGGGAAGGCGGCAAGCAGTGCTGTGAACTGGTCATCGCACCAAGAGGGCACCCAGGCCCCCGACCGGCACAGGAACACGGCGTCGAACGGCGTCGTCACCGCTCCTGCGTCGTCGACGTTCGTAGGCAGCGGGATCATGGGTGGGCGGGACTCGCCGTTCGGGCGCCAGGCCGGGTAGGTGAGGCGGAGCCGGCTGCCGTTGGCGTGGTGGACGAGCATCCAGTCCTCGCACGAGAACTCTCCCAGTTCGGCCCATTCCTCGAAGGACTGTGGGCCGTGATCGTGGGGGTAGCCACTGTCGTGGTGGGCGTCGAAGAGGTGGATGGCCTGCCACGCGGTGGCTGTCAGGTCGAACAGGGCGTAGTGGCGGGGGGTGAGCCGGCCTGCGTAGAGGTTGGAGTCTGCGTAGAACAAGGGCGGGTTGTCGCTGGTGAAGGTGAACCGGTCCCAGAAGTTCTGGTACCCCTCGCAACGGGGAGGTTCGATGCCGTGCCGCATGAAATCATCCGCGCGGAATGGCCAGACGGTTTCGCGCAGCATGTCGTTCTCCGCGTGGGCCCAGTCGTAGAGAGCTGCATCGCCGCGCTGGGGAGCAGCGGCGCCCTCGTAGGTGTTGTGGAAGAAGAAGTCAAAGTCGACCACGAGCAGTCGGCCACGCAGCCCTCCTGGAGTCATGCTCCCTCCGCCCTTCTCTGACAGATGGTTCGGGACTCATCCTCGCAGTCCACGCTGAGGCTGGGGGCTGAGGCGTGTGCCGTTCCCGTGGTGTGGGCCCCGAGATCGCATGCGTCCCGTGCACTGAGACGCTGTTGTCTTTCCGAGTCTGACGACTGTGTTTTCGCTGGTCAGGGGTGAGGGTGGCATCGGTGTGGGAGTGATGGGGTGTCGTTTCGTCGCTCTCGTGGAGGTCGCGGATGCCGTCGATGGTCGGACTACTGGAACAGCACGAGCTTGCCGCTCGTCGTCGCGTGGACGGGCTGCGTGAGGAAGCGGACCGCATCCAGGCCGAGCTCGCGGTGGCCGAGCAGGAGTGGTCGGAGTGGAGGATCGCCCGCGAGCGTGTCGGTGCGGTACTGTCCGCGCCGGGCAGTGACTCAGCCGGCGTGGTCGCCACCGACGTGCCAGAGGGTGTTGTGACGGGAGCCGAGGTGGAGGCATCTCCGCCTCTGGCGGTGAAGGCGAGGTCGCAGGTTCCGATGTGGCGCGAAGGGCTGGCCGCGACGGCACTGTCGGTGGACTACCAGCGCATCCTGGCCTCGGTCGAGGATCGGGTCCGTCTAGGGCAAGGGCCGCTGCCCTGTCAGGAGATGGCAGCCGTGTTCGGCCTGGATGTGGTGCCGGCCAAGGTGGAGGGGTTGCGGTCGAAGGCGAAACGCCTGGTCGCGCGGGGCTGGCTGGCCGAGCCGGCACCGGGCCGGTTCACCCTCGCGCGGAACGTGAGCGGGCCAGGCGGCGGGTCATGATCATGGTCATCGACCAGTAGATCATCGCCTCGGCGCTGCTCGTGGATCGTTCGAGTCACGCACCAGACGGCGGCTTCGCATCTGTTGGCGTACAGGCCGAAGTGCTCAGGCAGGTACACACGAACATGCTCACCGCGTCGGACACGATGACATCCCGGCCCCGTCGGACCGGGACCGCTGTCCTACGGCTCCAGCGGTTCGGTCGGCACGGGGAGGTCGAGAACACGGGCGAGGGCGGCTGTGACGGGACCGCAGCGGCCGGGCAGGTGCCTGGAGGTCCAGTCGGCTGCGAGTGCGAGAAAGTCGGTCAGGTCGCGTTCGGCGCCGGCGAGCAGGTGGCGGAGCTCGGTGGCGGACAGCTCGATCATTGGACTGTCGGTCTGCTCGTTGTTGACGGTGAGTCGGACGGTGTCGCCGAAGCGCTCCGCAAGCGGTGACACGGGTTCGTGACCGAAGCCGAGCAGGCTGCCCTCGTCGACGAACCGGTGCCACTCGCGCCAGTCCTCCAGGCCGTCGCAGCAGCCGGGCACGAAGGTCACCCCTGTGGAGTTGTTGGTGACCCGCAGGCCGCCGGCTGCGAAGAGGGAGTCGAAGGTCAGCAGTCCGTGGAGGAACGAGCCGAGTGCGTCGGCCGAACGCGGCGGCCGGTCGTCGTCGGGGTCGATGTCGTTGCAGCCCGCGATGCGCATCACCGCCGTCCCGACCTCAGCGGGTGAGAGCTCACCGCTGAGGGGAAGGAAGTCGAACGGCTCGATCTCGGCGACAGGCCAGAGGTCGAAGCCATCAGGGGTGTAGATCTCCAGGACGGGCTGCATCGCGATCACTCGGCGAAGTGTTCCGGATCCTCGCCCATACCGCCTCCGGATTACGCCGAGCGCCCTCGTCTTGGCCAAGGGAGCTGAGCACCTTTGTTTGTACCGTCCTGAGCAGATACGGGTGTACGCCGACAGCATCAGGTGGGCGAAGAGCCGCTCGACGATCCACCGCTTGGGCAGCACCACGAAGCCGCGCATGTCGTCGCTCCGCTTGACGATCGCCAGGACCAGCGCGAGGCCGGCCAGACAGTGCTCGACGAGGCTGCCGGTATAGCCGCCGTCAGCCCAGACGAGTTCCAGCCGGTGGTGAGCGTTGGTCACCCGCTCGAGCAGCACCTTCGCTGCGGCGCGGTCGCCGATGTCCGCCGCGGTGACCATGACGCCCAGCAGCAGGCCGAGCGTGTCGACCACCACGTGCCGCTTGCGGCCGTTGACCAGCTTCCCGCCGTCGAAACCGCGGCTGTCCGCGCCGACGACGGCGTCCGCCTTGACGGACTGCGAGTCGATCACACCGGCCGTCGGCTCCGCACCCCGCCCCGCCTCCTCGCGGACCCGGCCACGCAGTCGGTCGTGGAACTCTCTGACCAACGCGTGGTCGCGTCAGCGGCGGAAGAACGCATAGACCCGGTCCCACGGAGGGAAGTCGGCCGGCATGGCCCGCCACTTCGTTCCGTTGTCGACCAGATAGAGGATCGCGTCCAGTATCGCCCGGTGGCAGTACGCCTCCGGCTGCCCGCCCCGACCTCGCAGCCAGCCCGGCACCGGCAGCAGCGGCCGGACCACAGACCACTCCGCGTCCGTCATGTCCGAGGGATACCGCCGAACACGCTCTGGATGGTCGGCCGCATTCCCGAACCGGTGAGCGACACAATCACACGACAGAGCAGCCGAGTTGAACTCCGCCGGCGCGAGCACGTACAACTGCGGCAACAGGGTCCCCTGGATCTCGGTTGGCTTCGCAACTCCGAGCTACCAAGAGGCCCTGCCTTCATGCCCGCAGCCGGCCACGGTCACCCGAACGAGACTCCCGTTCGACGCCCACCCCTCAGGATCGGAACG
>NZ_JBIVTU010000047.1:0-4456 GCF_044756845.1 Streptomyces sp. NPDC091416
AGTAGCTGTTTCCGATCCCAGGTTCTGGGTAGATTTGCGCCCTAGCCTGGACCGGTGTCTGAGGGCGCTGAGAGGGCCGGGGAAAGGGACTGTCGGGCTTGTGGCGAACGGCTGAGGCCGGACGCTCGGCCCGGGGCGGTGTTCTGCTCGTCGGTGTGTCGTTCCAGGCAGTGGCGCAAGGAACAGCGGCTGCGAAGGCGTTTGGCGGCTGTCCGGGACGAGGCCGGCGTGGTCGAGTGCCCGGAGTGCGGGGCTCGTTGGGTGGCAGGTGTTGACCGCCGCTCGGATGCCCGGTTCTGCTCGCGGCGGTGCGTCGTGAGGGCCTGGCGGCGCCGAAGGGATCCGTTCGCGGATCGTTCACAGTGACCACTGACCGAACGCATCCTTGGACCAGATTCGTTCACGGAACGGTCAATTGTGGTCATTCCTTGTGATCTTCTTATTTGCGGTCTGACTCTCGGAGGCGGATGCGGTCCCTGTCCAGTCATGGCCCCAAGTGCCGTGCCCTGGGCCGCACTTGGATGGTGAAAGCCATGTCCGAGGAAATCGAGACCATCGGCGCCGTCAGCCAGTCCCGCTACGAACAGATCGTGGCCGAGCTGCGGGAAGTCGTCGAACAGCAGACGCGCGGCCAGTTCACGATCGGGGACCGCGCCCTGGAGGTTGAACCGATGCGCCAGCGGGGCGGCGTCGTCGGGGAGAGCGAGTACACGGTCGAGCAGTCGCTGAAGCGTCTGGCCGAGGACATCGGTCTGACGGTCTCCACGGTGAAAACGACCAGGTGGGTGGCGTCGCGGTGGCCGAAGGAACGACGTCGCCCCGGGCTCGCGTCCTACACGGTCCACCGGGCGCTGGCGAACATCGAGGACGAGGAGAGGCGGTTCGCGACGATCCTGACTCCGCCCGACCGCAAGGCCCGCTGGACCACCGACGACGCCAACCGGCAGGTCGGCCAGCAGGTCGAGACGCCCATCACGCCGCAGGAGAAGGTCACCGCGATCCACTCGCTGGCCCGGGACACAGAGGTCGCGGCCGCGGTCACCACCGACTTCCTGAAGCGTCCGCAGGTCGCGGCCAAAGTGTCGGCGGAGGACAAGGTCCGGGTGGTGGAGGAGTTCACCCGCGACGAGCACGTCGCGACGACCGCCGCGACCAGCCTTCTCCGCAGGCCGGACGTCGCGTTCAAAGCGATGAGCGACGACACCGCCCGCTTCCAGGTCAACTCTGCCCAGGCCGAACGCAGTCGGCAAGCCCACGACCACTTCGACCGGACGAACCCGGTCGCGCCGGCGGTCCGCAACATCGACCGCACGGTGGAGTTCCTGGACCTGGTCACCGCCTGCCACTCGTTCGTCGCCGCGGCCGGCCGCACCGTCCCCGGCCTGCGCGACCGACAGCTGTCGGAGGACGAACGCACCATCGTCCACCAGAACGTCGCCAAGGTGAAAGCCACTTTGGACTGGATCGAGACGGCGGTCGACACCGGCAAGGTCGACATGGACGACGAGCTCGCCCGCATGCTGCGGGGCGAGTAGCCGTGGCCCGCGCCTCACGGCGCAAGGGCGATGCCGCCAGACGGCATGCCGACACCGTCCGCTTCGTGCTGTTCGAAGCACGTCCGGCCGGGCTGGTCCTGCACCAGCTGGTCCGCGCCAGCGCGCTCTCTCAGAGCCAGGTCCGCTCCGGTCTGGCCGCGCTCAAGGACGAGGCCGCGTCCAAGGGCTGGCCGCCGCTGATCTGGACGCGCGCCGATGGCTACCAGCTCGGCGCGGAGCGGGCCGCGCTGGAAGCCTACGAACGGCAGGTGGTGGGCGAGAAGCTCACCCAGTTCCGCCGGTTCATCACCGGCACCGTCGCACCGCACGCCGCCGCCCACCCGAACGACAAATGGGTACGGCACATCGTCGCCCAGCTCAACTCCATCGAATCCACCCTCGACCTCATCAGCAGCGCCTGACTCGTCCCTTGCGGGGTCCGGCCGGCGAAGCCGGCCGGACCCCGCCGCAGTTCACCAACGGAGAAGAAGATGCGCCGACCCCGTTACCCCTCGGACACCTCGAACGCCGAATGGGCCTTGATCGAGCCGCTGTTGCCGACCCCGGCCTGTGACACACCTCGCGGCGGGGCACCGGAGAAGCATCCCCGCCGCGAGATCGTCGACGCTATCCGCTATGTCGTGGACACCGGGTGCAAGTGGAGGGCTCTACCTGCGGATTTTCCTCCATGAAGGACCGTCTGGGGCTTCATGGCCCGGTGGGCGGCCCGCGGTGTCATCGGGCAGATCCGCAACGTCCTCGCCGGCCGGATCCGCCGGGAGATGGGCAAAGGACCGAGAGCCGTCGCCACGATCATCGACTCCCAGTCGGTGAAAGCGGCCTCGACCGTCGGCAAGAAGAGCCGTGGCTACGACGCGGGCAAGAAAATCAACGGACGCAAGCGGCATCTCGTGGTCGACACCCGCGGCCTGCCCCTGCTGGTCATGGTCACCCCCGCCGACCTCCACGACTCCGCCGCGGCGAAGGAAGTCCTCTTCCGCCTCCGCCTGATGCACCCCGAGATCACCATCGTCTGGGCCGACCGCGCCTACGCGGGCAAGCTCGTGACCTGGGCCAAACGCCATCTCAACTTGACGATCAAGACCGTCAGCCGCCCGAAGGACACCACCGGCTTCATCGTCCTGCCCCGCCGCTGGGTCGTCGAACGCACGTACGCCTGGATCATGAACGCCCGCCGCCACGCGAGAGACTATGAGCGGCTCATCCAGCACTCGGAATCGCTCATCACCTGGGCCGCGATAACGCTCATGACCAGGCGAATCACCCGCAGAAGCTTTCGCAGAACCGGGCAGCCGGACTCTCGCGAAGCGCAACGGGACTGATCGAAACGGCGGTGGCGGTCACCACCGCCACCCAGAAACCGCCCGGTTCCTCGGGCCCTGGGCCGGATCCTCCCACCGCCACCGAAGCCTGTCAGTGGCGCCTTCGAGCCGGCTGGATCTTCAGCACGGCCGGGTCGACCCTGACCGCACGGTGAGTGACGCTACCGCTTCGTGCGGCGGGGTGAGGCTTGCTGGATGTCCGCGCCGGAGCCGACATGCCGCTCGGTCTCCTGGGGGCCGTGCCAGTCCAGGCACATCACTGTGGCGTCGTCTTCCAGGTGGCCGCCGGCCTCGTCCAGGACGGCGGTGCTCAGCGTCAGCACGGTCTCGCGAGGGTGCAGGTGGCGGGTGTCCTTCACAAGTGCGGACAGGTCCACCTTCTCCACGCCGCGTTCGAGCATGCCGTCGGTGAGCATGATCAGCCGGTCGCCGGGACGCAGGTCGAGCTGCTGGACTCGGTAAGAGTGGGAGATGGGCATGAGCAGTCCGAAGGGCTGGTCCGCTTCCAAGGCGATCTCCTCCACCTCTGCGTCGCGCACGCGCAGCGGCCGGGGGTGGCCTGCGTTGACCATCTCGGCTCGACCGGTGTGAAGGTCGATGCGCACCAGTTGCCCGGTGGCGTGACCGTGCGGCCTGTGGTCGGCCAGGGCCTGATCGGCCTGGCGGGCCTGTTCCATGAGGTCGGTCCCTTGGCGGCGGGCGCCGCGCAGGGCCCCCACCAGGACCGTCGCCGACAGCGCGGCCTGAAGGTTGTGGCCCATGGTGTCGGTCAAGGACAGATGGAGAGTGTCACGGTCGAGGGTGTAGTCGAAGGTGTCGCCGCTGATGTCTTCGGAGGGCTCCAGACTTCCGCACAGCGCGAACTGCGCCGCCTCACAGGTAAGCGAAAGGGGCAGCAACTGGTGCTGGATCTCCGCGGCCAGGCTCAGGGGCCTGCTGCGCTTCCCCCAGGTGTAGAGGTCGGTGAAACGCTGGTTGGCGATCACGATGTAGGCCAGGATGTGCGCGGCCTCACCCGCCGCGTCGAGCACCTCCTGACCTGGGCCTGCCGGCAGCAAGAGTTCCAGCAGACCAATGGCATCGCCGCGGTTGGTGACCGGAAAGATCACCCGCTCGCCCTGGTGGGTCGTCTCCTGGTACGGCCGCTGGGTGCGTACCACATGCTCGTAGACGCTGCCGAACAGGTCGATTCTGGCAGCGTGCCGCCCGGCCCCTGCCTTCGCCCGCGAGGCCGTGGACAGCGAAACCACCGCTTTCCCGGTCAGGTCCACGATGAGGAACGAGACCCGCGTGGCGCCGAAACGCCGCAGAAGGTCCTCGGCGACCACGTCGACAGCCTCCACCGGCGCCGCCGTCTCCGCTGCCGTCAGCAGCCGGGGAAGATCACCTTGCCCATCCACCACACACCGCTCCCATTGGCGACCCCCACCTACCAGAGTGAGGAGTACCACGGAGAGCGTCAACCGGGCACTGCCCACATCGCAGAACACGTCACTCACTGTCACCGTACCGGTCCACCCCAGGCGACCCGCCGCCCATTCCTTGATCACAAAGGCCGGAGGTTGAGAAACAGGCACT
>NZ_JBIVTU010000048.1:0-4202 GCF_044756845.1 Streptomyces sp. NPDC091416
GCCTTGCCCCGCACCCGCTCCAGCACCTCGTCGAACGTCGGGTTCCCCGACAGATCCACACGCAGCACCCAGGTATTCACGAAGAAGCCGACCAGATCCGCCAGCGCCTCGTCGTTACGGCCCGCGATCGGCGAACCGATCGACACGTCCTCACCACCACCGAGCTGACCGAGCAGCACCGCCAGCGCCGACTGCATGATCATGGACATGGTGACGTCGTTCGCCCGGGCCAGATCCCGCACCGCGCCGAGCAGGTCGGCGTCGAGCGTGAACTCCACCATGTCGCCCCGGTGCCCGGCCACCGGCGGCCTCGGACGGTCCGTCGGCAGCTGCAACGGCTGCGGGGCACCGCTCAGTTCCCTGCGCCAGTAGTCGGCCTGGACGGAGACAAGGCTCTCGGGGTCGCTCTCGTCGCCCAGCAGCTCCCGCTGCCAGAGCGTGTAGTCCGTGTACTGCACCGGCAGCTCGGCCCACTCCGGAGACCGGCCCTCGCACCGCGCGGTGTACGCCCGCGACAGATCCCGCGCCAGCGGCCCCATCGACTCACCGTCGGCGGCGATGTGGTGCGTGACCAGCGCGAGGACGTACTCCTCGGGTCCGCCACGGAACAGGGTGGCGTGGATCGGTATCTCCGCGGCCAGGTCGAACCGGTGGCCCATCGCCCGGGCGACGGCATCCTCCAGCTCGTCCGGGGACGCGTCGGTCACGGGCATCCGCAGCTCGAAACCGTCCACGGGCAGCACCCGTTGGAAGGCCACGCCGGCTTCGTCCTCGACGAACACCGTGCGCAGGCTCTCGTGCCGCACCACCACATCCCGCAGCGCCGCCTCCAGAGCAGCCTCGTCCACCGTGCCGCGCAGACGCAGCGCCAGGGGGATGTTGTAGGTCGCGGACGGTCCGTCGAAACGGTGCATGAACCACAGCCGGCGCTGGGCGAACGACAACGGCACCGGGCCGGCGGTCACCGCGCCCCGGCGGAGCGCCGGGCGCACCGGGCCACCCGTGGTCAGGTGCACGGCCAGCGCGGCCACCGTCGGAGCGTCGAAGACGGTCCGGACCGGGATCTCGGCGCCGGCCGTCTCGCGGACACGGCTGACGAGCCGGGTCACCAGCAGCGAGTGGCCGCCGAGGGCGAAGAAGTTGTCGTCGGTCCCGACGCGTTCGAGCCCCAGGAGTTCGGCGAAGAGACCGGCCAGCAGCCGCTCCGCTTCGGTGCGCGGCGCGCGGTACTCGGCGCCGGTGACCTCCGGCTCCGGGAGCGCCGCCTTGTCCAGCTTCCCGTTGGGTGTCATGGGCAGCCGGTCCAGGAGGACGAAGGCGGTGGGCACCATGTGCTCGGGCAGCCGCTCGGCGAGGAAGGCACGCAGCTGTCCGGGGCCGACGTCGCCGTCGCGCGGGACGACGTAGCCGACGAGCCGCTTGCCCATGGCCGCGGTGCGGCCGGCCAGGGCGAGCACCGCGGCCTGCGCCACACGCGGGTGGGTGTCGAGGACGGAGGCGATCTCGCCCGGCTCGATGCGGAAACCGCGGATCTTCACCTGGTCGTCGATCCGGCCCAGGTAGTCGAGCTGGCCGTCCGGGCGGCGGCGGACCTGGTCGCCGGTGCGGTACATCCGGGTTCCCGGCTCACCGAACGGGTCGGCGACGAAGCGCTCCGCCGTGAGGGAGTGCCGGTCCAGATAGCCGCGGCTCAGTCCACGCCCCGCGATGTACAGCTCGCCCGCCACTCCGAGGGGCACGGGCCGCAGCCAGGCGTCGAGGACGTACAGCCGGGTGTTGAGCACCGCGCGGCCGATCGGCGGGGCACCGCCGTCCGCGGTGAGGGGATCGCTGAGCGTGGCGACGCAGGTGGTCTCGGTCGGCCCGAAGCCGTTGATCAGCCTGCGGTCCGGGGACCAGTTCTCCACGATGCCCGGCGGCACGGCCTCACCGCCGACGCCGAGGGTGCGCAGGTGCGGGAACCGCCCGGGCGGCACCGTGGCGAGCGTGGCCGTAGCGATGAGGCCGACGCTGATCTCCGCGTCGGCGAGCGTCGCCGCGAGCGCCTCGCCGACCTGTCGGCCGGGCGGAACCACCAGGGTGGCGCCGGCCGCGAAGGCGACGAGCCACTCCATGACGGAGATGTCGAAGCTCGGCGAAGTGATGGCGAGCACCCGGGACTCCGCCGTCACCTGGAAGCGTTCGATCTCGGTGCGGGCGAGTGCGGCCAGAGGGGTGTGCGGGACCACGACGCCCTTGGGAAGGCCGGTCGACCCCGAGGTGTAGATCACGTACGCGGGGTGGCGCGGGTCCAGGGCGACCGGCCGGTCGTCGTCGGTCGGGTTCGCCTCCGACCCGCTGTCCGGCCGGGCGGCCGGGTCAGGGTCGTCGAGGACGCCGGTCGGGATGCCGGCGGGGATGCTCCCGGCGAACTCGGACGTCGTCAGCAGCAGCATCGGTTCGGCGTCCTGCAGCAGGAACGCGATCCGGTCGGCGGGGTAGGCGGGATCGACGGGCAGCCAGGCGCCGCCTGCCTTGGTCACCGCGAGAAGAGCCACCAGTTGTTCGGCGGACCGGGGCAGGGCCACGGCCACCCGGGACTCCGGACGGACGCCACGTCCGACGAGCCAGTGGGCCAGACGGTTGGCCCGCCGGTTCAGCTCCGCGTAGGTGAGGGTGAGTTCACCGGAGATCAGTGCCGTGGCGTCCGGGGTCCGTGCGACCTGCTGCTCGAAGATCTCCGCGAGCGTGATGTCCGGCACCGGCTCGGCCGTCTCGTTGAGCCCGGTGAGCAGGTGGTCGCGCTCCTCGGGGGTCAGCAGGTCCACCTCGGCGAGCGTGCGTCCGGACTCCGTGACGAGCCGGCGCAGCACGGTCCCGAACCGCTGGGCGATGCTCTCGATGTACGGGCGGTCGAACACACCGTCCTGGTACTGGAGGGTGACGCGCAGGTGCGGATCGAGGTCGGCCGCCAGCATCAGCGGGTAGTGGGTGGTGGAGAAGGGGCGGATGCCGGTGCAGGTGAGGCCGGCGGCCTCGTTCGCCTCGGCCAGCGCCGCTCCGTCGGCCGGGTAGGACTCGAAGACCACCAAGGTGTCGAAGAGCGTCTGGAGTCCGGTGCTCCGCTGGATGTCGGTCAGACCGTGGTGGTGGTGCTCCATCAGGGCCGCCTGGCGTCCCTGGATCTCCGTCATGAGACCGGCGAGAGTGACGTGCGGCGACAGCGGGACCCGCACGGGCAGCGTGTTGATGAACATGCCGACCATGGAGTCGACACCGTCCACGGCCGATGGCCGCCCGGACACCGTGGCCCCGAACACCACATCCTGACGCCCCGTCAACTGCCCGAGCAGCAGCGCCCAGGCACCCTGGACCAGAGTGTTCACCGTGACACCGAGCTCACCCGCCCTACGGGCGACGAGCTGCGCGTCGGCCTCGGGCAGCGTGACGTCGACGTGGCCGAAGCCCGTGGCGGCCCGGGACGTTCCGGCGGGTGCGACCGGTGCGAGGAGGGTGGGTTCGTCGACGCCTTCGAGCTCCGCGGCCCAGGCACGGGAGGCAGCGTCCTGGTCCTGGCCGTCGAGCCAGACGAGGAAGTCCCGGTAGCCCCGCACCTGGGGAAGAGCGGAGGCGCCGCCCGACACGCCGTAGAGCCGCAGCAGATCCTGGATGAGGACGGGAATGGACCAGCCGTCGAACAGGGCGTGGTGGGCGGTGAGGACCAGTTCGCTGTGGTCGTCGGTCATCCGGACCAGGGCCAGACGCAGCAGCGGCGGAGTCGCCGGATCGAAATGGACCGTGTGGTCCTCGGCCAGGAACGCCTCCAGCTCCGCCAGACGCTCAGCCTCCGGCAGATGCCGCAGATCCCGCTCCGACCAGGGCAGTTCGACACCCTCGGTGACCAACTGCACCCAGCCACTGCCACCGTGGGGAACGAACGCGGACCGCAGATTGGCATGCCGGTCCAGCAACGCCTGCCCAGCGGCACGCATCCGCTGCGGGTCGGTGCGGCCCGTGAGCTGGAACGTGAGCTGAACCTGGTACGCGTCGGTCTCCGCGTCCCCGGTGAGCAGGGTGTGGAAGAGGAGTCCGGACTGGAGCGGGGTCAGCGGCCACACGTCCCGCAATGCCGGATACCGGGCCTCCCACCCCTCGATCTCCCCCTGCGACACCTCCACCAACGGCACATCCGACGGAGTCAGACCACCCCCACCCGAACCCCC
>NZ_JBIVTU010000049.1:0-4103 GCF_044756845.1 Streptomyces sp. NPDC091416
ACACCGACCGCACACCCACCACCGGATCCACACCCACCGACACCGGCACCTCAAACACCCCACCAACACCAGCCCCAGCCTCAACCACCCCAGCAACCACCAACGGCCGCCACACCACCTCATGCAACCCACCACCCCCACCCGACCCCACCAACTGCTCCACCGGCACCGGACGGAGTGTCAGTCCATCGACCGACAGGACCGGTTCTCCGGCCGCGTCGGCCATGGCCAGGGAAACGGTGTCGTCGCCGGACCCCGAGAGGCGTACACGCAACGCGGTCGAGCCGGAAGCGAACAGGCGGACGCCCTCCCAGAAGAAGGGAAGTGCGGGACGACCATCCCCTGCCGGGCCGGATTCGAGGTCGTCGGCCTGGAGGCCGAGGGCATGCATGGTGGAGTCGAGCAGCGCGGGGTGCAGTCCGAAACGCCTGGCATCCGCGTGCACGGACTCGTCGAGTTCGACCTCGGCGAAGATGTCCTCCCCAGATGTCCAGGCAGCCTTGAGCCCCTGGAACACCGGCCCGTAGCCGTAACCACGCTCGGCCAGGGTGTCGTACATGTCAGCCACGTCCACCCGGGTCGCGCCCGGCGGGGGCCATGCCGTGAGGTCGAACGACGGCGCCGGCTCCCCCGCACCCGCGCCCACTACGCCCTCCGCATGCAACACCCAATCCGCTCCCGCACCGGCACTCTCCCGACGCGAATGCACCCGCACCGAACGAGACCCCACCTCATCCGCACCACCCACCACCACCTGCAACGCCACACCACCACGCTCCGGAACAACCAACGGCGCCCGCAACGTCAACTCCTCCACCACCCCACAACCCACCTCATCCCCAGCCCGCACCACCAACTCCACAAACGCCGCACCCGGCAACAACAACGACCCCAACACCACGTGATCCCCCAACCAACCCATCCCCTCCACCGACAACCGACCCGTCAACACCACACCACCAGAATCCGGCAACGCCACCGCAGCACCCAACACCGGATGATCCACCACCACCTGACCCAAACCACCCGCATCCCCACCACCCACACACTCCAACCAGTACCGCTCACGCTGGAAGGCATACGTCGGCAGATCCACGCGGCGCGCACCCGTGCCCTCGAAGAACCGCGCCCAGTCGACCGACACACCGCTCACATGCAGCTGCCCCAGCCCGGTCACCGCCGAGGCCACCTCCGGACGACCCTTGCGCACCAACGGAACGAAGACCGCCGCCCGCTCCGCGTCCACCGACTGCTGCGCCATCCCACACAGCACACCATCGGGACCGACCTCGACGTAGGAGGTGACCCCTTCGCCGTCCAGGAAGCGGACCGCGTCCGCGAACCGCACCGCCTCCCGCACGTGCCGCACCCAGTACGACGGCGTCGCGACCTCCTGCGACAGCTCACCCGTCACGTTCGACACCACGGGGATCGACGGTGCGCCGAACGACAGCCCGGACACCGCGGCGCCGAACTCGGCCAGCATCGGCTCCATCAACGGCGAGTGGAAGGCGTGCGACACCCGCAGCGTGCTCGTCCTGCGGCCCTGTTCCTCGAACGTCGCCACGAGCTCGCGCACCGCCGCCTCCGTACCCGAGACGACCACGGAACGCGGCCCGTTCACCGCAGCCACGGCTACTCCGTCACTCAGCAGCGGAAGCACCTCGGCCTCCGTCGCCTCCACCGCCACCATCGACCCACCAGCGGGAAGCGCCTGCATCAACCGACCACGCGCCACCACCAGCTCCGCCGCATCAGCCAGAGATAGAACTCCCGCCACATGCGCGGCCGCGATCTCGCCGACCGAGTGCCCGACCAGGAAGTCCGGACGCACCCCCCACGACTCCACCAACCGGAACAGAGCCGTCTCCACCGCGAACAGACCCGACTGGGCGAACATCGTCCGGTTCAGCAGACCGGCGTCCTCACCCCACACCACCTCACGCAACGAACGCCCCAGCCGGGCATCCAGCTCAACGAGCACCTCGTCGAACGCCGCCGCGAACACCGGATACGCCTCATACAGTTCCCGGCCCATCCCGAGACGCTGCGCGCCCTGGCCCGTGAACAGGAACGCGACCTTGCCCGCCGGCCGCACCGACCCCCGCACCACCGACGCCGCGACACCACCCTCGGCCAACGCCGTCAGACCCCGCACCAACTCCTCACGGTCCGCAGCCGCCACCACCGCACGATGTTCCAGCACCGCACGCGACACCACCGACGAAAAGCCCACATCCAGCAACGACGATGGATCGGAGATCCCCAACAGCTTCGCCGCCTGCGCGCAGAGCCCAGCCTCACTCCGCGCCGACAACACCACAGGAACCACCGGCAGCTCAGCGGTCACTGATGTTTCCGGCTCCTCGACCACCGGAGCCTGCTCCACGATCACGTGCGCGTTCGTCCCGCTCAGGCCGAACGAGGACACACCCGCACGCCGCGGCCGATCCCGCTCCGGCCAGGCCCGCGACTCCGTCAACAGCTCCACGTCGCCCGCCGACCAGTCCACCTGCGGCGTCGGCACATCCACATGCAACGTCCTCGGCAACACACCATGCCGAATCGCCTGCACCGCCTTGATCACACCACCCACACCAGCAGCCGCCTGCGCATGCCCCAGATTCGACTTCAACGACCCCAACCACAACGGATCGTTCTCGGCTCGCCCCTGCCCATACGTCGCCAACAACGCCTGCGCCTCGATCGGATCACCCAGCCGGGTACCCGTGCCGTGCGCCTCCACCAGATCCACATCGGCGGAGGTCAGCCCGGCACTCTCCAGCGCCGCACGGATCACCCGCTGCTGCGACGGACCATTCGGAGCCGTCAGCCCATTACTCGCGCCATCCTGATTCACCGCACTGCCCCGCACCACGGCCAACACCTCATGCCCCAGCCGACGCGCATCGGACAACCGCTCGACCAACAGCACCCCCACACCCTCCGACCACGCAGCACCATCCGCAGCACCCGCGAACGACTTGCACCGCCCGTCCTTCGCCAACCCCCGCTGCCGGCTGAACTCCACGAACATGTCCGGGGTGGACATCACGGCCACACCGCCGGCCAGCGCCATCGAGCACTCGCCCGAACGCAGCGCCTGAGCCGCCAGGTGCAGCGCCACCAGCGACGACGAGCACGCGGTATCAACCGTCAGGGAAGGTCCTTCGAGGCCCAGCGTGTAGGAGATGCGGCCTGACACCAGGCTGCCTCCTGTGGTCGCGGCGGCCTCCGTTCCCTGGCCGTAGTCGTGGTACATCAGGCCGGCGAAGACTCCCGTCCTGGTCCCCTTCAGGGACCGGGGATCGATGCCCGCACGCTCGAAGGCCTCCCATGACGCCTCCAGCAGCAGCCGCTGCTGCGGGTCCATGATCAGGGCCTCGTTCGGACTGATTCCGAAGAACGCCGGATCGAAGTCACCGGCGTCGTAGAGGAAGCCGCCCTCGTTCGCGTAGGTCTTGCCCGGCACTCCAGGTTCGGGGTCGTACACGCCCTCGATGTCCCAGCCGCGGTCGAGCGGAAATCCGGAAACCGCGTCACGGCCTTCGGCTACGAGCTCCCAGAGGTCGTCGGGTGACGTGACTCCACCGGGGTAGCGGCACGCCATGCCCACGATGACGATCGGCTCGTCGTCCTGGGCACGCACGGCGAGGTTGCTGCCAGGCTGTTCCGTCTCCCGCGTCCCGCTCCCGTCGAGCTCGCCGTCGATGTGCCCTGCTACGGCCCGTGAGGTCGGGTAGTCGAAAACGAGCGTCGCGGGAAGCCTGAGCCCGGTCGTCAGGTTCAGTTCGTTACGGAGTTCGACTGCGCTGAGCGAATCGAAGCCGAGCTCCTGGAAGGGCCGGTCCGCCTCGATGGCCTGGGCCGACGCGTGGCCCAGCACCTTGGCCACTCGGCCGCGGACCATCTCCAGGATCTTGCGGGCGCGCTCGTCGTCGTCGAGTCCCGCCAGGCCGCGGAGCAGCTCCTGCCCGTCTCCGGCTCCAGCCACCGCGCGGGCGGCGGGCCGCCTGGTGGTGGGGGCGAGGTCGCGGAGGAGCGCGGGGATGGTGTCGGTACGGGCACGCAGTGCGGCGACATCGACCGGCAACGGGACCAGA
>NZ_JBIVTU010000050.1:0-4047 GCF_044756845.1 Streptomyces sp. NPDC091416
TGCTCAGCCGAAGGCCGCCCGCATGTACCGCAGTTACCAGTCCGAGTGATCAAGTACGAGGACTCGTTCGGGCCCTGAGGTTAAAGATCAAGCTAAGGGCTGTCCCGCAAACGCGGCCATGCTCTGACCTGAGGCCGGCTGGATAGGGTCAGGAGCACAGCCGGCGGAAGAGGACCGTTCGATGGCGACGTACGACCAGCTGACCGAGTGGGCCGGTCTGGGGCATGTCACGCGTGCCGGACGGGACGTGGTGGCCGGCTGGCGGATCCCGGACTCCCCGAAGGCGCAGCTTGCCGAGGTGGGCATCCCGGTAGCTCCGCGACTGATCGAGCGAGTTGTGATGCAGAGCGAGGCTGAGCCGACCCTGATGCCGGACGGGGAGGCATGGTTCGCCAACTCGAGTGTCGGCGTGTGGCTCGACGTCCTTCACCACTACGGCAGCCGGGTCACAGCCTCTGAGCTTCTCAGCGAGCCTGACGGTCCCGAGGAGTACTTCTCTGAGGAGGAGGAAGAGCGGGCTTTCGCCGAGCTGCACCGGCTGGCCGAGGAGCTGAAGGAGATCGACCCGGCGGCCTTCAGCGGCGACGAGGGGTTTCTCTGGCCAGGGCTCCTGGACCGCTGGCTCTACTGACCTCGGCCGGCAGGTCCAGGGCCCGTAGGTCTGGACCGTGCAGGGAGGCCAGGCCCGTGGCTGAGATGATCTCCATGTGGGGGCTGTGATCACGGCGTCGGAGCCGTCATGGATAGCACCGTACTCCGGGCTGAGCCCGAAGCAGTTCGGGAAACTGATCACCATGCTGCGGCGCCAAGGCCCGCCCCTCGTTCGCAGGGGCCGTCCGTGGAGTCTGCCGCTGGAAGACCGGGTGTTGCTGGTTGCCGCGTAGTGGCGAACGAACTTGACCTTGCGGCAGCTGGCTCCCTTGTTCGGGATCTCGAAGTCGGCCGCGGGCCGGATCGTGAGCCAGCTCGGGCCCCTGCTCGCGTTGCGGCTGCGGAGCCGTTTCCGTAGAGACACGGTGCTGATCGTGGACGGCACCCTGGTGCCGACACGGGACCACAGTGTGGCGGAGCAGTCCAAGAACTACCGCTACTCCACCAACCATCAGGTCGTCATCGATGCCGACTCACGCCTTGTCGTCTCCGTCGGACGACCCGTGCCCGGCAACCGCAACGACTGCAAGGCGTGGGAACTGTCCGGAGCCAAGAGCTCGGTCGGCAACACCACCGTGATCGCCGACGGCGGCTACCGCGGCACCGGTCTCATCATCCCGCACCGCCGAGAACCCGGCCAGAGCGAGCTGCCGGGCGGATCGAGCCGGACCGCGACGGCGAGATGTCGTGCCTTCTGCACGAGGCCGCAGCCCTCATCACCGAGAACGCCGGCCTGCAGACCTACTACGCCACCCGTGCTCTTGACCCGCAGGGAGAAGCCGCATGAAGCCGTTCCGTCTGGACAACGCGCTACCCGTTGACACGACGATCCCCGAGCCCTCGTTGGTATGCCTGATCGGCGCGGCCGGTTCGGGCAAGTCAACGTGGGCGGGCACCTGGCCCGCCACGCAGGTCCTGGAGCTCGACAGGTTCCGGGCCGTGATCAGTGACGACATCCCTGTCAAGTCAGCGTGTTGAGGTCGACCCCATCTCAGTAGCAGCACCCACCCTGAGCGCCGTGCCACGCGGGTACCTGACCGGCCGACCGCCCGCGACTGCCACCCTTTCGACGGCAGGGAGCCGTCGGCTGTCGGATTCCGCGCTGTCCCGTTCGTCGTAGGGGAAAGAAGCTCGAATCATTGCGACAAAAGGAGATCCGGGATGGGGCGGGAAGCCGAGGTGCTGCTTGGGCGCCTGGCGGGACAGCGCGGGCATGTGCTGGGGATCTTGGAAGGGCTGACGGAGGAGCAGTTGCGCGGCCCGGTGCTGCCGTCGGGCTGGAACTGCTTGTCGCTGGTCAGACATCTGACGCTGTCCGACGAGCGGTACTGGTTCCGCTGCGTGGTGGGCGGCGAGCCGCGGGACATCCTGCCGACCGAGAAGGGCGGCGACTGGCGGGGCGGCGCGGACGAGAACGCCGAGGACGTCTTCGCCCACTACCGCGAGGAGATCCGACGTGCCGACGCCATCCTCGCGGCGACGGACCTGGACGCGCCGCCCATGCAGCCGGACCCCGTCTGGGCCGGCTGGGGGATGGACTTCCCCGATGTGCGGTCCGTCGTGGCGCACGTCCTCGTCGAGACGTCCGTGCACGCCGGGCACCTCGACGCGGCGCGTGAGTTGCTGGACGGCCGGCAGTGGGTGGTGCAGTGAAGCGGAGACCTGGGAAATTCGCCCGGTGCAGTGTCGGATCCGAGGCCGGCCCGTTCGTCGTATGGTCGTCCACACTGTTGAGCAGGGAGGAACCCCACGCATGAGGTACATGATGTTCGTCGTCGCCGATCCGGACGCCGAGGCCGAGGCCGAGCCCGGCGAGGTGACGATCGAGGAGTGGGTGGCCGACGTCGACGGCCGCGGCAAGCGGATCATCGGGGAGCGGCTGCGCCCGCTCAGCGATGCCACGACGGTACGAGTCAGCCGCGGCCAAGTACTGGTCACTGACGGCCCGTTCACCGAGTCCAAGGAGTGGATCTGCGGCTTCGACATCCTGGAGTGCGAGGATCTGGACGAGGCCATCGCGATAGCGGCGCGGCACCCGATGGCCAGTGGCGGCAAGCTCGAACTGCGCCCGTTCTGGCCGGGCGAGCACGCGTGACGGCGGCGGCCGCGGCGTCTTCGGCCGCGGCCGCGGCCGTCGCCGGGGAGCGAGCCGGCATGGTCGCGACACTCATCCGCTTGACGGGCGACTGGGAGCTGGCTGAGGACTGTGTGCAGGACGCGGTGGAGAAGGCGCTGCTGCACTGGCCCGAGGCCGGTCTGCCGCGCTCTCCCGCGGCCTGGCTGATCGCTACGGCCCGCAACCGGGCGCTCGACGTGCTGCGCCGCCGCCGCACGGAGCAGGCCAAACTGGCTGAACGGGCGCTGCTGGACGAGGCGGAGCAGATCGATGCGGACCGCGACGACCGGCTGAGCCTGATCTTCGCCTGCTGTCATCCGGCGCTGCCGCTTGACGGCCGGGTGGCGCTGACCTTGAAGACCGTGGCCGGGCTCACCACCGCGCAGATCGCCGACGCCTTCCTGGTCTCCGAGAGCGCCATGTCCCAGCGGCTGCTGCGTACCAAGCGCAAGATCAGCCACGCCGCGATCCCGTACCGGGTGCCGACGGACGAGCTACTGGCCGAGCGCACCGACGGGGTGCTCGCCGTCCTCTACCTCGTCTTCAATGCCGGCTACGGACAGCTCGAAGGCCGCCTTGCGGACGAGGCGCTGCGCCTTGCGCGGATGCTGGTCGACCTGATGCCGTCCGCCGACGAGGCACGCGGCCTGCTGGCCCTGATCATGTTCCAGCAGGCCCGCCGCGCCACCCGGTTCGACGCCGCAGGTGATCTGGTGCCCATGGAGGAGCAGGACCGGTCCCTCTGGAATCCGGTGCTGACCGCCGAGGCACACCGCGAACTGCGCCGCGCGACACACTCCAGCCGTCCGCCGGGCCCCTACCGGCTGCAGGCACGGATCGCAGCCTGCCACGCGTCCGCGCCGTCCGCGCAGGCGACGCCCTGGCATGCGATCGTCCCGCTGTACGACGCGCTGCTTGCCGCCCAGCCCTCCCCCGTGGCCGCGCTCAATCGGGCAGTGGCGGTGGGCTTCCGCGACGGCTTCACGGTCGGGCTCGACGCGCTCGATGCGCTGGACGCCGACGTGTTGGCCAGCTACCACCTGCTTCCGGCGGCCCGCGCGGACTTTCTGCGCCGCGTCGGCCGCACCGAGGAGGCCAGGGCCGCGTACGAGGATGCGCTGCAGCTGGTGGCCGATGACGGATCCGAGGCCCGCTTCCTACACCGACGGCTCGCCTCGCTGACGACTAACTTGATCTTTAACCTCAGGGCCCGAACGAGTCCTCGTACTTGATCACTCGGACTGGTAACTGCGGTACATGCGGGCGGCCTTCGGCTGAGC
>NZ_JBIVTU010000051.1:0-3714 GCF_044756845.1 Streptomyces sp. NPDC091416
GCTCAGCCGAAGGCCGCCCGCATGTACCGCAGTTACCAGTCCGAGTGATCAAGTACGAGGACTCGTTCGGGCCCTGAGGTTAAAGATCAAGCTAGTCGCGCACACGCTGGCTGACGACGGAAGGTGAGCTGCTCGTACGTGCGACGCAGCCCTTCGCCACGCAGGGCGCCGACCGCTCCTTCCCGCACCCGTACCGTCCCGGGCTGCCCCGGGGAACAAGGGCCCCAGCACCGTTGGCCGAGGCGTCCGACGTCTCAAGTCCACCCTGCTGGGGCCTCGCCGGTCCCTGCCCTGGCGTACTGCCCTGCCCCCACACCGGTTGGACGGCCCGTCACAGAGCCATCGCCATTGCCCTGCCCGTATGCGTTTGGCAAGATCACCCGTGGCCGAAAACGTAACGCGTCTGCCATGGCACATAACCGGCGACGTCGAACAGCCCTTCGCCATTTCGCACATCCATAGTCCCGTCAGCGCGTGGCGAACCGCTGCCCTCCCGCCTGAAAGCGTGTGATGACCTCTCCCAGCAGTGAAGCTCCTCGCCTGTCCGCCATCTCGGGCCCCGGTTCGGAACTCGATCGAGTCCTTGCCCTCACCTCTCGCGAACCCGTGTGGCGCCTGTCCGCCGACGCCTACCGGGCAGAGGCCGCCCAACAGCAGTACCGCCCGGAGTGGACCTGGGCCGCATGGAGCCCGGACGGCCGGGTTCTGGCGCGTGCCCTGTGGTGGGGGCAGAGCGACAGCACCCATCCGATCGCACTCGACTGCCTCGCGATGGCCGACGACGTCCCCACTGCCGAAAGAGCCGCACTGGGTGCCGCACTTCTGGACGCGGGACATCAAGCCTTCCGCGAAGCGGGCGCCGAGGCCCCACCGCTGTACAACCTCATGCGCCTGCCCGGCGCATGGCGGGACGATCCTGAACACGTCACCGCCGTGGCCTGGCGCCAGGAAGCCGCCCGCAGGGCCGGGCTGACCGTCGAGGTGGAGCGCCTGCAGTTCGAGTGGACACCCGAAGTGCCGCTGCCCGCCGAACCCGAGCGACTGGTGTTCTCCCCGGAACCCGACGACGACGTCTTCCTCGCCGCGATGCTGCGCGTGGCGGAGGGCACACTCGACGCCCACACCCTGGAGGGCGAGGCGGCCAATGGCCGTGAGGCCACCGCACGCGAGAGCCTGCAGTTCTACCTCGACCGGCCCGGCAAGCGGGAATGGTGGCGACTCGCGCACACCCCGGACGGCGCCCTGGCCGGCCTCGCGATCCCGTCGGCCACCCCGTACAACCGCAACGTCGGCTATCTCGGCGTCGTCCCCGAACTGCGCGGTCGCGGCTACGTGTCCGAGATCCTCGCGGCCATGACCCGCTTCCAGGCCGCGGACGGTGCCGAACGCATCACCGCCACGACCGACCTCGGCAACCAGCCGATGGCAGCGGCGTTCACCCGCGCCGGATACCGCACCACGGAAACCCGGCTCATCTTCACCGCACCGATGGACTAGGGCGCGTATCGAGTCATGATCAATCTGCGGGATCCGGCCTCGCTGCGAGGCGTGATCAGGTAGATCGTCTTGCGTGACGCGAGTGCAACTGACCGATGATGAGTGGGAGTTCATCGGGCCGTATCTGCCGGTCGGTGAGTACGGTCCGTATCCCGAGCGACTGCGGCAGCAGTTCGAGGGCGTGATCTGGCGATTCAAGACGGGCGGGCAGTGGCGTGAAATGCCGCAGGAGTTCGGTGCCTGGTCGACCGTCTCCAACCGCTTCCGCCAGTGGCGGGACGCGGGAGTTTTCGAGGCCCTGTTGGAGGGGCTGATCGCCGAAGCAGCGAAGCGGGGCGAGGTGGACCTGTCGCTGGTCAGCATCGACTCCACCACTGCGCGGGCTCACCACGACGCTGCCGGGATGCACCTGGACGAGGACGTCCTCACCGCACTGGAGGAGGTTGCCACCCAGGAGGAGAAGGCCCGGTCAAAGGGGGCGGCCTCGAAGAACAAAACGGGCAGGCAGTCGAAATCGATCCTGAGCGGAAGGAGCGACGGCGGATCCGGTGGCGGCGCAAGCTCCGGCTCAAGGCCGCCCTCCTGGGACGCTCCAGGGGTGGGCAGACCAGCAAGGTCCACCTCGCTGCCGACCGCAAGTGTCGCCCGCTGGCTTTCGTCCTGACCGAGGGGCAGGCCGCGGACAGCCCGCAGTTCATCCCCGTGTTGGGGAAGATAAGGGTCCGCGTGCCCCTCGGCCGCCCCCTGACCCGGCCGGACGCGGTCGCCGGGGACAGGGCCTACTCGTCGCGCGGCAACCGGGCCCACCTGCGGCAACGCGGCATCAAGGCGGTCATTCCGGAGAAGAGGGACCAAGCAGCCAACCGTAAGAAGAGGGGCTCCAGAGGCGGTCGACCCGTCGGCCACGATGCCGACCTCTACAAAGAGAGGAACACCATCGAACGCCTGATCAACAAGCTCAAAGCCTGGCGGGGCATCGCAACCCGGTATGACAAGACACCCGGCAGCTACCTCGCCGGCCTGCACCTGCGCGCTTCAATGATCTGGATCAAAGACCTCACCCGTACCACCCAGTGAGTGTGCAGCTCGATACACGCGGGTGACCTGACAGTCACGACTCGCTGGCGTCGGAGACTTGCCCGGTCAGAGCGGGCCGGCCGTCCTGTAGACGGAGACGTGGGAGCGCGACTCCGCGGTGAATTCCGCTCCCGTCCAGTCTGCGTGCCTGGACTCCAGCGTCATTCCGGCCAGCTCGGCCATCAGGTCGAGTTCAGCCGGCCAGATGTATCGGTGTGGGCTGCGAAACAGGCTGGCCTCACGGCCACCTTCGGCGTCGAACCCGAAGTGGTGCGAGACGACCTGCTGGCGCAGAACATCGTAGGTGTCGAGCCCGATATAGCCCGGCGCCGACCCGAAGACCACGCCCTGCTGACCTGGCGGCAACTTGCGAAGCTCGGGGACCCACAGCTCGATGACGAACCGCCCACCCGGCGCGAGGTGGCGTGCGGCATTTCGGAAACAGGCAACCTGCTCAGCCTGCGTGAGCAGGACCGAGATGCCGTTGTAGACGAGGTAGACGAGCTGGAACTCGCCCGGGACTCGCGCAGCGGCCATGTCGCCGACGACGACCGGAATGGCCGCCTCGTCCGCTTGGGTACGGAGCTGATCGACCATCGGCTTCGACAGCTCGATGCCACTGACCGGGACGCCGCGCTCCGCGAGCGGCAGTGCCACCCGCCCGGTCCCGATGGCGAACTCCAGCGCCCTCCCACCCCCGGTGAGCTCCGCCAGGCGGTCCACCGTCGGCCCCAACACCTCCGATGCGAACATGCCAGTCCCAGGGGTGTCATAGCTCTGAGCGGCCTGGTCATCCCAAATCTCACTTTGAAGCATAAGCAGCGATGATCGACCACCGTCCGAAGAACGTCAACGCACTTTCCCCACAGCCGAGATGAGGGCGCGCCACTGCGGGCTCCGACTCGACCCAACAACGGCACCCCGAGAAGCACCCGCGCTGCTCTACGTTCCGGCCATGCCCATGACGTGACGTGCCCGTCTCCCACGCTGGCGGACACCTCGGCGCGGACTCAAAAAGTCACATTGATCACGACTCGATACGCGCCCTAGTACTGCAACGGCGTTTGGTGTGACTGGTGGCCAGGGCAGTCGTTGATCCGAATATGGGTGGGGAACTCGGTGAGGTCAGGGCGTGGGCAG
>NZ_JBIVTU010000052.1:0-3040 GCF_044756845.1 Streptomyces sp. NPDC091416
CGCACAAACACCGAACGCACACTCGCCTCCATATGGGGCGACATCCTCGGCATCGACACCATCGGCATCCACGACAACTTCTTCGAGCTCGGCGGCGACTCGATCATCAGCATCCAGATGATCGCCAGGGCGAAGAAGTTCGGCCTGCACCTCACACCACGCATGATCTTCAAGCATCAGACGATCGCCGAGATCGCGGTCCACGCCGGCGCGACCACGCTGGTCGACGCGGAGCAGGGACGCGTGGTGGGCGACGTACCTCTGACGCCGATCCAGCACTGGTTCTTCGAGAAGGAACTACCTGCGTTCGACCACTTCAACCAGGCCGAGCTACTGGTCACCGACGCCTTGGACCCCGATGTCCTGCGTCTGGCGCTGACCGACGTGGTCGAACACCACGACGCTCTGCGCCTGCGGTGCGAGAGCGGCGAGGACGGCTGGCGCCAGTTCCTGGACGAGCCGGTGGACACAGGCATCCTCGACGTCCACGACCTGTCCGACATCGCCGCCGACGCCCTGAACTCGGTGTCGCTCGGGATCGCGGAGGAGACCCAGCGAGGCCTCGACCTGGCGAAGGGCCCTCTGATCCGGTGCGCCCTGCTGGAGCTGGGGGCGACGCGGGGCCAGCGGTTGCTGATCGCCGTACACCACCTGGTCGTCGACGGTGTGTCCTGGCGGATCCTCCTGGAGGACCTGGGCAGTTGCTACGAGCAGCGCGCCGCCGGCAAGGCACCGCGGCTGCCGGCGAAGACGACCTCCTTCCGGGCCTGGGCGGAACGGCTGCACGCGTTCGCGGAGTCGGAGCCGGCACGCGCCGAGTTCGCCTACTGGGCGGAGGCGAAGCCCGGCGGGCAGGTTCCGCGTGACCGGGACGGGCACAACGATCTCGGCTCCGGGTCCACCGTCGCGGTGACCCTCACACCCGACGAGACACGCGCGCTGCTGAGGGACGTACCTCGCGTCTTCAGCACGCAGATCAACGACGCGCTGCTCACCGCCCTCGCGCAGGCGCTGCGGGACTGGACCGGCGACGACGAGACCTTGATCGGTCTGGAGGGGCACGGCCGCGAGGATCTGTTTCCCGACGTCGACCTGTCGCGTACCGTCGGCTGGTTCACGTCCGTGTTCCCCGTCGCGCTACGGCTGGCGCCCGGCGCCGGTCCGGTTGCGTCGCTCGACTCCGTCAAGGAACAGCTGGAGCGGATCCCGAACAAGGGCGTCGGCTACGGCATCCTGCGTCATCTGGGGGCGCCCGACGTAGCGTCCGTCCTGGGCCGGCAGCCGGTCCCGGAGGTCAACTTCAACTACCTGGGGCAGTTCAGCCGGGACCTCCCCGGCATCGGCCGGTACGCCCCCGCGAACGAGCCCAAGGGCCACTCGATCAGTCCCGACGGCATGCGCTGGAACGTCCTCGACGTGACCGCGGCCGTCGAGGGCGACACGTTCGGGGTGTACGTCGGCTACTCGACGTCGCTGCACGACCGGCAGACCGTCGAGCGGCTGGCCGCGGGAGTGATCGGCCACCTGCGAGCACTGATCGCAGGCAGCGCCGAAGGCGCCGCCGACTCCCGCCGGGCCACGCCCGGCGTTCCCCTCACCGACATCGGTGACACCGACATGGCCGCGATCCTGAAGAGGTTCTCGATATGAGCACGCACAACGTGGAAGACGTCTACGGGCTCTCGCCCCTGCAGTTCGGGATGCTGTACCACTCGCTGGAGGACACGTCCGACACGCGCCCGTACATGGTGCAGATGACGGAAGAGGTCGAAGGCCCCTTCGACGACGCACGGTTCGGACAGGCGTGGCAGCAGCTCGTCGATCGGCACTCGATCCTGCGGAGCGCGTTCGTCTGGGAGGGTGTGTCGGAACCGGTGCAGGTGGTGCAGCGCCAGGCCCCCGTGCCCTTCGCGATTCGGGACCTGCGCGGCCTGCCCGACCATGAACAGCGACTGGACGCCTTCCTGGCGGAGGACTGGGAGCGCGGGTTCGACCTGTCGCGGGCGCCGCTGGTCCGAGTGACCGTGCTGCGGACGGCAGAGGAACGACGCTTTGTCGTCTGGTCGTTCCACCACATCCTGTTGGACGGGTGGAGCGTTCAGATCCTCCAGAAGGAGTTGTTCGCCCTCTACCGCGCCCTGCTCGACGGCACAACCGCAGCCCTGCCGGAACCCGTTCCGTACCGCCGCTACATCGAGTGGCTCAGCGCCCAGCAGGGCGATGCCTCGGCCGATTTCTGGACGAAGTATCTGGCGGGGGTCACCGAGCCGACCGACCTGCACGTGGACCGGGACACCGGGGAGACGGGGGTTGGGGAGTTCGAAGTGATCGCCTCCTCCGCCCTGTTCGCGCAGGCCCGTGACTACGCCCGGTCCCAGCGGATCACAATGAACACCCTGGTGCAGGGGCTGTGGTCGATTCTGCTCTCCCGCTACAGCCGCCGCGACGAGGTTCTGTTCGGGTCGACCATCTCGGGCCGCTCGATCGACCTGCCGAGTGTGGACTCGATGATGGGGCTGTTCATCAACACGCTGCCGGTGCGCGGCCGGCTCACGGGTGAGATGGGAGTCGCGAGCTGGCTGCGGGACCTCCAGGACGAGCAGTTGGAGATGCGGCAGTGGGAGTACTGCCACCTGGTCGATGTTCAGAGGCACAGCAGCATCGCCCGCGGGGAGCCGCTGTTCCGGTCCATCCTGGTCTTCGAGAACTATCCGGTGGTTCAGAAGCCGTCGGACTTTCCCGAGGGACTGACCCGCCGCCTGGTCAACTGCGTGGAGCGCACCGGTTATCCGCTCACCCTGGTCGCATCGTCGGGCAATGCCCTGGAGTTCCGATTCGTCTATGACCGGAGCAAGTTCGACGCGGCGGCGATCGAGCGGATGGCCGGTCACCTGCGCACCTTGCTGGAGTCCGTCGTGGCGGCTCCCGCGGCGCGCATCGCGGAGCTGAACATGCTGACGGTGCGGGAGCGGCAGGAGATCCTGGTCGACTGGAACGGGGCCACCGGCCCCTACCCCGACACCGCGACCATCCACTCCCT
>NZ_JBIVTU010000053.1:0-2087 GCF_044756845.1 Streptomyces sp. NPDC091416
TCTCAACCAGGTTCCTCAGCTGTGTTGCTTTCCGCGACGCAGCTGGGGACGTTCATCCGTACACGGCTGGGGAGCAAAGGTCGTACGCCGACACCTGTGTACGCGGTCATCGAGAAAGCGACACCCAGCGCCCCTTCGACCTCGTGGTCGGCGGCGCCTCTCCGGCAGACCCCGCCAAGGCCAGAGACGTGATCGGCCCGCTGCACGACGCGGGTGCCACCTGGTGGGACGAAAGGCAGCTGGATCCCAGCCCCGATGTGGATTGCCTGGCTCCGGGGCTGCGACGCATCGAGGCAGGGCCGCCGGTACTCGGCTGAGAACTCCTGCCGAAATGATCTCCGAGGCGGTTGGATCACTCCGGGAGCGTGGATTCGAGGGTGTGGGGTCGCTCGGCCGAAGCCGTGGGAAGTTGACGACGAGTTGTGGGCGGTGATCGAGCCGCTGTTGCCCGAGGTTGAACGTCGGCCCGGCATCCCGCTCGCCGCCACCCTGACCGCCGGCAACCGCAACGACGTCACCCAGCTGATCCCACTCCTCCAGGCTGTGCCTCCCGTGCAGGGCAAGCGCGGCAGGCCCCGGCGCCGCCCGGACGCGGTGCTGGGTGACTGCGGCTACGACCACGACAAGGACCGCCGTCTGGTCTGGGGCCTCGGCGTGAAACCGCTGATCGCCCGCCGGGGCACCGAGCACCGGCTCCGGGCTCGGCACCCAACGCTGGTTCGTGGAGCGCGCGTTCGCCCACCTCCGCTGGTTCCGCCGCCTGTGGAGCGGCTGGGAGATCCGCGACGACATCCGCAAAGCTTCCCTCGCTCTCGGATGCGCACTCATCTGCCGGCGACGCCCGGAAGCAGTTCAGCGCCGCCACTCATAGACATCCGGTGAGGACTGCTGGACCTCGCTCGGCCACTCCTTCAGCACCCGTCCAAGGAGCCTTCGCTGCTCGTCCATCCAACCCTTTTCAAGGTTCATGGGAAGGAACACGGAGACGCACGAACTGCCCGGACCCTCCACATGGACAGCGGGAATCCCGTGCTCTTCGTTGTGCGGCTGGATTCTGATCTCAGGGCTGTGGCCGTCGCCCCTCCAGCAGATGTCCTGACCTGCAGCAAGGAGATCCAGAGCCAGGGACCAGCTCTCCGGGTCGGAAGGGAATAGGAGCATGCCCAGTCGACCGTTGGCGAAGCTGCTCGTGATCAGGACCTCTGCGTCGAGCTGGTCGTGAAGATGCAGCACATCCGGCGAGCGACGCCCCAGCACACACCCGGAAGCCGTTGCCACCATGTCGGCCTGACAGGCAGCGGTCACAGAACTCAGGCGTCTCACGGCAGAAGAGCTACATCCAGCGGCGACACACCGACCGGCATGCGCCGGCACCGATCCTGCATTCAGCCGAGGCGGGCGGCAATGGTTCGCGCGCACACCAGGGACTCGGTATGCGTCGTGTCCACCTCCAGGTCGTAGAAAACCCCCCGGTGAACAGCTGTCGCCTGCTGCGCGGCCATCCCCTGAGTGCGATCGCCTCGTGCGACCTCACGGCCTGCGGCGACCGTGGCCTCACACCGGACGCCGACCCACAACACCGTCAGTCCGTCCAGCACCCTCTGCCACCGCTGCTGGGACGCGGCTCCGCCGAGGAAGACGTCATCAATGACCACCCTCGCGCCTGCACGCACCATCGCCGCTGTGCCACTCATCCAGGCCGCCTCCAACGTCCGGAACTCAGCACCGACGCTGACTGCACCATCCGCTCCGACCACGATCCCCTCGTCCGCCGTCTGCATCCTCGCGGGAAGAGCGTCGACGAACGAGTCACATCCGAACGCCAGCCAAGGAACGGGCAGTACGTCTTGCAGACACCGGACAATCCCGGACTTCCCTGAACTGGAGCCACCGTTGAGAATGATCATCTGAGTCGTCACCGGGCCACAGTAGGCCGCTACTCACACGGCACGAAGCGGATATCGGCCCAGCCGGAAGATCGCGGCCCGCGGCAACGGGTCGTGAACGCAGAAAAGCCCCGTGCCACAAGGGCACGGGGCTTAACTATCAAAAGGAGTTCGGCGGCGTCCTACTCTCCCACAGGGTCC
>NZ_JBIVTU010000054.1:0-1784 GCF_044756845.1 Streptomyces sp. NPDC091416
GACAGTTCCAAGCCCGGATCAGCCACTACAAACGACGCGGCCACACACCACCAGAAACTGCCCACACATCAGAACAAAGACCGTTGCAGTACTAGCGCCGCATCGGGCAACGTGTGCCCCGGTGGGGCTGGGGTTCTACTGCCCCGTGGGCGGGAGGAGGTCGCGCTCCGCGAAGACCTTCTTGGCGACGAAGGTGGCGTTGAGGGCTCTGGGCATGCCGCAGTAGACCGCGGAGTGCAGGAGAGCCTCGACTATTTCTTCGGTGGTGAGGCCGACGTTGAGGGCGGCGTTGATGTGGACCTCAAGCTGGGGCTCGCAGCCGCCCAGGGCGGTGAGCATGCCGAGAGTGACGAGCTGCCGGTCACGGTCGGCCAGTCCGGGCCGGTCGTAGATGTCGCCGAAGGCCCAGGCGACGACCTGGTGGCCGAGTTCGGGAGAGATGTCGGCCAGCGAGTCGATGACCTTCTGGCCGCCCTCGCCGTCGACCCGGGTGAGGACCTTCATTCCGTGCTCGAAACGGTCCTGGCGCGTGCGAGGGCTGGTGGATTCAGTGGTCATTTCAGGTCCGTTCCTGGCTGCTCGGTGAGCAGCTGTTCGTAGTGCTTGATCTTGGTGTCCAGGGCTTCGGCGTTGCGGCGCAGACTGCGCATGTGGTCGGCCAGAGCTCCGCGGTGCGTGCGCAGCATGGTGAGGCGGTCGGCGATGGTGGCGTCGCCGGCTCCGCGCAGCTGGGCGAAGTGCTGCATGTCGGCGATCGACATGCCGGTCTCCCGCAGCCGCAGCAGGAAGGCCAGCCAGGCCAGGTCGGCGGTCGCGTAGCGGCGCTGATTGCCGGAATTGCGGCCGACCCGCTCGATCAGGCTGGCCTTCTCGTAGTAGCGCAGTGTGTCGTGTGACAGACCGGTCTGTTCGGAGACCTCGGCGATCGTGAGGGTCTGCTCGTCGTTCGGGAGGGGGCTGACGCTGGTCATGCAAGAACCGTAGAACCTGGAGTGCGCTCCAGGTCAAACGGTCTCCTGACACGCGGGGGACCGGTGCCCTCGGGTGCAGGGCAGGGGCGTCCGCGCAGGTCACTGTATGTGGATGACCGAACGGGTGCGGGCGCGGGTGCGCGAGGTCGATGACGGCGAGGGCCGCTGACTGTGGCGGACCATCCGCAGGGGCAGCGGATCGGTGGTGACCTGGCGGCGGGCCCAGATGGTGCTCCTGCCCGCGGGGGGTGTGCCGGTGGGGAAGATCGCCGAGGTGACGTTCACCAGCGACGACCGGGTGAGAAATGTGATCCGCAAGGCCGACGGCTTCGACTCGCTGTATCCGAAGTACACAGGCGGCCTTTCGAGGACGTTCACGCTGCCCGAGCGCCGGGAGGTCAAGAGGATCGCGAAGACCAAGCCGACCGAGCACGACCTGACCCGCGTCGGACGTGAGCTCCTCCGCTCGATCCGCCGGAGAAGCTCACGTCTGGCTCTGTTCACGAGTACCCCGACGTGAACAGAGCCATCACGTCCGACAAGGCGGGTGTCGTTCAGCCGGTTCGGTTCAGCGGCGGATGCCCGCGTACGCGGATGGGGACATGCCGTTCTCGGCGCCGGCCGCGCCGCCCACGGCCCATACCCGCCCTGCCGAGTCGGTTGCGGCCGCATGGAGATAGCCGGCCCCGGGGGGCTCTTCGCCCTGAATGAGAGACCCGTTGTCGGCGTACACGTGAACGTCCCCAGCCTCGTACGGATGAAAGGGGACAATTGCTGGTGCGGTGAGACCTGCTGCTCGGCACTCTGCTGTTT
>NZ_JBIVTU010000055.1:0-1774 GCF_044756845.1 Streptomyces sp. NPDC091416
TGTCGGCGTACGACCTTTGCTCCCCAGCCGTGTACGGATGAACGTCCCCAGCTGCGTCGCGGAAAGCAACACAGCTGAGGAACCTGGTTGAGATCGTCAGGCCAGCCAGAGACACTCGCTCGATGAGTCGTAGCGCATCGCCCGGATTGGTCGAACGAGGCTGGGACGAGCCGTGGTACCGGGTTCGCACGGACGCCTTCGAGGCATCGTTCCTGCCCAGCCCGGACGAGGACCTGGACTCGGTGTGCAATGTCGATGTCTTCGTGGGCCTGAAGGACGGCTCCCGTTGGAGCGCGACAGTGTTCACGGTCGCAGAGGTCGAACGCTTGATGGAGACGTGGGCAGGAAGCGGCGAGGCTCTCGGCGGCCGCTACTTCTGGGCCTCGGACGGCCTGATCGTCAGGGATCGTGGCATCGACAGCATGACCCACGTGATCGCCGGGCTGATCGAGACCGACGAGTTCACTGCGGTCTTCCAGCGACTCGAAGACGACTGACCAAGCTCCCGGCCACGTCTGTGCAATGGCTTACTAGGCTACGTCTGTGTCCCGCTCGATGGCCTTGAGCCGGTTCTTGAGCCGGTAGCTGGGGCCGTTGATGGAGATCACGTCGCAGTGGTGGAGGAGCCGGTCGAGGATGGCGGTGGCGAGGACCTCGTCACCGAACACCTGTCCCCATTCGCTGAAGGTCTTGTTCGAGGTCAGGATGATCGAGCCCTTTTCATACCGCTTTGAGATGACCTGGAAGACCAGGTTCGCTTCTCCGCGTTCGAGGATCTCGTAGCCCACCTCGTCGACGACGAGGACGCCCGGCCGGAGGTAGGTGCCGAGCTTGTTGGCGAGGCGGCCTGCTGCTTCGGCGGCTTTGAGGTTGCGGACCATGTCGTCGAGGCTGGTGAAGTAGACCGAGTAGCCGGCCCGGCAGGCCGCGACCGCCAGAGAGACAGCGATATGTGTCTTGCCCACCCCCGGCGGTCCCAGGAGAGCGGCGTTCGCCTTCGCCTCGACGAACGAAAGGGTGGCGAGGTCCTTGACCTTGCGCGGGTCGAGGTCGGGCTGGAACGAGAAGTCGTATTCATCGAGCGTCTTGTGGTGCGGGAGCCGGGAGAGCCGCAGGCCCTGGCGGAAGCGGCGGTCGTCGCGGACGGCCAGTTCTTCGGAGAGGACCAGGTCGAGGAAGTCGAGGTAGCCCATTTTCGCCTCGTCGGCCCGGTGGGTGAACTCGTTGATGGTTTCCGCAAGGTGGGGCAGGCCGAGCTTGCCGGCCGTGGTGCGGATGCGGTTGCCGGTCAGCTCGCTCAAGACGTTTCCTTCGTCGCTCGATGGGTGGTGAAGGGACGGGTGCCGGTCAGCTCGTCGTAGACCGACAATGGTCGGCGTCCGACCTCGATCCGGGTGGCCGCGGCCCGGTTCAGCAGTGCCTGCAACGGGCCGGTCTCCTCGCCCCGCGGCCGTTCTTGACGGGGCTGGACCGGGATGTCGCCGGTGGTGGTCCGGCGTCCCTTGCCGGTGGGCAGGCCGTCCCAGTGCGTCTCGTCGACGACACGGGCACCGCGGCCGATCGCCCGGGGATGGGCGGCCAGAAGAGTGCTGCCTTGAGCATCGGCGAGTGTGGCATGCAGCATGACCTGGGATTTCGTGGCCCGGATCTCGACCAGCTGGCGAGCCCGAACCCGGCGGGCCGGCACGGAGTAGAGGTTGCCGTCGAAGGCGACGAGGCAGTCCTTGCCGACGTGCCGCAGCTGCCGTTCGGCCACCAAGTAGGGGGTCGGCGG
>NZ_JBIVTU010000056.1:0-1572 GCF_044756845.1 Streptomyces sp. NPDC091416
CCGCCGCCCGAGCCTTGACCCGGGCCGTGCACTACGCCGACAAGGCCGCCAGTTACGCGGACGGCAGCACCCACAACACCGAGCACAACGCCCCGCTCATCGCCGCACTGGGCGGCCTGGCCACGGTCTACGCCGACATCGCGAAGGCCGCCGCCCTGCTCGCCGACAACTCCTGAGAGGACACCGCCATGTACAGCTACACCCCGGCTGAGAAGCGGCAGCGCGCGAAGCTGTTCCGTAAGGGCTTCCGCCAGGCGCTCGCCGACTGCGTCGACCCGGCGTTGGAGCGGCGTATCGAGCGCATCGACCAGTCCGCGGCCGAGCGCGGGCAGCGGGAGCTGAACGCCCTGTACGCGGTGCGGGAGACGGACCGGCAGACGGTCGCCACCGCCAAGGCCGCGATGCGCACCGCGTCCCGGCAGGACAGGGCCGCCGCCCGGCAGAAGGTCCGCGACGCCGAGCAGCAGCTGCGCCGCTCCGAGCGGGCCGTGAACCGGGCCGAGAGCTCCTGAACACGCCACGGGGCGGCCGCACCCCAGCCAAGGAAGTTCGGCCGCCCCGTGCCCCTGAACCGCCCATGCGAGCAGCAGGAGAGACCATCATGTCGGAGACCATCGCCCACCCCACCAACGGGCACACCCTGACCAAGCTGCACCCCATCCCCCCGGACGCCCTCGGCACCGAGACGCCCGCCCCCGCGCCGGCCGAACCCGCGGCCGTCGACGTTGTCGAGGCCGTTGACCGCCCGGACAACCCCCTCGCCGACTGGCTGACCGTGCCCGACGCCCCCGTGCTGCCCGCGTGGGCGAGGTCGGCAGCCTCGATCCGCGCCAACACGGCGGCGTTCGTGCGGCTGTCGTGGTGGCACGCCCGCTACCACGGGGTCCGCACCCCGAAGTACCTCGTGCGGACCGTGCTGCTGGCCGCCCGCGGCTTCTTCCGGGCCACCGTCGGGCTGTGGCCGACCCTGTCCGCGCAGGACCACACCGCCGTGGTCCGGGCCCTCAAGGCCCAGTCCAAGGCCCGCCCCGAGGACATCGAGCTGGCCGCCCGACTCCAGCTCGCCCACGGCATCCGCACCCGCACCAGGCGGTGGCGGTTCGGTAGCGCGGCCGTCGCAGTCGCCGCAGCCACCATCGGTATCGCCCTGGCCGACCCGCTCGTGCAGACCGGTGTCGCCGCCGCAGTCGTCACCCCGCTGGCCTACCTCGGCAGGGGCCGCGACGCCCAGTTCCTCGACCAGGGCGCCCCGCCGCTGCGCGTCGACATGTCCGCGCAGCAGCTCAACGACGCCCTGCGCGCCGCTGGCCTCCTGAAAAGCGGCCGGGGAGACGAGGACCCGCCGCGGGTGTCGTGCACGATGGGCCCGGTTCGTGACGGCCGCGGCTGGGCGGTGATCTTCGACCTCCCCCGGGGCGGCGGCAAGACCGCCTCGGACGTCCTCGCCAAGCGGGAGGTCATCGCGCAGGAACTCGGCGTCGATGAGATCCAGGTCATCATGTCCCGCGTCCGCGCGGCCAAGGGCGGCAACGCCGGCCGCGTCAGCATGTGGGTCGCCGACGACGACCCGTA
>NZ_JBIVTU010000057.1:0-1572 GCF_044756845.1 Streptomyces sp. NPDC091416
GCGGAGCGTGTGGCTCCGTTGCGGCCGGAGAATGTGGCGTACGTGATGTACACCTCCGGTTCCACCGGTACCCCCAAGGGCGTGACCATCACGCATGCGAACCTCGTCAACGGCGTGACCCGCCTGGCCGAGTCCTTCGACATTCAGCCCGGCACCATGGTCCTCGGCGCCACGTCGATCAACTTCGACGTGTCGGTGTTCGAGATCTTCAGCTCCCTCACCCGGGGTGCGGGAGTGGAGATCGTGCGGGACGTGCTGGAGCTTGCCGAGCGTGGTTCATGGAGCGGCGGAACGCTCCAGGCCGTTCCCTCGGTCTTCGAGCGGGTGCTCGACCAGGTGGCGGGAAAGATGGACGTCGCCACGGTGGTCCTGGGCGGCGACGCACTGTCCGCCTCGCTGCTGGAGAAGGTCCGCACGGCGATTCCCGGTGCCCGTCTGATGCAGGCGTACGGGCAGACCGAGGACTTCTACGCCACGACCTACGCTCTTCCGGACGGCTGGACAGGCGCGGGCAACGTACCGATCGGTACTCCGCTGGGGAATATGCGGACCTATGTGCTGGGGCCGGGTCTTCAGCCTGTTCCGGTGGGTGTGACGGGTGAGTTGTATGTGGGGGGTGCGATCGGTCGTGGGTACTTCGGCCGTCCGGGGCTGACCGCCGAGCGGTTCGTCGCGGATCCGTGGGGACCGGCGGGCGACCGCATGTACCGCACCGGCGACCTCGTCCGCTGGAACGCCGACCTCCAGCTCGAGTACATCGGCCGCATCGACTCGCAGATGAAGATCCGCGGATTCCGCATCGAGCCGGGTGAGGTCGAGGCCGTCCTGGCCGAGCACCCGGGCGTGGAGCAGGCCGTCCTTCTCGTCCGTGACGTCCCGGCGCTGGGCGACAAGCAGCTCGTCGGTTACGTCGTCCCGGCCGGGGCGGCGGCAGCCGGCCGCGACGGCGGGGGTGACGTCGACATCCATGCGCAGATCGACCTCGCCGAGCTGCGGCGTTTCGCCGCGGAGCGGCTGCCGGAGTTCCTGGTGCCGTCCGCGTTCGTCCTGCTGGACCGGCTTCCTCTGGACCTCAACGGAAAGGTCGACCGGAAGGCGCTTCCCGAGCCGGAGTTCGCGGGCAGTGAGTACCGGGAGCCGCGGTCTCCGGGTGAGGTGGTGCTGGCTGAGGTGTTCGCGGAGGTGCTGGGTCTGGAGCGGGTGGGTCTGGATGATGACTTCTTCGCTGTGGGCGGGGACAGTATCCGGTCGATCCAGGTGGTGACGCGGGCGCGGGCGCGGGGTGTCGAGGTGAGTCCGCGTGATGTGTTCGAGTGCCGGACGGTGGCGGAGCTGTCGGGGCGTGCCCGGGAGACGGGGACGTCCGTGGTCCTGGCCGAGCTGGAGGGCGGCGGTCAGGGAACGATGCCGCTGATGCCGGCCGCCCAGTGGCTCATGGACATGCCGGGTGACACCCGTGCCTTCTCGATGACCTCTCTCGTCGATCTTCCGGTGGGGATTGATGGTGGGGGGTTGGAGGCGGTGTTGTCGGCGGTGGTGGATCGGCATGATGTGTTGCGGTCGCGGTTGGTG
>NZ_JBIVTU010000058.1:0-1559 GCF_044756845.1 Streptomyces sp. NPDC091416
TCGGGGGTGGCCGCGACGGAGGCGGCAAGTGTCCCGAGGTGACCGGCCATCCGCTCGATCGCCGCCCGCTCGAACAGATCCGTCCGGTACTCCAGCGCTGCCAGCACCTCGCCGCCCGACTCGGCCGCCGTCAGCTGGAGGTCGAACTTCGCGTCCTGGCCGCCCACCCCGACCTGCTCGACCTCGAGGCCGGGCAGACTCCACGCATCCCCGTCCGGAGTGTTCTGGAAGACGAACATGGTCTGGAAGAGCGGATTGCGCGACAGGTCGCGGTTCGGCGCAAGTTCGTCGACGAGCCGCTCGAAGGGCAGGTCCTGGTGGTCGTACGCGCCCAGAGCCGTGTCCTTCACCCGGTCGATCAGCTCGGTGAACGTGGGGTCCCCGGACAGGTCCGTCCGCATCACCAGCGTGTTGACGAAGAAGCCGATCAGGTCTTCGGTCTCGGCGCGGTTGCGGCCTGCTATGGGCGTCCCCACCGCGATGTCGTCCTGGCGCCCGTAGCGGGCCAGCACGATCTGGAACAGCGAAAGCAGCGTCATGAAGAGGCTCGCTCCCTGCCGTCCCGACGACGCCCGCAACTGATCCGCGACCTCGGCCGGCAGCGCGAAGTACACGGTGTCGCCTGCGGCGTCCTCGCGCTCGGCAAGGCGACCGTGCTGCGTGGGCAGTTCCAGCACCGGTAGACCGGTCAAGCGCTCGCGCCAGTAAGTCAACTGCGATTCCAGGAAGTCGCCGGTGAGCTGTTCCCGCTGCCAGACGGCGTAGTCCGCGTACTGCACCGCGAGGTCCGGGAGATTCGCCTCGCGATCGGCCAGCGCCGCCGTGTACAGCTCACGCAGTTCCCGCGCCAGGATGCCGGAGGACCACCCGTCCGAGACGATGTGGTGCAACGTGACCAGCAGGTACTGGTCGTCCTCCGCGACAGGGACCAGGTCCACGCGCAGCAGCCGTCCTCCGTCCAGTTCGAACGGGCGCCGCGCCTCCGCTTCCATGACCTCCTGCGCGGCTCGTGCCCCGTCTCCGGGAGTGGCGTCGGCCCGGACGTGGTGCACCACCGGAGTGACCGACCACGGCGCGTCCACCACCTGCGAGGGGCGTCCGGAGTCGTCGGTGACGAACCGGGTCCGCAGGATCTCGTGCCGTGCCACCAGGCCGGTGAACGCCGTACCCAGGGCGTCCGCATCCAGCTCGCCCCGTATGCGCAGGGCGAAGGGCACCAGGTACTCGGCGCTGCCGGGCGTCAACTGGTCCAGGAACCACAGACGTTGCTGGGCGAATGACAACGGCAGCGAAGCGTCGGTACGGTCCACCGGGACGAGCGGAGCCTCATCGGCCGTCGCCGTCAGCTCGCGCATGGCCGCTGCCAGGGTGGCCGGGGTGGGCGAGGTGAAGATGATGCGGACCGGGACGTCGATGCCGAGCTGCCGACGCAGCCGGGACGTCACCTGCGTGGCCAGCAGTGAATGCCCGCCGAGCTCGAAGAAGTTGTCGTGGATGCCGATGGTGTCGATGCCGAGGATGTCGCCCCATATGGAGGCGAGTGTGCGTTCGGTGTTTGT
>NZ_JBIVTU010000059.1:0-1431 GCF_044756845.1 Streptomyces sp. NPDC091416
AGAGTGCGGGATGTGGCGTTCCGCCGGTCTTGTCATCGCTCGATGGTGTGACGTTGGGGCATCGTCGCCGGTCAGGCGTTCGGGGTTCGCTTGGGTTGTGGCATGAGCATGCGCAAGCCGTACCCGAGCGATCTCACCGACGAGCAGTGGGAGCTTGTCGAACCCGTGATCACGGCGTGGAAGGTCCGGCATCCGTCGGTCAGCGGGCATCAGGGCAAGTACGCGATGCGGGAGATCGTGAACGCGATCCTCTACCAGAACCGCACGGGGTGTCAGTGGGAGTTCCTGCCGCACGACATGCCTCCGCCCGGAGCGGTGAAGTACTACTTCTACCTCTGGCGCGACGAGGGCACCGACCAGGACATTCATGACCTGTTGCGCTGGCAGCTGCGGGAGAAGCGGAAGCGATTAGCCGACCCGAGTCTGGTGGTCCTGGACACGCAGAGCATCCACGCCGCCGTCGGCGTCCCCGCCACGACGACCGGCAAGGATGCCGCGAAAAGGGTGCCAGGCAGGAAGAGATGCCTGGCCGTGGACGTATTGGGCCTCGTCATCGACTGCGTCGTCCTGCCCGCCTCCGCACACGAGAACACGGCCGGCATCGCCCTGCTGGACGGTGTCGCCGAGCAGTGCGACACGGTGAAGAAGGCCCTGGTCGACCAGGGCTTCAAGAAGAAGGTCGTCGATCACGGCAAGAACGTGGGCATCGACGTCGAGATCGTCGAGCGCAACCCGGACGACAAGGGCTTCGTCCCGCAGGCCAAGCGGTGGATCGTGGAGCAGACGAACGGGATCCTGATGTTCTACCGCCGTCTCGTACGCGATTACGAACACCGGCCCGCCTCCTCCCGCTCCCGCGTTCTGTGGGCGATGACCTCTGTCATGAGCCGCCGCCTCACTGGCCGCACCATCGTCTCCTGGAGGACCGCGTGAGCGAGAACCCACAGGTCAAAGCCATCCTGGAACACATCGAGACCCGCGAGCGCGAACTGGCCGACCAGGCCGGGCGGTTCCGGGCCCGCATCGAAGAACTCACCCGCCAACTCGGCGAACTCGACGCGGAGAGCGAGAACCTGCGCATCACCCGCAAGACCCTCCTCACTCTCCCACTGCCCTCACCCGCCACCGGGCCGGACCGCCCCGGCATCCCGGACCACCCCGCCTACCAGCAGATCCTCACCGCCCTGGCCGACACGGGCCGGCCGATGCGTGCCCGCGACCTCTGCCAGGCCCTCGACCTGCCGATCCTCCCGAAGAACACCGAAGGCATTCGCTCCAAACTGAAACGCCTGGTCAGCCGGGGCATCCTCATCGAACCCGAACCCGGCCTGTTCGCCTGCCCCGACGCCTGAGGGCCACCCCCCACCCACGACCAGGGATCCTTCCCCAACCTCAACTACGAAACGGACAAGAGCTCACGTTCCGCACTCT
>NZ_JBIVTU010000060.1:0-1411 GCF_044756845.1 Streptomyces sp. NPDC091416
TCGTCGATCTTCCGGTGGGGATTGATGGTGGGGGGTTGGAGGCGGTGTTGTCGGCGGTGGTGGATCGGCATGATGTGTTGCGGTCGCGGTTGGTGGGTGTGGGTGCTGGTCGGGTGCTTGAGGTGGGGGTGGTGGGTTCGGTTCGGGTGGGGGATTTGGTGCGGCGTGTGGTGTGTGATGGTGAGTGGGATTCGGTGGGTTGGCGTGGTGTGGCGTCGGTGGAGTTGGATGCGGCGTTGGGGGGTTTGGATCCTGTTGGTGGGGTGATGGCGCGGTTTGTTTGGTTTGATGCGGGTCCGTTGGTGGCGGGTCGGTTGTTGTTGGTGTTGCATCATTTGGTGGTGGATGGGGTGTCGTGGCGGGTGTTGTTGCCTGATCTTGCGGCGGCGTGGTCGCGGGTGCGGGTGGGTGAGGTTGCGGTGTTGCCGGGGGTGGGGACGTCGGTGCGTCGGTGGTCTCATGCGTTGGTGGAGGAGGCTGGTTCGGTTTCGCGGGTGGGGGAGTTGGGTTTTTGGGAGGGGGTGTTGTCGGGTCCGGATGCGTTGTTGGGGTGTCGGGGGCTGGATCCGGTGGTGGATTCGATGGGGTCTGTGGAGCGTGTGCGGGTGGTGGTGGGTGCGGGGGTGACGGAGGCGTTGTTGTCGGGTGTGCCTGGTGCTTTTCGTGCGGGGGTGAATGACGGTTTGTTGGCGGGGTTGGCGGTTGCGGTGGTGCGGTGGCGTGGGTTGCGTGGGGTGGATCAGTCGGATGTGTTGGTGCGGTTGGAGGGGCATGGGCGTGAGGAGGGGGTGGTTGAGGGGGCTGATTTGTCGCGGACGGTGGGTTGGTTCACGAGTATGTTCCCGGTGCGGTTGGATGTGTCGGGGTTTGATGTGGGTGAGGTGTTTGCTTCGGGTGGGGCTGCTGGTGGTGTGGTGAAGGCGGTGAAGGAGCAGTTGTTGCGGGTTCCGGACAGGGGTCTGGGGTTTGGGTTGTTGAGGTATTTGGATGAGGGTGCGGGGGGTGTGCTGGCGGGGTTGCGGGTGCCGCAGATCGGGTTCAATTATCTGGGGCGTTTTTCGGTGGCGGATATGCCGGAGGAGTTGCGTGGTCTGGGGTGGTCCCAGGTGATGGGTGTGGATGAGATCGAGTCGGAGTTCGATGCGGATATGCCGGCGTTGTCGGTGTTGGAGATTGGTGCGTTTGTTGCGGATGGGGTGGGGGGTCCGTGTTTGGAGGCGGTGTTCTCGTTCCCGCGGGGGGTGTTGGGCCGGGGTGAGGTGGAGGAGCTGGCTGGTTTGTGGTCGGAGGCGTTGTCGGGTCTTGCGGGGTTCGTGGGGGGTTCGGGTGGGGGTGGTCTGACTCCGTCGGATGTGCCGTTGGTGGAGGTGTCGCAGGGGGAGATCGAGGGGTGGGAGGCCCGGTATCCGGC
>NZ_JBIVTU010000061.1:0-1408 GCF_044756845.1 Streptomyces sp. NPDC091416
CTGGTGTGTGGGTGATGTAGGCGGTGAGTTGTTTGTTGCCGGGGGTGTCTTCGCGGAGGGTGATGGTGGTGGTGTGGATGTGGGGGTGGGTGTGGAGGGCGTTTTCGATTTCGCCGAGTTCGATGCGGTAGCCGCGGAGTTTGATTTGGTTGTCGATGCGGCCGATGAATTCGAGGGTGCCGTCGGGGCGCCAGGTGACGAGGTCGCCGGTGTGGTAGGTGCGGGGGTCGGTGGGGGTGTGGAGGGGGTTGGGGGTGAAGCGTTGGGTGGTGAGGTCGGGTCGGTTGTGGTAGTTGCGGGCGAGGCAGATGCCGCCGAGGAGGGCGTGTCCGGGGATGCCGATGGGGGCGGGTTGGTTGTGGTGGTCCAGGACGTAGGTGGTGGTGTTGGTGATGGGTTGGCCGAGGGTGGTGGTGTGTCCGTTGGGGTCGGGTGTGGTGGTGAGGCTCATGACGTTGGCGACGGAGCCTTCGGTGGCGCCGTATTCGTTGCTGATGGTGGTGTGGGTGGTGCTGGTGTTGAGGAGTTGGGTGACGAGGGTGGGGGTGAGGTTTTCGCCGCCGGCGACGAGGGTGGTGATGTGGTGGGTGGCGTGGTGGGTGGTGAGGTGGGCGGCGAGGATTTCGAGGTGGGAGGGGGTGGCTTTGAGGAAGCTGATGGGGGTGTTGGTGAGGATGAGGTCGATTGCGGCGTCGAATGCGCTCTGGCCGGGTTGGGTTGTGGGGATGGCGAGTTGGGTGCCTTGGATGAGGGGGAGGAAGAGGGCGGTGATGGTGAGGTCGAAGGTGACGGAGGAGTAGAGGATGGTTCCGATGCCGCCGGGGTTGTTGGTGGGGTAGTTCTGGTTGCACCAGTGGAGGTAGTTGACGACGCCGCGGTGTTCGAGGGCGACGCCTTTGGGGCGGCCGGTGGAGCCTGAGGTGTAGATGATGTAGGCGAGGTTGTCGGGTGAGGCCAGTGGTGTGGGGTTGTTGGTGGGGCCTTGGGGCCAGTGGGTGTCGGTGAGGAGGTGGGGGGTGTTTTGGGGCAGGCGGTGTGTGTGGTGTGTGCTGGTGATGATGAGGGGTGCTTGGGCGTCTTGGGTCATGTAGGTGATGCGGTCGGTGGGGTATTCGGGGTCGAGGGGGACGAAGGCGGCGCCGGCTTTCATGATGCCGAGGAGGGTGGCGATGAGGTCGGGGGAGCGGTCGAGGCAGACTGCGATGGGTGTGTCGGGGGTGATGCCGGTTGTGCGGAGGTGGTGGGCGAGTTGGTTGGCGCGGGTGTTGATTTGTGTGTAGGTCCACTGTTCGTTGCCGTGGGTGACGGCGATGGCGTCCGGGTCGGTGGTGACGCGGTCCTCGATGAGGGAGTGGATGGTCGCGGTGTCGGGGTAGGGGCCGGTGGCCCCGTTCCAGTCGACCAGGAT
>NZ_JBIVTU010000062.1:0-1322 GCF_044756845.1 Streptomyces sp. NPDC091416
CTAGGGCGTGTATCGAATGTGCTGGTCACAGCCACTCGTTGATGGCCGCCACGAGGACGGTCGCCTCGTAGCGGACCGCGAGTTTGTCGTATCTCGTGGCTACGGCCCTGTGGCGCTTGAGGCGATTGATGCCGCACTCGACCGAGTGCCGAGCCTTATAGTCCTCCGCGTCGAACTTGGGCGGCCGACCGCCGCGAGAGCCGAGTTTCTTGCGGTTGCGGGCTTGGTCGGCCTTGTCCGGGATGGTGCAGCGGATACCGCGTCGGCGTAGGTAGGCGCGGTTCTTGCGGGACGCGTACGCCTTGTCGGCACGGACCCGGTCGGGCCGGGTGCGGGGGCGGCCGGCACCCAGGCGGGCGACACGGACCTTCTTCAAGACGGGTTCGAACTGCGGGGAGTCTCCACGCTGTCCGGCCGTTATCACGATGGACATGGGCTTCTGGCCCTGCTCGACGGCCAGGTGCACCTTAGTGGTCAGGCCGCCGCGCGAGCGTCCCAGACCGTGATCGTCCGGCTCGACGGCGACGCCGCCGGGCGGCTCGACCTGCAGATCCCCCTTTTCCTCGCCCCGGCAGCATGCTGGTGGGCCCGGCACACAGTGGAGTCGATGTTAAGGTCCCAGGTGATGAGCTCCCTGGCGTCGGCCTGGGCCTGCAGCTCGCTGAAGATCCGCTGCCAAGTGCCGTCCCGCTGCCAGCGGCGGAACAGGTCGTACACCCGCGCCCAGGGCCCATACTGCTCCGGCATATCCCGCCACGGGACGCCGGTGCGGGTGCGGAAACGTATGCCGTCGATCAGCTGCCGCCTGGTCCATATCGGCGGACGCCCCGGCTTCTTGCCCACGGGCAACAACGGCTCCAGCCGGGTCCACTGCGTATCCGTCAGATCTCCACGTGCCACCGAGCGATCATCACAGACCGTGATCTACTTCGGGGCATAGTGTCGATGAACGAGAAACCGAGATCATGACCAGTCACTGCTGCGAGGCGATGAGCCGCCGGGTGAACGTGCCCTGCGACCAGCACAACGATCCCTTTGCCTGTCCGGACGCGTTGATCACGTTCAGCGCCAAGTTCCAGGAGTACGGGCTGATCATCCACGACGGCGGCACATCGAGCATCACTATCGACTTCTGCCCCTGGTGTGGACGACGCCTCCCCGAATCACAGCGGGACCGATGGTTCGACGAGTTGGAACGCCGTGGGATCGATCCGTGGGAGGACGAAGTCCCAGCCGAGTTCCAGGATGACCGCTGGCTCGCCGCCCCGTCGCGGGACTAACGAACCAGCAGCCTCTCAAGCCACTTCCGATACACGCCCTAG
>NZ_JBIVTU010000063.1:0-1310 GCF_044756845.1 Streptomyces sp. NPDC091416
CTGGGCGAGTTGCATGAGCGGTTCGTGCACCGATTCGCTCGGTCGGAGCCGCGGGAGTCGGCGCTGGCTTACATGCAGGGGCTGATCGCTCCGTTGGAGCGGAAGAATGGTTGGACGCTGGCGGAGGAGGCCGGTCACGCGGCTCCTGATCGGATGCACCGGCTGCTGAACCGGTGCGACTGGGACGCCGATGAGGTCCTGGACGACGTGCGCGATTACGTCGTGGAGCATCTCGGCGACCCGGACGCGGTGCTGATCGTGGACGACACCGGATTCTTGAAGAAGGGCGTCCGCTCGGCCGGCGTCCAACGCCAGTATTCGGGCACCGCGGGGCGGACAGAAAATTGTCAGGTCGGTGTTTTCCTCGCGTATGCCGGAGAACGCGGCCGCACCTTGATCGACCGCCGCCTGTATCTGCCCACGTCGTGGACCGACGACCGCGAACGCTGCCAGGCCGCCGGCGTCGGCGACGATGTCGCCTTCGAGACGAAAGTCGTGATCGCCAAAGCGATGGTCCGCCGGGCGATTGCCGAGAAGATCCCGTTTCGGTGGGTGACCGCGGACGCCGCCTACGGCTTCTCCAAGGGCTGGCGGACCGAGCTCGAGCGGGCCGATGTCTTCCACGTCATGGCCACCACCCGTCACGACACGGTCGTCACCCGTTGGGCCATGGACCATCCGGTGCACGATCTGTTTCCCGGCCTGTCTCGGCAGAAGTGGAAGCGCCGTTCCTGCGGCAACGGTGCTCACGGGCCACGCGTCTACGACTGGGCCAGGGTCGAGGTCCGGCCCTGGCACCGCGAAGACCGACGGCACTGGGTCATCGCCCGTCGCAGCGTCAGTCGACCGAAGGAGATCTCCTACTACATCGCCTACTGCCCCGCCGAGACCACACTCGATGAGCTGATCCGCGTCGCCGGCAGCCGGTGGGCCGTTGAGGAATGCTTCCAGACCGCGAAGCAGGAATGCGGCCTGGACGATTACCAGGTCCGCCGCTACCCCGGCTGGCACCGCCACATCACCCTCGCCATGGCCGCCCACGCCTGCCTGACCGTCCTGAGGGCCCGCGCACTCGACACCGAGAAAGCAGAAACGGATCCTCCCAGCTCATCGCCCTGACCCTCCCCGAAATCCGGCGACTGACCACCCGCCTGACCCGGCCTCGCACCAACCTCATCGACCATGTCCTGCACTGGTCACACTGGCGCCGCCGACGACAGTTCCAAGCCCGGATCAGCCACTACAAACGACGCGGCCACACACCACCAGAAACTGCCCACACATCAGAACAAAGACCGTTGCAGTACTAG
>NZ_JBIVTU010000064.1:0-1298 GCF_044756845.1 Streptomyces sp. NPDC091416
GCGGAGCGTGTGGCTCCGTTGCGGCCGGAGAATGTGGCGTACGTGATGTACACCTCCGGTTCCACCGGTACCCCCAAGGGCGTGACCATCACGCACCGCGGCGCGGTGAACGGCGTGGCCCAGCTCGTGGAGCGGGTGGGAATCCTTCCCGGGTCACGGATGCTGGCGGGAACCTCGGTCAACTTCGACGTGTCGGTCTTCGAGATCTTCACGGCCCTCGCCACGGGCGCCACCGTCGAGGTGGTCCGCGACGTGCTGGAGCTCGCCGAGCGGGACAACTGGACCGGCGGAGTGATCAGCTCCGTGCCCTCGGTCTTCGCCGAGATCCTGGACGACATCGCAGGCCGGACCACCGTCGACGCGCTGGTCTTCGCCGGCGAGGTGCTGTCCGCGCCGTTCCTGGCCAGGGTGCGTGCCGCCATGCCCGGCACCCGCATCCTCAACGGCTACGGCCAGAGCGAGAGTTTCTACGCGACCGCGTTCGGGCTCCCCGCAGGCGAGACGTGGGACCGCACGAACAGCGCACCGATCGGTACTCCGCTGGGGAACATGCGGACCTATGTGCTGGGGCCGGGTCTTCAGCCTGTTCCGATGGGAGTGACGGGTGAGCTGTATGTGGGCGGTGCGATCGGTCGTGGGTACTTCGGCCGTCCGGGGCTGACCGCCGAGCGGTTCGTCGCGGACCCGTGGGGACCGGCGGGCGACCGCATGTACCGCACCGGCGACCTGGCCCGCTGGACGTCCTCCGGTGAACTGGAGTGCGTCGGCCGTGAGGACGACCAGGTGAAGATCCGCGGATTCCGCGTCGAGCCGGCCGAGGTCGAGGCCGTGCTGGGCGCCCACCCTGCTGTGAGGCAGGCCGCCGCCGTGGTCCTCGACACCGCCGGTTCCCGCCGGCTCGTCGCCTACGTCGTGCCCGAGTCGCTGGAATCCGGTCCGGACCTCGCCGAGTTGCGGCGTTTCGTCGCGGAGCGGCTGCCGGAGTTCCTGGTGCCGTCCGCGTTCGTCCTGCTGGACCGGCTTCCCCTGGGACTCAGCGGCAAGCTGGACCGTTCCGCGCTTCCCGAGCCGGAGTTCGCGGGCAGCGAGTACCGGGAGCCGCGGTCGCCGGATGAGGTGGTGCTGGCTGAGGTGTTCGCGGAGGTGCTGGGTCTGGAACGGGTGGGCCTGGACGATGACTTCTTCGCTGTGGGCGGGGACAGCATCCGGTCGATCCAGGTGGTGACGCGGGCGCGGGCGCGGGGTGTCGAGGTGAGTCCGCGTGATGTGTTCGAGTGCCGGACGGTGGCGGAGCTGTC
>NZ_JBIVTU010000065.1:0-1266 GCF_044756845.1 Streptomyces sp. NPDC091416
TTCGCGATCCTGCGGGACCTGCCCACCTCGCTGTGCCCCGAGGGCAAGCTGACCCCGGACCTGGTAGCCCGGTACAACCTGCCGGTCATCTTCGTGACGATCGACGAGCTACAGGAGTACTTCACCGCGATGGAGCGCGAGGACCGCGAGCAGGTCATCAACGACCTGTGCCGCATCGCGCGGCGCGGTCCGGCCGCCGGGTTCGTCTCCAACTTCGCGTCCCAGCGGCCCGACGCCGAGTCCGTCCCGGCGAAGCTGCGGGAGATCATCACACTGCGGTACTCGACACAGGTCGTGGACCGAACGTCGTCGGACATGGTGCTGGGCAAGGGCAAGGCCGCCCAGGGTGCCGACGCGTCAGTGCTGTCCGAGGAACACAAGGGCGTCGGTGTTCTCGTGACCGGGCCCGCCTCGTACGTCACCGTCCGGGCCGACTACCTCGACGGGCCCGGCTTCGCGAAGCTCTGCACCAAGGGGCGTGCCCTGCGCGAGGCGGCCGGGCAGCTCACCGGGGACGCGGCCGGGGACGTCACCGCCGCGGCCGACGCCGCCGGGCTGAAGATCCCGCCCATCCTCACCGACGTGCTGGACGTGATGCGGCACAGCCCGCGCATGTTCACCGTCGACCTGCTCGCCGGGCTCGTGAACCTCGACGAGGACGTGTACGGCGACTTCAGCGCCGAGCGCCTGGCCGCCGAACTCGAAGCGGCCGGCGTGAAGCGGACCAGCAAGCAGGTCAAGATCAGCGGCACCAACGCCGCCGGGTACCAGCGCCGCGACATCGAGGGCGCCGCCCCCCTCGAATTCCTCCTCGGGTAGAGGGGGCTCCCCTGACCCAGGCCATCACAGAGCCCCCGCTACCGAGGCCATCGGTGCCTGCCACAGGGCCGCGAAAGTAGCGGGGGCCCACTACCCCGGTCACGGGGGTGGTAGCGGCTCCTGACCTGCACGGTAAGGCGGGTAGAGGGGGCCGGGGCCGGTACGGCCAAGGGCCCCGCACGCAGTCGCGTGCGGGGCCCTCTGGTGTCGGCGGTCAGCGGCGATGGCACATGCAGCCGCACCGGTAGGTCTCCACCGGGCGTTCCCACGCCGGGGCGCCCGGCCGGCGCACCACATGCGGGCCCGGGCACATGCGGTGTTCCCCGATCCGGCACGCCGGGGCGGACGCGTCCGGCCGGGATGGGGCGGTGGTCACCGCTGCGCGCCGTATGGGGCGAGGCCGCGCTGCTCCCGGCACGGGGCGCACGCGTACAAGCGGCCACCCGG
>NZ_JBIVTU010000066.1:0-1180 GCF_044756845.1 Streptomyces sp. NPDC091416
CTGCCCCGACGCCTGAGGGCCACCCCCCACCCACGACCAGGGATCCTTCCCCAACCTCAACTACGAAACGGACAAGAGCTCACGTTCCGCACTCTTAGTGTCGACCAGCACAGACTTTGCGCGCCCCACCGCCAGGTCTACCAGGCGCAGCGCGGTGAGCAGGTCCTGGTAGGCGTAGCCGAGGTGTGTTGGCCGCAGACCCATGCTCATCACCCCCAGCGTGCCTTGCACACGTGGCCCCCCCACACTGCGCGTAGCCGTCACTCTAACCTCCACGGCGTACCGGGACGGAACGGAAAATCAGGTGGTGTACTACCACCTTTGTCCCGCACACCACCGCCTGCGGCACACCCTCAGAAGCCCACCTCTCGGCCAAGGAACTCAACTCCACCCAGAGGGAGTTCCTATGCCGCGCCCCACTGCGGAGATCCGTCTGTACTGAGCGCGCACCAGTGGTGGCGGGACTCTCAGGCAGGGCGCTCATCCGTCCTTGCCAATGTCCTCTAGAACATCCGGCGCCCCGCGAGCTCATTGAAGGACTTCTGGTAGGCCTCGACTGCGGCGCGGGCACGGCTCACCTCGTCGCCGAACAATCCACCCTTGAGAGGGCCCCACTGGGCACCCTGATTCTCGAAATCGTGTGCCAGGTCGGCCGCTGCATTGCCGTGACTGTCGGCCCGCCAGGTCGACCGCCCGTACCAGTGGGAGCGGCTCCACGATGGTCCCTCCGGGTTTGCGGCCGTGCGCACATTCGTCACGTCCTGTGCGATCACCCCGAGCACCACTTCAGCCCGGTCGAACTCCGCGCTATACGTGTCATCGTCGGGCCACTGGTCCGCGAAGATCGGGCGAAGGATGTGATGTACCCACTCGGCAACCGGAGTGTGGTACTTGCCGTCGCGGCGCTCAGTGAAGTCCTTCAACGAGTCGTGGAGGTCTCTCTCCGTGACAGCGGAGCGTGCCAGAGCGTTGGGGACCCAGTCCGTGGTGCCGTCGAACGCCTTGTGCGGATCCGTTACGTCGATGATGGGGGCCTGCTTCTGCCTGTTCCTGTCCCTGACCGACGGATCGACGACAAGTGCTTTGAGGTTGGCCCAGTTGCCGCTCGACGCGCACGCGAGCGTGGCGGTCATGATGCCGATCATGCCCGGCAGGTGTCGGAGCCCAATGAGTGCCGGCT
>NZ_JBIVTU010000067.1:0-1126 GCF_044756845.1 Streptomyces sp. NPDC091416
TCTAAGTGAGCGTTTGGTTCGCATATCAGGTGTTTGGCTGCGATTCTGAGCGGTCAAGCGAAGTCCCCTGAGCGGTGATTCGCCAGGGAAGTGGCTTATACGGCAATCCGTGGGCCAGTAATGCGCCGGGTTTCTGATGAGAGATCCCGTCTCATTCAGAAGCAACCTGGTTCATGCAGGTCTGCGAACTCGCGCCCTGGTGCCCCGGATGCCTCGCCGCACGCCCTGCCCAGGTCGGCTGCCGCCGCGTACCCAGGCATCATGCAGCCCTCACAGTCCTACCCCAGCGACCTGTCCGACGCCCGCTGGGAACTCATCCGCCCCACCCTGGAAGCCTGGCGCCAAAACCGCGCCGGCATCCGCAAGCCCACCCACGACCTACGCACCCTGATGAACGCCATCCTCTACGTCGACCGCACCGGCATACCCTGGCGCTACCTCCCCCACGACTTCCCACCCCACCAGACCGTCTACGGCTACTTCGCCCGCTGGGAAACCGACGGCATCTTCGACCAGCTCACCAACATCCTCCGCGGCAAGGTCCGCAAGGCCGAAGGCCGCGCGAGCCAGCCCAGCGCCTGCCTCATCGACAGCCAGAGCATCAAGACCTCCGCCACCGTCCCCCTGACCAGCCAAGGCATCGACCCGGCCAAGAAGATCATCGGACGCAAACGGCACATCGTCACCGACACCCTCGGCCTCCTCCTGGCCGTCGCCGTCACCGCCGCGAGCGTCCACGACTCCGCGGCCGGCACCCAGCTCATGACCAAGGTCGCCGCACTCCACCCGACGATCAGCAAAGCCTGGGCCGACAACGGCTACAAGACCAAAGCCGTCGAACACGCAGCCCGACACGGCATCGACCTCGAGATCGTCCAACGCGACCCCACCACCAGAGGCTTCCACGTCCAGCCACGCCGATGGGTCATCGAACGCACCCTCGGCTGGCTCATGCACCACCGCCGCCTCGCCCGCGACTACGAAACCCACCCCCACCGATCAGCCGCCATGATCCAACTGGCCGCCATCAACCTCATGACCCGCCGCCTCACCCACGAGACCACCCTCAACTGGCGCGACACCTAGACCAAATGAAACAGACATCGGAGAACGAAACGCTCACTAA
>NZ_JBIVTU010000068.1:0-1003 GCF_044756845.1 Streptomyces sp. NPDC091416
CGGGGCACGCGGACCTTCTCCAGTACGGGTTCGAACTGCGGCGAGTCCCCGCGTTGCCCGGCGGTCACCACGATCGACATGGGCTTCTGGCCCTGCTCGACGGCCAGGTGCAGCTTGGTGGTGAACCCGCCGCGGGAGCGTCCCAGTCCATGATCACCAGGCTCGGTGAACACGCCGCCCGGCGGCTCCTTCTGCAGGTCGCCCTGCTTCCGGGCCCCGGCAGCATGCTGATGAGCGCGGCACACCGTGGAGTCGACGCTCAGGTCCCACGTGATCGCACCTTCCGCATCGGCCAGGGACTGGAGCCGGGTGAAAATCCGATGCCAGGTGCCGTTCCGCTGCCACCGGCGGAACAGGTCGTAGATTCGGCCCCACGGCCCGTACGCGGCGGGCACGTCCCGCCACGGAACGCCGGTCCGGACCCGAAACCGTATGCCGTCGATCAGCTGCCGCCGAGGCCAGACCGGCGGCCGCCCCGCCCTGGCACCCTTCGGCAACAGCGGCTCCAGCACCGCCCACTGCTCGTCCGTGAGATCTCCCCGACCCATGAACCGTGATCATCCACAGGACAAGATCCACTTTCGACACACGGCCTAGCACCCCCCTACACAGCAGGCAAGGCGTTGGCCATCTTCGACCCCCTGCAGTTCCAGCGGGTGGAGCTAAAGCTGCTTCACGCCTGCCGCGCAGCACACGAGCAAGCAGTGAACAGCAGCGCCCACCCCATGGAAACAGCCGCCCTGGCCCTACGCGACATCTCATCTCGGCCCTGGCCGCCTCCTGCACAGCCCACGCTGCCCACTCAGGAACAAGCCGCCACTTACATGGTGGGAAGATACGAGGCGTTCCAGCGCCGCTCCCCCTACATCCGGGCGGACGACAACACGCTGAATCTTCCCTCCGAAGGCCCTGAGAGTGCGGAACGTGAGCTCTTGTCCGTTTCGTAGTTGAGGTTGGGGAAGGATCCCTGGTCGTGGGTGGGGGGTGGCCCTCAGGCGTCGGG